>NZ_JAAMFB010000028.1 GCF_013322225.1 Agrobacterium larrymoorei
AAGCCGGGCTATGGTTCCGGCGCGGTCGTCTCGTCATGGTATCTCCTGTTCTCAGCATTTAAGCTGAAGTCAGGCAGAAATTCCACTTATCCTAGCTGTGCAGATTTTCCGAGCCACCTCTGTCTTTCCGCCGTTCACGAACTGTCCAAGTGGACGCAGTACCAAGATTAGTTCTTTCAAGGCGAGCTTGGCGGCACCCTCAGATGGACAAACGATCTTTATGTCGTCCATATACCGAAAATAGGTATATCCTTTTTCCAGCATAACTTGATCAACGGATCGCATATAAACATTTGCGAGAAATGACGATGCGTCACGGTTCTGCGGTAGCCCCCTTTCGACATTAAACGACCAAGATGACAGACAACTAAATAACTGCTCGATATATTGGCGAAGCTGAGATTTTTGCCCGGCGTCGGCATCCAATGACGGAACCGACTCCAACATAATGTCTTTTAACTTTTTGAGGTTGATGTTCTCGAAGTAATTTGCAAGATCGGTAGAAAGAAGGACTGTTCCGGGCTTGATTGCTGACTGAACGCAGCCAAGAAAGTCATTCCACGCCTGTATTCCGTTTCTAAACACGTACTTTGAGTCGCTTCGATCACCAACTGCACTTCCATTTGCTCTATGGCTGAAAACCCATTGGGATATCGTTCGATCGTAAAATGGAAGGAGATGCATTGCCAAGGAATGATAGATTGCGCGATCGGTAAAACTTGTTTCCAAGGCATATCTAAGAGTCTGACTCGAAAAGTCTTCAACGATATCCATACCTTGCCAGCCGCCTGGTGATGAGGCGAATGTGGGCGATCATGATCCAGGCCTCTGATGAGGCGATGGACTTTTCGACGTCCTTGGCCAATCGGCGACATCTGCCGAGCCAGGCGAAGGTGCGCTCGACGACCCAGCGCCGTGGCAGGACCTCAAAGCCTTTCGCCTTGTCCGAGCGCTTGATGATTTCAATCGTCCAGCGCCCGATCTTCTTGAGCCACCGCTTCAGCTTGTCGCCCGCGTAACCACCATCGGCGAAGACGTGCAGCAGCCACGGCCACCTGTAGCGAATGGAATTCAGGAGATCGGGAGCACCATCGCGATCCTGGACATCCGCGCTGTGCACCATGAGGCCGACCATCAGACCAAGTGTATCAACGATGATATGACGCTTGCGGCCTTTGGTTTTCTTTCCCGCGTCATAGCCCCGGATACCACCGCTTTCCGTGGTTTTGACGCTCTGGCTGTCGATGACACCGGCCGTCGGTGAGGCCTCTCTGCCCTCCAGTTCGCGGGCCTCCATTACCAGATGATGGTTGATGCGGGACCACAGCCCCAATGCCCGCCATTGATAGAAATAGCGCTGCACTGTCGAGCAGGGCGGAAAATCCTTCGGCAGCATTCGCCATTGGCAACCGGTCGTGGCGATGTAAAGCAGGGCGTTGACGACCTCACGCAAATCCGTGGTCCGCGGGCGACCCAGGCGGCGGGGCATGGGCAGAAAAGGCTCAACCAGTGCCCATTCCTCATCTGTCATATCGCTTGCGTATCGTGCCGTTCGCCGGGCATATTGCCGACGGGTGATTTCGCTCCAGGCCATTCTGAACTCCATCGAATCTCGCAAATCCGAAGGAATCATAACCTGTTGAAATCACACACCTCTTTTTGAGGCAGCCTCTAAGCGTAAAATTGCTCTTTGGGACGTTCAGCAACAGCGCCTGCGCGGGGGTATATGTACCGTGGTTCTTTTGGAAGTTTTCCAAAATTATATTCGGCAGCAGACCCCCTGAAATAAAATCGTTATATCCGATGGGATCAGGAAACCAATCGTCCCTGAAATCGGTTTTCATCTGCCTAATTACAACTGTCTCATCAAAAGAAATGCTACCAAGCTGAATCGCCATCGAAGCCCCCAATTGCCACCTACGCTAACACGCAAAAGTTGATTTGAGGAGAGTGGTCTGAAAATTGTCCACCCTCTGTCGACGCGTACAGACGGCGGCTCCATTCTCTCGTGTGGGCACGTTTTTGAACGACCCTCACATGCCACGCAAATTGCTACAAAACTTGACGTCGGGCACGAGGTCTAGCGGAAGCCGTGTTTCCGACGACTAATACCACCGTGACAAAAAAGATCCATTTACGCACCGAGGAACTCGGCATCGAGACCTTGTGAGCACCTTCTGGAATGCAAGTCTAAATCCGGTGCAGCATTGCTTCAATTAGCGGCGAATTGCTAATGAAATTGCTAATGAGCTGCTTTATAAAAAGGCTGAGAAATCAATTAAAACAGTAGCGATCGTCACCCGGATCAGGTTCAAGGGTCCGGCTCAGCGCCATCTCAGCATCGTTCGATGCTCCCCTCGGAAGTGCGCAAAGTGATATGCGCGCGGCGTCCTTCTGTCAATTGGACGGTGTGGCGTTTACTCGGCGGCTGTTTTCATGCAGCCGTCGATGATGCCGCGTATCTCTGCACGGCAGGAGCCGCAATTGGTGCCAGCGTTCAGGCATTTGCCGATGGCTTCAACCGTGTGAGCGCCATCGCGAATGGCGGCCGTTATTTGGTTCACCCCGACACTAAAGCAGGAGCAGACCGTCGCGCCAGGATCCGGCTTATCCGCGCCGGGACGACCGGCGACAAGTGAAAAGCGTGTTCTCAAGTCCTGATGTGGGGTCGAGAGCTGAGAGACTGCCCAGTTGCGTGCAACTGCAACCGGTTTATTTGCGATGAACAGTGCCGCCAGCAGCCTGTCGCCATCGAAGAAGGCGAGGCGAACATCGCCGGATCGACTATCGGCATAGCCCAGCGGTTCAATATGCGGGTCGATGCCGAAAAGACCGCGCGACCAAACTATCCAGTCTTCCGGCGTGTTTTCGAAGGCAAGTTCCAAACGATAGCCACCATCCGCCTTCGCCAAGGCCCAATATGCACAATCCGGCGCTTGCGGGCGTTCGCTCATAACTGCAAAGGCATAGGCTTTCGCTTTGAAACGGCGTGCCACGACCGCCACATTTTTCGATGCTGGCTGGCCGGAAAATGGATCGGTCAGAGATGGCACGAGCTTATCTATGCGGGCGTTGGCTGCAAACTGATCATTCCAGTGCATTGGCACGAAAATGTTGCCCCGCGCCTGCCGCTGCGTCACCAGCGCGCGGACGATCACCTTGCCAAGCGAGCTCTCCACCTCCACCAGATCTGCACTCTCGATACCGGCATCCATTGCATCGCGGGGATGGATTTCGGCAAAAGGTTCGGCCAGATGGGAAGAGAGGCGTGCGCTCTTTCCGGTGCGCGTCATGGTATGCCACTGGTCGCGAATGCGGCCCGTATTCAGGGTCAGCGGAAAATTCGGGTCGGTGCGCTGCGTCTGCGGGAAAGCAGGAGCGATGAAACGTGCCTTTCCATCTTCATGGTAGAATTTGCCATCGGCAAAAAAGCGTGTGGTCTGGTGCTGGCCGGATGCTGGCTGTGGCCAATTGACGGGAGAGATTTCGTCGTATGCCGTTGCCGATACATCAGCAAAAGCTCCGATATCGAAATCACGCGAACCGTTGTTTTCAAATGCGGAGAGAGCGGCATGTTCGGCAAATATTTCCGATGGACCAGAGTAAGTGAAAGCGTCCACATGGCCCATCCGCTTGGCAACTTCCGCAAGCTGCCACCAATCGGCGGTCGCCTCCCCGGGGGCATCGAGGTAGCCACGCTGGCGCGAAATGCGACGTTCGGAGTTCGTGACGGTACCGTCTTTTTCACCCCAGCCAAGCGAAGGGAGAAGCACATGCGCGTAACGGGCGGTGTCCGTTGTGCCAAACATATCTGAGACGACGACGAAGGGGCAGGTTTTAAGTGCCGCCTCTACGGCGCCTGCATCCGGCATGGACACGACGGGGTTAGTTGCCATGATCCAGAGTGCCTTGATCTTGCCATCCGCGACCGTTTTGAAGAGATCGACGGCTTTTAATCCGGGTTTTCTGGCAATCGTGGGCGCTTTCCAGAAACGCTGCACGCGTTCCCGGTCGTCGGCGTTTTCGATTGCCATATGCGAAGCCAGCATGTTGGCCAAGCCACCCACTTCGCGCCCACCCATGGCATTGGGCTGACCGGTTAGCGAGAACGGCCCCATGCCCGGCTTGCCGATGCGGCCTGTTGCCAGATGGCAGTTGATGATGGCGTTGACCTTGTCCGTACCGCTTGCAGACTGGTTGACGCCCTGGCTGTAGCAGGTGACGACCTTTTCCGTTCGTTCGAAAAGCTCGTAAAACTGAATGAGTTCGGCAGTCGTCAGACCCGTCGCCTCTGCAATTTCGCCAAGGCTGAATTCCATTGCGGATTGCACCGCGCCGTCAAAACCGTTCGTGAAGTTTTCGATGTAGACGCCGTTAATTGCGGAACCGTCTGCAAGATGTGCGAGCAGTCCCGTAAACAGTGCCACGTCGCCATCCGGGCGGATAGCCAGATGCATATCGGCAATGTCGCAAGTCATGGTGCGGCGCGGGTCGATCACCACGACCTTTAAGTCGGGTCGCTCAGCTTTCGCCGCTGCAAGCCTTTGATAGATCACGGGATGACACCATGCGAGATTGGAGCCGGTCAAGATGACGAGATCGGCGGTAAACAGGTCTTCATATAGCCCCGGTACGGTGTCCGAACCGAAAGCACGGCGGTGGCCTGCGACCGAAGACGACATGCACAGCCGCGAATTCGTATCGATATTGGCCGAGCCGATGAAGCCCTTCATCAGCTTGTTTGCGACATAATAATCTTCCGTCAACAACTGGCCCGAGACGTAAAAGGCAACGGAATCTGGGCCATGTTCGGCAACGGCCTTGGAAAATTTGGAAGCGACGAGGTCGAGCGCATTGTCCCACGGTACGCGCTGGCCATACACCTGCGGGTAAAGCAGACGCCCATCCAGATCGATAGTTTCCGCCAGTGCAGAGCCTTTGGAACAGAGCCGTCCAAAATTGGCGGGGTGGTCAGGATCACCCTTTACGGAGACATCGCCGGTATCATCGATGCTGGCGATGACGCCGCAGCCGACGCCGCAATAGGGACAGGTGGTCTTGACCTCTTTTGCCATGGTTACTCCGCTGCGATCATGAGGCTTTCGATGGCAATCGATAGTTGCCCGTCGATGTTGCGAACCGGAATCGTGCGCACAGCACCCTCATCGGCGCCAAGCGCCTTGCCCGTCTCCAGCGAAATGACCCAGTTGTGCAGCGGGCAGGTGACCGATGCGCCATGCACGATGCCTTGGCTCAGCGGACCGCCCTTGTGTGGGCAATGGTCTTCGATGGCGTAGACCTCGTTTTCTGCCGTGCGGAAGACGGCGATCTTGCCGGATGGTGTCTTTACACAGCGCGCGCCGCGCAGCGGAATGTCGGAAATATTGCCGATTTCGACCCAATTCATTGTCGTCATCCTGTGTCCGGTTGAAATGTGGGGTGGGGCGAAATCTCCTCCATCTCGCCCCACCCAGCGCTCTGCGCCGTTGGCCTTTCGGCCAAGCGGTCACTCTGCGGCTTGATTGAAACCGATGGTCGCCATGGGCTTGAACTCGTGCTTGTGCTCGCCAGACACACGCTCCGACCACGGGTCGACCTGCGCGAATTTCTGGCTGAAGACAAAGCGCTCGTAATAGCCCTTGCGTTTTTCGGCATCGTCCATGATCTGGCGGCGAACCTCGTCGTAACCGATGCGCTTGGCCCATTTGTAGATGCGCTCAAGATAGCGGGCCTGCTCGCGATACATCTGCGTCAGCGCCACGATATGCTCCAGCGCCTCGTCCTCGGTTTTGACGAGGCCCAGAACTTCCGTGCCCTTGATGTCCAGACCGGCGGCACCGGCGAAGTGGATTTCGAAGCCGGAGTCGACGCAGATCACGCCGATATCCTTGCAGGTCGCTTCGGCGCAGTTGCGCGGACAGCCGGAAACGGCAAGCTTCAGCTTCGCCGGTGTCCAGGAACCCCACATGAACTTTTCGACGCGAATACCGAAGCCGGTCGAATCCTGCGTGCCGAAGCGGCACCATTGCTGGCCGACGCAGGTTTTGACGGTGCGCAGACCCTTGGCATAGGCCTGACCGGAGATGAACCCGGCCTTGCCGAGATCGGCCCAGACGGCGGGCAGGTCTTCCTTTTCGATGCCGAGAAGATCGATGCGCTGGCCGCCGGTGACTTTCACGAGAGGTATCTCGAACTTGTCGACCACATCGGCAATTGCGCGCAACTCGCCTGCATTGGTCACGCCGCCCCACATGCGCGGCACGACGGAATAGGTGCCATCCTTCTGAATGTTGGCGTGGACGCGCTCATTGATGTAGCGGGACTGGTAATCGTCGGCATATTCATCCGGCCAGTCACAGACGAGGTAATAGTTCAGCGCCGGGCGACATTTGGCGCAGCCGCAGGACGTCTTCCATTCCAGTTCCTGCATGACAGCAGGGATGGTTTTCAGGCCCTTGGCCTTGATCAGACGGCGAACATCGTCATGGCCGAGATCGGTACATTTGCACATCGGCTGAACGGCGGTTGGATTGTAGCTGTCGCCCAGCGTCAGCGTCATCAGCTGCTCCACAAGGCCGGTGCAGTTGCCGCAGGAGGCGGAGGCCTTGGTGTGGGCGCGCACATCATCCAGAGAGGTCAGGCCTTTGCCGGTGATGGTGGAGGTGATTTTTCCCTTGCAAACGCCGTTGCAGCCGCAGATTTCCGCATCATCCGGCAAGGCTGCAACGGCCGCCATAGGGTCCAGCGGAGACCCTCCCTGATAGGCTTGGCCGAAAATAAGGGTGTCACGCATTTCCGAAATATCGGTCGATTTTTTCTTCAGGTCGTTGAACCACGCGCCATCCGCGGTTTCACCGTAAAGGACCGCTCCGATGATGCGGTTGTCCTTGAGAATAACGCGCTTGTAGATGCCTGCGGTGGCATCGCGCAGCACGATTTCCTCACGGTCATCGCCATCGGCAAAGTCACCGATGGAGAGGAGGTTGATGCCGGTGACCTTGAGCTTGGTCGGCGTATCCGCATGGACGAAGGCAGGCGAAGTATCGCCTGCCAGATGCGAAGCGGCGATGCGGGCCATTTCGTAAAGCGGCGCGACGAGGCCATAGACCATTCCGTCCACCTCGGCGCATTCACCGACGGAGAGAATATCGCCGTCCGATGTCTGCATCCCCGCATCCACGACGATACCGCGGTTGACGGCAAGACCAGCCTCTTTCGCCAGACCGGCACTTGGACGAATACCGACAGCCATGACCACCAGCGTTGCCGGAATGATGCGGCCATCATCCAGCTCGATGCCTTCCACCTTATCGGTGCCAACGATCTGCTTGGTGTTGGCCTTGGTGATGACCTTGATGCCACGATCTTCCATTGCCTTTTGCAGCAGATAACCCGCAGCCGGATCGAGCTGGCGCTCCATCAGCGTGGGCATTACATGCAGAACGGTCACATCCATACCGCGCATGGCAAGACCGGCTGCTGCTTCCAGCCCCAGCAGACCGCCGCCGATGACGATGGCCTTTTCGCGCGATTGCGCTGCCAGCAGCATTGCATCCACATCATCCAGATCGCGGTAGGTGATGACGCCGGGGAGGTCTTTTCCCGGAACCGGAATGATGAACGGCACGGAACCGGTGGCGATGACCAGCTTGTCATAGCTTTCCGTCACGCCCTGATCGGACGTTACCGTCTTGGCATCGCGGTCGATGTTGACGATGCGGTGGCCCTTGTAGAGCGTAATGCCGTGGTTGATGTACCAGCCATCGCCATGAATGATGATGTCTTCATAGGTCTTCTCCCCGGAGAGAACCGGCGAGAGCATGATGCGGTCGTAATTGACGCGCGGTTCGGCGTTGAAAATGGTGACGTCGAACTGGCCGGGTGCCTTTTCGAACAGTTCTTCCAGCATGCGGCCCGGAGCCATGCCATTACCGATAATAACAAGTTTTTGTGCCATGGTATTACTCCGCAGCTTCGACGAAGCGGTGACGTTCGTAGAGGAACTTCAACACGGCTTCGCGGCATTTGAGATAGGTTCGGTCGGAGGCTAGCTCGATGCGGTTGCGCGGGCGCGTGAGCGGAACATCGAGAATTTCGCCGATATGGGCGGCGGGACCATTGGTCATCATGACGATGCGGTCGGAAAGCAGAACGGCCTCGTCCACATCATGCGTGATCATGATCATGGTGTTGCCGAGCCGCGCGTGGATTTCCATCACCGCATCCTGCAGATGGGCGCGGGTCAGTGCATCCAGCGCGCCGAAGGGCTCGTCCAGCAGCAGGATTTTCGGCTCCATGGCGAGCGCCCGGGCAATGCCGACACGCTGCTTCATGCCGCCGGAAATTTCGGACGGCTTCTTGTCCTTGGCATGCGCCATCTGCACGAGATCGAGATTGCGCATCACCCAGTCATGGCGCTCGGCCTTGGACTTGGTGTAGCGAAAGACCTTCTCTACGCCGATATTGACGTTTTCATAGACCGTCAGCCACGGAAGCAGGCTGTGGTTTTGGAAGACGACGGCGCGCTCCGGGCCGGGTTCGTTCACCTCACGGTTTTCTAGCAGCACGACGCCGGAGGAAACCTTGGTCAAACCTGCGACGAGGTTCAGCATGGTGGATTTGCCACAGCCGGAATGTCCGATGACGGAGACGAATTCACCCTTGTCGATGGTGAGGTTTATGCCCTTCAGTACCTCGGCGCGGCTGCCGCCCTTGTCGAAATATTTGTCGACATGATCGAGTTTGAGATAGGCGTTCATGGGTTCCTCCTCAGTTGGTCGCTGCGCCGCGAGTGATGATCTTGCCGAGTGCCGCAACCAGCTTGTCCAGCACGAAGCCGACGACGCCGATGTAGGCGAGCGCGACGATGATGTCGGGCAGGCGCGACGAATTCCACGCATCCCAGATGAAGAAGCCGATGCCCACACCACCCGTCAACATCTCAGCCGCAACGATGGCGAGCCACGACAGGCCGACGCCGATGCGAAGGCCGGTGAAGATGTAGGGTGCGGCGGACGGCAGCATGATTTTGTAGAAGAATTCCAGCTGATTCAGTCGCAGCACCTGCGCCACGTTGCGGTAATCCTGTGGGATGTTACGCACGCCGACGGCGGTGTTGATGATGACCGGCCAGATGGAGGTGATGAAGATCACGAAGATGGCGGATGGATTGCTATCCTGAAAAGCGGCCAGCGAAAGCGGAAGCCATGCCAGCGGCGGCACGGTTCGCAGCACCTGAAAGATCGGGTCGAGACCGCGCATGGCCCAGACGGACTGGCCGATGATCGCACCCATGATGACACCGGCAACCGCAGCAAGGCCAAAGCCGTATGCCACACGCTCCAGCGAAACCAGAACGCGCCAGCCAAGGCCGATATCCTGCGAACCGTAAACGAAGAACGGATAGGCGATCAGGTCATAGCTTTCCTGAAACACCTGGCTTGGCGGCGGCAGCGTTGCGCCGGGGCTGGAACAGAGCAGCTGCCAGATGCCCAGCATCGCCACCAGTACGACCAGCGGGGGCACGACATTGCGGGCCACCGCAAGGCCGATCTTTTTCAAGGGCAAAGCCGGGGCAGGGCGGCGTTGAATGGCAATGACGGTACCGCCGCCTTTCGGGAGGGCGGCGGTCATGGCCGTACTGTCTGTCTTGCGGGCTGTTGCGGTCATGGTTTCAGTCCTGTTTCCGGTCATTTGTTTTTCTCAAGCGCTTTTGAGGCTCCTCTCATCGAGGGGCCAAAGCGGCTTAGGAGGCGGCCTTGATGCTGAGGCTTTCGAGATAGGCGGATGGGTTTTCCGGGTCGAAAACCTTTCCGTCAAAGAAGGTTTCCTTGCCGCGCGATGAGGAGGCGGGAATATCCGCAGCCGATACGCCGAGGTCTTTTGCCGCTGCGCGCCACAGATCTTCGCGGTTCACCTGCGAAACCAGCGCCTTGATGTCGGTGTCAGGCGCAAACTTGCCCCAGCGGATGTTTTCGGCAACAAACCAGCTGTCATGGCTCTGGAACGGATAGGATGCGCCGTCCTTCCAGAACTTCATCTGGAGATCGGTGCCGTGGGCAACGCGGCCATTGCCGTAATTGATGTCGCCCTTCAGGCGGCCCAGCACATCCTTTGGCGGAACGTTGAACCATTGGCGCTTGCCGAGGATTGCGGACATTTCCTCCTTGTTGTCCATGCTGTCGCACCATTGTTGGGCTTCCATCACGGCCATGAGGATTGCCTTGACGGCATTCGGGTTCTTCTCGATCCAGTCGGCGCGCATGCCGAGCGCCTTTTCCGGGTGGCCCTTCCAAAGCTCGCCGGTGGTACAGGCGGTGAAGCCGATGCCCTGATTGACGAGCTGCTCGTTCCACGGCTCGCCCACACAGAACACATCCATGTTGCCGACCTTCATGTTGGCAACCATCTGCGGAGGCGGAACGACGATGGTGGAGACATCCTTGTCCGGGTCGATGCCGCCAGCGGCCAGCCAGTAGCGGATCCACAGATCATGCGTGCCGCCGGGGAAGGTCATGGCCGCTTTGATTTCCTTGCCTTCTGCCTTCTTCTTTTCAAACGCGGCCTTCAGCTCGGAGGCATCCAGCTGAACGCCGGTGTCGGCGTATTCCTTGGCAACGGAAATGCCCTGGCTGTCGAGGTTCAGACGCGCAAGGATTGCCATCGGAACCGGTACATTGTTCTGTGTCACCTTGCCGGTGTGGATGAGGTAGGGCATCGGCGTCAGAATATGCGCGCCATCGATACCGTTGGCAGCGCCGCCGAGAACGAGATTGTCTCGCGTTGCGCCCCAGGATGCCTGTTTGAGAACTTCGACATCCGGCATGCCATGCTTGGCGAAGAGGCCTTTTTCAGAAGCGACGATCAACGGAGCCGCGTCGGTGAGGGCGATAAAGCCGAGCTTCGCGCCTTTGACTTCCGGCTCGGATGTCGCAGCAAAGGCGCCGGATGGGAACGCGGTGCGAACGGCGGTGATGAGCGCCGCAGTGGCAGACGTCTTCAGGATCGCGCGGCGGCTGATCGAACTGGAAAGCATTTTTTTCATTCGCTTGTTCCCCTTTTTTGGCCGCCTCTTGGGTGGCGTGTCCTTTGCGAAGGCAGAAAATAAAAAAACGCCGCTCGGTGTTGCTGCCATCGGAACGGGAGGAGAGTTCCGGGCTGCAAACCTTGCGACGTCTGTGTCGTATGAAGGCGCTTATCGCGCGCCCTGCTGCTCCGATCGCCGTTGACCGGAGCGAATTATGAGATGCAAGCACCGTGCCAGTTTTTGATTTTTGGCGATAAGGTGCTGTAATTACGCGGAAATTAATGATGGTAAGAATGAAGCTTATTTTTTGAGCCGAAGAATTTTGGATTATAATTTAAGCTCTGGATTTATGGCTGCGCTTTAATTTTGCGCAGCCTGCGTATCAGCTGTCGCCGTTTTCCACACCTTCGAACGGTAGGTTCCTGACGGGAAAGCGTTCGACATAGGCTTCGATATTGGCTGGATCGAAGGAGATTCCGTCCATGAACGGCTCGCTTGCGCTCTCCATATCCGGCGCAGATGCCGCGCCAAGGGCGGTGCGATAGATATCGGGCCGGTAGGCGGATGAAGCT
The DNA here is from genome assembly GCF_013322225.1 of Agrobacterium larrymoorei. Classification (GTDB taxonomy): domain Bacteria; phylum Pseudomonadota; class Alphaproteobacteria; order Rhizobiales; family Rhizobiaceae; genus Agrobacterium; species Agrobacterium larrymoorei_A. The sequence goes on from NZ_JAAMFB010000028.1 coordinate 11,599, forward strand.
GCTGTCATGCCTTCCTGCGAAAAGGTGGTCTGCCCCCAGCGGATCATCTGGCTGTAGATCCACAGCGCCTGACCGGGGCGAGGGTAGTTGGCGTTTCCATCGTGGAACTGGAAATAGTTGTCTATGACCCGGCGGTTGCCGAGGCTGTCGATGCTGAATTCACCGCCGAGAACGCGGCGGATAATATCCTGGGGAGCGCCGATATATCTGACATCGGCGAGTGCTGCGCTCAGCTCGTCACGGTTTTCTGGCCTGTCGCACCAGCGGGCGGCGGCATCCAGTGCCACCAGCAATCTTGCGACGCTTTCCGGCTGCGCATCCGCCCAATCCGGCCGCATGCCGATGACTTTTTCCGGTGCGGAGGGCCAGATATCCTGCTTTGCCGCCACGATCTTCCCCACGCCGCGTTCGCAGGCAATCATGTTCCACGGTGCGCCAACGCAAAAGCCATCGATAGCGCCTGCGGCCAGTGCATCGGAAGTCAAGGGCGGAGGCACGACGACCAGCTTCACATCCTTGTCCGGGTGAATACCGCCAGCGGCTAGCCAGTAGCGGAACTCGTAATTGTGGGAGGAGAAGGGGTAGGTCATGCCAAGCGTCGGCGCGGCTTCGCCTTTTGCCCGCATGTCGTCCAGCACACGCTTAAAGCTCTGCGCATTTTCGAGCGCGCCAGCCGTGGCAGAAAGGCCTGTCAGCGTCTGCATTCGCTCGAACAGGCGCGTGGAAAGCGTGATGGCATTGCCGCCACGACCAAGCGAAAAGGGTGTGATCGTAGGGGATGGATTGGAGCCGAGGCCGAGCATGGAGGCGACAGGCATTGGAGACAGCATGTGGGCGATATCGAACTGGCGGAAGGCAAGCCGGTCACGGACATTGGCCCAAGAAACATCCTTTACCAGATCGAGCTTCAGCCCTTCCTTCTCTGCAAAGCCGAATTCAGCGGCGGCGATCAGGACGGATGCATCCACCAGCGGAATGAAGCCTGCACGCAGCGTCCGCTGCCGGTCATTGCCGGTCAAGGCTGGCGCGGCGAGGCCGGATTGTCTGGCCTTGAGATCATCAATTACCGTCATGGCATTCACTCCTTGTCCGGTGTCTGCCGGTCACATCAGCAATCCGGCAGCCGTGACCACGCTTTGCGCGATCTCGGACAGCTTCTTCTTCTCGTTCATTGCGGTTTGGCGCAGCAGGGCAAAGGCTTCCTCTTCGGAAAGGCCTCGCATCTTCATCAAAATTCCTTTGGCGCGCTCGATCACCTTGCGCTCCTCAAGTGCGGATTTTGCCTCCGCCAGTTCCCTTTGCAGGCGGCTGAAGGCGTTGAAGCGGCTGACGGCCATGTCTAGGATGGGTTTGACGCGCTCTTTCTTCAGGCCATCGACGATATATGCCGACACCCCTGCTTCGACCGCCGCCTCGATAGAGGCGGTATCGGAGCGATCTACGAACATTGCAATCGGTCGGCTTACAGTACGCGTCAGCTGGAACAGGTGCTCCATCATGTCACGGTTGGGGTTTTCAAGGTCGATGACGATCACATCGGGAGACAGCGTCTCGATGATTCGCGCCACGCCGTGAACTTCATGAATAACCGTGACGCGATCATGGCCAGCCTCCCGCAGTCCCTCCTCGATAATCGAGGCGCGGATAGCATTTTCATCGATCACGAGTATGGTCAGATCACGAAGCGTCATAGCCGCATCAATGACGCAACGGGCGTCGATTAGCAACATTTTTCATCGTGATTAAAAATTAGACAAATTGTTTATTTTTCTATCTTTCGTACTGCGAGCTCACTACTCCTGTCCGACGACTTGACAACCTCTCCCTGTTTATAAAAGTTACTATGATGAGCTTAAGTATGGATTGGTTATCTGAAACAAATCCGATCAATCGCAAGAGTGCGGCAGAGGCGGTATTTGAAGATCTGAGGCTGGCAATCGTGTCCGGACGATTGGCTATTGGCACGCGCTTTCCCTCTGAAACACATCTTGCGGGACATTACGGTGTTAGCAGGCCCATCGTGCGCGAAGCGCTTCGCTCCTTGCAGACATTGGGCATGACGCAGACGCGAACTGGCAGCGGCACTTTTGTGTTGACCGATTCGCCGTCGCCCGAATTGCGTTACGGCGGTTATTCCGCCCGTGACTTGATCGAAGCGCGACCATTCATCGAAGTTCCGGCCGCTGGCTGGGCTGCCGTGCGTCGCAGTGAGGCGCAACTTAGCGGAATACTGAGACTATGCGATGCAATGGACGTCCAGGAGGATCTTCATAAATGGGTTCGTCTGGACTCTGAATTTCATAGCGCCATAGCGGAAGCGTCTGGAAACTCCCTGTTCGTCAAGGTGATTGCGGATGCGCGCGAGTCGGTCAGCAAACAGTCCGAGCTTCTCAACCTGATGGCTCACCGACGTACTGCTTCTAATGTCGAACACAGGAAAATTGCTGAAGCGATAGCGTCTGGATCGGATGAGGCTGCACGTAACGCGATGGAAGCCCACCTCGGAAAAGTCAAACAGGTGGTCACGGCAATCATGGGTGACGAATCCAAGGCCGGCTGAGGTTCGATCCTGCATGATCGCTTGCCCAGACGCGATGTCACTGGTCCGGGCAAGCATCAATCAATAATATTCATGCCGCTGGAAGGGTCGCCAACTTCTCATTGGAGGCATCATCAAGTGTCGCAGCGATGTTCGCAAGAAGCTCCGGTTTCAGTGCGGCAACCAGCTCCTCTGCACTCATGTAGCCCTTTTCCAGAACGACCTGTGGTACGGTTCTCCCGGTTGCCAGCGCTTCTTGCGCAACTTCTGTTGCCGCATAATAGCCGATCAGGGGGTTAAGGGCGGTGGCGAGGCCGATGGATTCTTCCAGACGCCGTGCCATGATGTCGATGTTGGCAGTAATGCCGTCGACGCACCGCTCTGCCAGTGTGCGGCACGCCGCGCTCAGTTGAGAAATGCTTTCTGAAAGCGACCGGACGATGATTGGCTCGAAAGCATTCAGCTGAAGCTGCCCGCCCTCGGCGGCCATCGTAACCGTGATGTCGTTGCCGATCACCGCAAAGGCGACCTGATTGACGACTTCGGGAATGACCGGGTTAACTTTACCCGGCATGATGCTGGAGCCAGCTTGCACAGGCGGCAGGTTGATTTCGCCAATCCCGGCCCGGGGGCCGGAGGAGAGCAGGCGCAGATCGTTGCAGGTCTTGGAAAGCTTGACTGCAACCCGTTTGAGGACGCCTGACAGGTGGACGAAAGCACCGGGGTCCTGTGTCGCCTCGATGAGATCGGCAGCTGTAACGAGAGGCCTGCCTGTCAGTTGCACAAGATACTGGCAAGCCAGTTGCGCATAGCCTGCCGGCGCGTTCAACCCGGTGCCTATGGCCGTCGCGCCCAGATTGATTTCATGGAGAAGAGCCGCTGATTCGATCAGTCTCGCGCGGTCCTCGCCAATCATTACCGCGAACGTGCGGAACTCTTGCCCCAATGTCATGGGCACAGCGTCCTGCAGTTGTGTGCGTCCGACTTTCAGAACGCCATCGAATTGCTTGGCCTTTCGCTCGAATGAGTCCTGAAGAACAAGCATGGATGCCGCGAGTTCATCTATGGATTCAATCAAAGCGATGTTGATGGCGGTAGGGTAGGCGTCGTTGGTGGACTGGCTAAGGTTAACATGGTCGTTGGGATGCAGCCTTCCGTAATCGCCTTTCGAATGCCCGAGGATTTCCAGAGCGCGGTTGGCGATGACTTCATTGGCGTTCATGTTGGTAGAGGTACCCGCGCCACCCTGGATCACATCTACTATGAACTGTTCGTGCAGAGCCCCGTCCCTGATCTCACGGCAGGCTTGTATGATGGCATTCAGCCGCTCTAGATCCAGCAGCCCGAGTTCGTGATTTGCCTTGGCGGCCGCTTCCTTCACGAAGGTCAGTCCCCGAATGAGGTAAGGATAGCGGCCGATGGTCGTCCCGCTGATCTGGAAATTTTCCGCCGCGCGCGCCGTGTGGACGCCCCAATATGCCTCTGCGGGAATGCCCTTTATGCCTAAAAGATCTTTTTCATTGCGCAAATCGTCCATTCTATCCTCCCGATGGTCTAATCGTCATATCTGTAAAGCTGCTTGACAGATTTAATCAGTTGTCTATCTCTGCTTCGGATTGTCGTCAATGGCTGGTTGCGCTTGACGAGTTCGGGGAGGATCGATAATGAAGCGACCGAATCTGTCATGCAGCATTACAGGAAGCGTCTTGCTTCCCGAATTTATTGAATATTGAATTTTAAGGCTGAGCTCAGTCGCGGAACATCAGAATTGGTTGTTCTGGTGCTGAGCGAGACACGTCTCTCAGGGAGGAGCAAAAGTAGTGAGTGATTTAACGCAGGCGAAGCGCGAACGCCAGATCGAAGCTCAGGAAGAGCTTGGATATCACAAGGCCCTCAAGCCACGTCAGGTTCAGATGATCGCCATCGGTGGCGCAATCGGTACGGGACTTTTCCTCGGCGCTGGTGGGCGTCTGGCCACTGCCGGTCCCGCTCTCATATTCGTTTACGCCGTTTGCGGGTTTTTCGCGTTTCTGGTGCTTCGTGCGCTTGGCGAGCTTATCATGCATCGCCCGACCTCCGGTTCTTTCGTGTCTTACGCGCGGGAGTTCTACGGAGAGAAGATGGCCTTTGCCGTCGGCTGGATGTACTGGCTCAACTGGGCAATGACGTCTGTCGCTGACGTGACTGCGGTTGCGATCTACATGAACTTCTTCAAGCAATATGTGCCGTGGATGCAGGGTATCGATCAATGGGTCTTTGCCTTGACCGCGTTGGTCATCGTCCTTGGCATGAACATGCTTTCGGTCAAGGTGTTCGGCGAGCTTGAGTTCTGGTTCAGCCTCATCAAGGTCGTCGCTCTGTTCACGTTCCTGATCGTAGGTGTCTACTTCGTTATTTTCGGAACGCCTATCGACGGTCATGTAACAGGCTTCAGTCTCATCACCGATAATGGCGGCTTCTTCCCGAATGGCATCCTGCCCGCCTTCATTATCATACAGGGTGTCGTCTTCGCTTACGCTTCCATCGAGTTGATCGGCACGACGGCAGGCGAGACGGAAGATCCACGCAAGATTATTCCAAAGGCCATTCGCACCGTCGTCTTCCGCCTGCTGGTATTTTATGTCGGTTCCGTACTGCTGCTGACGCTGCTTCTGCCTTATACCGCTTACAAGGCTGGCGAGAGCCCGTTCGTGACATTCTTCGGGTCGATTGGTGTGCAGGGCGCAGATATCGTCATGAACCTCGTCGTGCTGACGGCTGTTCTTTCTTCGCTGAATGCAGGTCTCTATTCGACTGGCCGTATTCTTCATTCTATGGCGCTTTCCGGCTCTGCACCGGCTGCTCTGGCAAAGATGAACAAGGCTGGCGTCCCTTATGGAGGCATTGCCGTTACCGCAGTCGTCACCGTTATCGGTGTCATCCTCAACGCCGTGGTCCCGGCTGCCGCATTTGAAATTGCGCTTAATGTTGCAGCACTTGGCATCATTTGCGCCTGGGGTGTCATCGTGCTATGCCAGCTCAAGCTGTGGTATCTTGCCCGGCAGGGGAAGATGAAACGTCCAGATTTCAGCATGATCGGCGCGCCGTACACCGGCATCCTGACGCTTGTCTTCCTCTTCAGCGTTCTGGTGCTGATGGCGCTTGATTATCCCGCGGGCACTTGGACTGTCGGGTCTCTCATCGTCATCGTTCCAGTCCTAGTAGGGGGGTGGTATCTGTTGAGAAGTCGTATTCACGAATTGTCGAAAGCTCAGGCGTTAAATGCCGATGCTACGCAGGCTCAACAGTGAGTCGGATGGTGAGCGTAATCGATGAAGCGCTGGTGGCTGTCATAGCCACCGGCGGCACCATTGCCAGCAAGCGCGACGAAACCGGCGCGGCAAAGCCCTCCCTTTCGGGGGAGGCGCTTCTTTCGGGGCTCCGCGCAGACGTACACCTGCGTCTTGTGGACCTGATGGCGAAGGACTCGTCCAGCCTGACCATTTCCGATATGCAGGACATCAGCGATGCCGTGGCGGTTCAGCTGGCAGACCCTGCGGTCTCGGGTGTCGTCGTGCTTCATGGTACCGATGCCATGGAAGAAAGCGCCCTGCTTGTTCACCTTCAGCATAAGCTCTCGAAGCCTGTCATCTTTACCGGTGCTCAGTTTACCGCAGATCATCCACAGCCCGACGGTCCGGAAAATCTTGCCGCAGCCATAGAGGCCGCCGCCGATATCGTTAATAGCGATAAGGGCGTTCTGCTCTGCTTCGGTGGAAAGCTGCTGCCAGCGTGGGGGCTTTATAAAAAGTCGTCGGATGAACGTGATGCATTTGGGCTGGCTGGCGCTGAACTCTGTCCCCAAAGCCCTGCGTTTTCGGGTTCGGTCAGGGATGTCCGGGTCGATGTCGTGGCAATCCATCCCGGATGTGAGGCGACGCATATTGACGCAAGCTTGATGGCAGGAGCAAACGGCATAGTTCTCGCTGGACTGGGTTCTGGCAACGCCAATCCGAAAGTTGTCGAGGCGGTCAAACGTTGTGGTGACGCAGGCGTACCGGTCGTGGTCTCGAGCCGCGTTCCCGTTGGCGCTCTCGTTGCCGGTTATGGCGGCGGCGGCGGCGGTTACGATATGGCGGCTGTGGGCGCGATCCATTCAAGAACGCTACGTCCCGGCCAGGCTCGAATACTGCTGGCTGCTCTAATCGCTTCGCAGGTCGGCAAAGAGGGGTCGGTCTCAGCTTTCAACGATTTCAGTTTGTGATCGCTGTCTCGTAGGAAAGCTGCACCCTACCGACCATTTCAGCTCATACTTGAATCGGCTGTAGCGTTTGATGCGCTTGGCCTTGACCACTCCGTTGTACGTGTTCTTTCCATCGAACCGATGGTCGTGAACGGTGTTTTTATTCCGCCGGACGAAATGACGAGCCGCTATTCGAGACTCTGCGCTATATCTCCGGAGTCGCATGTCAAAAGGCCGATTTTTGCGTGAGGGTCTCGCGATCGGGCCTTTGTATTTCGTCTTCCTAAGATAAGTTCCCTACAAAAAGACAGAAAAATGCATTTGCCGGGAACTTTTTTCGGCCCATGGCTGTTTGTCCGCTTGGGTACCATAGGGGGCATCTTTCCATGGCAGTTACGTTCACTGCGGTCGTTCTGGCGCTGATTGGCCTGGCAATTTGTGGCTTCGGCTCACAACTCGTCATGCTGGGTGGTAGTGTTTATTACTTGCTTGCCGGTTTGGCATTCGTGTTGACTGCCGTCCTTTTGTTCAGGCGGGACAAGACCGCTTTGCACTTCTATGCCCTTTTCGTACTCGTTACGCTACTCTGGGCGATCTGGGAGGTCGGGTTCGATTGGTGGCAGCTAGGCCCGCGCGGAGGATTCATAATCCTCGTGGGGGTCTGGATGTTGATGCCATGGATCAGAAAGCCTCTTGGCTTCGTCAGTCCGACGGGCATTCGTTATGGCGCCAATGCCGTTCCGCTTCTTGCCGTCGTCATCGCGTCCATCGGAGTTGCTGCATTCGCGATGACGCAGGACCCGCACGACCTCGAAGGTGAGCTTTCGACAGAGGTGATGTCCAACTCTCCCTCATACGGAAACCCGGTGCCTGATGACGAATGGCACCAGTATGGCCGCACCAATTACGGCCAGCGTTACTCGCCCCTGGCACAGATCACGACCGAGAATGTCGGCGATCTCAAGGAGGTTTGGCGTTATCAGACCGGAGACGTGAAGCTGCCTGAAGACGTAGGTGAAACAACCTATCAGGTCACGCCCCTCAAAATCGGCAACACCCTTTATCTTTGCACACCACATAATTGGGCCATTGCAGTCGATGCTGCGACGGGCAAAGAAAAGTGGAAGTACGATCCCAATGCTGGTCTTAATCCCGACCGCCAGCATCAAACGTGCCGAGGCGTCAGCTATTATGCGGAGCCGAACGCGCAAGCTGGAGCTCAATGCTCCCAGCGGGTTTACCTGCCAACCTCTGATGCAAGGCTGATCGCGCTGGATGCGGCAACGGGTCAGGTCTGCACGTCGTTTGCTGATCAAGGAACGCTGCGTCTGGAAGCGGGAATGCAATACAATCCCGCCGGATACTATTATTCAACCTCACCGCCAGCTGTGGTTGGAAACAAGATCATCATCGGCGGTGCCGTAAACGATAACTACTCGACGCATTCGCAATCCGGCGTCATCCGCGCTTTCGATGTCAACAGCGGAGAACTGATCTGGAATTGGGATTCCGGAAACCCGACACAGACACGGCCGCTCCCCGCAGGTCAAACCTACACAACCAACTCCCCGAATAGCTGGTCGGTATTCAGCGTCGATGAAGCGCTTGGACTGGTCTACATACCGCTCGGCAATCAGGTGCCGGATCAGCTCGGGATGGGTCGCAGCGAAAGTGTTGAGAAATACTCCTCATCAATCGTGGCTCTGGATGTGAATACCGGGCAGGATCGATGGGTTCGGCAGACCGTTCATCACGACCTCTGGGACATGGACGTTCCTGCCCAGCCTGTACTTCTGGATATCACAAAGCAAGACGGACAGACTGTTCCCGCGCTTGTTGGCCCTACGAAGCAGGGTGACATCTACGTGCTTGATCGCAGAACCGGTGAACCTATTCTTGCCGTCACCGAAGAACCAGCGCCAGGCGGCGCTATCCCGGAAGACTTTACAGCGCCGACCCAGCCAACATCTGCCCTGAGCTTTAAGCCGGATCCTCTGCAGGAAAAGAACATGTGGGGTGTCTCCATGTTCGACCAGTTGGCATGCCGTATCAAATTCCACCAGTTGAACTATGAGGGTAGATATACGCCACCGTCCTTGAATGGCACGATCGTCTATCCCGGTAATTTCGGGACATTCAATTGGGGCAGCGTTGCGGTAGACCCCGAACGTCAGGTCATGTTTGGAATGCCGACCTATCTGGCATTCACCTCTCAACTCGTTCCCCGCGCTCAAATCCCGCCGAAAGGTCAGGATGAAAAGGGCAGCGAACAGGGCCTAAACCGAAATGACGGAGCTCCCTACGGTGTGTTTATGGGTCCGTTTCTTGGACCTCTCGGTATCCCATGCCAGGCACCACCGTGGGGTTACGTCGCTGGCGCCAATCTCAGAACCGGCGACATTGCCTACAAGCACAAGAACGGTACCGTCTATGATATGACCCCGCTTCCATTGCCTTTCAAAGTCGGCGTTCCCGGCATCGGTGGTCCGATGATTACCAAGGGAGGCGTTGCATTCCTTGGTGCCGCCGTGGATGACTATTTACGCGCTTATGATTTGACGACTGGAAAACAATTATGGGAGGCGCGTCTACCGGCAGGCGGTCAAGCTACACCTATGAGCTACGCTCTGAACGGTAAGCAATATGTCGTTATCGTCGCTGGCGGGCATGGTTCTGTAGGAACGAAGCCAGGAGATTACGTCATCGCCTACGCCTTGCCGTAGTCGATTTCCAGTCTGGTATGATCTGCTCAGTGTGCTGACTGGTATGACCGGTCAGCACATTTTTATGGCTTGCAATTGATATGTAATAACATTACAAAATCATGCTTGACGGAGGGTTGGGAATAGTTCTATCTGGTTGCGACGGTTCCAAGCGAGTGATCGTTAGGAATAATAGGGAACGCGGTGCGATCTTTCGGGATCAATGCCGTGGCTGCCCCCGCAACTGTAAGCGGATTGTCGAACCCTTGTGGCGCATGCCAATGCGTCAGGCCACTGCGAATTTTCGTGGGAAGGCAGGTGAGACGATTATCTGCGAGCCAGGAGACCTGCCGTCGCGAGTTCATTCCAATGTCACGGGCGGGGATGCCCTGAACAGGAGACGTCATGATCGATTTTCGCGCTGCGAAGCGCAACACTCAATCTGCCTTTTTCCCGGTTTCGAAACCTGTCCCTGCGCGCGTCTGCGGCGTGAGTGTTTATTCATATAACAGCTCAGCGCATTGACTGCGCTGCTGACGATTTCGGGGACTATCGGGAAATGAGATTTAATTTGAAGAAGGTATTGTTGGCCGCTGCTTTTGCCATGGCGTCCATGGCAGGGTTTCCCTCAACGGGACAAGCAGCGGAAACGCAGTATCCGTTGACACTCAAAAATTGCGGCAGGGACGTTGTCTTCAAGCATGCTCCACAACGCACCGCGTCTCTCGGGCAGAGCACGACGGAAATTCTGTATCTGCTTGGTCTCGCAGACAAAGTTGTCGGCACCGCTGTCTGGATTGGCCCGGTTTTAAAGGGGTATGAAGATGCAGATGCCAAGGTCGAGCGTCTGGCGGATAACGATCCAAGCTTCGAAAGCGTCCTTACCAAAAAGCCCGATCTGGTAACGGCACAGTTCCAGTGGCATGTCGGACCGGAAGGCATCGTTGCAAAGCCGGAGCAGTTCGAAGAACTCGGCATTCCCGTTTACACGTCTCCGGCCGATTGCACTGGCAAGGACAATAGCGGCGGTGGTGATGGCGTACGCCATTCCGTTTTCACCATGGACCTGATCTATCAGGAAATCTCCGAGCTTGCCGAGATATTCAACGTGCAGGATCGTGGTGAAAAGCTGGTGGTCGATCTGAAGGCCCGTGAAGACGTTGCCCGTAAGAAGATAGCTTCTGTCGATGGCAAGCTTTCCGCCGTCTTCTGGTTCTCCAGTGCCGAACTCGATATCGACCCGTATGTTGCTGGCAAGAACGGCGCGCCGGGCTACATCATGTCCGCACTTGGCATCAAGAACGTCATTGATAGCGATGAAGAATGGCCGACAGTTGGTTGGGAAACAATTGCTAAGTCTGAGCCGACGATCATCGTTGCCGGTAAGATGGATCGCCGTCGCTTTCCAGCCGACGACGTCGCCGTGAAGCAGAAGTTTCTGAAGGAAGACCCGGTCACGAGCCTTATGCCGGCAGTCAAGCAGAACCATGTCGTGGTGATGGATGCGCAGGCGATGAACCCGACGATCCGCACCATCGACGGCATCGAAGTGCTGGCTGACCAGATCGTTCAGCTCGGCCTTTCGAAGTGATCCGATGAAGATTCCCTTATTTTACATCCGTGCCGCGCTTGTTGCGGCCGGGTGCCTCATCTTCGCGCTCTGGCTCGGGGCATCTATCGGGGAGACTTCGATCCCTATGGATGTGGTGGCCAAGACCGTCGCCAACCGGCTCTGGAACGCGGGTTATCCGCTGGATGCCATCGATGAAGGTATTATCTGGAACTACCGGCTCAGCCGCGCGGTGGTGGCCGCCTGTTGCGGTGCGGCCCTGGCGCTCTCGGGCGTCGTGCTGCAATCGCTACTGCGCAATCCTCTGGCCGACCCTTATATCCTCGGCATTTCGGCAGGTGCATCCACCGGTGCGGTCGGTGTCGCCATTCTCGGCTTCGGGGCAGGCATGCTGACTATGCCAATAGGTGCATTTCTTGGCGCGCTCGTCGCTTTCGCGCTGGTCAGCCTGCTTGCGCTCAGGGCCGGGCGCGGAAACAGCGCCATCATTTTGGCAGGCGTTGCAGGCTCGCAGCTGTTCAACGCGCTGACCTCTTTCATCGTTACCAAAGCCGCGAATGCGGAACAGGCGCGTGGCATCATGTTCTGGCTGCTCGGCAACCTGTCAGGTGTTCGCTGGCCGGATGTTTCGCTGGCGCTGCCGGTGGCGTTATTCGGCCTCGTTGTCTGCCTGTGGCACGCCCGGGCCTTGGATGCCTTCACTTTCGGGTCCGAATCCGCTGCGTCTCTCGGCATTCCTGTGCGTCGCGTCTATATCGTTCTCACCGGTGTTTCAGCGCTGATGACGGCTGTCATGGTCAGCATCGTCGGCTCCATCGGTTTCATCGGGCTTGTCATTCCCCATGCTGCCCGCATGGTCGTCGGCGTGCGTCACGGACGTCTTTTGCCTGCATCCGCATTGATTGGAGCGATCTTCATGATCGCAGCCGATATTCTGTCGCGGACCATCATCGCAGGGCAAGTCCTGCCTATCGGTGTCATTACCGCACTCTTTGGCGCTCCCGCATTCGCGCTCATTCTTTCCCAGCGCAGGAGGACCGTCTGATGTTGTCAGCACGAAATCTCTATTGGACTGCTGGCGGTGTCGATATCGTCAAAGATGTAAGCCTCGATATCGTCGAGGGCGAATTTCTCGGAATTGTCGGTCCAAACGGGTCAGGCAAGACGAGCCTCATGGCATTGCTTTCTGGCTTGCGGAAACCAAAATCCGGCGATGTGACGCTGGACGGAAAAGCGATGGATACGCTGGAACGACGCGATATCGCCCGCCGTATCGCTCTTGTGGAACAGCAGGCCGAAACGCAGGAGCGCATAAATGCCCGGCAGGCTGTCGAGCTTGGTCGCACGCCCCATCTCGGTGCGTTTTCGCCGTGGTCCAAAATCGGTGACGCCATCGTGGATCAGGCTCTGGTGGATGTGGACATGGCAGGCTTCGGCAAGCGCATGTGGCATACGCTTTCGGGCGGGGAGAGGCAGCGCCTGCACATTGCCCGTGCCCTTGCGCAGCAGCCGAAAATCCTCCTGTTGGACGAGCCGACGAACCATCTCGACATCGGCCACCAGATTTCGCTTCTTCATCTGGTGCGCAAACAGCGCCTGACGGTCGCCGCAGCGCTTCACGATCTCAACCATGCGGCGATGTTCTGCGACCGCATCGCGGTCATGAAGGCTGGGCAGCTTGTTGCGCTCGGCAAGCCATGCAGCGTTTTTACACCGGAGCTCATAAGCGATGTTTTCGGCGTGGATGTGGACGTCGAACGAAGCGGGCCGGACAGATGTCATATCCGCTATCGACTTCCCACGCTCAACGATATTCCGTCCTTAAAGGTGATAAAGTGAAAACTGTCGTGCATGTCGTCGCGACCCTATTCGTTCTGGTTGCAACGTCCTACTCTGTTCTGGCCGAAACACTTGAAGTCAAAATGCTCAATCGGGGTGAAAAAGGTTCTATGGTTTTCGAACCGGACTTTCTCGTCGTAAAGCCCGGCGACACGGTGAAATTCATCGCCACCAACAAGAGCCACAATGCCGCGACCATCGACGGCATGGTGCCGGATGGCGCGGAAGGCTTCAAAGGCAAGATCAACGAAGAGGTCGAAATCACCTTCGATACTCAGGGCTTTTACGGCATCAAATGCTCGCCGCATTACGGCATGGGCATGGTAATGCTGATCAAGGTCGGAGAAGCAACGTTGCCTCAAAGCTATCGCGACATCGATTTTCCATCACGGGCCAGATCTAGATTCGAAGAACTGTTTGCCACGGCTGAGCAGTGAGCAGAAAATTTCATCACGCCCATCTTGAAGAAGAAAGGCGCGATCCCACATCTGCCCTGACCCGCTGGTCCGGGCCCCTCTGGTGAAAGTCCCGGCGCTTTCACGATGTCGGACCTCTTCCGACATTACGCCGTGTGTGCAGAGGTTTTTCTATGTTTGCAGATATTGTTGCCTGGTTTGTTACTCTTTTCGTGGTCGATCCGCTTCAGGCGGAAGTTCGCGAGCGTCTCGACCGTGCGAATGCCTCTACCCAGCTTATCCAGCAGTCACAGCAATGCGTTTCGGCGCAGGCACCCAAGCTTTTGAACCGGGCTGGGGAAGATCCGGCCTGGGCAATCGCCACCATCGCAGGTTTCAGCTTCGGCCTGACATCGCCGGTATCACTTCTCGACACCAGCGATCCGAACTGCGCAGCAATCGCAGGTCTGTTGCAGAATGGCGAAAATGGCGAGGCCGAAGGCTAACGGTCCGGAAGCTTATGCTTCCGCTTTCAAGCCACGATACCATTCGACAAATTTCTCGACGCCCGTTTCGACGGGCGTTTCCGGCGCGTAGTCAGTCAGAGCACGCAACAGATCCGGCGAAGCATAGGTGCGCGGCACATCCCCTTGCTGCATAGGCAGCATATTGCGTATTGCCTTTTCGCCAAGGACATTCTCGACCGTCTCAACGAAACGCATCAATTCGACTGGCTGTCCGCCGCCGATATTCACCACGCGGAAGGGCGCGTGCTTCGACAGCGTGTCCGTGACGCCATCTTCGGTAACGCGATTGTCCTCCGAGGGCGTGATGTGACTGAGGCGGATGATGCCTTCGACCAGATCATCGATATAGGTGAAATCGCGACTCATCCGACCTTCGCCGTAGATATCGATGGGTTGGCCCTTCAAAATCGCATCCACGAACTTGAACAGCGCCATGTCCGGACGACCCCACGGACCATAGACCGTAAAGAAGCGAAACGCGGTCGTCGGAACCTTGTGGAGATGGGCATAGCTGTGAGCCATCAGTTCCATGGACTTCTTCGTCGCCGCATAAATGGTCATAGGCTCGTCGGCGCGGTCGCTTTCGGCAAACGGAACCTTTTCGTTCGAACCGTAGATCGACGATGTCGACGCCAGCATCAGATGCTTCGGCTTAAGGTTCTTGGCAAGCTCCAGAATGTTCCAGGAACCTATGAGATTGGAGTTTACGTAATCCTTGGGGCATTCGATGCTGTAACGAACGCCCGCCTGCGCCGCGAGATGGATGATCACCTCCGGCTCTGCAAGATCGGCGGCACGGTTCAGCGCGTCGGCGTCCTCGAGCATGCCTATGGATGCCTTGAAGCCGTTGGAGCGGGAGAGGATCGCGTGGCGTTTTTCCTTCAGAGCAACATCGTAATATTGCGTCATGCCATCGAAGCCCACGACGAAATGGCCGTCGTCCAGAAGGCGTTTTGCAAGGTGAAAGCCGATGAAACCCGCAGTGCCAGTGATGAGATAACGCATGTCAGATGTGCCTTCCTACGCTTATTCCGCGCGACCGATGCTGGAATAGGTGAAGCCGTGCGCCGTTACCTCCTCCGGTCGATAGATATTGCGCAGGTCTACAAGTACCGGGCTCTTCATGCTCGTTCTTAGGCGGTCGAGATCGAGCGCGCGGAACTGGTTCCACTCGGTGACGATCACCAGCGCATCCGCATCCTGCGCTGCCTCGTACGGTCCCTGGGCATATTCGATGTTCTCAATCAAATGCTTGGCGTTGGCCATGCCTTCTGGATCATAGCCCGTGATTTTGGCACCCGCATCCTGAAGCGTCTGAATGACGGCGATTGCAGGGCTGTCGCGCATGTCGTCCGTATTCGGCTTGAAGGTGAGGCCGAGAACCGCAATCTTCTTGCCGCGAATATCGCCGCCTACGGCTGCGATGACCTTGCGGCCCATGGCGCGCTTGCGGCTGTCGTTGACAGCAATTGTCGTCTCGATCAGGCGAACAGGGCTGTCGTGGTCCTGTGCCGTCTTCGCGAGAGCCAGCGTATCCTTGGGGAAGCAGGAGCCACCATAGCCGGGACCGGCATGAAGGAATTTTGCACCGATACGGCCATCGAGGCCGATACCACGCGAAACATCCTGAATATCGCCGCCAACCTTTTCGCACAGGTCCGCCATTTCGTTGATGAAGGTGATCTTCATGGCAAGGAAGGCGTTCCCGGCGTATTTGATCAGCTCGGACGTGCGACGGGTGGTAAACAACAGCGGTGACTGGTTGAGGTAGAGCGGACGATAGACTTCCGTCATCACCGGGCGAGCGCGCTCATCGGAAAGACCGATGACGATACGATCCGGGCGCTTGAAATCATCGATGGCTGCACCTTCCCGCAGAAACTCCGGGTTGGACACAACCGCGAAGTCAGCCGCCGGATTTTCCTCGCGGATGATGCGCTCCACCTCATCGCCGGTGCCAACCGGCACGGTGGATTTGGTGACGATGACGGTAAAGCCGGTAATGGATGCGGCGATCTCGCGTGCTGCTGCGTAGACATAGCCGAGGTCGGCATGACCATCGCCGCGACGAGATGGTGTGCCGACGGCGATGAAGACCACGTCTGCATCGGCAACGGCGCTTTTCAGTTCAGTCGTGAAGCTCAGGCGACCCGCCTTGGCATTGCTGGCGACGATGGCATCGAGGCCAGGCTCGAAAATCGGAATCTGACCGTTTTTCAGTGCCTCGATTTTCTCCGGCATCTTGTCGACGCAGACCACGTCATGTCCAAAATCGGCAAAACACGCGCCAGACACCAAGCCGACATAACCAGACCCGATCATTACAATGCGCATTTGTGTGCCTTTCGGAATAAGAGCAAGCGGAGTGACCCAAGTTGCTTCAGGATCGTCATTTCGGATAGCTGTTTAGCCGCGTTCGCCGTCATGTCCAAGCGTGCAGGTGGTTTTCAACGACGATTCCGAGAAATTGTTGTAGATGACGCGAACCAAAATGCTTTTCCGACGATTCTGTTTGTTGAACGAACCCGCCTTTGGGCCACGCGTATCCAGGAAACCCTCATGATAGAGCAATCTCGCCTTCAGGATATTTCGCTGTGGCTTTCCCAGCAGGGCTATGAGGGCACTGCTGAAGACGTTTTGCTCTCAGGTTTTTGTGAGAGATGTAATGCGGCGGGAATATCGATTTCATCGGCTTTGATATTGATGGACACGCTCCATCCGGATTTCGAAGGGCATGCCTTTCAGTGGGATAGCCGTGACGAATTCAAGTCCTCCAGCGTTTATGATTTTACGGATGAGGGATCGGCCAAAGAAGATTGGGAGAACTCGGTTTTCTTTCATTTGATCAAGGAAAACGGGCACGAAGTCCGGCGTCGTCTGTATCTCGATGAGGAGGCCAATTTCTACAAGCTTGCCGAGCTTAAGGCTGCAGGCCACACGGACTATATCGCTGCCATTCATCGTTTCACCGAACGCGGCAGCATAGGTGAGATGAGTGCATTTTACTCCCGCTGGCTAACGCGGCACGCCGAGGGTTTCCACGACGACGAGCTTGCGGCATTGAGAATACTGCTGCCGACCCTTGCGCTGGCGGTGAAGACGGCATGTTGCATGCGCATCATCGGCACGATTACCGACGTCTATCTGGGGCGCGACGCAGGGCGAAAGGTAATGAGCGGCACCATTTCTCGCGGTGAGGTGGAGAGGATCGATGCCGTATTGTGGTTCTCTGACCTGCGCGACTTTACCGGCATATCCGACCGCGCAGAGCCGGACCAGATTATTCCGTTTCTCAACGATTACGCGGGTCTCGTCATCGATTCCATTCACGCGCACGGTGGTAGTGTTTTGAAATTGATTGGGGACGGTGTTCTGGCGATCTTCCGCAGCGGCGATCAGCGCGACGATTGCGCTGCCGCCCTGGCCGCCGAAATGACGATGCGAACCAATCTCGCCGTTCTCAACAACCGGCGACGGCTCGAGGGGCTTCCCACCACAGACATCTATCTGGGTCTCCATGTCGGAGAAGTGTTTTACGGAAATATCGGCAGTCGCACACGGCTCGACTTCACTGTGGTCGGTCCCGCAGTCAATATGGTCAGCCGCATAGAGGGCCTATGCGGCTCGGTGGACCGAGATACGGTCATGTCAAAGGAATTTGCCGCCAAATGTCCGGAAGAAATGAGAAAGCTCATGGTCTCCATTGGCCGATATGCCTTGCGCGGTTTTGCACGTGCGCATGAGCTTTACACCATCGACCCGGAATTCGTTTAGCGTTGTCAGAAATACGGGACGCTTTTTGCGTTTTCTAGCCTTGTGACTTCAGCCTTCCAGGCGTAACCCTTTCCGTGAGGAAGTCCTCATCCCTTTTGATTTGCTTTGCCGGTATCGTTGCCGGTGGAGAACTGTGCCCGCGTCTCTCGCCCGCCAGTTTCCCGTTCGGATCGGTTCGTCATGCACAAAGGTTTTCTGCTAGGATTGCTTGCTTACGCCAGCTTTTCCTGGGGAGACGCGACGATCAAGTCGCTCGGCCATCAGGTCAGCGTTTTCGAGATCGGCTTCTTCAGCATATTGTCGTCAGCGGCGGTCATATTCTTTACGAAGCCGAAACACGAACGCTGGCGCGAGTTTTGGCGCATGGACAGGCCGTTGGCGGTCCATGGCCGCGCCATTTCAGGGCTTTTTGCGGGTATCCTCGGTATCTATGCCTTTACGACCCTGCCTCTGGCGGAAGCGTATGCGCTGATTTTTCTCTCGCCGCTTTTCGTGACGATCTTGTCTGCGTTGCTTCTCAAGGAGGATATCGGTCTCTGGAGATGGTCGGCGGTGCTGGCAGGCATCGTCGGTGTTTTTCTGGTCGTCCGTCCCGGTTTTAAGACATTGGAGCTTGGCCATCTCGCTGCGATCGGTGTCGCTCTGCTCGCGGCAATGACAATCGTTATTCTCCGATCTCTGGCCGGTAGGGAAAAGCGAACCTCCATCATGGGGGTCTTGTTGATCTATGGTTTGACCTTCAACGGAATTGCGGCGATCCCCACCTTTCAGACCCCGAACGTGCACCAGATCGGTGCGTTCATCTTCATTGGTATATGCACGGCTCTCGGCCAGCTCACACTTCTGACGGCTACGAAAATCGCTCCTGCCAGCCAGATTGCACCGTCTCATTATTCGCAAATACTTTGGGCAGTCGGCATCGGCGCTTTCTTCTTCGGTGAATATCCTGACAAACTCGCGATATTTGGACTGGTGGTTATTGCCGGTGCTGGCTTGTTGACCATGGTGCGGGAGAAGATTCGGCTGGGTCTTGTCAGATGGAATCCATTTTTCCGTAACCGGCTGTGATCATCCGAACATCAAACACTGTGTCAACAAAACGCTCGCTTGTTCACCCGCCCTTGAAGGCATCATAAGTCGATCGACTTAAGATGTTTCTGGAGATAGCGATGCTGGTGGATGGCAAGTGGACGGCGGATTGGCAGCCCGTACAGGCGACTGACGAAAAGGGCGGCTTCGTTCGGCAGATATCCGGTTTTCGAAACTGGGTCACGCCCGATGGTTCTGCGGGTCCGACGGGCGAGGGCGGGTTCGAAGCAGAAAGCGGCCGCTACCATCTCTATGTCGCGCTCATCTGCCCATGGGCATCGCGAACCCTTGTCGGGCGCAAGCTGAAGGGCTTGGAAGATGCAATATCGGTTTCGATTGTTGAGCCGGCGCTATCTGATCAGGGCTGGCGGTTCGGAGATTATCCGGGTGCCGACCGCGATACGCTCAACGGTGCCACATACATGCACGAAATCTACACATCGGTCGCTCCAAATTACACGGGAAGGGCAACCGTGCCGGTTCTTTGGGACAAGAAGAGGCAGACCATCGTCAACAATGAGTCAGCCGACATTTTGCGAATGCTCAATTCCGGTTTCGGAGACTTGGCAGATAATACCTACGATCTCTATCCCGCCGATCTCGCTGCCGAAATCGATGAACTGAACGACCGCATTTATCCTCGGCTCAACAACGGCGTTTACCGCTCAGGTTTCGCGACGACGCAGGCTGCCTATGAAGAGGCCTTCGCTGACGTATTCCAGACGCTGGACGAACTGGAGGCGCGCCTTGCTGCAAAGGGGCCATATCTCTTTGGCGAACGGTTGACGGAAACGGACATACGTCTCTTCGTGACGCTTGTGCGCTTCGATGCGGCGTATCATGGCCTGTTCAAATGCAATCTTCGACGCATTGCAGATTACCCCGCGCTTTACGCGCACATGATGCGGCTACTGGAAATTGAAGGCGTGCGTGAAACGGTCAATATCGACCACATAAAGCGTGGATATTATTCCATAAAAGCACTCAACCCGACGCAAATTGTGCCTGTCGGACCTAAACTTCCAGGATTGAGCTAAGACTGAAAACCGAGTGGAGCAGGTGTTTCAGACTGGGTTTCCTACCTGATCCAGCAGCCATGTCTGAAACGCCTGCGCCAGCACGTTATCCCGCCGTCCTTCCGGCATGGCGATGTAATAGCTCTTGTCTGTTTGCAGGGGCACATCGAAAACGACGACCAATTGTCCCGATTTCAGCTCTGCTTCGATCAGATACTTGGGTAGAAGTGCAAATCCCAGACCGCTGACGGCAGCCTCGATCAGCATCGAGAACTGATCGAATCGATTGCCCCGGTAGGCTTCATCGGAAGCAATGCCATTCATCTCGAACCATTCCGTCCAAAGCTTGGGTCGTGTAGTGACATGCAGCAGCGGATGCTTGAGCAGATCGACGTGGCTTTCTGGTCGATGCATCTCTATTGCCGCGGGACAGGCGACTGGCACGATAATTTCATTGCACAGAAACGTGCAAGTACCGTGCGCCCATACTGGCTGGCCATAGTGGATGGCAATATCGAAGCCCTCTTCATCGAAATCGAACGGATGCGAGCGCGAACCCACTGTTAAAACCGTATCGGGATGTGTCGCCATGAATTTGTGAAGGCGAGGGGTCAGCCACCGGCTTCCGAAGGTTGGAAGTGTCGCGACGGATAGCGATGCGCTGGAGGTGCCAGCGGTCACGGCGCGCACCATCAGTTGTTCGGATTGCTGGAGAAGCTTCTGCACACCCGGCAGGAACTTGCGGCCCGCTTCGGACAGCACAACGCGGCGGCGAATGCGCTCAAAGAGCAGCATTCCGGTCTGCGCTTCCAGATCACTGATCTGGCGGCTGATGGCGCTCTGGGTAAGGTTGAGTTCTTCTGCTGCCCGCGTGAAATTGCCGTGCCTTGCAGCGCACTCGAAAGCCTGCAAGGTTATGATATCCGGAACCAGTCGTCTGCGCGTATCCATTCCCGCCTCGCATCAACTCACCCGCTTTCGTCATTGGAAATGGGCTATTGCAGACGTATATGATCTTGAACAAGAATGAAATGGCCGTCCAAGGAGACAATCAGATGACTGCAACAGCCGCCAAAGTGGATGTCGTGAAAGAAGCCGCAGCCCTGCTCGAAAAGATGGGCGTTCCGTCCGCACTCTATCAGGGCGGCGATATGGCATCGTTCAGCCCCGTTACGGGTGAACAGGTCGCGAGCCTTAAGACTGTTTCGGCAGGCGATGTTGCTGCCATCGTCGATAAGGCGGATGTTGCGTTTCGCGAATGGCGTCTGGTGCCCGCGCCACGCCGTGGCGAGCTGATCCGGCTTCTCTGCGAAGAACTGCGCGCCTTCAAGACCGATCTTGGTCGTCTCGTCTCGCTCGAAGCAGGCAAAATCCCGTCTGAAGGTCTCGGCGAAGTTCAGGAAATGATCGACATCTGCGATTTCGCGGTCGGTCTGTCACGCCAGCTTTACGGCCTGACGATTGCAACGGAACGCCCCGGCCATCGCATGATGGAAACCTGGCATCCGCTCGGCGTCGTCGGTGTCATTTCCGCCTTCAACTTCCCTGTTGCCGTCTGGTCGTGGAATGCGGCGCTCGCCATCGTCTGCGGCAACTCTGTCGTCTGGAAGCCATCGGAAAAGACACCGCTGACGGCGCTTGCCGTGCAGGGTATCTTCGAGCGCGCCGTTGCCCGCTTCGGCGATGCCCCGGAGAACCTCAGCCAGATCATCATCGGTGATCGAACCGTGGGTGAAGCGCTTGTCGATCACCCCAAGGTGCCGCTTGTTTCCGCAACCGGCTCCACCCGCATGGGCCGCGATGTCGGTCCGCGTCTGGCAAAGCGTTTCGCCCGCGCCATTCTGGAACTCGGCGGCAACAACGCCGGTATCGTATGCCCATCCGCTGACCTCGACATGGCTCTGCGCGCCATCGCCTTCGGTGCCATGGGCACGGCTGGCCAGCGCTGCACCACCCTGCGTCGGCTCTTCGTTCACGACAGCGTTTACGATCAACTCGTGCCGCGTTTGAAGAAGGCCTATGCCTCGGTATCCGTCGGCAATCCACTGGAAAGCTCCGCACTCGTCGGCCCGTTGGTCGATAAGGTTGCATTCGACGGCATGCAGAAGGCTCTTGCCGAGGCAAAGGCGCATGGCGGCGTGGTTGCCGGTGGCGAGCGTGTCGATACCGGTGCTGCCAATGGCTATTATGTGAAGCCTGCGCTGGTGGAAATGCCGAAGCAGGTAGGGCCGGTTCTTGACGAAACCTTCGCACCGATCCTCTATGTGATGAAATACTCTGATCTCGATCAGGCGATTGACGAGCACAATGCCGTTGCGGCAGGCCTGTCATCCTCTATCTTCACCAAGGACCTACAGGAGGCCGAGCGTTTCCTGGCAGCTGACGGCTCGGATTGTGGCATCGCCAACGTCAATATCGGTACGTCCGGCGCCGAAATCGGCGGTGCCTTCGGTGGCGAAAAGGAAACCGGCGGCGGCCGTGAGTCGGGCTCTGACTCTTGGAAGGCGTACATGCGCCGCGCTACCAATACGGTAAACTACTCCAAGGCGCTTCCCTTGGCGCAGGGCGTTTCTTTCGACATCGAGTAAACACCACCGATTTAAAGTGATCGTTGAGGGCTGGCAGGAAGATTTCTGCCAGCCCTTTGTCGTTCAGCCGATGGACATCAGGCTGGCATTGCCGCCCGCAGCCGTGGTGTTGACGCTGACGGAGACTTCTTCCAGCAGCCAGTTGAGATTATAAGGCTGCATGACGCCCTGCATTTCTTCCGATGATGCGGCCTGAACCAGAACCAGCGGGCCGTTCAGCGCTGCGATCCGGCTGTTGACTGTTCGCACACGCTCGGCATCACCTTCGATCAACGCACCGGCAAACGGGCCGGACCTCTCCCAATCGCTCGACCATTGAATGCGGCCCGCAACAGAGGCTGGCACGCCGGAAAGCGCTTGCTCCAAACCGCATTCCTTGTCGATGACGACGTCGTTGCCGGTGGCAAGGGCGGCGGCAAGCTGGCGGTACAGGCCTTGAACCGCATCTGGCACCAGCAGGACTCGCCCTCGCGAATGCAACGCGTAAAGGTTACGCTCGCCGACAGGCCCGGCAAATTCGGTTTCAAAGCCCAGACCGGAAACATACGCAGATGTGCGAACCACCTCCGCCGCCTGCGTTTCATCCTTGCCATCCAGCCAGTGTGCGAAATCGGCGGAAGCCGGGTGTTGTTGCTGGCCGGTGCGCTCAACCACCGGCGCAATCCGCGTCAGGCGACCAAGATAAAGTGGTCCGCCTGCCTTGGGGCCGGTGCCGGAAAGGCCGCGCCCGCCAAACGGCTGGACGCCCACGACCGCGCCGATGATGTTGCGGTTGACGTAGAGATTGCCTGCCTTCACGCGTGACAATACATGCGCAATCGTCGCATCGAGGCGCGTATGCAGGCCGAAGGTCAGGCCGTAACCGGTGGCGTTGATATCGTCGATCAGTTGATCGAGCTTCTCGCGCTTGAAGCGGATGACGTGCAGCACTGGCCCAAAGACCTCGCGCTTCAGGTCGGACAGTGACTTCAACTCGATGATGGTCGGGGGAACGAAAGTGCCCTTGTCCGTCCCGCCCGAGAGCGCAATCTGTTCGATCCTGTTGCCAAGCCCGCGCATCGTCTCGATATGCTTTTCGATGTTCTCTTTTGCTTCCGCGGTGATGACAGGGCCGACATCGACGGAAAGCCGGTCCGTCCTGCCGATGCGTAACTCATGCAGCGCACCTTTCAGCATCGTCAGCGTTCTGTCGGCCACATCGTCCTGAAGGCAGAGAACGCGTAGCGCCGAGCAACGCTGACCGGCACTGTCGAAGGCAGACGCGATCACATCCGCCACCACCTGCTCGGCGAGCGCAGACGAGTCGACGATCATTGCATTCTGGCCGCCGGTTTCCGCAATCAGCGGAATGGTCCGGCCATCGCTCGTAATGCGTTGCGATAGCTGCTTCTGGATCAGGCGCGCTACCTCGGTCGATCCGGTGAACATCACGCCTGCGGTCTGCGACGCGGCAACCAGTTGCGCCCCGGTCTGTCCGGCGCCCGGCAGGAGTTGCACCGCATCGGCGGGAACACCCGCTTCATGCAGTAGACGCACGCCTTCTGCCGCAATCAACGGCGTTTCTTCCGCAGGCTTGGCCAGCACAGGGTTGCCCGCCACCAGCGCTGCCGCCACCTGGCCGATGAAAATGGCGAGCGGGAAGTTCCAGGGGCTGATGCAGACGATGGGGCCGAGCGGCTGTTGCAGAAGGCCGAATGTGTTACGGGCTTCCGCTGCATAATACCGCAGGAAATCGATGGCCTCACGCACTTCCGCGATGGCGTTCGGCGCGGATTTTCCGGCTTCGCGCATGATGAGGCCGAGAAGGATCGGCATCCTCTCCTGCATCAGATCGGCCGCTTTCTCAAGGCAATAGGCGCGCGTCTCGACGCTGGTCTGCGGCCACGGGGAGCTGGCTGCGATCTCGAGTGCCTTCGCTACATCCTGCTCGGTCGGCTGGGTAACAAAGCCCACGATATCGTCGCGATCTGCGGGATTGGTGACAGGCCGCACTTCGCCTGAGGCATAATCCGTCGCCGCCTTCCAGTCGATCCGGGTGCTTTCCTTCAGCGCTTTGCTCAGTGCTGAAAGCGCATCCTCGTTCGCGAGATCTGTGCCATCCGAGTTGCGGCGAGTGCCATAAAGCGCATCCGGCTTGCCGATCTTGTCGTGCTGTGCGCCGGGAACAGGCATGGCCTTCACCACGGCAACTGGATCGTCCAGCAGGGTTTCGACCGGCACGTTCGGATCGGCGATGCGGTTGACGAAGGACGAGTTCGCGCCGTTTTCCAGCAGGCGACGAACGAGATAAGCAAGCAGCGTCTCATGTGTGCCGACCGGCGCATAGAAACGGCACGGTCGGTCGAGGTTCTTTTTGCCGACCACTTCGCTGTAAAGCGGCTCTCCCATGCCATGCAGGCACTGGAACTCGTAGTCGCCGAGTTTGAAGTCCGGCCCGGCAAGATGATAGATCGTCGCCATCGATTGCGCGTTATGGGTGGCAAACTGCGGGAAAATCACGTCGCGGGCAGCCAGCAGCTTGCGGGCGCAGGCGATGTAGGACACGTCGGTATGTACCTTGCGCGTAAAGACCGGGAAGTCTTCCAGACCTTCAAGCTGCGCGCGCTTGATTTCCGCATCCCAATAGGCCCCCTTCACCAGCCGGATCATGATGCGACGATTGGCCCGGCGGGCGAGGTCGATGATGTAATCCAGCACAAAGGGGCAGCGGCGGCCGTAGGCCTGAACCACAAAGCCCAAACCTTCCCATTTGCCGAGATCCGGGTCCATCGCCAGAGATTCGAGGAGATCGAGCGAAAGCTCCAGCCGGTCGGCCTCTTCCGCATCGATGTTGAGGCCGATGTCGTAGCCCTTGGCCAGAACCATCAGCGATTTCACGCGTGGCAGCAGTTCCGCCATCACCCGCTCGGCCTGAGCGCGCGAATAACGCGGGTGGAGGGCGGAGAGCTTGATGGAAATGCCCGGGCCACCATAAACGCCGCGCCCGGCGGAAGCCTTGCCGATGGCATGGATCGCCTGCTCGTAATCGCGGTAGTAACGCTCCGCATCCTTCTCGGTCGTCGCGGCTTCGCCCAGCATGTCGTAGGAATATTGGAAGCCCTGCGCCTCCATCGGTTTCGAACGGCTGATCGCTTCCTGGATCGTCTGACCAGTCACGAACTGCTCGCCCATCATCCGCATCGCCATATCTACGCCCCGGCGAATGACAGGTTCGCCAGCGCGGGAGATGAGCTTGGTCAGCGCTGCCGAAAGCCCCTTGTCGTTGACGGTCGAGGTCAGCCTGCCGGTAATCACCAATCCCCAGGTCGCGGCATTGACGAAGAGCGACTTTCCGCCGCCGAGATGTGATTTCCAGTCGCCGGTGGCGATCTTGTCGCGGATCAGCGCGTCACGTGTGGCTGTATCTGGAATGCGCAGCAGCGCCTCGGCAAGGCACATTAGCGCCACGCCTTCCTGGCTGGAAAGCGAATATTCCTGCACCAGTCCCTCGACGCCTGTTCCCTTGGCCTTGGCGCGCAAGGCTTCGATCAGCTTTTTCGCCGTGGCGCGGATGCTGTCGGATTGCTCTTGGCTAACCGTTGCCTCATCCAGCAGCGGCGCAAGGCATTCCGGCTCGGAGCGGCGGTAAGCGGCGGTAATGGCCTTCCGCAGCGCGCTCGGTTCGCGAACAGGCGGAGCGAAACGTTCGAAAATTCCAGTAAGCGCGTTTGGCTGTGTAACTGCAACAGTGGATACATTATCCGCCATCGGGTCGATCCTTCGATATGTCTGAAACGGGGTTCGGGAATGCGCATCTCAGCCCTCCCGATCTGTGCATCAGAATATCATCGCTTCCGGAATTGATATGGTCTTATTTATAAATTAAATCAGTCCATATAGACTTTTATTTTGCGATATATTGGGAATAAGCGATGGTAAAAGCTGCTGATGCAGGCGATTTGGATCACTTCGATCTGAAAATTATGGAGGCATTGAGTGAGGATGGGCGGATGTCCGTACTGCAGCTTTCCAAGCGCGTCGGTCTTTCGAAAACACCGTGCCAGACGCGACTAAAGCGCCTTGTCGATGAAGGCTATATCCTCGGCTTCCGCGCTACACTCAATCCGGCGAAGCTCGGCCTTGAGCATATCGCCTTCACCGAAGTGAAGCTTTCTGACACGCGAGAAAAAGCGTTGGATGAGTTCAACGCTGCCGTTCGCAAGATCAAGGAAGTGGAAGAGTGCCACATGATCGCGGGCGCTTTCGATTACCTTCTGAAGGTTCGCACCACGGATATTCGCAAATACAGGCGCGTGCTTGGCGAGAAGATTTCGAGTCTACCATCGGTCTCCAACACATCTACCTTCGTGGTCATGCAGTCGGTGAAAGACGTCGGGATTTGATGTTCGCGAATTACTCGGCGTTTTCCTCGACGACAAGCTCCGGCTTGCGCGCTTCGAATAAGCGCGCCCTCGAGCCATGCAGATGCTGGCGCATCAACCGGCGGGCCAGTTCGGAATCGCGGGTGCGGATCGCCTCGTAGATCGCGGCGTGTTCGTCATAGACGTGCTGAAGGCCGAGAACGGAATTCTTCAAGGATAGGCCGTGAAACTGCATGCCGACGGCAATGTGGTCTTTCAACGCTTCCATGGCGGTCGAAAAATAGGTGTTACCGGATGCCTTGGCGATGGCGAGGTGAAACTGAAAATCCGCATCTTCGCGGTGGCGCTGGCGGCCCGTTGCCTCTTTCAGGCTGGCAAGCGCACGAGTGATCAGCGCAAGCTCGGCCTCACCATAGCGTTCCGCAGCGCAAGCCGCCGCCTCCGGCTCTACCGTCATGCGGAATTCATAACAGTTTTGCAGATCGGCAATGTTTTCCAACGGGCTGAAACCCAGCGCCTGTTTCACACCCACGCTGCGAACGAAGCTGCCTGCACCCTGCCGGGAATAAACCAGACCCTTGTCGCGCAGCTTTTTTAACGCGTCGCGTACGATGGGGCGAGAGACTTCAAATTCGGCGGCAAGGTCGTGCTCGGTGGGCAGCCGCTCGTCGTTTTTGTACGCGCCCGACTTGATGGCGTGCTGCAACCGGTCGAACACGACGTCGCCTAAACTCTTGCGATGAGAAACCTGCTCTATCGCCCGCATGTCTTAAGCCTCTCTAAGCCGTTACGGCATTTGCCAACCGAAGAAGTGTCTCTTCCGTCCCGAATCCACCAGATTTAGTAATGTAGAAGGTGCCGTTAAATTCAGCAACGGGCAGTCCTGGCATTGCCTCTCCCGCAAAGCGCAGGACATGAATTTCCTGTTTGTCGAAAAACGCTTCTGCCGTCGCACCGCCTGAAAGCAGAATGGTGTCGCCCTCCTGCGCAAGTTTCGCAAGCGAACTGGCAAGGGCACTCGCGGCCTGAACCGGGCTGATCTCCTTGTTCGAGGCAACGGCCTGAAGCAGGGTTATAGCCGCATCCGTTCTGGTAATGTCGCTCTCCAGGGCGCCATTGGGGGCCGGAATGTAGGCGAGGTCCGGCCTTTCCGCACGAAGCTTGCCGACTTGTGCGACGGTAATCGGATCACGAGAACCAATGACGAGCAGAATGCGCTTGCCCGGATAGGCAAGAGGCGGAGTGTCGTCTTTGCCAGCAATGGCCTTGGCAAGCGACAGCGCACCAACCATCATTTCATCTGGCAAGATTTCTTCTGCTACATCTCGCATATCCTGCGGCGTCAGCGTATCGGGATAGCGGCATCTATCCGCCAGCGCGCCCAGGCGCTCTGCAATGGAGATTGGGGCCGCCACCCCAAACCCTTCGATCATACCGTCTTTGACAACACGACCGAACTCGGGAATTCCGGGCAGCACCACCGCCCTTTCAAAATTCAGTGCCTGAAGTTCTTCTTCAAGATTTCCCTTCAGGCGGGAATCGACCTTCTTGAACAGTCGGATGCCGGGCGTCAGCGCGGCTTTCACGGCGGCAACGCGGTTCGCTGCTTCATCGGCAGGTATCTCGCGGCTGCGTGTCGTCACGGTTATGACATCCGCATCGCTTTCGATGGCTTCGGCGATAAAGCGCTGATCGGCAACGACTATGACTTTTTTTCCCGCAGCGGCGAATGGGGCGGCAGTGTCCAGCGCGCCCGTCAGGTCGTCCGCAACGATCAGAAGTCTGTCGAAATGCCTGCTCATTCCTGTTTCCATTCCTTGTATCGATGTCGCGACAGGGAGGTCCCGGCTCTCGCATTGACCTTCCCTCTTGCGTCATCCTCGGGCTCGACCCGAGGATCCATCCACGTTGCGGGTGGCGAGACGTCGGTGGATGCTCGGGTCAAGCCCGAGCATGACGGCGGTGGGCGGGAGCGCCACCCGCCAAACCGCGTCCCTCAATAAGCCGCCCGATAAACCTCCAGCACATCCTCCACCGACATATCCCGCGGGTTGTTGTTCATCAGCCGTCGTATCGCATGCGCCTCGGTCGCCCAGTCCGAAAGATCGGCTTTATTCGCCTTGTGAGCGGAAAGCCGCATCTCCACACCAAGCCCCTTGCAGAAACCATAGGCAGCATCGAGCACGCCTTCCGGGTATTTCGCCACAGCCAGACCAAGCGCCTCCAACACCTCAGCCGTCTTTTCCGCGCGCACCGGCACGTTGTAAGCCAGCACATGCGGGAAGATGACGGCATTCGCCAGCCCGTGCGGTAGCCCAAGCCGGGTGCCGAGCGGATAGGCCAGCGCGTGGCCAGCCGCCGTATTGACCGGGCCGAGGCAGATGCCGCCATAATAGGAGGCGAGCATCATGCCTGCGCGGGCTTCCGTATCCTTGCCGTTCTCTACAGCACGCGACAGATATTTGCCGACGAGGCGGATGCCCATGCGGGCGTAACCGTCGATCAGGTCGTGCGCATTGATGTTGGTGAAGGCCTCAACACAATGCGCCATGGCGTCGATACCCGTTGCAGCCGTCACCGCCGGTGGAACGGACCATGTCAGTTCCGGGTCAAGAATGGCAATATCGGCCAGCAGATGCGGGCTTTCCACCGCCTTCTTCGAATGGGTCACGCTATCGGTAATCAGGGCGCGGATACCCGCTTCGGAGCCCGTACCTGCCGTGGTCGCGATTTGCGCCAGCGCGGTGCGTCTGCCTGCCACCTTGTTGGGGCCGACGACATCATCCAGAGACTGGTTGCCATCCCACAAGCCTGCAACGAGCTTGGCCACATCCAGCACCGAGCCGCCGCCGAGACCGACGACGAGATCGGGCTTCAGCGCCCGCGCCGTTGCCAATGCGGCATCCAGCGCCTTGTCATCCGGCTCCGGCGGAATGTTCGAGAAGATTTCGATATCGCCGGAAAGCTTCAGCCGGTCAACGAAGCCCACCGTATGTTCGGTGGCAATCACCAGCACGCGCTTGGTGCCTGCGGCCCATTCTCCAAGCTTGGAGGATGCGCCCGCGCCGATTTCCAGTCGCTTCGGTTGATGCAGTGTTATTGGCCGTGCCATGGCATCCATGATCCTGCTCCTTACTGCTGTCCCAGCGCATCCATGCGCGCCCAGACGGTTTCGCGTTCCGCATCGGAAAGCTCCACCAGTGGCGGGTGCACGCGCAGCCAGCCATTATCGCCGCGACGCTTCGCCACCATGGCTTTCACGGTTGGAAGCTGCACATAGGAATTGGTCAGTTCGCGCCAGGCGACGATCCTGTCCTGAGCGGCCTTCACGATCTCTTCCTTGCCCGCGATGTTCCAGTTGTCGAAGACGATGCGAAGATCTGATGCAACGAGGTTGGAGCTGGCGGTGATGCAGCCAGCGCCGCCCACCTGCAACAGCGGCAGCAGCACGGGGTCGGCACCGGCCAGAACGCCAAAGCCGGGGAAGGCGGCAACCATGGCCTTCATATTGTCCAGATCGCCGGAGCTATCCTTGATGCCGACGACCACGCCGGGGAAATCCTTGCGCAGACGTGCAATCACATCATGCGGAATGGCAACGCCGGATACCTGCGGAATATGGTAGAGAATGACCTTGAGGCGATCATCTTTCACGCCCTCGATCACCTTGGCATAGGCGCGGTAAATGCCCTCGGCGCTCACGCCTTTGTAGTAGAAGGGCGGCAGCAGAACGACGGCGGGAACGCCTGCTTGCACCGCATGACGGGTCAGTTCGATGGTATCGGAGACGGCCGTCTGTGCGGTGCCGGGCAGAAGCTTTGCTGCGGGAACACCGCCCGCAATCGCTTTTTCCAGAATGTCCATGCGCTGCTTGAGGCCGAAGGAATTGGCCTCGCCCGTGGTGCCGAGAAGCGCCACGCCATCGCAGCCTTCTTCGATCAGCGCTTTGCAATGGGCGGTAAACAGGCGGAAATCCGGCGTGCCGTCTTCAGCGATCGCGGTTGTTGCGGCGCAGTAGACGCCGCTGATATCGAATGCATTAGCCATTGTTCTTCTTCTTTCCTGCAATCAACTTGCGGGCATAAGCGATGGCCGCATTCATGTTGACGTGGTTGGCCTTGCCGGTTCCGGCAATGTCGAAGGCGGTGCCGTGATCGACCGAGGTGCGGTCGATGGGCAGGCCAACGGACACGTTGACGGCGGTGTCGAAGGCGACGAGCTTGATAGGGATATGGCCCTGATCGTGGTACTGCGCGATGACGAGGTCGAACCCGCCCTGATAGGCGCGGTGGTAGACCGTATCGGCAGAAATCGGGCCGTAAACATCGATGCCCTCGGCGCGTGCTTGCGCAACGGCGGGCGCAACGAATTCATCATCCTCAGTGCCGAACAGACCGTTCTCGCCGCAATGCGGGTTGATGCCTGCAACGGCAATCTTCGGCTTGTCGTAACCGATGCGTTTCAGGTGATCGTTACCAGCGCGAATGGTTGCCAGAATACGCTCCGGCTTGGCGCGGGTGATCGCATCCTTCAATGCTACGTGGGTCGAGACATGGATGACCTTGAGGCGATCCGAAGCCAGCAGCATGAAGGCGGATTTGGAGCCGGTCAGCGAGGTCAGCATGCCGGTATGGCCATCATAATGGTGGCCAGCGGAGTTCAGCGCTTCCTTGTTGATCGGAGCCGTTACGATGCAGCCGATCTTGCCTGCGCTTGCCGCTTTCACGGCGCTGTCGATAAAGCGGAAGGAAGCGTCGCCCGAGACCGAGCTGAGCTTGCCCCATGCAACCGGCGCACCTTCGATCTCGATGTCTTCGACAAGACCCGTCAGGTCGAGGTCGGAACCGAGTGCCGTCTTGGCGGCCTCAAGCTGCTTGAGGTTGCCGAAAACGCGGGTGTTGGCCCGGTCCTCGGCGCTCATTTCGGTCAGGGCCTTGATGGTGATTTCCGGGCCGACGCCAGCCGGGTCGCCCATGGTTATGCCAACGATATCGCTCATGCGTTTTCTCCGTCGATCCAGCCTTTTTCAAGCTGCACGTATTTGATGGCGCGTCGGTAATAGGTGTAGGCAAGGTGCAGCGTGCCGTCCTTGCCTTCCAAAAGCGCCGGGTAAGACATTTCCTTGTTGCGGCCATCGACCGAATTGTTCGAAAGGCAGGTGCCGGGACCGTCTTCCACGATGCGCCGCTGCGGGAAGCTCTTGCCGCCATCTGAGGAAACGCACAGCGTCACCGGCGCGCGCGGCACGCCCCAGATTGGAGTGATGCCACCTTCCGCATTCGGGCGATGGTCGTCCTCGCCAAGCTCGTCGTAGAGAGACTCGCGGCGCGCATCGGATGTGGCGGCAGAAACCGGATTGCACAGCAGCGCCACGCGGCCATCGGCTAGGCGAATGGCGGCAATCGAGGAATTGTTGTTCGGCACATCCGTCGCCTGCGGTACGGACCAACTGCGTCCGCCGTCGCGGCTTTCGGTTCGATAGACGAAATCCGACTGGCGGCGGCGGAAGAAGGCGGCCATGTCCTGTCCGCCCAGGGACACGATGGTCATGTGCACACAGCCGAAACTGTCCGGCACATCGGTCACCGCCCAAGTCTTGCCTTCGTCGGTGCTGACGGCGACAGCCGCCGTATCATGCGTGCCGGTCCATTTCGCGCCGGGGCGCGGATTGCAGAGGAAGAGCGGCAGCATCCACGCGCCATCATCGCGGCGTACGATGGTGGCGCGGATGAAGGTTCCGTTGGCCAGACCGATATCGCGGGCCGGGCCGGATGTGATTTCACCGTTCGTCGCGGAAAGATCGTGCATCATCACGCGGCTCTCATCCTGATTGCCGGAAGGCTGCGCGGTGTGGAAAAGCAGGATGTGTCCATCCGGCTTCACATAGATCATCGGATTCTGTTCGGAACGTTCCTCGTCATGGCTGGCAAGGTGAGCCTTCGACCATGTGTCTGCGCCATCCGCCAGCATCGAGATATGAATGGAAATATCGGACTTGCCTTCCAGCGTTCCACCGAACCATGCGCAAGCCAATTCGCCGCCGGGCAGAAAGCTTAGAAACGCCGCATGATTCTGGATTTTGGGGGAGGGAAGAAAGGCTTCCTTACGTCCCTGGCCTGCCGCAAAAAGATGCCCATCCATCTTTGCAGCTATCTCGTCCGGCGTCATGAATTTCCTCCCATCGCGTGCCTTGTTGGTGGAGATAATCCGCTTGTAAACAAATGTTGTCAAGTTGGATTGATGCATATTGCCTTAGTGTTTTGGCGTATGAAATCAAAATAAAACAATAAAAACAATATATTATATAATTAAAACGATAAGAAATTTCTGTAAAGAAGATATTAAGTTGACAAATTGATGATGCCGGTTCAAGTTTATGTCCAGTCAATGTGAGGAGCATCGGCAGCGCAATCCCGGGCCTGGAAAAGGTCCGGGCGCTGTTCATCAGGGAGGAAGTCATGAAGGGTACAAGACTGCTCATCGGCGCGCTGCTGGCTGCGTCTGCGGTAACGCCAAGCTACGCGCAAAGCGCAGGCAAGGACGTCACCATCGTTCTGGATGAAGAAGTGGACCTCGTGGAGCCATGCATGGCCACGCGCTCCAACATCGGACGCATCATTCTTCAGAATGTGTCGGAAACGCTGACCGAGCTCGACGTTCGCAACAACAAGGGCCTTCAGCCACGCCTCGCTGAAAAGTGGGAAGAGTCCAAGCCCGGCACCTGGCGCTTCCATCTGCGCAAGGGCGCAAAGTTCTCCGATGGTTCGGCTTTCGATGCGGGCGATGTGAAGCATTCCATCGAACGTGCCATGAGCAGCAAGCTCTCCTGCGAAACGCCACGCTATTTCGGCGATACCAAGATTTCCGCCAATGTGGTGGATGATAACACCATCGACATTACCGCAGACCCGGCACAGCCGATCCTGCCGCTTCTGATGACGCTCGTCACCATCGTTCCCTCGGAAACGCCGCTGGAATTCACCCGCAACCCAATCGGCACCGGCCCTTATAAGCTGACCGAATGGAAGGCTGGCCAGAACATCACGCTGGAGCGCCGTGACGATTACTGGGGCAAGGCTCCCGATGTCACCAAGGCAACCTATGTCTTCCGTGCCGATCCAGCCGTTCGTGCGGCCATGGTCAAGGCAGGCGAGGCGGATCTTGCGCCGAATATTTCCGAACTGGATGCGACGGATGCGAAGATCGATTTCAGCTATCTGAATTCCGAAACCTTCTACATGCGCGTCGATACCTCCATCAAGCCGCTGGATGACGTGCGCGTTCGCAAGGCACTGAACATGGCGCTGGACCGCGATGCCTTCATCGGCACGCTTTTGCCGAAGGGCGCGGTGAAGGCCGTTGCCATGGTTCCGCCCAGCACGCTTGGCTGGAACCCGGATGTGAAGCCGATGCCTTTCGATCCTGAAGGCGCAAAGAAGCTGCTTGAGGAAGCCAAGGCCGATGGCGTGCCGGTGGATACGCCGATCACCATCGTCGGACGCACCAACAACTTCCCGAATGTCGTCGAAGTTCTGGAAGCCGCCCAGCAGATGTTCGAAGCCGTCGGTTTCAAGACCAAGCTTCAGATGTATGAAGTGGCGGAATTCGAGAAGCAGTATTCCAAGCCATATCCGGAAAATCGTGGTCCGCAGCTCGTTGCTGCCCAGCACGATAACTCCCGCGGCGATCCTGTGTTCTCCATGTACTTCAAATATGACAGCAAGGGCCGTCAGTCCGGTATCGCCAACCCGGAAGTGGACAAGATGATTGCGGATGCAAGTGCTGCCACCGGCGAGCAGCGCACCAAGGACTGGCAGAAGCTCATCGCCTATCTCTACAATGACGAGGTTGCGGATGTCCTGATGTTCCACATGGTTGGTTTTGCCCGCGTCAACCCACGCATCGAGTTCAAGCCCACCATTGCCACGAACTCTTCCTTGCAGCTGTCTGAAATCAGCTTCAAGTAATCCAACCCAACGCCAATCGGAAAAGGCGGGCTCAGTTCCGCCTTTTCTCCATCACCGGAGAAAGTTCGATGGGAAAGAAGATTTACAAGCGGATCATATCGAGCCTGTTCTCGCTGGTTGCGCTTATCGTTATCGTGTTCTTCCTCTCAAGGCTCACCGGCGATCCGGCGGCTCTGTTCCTGCCGATCGACGCCAGCCAGGAGATGC
Organism: Agrobacterium larrymoorei; assembly: GCF_013322225.1. Lineage (GTDB taxonomy): Bacteria > Pseudomonadota > Alphaproteobacteria > Rhizobiales > Rhizobiaceae > Agrobacterium > Agrobacterium larrymoorei_A. Next base: position 46,395 of record NZ_JAAMFB010000028.1, read on the forward strand.
TGGACAAGTTCCGCGAACTTCACGGTCTGAATGACCCGCTGATCGAGCAATTCGGTCGTTACGTCTGGGATGTGCTGCATCTGGACTTCGGTGATAGTCTGCGCAAGGCGCGTCCCGCCATCGACGTCGTGTTGGAAGCCTTCACCTGGACGCTGCAACTGGCGCTGATCACCATCTCGCTCGTCACTGTCGCCGCTATCGTCATCGGTTCGCTCGCAGCCTTCCGCCCCGGCGGCCTGTTCGATCGCTTCGTGTCGCTGGTATCGCTGATTGGCGCATCCGCCCCGGATTTCTGGATCGCCATCGTCGGCATTGTCGTGTTCTCCGTCACGCTCGGCTGGGTTCCAACCTCTGGCACAGGCACCATCTGGCACTGGATTTTGCCGATTGCGGTTCTCTTCATCCGCCCCTTCGGCCTTATTCTGCAGATCGTTCGCGGCTCCATGCTCACCGCCTTCGGCTCGGCCTATGTGAAGACGGCGCGCGCCAAGGGTGTCGGCAACCGCGCCATCATCTTCGTACACACGCTACGCAATGCCATGCTGCCGGTCATCACGGTTATTGGCGATCAGGCCGCTGCCATGCTCAATGGTGCTGTGGTGGTGGAAACCATTTTCGGCTTCCCCGGCGTCGGCAAGCTCATGATCGATTCCATTCTCCAGCGAGATTTCAATGTCATTCTCGCGGCGATCATGGTCACTGCCATCGCCATCTTCATCATGAACCTGCTGATCGACCTTGCCTATGCGGCGCTCGATCCTCGCCTGCGGACGTGAGGCCATGACCATGACCAGTACAATTCCACAGATTGAGACCACTGAGGCCAAAGAACGCAGCCGCTTTGCCGTTGTTCTCGGCATGTTGTGGCGGGACAAGTTCGCCTTCGTCGCCACGCTGTTTCTGATCTTTGCCGTGTTCTGCGCACTCTTCGGGCCGATGCTCCTGAACGATTCAGCGACCGCCATGAACCTGCGCGCCCGCAACATGGCGCCGTTCAGCCTCGCCAATGGCTGGATGTTCGTGCTTGGTGCGGATGCGTTGGGCCGTTCGCTTCTTGCCCGCATCGTGGTCGCGGCCCAGAATACGATGATGATTGCCGCCGGTGCCGTTGTCTGCTCGGCCATCATGGGTTCGCTTCTGGGGCTGGTGGCCGGTTATGCCTCGCAGCGCGTGTCTAATATCATCATGCGTCTGGCCGACGTCATCATGTCCTTTCCGTCGCTGCTGCTCGCCGTCATCGTGCTCTACATGCTGGCGCCATCGGTCGGGAACATCATCATCGTTCTCGCCATCACCCGCATCCCGATCTACTTGCGCACCACGCGTGCCGAAGTGCTGGAAATCCGTCAACGCATGTTCGTGCAGGCGGCGGAAGTCATGGGCGCATCGTCCATGCGCATCGTCTTCCGCCACATCCTGCCGATGGTCATTCCGACGCTGGTGACGATTGCGACGCTCGATTTCGCCTTCGTCATGCTGGCGGAATCCTCCCTGTCCTTCCTCGGCATCGGCATTCAGCCGCCGGAAATCACCTGGGGTCTGATGGTCGCGCAGGGCAAGCAGTACCTGACGAATGCCTGGTGGCTGGCTTTCTGGCCGGGTCTCGCCATCATTCTCACCACGCTCTCGCTCAACCTTCTGTCCAACTGGATGCGTATCGCGCTCGATCCTGTTCAGCGCTGGAGACTGGAAATCGGAGGAAAGAAGAATGGCTGATCATCTGCTGGAAGTCCGCGATCTTTCCGTCCAGTTCCACACCGCAGGCGGCATCGTCAAAGCGGTCAAAGACATCAGCTGGCATCTGGATCGCGGCGAAACGCTTGCGATCCTTGGTGAAAGCGGTTCAGGCAAGTCGGTTTCAGCTTCCGCCATCATGAACCTCATCGATATGCCGCCCGGTGAAATCACCAGCGGGCAGGTGCTGTTCTCCGGCCAGAACCTGTTGAGCATGAATGATGAGCAGCGCCGGGAGATCAACGGCAAGCGGATTGCCATGATCTTTCAGGATCCGCTGAGCCACCTCAACCCGGTCTACACCGTTGGTTGGCAGATCATCGAGGTCATGAAGGTGCATGGTCTTCAGGCAGACGCGGCGCGCAGACGCGCTATCGAACTGTTCACTCGCGTCGGTCTGCCATCGCCAGAAGCGGCTATGGAGAAGTATCCTCACCAGTTCTCCGGCGGCCAGCGTCAGCGCATCATGATTGCCATGGCGCTTGCCATGAAGCCGGACATCGTCATCGCAGACGAACCGACGACCGCGCTCGACGTGACCGTTCAGGCGGAAGTACTGAAGCTTCTGGGCGAATTGCAAAAAGAAACCGGTATGGGCCTTCTGCTGATTACTCACGACCTCGGCGTGGTTGCTGAAATCGCAGATCGTGTCGTTGTCATGAATTCCGGTGAGATTGTTGAGTCCGGAACGCCGGAGGATGTCTATCACAATCCCAAACATCCCTACACGCTCAAGCTCATTTCAGCAGCGCCCGGCAAGGGAGAGATGCACGAGCCGGATGCCAAGGGTGAGCCTCTGCTGCGTGTCGAGTATCTGGAAAAATCCTACGGTGCATTCAAGGCTTTAAAGGGTGTGTCCTTCAACCTTATGCCGGGCGAGACGCTTGCTGTCGTCGGCGAAAGCGGGTCGGGGAAATCTACTCTTGCACGTGCGTTGTTGCGGCTTGAGCCCTCCGACAGTGGTCATGCCTACTGGAAAGGACGTGACCTCCTGACAATGCCGCCGAAGGAACTTTACGGCCTTCGTCGCCAGATGCAGATGGTTTTTCAGGATCCAACACAATCGCTCAATCCGCGAATGTCGGTCTATCAACTCATTTCCGAGGCTTGGGTCATTCACCCGGAAATTCTGCCCAAGGCGAAGTGGCGCGCTCGGGTAGCAGAGTTGCTCGCGCAAGTGGGTCTGTCACCTGCACATGCGTCACGTTATCCGCACCAGTTTTCCGGCGGTCAGCGCCAGCGCATCGCCATTGCCCGCGCTCTTGCACTGGAGCCCGAACTTATCGTTTGCGACGAGGCGGTGTCGGCGCTCGACGTCTCTATCCAGGCGCAGGTCATTGCCCTTCTCGACAAACTGCGCCGTGAACTCGGTATCGCTTTCATTTTCATTGCGCACGATCTGCCAGTGGTTCGAGATTTCGCTGACCACGTCATGGTCATGCAGAACGGCAATATCGTTGAAATGGGAACAGTGCGGCAGATTTTCGAAACGCCGGTTAAGGAGTATACGCAGAAGTTGCTTGCGGCTGGGCTTGATCCGGATCCGCGGGTACAGGCTGCGAAAGCGAGGGCTTCTTGAAGCCGTCACACCATTGACTGTATTGCCTGCGTCTGCACGCCTCACCTGAAAAATCTATGACTTAGCTTGCGCTAAGATCATGATTTTTCTTCCTCTCTCACAGGGGTAGAGGTAGGGAGCTTATCGCAACGGTGAGGCGAATTTATCTCTCTCCCTGTGGGAGATAAAGCAATTTCAACACCTTAGCTTCAGCTGAGTGTTAGAAATTGCAAGTGAGGGGTCGCGCTCTTCTACGCTACGTCTACCTCACTCCCCAAAACCCGGCATCTGGTTCACACTAATCATCTGCCGTATCGTTCTATCAGCCACCCGCTCGGCCCGCGCTTTCGAGTCCACCTCATCCTCGGGGAACGTATAAGACATATAGGACAATGACGTCTCAAGGTCGTTGTTGTTGTGGCCGAGAATAGCGGCGAAATAGCTGTTCTTAGTGACGCTGGAAGGCGCGAAATTGCGATATGCGATCTCGGCGTAGAGGTGGCGTAGGCCATAGGGCTTTGGCGGCTCTTCCTTTGGCCAGACATCCTCGAATTTTGCGATCATCGCGTCGCGCAACGGCAACCGAGCGTCGGATGAAAAGTCATCCACGCTCATGCCGAGCCAAAGTTTGCCGTCACTGCTTTCCCGCAGACGGCGATAGGCATCGAGAACGATCCGGGATTGTTCCAACACCGGAATTTCGTAGGTCACGCCGAATTTCGTGCCCTCGCCCTGTTTGGTTTTCGCCTGTCCGTTGAAAAGCACGCTCCATTTGGAGACGCCCTTACCATAGGGGGCGGGTGACAATTCTGCCTGCGTGAAAACCTCGAAAGGCCGCCGTCCGGTCGTGCCAATCAGCCCAATGCCGATGGTCATGGGGTCGGAGGACAGCAGGAAGCGGCGACAACGCCGCATCACTTCGCCATAGTTTTCGAAGGTGACGAGCGAACCATGCTTGACGGCGATCTTCGCCATCTTGGCCTTGCGCGCTTCGTCGTAAAGCTGCGGCGTGCCGGCAGCGATGCGCAACATCGGGTGCTGATCGCCAAATGCTTCGCGGATCGCGTTGCGATATTTGGTGATGTAGGAAATGACCGTCGCCTGCGCCTTGTCGCCCATCGAAGCCATCTCGGCATCCCACAGGGCCTGCATCTCTTCCTTTTTCGTCATGCCGTTGATGGCGGAGATGAAGTCGGAAACACGCAACAGGAAGCGCGGTTTGCGCCCAACGCTGTTGAGTTCGGCCCGCTCCAGCTTGTCCGCTATTGAGCTTGCGACGCCCTGCTGCGGGTAATCCCCGCGGCTGATAAAGGTATCGAGCCGCTCGCGCAGCTTCTTCATGTTGCAGATGGCAAGCGGCGTCGTCTTCGGACCGAACGCATCCTTCAGCGCATATCTATATTTGACGATGTAGAGTTCGAGCGTTTTCGCTGTGCGGCCATTGTCGAAATGAAAGCGAACTTCCTGGTCCCAGAGTTGGCCGATCTTTTTGGTGTCGTAAGTCCCGTCTTTCTTGACCGTCGACTTAATCTTCTCCACGAATTCGGCGATGCGATCTACAAGTATGGGTGTTTTTGTTTTTCTTTTTTCGACCACGGACATCGCTCGCTCCCTCAGTATGCCTTGGGATAGAAAATCTATATTTGCTGCGCAAGCGCAAAATCGCTCGGTGTCGATAAGTTATGCAAAAGGTTCGGTCGGAGAGTTGGCGGGTTGCGTGAACCAGCGTGCGCCTTCTGCGCTCATATAGATGTGGTCTTCCAAGCGAATACCGAAGCGATCCGGGTAGACCAGCATGGGTTCGTTGGAAAAACACATGCCCTCAGCAAGTGTTTGCCCGTTGCCGCGCACAATATATGGCTCCTCGTGAATTTCGAGACCCAGTCCGTGTCCGGCACGGTGGGGCAGACCGGGTAGCGCGTAACCCGGCCCCAGCCCATGTCTCGCCAGAACTTCGCGGGCGGCGTCATCCAGCGTACTACAGGCGGCACCGAGCTTGGCCGCATCGAACACGGCCTGTTGTGCTTCCCGCTCGATTGTCCAGGCCTTCGCGAAATCGGCGCCCAGCTCATCCAGCACATAGGTGCGGGTCAGATCGGAGTGATAGCCATCGATGCGCGTCCCGGTATCGACCAGAATGACGTCGCGATCCTTCAGTATCTGGTCGCCCTCGGCCCCATGCGGAAGTGAAGTGGCCGCACCGAAGGAAACGATGCAGAATGTCGAGCCGCTTTCGCCAAGCTCGCGGTGCTGCTCATCGATGAAGCGCACGACGTCCGAGGCGCGAGTGCCGGGCTTCATGATAGAATGCGCCCGCTTCTGAACTTCGAGCGTCAGGCCCATGGCATATTTGATGATGGCGATTTCAGACGCCGACTTGCGGCAGCGGAGATCACGGATCAGACGGCTGCCGTCGATAAGGCGATACTGTCCCAGCTTTTGCGCCAGAGCGTGATAGGTGAACAGTGGCAGCGCATCATCCAGCGCAACGCGCCCGTGCTCGCCGACCAGAGAGGCCACAAGCGTCGCAGGGCTTTCTTCTTCCTGCCAGAGATGAACCTCGCCACCGATGTGCGGCAGCGTATCGACGCGGCTCTTCTCGAAGCCCGGGACGATATAGTGCAGGTCGGTCGCGGTGATAACTGCACCCAGCAGGCGCTCACTTTGATGCCAGATAAGACCGGTGAAATAGCGAAGGCTTTCGGTCGAGCCAAGCAGAACCGCACCGACATTATGTTCGGTCATCTTGTGCCGCAGCAGGGCAATCCGTTGAATTCTCTCGGCATCGAAGATGGGGGAGGGCTTGTTTGCTGTTAGCATAGTTGGCGGCCTTTCAGTACGTGCCGCCAAGCTTTACAAAGATGCGCCCTTGTATTCAATATGTCGACAAGCGCTTATTTTAGCAGCCGGTTCTTCAGCGAAGCGACGATACGCTTGGTAAGCGCCTCGTAATCCTCATCGAAATGGTGCCCACCATCGATGCCGATGATTTCGACGCCCTTGTCCTTCAAAGCGGGGCAGGCCGCATCCTCATCGTCCGTTCCATAAACACACTGAACAATCTTGGGGTCGATCTTAGCCAGATCATTGACCGGGTCTTCCGCGCCATCGGCGGAAACGCCAAGCCATCCGCCGACAGAAATTTCGTAAGAGACTTCGTGCGAGAGGGACAACAGGCTCATTTGGACCACTCTGGCTTTGTCTTTATCGGCGAGATTATTAAACGCGACCGGCAAAATGTCTGCACCGAATGAGTAGCCAATCAGCAGAACCTTGTCGACCTTGAACTCCTTACGGTAAGTCTCGATGATCCGCGAAAGATCGCTTGAGATCTCCTCTGGTTTCTTTTCGGACCAGAAGTAACGAAGGGAGTCCACGCCGATGGTCGGAACCCCGTCCTTCTGTAGAAAGTCGCCGACATCCTTGTCCAGGTCGCGCCAGCCGCCGTCGCCGGAGTAGATGATCGCCATCGTGTCCATCGTCGGCTTGGCCTCCAGCACCGTCAGCGGCAAGCCGAGTGGATTGTCCGAATTCGCGGCGGCCTCAATCCGGTCCTGCAGGATCTGAATCAGTGCCGCCTGCGCGTCGTCCTTCACGTCGCTGACGTCGATATCGGGATGCGATTGCACCAGCGTGTTGACGTGGTCTCGGCCCTTTTGGTCGGCCTTGCTCGTAAACAGCACGTTGACCGGCGCAGGCAGTGGACCATCCGTCAGGCCGTAAATGGTGCGGCCATTGTCCTTCTGCTTGGTCGCTGGCGTGCACAAAACCTTTTCCAGCGGAATACCGGCAACCGGATCGACGGCCACGGCTTCGCCAACCGTTGCAGCCGGGCTCTGCGCTATCATCGCCAGCGCCAGCGTGCCGCCTTCGCCGATACCGGCGATTAGCGGTGGGCTATAGTTGGAAACTCCGGCCTTGCGTTGGATTTCCTGCGCGAGTTCCTCGATGTCGGAAATCATGTAGATGCAGTCGTCGTCATCGGCTTTCAGCGCTTCCAGATATTTCGGAAGATCGATACCGACGACGGCGGCGCCTTTTTCGAGAAGCGCATCGGCCTGCGCCTGCTCTTCCGGACCCCAGCCGTTTTCATCCGAAATCAGGAATACGCTGGAGGTCAGTTCTCCATCCGGCAGCATGATGTGATCGGCGGGGATCATGCCGGTCTGGTAATCCGCCTTGTTGTCCTGCGCGGAGGCGGCTACGGGAAAAAGGAATGCCGCTGCAAGCAGCGCAGCCTTGAGATGTTTCAAACCCGTCATTTGCCGATCACTCCTCTGACGCCGCCGCTGATCAGAACGGTTGCATCCATCAATGCCAGTGCTGCACTCGTACCGTTCGACACGGCAACGTAACGTGGTTCCCATTTGGGGTGGAATTTGGATTTGAACGCTCGCAGTCCCTTGAAATTGTAAAAACGTTCACCGTGCTCGAATAGGGTTCCTCCGATGCGATCCCATACCGGAGCCGCATCACGCTTGGACATGCCTGAGAGCGGCGCCATGCCTAGGTTGAAATAAGAATATCCCTGCTCACGCATATATTCAATAATGCTTACGAACAGAAAGTCCATTGAGCCGCGTGGTGCGTCCGGCGAAAAACGCATCAGATCGACGGTCACTTCCTTCTTGGTTTCCGTCACCATCAGGTTGGCGAATGCGGTAATCTCGCCGTCCTTGTGCAGCACGGCCACAGGCTGCGACAGGATGTAATCCCGTTCGAAGGCGCCGAGCGAGAAGGTCTTTTCGCGGGTGTTATGATGCTCCAGCCAGGAGTCCGAGACACCCTTCAGGTCGTCGTAGATATCCGCGACCCCAGGCCTGTCGATAACCGAGAACGTAAGCCCGTCCCGTGCACCGCGGCTCAACGACTGCCGCAGGTTGGCAAGCTTTCCGCCCTTCAGCTCGAAGCGGGTGAGGTCGATCATCGCCAGTTCGCCCAGTTTGAAGGAGCGAAGCCCGGCATCTGTGCAATATGGCAGAACGGCGGACGAAATCTGATAGAATACGGCACGTCCGCCGGAAGCGCGCGCACTCTCCACGAACTGCCAGACCAGATCGGCAAAATCCCGCTCATCACCCACCGGATCGGCCAGTGCAATCCATGAACGCCCGCGAATGCCATACATGATGAAGGCGTTACCGTTTTCCGAAAACATCACATGCTTGTCGCCCATACGCACCAGATTAGCGTCGGCAACATCCTGCTTCTGGACGATGGCGGTCGCTTTTTCGATGTCATCGGAATGTATTTCCTCGGGTCGATAGATCACCGGACGCAAAAGGCTGAAGATTGCTACGGTAGAGGAGGCGAGCACCAGTCCTAACAGCGCGCGCAGTCCGCGCGGCGCTTCTTCTGAAAATTCGAACTGCCACCAGAGGGTCTGGCTGTAATCCGTATCGCGATACACGAAAAAGAGTATGGTCGCCGCGCCTGCCACAATGACGGCCATTGCGGCAATCCAAGCGGGGCCAAGCGCTTGACGCAGCAGTGAAGCGTGGCGGTTAAAGGCGCGAATGTTGAAAAACAGCGCCACGATGAAAATGGCGAGGAAGATGGCCTCGAAAACGGCGATGGCCTTGATCAGTGACAGGAACAAACCGCCCGCGGCTGCAACCAGCGCCACCCACCACGCGCCGTCCAGCCGCTGGCTGAGGCCACGGGACGCGACGACCAGCACGAGACCGAGAATACTAGAGAGAAAGTGAGCGGCTTCGATGATCGGCAGCGGCACGAAGGTGGAAAGGAAATCGAGATTACTGTCCGGTGTCGGGGTAACGCTCGAAAAGATCAGCATCGTGCCGAGGATCAGCGCGTAGGCAGAAAGCAACGATGGCGCGAGCCGTCCCGCCAGATTGCCGATATCGGTCATCACAGGCTTTGCGGCAAATTGCTTCATTTCGGTAACGAGCATCAGGATGATCGCGACCAGCAGTGGCAGCACATGGTAGACCATGCGGTAAAGAACAAGACCACCGAGAAGTTGATCGAGGCTGATTGCGTTGCCGAGACCGGCAACCATCACCGTTTCGAAAACGCCAAGACCCGCAGGAACGTGGCTGAGAACACCGAGGCCGACAGCGGTGGCGTAGATCGCGAAGAAGGAGGGCCAGCCAACATTCGTTTCCGGCAATAGCACGTAGAGAACGGAAGCAGACGCAGCGATATCCAAGGCCGAAACAAGGAACTGGCGCGACGACGTGCGGCTATCCGGCAGGCGAAGCTTGAGCTGCCATATCTGGATCACCTTGCCGTTGCGGCCCAAGAACATCAACGTTGCCAGTATGGCGATGACGACCAGCGCAATGCCGCGCAGCCATCCGGCTTCCACACCAATGATGCTTGCAACGCGTGGCGCGACGATGAGGGTGGATAATGCGCTGACCGCAAGCAGGCCAAGACCGAAAGAAAGAGTGACGAAAGCGATGATGCGGGCAATATCGCTCGGTGTCAGTCCCAGGCGCGAATATGCACGGAAGCGTATCGCGCCGCCGCTCAAGGGGCCGAAACCAGCCGTGTTGCCCACCGCATAAGCGATGAAAGCAGTTGCGATGACTGATGGCGTCGGCAGCTTCTTGCCGATATATTCGATGGCATTCGCATCGTAGCAAATCAGCGCTGCGAAACTGAGGGCCGTGAACAGCACCGCCAGAAAAGCGGATTTCCAGCTGGTGTCGGCGAGCGCCATGACAATATCGTCATATCTGACTTCCGACGTCAGCTTGTAGATCGTAACCGTCATCAGAGCGAAGACGATCGTTACGGCAAGCGAGGTGAGATAGGGCCTGTATCGTTCGAAGAACCCGGTCAAGCCAGCTTCGGCCTCTTCGATTTCCGCGACGTCGCTTTTTTCAGTCATATGCTTTTCCACGAAACCTGATCGCTTGGGAACGAACCATAGAATCACAATGCTAACCGTTTGTGCTTTCAAAAATACGAAGAACTTCCTTTCGTTCCTGTATTTATTAGGCGACGCGCAGTAACAGCCAGATACGGCAAAGGGTTCTGATCCTTTGTCGCATGGAAAGCAACTATCCAATAATTAATATTGCCGGAGAGGGGATCGGCTGGAAGTGCCGTCTTAACCGCCCCAGGTTTTTTCCAGCACGCGTAGCCAGTTCCCATGGCAAATCTTTTCCAGCGAAGACTGATCGTAACCTGCTGCTTTCAGTGCGTCGACCAGACGTGGCAAATCGGAAGCATCTTTCATTGAGGCTGGAATGGTTGTGCCATCGAAGTCCGAGCCCATAGCAACGTGGTCGATGCCGATGCGATTGACGATGTAGTCCACGTGGCGCACCAGTTCATGCAAGTCCGTATCAGGGTTCTTGATGCCGTCCTGCCGCAGGAAAAGAACGCCGAAATTAATGCCGACAAGTCCACCGGTGTCACGAATGGCGTCCAGTTGCCGGTCGGTCAGGTTGCGGCTGTGATTGCAAAGCGCATGGGCATTGGAATGGGACGCAACCAGCGGCGCATCCGTAATCTCTGCGATATCCCAGAAGCCCTGCTCGTTCATGTGTGAAAGATCGACCATGATCTTCAGTTCGTTGCAAGCCTTGACCAGACGTTTGCCGGCATCCTTCAGGCCGGGGCCGATATCCGGCGTCGAAGGAAAGCGGAAGGGAACGCCATAGGCAAATATATTGGGTCTACTCCAAACTGGACCGAGCGTACGGAGCCCCGCCTGGTGCAGAACGTAAAGCGCATCGAGATCAGGATCGATGGCCTCTACACCCTCGATGTGGAAAACAGAGGCAAAAGCACCTTTAGCCATGGCTCCACGGATGTCGGCAGCGCTACGGCAAACCTGAACATTGCCTTCCGACGCCGCTTCGATGTTGAAAAGCAGCCGTGCCATACCAAGCGTTGCAGAAAGCGCTGACTGCTGGGTTGGAGCAAGAAAATCGCCGTTGGCATCTGTCCCACGCGGGGAGGGAACGTAGATCGCGCAAAGTCCACCCACCAGGCCGCCCTTGCGGGCCTTGGGCAGATCTATGTGACCGACCGCTTCGCCTTGAAGGAACTGCTTTTCCGGATTTGAATGGCCCGAAAGTTTCAGGCGAAGCAGCACGTCATTATGGCCATCGAATACTGGCACCAAGGTATGATCAGTCATAAAAATCGCTTTCAGTCATTTCATGCAAAGGCGTTGCCCTACTCTGCAGATAGGTGCAAATGCACTGGACGTACAGGTCTAAGACCGTTTTGAGCGAGAAAGACATGCAGGAAGAACTGGATTGGAGCGCCGCCTCCGCAACCGCCGAGCGTTTTGCGTCACTCTGGAAAGTCGATGAGCCCGGTGGTGCAGTGGTCGGGTTCGACCGTTCCGGCATTCGTTTTTCGCATTCCGGCGGTGTCGAAAGTCTCTCCACGTTTGCCCCGTTTACGCCTCACAGCGTGGTGCGTTACGCCTCGGTCACGAAGCACGTTTTCTGCGCCATGGTTCTTGCAAACGATCATCTGCTGTCGCTGGAAGATACGCTCGGGCAGCATTTACCCGAGTTGCAGTCCCCGCTTCGAGATGTGACTGTCGGACAGGCGCTGGACATGAGCGGTGGATTGCCGGATGTTCGTGAGTGTCTCTCTTTGCTGGGTCTTTCAGTCTATACCGAGACCAAGGCCGCACAACTGCTTGATTATATTTCCAGACAGACCCGCCTGAATTTTGCCGCAGGCAGCGAGGTGTCCTACTCCAATACCGGCTACCGTCTTGTGGAGGCTGCGCTGGAGCGAAAAGGGCTACGGTTCGACGACTTCGTTCAGCAAAGCCTCGCGGCTCCCCTCGGCGTTTTTCTGACGGCCCCGGATGTCTGGAACGATCCCGTTAAAGGTCTCGTGCCGGGATACTGGAAAGGGAAATCCGGCTGGCAGCTCTCTTCTGCTGGTCTGCATATCTCCGCATCGGGCAGTCTTGCAGGTAGCGCGGAGGCCCTCGTTTCGTGGTTGCGATGCCTGTTGAGGGGCGACCACGGCTTCGAAGGTGCTCTGGAGAAAATGTCGGCTTTCCGTTCACTCGCAGATGGCCGGTCGAGTGAATACGGGCTTGGCCTTCGCTGGTCCCATCTTGGCGAGCGGCGTTTTGTGGGACACGGTGGGTCGCATCCCGGCTACAAATCCTACTTTTTGCTCGACCCTGAATACGGCACAGGCTTCGTGGTTGTTTCAAATCGTGAAGACACGAGCGGTTTCAAGATATCGCTTGAGAGCATGGCCGCATTGACGGGGCAGCCTTTGCCGCACCCATCATCACGCCTGCCAGATGGCCTCTATATTACGAAAACCGGGCCTTGGTGGCTGGAGATCAAAGGCAGCACATGCATTTTCCTTGATGCGGAAGATACGCTTTACGAAGACGGTGACGGCCGGGTTTCCTCCCGCTCCGCATCGTCACCCATGCGTTTGCGGCAGGAAGGAGAAGTTTTGGTGGGGGAAGCCGGTCACGCAGCCCGATGCTTCTTTCCTGTCGGTCAGGAACCCGTGCCTTCGGCGCTCGAAGGTTGCTGGCGCTCTAACGATGGCGCTGAATTCGAGGTATCGAATGGTGCGCTGACCATGGGCGTAGGTCCGCTTCGACAAATCATGCCGTTGACGTCACTCGGCAATGGACGATTTTTATTCACGCTCCACGATGGTCCGTGGACCAAGCGCACCTGCCTGAACACGCTTTCAGAAAACCACGTCGAACTCGTCTCCAGCCGTGCCCGGATGATCGAGTACAGGCGGGTCTGAAAAACCCGCCTTCCTTCATGCCGGGCTCCACCCGGCATCCAGGAGACGCGGGACTGCGCGCCGAAGAGCTTTATTGATCAAAGGCTTGATCTCACTCTAGCTGTCTCGTTGAGACTAGGTCGGCAATTTCAAATCGCCGTGCGCTTCGCGTGTTCGATGTAAAGTTCACGCAAACGGCTGACTAGCGGACCGGGCTTGCCATCGCCGACGGGCTTCTCGTCGATCTTTGTCACGGAAACCACGAAATTCGAGGCGCTCGACAACGCTGCTTCCTTGGCGCCCAGTGCTTCCTGAAGCGTGAATGCTCGTTCTTCCAGCGTCAGCCCCGCCTCGTTCACCAGTTGAAGTGCCGCCTGGCGTGTGCAGCCTGGCAGCGTCTTGTTGCTGTTTGCGCGTGTGACGAGTTTGTCGTCCTTGGTGATGATGTAGGCCGTAGAAGACGCGCCTTCGGTAACGTAGCCGTCTTCGATCATCCAGGCCTCATCGCAGCCATGCTCTTTTGCGATGCGCTTTGCCAATACCTGCGGCAGCAGGCAAACGGATTTGATGTCGCGGCGTTCCCAGCGCTGATCGGGAACGGACTTCACCGCGATGCCCGACGTTTCGATTGCTCCACCCAGCAGCTTCTTTGCCTGCGTAAACATGACGAGTGTGGGCTTCAGATCGGCATCGAACAGGAAGTTGCGATCTTCTGCGCCACGCGTGACCTGCAAATAGATCATGCCCTCAATCAGATTATTGTCGATGATCAAGCGGCGCTCGGCCTCCACGATTTCCTGCGTCGTCACCGGCAAACGGATGCCGATTTCACCGACGCTCCGCTCCAAACGCGCCATGTGAAGATCGCTGTCGATGAGCTTGCCATCGAGAACGGAGGTGACTTCATAAATGCCGTCACCGAACAGGAAGCCGCGATCGAAAATGGAGATGCTCGCCTCGGCTTCAGGCAGAAATGCGCCATTGACATAGACGATACGGGCGGTGCTGCTTGGCATGATATTCCTCTGGATTTCAGGTCTTGAAAAAGGCTGTCAACGCTTCGATAGAAATGGAAGGAACGCTCCAGACCTTTCTTTTCGCCGCATCGAAACCTGTGGTGTCGGTTGCAGCGCAAAGGGAGTTGAGAATCGCCTCTTCCGTTGCTTCTATCGCAGCTTCGAACAGGGGCGAAATCATGTCGTTGGAGATTTCGGCGTAAGCGTGAAGTTTTTTGCGTCTCTCAGGTGTTCGGCGCACTTCTTCTGCGGTCGAGAAGGCAAGCGCGTAATCTCCGGAGCCGTTGCTCAGTGCTGCGCCGGTGCGGGCCAAACCGCCAAACGCACGCGCTCCCAGTCGTTTCAGGTTGCGAGAAGATAGAGGCGCGTCCGTTGCGACGATGATAATGATCGAGCCGTCCTTGTCGTGAAAGAGCGGATTGTCGAACGGCTTTCCGGCAACTAACAGTTTGCCGCCATAGTTGGTTTGCACGAGTATGCCCAGAACATAATCCTGTTTTGCGATGCGTACTATTCTCGAACTCGTGCCGATGCCGCCTTTCATGCCGAACGCTACGGTGCCCGTGCCTGCGCCGACACATCCCTCCGCAACGAAACCTGCCTGCGCATCATTCAGAGCGGCCTTGATTTCTTCTGTTGTCGGTCTACCCGCGCGGATATCGTTCAGTTTCGAGTCGTTCGTCTCTCCAACGACGGCATTGATGGAAACGACGCTCTCATTCCCTGGCTGTGACAGCGTATATTGATTGATTGCCTCTATAGCTCTTCCGGTCCCAAGCGTATTGGTGAGTACAATGGGTGTTTCGATCTCGCCCAATTCCTCGATCTGGGTTGCACCGATAAATTTGCCAAAGCCATTATAGATGGAAAGTGCCGCCGGCACTTTGTCGTGAAACAGGTTTCCGTCATGCGGTAAAATTGCGGTCGCCCCAGTTCGGATGCTGTCACCTTCCACGACCGTGAAATGACCTATCTTGACGCCCTTAACGTCGGTGATCGCGTTCAGGGCTCCCGTTGGGAAGTGGCTGGTCACGAAGCCCACATCGCGCAATCTGGGTCGTCGGGATTTTGGCATTCATTCACTCATAAAGACGGATGTCGCGGCAACTGTTTGAGTACAGCCTTGAAGAAGTTCCTTCAAGTCACCAAGCCCTGGTGAATGTCGACCAAGCGGCTAGAAAGGAAGCGACACTGAGTTCTTCGTAGCGGGCAGAAAGTTCGAACCGCTATCGCAGCCATTTCGGCAAAGACGGTGCAAAGCGAAAGCATTTGCGGGATGGCTCTGAAAAATAGAATAGTTATTTAGTAGACTAAATTGACATCAATCTCTCCTGCGGCGAAACTGTCATTCCCAATTTTGGATAAGGAGAAACATGACATGCCAATCGGATTCAATCTGTTTTCCTTTGATATTTTTCATGCCCTTCGTCGTCCGAATAAAGTTGCTGAACGATCTACAGCTTCTGAGCGGGATAAAATCAGCACGGAAGATGATGGAAGCGATGAGCGTCAGCGTGAACGCGAAGCGGACATGGCTTTATGGGGGTTTGCCTATTATCCGGTTATGTAACCTCAATTTGTGACCTTCGGGCGCTAGCAATCGGGTTTCTGTTGGCTTGACGGAATTCAGTCGGTGATGCCACTGGATTTCTAATCCAATGGCCTAGCCGTTCGTCGGACAACAGCTGGCAACAATAGCCGCGCCAAGCCGGTGCAGCGGACTGGCTGTCAACTAAACGATGTGCTTTATATTCAAAGGGTAATCAAGCCTTATCCGGCAGCGGGATGAGGGTTTGATAACCCGCTCACGGTGCGGAAATGATTGCGCTCCGTAGGTTTGTCGCTACGTCGAGAAGTGTTATTGAATTAATTGGTGAATTTTATGTCATGTCGAAAAGGTCGGGGCGAAATGCTCCGATAGGTGTGTCCCGAAACTGAAGTGGCGGAACCGCAGGCAATAAAAAGGCCCGCCGAGGCGGGCCTTTCAAACTGCATTACGGAAGATTGACGAGGGCAATCCGCGTTATTGCCAGTGCGCTACGTCCGGTCGTCGGTAAAATCTTGAGTTTCTACCGGTCGGTTCATAAATGGGTCGCACTCCCTCGGCCTCGAGCTTTTGACGAAGGACACCGGGAAATACGCCAGCACGATCTGACAGAAGAGCGAGACAAACATGTTCGGCGATAAAGGCATCCACGGAATCAGCGAGGATGTATTGCTGCTCACGCCGCGTGGCAATATTGATCCGGGTCTCAGTGTTTAAATAACCGAGGCGAAGCAGTTCGCCAATCGTGCCTCTCGCCGTACCGATCCGGCGTTCAGTATCTCGGACATTGAGGTGTCTATGACTATCGTTGCCTTTCAGTGTTGCCACTTCAGGAATAGATTGGCTCAACCAGGCTCTGGCTTCCTCCCAATCCACAAACAGGTTCGAGAGCGTCGCCCGACCGTCTTTGAAATGGAGGCTTTTCAAAGAACCTTCCAGGCCCAATTTGAGGATGGCCTCGGTTTGGCAACCACATCTTTGCGCTGCTTTGTCCAGTCGCACCAGGCCGTCCGTATTCGAACCGTTTAGTGAACGCCCGAAAAGCGCCTTCTTAAATGCTTCGAATTCGGACCGTTGGACACGCGAAAACACGCGTGCTCCGTCCTTTGGTTGCTCCACGCGGCGCAGAAGTCCGGCATCGAGAATTGCTCGCATGCGGTCATCCGTGATGCCGAGGGCCGTCCGGATTTCAACGCTGGTCATCGTGTCCAGCGCATCGGACAATACCTCATGGCCCCGACTTGCATCGAAGTAAATCTGGGCGCTCGTCAGTTGTGAGGGTGCAATGAGATTGGCTTCCAGAAGCAGGTCCTGGATACGGTCTTCCATCATGCCATATTCAAGGCTTGCCGATCTGATCGAATGCAGATGGCGTTTTCGGGTGGGCAGTACAAAGGCGTCATCAGGACCCAACGGAAGATTTCGCTCTGCGATGTCCTGAAAAATCTCGGTTACGAGGGAGAATTCAGGCTTCTTGTGATTGCGCAGCAGCCAATCTCGCAACGGCCCGAAAAAGGAAGCCATTTCATAGACCATCGGTTTTGATTGTTCGACCGCCTGGCAAATAATCTTCTCAATCAGATCGCGTCCGGCCGAGGCGGAACCAAACCCGCACTCGACGTCGGAATGCGACGCCAAGTCGCAACGGTCGTATGCGATCCGGTGCGTCTTCTGGAAGCGACCGAAATGACGGCAAAGATCGACAGCCACATAGGTTTCGAAATTGTCGAGAAAACCGCTGGCAGGGAGACCATTGATCCTTGCGACCACATGTTGATCGATCTGAAACGAGGAGGCTGCGCTGGCGTCGACCGCCTCTTCGCGGATCAGCGTATTCGTATGAGGCGGGTCTGATTTTGCATGCGGGAACATTTAGTGAACAAACATACGCAAGTCAACACGGACGACCGATTTTTTCGGTTGCGAAGGTCGTTTACCAAACCAATCCGCGTGACGGCGATATCTGCCCAAGGTCGTCAAGCGTAAACGGCAATGTCACTCCAGCAGGACGAGCGCGTGACTGTGTCCGGACACGCGGTATTATCGCTTGAGTATGCCGGCTGGAATCGTGATGGCAGTCCACTCGGCTCCGTCATATGTCTGAACGCCGTGCTTCCTGTCAAAATAGTAAAGAGTATCGTCAACGGTTTGCACTTTGAGCGGGTTGGGTACGTTCTTGTTGATGGTCGGATCGAGTGTCGGTTTGAGCGGCGACATGATATGCCCGTCAAAGGAATGTAATGCGTAATCCGATGCAAGGATCATCCTGTCACCAAAGCGTGTTATGGACCTCAGGTCTTCATCGTCTCACTTGAAGGACACGTCCCGGAACCCACGCTTTGCATTCCCCTCCAGGATCACACCGTTTTCGCCGACCGCCCATACCTTCTCGGGAGCCTCCACGAAAACGTCGGAAAGCACCGCTGGCTGGCGGTAGTGCTGTCCATCTCGCGGCGTAGCTACCAATTTCCAGTCCGCGCCGTTCCAGTGGTAGAGCCGCCCCTCCATAACCTTCGTTTCGCCTTCCGCAGCATGATGGATGGCGAGCGCTTCATCCGGGCGTCCGAGGTCGAAGAGTTCCGCCGCCCGTTCTTCCTCTTCCTCGGTCAATTTCCTTCCCGCTGGCTTGGGTATGCAAGTGACCGTCATGTAGAGGTTATCGAGGGACAAACCCGCGACCGCGCCGAACACGAGATGGTCAAACTCCTCCTGGGGTAGTGGCAGCTTTTCCCGGTTGAACCAGTTCCATTGATCGTCTTCCCGGATGTATAGCTGGGAATTATGTCCGGTCACCAGCAACGTGCCGCCAATCGAGAAGATGCGGTTCGTGTAGCCAAGCCCAGCCGCATCCTCGCTGTAAACGCCCGTTCCCTCGATCTTACTATGTTGAGGAGCCGTCCCAGCCGAGAGATCGTAGACGTCTCCCTCGTCGCCTTTTACGAAGACAACGGGTTTTCCCTCCTTGTCGATCCAGCCGGTTACGCTATCAATGATGCGCGGGATGTCGAACCTTGTCCAAGGCTCCTCAAACTCGCCTTCGTAAACCAGAATAATCGAATACATGTCGTCATATTCCGCTTCACTGAACGCAACGCAGAATTTCTTTTTGGACAGTGCTGTTGCTGCAGTTAGACGGAGGTTTCCCAGCGCATTCATTTGGCTCTCACGATTGGTTTATCCGCGCCGCCATCGCGCTTGTTGTCGGTGATATCCTTGATCAGCAACAGCGCACACGCTTCCGCCAATCTACGGCTTTTCGGATTTGAAAGGACGCTCGAGCAACTCGTTTGGAATCGCATACTCTCTCCATTCTCCCTCAACGCGAGAAAAGATGCGGTTTCCGTAATCAAACACGTGAAGTCTGTCTTCCCGGGCAAAAACTGCTGATGGCTGAACCCGTTTGCTCCCAAGCTGGAGCTTTACCTTCGGTGTAAAGGTTTTCGCTAAATGTCCATCAAAGCGAAACAATCCGAGTCAGCAATGAGAACCAATTCACCATTGAGATAGGTCGCGTCGGAATAATGCTTCTCGCGATCAGGCAAAGATGATATCTCCGAGAAACCGCTATCAGGTGTTCCGATCATGACCAGTCCGTCGGAGCCCACTAGATAATCATAGCCTCGGTTGTCAGAATTGACGCCAGCTAACCACGCGTATGGTGGTGAGGTCTTGGCAATCCGTTCAGGCAACTCTTGTCGTTTCCAATTGCCGGGTGCTCCCGTGTAAAGCGCGGTTAGAACCGGGTGAGTACCCTTTTCAGCTCTCAATTTCTTTTTCAGTTCGAAGCGTTCGTCTTCCGGCATGTCACTTCGATATAGGGGGTGACCCGGGTAAAGGTTGAAGTACCTTTGGTTCGGTCTTTGGATCGCAACGATAAAGATTTCACCTTTAACGTTCTCTCCGAGAATGGCCCATTCAGTCTCGGAGTAAGGGTATTCAGTTTTAACCGACGGCGACACGTCCTCCCAGCTAGCGTCCTTTCCGAGCTTCAAGAAGTTCCCGCTGCCGGCCACCAGCCAACGATCATAGTAAGGAAGAATCGAACGAAAATCGACGTCTGGCGCGATATCGGATTCTGTTTGAGTTCCAGGGATGATAAAATGCTGTGAACCGGCTGGACCGACAAGGTAAATGTCGCCCTGCAGGCTGATCGTGACATAGGAGGGCCGTTCATCGTCTTTCGACGACGGTACCACACGGATATCGCGCAACTCCCTGCGAACATCTGACCGCGAGAATGTGTGTTCGACAGTGTCGCGCATGAGAATAATTGTGTACGGATCGTCCCAACACGGTCCGCCTACCAGCGCAGCAAAGTGGCGGTTGGTTTGTGCCATGGTGGCCTGGTAGAGTTTGGGTTCCCATTTGCCGTACAGCTCTTCAAAATCTTCGTCGTCCATCTTACGACAACCATTCAGAAGTCAGGATGTTCGATACGTTCCCATTCCTTTCCATCGAAACGGAATATGTCCTTCTGGCCCACTACCCAAAGAACATCGCTCACGGATTTTGCATAAAAAATGGAGTCGCCGCGAAGCTTTGGCAATGCGGGAGAAAAGCGTCGTAGTTCGGATGTGCCAGGGTCGACCTCAAAGAGCCCGCCGGGCCTAACACTGGAAGGCAATATAAGTTTTCCGCGATAGGTCGTGATCATATGAAATAGATTAAGCTGCTTTCGAAGATTGACCGGAGTAAATCCTCTAGCAAAACTTCCGTGCAACAGCACTCCCTCGCGGCCACAAACCCAGACGCTATCCTCATGCTCTATAAGGATGCCAGTCAGGGCGGTCTCCTCAAGATATACTTTTTGCTCATGAAGCGACATGCCATCCCAGTAGTACAGTACAGGCTTTGTATCCTCACTACCGCATAGATAAATCGCGTTTTCTGAAAGGCCTTTAATATCGTAGAGTGATATGTTTTTAGGCGACTGTTTTTTGAAGTTCCGGAGCCAGTCAAGGTATCCAGGGTCGGTCGTAAGTGGCCTGCTTTCCTTCTTTTGAAGATAGGCATCCATGTCGAAAAGCAACGCGTCCGTCAGCAGAGACCAATTGCCTCGTTCCACTCTGCGATAGATTTGCCCTCCTTGACCGCAGGCATACAGCGTCTCGCCGATTTGGGAGATTGCCAACATTCGGCCACGCCCTTGCGCGTCCTCTACCCAAGTTCCAGCACCTTCAATTTTCTCGCGGAAGTTTCCTTTCCACCAGCCATGGAAAACGTCGCCCTCGGAAGAAAGATACGTGAGATAATCAGAGGTCGAATCAATCTCTGGATTTTGGAAAAGTGTTATATCCTGCAAGTGGAAGTCAAAGTCGTCGAAGTACCATTGCTCGCCAGACTTACCGTCGTGCTCGTAGCGGAAAAGGCGAGTCTCAGGATGATAGACGTCCGAGTCAACGAGTGCAGCACCGATTACAATCACTTCGGACGATCGCGCACAAGCACGTGTGAATTCCATCATGTCGGTCTCGCTTCTAGGGCCTTGCATTCGCGCCTCTGATTGCACCCGTGCTTAGTGCTCGTAATGTGTCCGGGGGTAAAGGTGGATACTGTTTTGCACGTAGCAGCTGGTTCGGGTTTCGTCCCGCGAACTCAGCGTTAACGGCTGAAATAATCTGTTGCGCACAATCCGGCCTCAGCGACACCATAGCATCTATTGAGGCATCCTTGACGTCGTCAAGTATAGCTGTGTGTGGCGGGCTGGAAGTCTGACCGAGCCTTTCGATAGCAGCATCAGCGAAGTGCGCTGTATTGTGTTCGGTTCCCGCGCTGCGCGCCTGCCCAACAACGCAAATGCTCTGACCATCCCAATAACCAGGCATGTCTTTGATTCGTTTCAGCCCGACTTTCGCTTCTTGTCGTGTACCATACCGCAACGTCCAATCGGGTACGATGTGATGGGCCTGCATGCCCATTGTTTTACAGATCGGCTCCATCTTCTTGTATGTATCGACCCGACACCGTTTTTTCTCCCGCTCTTGTTCGATGCGGACATTCTCGGGCACGGGGAGGGCTGCTGGAGCACGTTGTGTTCCAACGCGCTGGGCATTCCTGCGCAACATTTCCGCGTTGGGCCATGGGGCTTCTAAGAGGTCGGCCAAATCGTCCGGGTTCATCGTTCGGAAATCGAGGGGCACGCCCGCTTTCAAAGATAATAGATCGTTTGCGTTCAAGACGCCGGCGTTGCCCGAGAACCACTCCCGCACGTGCCACGGTAGTCCTGCAATTTCTCCCGCTTCTGGAGAAGTTAGCGGTACTTGATTACGTAGGTGGTCGCCAATCGCACGGGCCATCACGCCGTCTTCGCCGACGTACCACCGACCTGCCATCTCGCCGAGTTGATGACCTGCGGTTGCGAGACCAAGTAAACCAAGCACTCTGGCTCCACCTGATGGCAGAGGACGTGCAAATGTTCCGGTACGCTTATAAACATTGTCGTTTGCCGCAGGACCAGGATTGATAGGTTGCGGTCTCGGCTGGGTGGGGTGGGGAGACGGGCGTGGAGATTGCGTCTGGTTTGGCAATGCTTGTGCGTACTGAGCACCCATGATCAAGGGTTCAGGAGAGGCATCGCTCATTACTTCGTTTCCAGCATTGCCTACTGACCTAACGGAACCCGGCACTGGATCATCGTTCTTGGGCGGATCATACGTCCGGGTCCCTCGAACGAATATCGCTTCGCCCTGAGTGTTACGGTTGTTCATGTAGAAACGATCGAGGTGCCGGATAACATGCGAGCCTTCTGCGCGGACCTGATCCGCATGTTCTATCGGTTCGCAGATACTCTCCACCGTGCCGGATTTCACACCTTTTCGGACACCGGGCTTGTCACCATGCACATGCGTGGTGCACGAGCGCATGACCATCGCCTTCTTGCGTGTGAAGCGGACGGATGGTGTGTAGTTCTTGTTGTGACCGCAGAAGTCTACAACGGGGTATGGGATTGGTACGACCGAAGAGCCAACCGGTGTCAGGCACACATCCGGTGCAAGGGAAACGATCCGCGCTTCATCAATATCTCTCAAGCCCTCGCGCGGCGTCTTCGTCGTCCATGGCGCGGGGTAGTCCGGATCGCCGATGTAATTGTCCCGTGGAATACTCATGCCGTTTCCTTTTCAGCATGGAGGTTTTCGGGTTCTGGAGCCTTCAGGCGTACGCGGGTTAGCGTCAGCGTCGTTTCGCCCGCGTTGGCGAGAGGAAACCTCGCACGCCAGGTTAGGAGAACTCGCCCATCTTTGCGCCAATCGAACTGAACACCGTCGAGCTTTAGAACGTACCACTCATCACGATCCGCCCTTTGGCAATTGACCCCGAGCGTTAATCCCGGAAGTCGACCTTTGGCGACGGGATGCTGTGGATGCAGGTTGTGGAGTTCGTAGTTTTCATCACCTTGCAAATGAGAGCGTGAGATCAAATCAGGATGGGCGGCCTGCCAGAACCTGTTGTCGAAATCCCTTGGCAAAAGCGGATGCCGCTCCTCGACCCAGGCATCGTCATAGGTGCCTGTATATTGCTGACGGGATCGCCACCAGGGCGATACGAGGCCGAGGCCTTGTGGCTCGGGCGTTTCTCTCCAATCCAGCTTTTCACCAACAGACGTGATTTGTGGTGCGCGAACAGGTGGTGTGTCTGCCGGCATATCGAGAGTGACGATACCGCAGCCCAGCGGGTTGCGGCGTTCGACATCGGCAGGAGTTTCGGCTTCGGCATCGCCCGGGCCTTGGATGATGCCACCATAAGCGTTTGTCCAGCAGACGGAGACCTGACGGATTGGCTCGGGATCGGTCAACGTCCAATCACTGACAACCCGCTTTGGCTCCTTGGCGGAAAAACCTGCCCACTTCTCCTTGATCACAGGCTGCCAGAAGCGCGGCCCGCAGACTTCTACCTCTTTCGAGACATCGCCGACACGAATGGAAGCCTGCCAGGACTTCTCCGGCTCCTTCGACGGCGACCAGGCATCCCCAAGAAAACTGATGTCGGTGCCGGGCTTGTCAGGGGTCAGATCGCTCTGCCGGAGAAGAATTGTCTGGTGGGGATCACCCTCGTAGGCGTCTTCCTGTTGGTTTCCATGCGGAACTGAGCCGGTTTTTCCACCGAGAAGTGAGCCACCTCTGACTATGGTTTTATGATTGGGTTTTGGTCAAGGGATTGGCTTT
>NZ_JAAMFB010000018.1 GCF_013322225.1 Agrobacterium larrymoorei
ATAGTCAACAGCGCTTTTTCATAAAAATGAGAAAAACAAATATCCATATGTTTTTGCTAGGCTATTTCAAATTTTACCACCAACTCACCTAACGAAAGCCCCTCAAACACCTCTTCTGGCCCTTCAAACGGAAACATGCGATAGGTGATCTCGATATCCCGGTGCGAAAAGCACCCCGAGGCAGCTATTATAAGAGATTGGAAAAGCCGTGCGTGTTCTGCAAGAAGCCGTCATCCCCGAACTTCCCAACTATTATCGCGGCAAGGTTCGCGAGAATTACGATCTGCCAGACGGCAACCGCATTATCATTTCCACGGATCGACTGAGCGCCTTCGACCGTATTCTGACCTGCATTCCCTATAAGGGCCAAGTGCTGACGCAGACGGCTCACTACTGGTTCGAGCAGACACAAGACATCTGCCCCAACCATGTCGTCTCCTATCCTGATCCGAATGTGGTCATTGGAAAGCGGCTGAATATCCTTCCGGTGGAAGTGGTCGTTCGCGGATATCTGGCTGGGACGACGGGCACGTCCATCCTTACGCTCTATAAGAAGGGCGAGCGGTCGATGTATGGCGTAACCTTCCCCGATGGTATGCGCGACAATCAGGCCCTTCCCGAGCCGATAATCACGCCGACCAGCAAGGAGTTCGACGGCGGTCACGATGAGCCGTTGACGCCTGCCGAGATCATCGAAAAGAAACTTCTGAGCGAGGAGCAATGGCAGACGCTGTCCACCTATGCGTTGGCGCTCTTCAAACGCGGGCAGGAGATTGCTGCCAAGCGCGGCCTTATTCTGGTCGATACCAAATATGAGTTCGGCACGGATGAGACCGGTAAGATCATTCTGGCGGATGAAATCCACACCCCCGACAGCAGCCGCTACTGGATGGCCGACAGCTATCAGGACGCCTTCGAAAAGGGGACCCGCCCGACGAGCTTCGACAAGGATTTCGTGCGCGCGTGGGTGGCCGAACGCTGCGACCCTTACAAGGATGAGATTCCCGAGATACCACAGGAACTGGTGTCGGAAACCGCCCGCGTCTATATAGAAGCCTATGAGCGCATTACCGGCCAGACTTTCCAGCCGGATGACAGCGGGGCAACGCCGCTGGAACGGGTAAGAACCAATCTGGAGCCTTTTTTCGCGAGGGCATGAGCTTGACCAGAACATCGGCAGTCAAATCGAACCCTTGTAAAGAGGACGCGAGCCAAGCAGAAGCGGGCAAACGCCATGTCCGCCCTCGCCGCTCGGCCGAGGAAACACGCCGACATATTCTCATTACGGCCGAAGCGCTTTTCCGCAAACGCGGCTTCGCTGCGGTATCGATTGCCGATATCGCGACGGCCATGGACATGTCACCCGCAAACGTCTTCAAGCATTTCCACTCCAAGAATGCGCTCGTCGACGCTATTTTCATGCAGCAGATTCGTCTGCTCGAACAGAAAATCCATACTCTGGACGGCACGCACCCACCGTTGGAGCGGTTACGCCACCTGGCACGCGCCCTGATGGAGAACCACCGGGGGGATCTGAACGACAATCCATATTTGTTCGAGATGATTTTGCTGACGGTGAAGAAAGAACTGGCCTGCGGTGTCGTCTATCGGGACATCATGGTGGCGCATGTTGCCGCGATCATCCGCGACGGGGTAAAGACAGGCGATTATCATGCCGACGATGCGGTGCATGCGGCATCAACGGTGCTCGACGCGCTCAAGGGCGTTCTGCACCCGCTTATGATCGCTCATGAAGATATCGAAGAGTTGAACGCGCGCTGTGAAGCTCTCGTTGTTTTGATTGATGCTGCACTGCGATATAAGCTTGCCAAGTGACGATTTCGGTACTACGTCACTTCAGCTCTTTCGGATGGCTGGTTCCAGCGCCCAGAGCGGCCATTGCAACTTTGATGTAATTGATCGCTAATAACAGACTTTGCAGCCATACGATCTACCCTGCCAAAACGGTCATTCTGGATTTTCGACGCCGATGAGAAAAACGATGAAAAGACGTATCTTTCCTCTGTTCACCACTTTGCTCATGGCAGGCGTCATCGCCGGATGCAGCGATAGCGGCGACGGCAAGCAGGTTGGTGCGCAAACCAACCAGCGGCCGCCATCTCCCGTCAGTGTCGTGACAATGAAGACGGGCGAGCATCCGCTGACCACGGTTCTGCCGGGGCGCGCCAGTGCCTACCAGATGGCTGAAATTCGCCCGCGCGTGACCGGCATCATCCGTGAAATCCCATTCAAGGAAGGCAGCGAAGTCCGACAGGGCGACGTTCTCTACCAGATCGAAGACAATACATACCGTGCCGAGGTTGCCCAGGCAGAGGCAACGCTTGCCAGAGCGCAGGCCGGGATTCCCGGCGCGCAGGCCAACCTCACCCGCTATGAGCGGCTGGTAAACAGTGGCGCGACGCAGATCGAATTCGAAAACGCCAAGACGACGCTGGCGCAGGCGCAGGCCGATGTAGCACAGGCGAAGGCCACGCTGGAAACGGCGCAGATCAATCTCGACCTGACGAAGATCCGCGCGCCATTCGACGGTATCACCTCGTCCACCGCCTTCAGCATCGGCAACGTGGTGACCGCCAACCAGACATCTGCACTGACGTCGTTGCGTCGCATCGATCCGATTTATATCGAACTGATCGAGTCCAGCGCCAATCTGCTGCGCCTTCGTAGCGCAATCGCGTCTGGCCGTCTCGGCAGCACGGACCAGAGAGCCGACATTCATCTGACACTGGAAGATGGAACCGAGTATTCCCAGAAGGGCGAACTCGACATGGCGGACATGGCGGTGAGCGAAACGACCGGTACCTACTCCATCCGCACCCTGTTCCAGAATCCGAACGACCTGATCCTGCCAGGCATGTATGTGCGTGCAACACTCAATATCGGCAGCGAAACGGGCTTTCTCATTCCCCAGCGCGCCGCCACGAGAAGCGCCAATGGCGAGCTGACGGCGAAATTCGTCAGCGCCGACAACAAGGTCGAGACGCGGACGTTTCCAGACGGGCAGCAATCCGGCAATTCCTGGCTGGTGGCGGAAAACATAAAGGATGGCGACAAGCTGATCGTCGATGGCTTCCAGTGGATCGCCGATGGCGCGACAGTGGCCCCCGTCGAAGCCACCATCGATGAGCGCGGTATCGTCGTGCCCCAGCAACCGGCTCAGCCGGCTGCGTCCAAATAATCGCGACCCATCGTCAGATATTCATAAAGGTAAGGCGCAGCTCCTATGGCTCACTTCTTTATAACGCGCCCCGTTTTTGCATGGGTTATTGCAATCGTCATCATGCTGGGTGGCGTCCTGGCGATTTCCACGCTGTCCATTTCGCAATATCCCGATATCGCCCCGACCACGGTCCGCATCAGCACCAGCTATAATGGTGCGAGCGCGGAAACCGTCGAGAAATCGGTGACGACCATTATCGAAGACGGCATGACCGGTCTGGACGATCTGACCTACATGACGTCGACCTCCTCAACCGGCAGCTCCAGTGTGACGCTGACTTTCGGCAACAGCATCATGCCGGATATTGCGCAGGTGCAGGTGCAGAACAAGCTTCAGCTCGTCCAGTCCCAATTGCCTGACGTGGTGCAGCAACAGGGCGTCGACGTCAGCCGGTCCACCTCCAGTATCCTGATGGTCGGCGCGCTGATCTCAACCGATGGCAAACGCTCATCCGTCGATCTCGGCGATATCTTTTCCAGCCGTATCGAAGACCAGATCAAACGCCTCGAAGGCGTCGGCAACATCAACATCTTCGGCACCGGTTACGCCATGCGCGTCTGGCTCGACCCCTTCAAGCTGAACAAGTACCAGTTGACGACCTCTGACGTAACCGGCGCGATCCAGAGCCAGAACACGCAGGTTTCCGTGGGTTCGCTCGGCGCGCTGCCAGCCGTGCAGGGTCAGCAGTTGAACGTGACCATCACCGCGCAAAGCCAGCTGACCACGGTTTCGGACTTCGAAAATATCATTCTCAGGGTTGAACGCGACGGCGCAACCGTGCGCTTGAGCGATGTCGCACGTGTCGAAATCGGCCAGGAAACCTATGGCGGCGGCTCCCGCTCCAACAGCAGACCGTCGGCGGGCTTTGCCGTAAACCTTGCGACCGGTGCGAACGCCCTCGATACGGCAGCGCGCGTCCGGGAGGCGCTCAACGCGTCCGCAGGCTCGCTGCCGGAAAACGTCGTAATCGAATATCCTTACGACACGACCCCTTTCGTTCAGCTTTCCATCGAGAAAGTGGTTCACACGCTGATCGAGGCCATCGTTCTGGTCTTCGTTGTTCTGCTGGTCTTCCTCCAGAACCTGCGAGCCACACTCATTCCCATGATTGCAGTGCCAGTCGTGCTGTTGGGAACCTTTGGGGTTCTGGCGTTGACCGGATATTCCATCAACACGCTCACCATGTTCGCCATGGTGCTTGCCATCGGCCTTCTCGTCGATGACGCCATCGTGGTGGTCGAAAACGTCGAACGCATCATGTCCGAGGAGGGCTTGTCGCCGCTGGAAGCGACGGAAAAATCCATGGGTGAAATCACCGGCGCCATCATCGGCATCGCGCTGGTTCTGACCGCCGTGTTCATCCCAATGGCCTTCTTCGGTGGCTCGACCGGCATCATCTATCGCCAGTTCTCCGTTACCATCGTTTCGGCCATGCTACTTTCCGCGGTCGTCGCCATCGTGCTGACACCAGCGCTTTGCGCGACGATGCTGAAGCCGATCGACCATCACAAAAAGCAGCGTGGACCCGGAGCATGGTTCAACCGCAACTTCAATCGCACCACTGACGGCTACGTATCGAGCATCGGCTATCTGCTGGGTCGTCCGCTTCGCGTCATGATCATGTTCGCGATCATCATCGGCGGATGCGTCTGGTTCTTCACGAAACTGCCAAGCTCGTTCCTGCCACAGGAAGACCAGGGCGTTCTCTTTACCATCATCCAGACGCCAACGGGTTCGACCATGGAGCGCACCAATGAGGTGATGAAGCAGGTGGAAACCTATTTCCGTGAAAAGGAAGGCAACAACGTCGACTCGGTGTTTGGCGTTCTCGGCTTCAGCTTCACCGGTTCCGGTCAGAACAACGCTATGGTCTTCACCAAGCTCAAGGACTTTTCCGTACGCACGGCACCCGAACAGCACGCAGGCGCCATCGTGCAGCGGGCGATGGGAACATTCCTGACATTCCGCGATGCGCAGGTCTTCCCGCTCCTGCCTCCTGCCATTCAGGGCATGGGTACTTCCAGCGGATTTTCCATGTATCTGGTCGATAGCGGCCGGAACGGTACGGAGGCCCTGACTGCTGCATCGAAGGAGCTGATCGGTCTCGCCACCGGCAATTCGAACATCAGTTCGCTGCGTTCCAACAGCCGCGACGCGGAATCGCAGATGAAGATCAATCTTGATCAGGAAAAGATGGGAGCGATGGGTGTGGATCTGGCCTCCGTCAACCTTATGCTGTCCACGATCTTTGCGGGCCGCGATGTCAACGACTTCACGCTGAACGGCGAATTGAAGCCGGTCTACGTGCAGGGCGACGCGCCCTACCGCATGCAGCCGGACGACCTGAAATACTGGTATGCCCGTAACGCCAACGGCGAAATGGTCCCCTTCTCCTCATTCAGCGAGATCAGCTGGATCAACGGCCCGCCCACGCTTGCGCGTTATAACGGCACCAGCGCCATTTCTATGGAAGGTGCTGCGGGTCCGGGCATCGCATCGGGTGTGGCCATGGATGAGATGGAGCGTCTGACGGCCTCGATGCCTGGCGGCTATACCGTCGCTTGGCAGGGCATTTCCTATCAGGAACGCCTTTCCGGCTCCCAGGCCCCAATGCTCTATGCGCTTTCCGTCCTGATCGTATTCCTCTGCCTGGCCGCTCTTTATGAAAGCTGGTCCATCCCGTTCTCGGTCATCATGGCCGTGCCGGTGGGCGTGCTCGGGGCACTCGCGGCGGCGCACTTCTTTGGTCAGTCGAACGACGTCTACTTCAAGGTGGGCCTACTGACGACCATCGGCCTTGCCGCGAAGAACGCGATCCTCATCGTGGAATTTGCCAAGGAGAGGCAGGAACACGGGCTTAGTCTCATGGAGGCGACGCTGGAAGCGGCAAAACTGCGCCTGCGTCCAATCATCATGACCTCTCTTGCCTTCATCCTCGGCGTCGTGCCTCTGGCAATCGCCAGCGGTGCGGGCTCTGCGGCACAAAATGCAATCGGTTTGGGCGTTCTGGGTGGTATGCTTTCTGCAACACTCCTCGGAATTTTCTTCGTACCATCGTTTTTCGTCATTATTCGGCGGCTATCAAAGCGTTAACAAACTTAAAATATGCTAGTAATGGATGAGTTCGCTGGTAAGAAGTGTGACGGATTCGTAAACCCGCATGTTTCATCAGCACACAGCTACGCTACGCTCGCTTTGACTGAGGCTGCTAAAGGCGCCAACATAAATTTGGGATAACTACATGCTGTCTATTCGCGCTACCATTCCTCTCACGATGCTTCTGCTTTCCGGTTGCGTCGTAGGCCCAGACCACAAGGCGCCTGAAATTTCTCTTCCAGCAAAATTTGGTGAGGGTGGCAAAACCAGCAATGGCGACGTAGCAACCGTTGCTTGGTGGAATGCCTTCAACGACAGCCGCTTGAATGGCTACGTGTCGACAGGCCTCGTTCAGAACCTTACCGTGCTGCAGGCCATCGAGCGTATCAACCAGGCGGAATCCAACATCACGGTTGCCGGCGCAGGTGCATTGCCAAGCCTGACCACGACGTTCCGTCATAATACGCAGGGCAGCGGTGGCAGCCTTCCCTCGACGAACGACCGCGTCAACAACACGACCAGCAACGCATTCAACGTTTCCTGGCTGTTTGATCTGTTCGGTCAGTACCGCCGCGCCAAGGAAAGCGCGAGCGCGTCTCTCGATGCGGCATATGCGGGTGCAGATGTCCAGCGCCTGACGCTGATCTCTGCCGTGACGTCTGCCTATATCGACGTGCGTTACTATCAGGAACGCCTCGCAATTGCCCGCCAGAACCTCGGTTCCCGCCGTGAAACGTTGAACCTGACGAAGCTTCAGCTGGAAGCTGGCGCAGCGTCCCGTCTGGATGTCGTCCAGTCCGAAGGTCTGGTAAACTCCACGCTGGCCGAAATGCCGGCGCTGGAAACCAACTTCCGCCGCGCGGCGCATCGCATCGCAACCCTTCTCGGCATGCCAGCGGATTCGCTCGTCGTCGAACTTCAGCGTGGTTCGCGTCAGCCAGTGGCGCGCAGCATTCCGCGCACCGGCATTCCGGCAGATCTGATCCGCAACCGTCCGGATATTCGCGCGGCAGAGCGCAATCTGGCTGCTGCAATCGCCGATATTGGTGTTGCCGAGTCGCAGCTTTACCCAAGCATCACACTTAGCGGTTCGATTACGCCAAGCTTTACCCGCATCAGCGGCGGTGCCAGCGGCACTGCAAACGGCTGGGGCTTCGGTCCGACCATCACCTTGCCGATCCTTGATGGCGGCAGACTGCGTGCCGGTGTCGATATCCAGAAATCTGTTGCACGCGAGCAGTATCTCGCCTGGAAGTCGACCGTTCTTAACGCCGTCGAAGAAGTCGAAAACGCTCTGACCGCGCTCAATCGCGATCAGCAGACCGTCAATGCATATCGCAGAACCGTAACGTCCTATCAGGAAGCCCTGTCGCTCGCGACGGCCAGCTATCGTGACGGCGCGTCCTCGCTGCTGGACGTTCTCGATGCACAGCGTCAGGTCTCCACGGCCCAGTCCAACCTCGCAACAGCGATCCAGCAGGCGGCGCAGGATTATGTCGCGCTCAGCATCGCGCTCGGCGGCGGCTATGCCGTCGGCGCACCGAACTCCGTTGCTGCCGTAAAGGTTGCTGCGAACGTGCCCAAGGGCCTGTAAGCGGTTTTCAGCTTGACCAATCAGAAAATCCCGCGACCTCGGTTGCGGGATTTTTTTATTATCTGTTTGCGCCATCCTGATGAATGACGCTGCCTGAGAGCGCTTCCTCGCCTCCTCATTCCTGTCCCTGTGACAGAAATCCAACCAGCCCAAATCCTTGGTTGAAAAGGCTCTACCCCGTTGAGCAGACGCGCAACTGCTGAATCCCTGTGACTGATCCCCGGATCAGGTCCGAGGACAGGGATGAGGACGAGGCGGCGTATGAACCTATGACGTCATGTGCCGAAACCGTCTAAACCAGACCACTCGCACCATCACCGCAAAACAAAAAGCCCCGGATCGCTCCGAGGCTTCTGATATTCCAAATGATACGGACCAATCAGTTCTTGGCGCGCTCGACGTAGGAATTGTCTTCGGTCGCGATGACGACGCGGATGCCGGCGTCGATATGCGGCGGAACCATGGTGCGGATGCCGTTGGAGAGGATCGCAGGCTTGTAGGAAGACGATGCCGTCTGGCCCTTTACGACCGGCTCCGTTTCCGTGATTTCCAGCGTGACGTGACGCGGCAGTTCGACGGCGAGCGGATTGCCTTCATGGATCGACAGAACGCATGTCATGCCTTCCTGGAGATAAGCCTTCTGCTCACCCATGGTTTCGGCATCGACCACGACCTGATCGTAGTTTTCCGGGTTCATGAAGTGGAAGCCTTCGCCGTCTTCATAGAGGAACTGGAAGTTCAGGTCTTCGACGAATGCGCGTTCGACCTGCTCGGTCGTGCGCCAGCGCTCGGAAACCTTTACGCCATCGACGATGCGACGCATATCGACCTGCGTAACAGGCGTGCCCTTGCCGGGGTGGAAGTTGTTGGCGGTAAGAACCACGTAGAGCTTGCCGTCAACTTCAAGAACATTACCCTTGCGAACGGATGAGGCGATAACCTTGACCATATGATTTCCTTGTAACTCAATGAAATGCGTCGTAAGGACGGCGCGGCTGCACTGACCCGATGGACGTTTTATCTGTTTTCTGGGGCGCAACTACCTTAAATCCGGGACAATTGCCAGCCTTTCAGACGTACGAACCGAAACTCTTGCGGTTTCTGGTGAATTCGATGCTGAAACATCCATTTTAACATCGGAACGGCGGCCTCCCACTGCCAGTTCGGCGACAGACAGCGGAAACGGCGGGCGATGGGCACAGCTTCAAACACAACGTCACCATGGTGGACACCGGATGTTCATCTGGACCGCCGCCCGTTTTTGATGGGCCGAAACGCTATTCAGGCAGCGTTTCGCAGCTTCTTCGCCTCCCAGGATTTCATTGAGGTCGACACAGCGACGCTGCAAATCTCTCCCGGCAATGAAGCGCATCTCCACGCATTCGCGACCACCGGCATCACGACCAGCGGAGAGCAGTCGCCGCTTTATCTACACACCTCGCCGGAGTTTGCCTGCAAGAAGCTGCTCGCCGCTGGTGAACAGCGGATCGCCTGCTTCGCGCATGTCTATCGAAACCGCGAGCGCGGGCCGCTCCACCACCCCGAATTCACCATGCTGGAATGGTATCGGGCAGATGAAACCTACGAAGCCCTGATGCGCGACAGTGCGGAACTACTGGCACTTGCAGCCGAAACGGCAAAAACGAAATCCTTCAGCTACCGCGGTGGCGAGGCCGATCCCTTTCTGGAACCGGAGCGTCTCAGCGTCGCTGAAGCATTCCAGCGCCATGCGAAGATCGATCTGCTCGCGACCATCGACCAGAACGGTGAGACGGATCGCGATCATCTTGCGCGGATTACAAAAGACGCAGGCATCCGCGTTTCGGATGACGACAGCTGGGCCGATATTTTCAGCCGTGTGATCGTTGAGCGGGTGGAGCCAAAGCTCGGCTTCGGCAGGACGACAATTCTGGACGAGTACCCGACCAGCGAGGCGGCGCTGGCCCGTCCTTCGCCGCGCGACAGCCGCGTGTCTGAACGTTTCGAGCTATACGCCTGCGGTGTGGAACTGGCGAATGCCTTCGGGGAATTGACGGACGCAACGGAACAGCGCCGCCGTTTCGAGATGGAGATGCGTGAGAAGCAGCGTGTCTATGGCGAGACCTATCCACTGGACGAAGACTTTCTGGCGGCGCTCTCGATCATGCCCGCCGCTAGCGGCATCGCGCTCGGTTTCGATCGTCTGGTGATGCTGGCCACGGGTGCGCCGCGCATAGACCTCGTCATGTGGGCGCCAGTCGCTATATATGGGTCATGAAATCACAAGCGCTGAAATCGGTTGACGATCTTTTGGGTGCAGGTCTGATCGACCGCGCCACGCTGGAGCGCGTGCGCCCGGTCGCGGAACGTTATGCGGTCGCGCTAACGCCCGCCATCGCCAGCCTGATCGATCCGCAGGATGTCAACGACCCGATCGCACGGCAATTCATCCCCAGCGAAGTCGAACTGATCCAGACCAATGAAGAGCGCGGCGACCCGATTGGCGATGAGGCACACAGCCCCGTTCCCGGGATTGTCCACCGTTATCCAGACCGGGTGCTGCTGAAGGCGGTCCACGTCTGCCCCGTTTATTGCCGCTTCTGCTTCCGCCGCGAAATGGTCGGCCCGCAAGGCAATGGCACGATGAGCAATGACGAGTTGAATGTCGCCTTTGATTATATCCGCGCCAACAGCCAGATCTGGGAGGTGATACTCACCGGTGGCGACCCGCTGGTGCTCTCCCCGCGCCGCCTGACAGCCATTATGGAAGGGCTGCACGCCATTCAACATGTGAAAATCGTGCGCTTCCACACACGCGTGCCGGTGGTCGATCCCTTGAAGGTCGATGGCGAACTCATCGCCGCATTGAAAGCCAGCGGCAAGACCACCTATGTCGCGCTCCACGCCAACCACGCAAAAGAATTTACGGACGAGGCGAAACAGGCCTGCGCGCGGCTGGTCGATGCCGGTATCGCGATAGTCAGCCAGACCGTGCTGCTCAAGGGTATCAACGACGACCCAGAGACGCTGGCGGCGCTGATGCGTGTATTCGTGGAAAACCGCATCAAGCCCTATTACCTGCACCACCCTGATCTTGCCCCTGGGACCAGCCATTTCCGGCTGGATATAGAAGAAGGACAACGGATCGTCGCCGCTCTGCGCGGTCGTGTCTCAGGTCTCTGCCAGCCGACCTATGTGCTTGATATTCCCGGCGGTCATGGAAAAGCCGTCATCGGTCAGAATGCGGCGACGAAACATGCCGAAGGTTGCTACTCCGTGTCGGATTTCAACGGCAACGATCACACCTATCCGCCGTCCGCAGAATAAAACTTGGGCTTAAGTTTCGTGTTTTCAGGCAAAGTTAGCACAACCGGATACACGAAATAAAAATTTCACAATTCCGCCTCGAT
Organism: Agrobacterium larrymoorei; assembly: GCF_013322225.1. Classification (GTDB taxonomy): domain Bacteria; phylum Pseudomonadota; class Alphaproteobacteria; order Rhizobiales; family Rhizobiaceae; genus Agrobacterium; species Agrobacterium larrymoorei_A. The sequence continues at coordinate 11,321 of NZ_JAAMFB010000018.1, forward strand.
CCTGTCATCGTAAAGAAAAATATTCTACCTATATTGATAATCGTTGATCCAGACTGAAATCCGGTATATCAGTTACTCAACTGGAGAGTGATTCTTCGGTATTCCGGGCAAAACACGAGCGAAAGGGAGAGTGTCATGTCGAAATCTACGCGCATTATCACGATCCCTGATCATCGGGTCGTGAAAGCCGGACACACATCCATGTGTTCCCGCTGCTGTCGAATGTGGCGACTTTAACAGTCCCTCAATCCTGAAATTCAGTTCGACGAAATGCTGTGCGATCAAGCCACAGCGGGAGTATGTACTATGCAAAAGCAAGTTATCGAATTCGCGGGCGAACCTGTTGGTATCGTCGTACCGGACAACAACCGTCTGAAGTTCATCGCCGTGAAATTCCACGTTCACGATCTCGACGAGCAACGCTTTGACAGCGCGGACGATGTCCGCATCGCAATCCGCAACCTCGTGCGCGACCGCAACGTGGCAGCTCTGGTTTGAAAAAAACCGAAGCGGCTGGCACATGTTATCGGGCAATGAGCGCCCCTACACCAAAACACCAGGCGTTGCCCGCATGAAGCCGGCGGCGCCTTCGACTTTTTAGAACGCCGTAAACGTCAAGGTCGTAAGAGACCGCGCAATGCCGGGAATATTGACGATATTCTCATTGATGAACTTGCCGATATCCTGTTCCGGCTCCAGATAAATCTTCAAAAGCAGATCGAATTCGCCACTGGTCGAATAAAGCTCGGACACCAGTTCCGTCTTGTAAATGGCATCGGCTACCTCATAGGTCTTGCCCGGTGCGCATTGGAGCTGAACGAAAATGGGCTTCATGGATTTTTTCCCCGTCGATATGCTGTGCCAAGCGGCACTATTGTCTGAGGCAGGCATCTCTTTCAAGCCCGCAAACAAGCTTGCACTGTAACGTCGGCCACATTCCAGGTGGAATGAAGGAGTGCAATATTCGGCATACTTAGACTCATGCGAGATTTGTAACGTCAGAATTCTAGTCCTCCCCCACCAGTGTCGTTATATCCTTGAAAACATAATGCTCGCCCTTTATCACCGATATATCTGGATGGATATTTCGATTGAGAGGGCTGAGTTATGGGAATTTTGAAACGTATCGTTCTAAAAACTGCATTCGCCGCCGTTGCGGGTGCATGGCTGTCGATGGCTGGACTTTCGACAACCGCCGTGGCGCAGGACAAGGTGACTGTCTTTGCTGCCGCCAGCATGAAAAATGCGCTGGATGCCGCCAATGCGGAATGGGCCAAGGAGAGCGGCAATGAGGCAACCGCTTCCTATGCCGCAAGTTCGGCGCTGGCAAAGCAGATCGAGGCCGGTGCGCCCGCCGATCTCTTCATCTCCGCCGATCTGGCGTGGATGGATTATGTCGCGGGCAAGAAGCTGATCAGGCAAGATACGCGCAGCAATCTGCTCGGCAACCGCCTCGTTCTGGTGGCCCCAGCAGACAAGGCAAAGCCGGTCGAGATCAAACAGGGCTTCGATCTTGCTGCCCTCGTGGGTGACGGCAAGCTCGCCATGGGCGCGGTCGATTCAGTCCCGGCTGGCAAATACGGCAAGGCTGCGCTCGAAAAGCTCGGCGTATGGTCTTCCGTCGAGAGCAAGGTTGCCGGTGCGGAAAGCGTGCGCGCTGCCCTCGTTCTGGTATCACGCGGCGAAGCGCCCTACGGCATCGTATATCAGACGGATGCCGCCGCCGATCCCGGCGTGAAAATCGTCGGCACTTTTCCGCAGGACAGCCACGAGCCGATCATCTATCCGGTTGCTGTGCTTACCGAATCCAAGAGCCCGGCAGCGGCGGCTTATCTTGAGTTTCTCAAATCCGCCAAGGCTGCCCCGTTCTTCGAAAGCCAAGGCTTTACCATTTTGAAATAAGCTTGGATTTCAGTGTTTGTCTCAACCCTCTGCCCGTACACGCGGCAGAGGGACACATGCACAACATAAAACCATGGGAACGGCAATTTGGACTGGCTATCGCTGAGCGCGGAAGAATGGACGGCGATACGGCTTAGCCTTTGGGTTTCCACCATCGCGATGTTCGCAAGCCTTCCCTTCGGCATTCTGATTGCGCTGGCGCTGGCCCGTGGCCGGTTCTGGGGAAAATCGCTTCTGAACGGAATCGTCCATCTGCCGCTGATCCTGCCGCCGGTGGTGACCGGCTTCATTCTGCTGGTCATGTTCGGGCGGCGCGGCGTGATCGGCCAGTTTCTGGATCAGTATTTCGGCATCGTCTTTTCCTTCCGCTGGACGGGCGCGGCACTGGCCTGCGCCGTCATGGCCTTCCCCTTGATGGTTCGCTCCATAAGGCTTTCGATAGACGCCGTTGATCGCAAGCTGGAAGAAGCGGCAGAAACGCTTGGGGCAAGCCCCCTTTGGGTGTTTCTGACCGTAACGCTGCCATTGACGCTACCCGGCATTATCGCAGGCATGATCCTCGCCTTCGCCAAGGCCATGGGTGAGTTCGGCGCAACGATTACCTTCGTGTCCAACATTCCCGGTGAAACGCAGACACTCTCGGCAGCCATCTACACCTTCACACAGGTACCGGGTGGCGATGCAGGGGCACTGAGGCTGACACTTGTGGCTGTCGCCATCTCGATGGCTGCGCTGCTGGCCTCCGAATTTCTGGCGCGCATTATCGGCAGAAGAGTGATGGCCGAATGACACTTCTTTTTGATGTCAAACACACGCTGGGTTCCTTTGCGCTGGAAGCGAAGCTGACGGCGGAAGGAGGCGTTACCGCTCTTTTCGGTCGCTCGGGTTCTGGCAAAACGTCGGTCATCCGCATGATTGCTGGCCTGACGAAACCGCATCAGGGTCGGATCGCGCTTGATGGAGAGGTTCTGAGCGATAGCGACAGACGCATCTTCACTGCATGCCACAGACGGCGTTTCGGCTATGTGTTTCAAGAGGCGCGGCTGTTTCCACACCTCACCGTGGAGCAAAACCTGCATTATGGCCGATGGTTTTCCAACCAGACGACAGCAACGAATGAAAGTACGAAAGTCGTAGAAATGCTCGGCATCGGCGACGTGTTGAAACGCCGCCCGGAGAAACTGTCGGGCGGGGAAAAGCAGCGGGTTGCCATCGGTCGCGCGCTTTTGTCTTCCCCACGGCTGCTATTGATGGATGAGCCGCTCGCGGCGCTGGACGAGGCGCGTAAGGCAGAGATCATTCCCTATCTGGAGCGGCTGCGTGACGAGACAAAAATCCCCATCATCTATGTCAGCCATTCGGTCAGCGAAGTGTCCCGGTTGGCTGACCGCGTTGTCGTGATGAAGGATGGCAGGGTGGATGCGGAAGGCCCAGCGGCGCAAATCCTGTCGCGTCCCGCCTTCAGCGGATATCTCGAGCGTCGCGAAGCAGGCAGCATTCTTTCAGGCAGAGTGGAGACATTCGACGGTCAACACGGTCTGGCTACCGTTCGGCTGAACGGGACGAGCCTGCAGGTTCCGGCAAAGGCGGCAGAGCCCGGCAAGGCGGTGCGCGTTCATGTGCCCGCGCGCGATGTGATGCTGGCAACGGTGCGGCCCGAGGGGCTGAGTGCCCTGAACATTCTCCAAGGTCGCATCGTGGATATCGCGATATCCGATGACGGCATGGCCATGGTCCAGGTGGATTGCGGCGGTGACATCATCATGTCCCGCATCACAAAACTCTCTGTCGAGCGGCTGTCGCTCACCCCCGGAAGCGAGATCTTTGCCATCGTCAAATCGGCGGCGCTCGATCCCTACTGATCGGCTCTGGAGCTCTTCCGGTTCGCTTCCAACCAGTCGAGATCGGCATTAATCGCGTCGCGCATACGGCTTTCCATAGCGCGACATCGTGCTAGCAATTCTTCTCCGAAGGGCGTGAGACCGGCACCGCCACCCTGCTTTCCGCCGCGTTGGGATTCGATGACGGGCTGGGTGAACATGTGGTTCAACGCATCTACCAGAAGCCACGCCCGACGATAGGACATATCCATGGCCCGCCCCGCCGCGGAGATGGAGCCGGTGGAGGCGATCAGTTCCATCAACTCGATCTTGCCGCGTCCAAGGCGTTCGCCCGAAGGAAAATCGACGCGCAGGACGGGCTTTAAAGGCTGATCGCTCATGGATGCACCGCTCCAAACCAATCCCGCCATGACGGCTGCGCACCCTCATGCGGCAGTGCCGTTGCCTCGAACACGCCGCGCGCGATGGCACGGGCCATGACGAGCGCGGTGAGGTGGCAAAGTTCATGAAACTCAGAAGCCTCTCGCAGCGTTGCCCGGCACGTTGCGGCAGCAAACATTGTGTCGCCATCGCTCGCAAGATGCGAAGGCAGGATGGCGCGTGCCAAACCGCCATGTGCCATGATAGACAGGCGATGCACCTGCGCCTTGGTCAAAACCGCATCCGTCACCACCGCGCCGATGGTGGTTGCAGTCAGCGTGACGCCCTTGATGCGCATAGCGCTGTCAACGTCTGTGAATTGCGGTGGCAAGCTGAGCCCACCAAATTCGCCATTCTTCTCAAAAGGCGCAGCCCAGAAATGCTTGCCGGAGCCGACCGTCGCAGAGCCCATGGCATTGACGGCGACGATAGCCGCTACGGTGATCCCGAACGATGTTTTCGCGCTGGCGGAGCCGAGACCGCCTTTGAAGGTAGCGGTCGTGGCGCCGGTACCCGCACCCACGGTTCCGAGCAAAAATGGATCGCGGGATACAGCCTTGAAGGCATCATAGCCCATGTCCCTATAGGGCGAATGAAGACCCCAATCCTTGTTTCCACCATTCAGCAAATCCATCAAAATGGCCTGCGGGACGATGGGAACGCGCGTGGCTCCGACCTGAAAACCGCGCCCGATTTCCCGCAAGCCCGCCTGCACCCCACCGGCTGCATCCAGACCGAAAGCGGAACCACCGGACAGAACGAAAGCATCGACGGTTTCCACCGTCATCGATGGATCGAGCAATGCCGTATCACGCCCACCCGGCGCACCGCCGAGCGTGGAGCCGGAGGCGATTGCGGGCTCATCGAAGACAATAGCGGTGACGCCAGAACCGAGCGTAAGGTCCGTCGCATGACCCACCGAAACGCCGTCGATATCGATCAGGAGATTGTGCAAGGGCGGCATTCCTTCTCTATAGTTATGCCGGTATCCCGCCCCTGCTCAATCTTGTCAACGTCAGGAGAACACTGCCGTACCGATGACAGGGGTGGAGGGAACCGCCATATCGCGTGGTTCCAGCATGCCCGAAAGGAACGCTTCACGCCCAGCCGTTACGGCCTTGGCGAATGCACCGGCCATGATGACAGGGTTACCCGCCCCAGCCACCGCCGTATTCAGCAGCACGGCATCATAACCAAGCTCCATCACGGTTGCCGCATGGGATGGACGGCCAAGGCCTGCATCCACGATCATCGGCACATCGGGGAAATGCGCCCGCATGGATCGAAGCGCGGATATATTGAGCGGCCCCATGGCGCTGCCGATGGGCGCGCACCACGGCATCAGCACCTTGCAGCCCGCATCGATCAGCTTTTCCGCCACGACCAGATCGTCGGTCGTATAGGGGAAGACCTCGAAACCTTCGTCGGAGAGAATACGTGCAGCTTCCACCAGCCCGAACACATCCGGCTGAAGCGTATCGTGATGGCCGATCACTTCCAGCTTGATCCAGTTGGTTTTAAATACCTCCCGCGCCATCTTCGCCGTCAGCACGGCTTCCTTTGCCGTGTGGCATCCTGCCGTGTTGGATAGAATAAGGCGGTCCAGCTCGCGGATGAGTTCAAAAAACTGCCCGCCCTTTTTACCACCCGCGGTTTCGCGACGGAGAGAAATGGTCAGAATATCCGTCTTGGCTGCGCGCACGGCATCGGCAAGCACGGCAGGCGACGGGTAACGAGCAGTGCCGAGCAGGAGCCGGGAACTGACGTCGCGATCATAAAGTCTCAGCATATCATCCTCCCTGCATGGGCGAGAGAATTTCGATCCTGTCGAAATCCTTGAGGTGGAAACCGGGGCGGTCCTCGGCATGGACGAGATCGCCATTCACCGCGGTTGCCAGCCAGTCGCCTTCATATTCGAGCGTTGCCAAGAGCTGGGAAAGAGTTTCTGCGGCGAGATCATGCTCTTCGCCGTTGACGTGAATCCGCATGGGAAACCTCCTTTTTCTCGATAATATCGGCAGCCTGCCGCGCCATGGCAGGCGAGAGCAAAAATCCGTGCCGATGCGCACCATTGATGAAGAGCGTGTTGCCCTCCTCTTTGATGCAGGGAAGATTGTTGGGAAAAGCGGGCCGGATACCGGTTCCCGTCTCGATGATTTGCGCTTCACCGAAGGAAGGATGAAGTGCGTAAGCGGCGTTGAGAAACTCCATCATCGAACGCGCCGAAATCGGTCCTTCGTCTTCGGACTCGATCATGGTCGCGCCGACCATGAAGCGCCCCGGCTCTCGCGGCACGATATAAAGCGGGATGCGTGGATGCAGCAGGCGTATTGGCCGGGAGAGCGAAATCTCGTTGCTTGCAAGATAGAGCATCTCGCCGCGCACACCGCGAAGCGCTGGCAGTGAACCCACCTGCGCAGGGCCGGTGCAATCCACGATAAGGTCGAAGTCATTTTCATCGATGGTCGCGCCAAGATGGAACGCTACACCCATCGACACCAGCCGGTGATGCAACGCATATATGGCAAGGCGCGGATCGAGATGGCCTTCGCCTTCGAAGAAAAGCCCGTGCCGGAAGCGACCGGCAAGATCGGGCTCCAGCGCAGCAATCTCATCCTCCCCGACAGGACGATAGCCCGAAGTGCGCGAGGCGAAGCGGGAAAGCTCAGCCCTGTCACGCGCGGGTGCGACGACCAGCGTGCCGTTGCGGGTGACAAGCCCCGGCGTAGCCTCCTCCCACCAGTCGAGCGCGGATTGGCCAAGTGTGAGAACGGCCTCTTCGGCACTCTCCCGCTCGCACCACGGTGCCAGCATTCCGCCCGCATACCATGACGCCCCACGGCCGATTCCCGGCGAGATGTCGAACACCTCCACCGAGACACCACGCTTCGCCAGTTCAAGGGCAGCCGTCAGACCGGCGACGCCTGCCCCCTTGATGAGAATACGCATCTCACTCTCCGGCTACGGGGTGGTTCAGCGGCATATAGAGCTCGCCGCCCTGCTTGAACTTCTCCGCCATGGCCTCAAGCCCCTCCTTCTGCGCCTCGGCCCGGATGTCGTGAGAAATCCGCATGGAGCAGAATTTTGGCCCGCACATGGAGCAGAAATGTGCGACCTTGTGCGCTTCTTTCGGCAAGGTCTCATCATGGAAGGACCGCGCCGTTTCCGGGTCGAGCGAAAGGTTGAACTGGTCTTCCCAACGGAACTCGAAACGGGCGCGTGATAGCGCATCGTCACGCACCTGCGCTGCCGGATGGCCCTTGGCAAGATCGGCTGCATGGGCGGCGATCTTGTAGGTGATGACGCCCACTTTCACGTCGTTACGGTCAGGCAGACCCAGATGCTCCTTCGGTGTCACGTAGCACAGCATGGCGGTGCCGAACCAGCCGATCATCGCCGCACCTATGCCGGAGGTGATGTGGTCGTAACCGGGCGCGATATCGGTCGTCAGCGGTCCAAGCGTGTAGAACGGCGCTTCGCCGCAGGTCTTCAGCTGCTTGTCCATGTTTTCCTTGATCTTGTGCATCGGCACATGGCCGGGGCCTTCGATCATGACCTGGCAATCCTTGGCCCAGGCGATCTGCGTGAGCTCGCCCAGCGCTTCCAGCTCGGCAAACTGCGCCGCATCGTTTGCATCGGCAATGGAGCCCGGACGCAGGCCATCGCCCAGCGAGAAGGACACGTCGTAGGCGCGACAAATATCGCAAATCTCGTCGAAATGCTCGTAAAGGAAGCTTTCCTTGTGATGATGCAGACACCACTTCGCCATGATCGAGCCGCCGCGCGAGACGATGCCCGTGACACGATTGACGGTGAGCGGGATATAGTGGAGCCGCACACCGGCATGGATCGTGAAGTAATCCACCCCCTGCTCCGCCTGCTCGATCAGCGTATCGCGGAAAACCTCCCAGGTCAGGTCTTCGGCAATGCCATTGACCTTCTCCAGCGCCTGATAGAGCGGCACCGTACCAATCGGCACCGGCGAATTGCGGATGATCCATTCGCGGATATTGTGAATGTTGCGACCGGTGGACAGGTCCATCACCGTATCGGCACCCCAGCGGGTGGCCCAGACCATCTTCTCTACCTCTTCCGCCATGGAGGAGGTGACCGCCGAATTACCGATATTGGCGTTGATCTTCACCAGAAAATTCCGCCCGATGATCATCGGCTCGGCTTCCGGGTGGTTGATGTTGGCGGGGATGATGGCGCGGCCCGAGGCTACTTCATGCCGCACAAACTCTGGTGTCACGAAGTCCGGCACATTTGCTCCAAAACTTTCGCCATCGCGGATGAGCTTTTCCTTCGCAGCCTCGCGTCCGAGATTTTCGCGGATCGCGATATATTCCATTTCCGGCGTGATGATACCGGCCCGCGCATAGGCAAGCTGCGTCACTGCCTTGCCGTCTCTGGCGCGCAGGGGCTGGTTGCGAACGGGAAATTCCGGCGTCAGGCGTTCGCCGGTAGCAAAACCGTTGTCTTCCGGCTTGACGTGGCGACCCTCGTAAATCTCGACATCCCCACGCGCCAGAACCCATTGCTGGCGAAGGCGTGGCAGACCACCGTCAATATCGAGCAAATGCGAGGGATCGGTATAGGGACCGGAAGAATCGTAGACCGTAACCGGCGGCTCACCCGCAGTCGGATGCACCGCGATTTCCCGCATCGGTACACGGATGTGAGGATGGAGGATGCCCGGCTTATGGACCTTGGTGGAGGCGGGCAACTGACCGGTGGTAACGGTTGGTGTGATAGTCTTGGCAGCAATGTTCATCGTGAGGCTCCAAAGCAAAACATTTGGAGACCCAGTTCGAGCATGAAGACGAAAAAGCGCGGATGATAGACAATGGCAGTTGTCCGACGCTTGGCCGATACTGCTGTTCTTCCGCGTTTGCACCGTCCCTACGCCAGTATGAACTGGATCAGGTTCAACGGGTCACTGCGCTTCGATAGCAGTATCTCAGCCCCTTGACGGGACACCCCTGGTTAACGCGACAATGAGAAACCTGACACGATGATTTGTCAAGCTGTACTGATGACAGCTTATGGAGAGGAAAAATTGGCGGTCATACCAAATTAACCTCACCATTTATTAGAATGTTATTTTTTCGGGTTTAACTCCAAGAATGCGTTATGATGACGCCTGTTCAGGGGAGATTACTTGGGATGAATTCAACTATTCGTGAAATACTGTCGAAATTCGGCCAGCTCCCGGTGCCTGTCGATACCATCGCAGACGATGCCGATCTTTACGCTGCCGGTCTTTCTTCTTTCGCATCGGTGCAGTTGATGCTTGGTCTGGAAGAAGCTTTCGACATAGAGTTTCCAGATAGCATGCTGAACCGCAAATCTTTTGCGAGCGTCGGGGCCATCGAATCTACCGTTAAGGCAATTCTCGACGGTAAAGAGGCCGCCTGATGGACGCGGCCGTCGTTACACTGGACGCAGCATTAGCAGTGCGCGCCAAGCGCGTCGCCGCCATTGCCGCAAAATTTGCCGACGATGTGGACGCGGCTGGACGTTTTCCAAAAGAAGCAGTCGATGCCTTGAAGAGCGAGCGCCTGCTTGGCATTCAGGTTCCCCGTCATCTGGGTGGTGAAGGCGCAAGTCTTCTGGAGATCGCAGATATTTGCTGCACGCTGGGTCAGGCCTGCTCCGCGACCGCGATGATTTTCGCCATGCACCATATCAAGGCATCCAGTCTTGTAGAGCATGGAGAGGAAAGCGCGTGGCACGCAGGGTTCATGCGCCGCGTGGCGAGCGAACAGCTGCTTCTCGGCTCCGCAACGACCGAAGGCGGCATCGGCGGAAATCTGCGTAATTCAATTTGTGCCATCGAAGTCGACGGTGACCAGTGCCGTCTGGAAAAGGACGCGACTGTCATTTCCTACGGCAGCGAGGCAGATGCCATTCTCATCACCTCCCGCGCTCGCGCGGATGCGGCGCCTGCCGATCAGGTGATGACGGTTTTCCTGAAGAGCCAGTACACGCTGGAAAAGACGCATGTCTGGAACACGCTCGGCATGCGTGGAACCTGCTCGGACGGGTTTCTGTTCAAGGGGCAAGCGCCTGCCGAACAAATCTTCCAGAAGCCATTTGCTGAAATCGCGGCGCAATCCATGCTCGCCACCTCGCATCTTTTGTGGAGCGGTGTTTGGTACGGCATTGCAGCCGATGCAGTTGCCCGCGCTCAAAGTTTCATCCGCGCCGCCGCCCGCAAGTCTCCCGGTGTCGCACCGCCCGGCGCGCTCCGGCTGGCGGAAGTCTCGAACAAGCTGCAGATCGTCAAATCCAACGTCATTGCCGGCATCAAGGCTTACGAAGACACAAAGACGGACCCGGACAAATTGATGTCCATGGCTTTCGCTATCGCCATGAACAATGTTAAAATCTGCTCTTCCGAGACCATTCTCGAAATCATCAACCATGCCATGCTGATCTGCGGCATCATGGGTTACAAGAACGGCACGCCTTACAGCTTGGGACGGCACTTGCGCGACGCGCATTCGGCCCAGCTGATGATTTCAAACGACAGAATCCTGAGCAATTCCGCCAATCTCCTGCTGGTTCAGAAGCAGGACACGAGCCTTCTGGGATAAGACCATGGACATGCAAACATCGTTTCTCGATCGCCTGTTCGACAAGGGCCTGCTGATCGATACCGGCGTGGATGGACTTTATGGCCGTAGCGGTCAGTTCGAAGACGTCATTACCGCGTTCGAACGGCTGATCGACAAGGTCGGCGGTGGCGACAAGGCGGAAGCCATCCGCTTCCCGCCTGGCATCAACCGCGCCTATTTCGAAAAAAGCGGTTACATGAAAAGCTTCCCGCAGCTCGCTGGCACCGTTCATTCCTTTTGCGGCTGCGAGCTCGATCATGTCAGCCTGATCAAAAGCATGGATGAAGGTACCGACTGGACGAAAGACCAGAAGATCACCGATATCGTTCTGACGCCAGCCGCCTGCTATCCGCTTTATCCGACCATCGCAAAACGCGGAAACCTGCCGGAAAATGGCGGTCTTTACGACATCCAGTCCTATTGCTTCCGCCACGAGCCTTCCAAGGACCCGGCGCGCCAGCAGCTTTTCCGCATGCGCGAATATGTGCGCATGGGCACCGAAAGCGACGTCACCGAATTCCGCCAGATCTGGATGGATCGCGGCGTCGAGATGATGGAGAAGCTCGGTCTCGATGTGAAGATCGACATCGCCAATGACCCGTTCTTCGGGCGCGCTGGCCGAATGCTGGTCAACAATCAGCGCGATCAGAACCTCAAATTCGAGCTGCTGATCCCGGTCACGTCCACGACCAACCTGACCGCCTGCATGAGCTTCAACTACCATCAGGATTCTTTCGGCACAAAATGGGGTCTGAACCTTGCCGATGGCGAAGTTGCCCACACGGCCTGCGTCGGCTTCGGTCTCGAGCGCATCGCGCTGGCGCTGTTCGCCAAGCATGGTCTGGATGTGGATCAGTGGCCGCAATCGGTTCGCGAAACGCTCTGGGGCTGAGGTCTGCATGACGGCAATATTTCCGAGCTTGAGCGCTGAAAACTACGCCCCTCACCCGCTCCATGCGTCTGACCGGATGTGGCCGGAAACCAACTGCTATGTCGATCTCTGGATCGAGCTTCTGGCATCCAGCGGATTGCCGCCGGAAGCCATGCTCGGCTTTACGCTGACACAGGATTTCGAGGGCGACCAGTTCACCTTCTTCAAGGTGCCGCTGGAAGACCTCGAAGCACTCTACGGCATCCGCGTCACCGAACTTGCCATTTTCGACAGCATCGAAAACCACGTCGAAACCCAGCTGGAACGCGGCCGCATCTGCCTCATCGAAATGGACAGCTTCTACATGCCCGATACTCAAGGGGTCGGCTACCGCAAGGAGCATGGCAAGACGACGGTCGCGATCAACCGAATGGATCGCGAAAATCGCAGGCTGGAATATTTCCACAATGCGGGTTACTTCGCGCTGGAAGGCGACGATTATGCCGGCATCTTCCAGCATCACCTCAGCGAAGCGGATGCGCCATTCCTGCCCTATACGGAATTCGCCAAATTTGCCGATGAGCGTATGTCCAAGAAGCATCGGCAGGCTGTCGCAGAGCGTCTTCTGGCCCAGCATTTTGCCAAGCGCCCAAGAGAGAACCCTATCCGCGCCTTTGCAAAAGTGTTTCCGGCGCAGGTGGAAAAGGTGGCGGATCGGCCCTTCGGCTATTTCCACAAATATGCTTTCAATACGCTGAGGCAATTCGGGGCGAATTTCGAGCTTCTGGCCAGCCATCTGGAGTGGCTGGGCGGCGAGCAGCGTTTCGGCAATGCGCAGGCTCAGGCGCTTCGTATTTCGGAAGTGGCAAAATCCGTGCAATTCCAGCTTGCCCGCGCAGTCACCCGCCGCAAGTTCGATGCTTTGGCGACCGTGCTCGCTCCCGCCGCCGATGCATGGGACGAGTTGATGGCCACACTCGCCACCTCCCTTGACAAGAGCAGTGAGGCGGCGTGACGGCGCAAGCTTCCACCCCCAGCACGCTTCAGCCTTCATACGGGGGCGAGCTCTTGAGCGAGGGCTGGACGCTGACGCTGACGCCTGCCGACGCCTACGCACGACCTGCCGATATTCCGCCCGATGCCGACACTATCACCGCACCGGTGCCGGGAACGGTGGCCCAAGCGCTGGAAGCGGTCGGCCAGTTCGACCGTCTCGCACCGAAACCATTGAACGGTCTCGACGCATGGTATCGGCTGACGCTGATTTCCGATGAAGCGGGACGCGGCACGCTTCATTTCCGCGGGCTTGCCACCATTGCTGAAATTTTCCTGAATGGCGCATTGGTCGCCAACAGCTCCAGCATGTTCGAGGCGCAAGATGTGTCCGTCGAACTGACCGGCGCGGACGAGCTTGCTATCTGCTTTCGCGCACTCGCTCCACGGCTGGAAAGAACCGGTCCCCGTGCCCGCTGGCGACCGCAGATGATGAGCACGCAGGGCCTGCGCCTCATCAGAACGACAGCGCTCGGCTACATGCCCGGCTGGTGCCCCGAAATCCACGCCGCCGGACCCTGGCGGCCTATCCGCCTGCTGCGCGACATCCAACGTCGTTTCGATCTTCGCTCGTTTCATTCGGAATTGAGTTCAGACGGCACAGGCATTGTGCGGGTGTCGATCAATGTTGCCAACGCCCCCGCCTCCGTGGAAATCGGTTGCGGGGATCAATGGAGCGCACTGGCGACATCAGGCAACGGCGTCGTGTTCGAAGGCGAGATTAGGCTCGTTGATGTCGAGCCATGGTGGCCAGCCACCCATGGCAAACCAGCGCTTCACGAGATTACCCTACGCATCGATGGCGAGATTTTTCCTCTCGGCAGAACCGGTTTTCGCCGCATCGAGATCGACCATGGTTTAGATGGCAAGGGCTTTGGGCTCAAGATCAACGGCGCGCCGGTGTTCTGCCGCGGTGCAGTCTGGACCAATGCCGATATCGTTCGCTTGCCTGGCCGCCGACAGGATTACGAACCGTGGCTGCGCCTTGCCGCAGAAGCCGGAATGAACATGATCCGCATCGGCGGCACCATGGCCTACGAGACGCCGGAGTTCTTCGCTTTGTGCGACGAGTTGGGTCTGATGGTGTGGCAGGATATGATGCTCGCCAATTTCGATTATCCGGCTAAGGATCAAGCGTTTCTCAGCCATATCGAAACAGAAATCACCCAGTTTCTGCGCAATACCGCCCTCTCGCCTTCGCTCGTCGTTTCGTGCGGCGGCAGCGAAATGTACCAGCAGGGCGCTATGCTGGGACTATCCGAGCAGTTCTGGAAAGGCCCGCTGACGGAGGAAATCCTTCCGGCGCGTGTGCGCGAACTTCGCCCTGACATCGCTTACGTTCCCAACTCTCCGTTTGGCGGCGCTCTTCCGTTCTTCCCGAACGAGAAAGTCGGCCACTACTATGGTGTCGGAGCCTATTGCCGTCCACTGGAGGACGCACGTCGCGCGGACCTCCGGTTTGCAGGTGAGTGTCTGGCCTTTGCCAACATCCCGCAACAAAGAACCCTCGACATGCATCTATCCGCAAGGCCTGTCCATGATCCGGCCTGGAAGGCCCGCGTGCCGAGAGACAGGGGCGCGTCATGGGATTTCGAAGATGTGCGCGACCATTATCTGTCGCTTCTCTACGATGTCGATCCGGCGAAGCTGCGCCGGGAAAACGTCGAAAAATACCTCGACCTCTCCCGTGCCGCCATTGCCGAGGTAATGGAGGCGACGTTCGGAGAATGGCGTCGGAACGGCTCTTCCTGCCAGGGCGCGCTGGTGTGGACGCTTCAGGATCTGGTTCCCGGTCCCGGCTGGGGCGTGATCGATGCAACGGGCGAACCGAAATCCACCTGGTATGCGCTAAAACGGGCGTTCCGTCCGGTTCAGATCATATTGACCGACGAAGGCACCAATGGGCTCCATGTGCATCTCGTCAACGAAACATCGAATGACCTCCAACTGATCCTGGAGCTCACCTGCCTGCGTGACGGCGCGCAGCCGGTCGTGACCGGGAGACGACAACTGAACCTTACTGCGCGAAGCAAGGAGACGATAGCCGCAACCGATCTATTCGGTGCTTTCTTCGATACGACGTATGCCTATCGCTTCGGCCCTCCGTCGCATGATGTGACAGTGGCAAAGCTGCGCCACGCGGAAACAGGGGAGCTGGTTGCCGACGCGTTTCACTTCCCGCTGGGCAGGGGCTCGGCAATGCACCCGACAACGCTTGCAACGACCGTCGAGCGAAAAGATGGACGGTGGTTCATCAATGTCGCGACCGACCGCTTCGCGCAGTCGGTGCATATCGACGCGGAAGGCTATCGCCCAGCCGAAGACTGGTTTCATTTGGACCCCGGCGAGACCCGCAGCATAGAACTTTTGCCCCTCGACCCCAGCCAGACACACGAGCCCCATGGGGAAATTCGCTCTGTTGGCGGTGGGCAGCGGTTCCGTTTTTGAAGAAATGCGCTATAACTCAGCGCAACCGACAGTGCCGGGACGAACCGGATCGTTCGACAGAAGCAGTCGTGCGCCGTTTCACCGCTGGCAAAACATGCATTCATCCCCATTTCCCCGCGATACTGGCCGCTTCTCCCACAAGCGGTTTTGACGCAACCGAAAACATCAATTACCTTCCAGTCAGTCCGGCAAGGCATAGAAGTCCTACATGGAAAAAAGTCTGACGCGTTACATATGGACGCATACGAAGCGCCAGCAGCTTTACATTCTGCTGATCGTCGCCTTGTCCATGATACCCTATTTTCTGGCGTTCGATCTTCCCAAGCAGATCGTCAACGGACCCATTCAGGGCGACGGCTTCGAAGGCGCGAGCGCAACGCAGCTGTTCATGCACCTCACGGTGGACATTCCCTATCTCGGAACGATCACCCTTTTTCCGGGCATCGAACTGGACCGCATGTCGACGCTGATGGGGCTTAGCCTGACGTTTCTTGCGCTCGTCATCGTCAACGGCCTCTTCAAATACTATATCAATACCTACAAGGGCCGCCTCGGGGAGCGCCTGCTTCGCCGTATCCGCTTCGAACTGATCGACCGGATCCTGCTGTTTCCACCTTCTCACTTCAAGCGGGTGAAGGGCGCGGAAATCTCCAGCATGATCAAGGACGAGGTCGAGCCTATGGGTGGCTTTACCGGAGACGCCTTCGTTCAACCCGCGCTTCTTGGCGGACAGGCGCTTGCCGCGCTGTTCTTCATCCTCATCCAGAACTTCTGGCTGGGTCTGATCGCCGCCTTCATGGCGGCCATCCAGGTCGGTATCATTCCGAAGATGCGCCGCCGCCTGATCGATCTCGGTCGCCAACGGCAATTGACCGCAAGACAGCTTGCAGGTCGCATCGGTGAAATGGTCGAGGGCATCGGCACCATTCACGCCTATGATACATCCAATTACGAGCGTGCGGACGCGGCCCACCGTCTGGGTGAAATGTTCAAGATCCGTTACGACCTCTATCAGTGGAAGTTTCTGGTCAAGTTCATCAACAATTTCCTGGCCCAGCTGACGCCGTTCTTCTTCTATGCGCTTGGTGGTTATCTGACGCTACGCGGCAGCCTCGATGTCGGTCAGCTGGTGGCCGTCATCAATGCCTACAAGGAGCTTCCCGGCCCGCTGAAGGAGCTGATAGACTGGGATCAGGCGCGGCAGGACGTGCAGGTCAAATACGAACAGGTCTTCGAACAGTTCGATAGCCCGAGCATGATCGATCCGAAGATTCAGGCCGTTTCCGCAGCCTCTGCTGCCGCAATCGCGGGCCCGATCGTGATCCAGGGTCTCTCGCTGGACGATGACAGCGGCACGCGGTTGCTGGATCAGGCCAACCTGACCATCAATCCCGGAGAAACGATTGCCGTCGTCGGCAGCGCGGGTGGGGAAGCGCTGGCCGATGCGCTGGGGCGCACGCTCTGGCCGACATCGGGAAAGATTTCCATCGGCGATATCGACCTGCACGAACTGCCGGAATCCGTCACCGGTCGACGTATCTCCTACGTATCCGCCGAAACCTATTTTTTCCATGCAAGCCTGAAAGACAACCTGCTTTACGGCCTCAAGCACGCCCCTCTCAAGCCCAGGGAATACGAAGGCAAGGAGCTGGAACATCGCAACTGGGAAATCCGCGAGGCCAAGCTGGCGGAAAACCCGGATATCGACGTGCATAGCGACTGGATCGACTATGAAGCGAGCCCCGCCGGCAGTGACGAACAGGAGCGCTTCCTCAAGGGCATGCTCGATGTTCTGGACACGGTGCAGCTTTCACCGGACATTCTCGAATTTGCACTGCGCTCCACCATCGATCCCCTGAACGACCTGCATCTCGCCGCCCGCATCGTCGAGTTGCGCCAGGTGTTGCGAAGCGAGATGGAACGGGAAAACCTGAGCGGCCTCATCGTGCCGTTCGAGCCCAACAGCTACAACACCGAAGCGACGGTGGGTGAGAACATCCTGTTCGGCACCATGCGCGATGCATCGACCACCAGCCGCGAGATTATCCAGAGCGACTATTTCCGCTCGCTGATGCGGGAGACAGGCCTTTCGACCACGCTTTTCGATATGGGTTACGCGATTGCGGAAAACATCGTGGACATTTTCAGCGACCTGCCTCCGGACCACCCGCTGTTCCAGCAACTGACCTTCATGACCGCGGATGAAATTCCGACTTATCAGCAGATGTTGCAGCGACTTCAAGGCAAGGGCTATGGTGATGCGACGGAGGCTGAACGGCGCGCCATGCTGCGGCTCAGCTTCTTCTACATCGAACCGCGCCAGCGTCTCGGTCTCCTGTCGGATGACGTGATGAACCGGATCGTGGAAGTGCGTCACATGTTCTATGAAAAAATGCCGGATGAGCTTCGTAACCTGATCGAGCCTTACGATCCGGACAAGTACGCCACGTCCACGAGCCTGCTCGACAACATTCTTTTCGGCAAGATCAGCCACCGCTACACGGATGCCTCGCGACGCATCACGCGCATCGTGGCGGATGCGATGCACAAGCAGGGCCTCTATGAACGCGTGCTGGCGGTCGGGCTGGAATTCAATCTGGGCGCAGGCGGAAAACGCCTCGGCCCGTTGCAGCGGCAGAAGCTCAATCTGGCGCGCGCACTTATCCGCCGCTCTGACTATTATATCCTCAATCGCCCGCTCCCCGGGCTCGATCACAGACTGCAACAGGAAATCGTCGACAATGTCTTCGCCTTTCTGCGGCAAGACGGAGCAAACCCGACGATCATGTGGGTGCTGTCCAACCCGGCGCTGGCGAAAATGTTTGACCGCGTTATCGTCGTCGCGCAGGCGTGTGTTGTCGCAGACGGAACATACGAGACTCTTGTGGAAGAAAACGGTACATTCAAGGAAATGATTGCGGCTTAAGCTATGCGTCGCATTCAGACTAGGGAAACACCAACAGGACAAGGCGATGCTTCTCAAAGATGAAATTCAGATGCTGAAGCGTGTTCCATTCTTTAGCGAGATGGAACCGTCGAAACTCAAACTTCTCGCCTTCGCATCGGATCGCGTTTCCTACCGCTCCGGCGACGAGTTGTTCCGGCAGGGCGATCTCGGCGATGCCGCCTATGTGCTGTTGACGGGCAAGGTGGACGTCCTGATCGACTCGCCAGCGGGTCAGATAAAGCTCACGGAAATGAGCGGCAACGCCATCGTCGGTGAAATCGCCATCCTCTGCGATAGCGTGAGAACGGCGACCGTCATAGCATCCACTGAGGTGGAGGCGCTGCGGATCGGCAAGGAGCAGTTCTTCAAGTTGATGTCCGACTTCCCGGATGTTACGATCAAGGTCATGCGGGTTCTGGCCGAGCGACTGACCCAGACGACCACCGAACTCAGCAAAGCCAGATCGCTTTCGTTATAATATGCGCAATACTCTTCTCGAACGACGGTTGAGCAAAAGAAAAATAAAAGTGGCGCGACTGTAATAAAACTGAAATGCTGCATGGCTTAGTAGGGCGCGGTAGAACATCGCCGCGCAAATTGGAGCAACGGCAGCAGAAAACAAGAACGGAGCCTATCGGAGGAAAGCTTGAAGGGGTTACCGTTACAGGTTGGGGTGTATTATGGCGTTGAAGTCCGACACCGAGCGTCGGGACAATAAGCAGGAATTCCGCGTAAAGATCTGGGGAGCAAGGGGAACGCTGCCCGTATCAGGAGAGAAATTCCAGAAATACGGTGGCAACACGATCTGCATCGAGGTTCGATGCGGCGATCACGTTCTGCTTTTCGATGCCGGTTCCGGCCTGCAACCCGCAGGTATGGCGCTCAGAGCCGAAGGCGTGACGAACGTCGACCTGTTCTTTTCGCACTGCCACTACGACCACATCATTGGTTTTCCCTATTTCAAGCCCTTCTTCAAACAGGAAAACGATATCCGTATCTGGTCCGGCCACCTTGCGGGACAGAAAACGACCCGCCAGATGCTGCGCGAATTCATGAGCCCGCCGTGGTTTCCGGCACCTCTCGATATTTGCTGCGCCCATATCGGCACTCAGGATTTCGAAGCAGAAGACACGCTTTCCGTTCATCCCGAGCTTTCGATAAGGACGGGTCTGCTGAACCACCCCGGCAAAGCCATCGGCTACCGGATCGACTGGCAGGGTCGCAGTCTGGCGATTATCACCGATACGGAACATGAGCCCGGCAAGCTGGACAAGGCGGTGCTGAAGCTGATCGAAGACGTCGATCTTTTCCTCTATGACGCAAGCTTCTCCGATGCGGAGATGGAGCTTTACAAGGGCTATGGTCACTCGTCATGGCAGCAGGGCATAAGGCTGGCGAAAACGGCCAACGCGAAGAATATCGGCTTCATTCATCACGCTCCGTTCCGGACCGATGAGGAACTCGACCAGATCGATGCCGATGCCCGCAAGGAATTCGACGGGGCTTTTGCTGCCTATGATGGTCAAACGATAGATTTGTGATCTCTCCGGCTGGTCGCTTCGCTTTGCGCGGTACCGGAGATTTGATCGGTTATCGACAAATGAAAGCCTTATTGTCTTTGGCATTCTGGCATCTGCTGCGCTATGTGCGCAGCAATACTGAAAATCATATCCAAGACGACTCGGTGAGCTCCCTTATTACCAGGGCAGTGCATCAAAGAGACTGCTGATCCTGTTTAAGCCGGAGATAATGTATGGCGCAATTCGTGTCGGAGACTACGTTGAGGCGCGTGCGTCTGCTCTCCGGCCTTGTCATGCTATCCTTCGTCGCAACGCATCTTTCCAACCATGCATTGGCATTGATTTCCGTCGACACCGCCGAATATGGGCGCATGTGGTTTACGCTGGTGTGGCTCAACCCCATCAGCAGCATCATACTTTACGGCTCCGTCCTAACGCACCTCATTCTGGTGCTGCGCTCGATATATCTGCGGCAAACCCTTCGTATGCCGCTTCGGGAAGCGCTTCAGATCATCGCCGGACTGATGATCCCCTATCTCATCATTGACCACGCTGGCAGCATCCGTCTCTCCCGCGTGCTGTTCGGGATCGACACCAGTTACGAGATCGTCATCTACAATTACTGGATTCGAAATCCACAACGCGGAATCTGGCAAAGCACGGCGCTGCTGGTGGTATGGTTTCACGGCTGTCTCGGCGTGTTTTTCTGGCTCCGCTATCGTGACTGGTACAAGAGGGTGTCCCCCTACCTCCTGACGGTTGCCGTCCTGCTGCCTATTCTCGCCCTTTTGGGTTTCAGCGATGCAGGCCGGGCGATGGAGTACAATCCCCCGCCACCGCACATCCGCCCCACCAATCAGGCTTCTGTGGATACCCGCGTCGGGACTTATACCGACATCATGAAAGGCCTTTTCGGTGGATCGGTGCTACTGGTTTTCGCCATGCGTGGAGTGCGAAGCTGGCGGCGACGCTCGAGCGCCATCGAAGTCCGCTATGATCACGGCGCACTGGTTCGAGCACCCCTGGGTCTCAGCGTGCTCGAAGCAAGCCGCCTCGGCGGAGTTTCGCATTTTTCCGCGTGTGGAGGAAAAGGGCGCTGTTCGACCTGTCGCGTCAGAATCCTTGGGAGCGATGGCCCCCTGCCCGCGCCCTCATCGATGGAAAGTGCGACGCTTCAACGTATCCACGCAGATTCCGATGTAAGACTGGGGTGCCAGCTTCGACCGAAACACGGGCTGAATGTCGCGCTGCTTCTGGCATCGAAGCAACAGGCCGATATTCCAGCAAGAGACGAACCTATTCGACCCGGTCGCGAAGAAGACATCGCCGTGCTCTTCTGCGATCTTCGCAATTTCACAGCTATTTCCGAGGCGCGCCTGCCTTACGATATGGTCTTTCTGCTGAACCGTTACTTCACTGTCGTCGGTCAGGCAGTGGAGCAGGCGGGCGGCCGGCTGGACAAGTTCATCGGAGACGGCGCAATGGCGTTGTTCGGGCTTGAGGGTAACAAGGAGACTGCCAGCCGCGACGCCATGAAAGCTGCGGCGCATATCCTTCGCTCGATAGAAGAACTGAACGAAGAGTTGGAAAACCAGTTCGCCGTGCGCTTTCGCATTGTCATCGGCATTCACGCCGGGCCCTCCATCGTCGGCATCATGGGCTATGGCGCGGCCAAAAACCTGACCGCGATTGGTGATACCGTGAATGTGGCAAGCAGGCTTGAAACAGCTGCGAAGGAGTTCGGGACGTCGATCGTCATCTCGGAACCGGCTATAATCCAGTCCGGGCAGGATACAGGCTCGCTGCAAAGCCGCACCATTCCCATCCGTGGACGCAGCTCCGAGATGAAGGTTTTCCTGATTTCCGAAGAGGAAAGCAGACGTTTCCTGTAGGCCTCAGATCTTGCGGTAAAGGAAGTATCTGTCCTGCGGCACCGATTGCGGAACCGGGATCGGGTTGAGGCTTGGCTCCAGCAAAGGAAGACCGCTGACGGCAATGCCGCCCGGCGCGAGCATGCCGGCCACAATCTGCGGCAGCCATGTCAGCGTAATAGCGTCCTTCTCGTCGTAACCGGTGCCGATATCGGCATGAACGAGGGCGGCACCGATACCGATATAGGCGCGGGCGGTCTGGTCGATTTCGCCCAGCACCAGATTGCCTTCCTCCGGCACGGAGGATGCATGCGCGCCCATCGCCCTGTCGAAAGCGACGATACGGCGGTCTGGAAAGAGTTCGCGCAAATGATTGAAGGTCCGTCCGTTGCCGAGACCGATTTCCATGACTGGACCTTCGTCCGAAAGATCGAGATCACCGTGGACATGGTTGAGAATGTCGCGTTGCGCGCTGAGGCGGCGAATGAAGCTGTCCAGTCTGCTCATGAATGAGGCTCCATCAGGCCTTTATGATGTGGGAAGCGGAAATACCACGCCGTGCAAAAGCATTGCGCGTATCGATGATCAGTGGTGCCCAATCGGCAAGCGCCTGATAGTCAATATTGTCGTGATCGGTCGCGACCAGAACGGCATCATAGGCAGCGATGCTGTCCCTGCCCCACTCGACCGACTTCATGCCCATCAGATCGCTATAGTCGCGGGTTTTCGGAATTTCAGCCACGTAAGGGTCGAAGAAGGAGGGGTTGCCGCCACGCTCGAGAATAAGTTCGATCAGCTTGAGCGACGGGCTTTCGCGAATATCCGGTACGTTCTTCTTATAGGCGAGACCCACGATCAGCACCTTGGAACGACTGAGCGCCTTGCCCTGATGAAGATCCAGTGCTTCCGCCAGACGCCCGATGACGTGGCGCGGCATGGCTGTGTTGATCTGCCCCGCAAGCTCGATGAAGCGGGTCGGCAGTTCATATTCCTTGGATTTCCAGGTCAGATAGAAAGGATCGATGGGAATGCAATGTCCGCCTAATCCCGGTCCCGGATAGAACGGCATGAAACCGAAGGGCTTGGTTTTCGCCGCATCGATGACTTCCCATATGTCGATACCCATCGCCTCGTAGACGACCTTCAATTCATTGACGAGCGCGATATTGACGGCGCGGAAGACGTTTTCGGTTATCTTCACCGCTTCCGCCGTCGCATTGGTCGAAACAGGGATGACCGTTTTGACGACCGCTCCGTAGAACGATGTCATCAGTTCGGACGCATCGGACCCATCACCGGCAACAACCTTTGGAATGGTCGAAGTCTGGAAATCGCGGTTGCCGGGGTCTTCCCGCTCCGGCGAGAAACCGAGGAAAAAGTCCTCCGCGGATTTCAGCCCGGTCTTTTCGAGGATGGTCTTGACCACGCCATCGGTCGTGCCGGGGTATGTGGTGGATTCCAGGACCACAAGCTGTCCCGGGCGAAGTGTTTTGGCGATTTCGCGGCAGGTGTTTTCGACATAGGAAAGGTCGGGATCGCGATATTTCGTCAGCGGGGTTGGAACGCAGATGGCGATCACATCGCAATCGCCAAGTTTCGAGAAATCGCAGGTCGCTTCGAAGGTTGCGTTATCGCAGGCCGTTTTCAGGATGTCGTCAGGCACCGCTTCGATGTAGCTTTTGCGCGCCTCGATCGCCGTGATCTTGGCCGGATCGATATCGAAACCCGTCACACGGAAGCCGGCATTGGCAATCGTCATGGCAAGCGGAAGGCCGACATAGCCGAGGCCGATGACGCCCGCTCTGGCTTTTCTGGACTGGATGAGTTCGAGAAGTTTTGGTGCGTTTTGAGAGGAAGTCAAAGCGTTTTGCGCCCCGCGCATGAATAAGAGATGTTCATCAGTTGGGCGAGAACACCCGCACTGTCAAGGTTGGGCCGGTTCAAATTCCGGTTGACGAAGCGTTCAGCGCCAACGCAAAACTCACATCATGAAAATCGCCATCTATTGCCCGCTGAAATCTTCTTACCACCCCGTACCATCCGGCGACCGCCTGATGGCGCGGCTGTTGATGAAGGCGATGCGGATTTCAGGGCATGAGGTGGAGGTGGTGTCGGAGTTGCGGTCGTTTGTGCGCGAGCCGGATAGCGCTGAAGCGGACGATTTGCAGAGCAGGGCCGCTACGGAAATCGACCGCATTTCAGCTTTGTGGAAAGCGGATGGAAAGCCGGATATCTGGTTTTGCTATCACCCCTATTACAAGGCGCTGGATTTGCTTGGACCGGAGCTTTGCAAGCGCTTCGGCCTGCCCTACGTGACGGCGGAGACCTCCTATTCCCCCAAACGAAACGCCACTGGCTGGGCAAATGTTCAGGCGAGTCTTTTGGACGATCTGCGATTTGCTTCCAGCAATATCTGCTTCACCGAGCGCGACCGCGAAGGGCTGTCGAAGGCTGACGCAACAATTCGTACAGAGATGCTGCCGCCTTTCATCGATGCCTCTCTGTTCAAGGCAAAAGCACCAAATCCCGTTAGAAACCGGCTGGCGACCGTGGCCATGATGCGCGCTGGCGACAAGCTTAGCAGCTACCGCGCACTGGCGGAAGCGCTGGCATTGTTACCCGATCATCTCGAATGGACGCTGGATATCGTCGGCGATGGGCCCGAAAGCGAGACAGTAAAGGGCCTGTTCAGCTCGATAAAGCCAAAACGCCTGATCTGGCATGGCGAGAAAACGGCTGAAGAAATCGCCGCCATTCTCTCTCAAGTCTCGCTTTATCTCTGGCCAGGTCATGGCGAGGCTTACGGTCTCGCCTACCTCGAAGCGCAGGCAGCGGGATTACCCATCATCGCGGAAAGAATCGCTGGCGTGCCGGAGGTCGTGATGGATGGTGAAACGGGCGTCCTGACACCTCCCGGCGACCCGCAGGCCTACGCAACAGCTATTCAGGAACTGCTGCAGAACGATGCGAGGCGACAGGCCATGGCCGAAAAAGCCCACCATTTTGCCACCGTCGAACGCTCGCTGGACAAAGCGGCGGTCCGGCTAGACAACATTCTCAAAAGCGCGCAGGAGCGCCAGCCATGACCGAAAAGCTTCTGCTGGAAACGCTCGATGACTTCGCTACCAAAGGCCGTATTGCCGATTTCTGGCTGCGCGACGACGATGCGATAGAACCGACTGCCGCACTGGATCGGCTGCTTGATCTTTCGGAGCAATTCTCCGTTCCGATGACGCTCGCCGTCATACCTCAACCGACCGGCGAGGCGCTGGCGGGGCATCTGGATGGAAACGCAAAAATCGATATTGCCGTACACGGATGGGCGCATCGCAACCATGCAGGAGCGGGTGAGAAAAAGCGTGAACTCGGCCTGCACAGGCCGAAAGACGTTGTTCTCGATGAACTGAAGGCCGGTTATAACAAGCTTGCGAAGCTGTACGGCAGCCGCTTCGTGCCGATGCTGGTGCCGCCTTGGAATCGTATCGATGATGCTATTGTTGAGGCACTGCCGGATTTTGGCTATGAGGCGCTCTCGGTTTTCGGGCCAGAAAAATCTGCCCCGGTTTCCCTCATCAACACGCATGTGGATGTGATCGACTGGCGCGGAACGCGTGGTGGACGAAACCATGATGTCCTGTTTGCCGAGACCGCCGCCAGGATCGAGGAAGCGCATGAGACCGGCGGTACGACCGGCATTCTGACGCATCACCTTGACCACGATGAAAGCGTTTGGTTGTTCCTGCAAAGGCTCTTTACACTGACTGCGAACCATCCTGGATGCCGCTGGCGCGCATCGTCCGATATCGTCAAAAACCTTTCACCATGATTTCCAGGCAATCAGCAAACCATCACCAGAAAGCGATGCGTGCTGGCGCGCCAACTCGACATCGCTGAACGGCGCTCCATCTTGCAGAAAAGCGGCAACGAAATCGGCATTTGCGAGACTAATGGACCCGGCGCGCGCCACCACCGTAAAGATCAACGGACCCGTCGCCCACCACGCGGGAGCCTTTGGCAAGGCTTCGAGAATGTGGGGAAAGGCTTCAAGCATACGGGAAAAAACCGGATGGCCCGGTGGTGAAGCGATGAAGGAATTGGCAAGCAGCAGACTACCTCTCCCGGTCTTGCGTGGTACGTCTTCCGCAAAGGCCGTCAGCCCGATCATCGGCAGCACATCACTGAAACTCAGATCGTCGCGTGCCGGATAAAAATCGCAGTCGAGATAAATACCCCCGAAGCGGGACAGAATGACGTAGCGCGCCACATCGACCGCACCGGGATAATCGCCGCCCGCAAGCATTCGGGCAAAAATGGGATTCGAGGCGATACCCTCCTGCTCCAGATCGGCCTCGCGCCACAGACGATAAGTGTAGCCTTGGGCCTCAGCGTGACGCGCCCACGCTTCAGTCGAAACCGGAACCGGCTTTTCTCCGATCCATATCTGATGGATGACCTTCGGCACCGCCTCACGGTTCTTCCGAGCAATCGCCCGCTTCTCTTGAACTGAGAAGCGCCCATATGGCTCGAATGTTTCCGGCGGCGGGACGAGCAGATATTGATATCCGATCCGGCTCAGCGCATTGCCTTCCGCTTTGGCAAGACGAAGATGCGCCGAGTGAAGCCTGCGCGGCAGACCAAGCGCGGTTTCCTCACCCATCAGACGTTGGTCTTCTTCGCGCGACAGAAGAGCGAGAAGAGCACGCGCACCGGCAAAATCTCCGGCTGCCGCCATCTGCCGGATTTCAACAAGTTTCGTGTCGAAATAAGCTTTGTCAGGCATCTTGGCTCCGTTGCTTTAATAAGACAGACATATCTTCGAAATAGATGTTTCTGCGCAAGCCCCGGAACATCATGGAAGCCTGAAGTTTTCGTGGTTTCAAGAGCATGGACAGAACCGGAACCGTGCGATAACGTGAATATTAACAGCCGCGCAGTGTAATAAACGAGACGGCAAGGGAACCTCGGCATGAGCGCAGGCACTGATCTGCTTCGCATAGAAAACCTGCAAGTCTCCTTTTCGCTGATGGGCGGAAAAATAGATGCCGTAAGAAATGCCAGTCTTCGTATATTGCCTGGAAAAGTAACGGCTCTCGTCGGTGAATCCGGCTCCGGAAAATCCGTGATTGGACAGACCGTTATGGGCATCCAGCCGCGCACGGCAAGCGTCAATGGTCGCGTGCTGTTCACCGACCCGGCGCGCCCCTCAGATATTCCCGTCGATCTTCTGCAACTGGAACCGGATGGCAAGCCCATGCGGGCGATCCGTGGCAATCGCATCGGCCTGATCTTTCAGGAGCCGATGACGTCATTCTCGCCGCTCCACACCATCGGCAACCAGATCGATGAGGCACTGCGCATCCATAGCGTCCTGACGCCAAAGGAGCGGCAGGAAAAAATAGAAGAAACGCTTGATCTCGTCGGATTTTCCAATCCGAAAAAGATCTGCAATATGTATCCGTTCGAGCTTTCCGGAGGTATGCGCCAGCGCGCCATGATCGCCATGGCGTTGATCTGTCGCCCGGCGCTGTTGATCGCCGATGAGCCGACAACCGCGCTCGACGTGACGATACAGGCGCAGATCCTCAAGCTCTTGCGAGACCTGCAAAGCCGGCTCAACATGAGCATGCTGCTGATCACCCACGATCTCGGCGTCGTCGCCAATATCGCCGATGAAGTCGCCGTCATCTATCAGGGCGAGATCATGGAAGCGGGCAAGGTGGACGACATCTTCCGCGCGCCCGCACACCCATACCTCAAGGGCCTGATGGCCGCCGTACCGCATTTCGACATGAAGCCGGGGGAGCGCCTGAAGGCGCTTCGCGAAGTGACGGTCGACAAGGAAAGCCTGATCGGCAAGAAAACCGAGACCGTCGACAAGGCGCCCGGCGTATTGCTGAAAGTCGACAACATCAGCAAGACCTTCACCACGCGCAAATCCAGCTGGTTCACCTCCGGCAAATCCAGCGCGACGAAGGCGGTGGACGGCGTCAGCTTCGAGATCATGCGTGGTGAGTGCCTTGGCCTTGTGGGTGAAAGCGGCAGCGGCAAAACGACCGTCAGTAAAATCCTGATGCGCGCCGTGCGCCCCGATGAGGGCTCCATCACCTTCCACAGCAAAAGCGGCGATATAGACGTCCTCAACGCCAACGACGACAATCTGCGCGAGTTGCGGACGAAAATCCAGATGGTGTTTCAGGACCCTATCTCCTCACTGTCTCCGCGCATGACGGTCGGCAACATCCTGAGCGAGCCACTGCAAATCCATGGGCGCGGCGATTCCAAATATCGCTCGACGCGGGTGCGCAACCTGCTGCGCGCCATCGGCCTCGGCGACAGCGCTCTCAACCGTTATCCGCACAGTTTCTCCGGCGGCCAGCGCCAGCGTATCGGCATTGCCCGCGCGTTGATGCTCGGCCCGGAGCTGCTGATCTGCGATGAGCCCGTATCCGCGCTGGATGTCTCCGTGCAGGCGCAAATCCTTAATCTGTTGAAGGATTTGCAGAAGGATCTGGGACTGACTTACCTCTTCATCTCCCACAATCTCGCCGTGGTCGATTACATGGCGGATCGCGTGGCGGTGATGTGCGAGGGTAAGATCGTCGAGCTTGCGCCGCGTGAAACGCTGATGCGCAATCCCGTGCATCCCTATACGAAATCTCTTCTGGCTGCCGTTCCCTTCCCTGATCTCGACCGGCCTCTGGATTTCAACACCATCGGCAAGATCAGTGCGACCGGCAAGTTCGACTGGGGCAAACAGTTCCGCGATGAGCGTGACGGGAAACTCGTTACTGCCGATCTGGGCGGCGGGCATCTGGTGCTTGCCAATGCCAATGCCGATGTGCGGGAGTTACGGTCTTGATCACGCGCCGCACCACCCTTGCGCTTCTGGCCTCGGTCTTCCTTCCCTTGAAGGCGTTCGCCGCCTACAAGGATTCGGAATTCTTCAAGGAAAAGATCGAGAAGGGCGAACTTCCTCCGCTCGATCAGCGCCTGCCGAAGAACCCGCGTGTCGTGAACCTGAGCCAACTCGGCCGCGAACCGGGCAAACACGGCGGCACAGCGCGTATCCTGATTGGCGGACAGCGCGACATCCGCCTTATGCCGATCAATAGCTACGCCCGGCTGGTGGGCTATAACGAGAAGTTCGAGTTTCAGCCGGATATTCTGGAATCCTATACCATCGATGCGGAGCGTATTTTCACGCTGAAACTGCGCGACGGCCACAAATGGTCGGATGGCAGCGATTTCACCACGGAAGACTTCCGCTATTTCTGGGAGGACGTGGCGCTCAACCGGGAAATCCACAAGGGCGGGCCACCGATCGAGCTTCTGGTGTATGGCAAGCCGCCAGTGGTCGAGGTCATCGACAAACTCACCGTGAAATATACATGGGAAGGTCCGAACCCGGACTTTCTGGCCAAGCTGGCTGGTGCAACGCCTGCGCGCCTGTTCCTGCCAGCCGCTTACATGAAGCAGTTCCACAGCAAGTATCAGACACCGGAAAACCTTGCCAAACTGGCGAAGAAGAACAAGGTCGATGACTGGAGCAGCCTGCACATCAAAATGTCGCGGCAGCTACGCCCTGAAAATCCCGACCTACCGACGCTGGATGCCTGGCGCGTCGTCAACGCCCCGCCTGCCGAACAGTTCATATTCGAGCGCAATGCCTATTATCACCGTGTCGACGAAAACGGCCTGCAGCTGCCCTATATCGACCGATTCCTCCTCAACGTCACCTCATCGGAGATCATCGCCGCCAAGACGGCATCGGGCGACAGCGACTTGCAGTTCATGGGGCTCGATTTCAACGACTATACCTTCCTAAAGGACGCGGAAGACCGCTACCCGGTGAAGGTCAGTCTGTGGAAGCGCAGCCAAGGCTCGCGCGTCTGCCTGCTGCCCAATCTCAATAGCGGCGATGAGGTATGGCGCAATCTGTTTCGCGATGTGCGAATGCGCCGGGCGCTTTCGGTTGCCATAAACCGGCATGAGATCAATATGGTCTGCTTCTATGGGCTGGCCAAGGAAAGTGCCGACAGCATTTTGCCGGACAGCCCTCTGTTCAAGCCGGAATTTGCTACCGCGTGGGCGCAGTTCGACCCTGATCTGGCAAATCGGTTGCTTGATGAAATCGGGCTGACGAACCGCAACGACAAAGGCATAAGGCTGCTGCCGGATGGCCGACAGGCGCATATCATCGTGGAGACCTCCGGCGAAAGCACGCTGGAAACCGATGTGCTGGAGCTGATCACCGATCATTGGCGCCACATCGGCATTTCGCTCTCCAGCAGGCCGACGCAGCGCGATGTTTTCCGCAAGCGCGCCATGGGCGGCGAGGTGATGATGTCTGTGTGGTTCGGTATGGACAACGCCATTCCAACCGCAGACATGCTGCCCTCGGGGCTTGCGCCAACGGGCGACGACCAGCTTCAGTGGCCGGTATGGGGCGTGCATTATCTTTCCGGGGGACGAGAGGGCAAGGAGCCCGACCTGCCGGAAGCCATCCGTCTTCTCGAACTCTTCAAGCAGTGGCGACGCAGCGTGACGGACGAGGAGCGCCGGGCGATCTGGCTGGAAATGCTTTCGCTTTACACCGACCAGGTCTTTTCCATCGGCACCGTCAATAGCGCGCTTCAGCCCATCGTGCATGTGAAGAAAATGCGCAACGTGCCGGAAAAGGCGCTCTACGGTTTCGAGCCGACTTCCTATCTCGGTGTCTATATGCCGGATGCATTCTGGTATGACGGGGACGCGTGACATGCTGAGATATATCATCGGTCGCATCCTCGTCATGATCCCGACCCTGATCCTCATTTCGATGCTGGTTTTCACCATCATCGAACTGCCGCCGGGGGACTACTTCGAAAGCTATGTCGCTGAAATGCGAGCGCTGGGCGAAACCGCCAACATGGCCGAAATCGAAGAGTTGCGCGTTCGCTACGGCTTCGATCAGCCAGCGCCGATCCGCTATTTCCGCTGGGCGACCGGTATGCTGGTCGGCGACTTCGGGTACTCGTTCGAATACCAGCTTCCGGTCAACGAGGTTGTAGGTGATCGCCTGTGGCTGACCATTCTGGTGTCGTTCTGCACGATCATCGTCACCTGGGTTCTAGCATTCCCGATCGGCATCTATTCCGCCACGCACAAATACAGCTGGGGCGATTACGGCCTCACCTTCTTCGGGCTTCTCGGCATCGCCATTCCAAACTTCATGCTGGCGCTGATCCTGATGTATTTCGCCAATGTCTGGTTCGGCACATCCATCGGCCATCTGATGGATCGCGAATATCTGAACCAGCCGATGAGCTGGGACAAATTCAAGTCCATTCTCGAGCATCTTTGGATCCCGGTTCTCATCATCGGCACGGCGGGAACGGCGGGCATGATCCGCCGCCTTCGGGCCAATCTGCTGGATGAGTTGCAGAAGCAATATGTGGTGACGGCGCGCGCGAAAGGACTTCATCCCTTCAAGGTGCTGATGAAATATCCGCTGCGCATGTCGCTCAACTTCTTCATTTCGGATATCGGCTCAATTCTGCCCGCGATCATCTCCGGTGCCGAAATCACCGCCGTCGTCCTGTCTCTGGAGACGACCGGCCCGATGCTGATCCGTGCTTTGCAAAGTCAGGACATGTATCTGGCGGGCTCGTTCCTGATGTTCCTCGCCTTCCTCACCGTCATCGGCGTGCTGGTGTCAGATATCGCGCTTGCCATTCTCGACCCTCGCATTCGCTTTGGAGGCGGTAACGTCAAATGACTTCTTCCATTCCAAAGCCCGGCGAAGATTTGCCGCACTACGTCTCAACCGCGCCATTCGACCCCTATCTGGTGGAACCGGCAACCGGCGGTCTGGCGATGGTTGGTCGTGCCTCGCAATTGAAGTTGATGTGGTGGCAGTTCAAGCAGCACAAGCTTGCGCTCTATTCCGGCATCTTCTTGCTTTTCATGTATTTTTCGATCGTGGTCTGCGAGTTTCTTGCCCCGTATAATCTGCACACCCGCGACGTCGAAAACATCTATGCCCCGCCGCAGCGCATCCACCTGTTCCACGATGGGCAATTCGTCGGTCCCTTCGTATATGGCCGCACCCAAAGCCTCGACATGGAAAACCTTCGCCGGGTTTATGTGGACGTGCCGACGGACGTACAAAAGCTGCGGTTCTTCTGCCGGGGAGACGACTATCGTTTCTGGGGCCTGTTCGACAGCAACGTACATCTCGTCTGCCCTGCCAAAGACGGTAATATGTTCCTGCTCGGCACGGACCGTCTGGGTCGGGACGTGCTATCGCGCATCATCTACGGCGCGCGCATTTCGCTGACCATCGGCCTTCTGGGCGTCGCCATGAGCTTCGTTCTCGGTATCGTGATCGGTGGGCTTGCCGGGTATCGCGGTGGCGTTTGCGATCTCATCGTTCAACGCATCATCGAGGTTCTCCAATCCATCCCCAGCATTCCGCTCTGGCTTGCGCTTGCGGCCATCATGCCGGTAACATGGAGCCCTATCCTCGTTTATCTCGGCATAACCATTATCCTCGGACTTCTGGACTGGACCGGACTTGCGCGTGCCGTTCGCTCAAAACTTCTGGCGCTGCGTGAAGAAGACTATGTTCTCGCCGCGCAATTGATGGGCGCGAAAACGAGCCGTATCATCGGCAGGCATCTCATTCCCGGCTTCATGTCCCACCTCATCGCGTCGGCGACATTGACCATTCCGGGCATGATTTTGGGCGAGACCGCGCTCAGTTTCCTAGGGTTGGGCCTTCGTCCACCGATCACAAGTTGGGGCATTTTGCTCACGGAAGCGCGAAGTGTGAGCGTGATTGCGCTTTATCCGTGGCTTTTGCTTCCTGTTATCCCCGTGGTTCTTGTGGTGCTTGCCTTTAATTTCCTTGGCGATGGACTACGTGATGCGGCAGATCCTTTTAAATGAACTGGACGACCTTATGAGCCATAGCCGAAAATTCGACACACGGCCCCTATGTGCCAAGGCCCTGCGCGGTAAAAGAAGGTTTTCCCTGTGACCCCTCGTTTGAACGATGCCCGCATTCTCATGTACA
The DNA here is from genome assembly GCF_013322225.1 of Agrobacterium larrymoorei. Taxonomy (GTDB): domain Bacteria; phylum Pseudomonadota; class Alphaproteobacteria; order Rhizobiales; family Rhizobiaceae; genus Agrobacterium; species Agrobacterium larrymoorei_A. The sequence continues at coordinate 43,870 of NZ_JAAMFB010000018.1, forward strand.
GCCATGATTCTTTCGGGCTGGGACACCTGCGCCGTTGCCGGACCATCGCCCATGCGCTGGTGGAAGACTATCGCGGCCTGAATGTCCTGATCATTTCCGGTGCAACCATCGCCGGTGCTTTCGACTATCGGACGCGGGTGGATTTTGTAAAAATCCCAAGCGTCATCAAGTTGAGGAACGGGGAATATACCTCGCTCGATCAGCACATTGACCTTCAGGAAACCCTGAAGATGCGCCGCTCAATCATCTATCATACGGCGGAAAGTTTTCAGCCGGACATCTTCATCGTCGACAAGGAGCCGATGGGCCTGCGTGGCGAGGTCGAGGAAACGCTGACCTATCTCAAATCCAGGGGCACGAAACTCGTGATCGGCCTGCGCGACGTCATGGATGCGCCGCAGTTGCTGGAGGCCGAATGGAAGCGCAATGATGTGCTCAACAAGATCGAGCGTTACTACGATCACGTCTGGGTTTACGGCCCCCCGGATTTCCACGATCCGCTGACGGGCCTCGATGTCCCGCAACCGGTGCGCGACAAGATGGATTTCGTGGGCTTTTTGCAGCGTTCCAAGACGCAGGCCGAACCGAGCCATCGGCATGACGGCGACTACATTCTGGTGACGACGGGCGGCGGCGGCGATGGCAGCGAGCTAATCGATGACGTCATCCGCGCCTATAAGGCTGACCGCAGCCTGACGCAGAAGGCACTTGTGGTTCTTGGACCCTACATGCCAGCAGAGCAGCGCCAGAAATTTGCCCACAGCGTCGCCGATATTCCGCATATGGAAATCATCGAATTCGACAACCGTATGGAAGACCTCGTCGCAGGCGCGCAGGCCGTCGTCTCCATGGGTGGCTACAACACGGTCTGCGAAATTCTCTCCTTCGACAAGCCAGCGCTGGTGGTACCGCGCATCGTTCCGCGTGAGGAGCAGTTGATCCGGGCCAGCCGGGCATCTGAACTCGGCCTGTTCGACATGCTTTCACCGGAAGACGCAGAAAATCCGCTGCGTATGGCGCAAGCGCTGAAAGCAGTGCTGAAGCGTCCGCCGCCATCGGCAAACGGCAGAAATCTCAAGCTGGATGGACTGGAGAACATCTCCCGTCGTATAGCCGAGTGGCTTCAGCCGGACGACACGTCCCAGATCATGTCGGCGACCGCGTGACGCGCCGTCTCCCATTTTGAAAGAAGGCACGCAGCCGTGACCGCAGCCAAGAAAATCGTGGTGCTCCTCAAGGGCTATCCACGTCTTTCCGAAACATTCATCGCACAGGAACTGCTTGGGCTGGAGAGAGCCGGACTGGAGCTGGAACTCATGTCCATGCGCCGCCCGACCGACAAAAAGCGGCATCCGGTGCATGACGAAATCCGCGCGCCCGTGACCTACCTGCCGGAATATCTGCATGAAGAACCGCTCCGGGTTCTAAAGGCACTCTGGGCGTGTCGAACGAAGCCCGGCTTCGGCAAAGCTGTGCGCCAGTTCTTCCGTGATCTGCGGCACGATTTTACCCGCAACCGTTTTCGCCGGTTTGGGCAGGCCGCCGTCCTTTCCAATGAATGGCCCGCCGATGCCGGATGGATGCATGTGCACTTCATTCACACACCCGCCTCGGTCGCCGCCTACACGCATCTGATCACAGGCATTCCGTGGACGATTTCGGCCCATGCCAAGGATATCTGGACATCCAGCGATGCCGACCTTTCGCATAAACTCGACAGCGCCCGCTGGGCCGTGACCTGTACCGCGAGCGGCTTTCAGCACCTGCTGAATCTTTCCGCCGATAAAACCAAGGTACATCTCAGCTACCATGGACTGGACCTTACCCGTTTTCCGCATTTCGAAGGCGTGCGCCCTGCACGCGACGGTTCCGACCCCGCCGATCCGGTGCGTATCTTAAGCGTTGGCCGTGCGGTGAAGAAAAAGGGTATAGACATTCTGCTCAATGCTCTCGCCGCCCTGCCGCCTTCGCTGCACTGGCGCTTGACCCATATCGGTGGCGGTGACGAACTATCAGTGCTCAAGCCCCTTGCTGAAAAACTCGGTCTTTCCGACCGGATTGTCTGGACCGGCGCAATGGACCAGAAGCAGGTGCTTGAACACTATCGGCAGGCGGACCTCTTTGCGCTTGCTTGTCGCATCACCGCCGACGGCGACCGCGATGGCTTGCCGAACGTACTGGTAGAAGCATCAAGCCAGGCACTTGCCTGCATCTCCACAAATATCTCCGGAATCCCAGAATTCTTCGTGGACGGCGAAAACGGACTACTGAACGAACCAGAAAATCCGTTAGCTTTCTCGAAAGCGTTGCAGAGCGCAATTACCGATCCAACGCTTCGGACAAGACTTGGCGATGCTGCGGAAAACCGTGTGCGTAAGTCCTTCGATCACCGCACCAGCATCACCGACCTGAAAAATCTGTTCGAACAGGAATGGGAGAAAACGCCGTGACAGTGGCCCGCTCCAACCCGCGTATTTTCTTCTATGTCCAGCACTTGCTCGGCATCGGCCACATTGCGCGCGCCAGCCGTGTCGCCCACGCGCTTGTCGCTAACGGCTTCGATGTGACGATGGTGACGGGTGGAACGCCGGTTCCGGGTTTTCCGGGCGAAGGTATCCACCACATCGAACTGCCACCGATTGCAGTTGCCGACGGCAATTTCTCCGGCCTCATGGATGCAAACGGCCAGCCGGTCGATGACGTCTTCAAGGATAATCGAACCAGCATGTTGCTCGGCGCCTATCACGGCACGATGCCGGACATCGTCATCATCGAGGCATTTCCATTCGGTCGAAGGCAGGTACGTTTCGAGCTGTTACCTTTGCTTGCGGCAATCGAGAAAAGCGTCAAGCGCCCGCTGGTGATGACATCGCTGCGCGACATTTTGCAGGAGCGCGCAAAGCCCGGTCGCGATGAAGAAACCATCGACCTGGTGAAGAAACATTTCGACAATGTGCTGGTTCATGGCGATCCGAATTTCGTGCGACTTGAAGAGACATTTCCGCTGGCGCAGCACATCAGCCAGCGCATCGTCTATACCGGCCTTGTTGCGCCGGCCAAACCGGCGGCACCGCAGGAACGTTTCGACGTAGTGGTATCCGCAGGCGGCGGGGCGGTCGGCGGGACATTGCTGAAATCAGCTCTGGAAGCTGCGCCACAGATACCCGAACTCAAAAGCTGGTGCTTCATCACCGGCCCCAACATGCCACAGGCGGATTTCGATGCGATTTCAGCACAGGCAGGCGACAACATTTCAATCTTCCGCTTCCGCAAGGATTTTGCCAGCCTGCTTTCCGGTGCCCACCTCTCAATCTCTCAGGCAGGCTACAACACCGTTTGCGATGTTCTGCAGGCCAGATGCCGCTCGTTGCTGATCCCATTTGCGGCAAGCGGTGAGACAGAACAGGGCGCACGCGCCTCCCGTCTTCAAAAACTTGGCCTTGCGCAGGTGCTGGAGGAAAACGCGATTTCCCCGCAGTCGATGGTGCAAGCAATCGAAGCAACGCTGGCGCTGCCCGAACCCGGCGAAACCGGCCTTGATCTTGACGGTGCGGCGGGAACGGCGCGTGTGCTGAAACGTCTCTACGTGGAACATCGGCAGGATGCGTGAGATGGGCTCGAACTATAATCGATAGGTGATTTTTTCCCGCCGGAAACCCAGCCCGATCAGGCGACCGGCGAGATGCGCCAGCAGCGGAACACGGAGGATGGCGCGCACAAAGGCGGGCGGCCCTTTCGCCTTCTTCGCATCGGCGTCGTCTGTCCTGTTGCGGCTCTTCATCATCAATTGCAGACGCTGCGTCGCCTTTGTCGGAAACGTCCGGCGGCGTTCGATAGCCGCGAGATCCGCATCCGAAACGGAGCCTCGATCCCTGAGCGCAGGCACCAGCACATTGGCGGCGGCGACCGCATCCTGAATGGCGAGATTGACGCCCACCCCGCCAATCGGAGACATGGCGTGGGCCGCATCTCCAATACAGATCAGCCCCGGCCTCCACCACCGCTTCAGCCGTTCGATCCGCACTGTCAGCAGATGCGCGTCGTCAAAACTGCGGATTTCCTCAAGCCTGTCTTTGGGCAACGGGCAAACTTCAGCCACTCGCTCGCGAAACGCCTCGATCCCCTTCTGCCTGATGTCGGCGAAGAAGCCTTTGCGCACGACATAGCCGCACTGCCAGTAGTCCCCACGGTCGATCAGAACGAAGCCCTGCCTTGGCCCGGCATGACCCATCGTTTCCGTTGGATCGCCCGGCTGTTTGGAAAGTCGCATCCACAGCACTTCCGTCGGCACGCCGAAGCGCTCGACCTCCAGTCCCGCCTTTTGCCGGACCACCGAATCGCGGCCATCCCCACCGACCACGAGATCGGCCTCCACCAACAGCTTTCCCTCTCGCGTCGAAATCGCAAGCCCGCGAACCCTGCCACCGCTCTCAATCAGATCGATGACAGGCGCGCTCATTAGCAGCCGGAAATTCTCGTATTGACCTGCCTTGCCTGCGATGAAGTTGAGGAAATCCCATTGGGGCATGAAAGCAATGAATTTGTTTTTCACTGGCAGCCAGGAAAAATCGGCAATCGTTATCTTCTCGGTGCCGATCTCTGCATGCAGCTTCTCAGCCCTGGTATGGGGCAGACCCAGAAACTCCTTGATGAAACCCAGCTGCTCAATGAGTTCCAACGTCGACGGATGGATCGTATCGCCACGGAAATCACGCAGGAAATCTCCGTGTTTCTCAATCACGGTCACATCGACACCGGCGCGAGCAAGAAGCAGGCCCAGCATCATTCCCGCTGGACCACCGCCCGCGATTGCTACCGTCGTTTTGATACGTTGTTGGTCCTCGCTGCCGTCCGTTTGCTGCATGTGTCCGAACGCTCAATCGGTGTGAGGAAGTGGTGCATTCTTGGGGTGCGGCCAGCCCTTGACGAAACGGAACAGCCACTCTTTGCGGGCGAAGATAAAGGCAAGAAGCACGGCAGTCCATATGCCCAACAGAAGACCGGCAGCCACATCGCTCGGGTAGTGCGCACCGACGATTACGCGCGAAATGCCGATGACCAGTGCAAGCACCATGAAGACATAGCGAAAGCGTGGAACGAGCATGGCGAAAGCCCCAAAGAAGGAGCCGGCGGCGGCAGAATGACCTGAAGGGAAGCTTTCGTAGAGGATATCGCCTGTAAACGGCGTCAAGCTATAGGCGCCGACATCGACGAACAGTTCCGGCCTTGCACGGCCTATCAGGAATTTCAGCAGATGCACGAAGATGCTGGCGCTGCCGATGGTCAGGAAGAAATAGGCAAATAGCCGCCACGCGGTTCGAACACGCGCTGAATAAGGGCTGCTCATCAAAAACCGACCGGCAATATAGGCAACGATGGCGAACAGGCCGGTGCTATAAAGCATCCAGCGGAAGGTGCCAAAATCGGTGATTGCCTTGTTGAAGCCGACGATTTGACCAGGCAAAGCCTGGGCTTTTTGCGAAAGGCCCGGATCGAAGGGTATGAAGACCAGCACGAGCACGAAGGTTGCTAGAAAAATCCAACCGCTGGAGATCAAAAAGCGCTGCATGCCGTCCCTCTGTTTTTATGGACTGGGATATGGAGCGACATAGTGCCGGAAACAATAGCCAGCTTCCATCTTGTTCTGCCCATGTTTCGCTTGTAGAGCCTTGAAATATAAACTTTTGAAAGCCGGATGTGCAGATGACGATTGTCCAGGGTCAATCCTTCCCTGAAAAGCTGAGCGTGCTGGGGTCCACCGGCTCGATCGGCACGAACACACTCGATGTCATTCGTCAGCTTGGCGGCAGGGACCGTTTCGAGCTTCTGGCCGTAACGGGTGCTGGCAATATCACGCTGTTGGCCGAGCAGGCCCGCAGTTTTGGTGCAAAGCTGGCCGTGACGGCGCAGGACGAGAATTATCAGGCCCTGAAAGATGCTCTTTCCGGCACGGGCATCACCGTCGCCTCTGGCAAAAGCGGCTTGCAGGAAGCAGCCGAGATGGACGCCGATTGGGTGATGGCGGCAATTGCCGGAACGCCGGGGCTGGAGCCGACGCTGACGGCTGCGCGGCGCGGGGCCAACATCGCACTCGCCAACAAGGAATGCCTTGTGTCCGGCGGCGACCTGTTCATCGCCACCATCCGGCAGGGCGGAGGCAATCTCATCCCTGTCGATAGCGAACACAGCGCCATCTTTCAGTGTCTGGAACCGCACAACCGGGATAGTATCGAACGTATCGTCCTCACGGCCTCCGGCGGGCCATTCCGTACATGGAGCCGTGAGCAGATGGCGGGCGTGACGGCAGAGATCGCCCGTGCTCATCCCAACTGGTCGATGGGCCTGAAAGTCTCGATCGGCAGCGCCTCCATGTTCAACAAGGCGCTGGAAATGATCGAGGCCAAATATCTGTTCGATCTGATGCCGGAACAGATCGAGGTGATCGTTCATCCACAATCGATCATTCATTCGATGGTCGCTTACACCGATGGTTCGGTGATCGCGCAGTTGGGTTGCCCCGATATGCGCACCGCAATCTCCTACGCACTGACATACCCATCACGGGGCGAGATCGATGTCGAACGGCTGGATTTTGCCAAGCTGTCACGACTGGATTTCGAAGCGCCGGATGAAGACCGTTTCCCCGCTTTGCGGCTTGCCCGCTTGGCGCTTGAACGTGGCGGCGTGCAGGGCGCTGTTCTCAATGCAGCAGATGAAACGGCGTTTCATGCCTTTGTCGACGGCCGGATCGGTTTCCTCGACATGGCGGAGATCGTGGAAACGGTGATGAATCGCATGGACGACGCCCGCACGGCAAGCACGATGGAAGATGTGCTGACCGCGGACGAGGAAGCACGCGCCCACGCCGAAACCGCCATTCTGCAGAAACAGAAGGCGGCCTGAAGCCCCATCCACTCCAACTCCTCTAAAACCTGTCTTCGTTCGAAACGGAGTTGATCAATCACGCAAATACCGCTACCAAATGTAACGTTATTACATGACAAAGAGGATTTAGACGATGATCATCAGGAGGGCGCTTGCCCTGACGCTTGGCTCCGCGCTGGTTTTTTCCACCGCTACACTCGCACACGCAACACAGACCCAAGCCGATAGTCACGAACACAGCCATTCGCATGACCATTCCGAGGAGGCGAAGAAGGTCTATGACGGCTATTTCGACGACAGTCAGATCAAGCCACGCCCGCTCTCCGACTGGGATGGAGATTGGCAATCCGTTTATCCGTATCTGATGGACGGCGCGCTTGATCCAGTCATGCAGCACAAGGCGGAACATGGCGGTAAAAGTGCCAAGGAATACCGCGACTACTACGAGATCGGCTACAAGACCGACGTCTATCGCATCGTTATAGAAGGCGACGATGTTACGTTCTATCGTAACGAAAAGGCTCTGAAAGCGACGTATGCGAGCGATGGCTTCGAGGTACTGACTTACGAAAAAGGCAATCGCGGCGTTCGTTTCATCTTCAAGAAAACCGGAGGCGATGAAGCGGCGCCGAAGTTCATCCAGTTTAGCGATCACATAATCGCGCCGGAAAAGGCGGGCCATTACCATCTTTATTGGGGCGACGACCGGGCAAAGCTGTTGAAGGAGTTGACCAACTGGCCAACGTATTATCCTGCGTCACTCAGCGGAAAGCAGATCGTTCACGAGATGCTGGAGCACTGAAGACAGCAGAAGGGCGCGGGCATATCCAGACTGCGCCCTTGGCAAAGAAAGATTCAGGGCCTCAAGCGACAGCGCGCGCCAGCGCGCAACGTGACCAGAGCTGATGCACAACGCCGACCAGGTGCTCCATATCCGCATCGCTGTGCAGCGGTGTCGGGGTGATGCGCAGACGTTCGGTTTTGCGCGGAACGGTCGGATAGTTGATCGGCTGGACGTAGATGCCGTGGTCGTCCAGCAGGATGTCCGAAATCCACTTGCACTTGGCCGCATCGCCAACGATGACCGGCACGATGTGGCTCGGATTAGGCAGGTGCGGAATTCCGCTCGCATCCAGCATGGAGCGCAGCGTGCGAACCCGTTCCTGATGACGGGCGCGCTCAAACGGGCTCGCCTTGAGGTGTTGGATAGACGCCACCGCACCGGCAGCGAGCGATGGCGGCAATGCCGTGGTGAAGATAAAGCCGGACGCGAAAGAGCGAACGAAATCGCAAAGCGCTTCGGAAGCGGCAATGTAACCACCCATCACGCCAAAGGCCTTGCCGAGGGTACCTTCGATGATGGTCAAACGGTGCATCAGGCCTTCGCGCTCTGCAACACCGCCGCCGCGAGGGCCGTACATGCCGACTGCATGGACCTCGTCGAGATAGGTCATTGCACCGTACTTATCGGCGAGATCACAAATTTCCTCGATGGGCGCAATGTCGCCATCCATCGAATAAACCGACTCGAAGGCAATCAACTTCGGCGCGCGGGGATCTGCAGCCTTCAGCTTGGCTTCCAGATCTTCGAGGTCGTTGTGCTTCCAGATGACTTTTTCACAGCGGCCATAACGAATGCCTTCGATCATCGAGGCATGATTGAGCGCATCCGAGAAGATAATGAGGCCGGGGATTTTCTGACCGAGCGTGCCGAGCGTCGCCCAGTTGGATACATATCCCGAGGTGAAAATGAGCGCCGATTCCTTGCCGTGCAGATCGGCAAGTTCCTGCTCCAGCTTGACGTGGAAGTGGTTGGTACCAGAGATATTCCGGGTGCCTCCCGCACCCGCGCCACAGTGGTCGATGGCGGCTTTCATCGCCTCTATCACCTTGGGGTTCTGGCCCATGCCGAGATAGTCGTTGGAGCACCAGACCGTCACTTCTCGCTGCTCACCGTCTGCGGTGTACCGGGTTGCCCGGGGGAATTTGCCCTGCTGCCGCTCCAGATCGGCGAAAACGCGATAACGACCTTCTGAATGCAAGCCATCCAGCTCGGTCTTGAAGTATGCCTCGAAGTCCATTCCATGCTCCAGAAATTCTAGCAGTCGTTGTCGGCTCACCTCCCTGAACCGTCAACCCCCTTGACGCAGTTTGAAGGATACTGCGTCAATTCGCCTCCACTTTTGAACTATTCCAAGAAACACTTATAAGAGATTCACCGAACCGCAAAATTGATTCACATCAAGCCCATAAAAAATATTGGAACTTTTCTGAAAATTCGCCGTTGAGTAGGGCACAATCGATTGGCGCGGGGAGCGTGCCTGATAAGGGAAGGCTTCCATAAACACATTCGACTTGTTAGATATCTGTAGCGGGTCGGAATTAGCAGTCGCCGCAGATATGTATGGGACGCCTACCAAGAGCCACTAGAGCTCATATGTAACGTGGAGAGAGTTCATGAAAAAGGCTGTTATTTTTGCCGTAATCGGTCTGGCGCTTGCGAGCTGCACCCAGACGGAAAAGACGACCAGCGGCGGCGCAGTGATCGGCGCACTTGCTGGCGGTGCTATTACCGGTAACGTTCGTGGTGCAGCCGTTGGCGGCCTCATCGGCGGTGCAACCGGCTACCTCGTTGGCCGCGCTTCCGAGCCTGGCATGTGCTACTATCGCGACCGTTACGGCGAGCGCTATACCGCACGTTGCCGCTAATAAGGCAATTCGCGCAAGATGCGCGGCACAACTGCAACGCAAGCCCCGGCATCGTCCGGGGCTTTTCGTATTTTAGGGTGTTGCCTCCGGCCTTTTGTGCTTAGACTGTCATATTAACGGACAAGAAACCTGGAAGGGCAATAATAAATGCTCAACCATAAAGTAGCGTATGCCAAAAAGACGGACTGACCCAAGGAAGAGTACTGCGTACTGGAAGGCAGGCACTGCAATGGCGGTAGCGGCAACGCTTACGCTATATCCCGGTTTTGCCCGCGAGGCCTTTGCACTCAAGATCTTCGGTATCAACATTTTCGGTTCGGATGAGGAAGAGAAGCAGGTTCTCGACCCTGTTCCTTTCGCCGTTACGCTGAATGCTCCAGGCAGCGATCCCAAGCTTCAGACCAGTCTCGAAAACAGCTCCTTGCTCGTTTCGGAACCGGAAAAGCCTGCGTCCGGCGATCTCGGCCTTCTGATACGCGCGCGAGACGACCGCGAAAGATTGGTTGCCGCGCTTTATGAAAACGCACGATATGGCGGCACTGTTAAAATTACCGTCGCAGGCCAGGATATCGACTCGATACCGCCCAACCCCACTTTCCAGAAATCCGGCCCGGTTCCTGTGGTCATCGATGTTACGCCCGGCCCTGTTTTCACACTGGGCAACGTTCGGCTCGAAGGCGATGTGACGAACCGTAACTTAGCCGACTATGGGCTGGAAACGGGTGGAAATGCGGGCTCGCTCGCGATTATCCGCGCGGGCAACAAGCTGATCGATGACCTGAAAGCCAAAGGCCGCCCACTTGCAGAACTGACCAAGCGCGAGGCAGTCGCCAACCACGCCAACAATACGGTTGACCTTACCATGTCGGCAGAGGGCGGGCCCATCGCACCACTTGGCGATGTAGCCGTCAAAGGACCACGCACGGTCGACGCGGATTTCGTTCGACGCTATTCGCGCCTTAATGGCGGCGAACCCTATTCGCCGGAAAAATTGCGCAAGGCCTCTGATCGCCTGCGCAAACTTGGTGTGTTTTCGAGCATCACCATCAAGGAAGCCAATGCGCTGGCACCGAACGGCACGATCCCTCTGACCATTGAAGTGTCGGAAGGCAAGCATCGTTATTTCGGCCTTGGCGCACAATATTCGACCACCGAGGGCGCTGGTCTGCAAGGCTATTGGGGCCACCGCAACCTTTTCGGCAAGGCCGAATCGCTGCGCATCGAAGGTGCAGTTTCACGGCTGGGTGAAGCTTCCAACGTGCAGGATATGGATTACTCTGCGGGTATCACCTTCGTCAAACCGGGCATCTTCAACCCGGAAACCACGTTCACGACGAGCTTGAAGGCCAAGACCGAGCATCCCGATACCTATGACGCCCGTTCCATCACAGGCTTTGCCGGCTTCGCCTATGAGTTCAACGACTACGATACGGCAGCCGCTGGTTTTGAAGTCGAGTGGACGGATACGGATGATGCCTTCGGCAACAACCAGTATCTGACCGCTTCGATCCCGCTGGAATTCGTGCGTGACATGCGCGACGACAAGCTGAACCCGACGGATGGTTTCCGCGCATCGATCTCGGCCAAACCGAGCTTCGAAGCATTGAACGGGACTTTCTTCACCTCGTTCGAGGCATCCACGACAGGCTACAAGGGTCTTGGATCAGACGATCAGGTGGTGCTGGCGGGCAAGGTTGCCGGCGGGCTGCTGGTCGGGGCAAGTTCATTGCAGGACGTTCCGGCGACGCGACGTTTCTATGCTGGCGGCGGCGGCTCGGTTCGCGGTTACAGCTATCAGGAAATTTCGCCATATAACGCTGAAAACGAGGCGACCGGCGGGCGCTCATACATCGTCACCTCACTGGAAGCGCGCTTCAAGGTGACGGAAACCATCGGGCTGGTACCCTTCGTCGATGCGGGCATAGTCTCTTCCGATCTGGCACCTGATTTTTCCGATATTCGCGCAGGCGCGGGTATCGGCCTGCGTTATCAGACGCCTTTTGGCCCTCTACGTCTTGATGTCGCCATGCCTCTACAGAAATATGATGGCGGCAACAGCTTCGGAATATATGCTGGCATCGGCCAGTCTTTCTGAGGCGAAACAATCGTAATGACGAGAATAACTGGCTCACGTGCTGAAGAAGCCGCGGGGCATATAGCCATATCGAGCAGGACGGAACTGTCCCGGCCGAACCGTAAAGTGTAGATTGCCGCCCATGAATATTCTGATTCGACTGTTGAAGTGGTTGGTTTACGCAGCGTTCGCTAGCGTGGTGTTGCTGGTGCTTGTCGTTCTGTTCATCGGCTTCACCTCAACCGGCGCAAATATCGTGGCCGATCAGGTATCGAAACTCGCCTCTACGCCGGATCAAACCATCACTATCACGCCGCCGCGCGGTCTGTTGACGGGCGATCTGCGGCTGGACAGCGTTACTCTTGCGGATCGCGATGGTGTCTATGCGCGCATCGAAGGCATCGAGCTTGACTGGTCACCGCTCGATCTGCTTGGAGGCACCTTTCACGCCGAGCGCTTGACCGCTGCCAATGTCGTGTTCGACCGCCCTCCTCTGCCCTCAACGCAGCCTGCTGAACCAAGCTCAGGGAGTTTTTCGCTGCCGGTGGAGGTCTCTGTCGATAGCCTTTCGCTGCCCAATATAGAACTCGGCGAAAAGCTCGGTGGCCGCGCCTTCAATCTGGCGGCGGAAGGCCGTGGACGGGCAACCGCCGATACGATCACCGCTTCGCTCGCCGCATCCCGCAAGGATGAGCAGAACGCGTCGATCAAGGCCGATATCGCCTATATTCCAAACGAAAACGTCCTGAAGCTTCAAGCCCTTCTGAATGAACCGCAAGGTGGGCTGCTTGCCAATCTCCTGCGTCTTCCCGGTGTTCCGGCGGTTTCCCTGAATCTCAGCGGCGAAGGTCCGCTTTCGGACTGGTCGGGCAGGCTGGCAGGCACGGTTGCGGGTAACGAAGTCCTGGCGCTCACCGGGCATCACAGCCTTGCAAGCGACGGAACGCGCAAGATCGAATTACAGGGCGGCGGACAGCCGGATCAGTTGCTACCGCCTCTCGTGCGACAACTCTTCACCGGCGAGACGAAAATCGATCTGGCGGCGACAATCTCGCCGCAGGGCCGCATCAGTGTCGAAAACGGCGATCTGGAAACCGGCGCGCTGATCCTCACCGCATCGGGCGCTCTTGACCCTCGGGGCCAGAACGATCTTTCCGCCAACCTCATCGGCACCAACGGTCCAGTGGATTTCCGCCTCCCGGTTGGAGAAAGCGAAGTGCAGGCGTTGGTGGATGGAATCGACCTTACCCTGCGCGGCAATGCAAACGCCGCCCGGCTCAATACGACCGTCTCTCTGCGCTCGCTGCAAATGCCGCAAGGGCAACTTCAAGGCGTTCGTCTGAATGCCGCCAGCGACGATCTGAACGTCGCAAGCCGCACGGGTACGGTCCGCACCGCGCTTTCAGTCGAGCAATCCACCCTGACCTCGCCCGATCTGGAACGTGCGGTAAAGGCACCGCTGAAGCTGAACGCGCCGCTGCGCGTATCGCCGCAATCGATCGCATTCGAAGGCGCAACGCTGGAGAGTGCAAGCATCGGCGGAACCGCAAGCGGTACATACGATCTCTCCACCAACAGCATTTCATCCAATCTGCGCCTGTTCGTTCTTCCCGCCGTCCTGCCGCCGGCACTGGCTGAAAAATTCGACACGACCATCGCCATCGATGGATATGTCAGCAGCGTCATCGGCGGACGCACCATTGTCGAAAACCTCATCGTTAAATCCGGCACGCTCGAAGCCAACGGCAATCTTTCGCTCGAAAACGGCAATATCGTTGCCAAGCTTGGCGGTAGACTGCCAGCTTTGGAGAAACTGACGCCACAGGCCGCAGGTGCACTCGGCTTTTCGCTGGAGGCCAATGGCCCGATCACTGCAGCCGATTTTAGTGCAACATTGAATTCCGAACGCGCCAATCTTGCGGGCCGCGCGCTTGAGGCTCTGAAGGTATCGGCAACCGGCAAGGCGGATATGAATGCACCGCAAGCCCGGTTCGAAGCCAGCGGGACACTGGACAAGCAAGTGATCGATGTTTCTGCGGCATTGGTACAGACCGACGCCGGGACGGCCATACCCGAGCTGAACATCAAGGTCGGCTCCAATGTGCTGACCGGCAACCTGCAACTCACACAGCAGTTCCTGCCATCCGGCGCGCTCAACTTCGACTTTCCCGACCTCTCGCTTCTGGCGGCTCTCGCCGCACAACAGGCAAGTGGAGACCTGAAAGGTGATGTTGCGCTGAGCAACGCCGACGGCAAGATTGCGGCGACGGTTCGCGCCAGCGGCAACTCTATCCGCCAAGGTACGACCACGATCGATGGGCTTTCCGCCGATATCAAGGTGGACGATCTTCAGGCGCTGGCCATCAACGGCAATGTCAATGCCAAGACGATTACCGCCGGAGCAGCCAGCATTTCAGGCCTTGTTCTTGGTATCGATCACAGCGGGACGGCCACGACATTCGACCTCAATGCCCGCTACGACAATGCGCCGCTGGTGCTCAAAGGTCGTGCCGACACAGGCACCAGCCCGCTGACAGTCGGTATCGACACGTTTACAGCAACGCCTCGTGGCATTCCCGTGCGGCTGACCGATCCGACTGCCATTGTTGTCAATAACGGAACCGCACGCATTTCCAACCTCACCATCCAGACCGGCAACGGACGCGTTGTCGTCAACGGCACGGCGGGCTCGACGCTCGATATCAATGCCGCGATCCGTTCGCTGCCGGCAAACCTCGCAAATGCCTTTTCTCCCGGTCTCGATGCGGCAGGTACAATCTCCGGCACCGTCACGGCCAAGGGTGCGGCGTCCGATCCGGCTGTCGATTACGACCTGACCTGGGACAGCGCGGCAGTAAGCCAGACCCGCGCTGCGGGCCTCGGCCCACTCGGCATCAAGGCCAATGGCCGCTTTGCTGGCGGCACCCTGCGCCTGGACACGAATGTCGCGGGTCAGGGCGGACTGTCGCTTTCCGGTGGCGGTACGCTTGGCATCAGCGGCAATCGCCCACTGTCGATGGCGTTTCGCGGAAATCTGCCCTTCGGCGCAATTGCGGCGCAGACCGCAGCTCAGGGCTTCGATGTCGCAGGCTCGGCAGCGGTCGATATCCGCATAGAGGGCACAGCCAGCGCACCCGCCGTGACTGGCACGATCACAACGGATGGAACGCGGGTGACCGATGTTCGCCGCAACCTGACGATCAACAATCTCGGCGCGACTATCACCTTCAATAGGGACGTAGCGACGGTTTCAAGACTGTCGGGTAGTCTGGCCGGTGGTGGCACGATTTCCGGTTCCGGCACGGTTGGTATAAACCCCGGCTCCGGCTTTCCCGCAGATATCACCGTGACGCTAAACCGTGCGACCTACAACGATGGCACCCTTTTCACGACGCAGGCCAGTGGAACGCTGACGCTCAAGGGTCCGATCCTGAATTCACCGGTGCTCGGCGGCACGATAACGCTTGACCGAAGCTCCATAACCATTCCGGAACGCCTTCCAGCGTCGCTGGCGCAGATCGATATCAAACACAAGAACGCCCCGGCTGCGGTCCGCCGTCAGGATGCAGAACTAAACGCCGACAAGGGCGGCAGCGGTAGTTCCTCAACCATTGCGCTCGATCTGCAAATCAATGCGCCTAGCGGCATATTCGTGCGTGGACGCGGTATCGATGCGGAGTTGACCGGTAGCCTGACCGTGCGTGGCACGGCTGCCGACCCACAGGTTTCCGGCGGTTTCGAAATGCGGCGTGGCCGTCTGGAAATCCTGACACGTCGTCTGGACTTCACAACGGGCGACATCACCTTCGGCGGCGGGCTCGTGCCGGTCCTGAACATGTCGGCGGATTCGACGGTCGGTGCCAATACCGTCACAGTGACGGTCAACGGAAATGCCAACGATCCGGCATTCGCCTTCACATCCTCTCCCGCTCTTCCGCAGGATGAAGTGATGGCGCAGCTGATCTTCGGTCAGTCCATGTCGAAACTTTCACCATTGCAGATCGCCCGGCTGGCGGATGCCGCAGGCCAGTTGGCGGGTGGTCGCTCCACCTCGCTGTTCGATAGTCTGCGCAGCAATCTCGGCATAGACGACCTCGATATATCAACCGATTCCGAGGGACAGGCCCGTGTCTCGGCTGGTAAATACCTCAACGAGAAAACCTATCTCGAACTTCAGCAAAGCGGCGATTCCGGTGCGAAGGCGATCATCAATCTCGATGTCGGCAAGGGCGTCAAGCTGCGCGGTGAGGCAGGCGGCAACGGGGAAGGTGCCGCAGGTATTTTTTACGAAAAGGAATATTGACCGGAAAAACGGCTGATGATGTTAGTTTTCGTACAAAACGTTTAGATAATAGTCAGTTATCATCCCTTTCAGATATTCTTAAACATGATCTTGTAGATGAATTGTTGTTGCCTTGAACATTCCCTCGTGCGTGAGGTGAAACTGCTCTTGTCCGCGCGCAACGGCACAACGAATGTCGGGCGAAGCCGTTCGGCATCGATGGAGTTCATCTTCACATGCTCTCTCTACCTGGAACGCATGCTAAGGCCGTATTAGCCGCCCTTGAACGATCTCAGGCGATCATCGAATTCGACACGACGGGCAAAATATTGTCCGCCAACGAAAACTTCTGCAAGGCAATGGGCTATTCCGCCGAACAGATCGTCGGCAAGCACCACAGCATCTTCTGCGAACCTTCCTACGCCCAAAGCGAGGAATATCGGCAGTTCTGGAAAAGCCTTGCAAACGGTAACTTCGACGCGCGCCAGTACAAGCGCGTAGACGCGAGGGGGCACGAGGTATGGATTCAGGCGTCCTATAATCCGATTACCGTCGGCGGTCGTGTCCAGAGCGTGGTGAAACTGGCGACGGTCATCACCGATACCAAGCTGAAAAGTGCCGAAGATTCGGGCAAGCTGGATGCGATTTCACGCGCGCAGGCCGTCATCGAATTCACGACCACCGGCGAAATCCTTACCGCCAACGAAAACTTCCTGAACTGTCTGGGCTACCAGCTGAACGAGATACGCGGCCAGCATCATCGCATGTTCTGTGACGACGCATTCCGCAACAGTACGGAATATACGGAATTCTGGAAGCGCCTTGGCGGCGGTGAATTCATTGCCGCCGAGTTCAAGCGCATCGGAAAAGGCGGAAGGGAGGTCTGGATACAGGCGTCTTACAATCCGATTTTCGATGAGAGCGGCAAGGTCTTGAAGGTCGTAAAATTCGCCACCGATGTGACCGAACGCGTCCGCGCCGTCGATGAGCTCGCAAAAAGCCTGACCGGACTGGCCAACGGCGATCTGACGCTGACGATCGACAAGCCCTTCATTCCCGCCCTGGAAAAGGTTCGTCAGGATTTGAACAGCTCGCTCGGCAAGTTGCAGGAAGCGATGCGCGACGTCTCGGAAAGCGCGGGTGGGATCGCGATCGGATCGCGCGAAGTCAGCGAAGCCTCCGACAATCTGGCAAAGCGCACCGAACAGCAGGCAGCGGCCGTCGAACAAACCTCCGCTGCATTGAACGAGATTACCCGCACCGTCGCCCAGAACGCGACACGCGCCGCCGAATCCGGCGATCTGGTCGCAAAGACCAAGGCCGGAGCCGAGCATTCTGGCGCGGTCGTCGGCAGGGCGATCGAGGCCATGGGCCGGATTTCGCAGTCCTCCAGCGAAATCGGCAACATCATCAGCGTTATCGACGACATTGCGTTTCAAACCAATTTGCTGGCGCTCAACGCGGGCGTGGAAGCGGCACGCGCGGGGGAAGCCGGAAAAGGCTTTGCCGTCGTCGCTCAGGAAGTGCGCGAACTCGCTCAACGATCTGCGCAGGCCGCGAAAGAAATCAAGACACTCATCAACACGTCGTCCGTGCAGGTGAAGGAAGGAGTCGAGCTCGTGGGCGAAACCGGCGTGGCGCTGAGCAGGATCGTGACGCAGGTGGCGGAGATTAACAGCAACGTCGTCGCCATCGTCGAGACCGCACACGAGCAGGCCAGCGGCTTGAAGGAAATCACCAATGCCGTCGGCGCGATGGACCAGAATACCCAGCAGAATGCCGCCATGGTGGAAGAAACAACAGCTGCCAGCCATAGTCTTGCCCATGAAGCGGATGTTCTTCGCAAACTTCTGACACAGTTTAGATTTGGGAAACCATCTTCTGTTATGACTGAACGGATGAAGCCGGAAGTACATGTCCCGGTTGTTCGTACACCAGGCAGGATGCCGAAGTCCGGATACGCAAGCGTCGGTGCGCTTGCACTGGCCCAGAACAAGGATTGGGAAGAATTCTGATGGCAACGATTAATTCTACGAACTTCGGCGGCGATACTCTGGAAATCATCGCGTTTCGTCTGCACGATCAGGAGTTCTGCGTCAAAACCACCACGATCCGCGAAATCCGTGGCTGGGCACCGTCGACCCCGATCCCGCATGCACCGAAAGACGTTATTGGCGTCATGAACCTGCGCGGTTCCGTCATTCCGATCATCGATCTTGCCTACAAGCTCGGCATGAAGAGCACGGTTGCCAACGAGCGCAGCGCCATCGTTGTTGCAGAAGTACACAACATGGTCATCGGCATGCTGGTAGACCGCGTATCCGACATTCTGACCATACCTGCAAATCAGGTTCAGCCAGTGCCTGAAGTCTCCGCTTCATTCGACAAATCGTTTTCCGAAGGCATCATCGCCAATGAGCACGGCATGATCTGCTTCCTCAATCTCGCAAAGATGTTCAAGGGCACGGATCTCGAAGATCTGGCAGCCTAAGCAGTTGCGCGAAAATCGGAATCGATTTTCATAAATCACGATACACAGTTTTAGAGCGTCACACGGCGCTCTGATCACCTGTTTCCAAGACTATCTTATCTTGAACACGCTGCATGGCTGACCCATGCGGCGTGTTTTTGCTTTCAAGCGTCGTATACAACCACTGATTTCCAAAGTATTGTTTCCAGACTCAATACACGTAAACGTAGTTTTAATATTATTGCTATCTAATATTCTTAATAAGAAAAGCGATGCGCATACAATCATTGAAATATGGACTTCTTTAACGCTGCGGAACGCGAAACAACGGTGCCGCAGCATTTTCAGCGAGTTTGGAGGTTACATGCTCTGGCTGGGAAAAAACACGGATACCCGCAATATTTTGAATGCCTTCTCGACGTCCCAGGCAATGATCGAGTTCGATTTGGCAGGAAACATCCTGACAGCAAACAAAAATTTCTGCGCGGCTCTGGGCTACGACCTGACGGAAATCGTCGGAAAGCATCACCGCATTTTCTGTGACAGCGATTTTGTGGCATCGCCGGACTACGCCGACTTCTGGCGCGGACTTGGTGAAGGAAAGTTCCGCGCCGGTGAGTATCAACGCCGACGCAAGGACGGAACGACGATCTGGATCGAGGCATCGTACAACCCCGTCTTCAGGGCTGGCAAACCCTACAAGGTGGTGAAGCTCGCGACCGACATCACAGAGAAAAAAATCAAGTCGAGGGAAGATAGCGGCAAGCTCGAAGCCATTTCACGCTCGCAGGCGGTCATCGAATTCACGCCGTCGGGCGATATCATCACCGCCAACGACAACTTCTGCAAAACGCTGAACTACGATCTCACCGAGATAAAAGGCCAGCATCATCGGCTGTTCTGCGACAAGACTTACGCTTCGTCTCCCGACTACGCGGAGTTCTGGAAGAGGCTGGCAGCAGGGGAGTTTATTTCCGACGAGTTCGTCCGCTATGGCAAAAACGGCAAGGAAGTCTGGATTCAGGCTGCCTATAATCCGATCCTCAATGACAAGGGGCAGGTCGTCAAGGTGGTGAAGTTCGCCACCGACGTCACACCACGCATGAGCGCGATCACCACGCTCGGTCATGCCCTGAGAGCTCTTGCGGATGGCGACCTGTGCCAGAACCTCGACAAGTCCTTCGTCCCGAGCATGGAAAAGCTGCGCGCGGATTTCAACCAGGTCATCGAAACGCTTCGCTCCACGATGCATACGGTAGCCCACAACGCTGCGACAATTGCTTCCGGCTCGGCAGAGATCCGTGTTGCCGCAGATCAATTGGCACGACGCACCGAACAGCAGGCGGCTTCGCTGGAGGAAAGTGCTGCTGCGCTTGAGCAAATCACCACGACCGTCGCCGATTCCAGCAAACGCGCCGATGAGGCGGGTCGGTTGGTGGGCAATACAAAGCACAGCGCGGAGCGCTCCGGCGAAATCGTCCAGCGCGCAATCGGAGCGATGGATGAGATTTCCCGGTCATCGGGAGAGATCACCAACATCATCGGTGTCATCGACGAAATCGCCTTCCAGACAAACCTGCTTGCCTTGAACGCAGGCGTCGAAGCGGCCCGCGCCGGTGAAGCAGGCAAGGGCTTTGCCGTAGTCGCGCAAGAGGTACGCGAACTTGCTCAACGCTCCGCAAGTGCCGCAAAGGAGATCAAGCAGCTCATAAACACATCGCGCCAGCATGTTTCCAACGGCGTTGGCCTGGTTGGCGAAACGGGTGAAGCGTTGAAACAGATCGAAGAGCAGGTCAGCCAGATCGACACCAACGTCGCCGCAATCGTGGAGGCTGCGCGGGAGCAGGCAAACGGCCTGACTGAGATCAACAATGCTGTGAACCTGATGGATCAGGCTACCCAGAAGAACGCGGCAATGGTCGAAGAAACAACCGCGGCAAGCCACGGACTGGCGCGCGAGGCGGAAACGCTTCGGCAGTTGCTGACGCAGTTCAATGTCGGTTCTTCGTTTGCCGCGCCATCCGCCACGGCCCAGGCAAACGCCAGCCGTCCAGAGAACGTCGTGCCGAGAGTTGTCGCCGCACCAAAGCGGATGGTTGCCGGTTCATCCGCAGCGGTCGCCGCGGAATGGACGGAGTTCTGAAGGCTCAAAATACTGAAAAGCAAAAAGGCGGCCCGAGAGCCGCCTTTTCTTCGCCTTGGGATAAACCCTTAACTGAACAGAACGAAAGTCTTCTGCAGCGTGATCCAGATACCCCAAACGATCGGGATACCGACGACGGCCCAGGCAATAGCGGCCTTTGCGTCGAAGCCGCCCTTGCCGATGCCGAAGGAACCGGTCGGGCCGCTGTTGGCAGCGGTGGACTTCGCCTGAAGCGCGGCGACTTCCTCGTCCGACATGTACCACTTCTCATCCAGCGGCTTGACCATGAGGTTGGCGATAAGGCCGAGAACCAGCATGCCAGCCAGGATATACATGGTGAAGTCATAGACCTGTGCACGCGGAATGCCTGCGGCGATCTGCGCTTCGCGGATGTAGTTCACCACGACCGGGCCGATGATGCCGGCCGTTGCCCATGCCGTCAGCAGGCGACCATGGATCGCGCCCACGAACTGCGTACCGAAGATATCGGCAAGATAGGCCGGGATCGTCGCGAAGCCACCGCCATACATCGAAACGATGATGCAGAGCATGCCGACGAAGAGAGCCTTGTTGCCGATGCCAGCCGCCCATGGAGCGGATGCATAAAGCACGATGCCGAGCGCAAAGAAGGTGAAGTAGGTACCCTTGCGACCGATACGGTCAGACAGCGACGCCCAGAAGAAGCGGCCCGCGATGTTGAAGACCGAGAGAAGGCCGGTAAAGCCCGCAGCGATTGCGGCGATCTGTGCCAGCTGCTCAGGCGTCAGGTCGGCAAACTTGACTTCAGGAAGGCCGAGCAGCGAGCCTGCAAAGATTTCCTGAAGCATTGGCGATGCCATGCCGAGAACGCCGATACCTGCCGAAACGTTGAGGCAAAGAACGAGCCAGATCATCCAGAACTGCTTGGTCTTGTGCGCGTTCTTGAGGTGAACGTGGCGGGTGGTGATCATGGAGTTCTTGGCGGCAGGTGCCGTCCAGCCTTCTGGCTTCCAGCCAGCAGGCGGAATGCGGTAACCGAAAGCGCCAGCCATCATGAAAACGAAGTAGATCGCAGCCATGACGAGGAAGGTTTCCCAAACGCCGATGGAAGCATCGGTGCGGAAGTGGCGCATCAGCGCATCCGCAAGCGGTGCACCAATCATCGCGCCGCCGCCGAAGCCCATGATGGCCATGCCCGTTGCCATGCCGCGACGATCCGGGAACCACTTGATGAGCGTCGAAACCGGCGAGATGTAGCCAAGACCGAGGCCGATACCGCCGATCACGCCCGCACCGAACCACATCAGCCAAAGCTGGTGGGTCATGATGCCCATGGCCGCAATTGCCATACCGCCGCACCAGCAGATTGCCGAGACGAAGCCAGCCTTACGCGGGCCGGCGCGCTCAAGCCAACCACCCCAGATCGCAGCAGAGCAACCCAGAAGAACGAAGAACAGGGTGTAGATCCAGCCAAGGTCGCTGACGCGCCAATCGCATGTCGTCGTAAACAGGGCAGAGCCGAGCGTCAGGTCCGTGCAGGCAACCGACGTTGTAATGCCGATCGCCTTGGTCAGCGGCAGCCAGAATACGGAGAAGCCGTAAGCCATACCGATGCAGAGGTGTATGGCAAGCGCTGCCGGTGGAACCAGCCAGCGGTTAAACCCAGGCTTTGCGATAATTCTTTCGCGGTCCAGAAGACCAGCATTCGCAGCCCCTGGCGCGAATGTTTCATTCGTTGCAGTCATTAGGTGTTTCCCTCCATTCGCCGTAGCCATACGGTGAATTTCGATGTTGTTATCCGCTTCGGTCTTCATGTGCGCCCCGCGGCTGAACACGCAGAGGCACACCCCATCCTTCCGAAACAATGTCCCAAGCCCATGAGGTCCGAGTACCGGAATGTCGCTTCTTTTGAGCGCTGTTCACCGGCATCGTCGTCGTGTTGCAGACGGTACTTTGCAAATGCCGTGCCAGAGTAGAAATTGTTATTTATCAAAACGATAGCATTGCGACATCGGGATGGTGAGACAAATTGTCCGACCCTCCGCGACAAAATGTCCTGTCGCCAGCCTGGGTTTTGCCACTTTCAGCGGACCGAGAAGGCTGATCCAGAGCGCTTCATTGTTAAATGGAGGCAGTTCTGTTGGTTCAAACGGGATCATCTGGTTGTTCGGACGGCGCGTGTCGTAGCCATAGCATCCGGCCAAGCCGTCCGAGCAAACGGAGGGTCCCGTTTCAACCAACCCCAAGGGCCGGACATCTTTCCGCCAGGATCAAAGGCGATTGGCCCGACCGTACCTTCGGGTATGCCCTTCGCCAATCGCCCTTGCCCCTGTCGAAAACCTGCTCCGGCAGAACGCTTCCATTTAACAATGAAGCGCTCTAAAATGTTTGATCCCGGACTTTGATGGTGCATTATTTTCCCAAGCTTGGAGGGATGCACTATGGGACAAATTCTGCACGGCAGCGCCACGACGACGGAGGCAATCCGTCGAGCAATACAAAATAGTCAAGAGAGCCTGAGGGCTCTGTCAAAGCGCTACGGGATCAATCAGAAGACTGTGGCCAAGTGGCG
>NZ_JAAMFB010000040.1 GCF_013322225.1 Agrobacterium larrymoorei
ACAGCTAGGATAAGTGGAATTTCTGCCTGACTTCAGCTTAAATGCTGAGAACAGGAGATACCATGACGAGACGACCGCGCCGGAACCATAGCCCGGCTTTCAAGGCCAAGGTGGCGCTTGCCGCGATCAGAGGCGAGCAGACGCTGGTGGAATTATCCCAGCAGTTTGACGTGCATGCCAATCAGATCAAGCAGTGGAAAGAACAGCTCCTTGAGGGGGCGACAGGCGTTTTCGGTGATGAAACCAAGGCCGAACCTGCCGGTCCAACCGTTGATGTCAAAACGCTTCATGCCAAGATCGGCGAACTGACGCTGGAGAACGATTTTTTGTCCGGTGCGCTCGGCAAGGCGGGATTGCTGGGCGGAAAAAAATGATTGACCGCAATCACAAGCTATCCGTGGTGCGCCAGGCGAAGCTTCTCGGCTTCAGTCGTGGCAGCGTCTATTATTCTCCGCGCCCAGTGTCGAACGTCGATCTGGCTTTGATGCGCCGGATCGACGAATTGCATCTCGATTACCCGTTTGCCGGAAGTCGGATGTTGCAAGGGCTTTTGAGGGGAGATGGGCTGGAGGTTGGGCGATTGCACGTCGCCACGCTGATGAAGAAGATGGGTATCGAGGCGATCTACCGTCGCCCGAACACTTCGAAACCAGCGCCGGGGCACAAAATCTATCCCTACCTCCTGCGCAAGCTGGCGGTTGCCCGGCCCAATCAGGTATGGGCGATGGACCTGACCTATATCCCCATGGCGCGTGGTTTTGTCTACCTCTGCGCCGTCGTGGACTGGTTCAGCCGTCGGGTTCTGTCGTGGCGATTATCGATCACTATGGAGGCGGACTTCTGTATCGAAGCGGTCGAGGAAGCGCTGGCTCGCTATGGAAAGCCCGACATATTCAACACCGATCAGGGATCGCAGTTCACATCCATCGACTTTACGGCGGTGCTAAAGAAAGCTGAGATTGCCATCTCGATGGACGGCAAGGGCGCGTGGCGGGACAATGTCTTCGTCGAACGGCTTTGGCGCTCGATCAAATACGAGGAGGTCTACCTACATGCCTATAAAACCGTGTCTGAGGCACGCGCGGGCATTGGCCGTTATCTGACCTTTTACAATAGCCGACGCCCACATTCATCGCTTGACCGGCAGACGCCGGATCAGGCTTACTTCAACGCGCTGACGCCAATGATGGTGGCGGCATAATCGAGGCGGAAATCCACTTAGCGAAACGCCCGAAACTGTTCAAACAAACTGAGCCACCTCT
>NZ_JAAMFB010000013.1 GCF_013322225.1 Agrobacterium larrymoorei
CGCTGGGTGACGCTGAGCACGTGAGCCGAGGGGAGAACTGTGTCCGCAGTCAGCCACATCACCCATCAACCAGCCGACATGAACCAAGAACCGCCCCTCAAGAGAAAGGGCGGCGGGGTAAGGCGCATGCATGTCAGGTGGCTGTGTGGCTCACGTGGTTATGCAACGGTCCCACAAGGGGAGAGGTACCAACGCAAGCGGCGCGGCACTCACCCTATCTCTCCCCTTGTGGGAGAGAAAGCAATTTCAACATCTTAGCGTAGCTAAGTGTTAGAAATTGCCAGTGAGGGGTCCGGCCCTCTTTGCAGTTCTTTCTATGTACCTCAAGCCGCCTTGGAGCCGATCAACTTTGGAAACGCCACCGGCTCCAGTTGGCGAATGGTCGGCTGCTCGGCCTCATCGCTGGTCTGCATCCACGTGATCAGCTCGAAACTGCCGTCCATGTTCTCCACGATGGCGGTGCAGCTTTCCACCCAGTCGCCGGTGTTGATGTAGCGGATGCCATCGATATCCTCCATCACCGCATGATGGATATGGCCGCAGATGACACCGTCCACCTTGTTGCGGCGGGCCTCGTCGGCCACCACGCGCTGAAACTCGCCAATGAAGTTGACCGCGTGCTTTACCTGCAATTTCGCCCAGGCTGAAAATGACCAGTAAGGCAGGCCGATACGGCGGCGCACGGCAGCCAGTATCACGTTTATTGCAATAGCAGCATCATAGGCCCAGTCGCCGAGATAGGCGAGTAGTCGTGCATTACGAACGACGACATCGAATTCGTCGCCGTGGAGGACGAGGTATTTCTTGCCGTCAGCAGCCTCATGGATCATCCGCTCGGCCACTTCGATGCCGCCGAAATGGGTGCCGGGAAATTCACGAAGGAACTCGTCGTGGTTTCCCGGAATATAGACGATGCGAGCGCCCTTGCGCGCCTTGCGCAGCAATTTCTGCACGACATCGTTGCACCCTTGAGGCCAGTACCAACTACGGCGCAGTCTCCAGCCATCGATAATGTCACCGACCAGAATGATGGTATCGGCTTCGTGGTGCTTCAAAAAATCCAGCAGGAAATCCGTTTTGGCCGCTTTGGAGCCAAGATGCACATCGGAGATAAACAGGGTTCTGAAATGTCTGGTTTCGATCTGCCCGGCCATGGTTAGTCCCCTCGTCATAGCAAAGTCGCCTAGAAACTTTCGCCCCTTGCAAAACCAGACTCGTGTTTCAGCAAGATGACAACGGGGCATTCCGGTCACGAAACATCAACTTTTCGGAATATGTAAAGTGCTGGAATTGCGTGCTGAGGCCGAAATAAACGGCTGTACGCTGGGACTGTTTGTTGTATGCAGAGGCCTCCAAGAAACTTGAAATAAAGCGGTGAAAAGATGAGTTCTGAGGACAAGGGCAACCCACAAAGCAAAAACGCCAATGCGGATCTGGAAGAACAGGCGCTTTTCTATCACCGCTATCCGCGCCCCGGTAAGCTCGAAATCCAGGCGTCCAAGCCCCTTGGCAACCAGCGCGATCTCGCACTTGCCTATTCGCCTGGTGTTGCCGCACCCTGTCTCGCCATTCACGAGAACCCGGAAACCGCTGCCGAATACACGGCGCGCGCCAACCTCGTCGCCGTAATTTCCAACGGTACCGCCGTTCTGGGTCTCGGCAATATCGGCCCGCTTGCTTCCAAGCCGGTCATGGAAGGCAAAGCCGTTCTCTTCAAGAAATTCGCCGGCATTGATGTTTTCGACATCGAGATCGACGCGCCCGGCATCAACGACATGGTGTCCACCATCTCCGCGCTTGAACCTACATTCGGAGGCATCAACCTTGAAGACATCAAGGCGCCTGAATGTTTCGAAGTCGAACGCCAGTTGCGCGAGAAGATGAACATCCCGGTGTTCCATGATGACCAGCATGGAACGGCCATCATCGTCGCGGCTGCGGTCACCAACGCTCTTGAGCTCGCCGGAAAATCGCTCTCCAGCGTCAAGATCGTTACGTCCGGCGCAGGTGCCGCCGCTCTCGCCTGCCTCAACCTGCTCGTTGAAATGGGCGCAAAGCGCGAGAACATCTGGGTCCACGACATCGAAGGCCTGGTCTATGATGGCCGCAATACGCTGATGGATGAGTGGAAGGAAATCTACGCGCAGAAGACGGACAAGCGCGTGCTGGCAGAGTCCATCGAAGGCGCCGACGTCTTTCTCGGCCTGTCCGCTGCTGGCGTTTTAAAGCCGGAACTTCTGGCGCAGATGGCCGAAAAGCCGCTCATTCTGGCACTCGCCAACCCCACACCGGAAATCATGCCGGAACTGGCCCGCACCGCCCGCCCGGATGCGATGATCTGCACCGGCCGTTCGGATTTCCCGAACCAGGTGAACAACGTCCTCTGCTTCCCTTACATCTTCCGTGGCGCGCTGGATTGCGGCGCAACCAGCATCAACGAAGAAATGAAGATGGCCGCAGTGCAGGCGATTGCGGAACTGGCCCGTGAGGAAGTGTCCGAAGTCGCAGCGAGAGCCTATAGCGGCGATACGCCGGTTTTCGGCCCGAATTACCTCATTCCCTCGCCCTTTGATCCACGCCTCATCCTGCGCATAGCACCAGCCGTCGCCCGCGCCGCTGCGGCAAGCGGCGTGGCTGCACGCCCGATCACGGATTTCGACGCATATCTCGATCAGCTGAACCGCTTCGTCTGGCGCTCCGGTTTCATCATGAAGCCCATCTTCAATACCGCGAAGGCGGCAGAGAAGAAGCGCATCATCTTTGCGGAAGGCGAAGACGAGCGCGTGCTGCGCGCCGCACAGGTTCTGCTCGAAGAAGGCACCGGCGTTCCGATCCTCATCGGTCGCCCGCAGATCATCGAAACCCGCCTGAAACGCTTCGGCCTGCGCATCCGCCCGCACACGGATTTCGCCGTGGTCAACCCGGAAGACGATCCACGTTACCGTGAATATGTCGATGATTACTTCGCGCTGGTTGGCCGCGCGGGCATCAACCCGGAAGCCGCGCGAACCATCGTTCGCACCAATACGACCGTCATCGGCGCGCTCTCCGTCAAACGCGGCGAAGCGGACGCCCTGATCTGCGGTCTGGAAGGCCGTTTCGACCGCCACCTGCGCGATGTGAACCAGATCATCGGCAAGCGCGAAGACGCGCAGTCTTTTGCTGGTCTCAGCCTGTTGATTACCCAGCAGGGCGCGTTGTTCATGACGGATACCTTCGTCAACTACGATCCGACATCGGAAGAAATTGCCGAAATGGCGATCCTCGCGGCAAAGGAAATCAAGCGCTTCGGGATCACGCCGAAGATCGCACTCGCCAGTCACTCCAATTTCGGTTCCCGCGATTCAGAAAGCGCACGCAAGATGCGTCGTGCATTGAAGCTTGTGCGTGAAGCTGCACCGGAACTGGAAATCGATGGTGAAATGCAGGGTGGCTCGGCGCTGTCGGAAACATTGCGCAAGCGCGCGATGCCGAACAGTTCGCTTTCCGGCGAGGCAAACCTTTTGGTCTTCCCCAACCTCGACGCGGCGAACATTTCGCTCGGCGTTGTCCGCACCATGACGGAAGGTCTGCATGTCGGCCCGCTGTTGCTTGGCACGGCCATGCCCGCACACATCCTGTCGCCTACCGTCACCTCTCGCGGTGTGGTGAACATGGCGGCGCTTGCCGTCGTGCAGGCATCACACCCATCGGTGTGATCCTGTAAGGCGGGATTAACGCAATTTTGAACTGGCTGTTGCCGCATTGCGGCACGGCCCTATGCTATCCTGAACTTAAAATCGCCATCCGCGTTTGTGCATCAGCATCTGCGAACAACGCTCAACAGGATAGAGCCCGCATGATATCGGGCAGGAAACGGACGGACCATTGAACCCGCGCCGCGGCCGAATGATCGGCACCATCATAGCCCTCACGCTGGCTGCCCCCTTGTCCGCGCAGGCGAATGCCGTGTGCGAATCCCTGCGTGCCCAGCTTAACCAGCCTACACGCATCGGCAACACCGCCGAGGTTCGTCAGTATGCAAACGCTCTGACGCAGCAGAACATCGTGATCCGGCGTATCAAGAACGAAATGCGAAGCTATGGCTGCTCTTCCGGCAGCGTCATTCGCTACGGCAACCCCAATGCAGGGCTTTGCGCGGAAATCGGTGATGCGCTGATGCAGGCGGAAGCAGAGCGGGACATGATCGCCGAGGACCGAGATCGCATGCTGTCGATGCAGCGCGAGGAGCGTTCCGGTGGTGAGCGGCAGCGGATCATGGCCGCTCTGGACGCCGAAGGGTGCTTCGATGAGCCCACACCGGATTTCGCCTCCAACGATCCCTATCAGACCCGCGAAATGCGAGGCTATTCCGATCCGTTCAACGAGCCGGATCGACAGGACTACGCCCCGCCATCCGATATTCCGATGCAGGGAGGCTTGAGAACGCTGTGCGTGCGCACCTGCGATGGCGCGTTCTTCCCGATTTCCTCCAACGCTACTCCGCTGGATTTCCGGGCTCAGGCAGCGCAATGCGAACGCATGTGCCCCGGCACGGAAACGGAGCTTTTCTACCACTCGCTTCAGGGGCAGGAAAGCTCGGACATGGTTTCAGCCAAGACCGGTCAGCCTTACACCTCCATGCCAACCGCCTTCGCTTACAAAAACGGCTCACCGACCAATCGCACGCCTTCGTGCAGCTGCAATATGGCGGCTTATCACGATGAGATGAAAAAATTGGGGGAGCAGGAAGCGAAAGCCCCGCAGTCACAACCTTCGCAACAATATTCCAGCATCACCGTGCTTCCGTCACCGAAAATAGAGGCGGCTCCAAAGCCTGATGAGCCAACAGTAGAGGCGACGGCACAAGCGATTCCAGAGCGCGATTACGACCCCAAAAACAGCAAGGTCCGCGTCGTCGGCCCACAGTTTTTGCCGGAAGAGACGAGTAGGATTGATCTGAAGAACCCGGCTTTGAAAGGTGCTCAGCCGCAGCAGGAGTGAGGTTGCCTGGCCGAGAGGGAGCGCTACCCCTCACCTGAAAAATCTATGGCTTAGCTGAAGCTAAGACCATGATTTTTCTTCCTCTCCCACAAGGGTAGAGGTAACCCGCCGCACCGCTTCGACACTTTACAAAGGTCGAGATGGAGGTAGACGGCGCAGCATATCTATCTCTCCCCCTGTGGGAGAGAAAGCAATTTCAACACCTTAGCCAAAGGCTAAGTGTTAGAAATTGCAAGTGAGGGGTTTGCTGCCTTACCTCAGTCTTCAAAGCAAAACGGTGAAAGCCAAACCTACCTCTCCCCCCAACGCCCCCTGAACACCAACTCCTCCAATGGCAATCGCTGACGCCAGCCCTTCACCGCAAGCTCCGGCTCCGCATAAAGCTGCTCCACCCACCCCAGGCAAAGCCATGCGACAATCTCGATATGCGCAGGAATGCCGAGAATAGCCCGAATATCCTCGTCATGAAAAATGCTGACCCAGCCAACGCCGATGCCTTCCGCGCGCGCCGCGAGCCACAGGTTCTGCACCGCGCAAACGGTTGAGTAGACGTCCATGCGGGGATTGTGCGTGCGGCCCAGCACCACATCGCCGCCCCTTGTCGGATCGCAGGTGACGCATACCGATAGCGGTGCCTTGCGAATACCCTCAAGTTTCAAATTGCGATAAAGCGCCTGTTTGTCATCGGCAAACATCGCAACCGCTTCCTCGTTGGCGCGGGAAAAAGCCTGCCATACCGCCTGCCTGGTTTCGGCGTCACTGACCAGCGTGAAATTCCAGGGCTGCATGAAACCAACGGACGGCGCGGCATGGGCAGCTTTTAACAGCCGCTCCACCAGTTCATCCGGTAGCGGATCAGGCAAGAACTGGTCGCGCACATCACGACGTGTCTCGATAGCACGGTAAACTGCAGCCCTTTCGTCGTCCGAAAACCTTTCGGCGGGCAGCAGCGCATGGTCGTAATCATCAGGTCGCATCGTCTATCCCCAACAATGCAAAGCGGCAGCGTCTCAAAACACACCGCGCTTCCAACCCTCCGCCGTCCGCGCGGGCGGGTCTATCGCGTCAGGCCGGTCTTCTGACTTGGCTTCATCTGCCCGCTGCCGCCTTCCCGATAATCAGTGGCTTATGGCAACAGGCATCCGCCTCACAGCGTTGGGCACGTTGCGGGCTTGCACCGCATTCCCGATTCTCCCGCCAAAGGCAGGCACCTGACGTTAGGCGTTATGGCCAATGTGGCTGGCGAAAGCAACCTGCTCAGGCTGCGGGAAAATAGCGCACATAGGCAAATTCATCACCATCCGGCGACCAGTTGGGAGAGTTCATCGTACCCTGCCCGCCAAAGAGATCGAACAGGGTTTCGACATTGCCGCCATCCGGGTCCATCAAGCGCGCACGCACATTCAGGTCGCGAGGGTGATCGAAAACGTCGCCGTCATAAGAGATGAAGACCACCTTATCTCCTTTGGGAGACGGATGAGGAAACCAGTCGCCATAGGCGCTGTCGGTAATACGCTCTACGTCGGAGCCATCCGGCCTTACCCGCCAGATCTGCATCTGGCCGGTACGGCTGGAGTTGAAGTAAATCCACGCTCCATCCGGCGAGTAATCCGGCCCGTCATTGCGCCCCTCGCCATGCGTCAGCCGTGTTTCCGTGCCGCTTTCTATATCCATGGAATAGATGTCGAAAACATCGTTGCGAATACCGCAATAGGCGAAGCTCTTCCCATCCGGCGCCCAGCCATGCCAGTAAGACGGCAGGTTCTTCGTCATCAACCTCGGTGCGCCACCCGAAGATGGCAGAAGATAAATCGCGCTTTTGCC
Source organism: Agrobacterium larrymoorei (assembly GCF_013322225.1). Lineage (GTDB taxonomy): Bacteria > Pseudomonadota > Alphaproteobacteria > Rhizobiales > Rhizobiaceae > Agrobacterium > Agrobacterium larrymoorei_A. Next base: position 6,808 of record NZ_JAAMFB010000013.1, read on the forward strand.
GAACTCGACCTTGTCCGAAATCGCATAAAGCGACCCATCCGGCGAAATGCCGTGATCGTTGTTACACTGAGTCGCAAAGCCCGTATCGACCTTCTCGATCTCACCGTTTCCAACCACAGGCAGTCGATAAAGCAACCCCTCGGTGTTTAGGAGCAGATATGTCCCATCCGGTGACCAGTTCGGCGCCTCGAACAGCTTTTCCGTCTGCCACACCACCCGGTTTTCGCGGGTACGAATGTTGAATATCTCCACTGAACTGCGCATCGTTCCTCCCGGCTGCAATCATTAAGCACCTGACAAAGCGAATATTTCTTTGCTTCACTCAAAACGCCAACTATGATCATATTGTCGTAGGCACCGCCCTGCAAACGTGAATAGGAAGATGGCAGCGTTACCGCACCGCCCGTATCGCCAGCGCAAACTCTTCCCACTATTGAGGTCTCACGATGACGACCATCGCCGATCAGGCCATTCGCTTTGGACGAGTGGCTCCCATGATTCCAGTCAAAAACATCCAGATAGCACACGACTTCTATGTGGGCGTGCTGGGATTTCGAAAAACCTTTGAAAACGGCAACCCCGTCGGCTTCATCATTTTGAAGCGGGACGATGCGGAACTGCATTTAACCTTGCAACCCGCTCACGAGGCCGCATCATTCAATGTGGCGCATATGCTTGTTAGCAATATCGATGAGCTGCATGATTTGTGTAGTAAACACGGCCTACGCATCATCAAGAGTCTACAAAACAAGGACTATGGATTGAGGGCCTTCGTTTTTAAAGACCCTGATGGAAACAGGATCGATGTAGGGCAGATCATAGCCTGAAAAGCTGAACGGCGCGCTTATCCCGCGCCGCTCGTCTTATCACCGATCCCGGAACCGGTTGGTAATCGGATATCGCCGGTCCCGACCAAAGTTCTTCTTGGTGATCTTCACGCCCGGCGCAGACTGGCGGCGCTTGTATTCGGCGAGATAAAGTAGATGCTCGATGCGGTGGACGGTCGCCACATCATGGCCGCGTGCAACGATCTCCTCGACCGACATTTCCTGCTCGACAAGGCATTCGAGAATGTCGTCCAGCACCGGATAGGGCGGCAGCGAATCCTGGTCCGTCTGGTTTGGACGCAGTTCCGCCGAGGGTGCCTTGGAGATGATGTTTTCTGGAATGACCTCGCCGGAAGGCCCAAGCACGTCCGGTGGTACATGGCCATTTCGCCATTTCGAAATGGCATAGACCTGCATCTTGTAGAGATCCTTGATGGGATTGAAGCCGCCATTCATGTCGCCATAAAGGGTGGCGTAGCCGACTGACATTTCCGACTTGTTGCCCGTCGTCACCACCATGGAACCGAACTTGTTGGACACCGCCATCAGGATCGTGCCACGCGCACGGCTCTGGAGGTTTTCCTCGGTGATGCCCTCCTCCGTTCCTTCGAAAAGGTCGGACAGCGCCGTCGTGAAACCGTCAACCGGTTCGGCAATCGGCACGATATCGTAGCGGCAACCCAGCGCCTTGGCGCAATCCGCTGCATCCTTCAGCGATTCTTCGGAGGTATAGCGGTAAGGCAGCATGATGCAGCGCACCCGCTCCTCTCCCAGCGCATCGACCGCAATTGCCGCGCAGATGGCCGAATCGATGCCGCCGGAAAGGCCAAGAACGACGCTCTTGAAGCCGTTCTTGTTTACGTAATCGCGGAAACCCAGCACGCAGGCGCGGTAATCGGCCTCCTCACCTTCGGGAATATGCGAGAATGGTCCGTGCTCGCAGTGCCAGCCTTTTTCAGTTCGCTTCCAGTCCGTCACCGTGAGCGTGGCTTCGAACTGGCTCATCTGGAAGGCGAGCGACTTGTCCGCATTGAAACCGAAGCTTGCGCCATCGAAGACGAGTTCATCCTGCCCGCCAAGCTGGTTGGCGAATATCAGCGGCAGACCGCTTTCGATGACCTGACGCAAAGCCACCTGATGGCGCACATCCACCTTGCCGCGATAATAAGGCGAACCGTTCGGCACCAGAAGGATTTCCGCGCCCGCTTCCGCCAGCGTCTCGCACACGCCGATGTCGTTCCAGATTTCCTCGCAGATCGGAATACCGATGCGAACACCCCTGAAATTATAGGGGCCGGAGATCGAACCTTCGCTGAACACCCGCTTTTCGTCGAACTCACCGTAATTCGGCAAATCCACCTTGTCGCGCAGCGCAACGATCTTGCCGCCGTCCAGCAGCGCAACGGAATTGTGCCGTCCGGTTTCGCCCTGCCTTGGCAAGCCAATGATGACCCCCGGTCCGCCATCCGCCGTTTCCGCCGCCAGTTCTTCCACCGCCTTAAGGCAGGATTTAAGAAAAGCGGGTTTCAAAACCAGATCTTCCGGCGGATAGCCGGAGATGAAAAGCTCCGTCAGCAGCAGCAGATCGGCACCCTGCTTTGCCGCGTCGGCTCTGGCGTCTCGTGCCTTGGCAAGGTTGCCTGCAACGTCGCCCACGGTGGGGTTGAACTGCCCTACGGCAATCCGCAAAGTGTGTGGAATGGAGTGTGCTTCGCTCATGCCTACTTCATTATCGCGCCCTCGCCCGATGCGCAACGCGGCCAGTCAAACTGTTTTACACGAGCAGGTTTCCGCGCTCATTCATGCAATTCACGCGATGGTTATCTCATAGCCTTGTGAATTACGCATAGTTCATGTCGCGTTCATTGCGCTTATGTGACAGTGAAGTGACACTTTCATGACAGGCGATTCACCGCCTGCTTCAGAGTCTGTTTGGAAACTTGGCGGCTGAGAGCCGGAGAATGATTTTTGTGTGCTGCAAGGAGAAGATCGTAGGCGATATCCTTCGATATCGGCAAGATTTTCGACGCAGCAGAACGCTAAAAGCATCACCGGATCGACCCGTCCGAGTTTTTAAACAGGCCCTAAGACTGCCGGAGTAATACATTGACGAATTCGGTGCCTAAAACAACGGTTGCCGAAAGGGCAAAACTCGTCCTTTCAAAACCGTGGCAACGCTCCCCCGCCCGCCTTGCAAATGATCTCTACCCATTCTTAAACTTGGCTCTGGCCGCGATTTTGCTGATCGTCTGCATGGAGTGGATCGCGCGCGGCACGCTGCATGACGTAGGCGAGTTCCTCACCTCCTCAGCGCGTCCGGGGATGACCACGATCGCCGCAGTCGTTCTCGCGCTCATGGCACTCGATGCGCTGTTCGGTCGATATTATCAGTCGTTGCTGGTTGCAGTTCCGCTGCTGGTCGTTCCGGCCTTCATTTCCAGTCAGAAGCAGCTTTATCTGTCGGATCCGCTTTACCCGTCCGATCTTCTGTTCGGACGCCAGATCCTGCAACTGCTGCCGCCCATGCTGAAGGCGCAACCGGTGACCGGTGTTCTCGTCTTCGGCGGTCTGGCGCTCGCCATCGCCGGCTTTGTTTTCTTCTGGCTACTTTGCCGTAAACTTGCGCCGGTCATGGGATTGAAGTCGCGGCTGTGGCGCCTGTCGCTCGCCATTCCACTGCTGGCCGGGCTTGGTTCTTTGATGGAATATTCGCACTATTCCTGGGTTCGGGATCGCCTGAACATCATTCCCATGATGTGGGACCAGAAGGAGAACTATCGTCATAACGGCTTCGTCATGGCCTTCGCCTTCAACATTCCGATGGCAAATGTGGCAGCACCCGTAAACTACGGCGAAAACACGATTTCGGATATCGCCTCGGACGGCTCGGCCTTTGCCGTCAACCGCAGCGCGCGACCGGATGTCATCATGATCATGAGCGAGTCGCTGTTCGATCCGACCCGGCTGAAAGATATCGACTTTTCGAAAGACCCCATGCCGACGATCCGCGCACGGCAGTCCGGCAACGTCTTTTCGCCGGAGTTCGGCGGCATGACGGCGAATGTGGAATTCGAGGCGCTGACCGGTTTCACCAATGCCTTTCTGCCCTACGGCAGCATCCCCTATCAACAATATATTCGCCGCCACATGCCGTCGCTTGCCACCTTCTTCCGTGGCGAAGGCTATTCGGCGATTGCCATGCATCCGTTTCAGGAATGGTTCTGGAACCGCCGCGAGGTCTACAAGCACTTCGGTTTCGAGGAATTCCGCTCGGAAGAAACGCTGCCGCCCATGGAAAAGCGCGGCACTTTCGCGTCGGACGAAGCGCTGACCAAAGAAATCATGCAGACGGTGGATGCAGCGGAAAACCCGCTCTTCCTGTTTGCGGTCACCCTGCAGGGACACGGGCCCTATGAGCCAAACCGGTACGCGCAAAACGCCATTTCGGTCAACGGCAACCTGTCAGAGGGTGCCACACAGGCACTTTCGACCTACACACAGGGCGTTTCCGAAGCCGATGCCAGTCTCGCGAAACTGATGAAGTGGGCGAAGTCCCGCGAGCGCGAAACCGTTATCGTCCTCTTTGGAGATCATCTGCCACCCTTGGGACAGGCCTTCGTGGAAAGCGGATACATGCCCGACATGGTCGCCTCGCGCCGCGCCCCGCTGGAAACAATGAAAAAGGAGCATGAAACACCGCTCGTCGTCTGGTCGTCCAGAACCGGTGTTCAGAAAAAGCTCGGCACGATCAGCCCTGCCCTTCTGCCCTATCATGTTCTGAAGACCGCAGGTTTCGACGATCCGTTCTACACCGGCGTTCTCGGCAACGTGCAGAAATCCTACTCGGTCATCGACAGGCATATGCTGGTGAAAAAGAATGGTCAGGCGGTCCCAGACTGGGCAACCGCACCAGCGGACGTTTCCTCTTCGCTAAACGAATACCGGCTGCTGCAATTCGACATGATGTTTGGCAACCAGTTCGGCAAGGACCGTTTCTTCCCCGGTTTTACGTGGGTGAACAGCGAAGAACCGTCCGCCTGAACCGGGCAGCCAAGGAATTCCATTGAACTCTCGTCGCCCTTGCGCTTATCTCCTCCGTAGCCTTTCGGAGGAGATTCATGTCGGCAGTTCCTGATTACATCGTGTCGCACTTCAAGCGCTCCTCGCGGACTATCGGAGAGATCGAAAAACGCATTCTGGAGGTCGCGCACCAGAAGCAGCTCATCTCCACAGACACCAATGCCGCTTTCTCGAAACACGCAAGCGTCGGCGAGCGGCTGGCGGATAACATCGCAAGAATTGGCGGCTCATGGGGCTTTATTATCGGCTTCATGGTTTTTCTGGTGGTATGGGCCATCGTCAATACCGTGGTCCTGACGACCCGTGCTTTCTACCCCTTCGTCTTCCTCAATCTCATCCTCTCCATGCTCGCCGCCATTCAAGCGCCCATCATCATGATGTCGCAGAACCGGCAGGCAGCGCGGGATCGCTTCGATGCGGAAAAGGATTACGAGGTGAACCTGAAGGCAGAGCTGGAAGTGCTATCCCTGCACGAAAAGATCGACGTGAAGGTATTGGCCGAACTTGCCGCCCTGCGCCAGGAAATCGCCAGATTGCACGGCGCAAGTCAGTCTTCGCGAGAGCTTCCCTAATCTTCTTGCATCAGCCGCATATTCTTTTTGCGGCTTTTTCTGTGCTGGTTACGAATCCGTCAGATTTCTTCGCTACAGATTGACGCAGGCGTTTGTTGCATTGCACTCTGACCGGGTGCGAACACGAGAATCATTGTCGTGTCGCGAAAGCATCGTGCTTTTCGTCGCAACAACACCGGACGCAGGTCGCTCGGCATGCAATATGGCAATTCCAGTTCAGAGGGCATTTTTCCATGAACCAGTACGATCTCATTGTTGTCGGCAGCGGCCCTGCGGGCAGACGCGCCGCCATTCAGGCCGCAAAGCTGGACAAGACCGTTCTGGTTATCGAAAAAGGCAGCCGCGTCGGCGGTGTCTCTGTCCACACCGGCACCATTCCTTCGAAGACCATGCGCGAAACCGCGCTCAATCTCTCCGGCTGGCGCGAGCGCGGTTTTTACGGACGCTCCTACCGCGTCAAGGAAGAGATCAGCGCGGAAGACCTGCGCCGCCGTCTTCTCATCACGCTCAATCATGAAGTCGAAGTGCTGGAGCACCAGTTTGCCCGCAACCGCGTTCAGCACATTCGCGGCAAGGCCAGCTTCGTTACCGCCGATACGCTGCAAATCACCAAGGAAGATGGCGAAGTCGTGCATGTCATGGGCAAGAGCATCCTGCTCGCAGTCGGCACACGCCCCTTCCGCCCGGATTACATGCCTTTCGATGGCAAGACGGTGATCGACAGCGACGAGTTGCTGGAAATCGAAAAACTGCCGCGCTCGATGGTCGTCATCGGTGCAGGCGTTATCGGTATCGAATATGCGACGATCTTCAGCGCACTCGATACAGCCGTCACGCTCATAGATCCGAAAGCGACGATGCTGGACTTCATCGACAGGGAAATCGTCGAGGACTTCACCTACCAGCTGCGCGATCGCAACATGAAGCTACTGCTGGGTCAAAAAGCGGAAAAGGTGGAGCATACGCCGGAAGGCAAGGTCTCGGTCACGCTCGATAACGGCCGCACGATCATCACGGAAATGGTCATGTTCGCCGCTGGCCGCATGGGCGCGACCGATACGCTGAACCTTGCCGCCGCCGGTCTCGAAGCAGACAGTCGTGGCCGTCTCTCCGTCAATCCGGAAACATTCGAAACGAAGGTGCCGGGCATATTTGCAGCCGGTGATGTGATCGGCTTCCCAAGCCTTGCTTCGACCTCGATGGAACAGGGCCGAATCGCAGCCCGTGTCGCCGTCGGCGCCATCGGCATGGAGCCGCAGAAATATTTCCCATACGGTATTTATGCCGTTCCGGAAATTTCCACCTGCGGCCTGACAGAAGAGGAAATGAAGGAACGCGGCATCCCTTACGAGTGCGGCATCGCCCGTTTCCGTGAAACCTCACGCGGCCACATCATGGGCCTCGATAGCGGCCTGCTCAAGCTCATTTTCTCTCTGAAAACACGCCGCCTGCTTGGCGTTCACATCGTTGGTGAAGGCGCAACGGAACTTGTCCACATCGGCCAGGCCGTGCTGAACCTCAAAGGCACCGTCGAGTATTTCGTAGAGAACACCTTCAATTATCCGACGCTCGCCGAAGCCTACAAGATCGCAGGCCTCGACGCATGGAACCGCATGGGCGACATCAAGAAAAACGAAGAAACGCTGCAAGACCCTGCACCAAAAATCGCAAGCGCCTGATCTCTGGTTTTAGAGCGTTTCCTTGCCAAGCGGGAAACGCGCCAAGCACGGCAACGGCCTTCCACGGACGTTGCCAGCCACTACCAGCGAATACTGTAACGCGCATTGACCGAGGGACGAAAGCGGTCTTCGTATCCCTGGTTCAGCCGTCCCGTCACCGTCAAATGATCGCCGAACTTCTGCTCCACCGCCACACTGGAACTGAATTCATCGAATGTATCGCGGCTCGCTCCGGTCAGGATGAACGCCGTTCCGGTCGCCGAGCGGGTGAGCCGAAGCGACTGGGAAACGTCCAGCCCGCTCCACTGCTGCGCCGTGCCATCATAACGCATCGTCATATTCCGGTTGGCTTCCAGATCGAAATCCGGTGTTGCGATCCGTTTTTGCGAGGTCGTCATCGTCCACGCGCCTGAACCGCTAATCGCATTCATCAGCACGCCTATGTCACCCGCAATCTTCACCCCCGGCAAATTGGCCGAAAGCAGCGTTACGTTGCCCCAGAATTTGACTGGGGTATCGACCACCGCGCCGGTCTCCGAGGCATTCATGCCCATCTCGAATCCCGCCCTGATCGGCGTCTCGGTGGGCAGCTTCGCGCCGATGCGGGCAGAATAAGACCGGTCGGAATTCTTGGCTGGAGCCCAGATCAGTCCCCGCTCCTGCCCTTTCACGGTCACAGGCTGCGCAAGTGCGATAGCTCCCACGACGAGAGCTCCCACGATCTTGATATTCATGTCTCTTCCTCAAGCTTTGAAAGGTCTGCCGTCCTTGGGAGGATAACGGCAAGCCTCGTTCTGGCTTTTTCGAGCGGCATCCTGTTCCAGACGTCACCCGGGATGGTTCGGCATCAGGCGCACCGCACCTCGACATGCCCGTCGCAATACCGCACCACAGCCAATCGTAAGGCTGTCGTCGCAGTTCGCTTAATTCAGATCATACGGGCACCGTGGCCACCGCCGATGACGCCCGCAAAAGAGATGAAACTGAAGGCCGAAGCCAGGTTGCGCTTGCTCGCAACGCTCATGCCCCCCTGAAAACACGAGGGGGCAAATCACTCACCAAAAAATGCCAGATGAACGGGAGATGAACAAGAGTTGACGCCGGAAAAAGTCGTCACGCACCGCTTTGTGATCGGGGAAGCCCGCTGGTTTTCATCATATCGGGCTTGAGCAGCGGCCGTACATTTAAAAAAAATGCATGTGGACAGAGTATCCATGGAGCGAGGACATTACCCTTCCACCGTCATCCTAGGGCTTGTCCCACTGCTGTCCGGTTTAAATATTCAGGAATGATGCAGGGTATTGATTCCATGCATATTCTGTCCGTTCTCGTGATTTTGGACATTAGCGGAAGACCGGCATGGGATAGGTGATTGGCACCATAGCCAAACCCACCGCCGTCATCCTCGGCCTTGAGCCGAGGATCCATTCACCTCTCAATGAATTCAAACGGTTGTGGATCCTCGGGTCAAGCCCGAGGATGACGGCAGTGGGGGCGGAGCCGTCGAGGCACCCTATCTGGGTAACGGTGCAGGAACGCTCGTCAACGTAAACCGGACAGCAGTGGGCTTGTCCCTAGGATCTAATCACGCTTCTGCGGATGCAACGTTGCAAATCCTCGAAACGAGTTACGAGCAAAAGGCCGGCTCTCTCTTCACACGGCCCGCAACTCAAAACTCAGGAAACTCAAGCTTCTTCGTATCATATCCAAGCTCGCTCGCCTTCCGCACCATCGCCGCCAGCCTGGCTTTCGACGGAACACTCCGAGAATAAATCCACAGGTGTTCCAGGTCGGGCGTGCCGCTGATAAACCAGTTACGATCGGGCGATTTGTACAGGACCCAATAATTAAACGTGATGAACAGAGGATAGCGGACCCGCAGCTTGGCATGCGTGGTCTCTTTATCCACCAGAGTGCCAAGTCCCTCGATCGTTTTAAGCTCGCCCTGCGGTGAGCCTTCCCGGCAACCGTCCTGCACGGCCACCTCGCCCGGAGCATTGCCCGGCTTATAAATCGTAAAGCCAGCCACGCATCCATCCGTCAGCCGCATCGGCGTTCTGCCGATTTCCAGCCATTTGCCACGATAGTGAGATGAGTCGATCTTTGCCACGGACGGTTCGGCCTTCACTTCCGTAACGAGGCAGGCGCTTAGGGCGCAAAAGGCAAGCCCGGCAGTGGCCAATCGTGTGAAACTCAGCATGGCAGCCTCCTCAGCAAGATATGCTGCAAAAAACGCAATCACGCGCTGCCAGTTGCATCACCCAATGAAAACACTCGAATGTGATGTGGTCATCGGCTCAGGAAACCACCCGACCGTCGGGATACTCGGCAGGGCCTTTGATTTCGAGCACATTGCCGAATGGATCGCGTATGTAAAATGAGTGGCCCATGCCCCGCGAGCCGCCATGCAGAGCCTCACGATGGATCTCCACCCCGTGCTGCTCCAGATGGGAGCGCAGTGCCTCATGCTCGAAAGGCCCGGTGGCGATGCAGATGTGGTCTACGTTGCGCCCGCCCGCAACCGGGGGCGCGGCCTTCTGCCCGCCCGGATGCGTAATGTCCTAAAGCACGATCAGCGATGCGCCACACCAAACCTGCTCCATGCCAAGCGCGGGATAGGTATAGCCCGAACGGCACCCAAGCACCTCGTGGTAGAAACGAAGTGCTTTCGGCATCTCATCCACAAGCAGAACGACATGATCGATACCCACCAGCGAAAATGGCACATTTGACGTCATCAACGACCCTCCCAGGTTGAAGCAACATCAACCTCGAAATCGGGCGCAACGTCAAACGCAAAAGCGCGGGAAACGCAAAGTGCGATCAAGCCGAGAGCGGCAACCGTTCAATTCTGTGTCGGGGAAATTTGAACCCAAGTGGTACGCCCTAGGGGAGTCGAACCCCTCTTTTCAGAATGAAAATCTGACGTCCTAACCGATAGACGAAGGGCGCGTAACGCTTGTGGTGTGGCGCCCTTATAGTCAGACATTTCTGATCCGGCAAGCGGGAAATTGCATCTTTTTACAAAAAAATGACAGCGCATCCCAAATCCCTTGGAAAACAAGGATTCTGCATTGAAAACAGTGTCTTATTTTGACGAGCGAGATGGGTTTGAACAGTCTTTTTCTTCTCGAAAAGCCGTTGCCCCGCCGGAATCGGCAATCGGAAAATAGCAGGCCCCAAGGCATAAAGTCCTCCGGCCAGACACGTTTTCTGCCCATGCTGCAGGACCTGGTGTGCATTTTTCGTTTTCATAAAAAAGCACCAATCGAAACACACAGTGGTGCCAGTTGGCTGCACGACATATAGGAGCCGCACTTCGACCAGACTATGCGTTGGCTTGCCAGGCAGGACACGATAAGAGCGGGCGAGATCCAAGAGTGTGAAGGGACGGGAATGGAAACTGAACAGCTGCCGATCATCCAACGGTTCCAGACGTCCCTGATTGCCAAGATTTTTCTCGTCTGCTTTGTCAGCGTCCACGTTCCTTTGATTGCGCTGGTTCTTTTCCTTGCCATAGGGTTCGAGCCCAGCCTTGTTTCCGTCGTGGTTCTGGTCCTTTTGGCCACGGTTGTCGGTACCGGCATCTGCCTGCTGGCGATCTGGCGGTTTATCCGCCCTCTCAATCATCTGGCGTCGGCGCTTAAGAAATATCCGCAGGAGAAGTCCGTCATGAGACTTCCTGCTGGCGGCAAGGACGAGATCGGCGTCGTCGCAGATGCAGCCAAATCGATGATATTTCAGGTTGAAGAACTGACGAAGCAGCTCAAGCGTCAGGCGACCACGGATTTTCTGACCGGGCTCGGCAACCGTCGCTCGCTCACCGAACAGTTTCCCACCATCCAGTCGCAGGCGACGCGCACGCAGGAAATGCTGTCCGTCATTCTGTTCGATCTCGATAACTTCAAGAACATCAATGATGAGCATGGTCACGATATCGGCGACAAGGTCTTGATGGTGGTCGGCGAAATCGTAAAGGATCATATCCGGCCTTACGATGTCGCTGCCCGGATCGGCGGAGAGGAATTCTGCATCATCCTGCCGCGCACCACCGGAGAAGCCGCACTTGGTATCGCCGAGCGCCTGCGGACCGCCTTTCAGGCAAGCTATGTCGATCCGTTACCGCAAGGGCGCGTCACATGCAGCTTCGGCGTTATCGAGGCACGTACCAACGAAAAGCTTCAAAGGCTGCTGGCGCGCGCGGATGTCGCTCTTTACAAGGCAAAGGACGCGGGCCGTAATACGGTTATCGGCATGTTCGTGGAAAAGGACAGGGACCAGATTTGACCTATTGCGGCGAAGCGGCCTGCGGCGCACGTGAACGTCAGTCCACGACGGGCATGTTCGAAACCTAAAGATTGCTGCACCGGCTTGATTTTTTGGCTTATCTGCCGCTATTAGCCAAAGCCATCAGCAATTTTTACCAGATGGTCGACGCCTCATGTCCCTTCCCGATAAAGCCTTTCCCGTTTCCTGGGACCAGTTTCACCGCGATGCCCGCGCTCTTGCATGGCGTCTTGCCGGCCTGAACCAGGAGTTCAAGGCCATCGTCTGCATCACCCGCGGCGGCCTCGTTCCAGCAGCAATCATTTCCCGCGAACTCGATATCCGCCTCATCGACACGGTCTGCATCGCCACGCGCCATGATTATGTCAACCAGGGCGAAACCGTTCTGCTCAAGGGCATTTCCCCGGACCTTCTGGAAAAACAGGGCGAAGGCATTCTCGTGGTCGATGACCTGACCGATACCGGCAAGACGGCGCTGGAAGTTCGTGAAATGCTGCCAAAGGCCCATTTCGCCTGCGTCTACGCAAAGCCCTCCGGCGTCCCGACGATCAATACCTTCGTCACAGAAGTCAGCCAGGATACCTGGATCTACTTCCCCTGGGACATGGGCTTCTCCTTCCAGGAGCCAATCGCCAAGGGCGCGCGCGGATAACGCATTTCCACATACGATATATTGAGATCAGGGCCGCCTTCGGGCGGCTCTTTCGTTTCCGGCACTTGCGCAGAGTAGCGGATGTACGGGTCCGCGCGGCCCACGCACATCTGCTGAACCCACTACCATCCACTAGATTTTGTGGCCCTCCCCCTCGCTGTTTCTCCCATTCGCATATCTCTTGTGGAAAGCCGCGCTTTCTGTTGCCTGTACGCAACAAGAAAAATCTTCAAGAAATAACGTTTTTCGTGCCCTCCGTTAGGTTAGGCAAGCGTCACGCAAGGTTAGAAAACCTGCCCTGCCCCACTCAAGTGCCTGAATTTTATAGGGGGTTTTTCTTTCCCCGTTTTCCACAACCACTCCACACCATATCTTGTGGTTAATAAACGGTTGCAAACTAACGCTTGACGGAATCAGCACGTTTTCTAAAAGTAGCATTCATGTTGCGGCGGCAACGGAGCTGGCAGTTTCTCCTGCGGTTCTTCACCTGTTTCAGTTCACGCGTTTGTCTGCGTTCCGGCCATGAGGGGATGGAGCGCATCGGCATGTCTGTGGGCTTGAGCGGTCGTCAAAACATAATGCTGGGACTGGCGGCAAGAAACTGTTAATACTATATATAGTATGCTTGCAGCCGAAATCACCACGAGATACAGGAACAACATCCACGGATGATTGTTTCACCCATATCGGCAAACGACCGGCTCAAGCGTAACGAGGCGCTAGGCTGGAACGTATTTCTGCGCCCAGTTCAAGGGCGCCAAAGGACGAGGACAAAACGATGCGCATCGAACGCCGCTTTACGAAGCCAGGCCAGTCTGCTTATGCGGAAATCGACTTCCGCAAGGCCGTCAGCGAAATCAAGAATCCCGACGGCTCCATCGTGTTCCGCCTCGCGGATATCGATGTCCCGGCGCAGTTCAGCCAGGTTGCGACCGACGTTCTGGCGCAGAAATATTTCCGCAAGGCTGGCGTTCCGAAGATCCTCAAGAAGGTCGAAGAAAACGACGTTCCTTCCTTCCTCTGGCGTTCCGTTGCCGATGAAAAGGCGATGAAGGATATCCCGGAAGACGAGCGTTACGGTTCTGAAGTCGATGCGCGTCAGGTGTTCGACCGTCTGGCCGGCACATGGGCTTACTGGGGCTGGAAGGGCAAATATTTCTCGTCCGAAGAAGACGCCCTCGCCTTCAAGGATGAGCTCGCCTATATGCTGGCAACCCAGCGCGTTGCGCCGAATTCCCCTCAGTGGTTCAACACCGGCCTGCACTGGGCCTATGGCATCGATGGCCCCGGCCAGGGCCACTTCTATGTCGACCCCTTCACCGGCAAGCTGACCAAGTCCAAGTCCTCTTACGAACACCCACAGCCGCATGCCTGCTTCATCCAGTCCGTCGAAGACGATCTGGTTAATGAAGGCGGCATCATGGACCTTTGGGTGCGTGAAGCACGCCTGTTCAAATACGGCTCCGGCACTGGCTCCAACTTCTCCTACCTGCGCGGCGAAGGCGAAAAGCTGTCGGGCGGCGGTCGTTCTTCCGGCCTTATGAGCTTCCTCAAGATCGGTGACCGCGCAGCGGGCGCCATCAAGTCCGGCGGCACGACCCGTCGTGCGGCCAAGATGGTCGTCGTCGATGCGGATCACCCGGATATCGAAGCCTATATCGACTGGAAGGTGAACGAAGAGCAGAAGGTTGCCGCTCTCGTGACCGGCTCCAAGATCGTCGCCAAGCATTTGAAGGCCATCATGAAGGCCTGCGTCAATTGCGAAGGCGATAACGGCGATTGCTTCGACCCTGCCAAGAACCCTGCCCTCAAGCGCGAAATCCGCGCTGCCAAGAAGGACATGGTGCCGGAAAACTACGTCAAGCGCGTCATCCAGTTCGCCCAGCAGGGCTATAAGGACATCGAATTCAAGACCTACGACACCGATTGGGATTCGGAAGCCTACCTCACGGTATCTGGCCAGAACTCCAACAACTCCGTGTCACTGAAGGATGACTTCCTGCGCGCAGTCGAAAACGACGGTGACTGGAACCTGACCGCCCGTAAGGACGGCAAGGTCATGAAGACGCTGAAGGCACGCGCGCTATGGGAAAAGATCTCCCACGCAGCATGGGCATCTGCCGATCCGGGCCTGCACTTCAACACCACCATGAACGACTGGCATACATCGCCAGCCGCAGGTCCAATCCGCGCATCCAACCCGTGCTCGGAATATATGTTCCTTGACGACACGGCCTGCAACCTTGCCTCGCTGAACCTGCTTCAGTTCAAGGACGCCAAGACCAAGAACATCGATATCGCGGACTACGAACACGCCGTTCGCCTGTGGACCGTCGTTCTCGAAGTCTCCGTCATGATGGCGCAGTTCCCATCGAAGGAAATTGCCGAACGCTCCTACGAATACCGCACGCTCGGCCTCGGCTACGCCAACATCGGCGGCCTGCTGATGTCTTCGGGCATTCCTTATGACAGCGACGAAGGCCGCGCCATCGCCGGTGCCCTCACCGCCATCATGACCGGCGTTTCCTACGCAACATCGGCTGAGATCGCTGGCGAGCTTGGCCCATTCCCGGGCTTTGCACCGAACCGTGACAACATGCTGCGCGTCATCCGCAACCACCGTCGTGCCGCGCAAGGTCTGGCCTATGGTTACGAAGGCCTGTCGGTAAATCCGGTTCCGCTCATCCATGCCGATTGCCCGGATCAGGACCTCATCACCCACGCCGTTGCTACATGGGACAAGGCTCTGGAACTTGGCGAACTGAACGGCTACCGCAATGCCCAGACAACCGTTATCGCGCCAACAGGCACGATCGGCCTCGTCATGGATTGCGACACCACCGGCATCGAGCCTGACTTCGCTCTGGTGAAGTTCAAGAAGCTCGCAGGCGGCGGCTACTTCAAGATCATCAACCGCGCAGTACCGGAATCGCTCCGTTCGCTCGGTTACTCCGAAAGCCAGATCGCCGAGATCGAAGCCTACGCAGTCGGCCACGGCAATCTCAATCAGGCACCCGGCATCAACCCCGGTTCGCTGAAGGCCAAGGGCTTCACGGATGAGAAGATCGAAGCCGTCAACGGCGCGCTGAAGTCCGCCTTCGACATCAAGTTCGTCTTCAACCAGTGGACGCTCGGCGCGGACTTCCTGAAGGACACGCTAAAGGTTTCCGACGAGCAGCTCTCCGACATGAGCTTCAACCTGCTTGAGCATCTCGGCTTTGCCAAGAAGGACATCGAAGCAGCAAACGTTCACGTCTGCGGCGCGATGACGCTGGAAGGCGCACCATTCCTGAAGGAAGAGCATCTGCCCGTTTTCGATTGCGCGAACCCATGCGGCAAGATCGGCAAGCGTTACCTCTCGGTCGAGAGCCACATCCGCATGATGGCTGCTGCCCAGCCTTTCATCTCGGGTGCGATTTCCAAGACCATCAACATGCCGAACGATGCGACGGTGGAAGATTGCGGCGCAGCCTACATGCTGTCCTGGAAGCTGGCTCTCAAGGCCAACGCTCTCTACCGCGATGGTTCCAAGCTGTCCCAGCCGCTCAACGCATCGTTGGTCGAAGACGAGGATGACGAGGACGCACTGGAAGATCTCATCGCTCAGCCGCAGGCCGCTCAGGCTGTCACGCTGACCGAAAAAATCATCGAGCGTGTGGTCGAGCGCGTCAGCCGCGAGCGTGAAAAGCTGCCGAACCGCCGTCAGGGTTACACCCAGAAGGCCGCCGTCGGTGGACACAAGGTGTATCTGCGCACCGGCGAATTCGGTGATGGCCGCCTCGGTGAAATCTTCATCGATATGCACAAGGAAGGCGCTGCTTTCCGTGCAATGATGAACAACTTCGCCATCGCCATCTCGCTCGGCCTGCAATATGGCGTGCCGCTGGAAGAATATGTGGAGGCCTTCACCTTCACTAAGTTCGAGCCAGCGGGCATGGTCATCGGCAATGACGCGATCAAGAACGCTACCTCGATCCTCGACTACGTGTTCCGCGAACTCGCCGTCTCCTACCTCGGCCGTCACGATCTAGCGCATGTCGATACGTCGGATTTCTCCAACACGGCACTCGGCAAGGGCATTCAGGAAGGCAAAACCAACCTGCTCTCCACCGGCTGGACCCGCGGCTACAAGCCAACTCTGGTTTCCAACAGCGAACGCAGCGCGTCCTCCTCGGAACCCAAAGGCTCGGCAACCGCCGCCCCTGCCCGCGCCTCTGGCAACGTGACCGCCATTTCCGGCAACACCGTCCGCAAGCTGGAACCAGCCATAGCCGCCTCCCCATCGGAAGTCGTCGCCTTCAAGCGTGACTACGAAGAGCGCGCCAAGGAACTGGCCGAAGAAATCGCAGAAGACGCCATCGCCACCGAAGCCGAACAGGCCGCAACGGCCCTCTTCTCCGACAAGGCAGCCGCCGACGCCGCCTCTGCGAAGACGGAAGCCAAAAAGAAGGAAGCCGAACGCCGCCTCCGCTCCATCGCGCAGGGCTACACGGGCAACATGTGCTCCGAATGCCAGAACTTCACGATGGTGAGAAATGGTACGTGCGAGAAGTGCGATACTTGTGGTGCGACGAGTGGTTGCAGCTGATAATTGCTGTGGATAACCCAATAATTTCTGGCCCGAAGATTTCTTCGGGCTGGATTATTTCTTGGAACAAAACGAGACTCAAGTTTGTGATTTAGAAATACAAAAGCCGGGACACGAATGTCCCGGCTTGTATACCGCGAAAAAGCCGAAGCTCATGCGGGGCAAAGAGACTCGCATCCCTTAGCCGCTAGCATGGTCATAATGGGATATGTGAGGATCAGAGTCGAGGTAGCATCGGCATTATTAAGCCAATGGAGACGAAACATGGCTCGAAATACTGGTGATAACTTTAGACGTGGTTCTGTCACAGGGCGAACGCAGTTCGAACGGCCTGATGGTCACTACCAAAAACGTGATGAGCGCACAGGCCACTTTATGGAAGTGAAGCAGTCAGAAGGAAAATTCAAAGGCGTGGCAATGGAGCGTGATGGTCGCGATACTGATAATTCCTAACCAATAACAAGTGCAGCCGCTCAATAAACGAGGCCGGCTGCACTTTATTGCTATCTTGAACGCTAAAATATTTCTGCGCTTATGTTTTATATCTGCCGCTTATCAAATTGCGCTATGAATCATTCCAATGTTTATACTGGATACCCGTAGCTAACTATGCTAGATTTTGAGTGGGATGAGCAGAAAGCAATCACCAATTTTTCGAAACACGGCATCAGCTTTGCCGACGCTTGTACTGTGTTCGATGACCCGTTTGCGATCGATATCGAAGATAGGTCAATTAATTATGGCGAAGTGCGACGGCGGATTATCGGCGTTGGTCAAAACCGATATCTTACGGTTATCTACACGGAGCGCGGCGATATCATCCGCTTGATCTCCGCACGAAAAGCAACACGGTTGGAACGACGGGAATATAGCGATGTCAATGGATAAGTTGCACAAGTCCGATTGGAAACGCGTAGACACTATGACCGACGAAGAATCGGAAGCAAACGCTCTTGCCGATCCCGACAACCAGCCGATGACGAAGGAGCAATTGCGTTCTGCTCCACGTATGCCGCAAGTCAAAGTCATTCGCCGCGCACTTCGCTTGACTCAGGAAGAATTTTCGACCCGCTACCAGATACCGCTCGGCACATTGCGAGATTGGGAGCAAAACCGTAGCGAACCGGATCAGCCCGCTAAAGCTTATTTGAAAGTGATCTCCGCCGATCCGGCTGGCACCGCAGCAGCCTTGCACAAGGGCGCTGCGTGAACGGCGGTCGAGAGCCTGAGCCGCACCAACCCTACATCCGCCGTGCTTGCAGCCGCCGCTTGTCCCGCTCCACATACTCATGCCCCAGGCTCGTCAGCCGAAACTGGCGCTTCTGAAACTCACCGCGGATTTGGATGAAACCCTGTTCTTCGGCCTCATAAAGCGTCTTTAACCCCGTACCTTTGGGCGGGGTTTGCCAGTCGAGGCCGACAGCGGCGTGCAGGAGTACCATGATTTTAATAATGTGAAATCTCCATGGCCGCGCTTGCGACGGCCGTGTCATATGGCAAACAGACATTTATGACCCGCACTCCATTCCGGCATCAAACCGTCGAAATGGAGTGGCGATGGCCGAGCTTACTTTTTCTTCGTGTTGCTTTCGCTGGACTTCACCTGCGATCCGAGCGTTGGCGCAGCGGCGGGGGCCGCTTTGTCTTTCTTCGGCTTTCTGACTTCCTTGTTGCTGCGCATCTGACCTTTGGCCATCGGAATATCTCCTTGTTTCGGCATGTGATTTAGCGGCCAAGTAAGCGGTAAAGGCAAGACATTTCTGATCGACCCTGCCAAGCCGCGCACGACTGCGCCTGTTTTACCACGTCAGTTGGCACCCGGATCTGCCTCGGAACGCTTTTTGAATGTCGCGCTCCAGCCTGTCCGAATAAACCGGCCCTCCATAGAAGATGCCGGAAACTTTGGCCATGAGAAGAAAATGCAAAATAATTCTCCGGAAATTTTCCCAGCCTGCCCTGACCCATGCCTAGAATGCTCGCGTCCCGTCACGGATACACCGCAAGGCGTTGCGGCGAGGCGGGACCGGCGCTGGTGGTGAAGTGTATACGCAGACTTTTCATCACCGGGGTCAGGCAGCAAATCCCCCCGGCGGCAACGGGCGGGCGAACAGGGCGTCGGTTTCGGACCGGCTGACGCAGTTCTCCCGATGCCCGACCTGGCCGGATCGAAGGCGGCAGTGCGAACAACGGCTGCAGGCTTTCGATCCATCCGTCAGGTTCTTCACCGCCGGGTGTACCGACAGCCGATGATCCTCAAGGCCGAACGCGACCGTGAGGATGAGAGGCGAAAATCAGGCGGTACACAGGAACACGCTGCATCTGCCCCGCCCATCTGAAAAGGTGGACGACGGATCGCAGGACGGACATCTGGCCGGGGCTGGCCGGTGAACGTCCTGCGGAAAACGGATCGAGGCTGCGGGCGTTTCGTCAGAATGAGCGCCCTCATCCCCGAAGGCAGATACGGCCGAACTGGCAGGGCGATGATCCAGCAATGGAGGATCGCACCCGGATGGGAAGGGTTGGACCTTGGATATGTCCGACCGGTTTTCCGGCAAGGCCTATCACCCTTGCCATCCGGTTTCTGCCAGCCATGGCAAGCGGATTGCTGTCTGACCAAAAAAGCTGAACGGGGCGCTGAGAGGTGCCACCTACCAAACTACCAAACGAGGCAGCTTTCAACGCCCCGTCCGAAATGCCATTGCCTCAAGGGGCGATGGAGAACATGAGAAGATCAAGCCACGGGCAGATGCTGCCGCGTGAACGGCGAAGCTTGCTTGGAAGCTGGCCGGGATTTTTGACATTACGAGCGAGGTAAACCCCTCTAGCCGAGAGCGGCACTGCTTTGCCCTTTCTCGATGTTAAATAAAAGGGTAAAGCGGTGCGACGGGTTTTCCTCTCCCCCTGTGGGAGAGGATAGATAATCTCAGACTTCGCAAAGCGAAGTCCTAGATTGTCTTGGTGAGGGGTCACGCCGTTGACACCACCCCGCCCATCAAACCCATCCGAGCGTCACAAAAGCAAGCGCCGCATAACGCCCGACCTTGGCAATGGAAACGATCAGGAGAAACGACGCCAGCGGTTCCCGCATCACGCCTGCTACCATCGTCAGCGGATCGCCGATGATCGGCAGCCAGCTTGCCAGCAACGACCAGCGGCCATAGCGGGCGTACCAGCGCTGGGCGCGCTCCAGCTTTGCTTGCGAAACGGGAAACCACCGGCGTCCGCGATACTGCTCGATGCTTCTGCCGAGATACCAGTTGATGATGGAACCGAGAATGTTACCGAGGCTTGCCACGAAAACGAGCAGTGCAACGGAGTGTTCTTTTGCCAATATGAGATAGACCAGCACGGATTCTGACTGCGCGGGAATGAGTGTCGCAGCCAGAAAGGCGGAGGCGAAGAGGCCGAGATATGCGCCGATTTCACCGGTCACGCCTTCAACCCCGGCAGGCACCCCAATGAAGCGTCAGCAGAATGTCGGAGTGACCCGCGCCAGACATCACGTGCCGAGCCAGACACCGGACGATGTTTGCGTTGCGGATATCTCATTCGATGAGAAAGGCGCGAAAATCATTGACATTGGTGCCGGTCGGCCCCGGCACGAAAAGGTCGCCCGCCAGATCGAAAGCGGACCATGCATCATGGCTAGCGAGAAACGCACGGGCGTCACCGCCCTTCCCGCGAATACGGGCGACCGTCATTCCATCGCAAAAGGCACCGGCATTGTTTTCGGAACCATCGATGCCATCCGTATCCGCTGCAAGTGCCAGAACATTGCCAACGCCTTGCAGATCAAGCGCGGCTGCAAGTAATAGCTCAGAGTTTCGGCCCCCTTTGCCATATCTCCCCTGACCTATCGTGACGGTTGTTTCGCCACCGGAAAGCAGCACCAGTGGCCGGGATCGATCCACCCTGCCCGCAAATTCCCGGGCAAGCGCTGCGTGCATACGCCCGATGTCCTTGGCCTCACCCTCGATGCTATCGGACAGGATCAACACCTCGACGCCTCTTTGCCGCGCCAGTTCGGCAGCCGCCATCAGCGAAACCCGCGCCGAAGCAATGACGTGAATTTCGTTGCGGGCGAAAACGGCATCACTTGGCTTCGGCGCAGCCGCTTGGCGGATGCTCTCGACCATGCGTTCCGGCAGCGTAATGCGATAATCACGGATTACCCGCAGCGCCTCTTGCGCATCGCTGTCATCCGCCACGGTGGGACCGGAGGCAACAAAGGCAGGGTTATCGCCCGGCACATCGGAAACGACCAGACTGACGACCTTCGCGGGGTAAGAAAGTGCAGCAAGCCTTCCGCCCTTGATGCGGGAAAAGTGCTTGCGCACCACGTTCATGCCGGAAATCGGCGCGCCGGAAGCAAGCAGAGCCTCATTCAGCACAATCTCGTCGGCAAGCATGAAACCTTCCGGCGGCGCGGGCAGCAGTGCAGAACCGCCGCCGGAAATCAGCGCGATCACCAGATCATCCTCGGTCAATCCGGTGAGCTGCCTCATCAGAGCCTTGGCAGCGGCAAGCCCCGCCTCATCCGGCACAGGATGCGCAGATTGCAGGACCTCGATACGCTCGCATCGCTCGACTGGACCATGGCGGGCAACGACGATGCCCTCGCAAGGATGAGGCCAGGCGCGCTCGAACGCCGCCGCCATCTGGCTGGCGGCCTTGCCAGCACCAATCACGACCGCCCGACCCTTCGGCCTTTCCGGCAGGTGGCGCAGGATAGCCTCATAAGGATCTGCCGCGCGCACTGCCGCGAAAAACAACTGCTCCAGAAATGCGCGTGGATTGGCAATCAAACTCAAGCTCTCCCTTAGCCTTTCCTCACAATCCCGAAGCTACTCAAGAGCGAGGGAATCGGCACGACCACAGCATGTCCTGCCAGCCCGTGGCGGGCAAGGCGTAAAGCATTTTCAGCGAAACTACGAAGCGGTCTCGCGCCGGATTTCAGACAAGTGAAAAGGATCGATGAAACCCCGCCCCGGCTGGTGCGTTGGGTTTGAGAAGAAGTGGTTTGCCTTGCGCCAAGGAGATTGAAATCATGTCGAACACCGACCAACTCGGCCCGGAATATCATCACCATGAGAACAAGCAGCGCTTGCGCAACAGGCGCTTCGTCTGGTCACGCAGAAAATCCAGCCCATGGGGGCTGACCATACTGGTCATCGGAACGCTGGTCGCGGCATCGTGCTTTGTCGCCGTAACATATCTCGTGACCTCGCATCCGGGAGCGCCGGAGCCCAATCCGGGCATCGAGACGCGGGGCAATGGCGTAGGTTAAATGAAAAAAGCCACCGAGCAGCTAAGACTGGTCGGTGGCTTTTGTTTACTATCGATGGTCAGAAACGGCGCTCAAGCGCGTTCGATACGGATGACCTGCGGTTCGCTGACGAGGTACTTCTCGTTCTTGATGGCCTTCACAGCCTTACGGATCGCGTCTTCCATCGTGGCATGGGTAACGAGGATAATCGTCTGCGGGGCGCCTTCTGCGTGGATGCGAGGACGCTGGACGATGGATTCGAGCGAGATGTTGTTTTCGGCCATACGGGTTGCGATGGAGGCGAAAACACCCGCCTGATCCTTCACCGTCAGGCGAATGAAGTAGCCGCCTTCGTGGCTCTTCATCTTGGCGCGGCGGTACTCGGTCAGCGATTTTGCAGGGCGGCCAAGAACGGGCACCTGCTGCGCACCGGGACGGCTTTTGGCGATGTCTGCGACGTCGCCTAGAACGGCGGAGGCCGTGGCATTGCCGCCAGCACCGGGGCCGACCATCAGCAGCTCGCCGAGAATATCGGATTCCACAGCGACAGCATTGGTCACGCCATCCACCTGCGCGATGACGGAATCGAGCGGCACCATGGTCGGGTGAACGCGCTGTTCGATGCCGGATTCGGTGAGCTGCGCAACGCCGAGAAGCTTGATGCGATAACCGAGATCGGCAGCAGCCTGAATATCCTCGATGGAGATATTGGTGATGCCTTCCAGATAAATATCGTCAGCCGCGATCTTCGAGCCGAAGGCGAGCGTGGTGAGGATCGCCAGCTTGTGTGCCGTGTCATTGCCTTCGATATCGAAAGCCGGATCGGCTTCCGCATAGCCCAGCCGCTGTGCTTCCTTAAGGCAGGCCTCGAAGGACAGACCTTCCTTCTCCATCTTGGTCAGGATGTAATTGCAGGTGCCGTTCATGATGCCGTAGATGCGCGACACATGGTTGCCGGTCAGCGATTCACGCAGCGCCTTGATGATCGGGATGCCGCCCGCGACCGCCGCTTCGAAGTTGAGCAGAGCGCCCTTCTCTTCTGCAAGCTTTGCCAGCTCCACGCCATGCTTGGCCAGCAGCGCCTTATTGGCCGTCACCACATGGAGACCGCGGGAAAGTGCTGCACGCACGGCATTTTCAGCGGCACCGGAAGCGCCGCCGACGAGCTCCACGAACACGTCGATCTCGGCGTTTTTCGCCAGTTCTTCCGGCGTGTCGAACCAAGTAATACCCTTGAGATCGATGCCGCGATCACGCGAGCGATCGCGTGCGCTGACGGCAATAATCTCAATTGCGCGTCCGCAGGTAATCGCAAGTTCGTTGCTTCTCTGCTGGAGGATGCGCACAAGCGAAGAGCCGACAGTGCCGAGTCCCGCTATGCCGATTCTCAATGAATCTGCCATGGGTATATTCCTGATCTAATTAAATAAATGAGGTGGCCGAGAACCGGCCACCTTGGCGGGTTGCCCTTAACGATGGGCGTTGAGCGAAACGACGTTGTGCAACGTATCGTCCGCAGTCGACAGAAAGCGCTTGAGATTACGCGCAGCCTGACGAATTCTGTGCTCGTTCTCGACAAGCGCAAGGCGAACGTAATCGTCGCCCATTTCGCCGAAGCCGACACCCGGAGCAACCGCGATATCGGCTTTCTCGATGAGAAGCTTGGAAAACTCAAGCGAACCGAGATGGCGGAATTTTTCCGGGATTTTTGCCCATGCGAACATTGTAGCCGCTGGTGGTGGCACCTCGAAACCGGCCTTGCCGAACGTATCGACCATGACATCGCGACGGCGGCGATAGACATTGCGGACTTCGGCAATGTCGGAGCCATCACCGTTCAGCGCGTGGGTCGCCGCAACCTGGATCGGCGTGAATGCACCGTAATCGAGGTAGGATTTCACGCGCGTGAGTGCCGCGATCAGACGCTCGTTGCCGACAGCAAAGCCCATGCGCCAGCCGGGCATGGAGAATGTCTTGGACATCGAGGTGAACTCGACAGCCACATCCATGGCACCCGGTACTTCCAGAACGGAAGGTGGCGGGCTCTTCTCATCGAAATAGATTTCCGAATAGGCAAGGTCGGAAAGCACGATCAGATCATGCTTCTTCGCGAATGCGATGACGTCCTTGTAGAAATCCAGCGATGCAACATGCGCCGTCGGGTTGGACGGGTAGTTGATGATCAGCGCCAACGGCTTCGGGATGGAGTGGCGAACCGCACGCTCCAGCGGGCCGAAGAAGGTGTCGTCAGGCTCCACATTCATCGAGCGGATGACGCCGCCTGCCATCAGGAAGCCGAAGGCATGGATCGGGTAAGTCGGGTTCGGGCATAGGATGACATCGCCCGGCGCTGTGATGGCCTGCGCCATGTTGGCGAAGCCTTCCTTGGAGCCGAGGGTGGCCACAACCTGCGTATCCGGGTTCAGCTTCACGCCGAAGCGGCGGGCGTAATAAGCAGCCTGCGCACGGCGAAGGCCGGGAATGCCCTTGGAGGAAGAATAGCGGTGCGTGCGCGGGTCCTGAACGACTTCGCAAAGCTTGTCGACGATCGCCTTCGGTGTCGGCAGATCAGGGTTGCCCATGCCAAGGTCGATAATATCCGCGCCACCCGCTCGCGCGCTGGCTTTCAAACGGTTGACCTGTTCGAAAACATACTGCGGCAGACGCTTGACCTTGTGAAACTCTTCCATCTCTTTCCTCATGGAAATGGACCGGATTGGCCGGTCCACATAACGTTCGTTTTTCGGTTGGAAACACAGCCGACACGAACAAATCGGATCTGTGTCATTCATTGTAACGTATGCGCCGGAAAACACGAATTGCTTTTCCGTACACGCGGCCAATCGGGGACCGGCATCACGCCGGTCACTTCGATGATTATTGCCGGTGGGCGACGCTCAGCCGATACAATCTTGCTTGCATAACGCCAGATTCTCGCAAATTGCAAGGCAAAGCCTTAAAGAGAACGGCCCGTGCAATCAATCAGCCGCGCTCACCGCGCACAATTGCGGCGCGAATGACGGAAAGCACACGATCCGGCTCGATTTTCACGCAGACATTCTGGCTGGGATGACCATCCCAATTGCCCGGCGGGAACGTGGTGCCATCCGGTTTCTGGATCGTCTGACCATCGGCAAGACCGCCGCAGACGACGCGAATCGCGCCGCTACGTGTTTCAAACAGTTCCGGGTTGGTGAGGTAGACGCAAGCGCAGGCATCATGCACCACCATGCCATCGCCGGTGCGGGTGTTGTAGAACTCGATGTAGAACTGCGACAGGTCAGACAGAAGCTGCACGGCGGCACCGTTTTCCTTCACCATATCGGCAAGGAAACCAGACGTCATAACCGTCTTGGTCGTGACATCGAGACCGATGACGGTGACGCGCCATGGGGCGGTGAAGACCAGATCGGCGGCTTCCGGATCTCCATGGATATTGGCTTCCGCGGCGGGATTGACATTGCCGTTGATATCGAAGGCACCGCCCATGATGATGACTTCTTTCACCAGCGCGGCGAAATCTGGATCGGCCTTCAGCGCAAGCGCGAGATTCGTCATCCGCCCGACTGCGATCAGCGTCACCTCGCCCGGATTGTCCTTGACGGTATCGATGATGAAGTGATGCGCTGGACGCGGATCAAGCGGCAGGTCGACTGCCTCGGGAACGCCGATATTGCCAAGGCCATCTTCACCGTGAATGAAGGTGGGGAAATGGCCTTCGGGACGCGAAGGATCGAAGGTCACGCCAGCGCCCTTGGCAACGGGCGCTTCGAAAGCCCATTGCTGCTTCAGGTAAAGCGCATTGCGTGTGGTAATATCGATGGGCGCATTGCCGAAAACGGTGGTGACACCGATGAGATCGATATCCGGATGACGGTGCAGAAACAGCAACGCCATTGCGTCATCGATACCGGGGTCCGTGTCGAAAATTACCTTTTGCATGCAATATCCCTCATTCAAATTCAGGCGCATTTTTTCGATGCGCGAAGCAGGCAGCGGACATTAGAATGTTTCGTTGCGAAATGTAATCGCTGCACTGGCATCTACAGGCTTTCCGCGACAGAGGCTTAAAACACCGGTGAAAATGGTTGCGGCAATTGTCATTCAATGACAGAAGCAAGGCACTTAAATCCCTCCACATCCTGCGGATACTCCCCGTGCAAGACGTTGCCTTTCAGCTGCTCATCATCCTGTTCTTTGTCGCCATTTTCGCCGGTTTTGTGGATTCCATCGCGGGCGGCGGAGGGTTGATCGTCATTCCCGCCATGCTGATCCTCGGAATTCCCCCTCTCGAGGCCCTGGGAACGAACAAATTACAGGCGCAGTTCGGCTCTGCATCCGCGACCATTGCCTATGCCCGACGCGGCCATGTCGATCTAAAGCAGCAGTTTCCGATGGCTTTCATGGCCTTTCTTGGCGGCATATTGGGCGCGCTTGCGGCATCCTTTGTGCCATCGGACATATTGCGGGCAATCATGCCGTTTCTGCTGGTCGCCATTGCGGTCTATTTCGCTTTCAAACCAAACATCAGCGACATCGACAGCCATCGCCGCATTACCCCGTTGCTTTTCGGCCTGACGGTCGTTCCACTGATCGGGTTTTATGATGGAATTTTCGGACCCGGCGCTGGCTCGTTCTACATGCTGGCCTTCGTCAGTCTCGCTGGCTTCGGTATGTTGAAGGCCACGGCCCACACGAAACTCTTGAATTTCGGCTCCAATTTCGGCGGTTTCCTGGTGTTCACCTTCACCGGAGCGATCCTTTGGAAACTGGGTCTGGTGATGGGGCTCGGGCAGTTTCTGGGCGCTCAGGCAGGCTCCCGCCTTGCCATGAAAAATGGGGCGAAAATCATCCGCCCGCTGCTCGTCCTGTCCTGTCTGGCCATGGCTACGAAGCTGTTGCTGGACACAGGCGCTCCCTACTCATTGGGCTGGCTTATCGCACGCGTGACCGGCGCCTGATCCAAGCCCGCCTCATATTGCCATATCGTCGCCAAGAAAACTTTTGGTCAGGGCTACCGGTTTACGATCCGTGATGCGCAAGTACGGAAGCGTTTTCAACCGGCTGCAAAACCATGACCGCGCCAATGATGTGGTCATTGCCACTACGAAGCGGCGTAAGCCTGCAACGGGTTTCGAAAACTCTCGACGCGAAACGACCATGGTGAACGTAGTCCACCTTTTCCCCGGCAAAGCATTTGTCGAATGCCGGCTTTGCCTGCAGCTGGAAACCTTCGTCACCTATGAATTCGGAAACGTGGCTTCCCACCATCGAAAACGCCGTTCGCCCCAGATACTTCGCATTGGCATTATTGGTGTACAGATAGCGATAATCGGTCGTTATCACGCCGACCCGATCCGGCAAGCCATCCAGAATGGCCTCGTTGAGAAGCGGTTGTTCCGGGCTCTGATTGACGGCTGGCCGACCAATCCGGGGTTCTGCGATGGGCCGCTCCTGTTGTTTTCCATCACCCATCAAATATCTGTCGATCAAAGCCGACACCGCAGCGGTACGCCGAAGCACGTTGCCTTTGTCGTCCGCTTCATCCCGTATGAGACTGTTGATAAATTGTAGCTGTTTGTGGACATCTTCACGCGTGGTAGCGCGATAGGCGACGATGTCATCGATAATGGGCTCCAGCTCCTTATCGAGCAGGCACACAAGATCGTCATCCCCAGCGATAACCGCATGCTTGAGTTGCATTCGCTTTAGAGCAAAAGTTTCAAAGAGACCAAGCAAAAAAGCCTCCATTTAACTCACCATCCGTCGCCATGGCGATCACAAGCACTTCACGACCCGTTACCTAAACGCGCCAGAAACACCGGATGGTGAAACTTGGACAGAGCGAAAAGCAACGTCATCGTTAAGGCGTCAACGCTTAACAGCGCGACTGCCGTGATCCAACCGTCAGCGGATTCATAAACATATGACCATATGAATAAGGACCTGATGCCAAAGGTCAATACACTAGATTTGATAGTATCATCATGAAAAACATCGCTATTTAACTGCCGGCGAAATTATCGAACACAAATTTGATATTTGTCAAAATAATCCAACAAATTCGAAGACCCTGCTGAAACAAATATCCACAACAATACTTCGGCGCGCGGTCGCGACCTCACCGCCTCACGATAATTTCAACGCTTCATCTTGGGGAATCTGTAGTCCTGTCAGACAGATATTTAATCCAGAATGACGGCACGCGTAGATTGAAGGACGAGACAGGAGATGAGGGTCTTAGCGAATACGCGAGGCGGTCATTCGCGTATTTCATACGGATCTGCCGACAAGACGTTAGAAGCTGCGCTCCATGGTTGGGCGCCGCTTTTCATACGTAGGATTATGATTGATCAGCCGGATCTGCGGATCAGGCCACTGCGCGGCTTCGTCGATCCGCGAGTTCCTTCACCACGATGATGGCGCCAACCAGCTTGTACGAGGGCGAATAGCAGGGCGACATGTCGAACGATTTGACGATTGTCTGGCCGTCAACGTCTTCGGCATAGGTATATTTGCCCGCCTCGCCCTTGAAGCATGCGTCCAGCTTCTGACGGAATGCGTGTTGGAAATGGTGAATACCGACGAATTCGGCGATGTGCTTTCCAACGATCTCGTTGGCGTTCGTGCCGAGTGAAGAAGCATTGGCGGAATTCGTGTAATTGATGCGATATCCCGGCGCGACCACGACGACGCGGTCATCCGAATCGTCCAGACGGTCTTCATCGAGAACAACGTAGGGGCTGACACCCCCTTCGCCATCGCCGTTATAGGACAGACCTGCGCCAATGTAGCGATCCACAAGCTTGCGCAGCATGTCGGAATTGCGCTGAACGCAGCCGATATCCTCCGCTTCCTCGTTGAGAAGGTCTATCGCGAAGCGAAACTGTTCCAAAATTTCCGCCGCAGACGCGTTCTTCTTGACGGTGATGTTTTCGAGGAGATTATCGAGTTCACGATCCAGAATAGCGATCTTGTCGGCCTCATTGCGATCAACCGCACGCTTGAGCTCCGCATAACGCTGCCAGAACAACCCTATCAATGTTTTCAACTCGACACTCCCCGAACGACCGGCACCTGCGCTTGGCGATCCTCTCTGGTCGATGGCGCAGAGCATGCTATACGACATGCCCGTAAAAAATGATGTAACGAGTAATGATTATGCCACCCAGGCACAAACTTAAATTACCATATTCCGGTGTCGTTTTACAAATGCCAGAAATCATGAAGCAAAATAAGCATTGCTGAAAATATTAAGAGCGCCCTCACGGTCAATTCCTAATAATTCCTGGAGGTATTATTCCTCGTTCTTTACCTTGTCTTTAACGTGCCATCGGTCATGGTACCACAACCATTGGCCGGGATATTCGCGCACCCAGCTTTCAACCTTGTCATTCAAAAGCTGTGCGGTTTTCTGAATATCCACGCTACCCTTCTCGTTGCGGGGAATCTCGACCTTGGGTTCGAGCTCCAGCCGATAGCGATTATCCGGTAGCCGGATGCAGCGAGCTGGATAAACATCGCAGCCGAACTGCCGGACCAGCTTGGCCAGCAGAGGGTTGGTTTTCACATCGTGCCCGAAGAACTGTGTCGGCAGGCCCTTGCGGAACTTCTGATCCACCAGAACACCAACGCCGCCTCCCCGCTCCAGCTGACGCGCGAGCGCGAAAGACGAGCCCGCGTGAGACGGCACGAGATTACCCATGCGCTCCTTGCGGAACTTGAAGATTTTTTCCGCAACGTAAGGATTGTTCGGCGGACGGAACAGCACGGTCACATCCAGCCCGAAGGCGGAGCTTGCAACGGGCAGCAGCTCGAAATTGCCGGTGTGGGCGGTGAAAACGATGAAGGGACGCGGATTGTCGCGAAGCTCCAGGAAGTTATCGATGCCCACGACTTCGACGCGGCCAGGCTTGGTTTGAGCAGGATCGAAATCGAAGAGACGGTCCAGAAACACATACTCGGCTGCCAGCCGACCCATGTTGCCCCAGCTATCGAGCGCGATCTCATGACGCTCTTCTTCCGTCTTTTCCGGGTAAGCGCGCGCCAGGTTGAACAGCATCAGCTTGTGCCGTGGCGTTTTCGGGCCGATCTGGCGCGCCATCTTATCTCCGAACCGGATAGCCGGATCGGCAGGGAAAAGCTTCAGCAGATTGAGGACGCCGAACGCGATGGTCGCGTTCAACCACTGGCGAAAGTGTTCAAGCGCCAGGACAACGCGTGTTATAAAAAGTTTCACTTATCAATCCATCCGGAGGACGATCTTGCCGAAGACCTGACGGGTCTCCATGCGTTCGAGCGCCTTGTCGATATCTTCGAAGGTTACTTCGGTATCGATGACAGGATGTACAAGGCCGCGCGCCATTTTCTGCATGGCATTCGCCATGTTTTCCATGCGGCAACCGAAGGAGCCGAGCAGCTTCAGCTGTTGCTGGAACAGCATCATCAGGTTGATTTCGGTGGAAACGCCCGAAGTGGAGCCGCAGGTGACGAGGCGGCCGCCGCGCTTGAGCGAGAACATCGAGCCTGCCCACGTGTCCTTGCCGACATGTTCGAACACGACGTCGACGCCCTTCTTCTTCGTCAGCTTGCGCACGACGCCTTCGAAGCGATCAACCCGGTAGTTGATGACGTGATCGGCACCGAGTGCCTTGGCGCGCTCGATCTTGTCATCCGAACCGACGGTGGTAATGACCGTGCAGCCCATTTTCTTGGCAAGCTGAATAGCCGCAGTGCCGATGCCGGAGCCACCTGCGTGAACGAGGATTGTTTCGCCCGGCTGGAGCTTGGCATTATCGAACAGCATATGCTCGACCGTGCCGAAGGTCACGGGCGCGAGTGCTGCGGCCACCGCATCCACATTCGGCGGAGCAAGAACGAGCTGACGGGCCGGGATGTTGATCTTTTCCTGCGCAAAGCCATCCAGATGGAAGCCGTGCACACCGCCGACATTTTCGCAAAGGTTATCGCGACCGGCAACACAGTGATGGCAGCGACCGCAGATGCGTGCGCCATAGATGGACACGAGCTGGCCGGGCAGAACATTGGACACACCCGGCCCGATGGCTTCCACCACACCGGACGCTTCCGCGCCGATGGTGAGTGGCATCTTGCGCTTGGCAAATGCCATGCCGCGCCAGCCCCAGACATCGATATGGTTCAGCGCAACAGCCTTGACGCGAAGCGTGACTTCGCCCGGTGCCGGTGCTTCCGGCTCAGGCAGTTCCACTTTCTCAAGCTTACGGTCATCGACGAGTTGAAGAGCGCGCATAGTAAAAGTCCTTCGCCCGAAGGCGTTATATCGTTTTGCAGTTGGGGAACCGATTAAGCCGGTTCCCGCGTCATGACAAGGCTTGCGTTCTGGCCGCCAAAGCCGAAGGAATTGGAAAGCACGGCACTTACCTCAGCGTCACGCTTCACATTCGGCACGACATCAAGAACGATTGTCGGGTCTGGATTGGTATAGTTGATGGTCGGCGGCACGGTTCCGGTCAGCATGGTCTGGAGCGAGAACACGGCTTCAACCGCACCGGCGGCCGTCAGCGTATGCCCGATCATCGACTTGTTGGACGAAACCGGGATCGACTTCAAACCCTCTCCAAAGACGGCGAGCATGGAGCCATATTCCATCTTGTCGTTTTCCGGCGTCGAGGTGCCGTGCGCATTGATGTAGTTGATGCCGCCTTCGGCCACACCCGCATCCGCGAGCGCCGCACGAATGGACGCAATCGCAGGGCCGCCATCCGGCGACGAGCGCGTGCGGTGAAAGCTGTCAGCCTTTTCGCCAGCGCCCTTGATGATGCCGAGAACCTTCGCACCACGAGCGACGGCGGATTCAAGCGATTCCAGCACCAGCGTGGCAGAGCCTTCGGCAATTACGAAACCATCGCGATCCTTGCTGAACGGCTTCGATGCCTTTTCTGGCGGGTCGTTTTGCGTGGAAAGTGCCGACAGAAGCGAGAAGCGGATGAGCGCTTCCGCGCTGACCGAGCCATCCGTCGCAACCGTCAAGGCGCGATCCGTGCGGCCCTGCCGAATGGCCTCGACGCCAAGCTGGATAGCCGTGGCACCCGATGCGCAAGCAGTAGACAGAGTGACCGGCAGGCCGCGTGTGCCGAACTTATCCGAAAGACGTTCGGAAATCGCACCAAAGAGTGCAGCTTCCTGAAAGGCCGGATCGGGGCGCTCGCGAAGTGCGGCCATGAAGCGATCATAGGCATCGCCTGGCTTCTGTGCAGGCGGAGAGCGGTCGCCAAGCTCGAAACGGGCGCTCCACTCCGGCTCGATGGGTGGGGCTGCGAGAAACAGCGGGCCACCGAAATCACCGGAAAGACCTGCTTGCGCCAATGCCTCAATGGTGGTTTCGCGAGCGAATGCGTAAGAGCGCTCGACCGAGTTCGGAACCGGAATGTCGATGAAATCGACCATGCCGGAAATTCTGGTCGAGAGATTATCCGTCGGGAAACGGGTGATCTTGCGGATGCCGGATTTGCCGGACGTCAGAGCCGCCCAGTTATCTTCAACCCCCTGCCCCAAGGACGTGATGATACCCATGCCGGTAACGGCAACGATTGGACGGCCAAGGTGATCCCTGAAATTGCTGGATGCCATGGTCTCTACTCCTCAAACGTCTTTGGAAAGAACGGCGACACCTTCGCCGCGCACATGGCCAACCGTGGTGACGACTGCCTGCCCTGCTGCAACGGTCATCGGTTTTTCCTCGGCGCTATCGAAAGCCGGAACTTTCGCGCCACTTTGCAGCGCAAGTGCTGCCAGCGCCAGGCCCAGCGGGAACTGCGCCTCAAGTGCGTGGCCGGTGACACCGCCGAAGCCGCGAATGACGGCATTGGGCAGTGCCTTTTCGAGAATACCCTTCTCACGAACCGTCAGTCCGTCATAACCGCTGGCACCGGAGAACACGACGGTCTCGGCTGCATCACTGGCGGGAGCCAGGAGGCGCTCAAGACGCGTCTCGAGCTTACCCTCTTCGCGGCTGCCGCGATCTCCCTCAAGGGCATCGATGCGGGCATAGATATGCGCACCGCGTGCCTCTGCGCGCTTGCGCGATTCCAGAACCAGGAAGGCGCCGACGGAACCGGTTATCATGCCACCGCCCTTGCCATCTTCACGCGACCATAAAGGCTGCCAGGCACCCTGCGCATGTGCGCCGATGGCTTCGAACAGCAGCGTCATATCCGGGCGTTCGGCTGCGAAAGCACCGCCGACCAGCGCGTGGCTCGATTCGCCGGAACGGATGCGATAAAATGCGGTCTCGACGGCGGAAATGCCCGCTCCCTCTTCACCCATGAAGGTGCGCGAGGAGCCGGTGACCTTGTGGACGATGGAAATGTTCCCGGCCATCAGGTTCGAAAGCTGGGCAAGGAACAGCGTCGGGCGCAGTTCGGTCGTCAGCTTCTCGTTGAGCATGACCTCGCGGTCGTTGCGCTTCAGACCCTCATCCACGATCAGCGTATCGACATTGATATCGCGCTCGCCGCCACCGGCTGCGACGATCATATCCATCGTGCCGCAGGCTTCCGGATCTTCCTTCAGCCCAGCATCGTCAAGTGCCAGGCCCGCGGCGAAAACGCCCAGACGCTGCCAGTTTTCCATCTGGCGCTGATCCTTACGGCCAATCTGGGCGGACCAATCGATTTCCGGCAGAGGATGGATGGGATAAGGCGCAAACTTCTCCGTCTCCACAATCGCCTGCGGCGTCGTGGTGCTGGAGAGCAGCGCAATATGGGCGTCTTTACCGACACCATGACAGGTCACGATACCGACCCCGGTAATCACCACATCATTGTCAGACTTCATCATCCGTCATCCTTCGTCGCTTTTCCGGGAGAGAGCATCGCCGGGCCAGCCATCAAAAACGGCAATAACGCCGCAGTTGCCATGCGAAATAAAGGGCGGGATGACGCTTTGCAATGGCGAAGGCCACAAGACACGTCTCAATGCGTGACTTTTCAGCGTTTTAGAGTTGGAAAATAGTGCCGACGATGGGCACAAATGGTTTCACGACCTTCGACATCTCCTCATTCCTGTCCTTGTGACAGGAATCCAGTCAGCCCAGTCCTGTGCTGAAAGACTCTTCCCGCCGCGCAGACGCGCGTCGACTGGATTCCTGTGACAAGCACAGGAATGAGGGAGTTTAGATAGAAACGTCAGCAGCAATCGCCGCCATCAATCCTATTTCCTCGGCGCGCTTCTTGACGACAGGGCCGAGCGGAATTTCAGAGAAAGGCATGGTGCGGAGCTTCAATTGCGCGTCGCATACCTTCTTGCCCTCAGACGTGATCTTGGCCTTGGTCACGGCAAAACCTGAGCCGTCATGTTCCAGATAGGCCTCGATATCGAGAACGGCATTGGGTTCGACAAAGGTGCGCATCTTCGCACCGTCGACCGTCATCAAAAACGGCATGGCGGCGAAATCGGTCATGGCCAGAACGAGCATACCGGATGTCTGCGCCATGGTTTCGATCAACAACACGCCGGGGACCAGCGGCATGCCAGGAAAATGACCTTCGAAGACCGGGCTCTTGTCCGGCACGACCGAGCGGGCCTTGAGTATACGGGCCGATCTATCGATTGATTCGATGCGGTCCACCATCTGGAAGTATTCGAGGAGCATGTTTTTGGTCCGTGGGGTGGTAGGCCGTGGAGGTGCTTTAATGCAGACACCGTCCAGTCACTGCGTCATCCTCGGGCCTGACCCGAGGATGACGACGTGTATGTAGCAAGCGGTCTGCCATCAAAGGCAGGCCATCAAAAAACTCAGCCCTTGGCGGCCTTCAGCTCGTCAATTTTGGCGCAGAGGTTCTTCAGAACGAAGTATTCCTCGGTCGAAACCTTGCCTTCGTTGACTTCCTGCGTCCACTGCTCGAGCGGGATCTTGATGCCGAATTCCTTGTCGATCGCAAAGACGATATCGAGAAAGTCCAGGCTGTCGATGCCGAGATCGTCGATCGTATGGCTTTCCGGCGTAATGGTTTCGCGGTCGATTTCGCTGGTGTCAGCAATGATGTCTGCAACCTTGTCGAATGTAGCTGTCACGCCCGTAATCCTTCGTGTTCTTGATTATAAAGGTCTCTTCTGACGCACCACATAGGCAAGTTGGGCAGAAAAGCCAATGGTTTCGTGAGGGTCAGTTGAAATTTGAGGGCAAAGTGTTGCCCATGCCCTACACATCAAACCGCCACAGAATGACGTCCCCGACCGCTCGTGAGATAAGTATCGAAAATTGCGGCGATGCTTCTTGCAAAAGGTTTTCCGGCCTCGGTCAAAGAAAATCTGTCACCACTCAGCTTCACCAACCCGTCTCGCTCGCTTCGGGCAAAGTCTACAGCCTCCATGATCGCCTCCTCGGAATCGACACCGAAAAGCTGCTCCAGAGCGAAGAAATCGAGCGAGAAGTCGCACATGATGCGTTCGATGACGAAAGCGCGAACGCGGTCCTCAACAGACAGCTCTATACCCTTGACGACGCATAGCCCGCCGGTATCGGCCGCCCGCTCATACTCGCCGGTCGCAACCATGTTTTGCACATAGCCCTGAGGTAATTTGCCGATGGCCGATGCGCCGAGACCGATCAGCGCATCTGCGCTGTCATCCGTGTAACCCTGAAAATTGCGGCGCAGCTCACCGTCATTCAAGGCGCGCGCCAAGGTGTCGCCCGGCTTGGCGAAGTGGTCGATACCGATGGTATGATACCCCGCTTGCCTCAGCATTTCTCCAGCAACGGTCATCTGGCGGTAGCGCTCGTAAACGTTTGGTAGGGCCTTTTCGGAGATCATGCTCTGATGCTTTTTCATCCACGGTACATGGGCGTAACCGAACAGCGCAATGCGGTCCGGATCGAGCGAAATGATCTGTCGCACCGTGTCTCTGAGCGTATCGACCGTCTGATATGGCAGGCCATATAGAATGTCGCAGTTGACCGAACGAACGCCCCTCGCCCGCACAGCATCCACAACCGATCTGGTCTGCTCGAAGCTCTGGATGCGATTGATGGTTTTCTGTACTTTCGCATCGAAATCCTGCACACCAAGACTCGCGCGGGTCATGCCGATGGCGGCCAGCGCATCGTAGCGCCCTTCGTCCAGATCATTGGGGTCCATCTCGACGCTGATTTCCGCATTCTCCGCAAAGCAAAATGCGGAGCGCAGACAGTGCATCAGCGCAATCATGTCTTCGGGCTCAACCATCGTGGGCGAGCCGCCGCCGAAATGGACGGCGGTGACTTTCGTTTCAGACGACACATGCCTGCCGACAGACTCGATTTCCCGGTGGAGCGATTTCAGATAGGTGGCGATCGGCTCATAGCGCAGCGTGTGCTTGGTGTGGCAGGCGCAGAACCAGCAGAGCCGGTCGCAATAGGGAATATGCACATAAAGAGACAAGCTGTTTTCCGCGCCGAGCCCCCTCAGCCATGACGCATAGGTCTGCGAATCGACACCATTGTGGAAATGCGGGGCAGTCGGGTAGCTGGTGTAACGCGGAACCGGCCCGGCGAATTTTCGGATCAGTTGCTCGTCCATCGCGCTTCCCTTTCTTTTTTTAACATGTATCAAATCTGCGACTATGGGATACATGGTGCGACAGTTTGCAACTTTGACTTCGATCAAGTGAGGACATAAACATCCCCTTACGGGAGTCGGCGGAATACGGCTCTCGAGGGTAGAGATGGGGGTCCGGGGGGACAACATCTGCCCGACGCTTGAGGATCGGACATACGCCCATGGATACGCTGCAAAGGAACATCCATAATTCGGAAATGCCGGTCGTATGCCGCTCATGCGAGGCGCGACATGGCGGTTTGTGCGGCGTGCTGACGCCCTGGCAACTGATCGAACTCAGCCGACACTCCAGCCGCAAGAGACTGGAGCCGGGCAACGAATTGCTGGGACAGGGTGAACTAGTTCCGTATTACGCCAATATTCTCAGCGGCGTCGTGAAGCTTTCCAAGATGATGAGCGATGGCAGGCAGCAGATCGTCGGCCTGCAATTCGCCCCGGATTTTCTCGGTCGCCCATTCAACGCGGAAAGCAGCATGTCTGCGGAAGCCGCAACGGATGTGGAAATCTGCCTTTTTCCCCGCCGCGCCGTGGACCGCATGGTCGGCGATGTGCCGGGTATGGAGCGCAAGCTTCACAGCCAGTCGCTCAAGGAACTGGATGAAGCCCGCGACTGGATGCTGACACTCGGACGCAAGACCGCGCAGGAGAAGGTCGCAAGCTTCCTCTACCTGATAGCCACTCACATCGATCCGGAAAAGGATGACAAGTCCAGTTTCGACCTGCCGCTGTCACGCGCCGATATTGCCGATTTCTTAGGGCTCACCATCGAAACCGTCAGCCGCCAGATGACGAAGTTGAAGAAGGAAAACATCATCCAGATCGAGAACAACCGGCACATAACCGTGCCTGATCTGGATGCCCTGAGCAGCGCCGCCGGAAACGACTGACACCGCCCTAATGTCCACGCGTTGTATTAGCGCGAATGCCCGACGTGGCTCGCAAACATAAATGGCGCCTTGGCCTCTGCGGGCGTGAAAATCGCACCGGCAATCAAC
This sequence comes from Agrobacterium larrymoorei, assembly GCF_013322225.1. Lineage (GTDB taxonomy): Bacteria > Pseudomonadota > Alphaproteobacteria > Rhizobiales > Rhizobiaceae > Agrobacterium > Agrobacterium larrymoorei_A. Next base: position 44,333 of record NZ_JAAMFB010000013.1, read on the forward strand.
ATCATTACAAAAAAGCATTTCATCTTTTCACGCTCCCCAGCGCCTGCCATCGAGTGGCCTCACATGGGAAAAGTTATAGCGGATGAAGTGCCTCTATCGACTTAAGGAACGCGGTAAGCCAGCGGTTGAATGAAAGCGTAGAAGGCGATGGGTGTGGAAAGGGTTTTGTTAAGGATTGGGGTAGCTGAAGCGGACGCGGCTGGGTTACCTCTCCCCGTGTGGGAGAGGACAGAAAATCACGATCTTAGCTTCAGCTAAGTCGTAGATTTTCTAGGTGAGGGGTTGGGCAACGCTTGCGGCAAGCAGACCCCTCACTTGCGGATTTCTAACACTTAAGTGGAGCTTAAGATGTTGAAATCGCTTTCTCTCCCACAAGGGGGAGAGATAAACCCAGCCTCACTGCGGCACCACAATTCACTGAGAAGCAGCAGGCGTTGCCACCGGCTGTTGTGCTTCCGACAGCGCGCGGAGTTCTGCCACGCGGCGCTTGTATTCAGCCTCCGAAATGCTGCCCTTGCGGCGTGCTACGGCCAGATGGGAGAGGTTCTGCTCCATCGTCGTCGCTTCGTCGTCCGTCATTTGAGGCATGGCAGCGGTGATTGGCTTGGCGAACGTGGGAAAGGTTCCGGTGGACTGCTTTTGCGACGGCGCGGTGCTGACGCGTTGAGGTCCGACCACCTGCGCCTTCGGGCGCTCCATGTGAACGGGATCGACCAGTGGCTTGGGCGTGGTGCACGCCGCAAGCATAAGCGGAAGCCCAGCGCAAACCGACAGTCCAGCCGCCTTCTTCAAGCTTCCCAAAGTCTTGCCCATTTCCGTTGTCCCGCCTGTCAAGAATCGTGCGTGTTTCGGACGCTGTCATACTGGCGTCCATCCTGCTGGAACTTGTATTCGTTTTCATGCAGAATGTGCAAACACAAAAATGCGCCGGAGACGAATGCATGGCAGGCAAACAGGGCGGGGAGAATGGGAGCCAGGAAAAACCTTCCGGCTTCGACCCTAAATCCGCCGATGCCTATATTCTACGCGATCCTCAAGCCTTCGCCATGAACATTGCCCGCGCCGTAGAAAACCTCGGCAAAGCAGCATCGGAATGGCTTGCGCCGCGTGAAAGCGGAGAAATTCCGCCGACCAACACAAGTCCGATGAGCGATCTGTTTCAAACGTTGTCGGATGTCGCGGAATACTGGATGGCCGAGCCGCAGCGTTCCATCGAGGCGCAGACGCATCTGCTTTCGAGCTATTTTGATATATGGCAGAAATCCCTGACGCAGTTCGCAAGCCAGCAGATGGGCGAAGCGCCGAAGCCATCGGAAAAGAAACAGGACAGGCGCTTTGCAGATGCCGACTGGCAGGCCAATCCGTTCTTCGATCTTTTGCAAAAACTGCATTCTGCCACTGCAAGCTGGGCGGAAACCATGGTCGTGCAGGCTGATGGCCTGGACGAGCGCACCCGGGAGAAGGCACGCTTCTATGTACGGCAAGTGATAGAGGCCATCTCCCCTGCCAATTTCACATTCACCAACCCGCAGGTGTTTCGTGAGACGGTGGCCACCAGCGGCGCCAATCTGGTCAAGGGTATGGCGCAGCTTGCCGAAGACATGGCGGCGGGCAAGGGCAACCTCAAACTGCGGCAGACGGATTACAGCAAATTCGTCATTGGGCAGAATGTGGCGATCACACCCGGCAAGGTGATTTCACGCAGCGATCTATGCGAGATCATTCAGTATGCCCCTTCCACCGAGAAAGTGTTCAAGCGCCCCCTGCTGATCATCCCTCCCTGGATCAACAAGTTCTACATTCTGGACCTCAACGCCCGAAAATCCTTCGTCAAATGGTGCGTCGATCAAGGTCACAGCGTCTTCATGGTGTCCTGGATCAACCCGGATGCGCGCCACGCGAAGAAAGGTTGGGAGAGCTACACGCATGAGGGCATAGACTTCGCGCTTGACGCCATCGAGCAGGCAACGGGCGAGAGCAAAGTCAATGCCATAGGGTACTGCATTGGCGGCACGCTTTTGGCATCGACGCTGGCTCTTCACGTACAGGAAAAGAACAAGCGCATCAGCACCGCAACTTTCCTTGCAGCACAAACGGATTTCACCCACGCGGGCGACCTGAAAATCTTCATCGACGAGGCGCAACTGGCGGCACTCGATGCACATATGAAAGCGGTGGGTTATCTGGACGGCGCGATCATGGCCAGCGTCTTCAATATGCTGAGGGCATCCGACCTGATCTGGCCCTATGTGGTCGATAATTATCTGCGCGGCGCGCAACCGCCGCCTTTCGATCTCCTCTACTGGAATTCCGATTCCACCCGCGTCGCGGCAGCCAACCACTCTTTCTATCTGCGCAATTGTTATCTGGAGAACAATCTGGCCGAAGGCCGGATGAAGGTGGATGGCAAGGTGATCAATCTCGCGGATATCAAAATCCCCGTCTACGACATGGCAACGCGGGAGGACCATATCGCACCGGCAAAGTCTGTATTTACCGGTGCTTCGCTTTTTGGTGGACCGGTGGAGTTTGTACTGGGCGCGTCCGGCCACATAGCCGGCGTCGTCAATCCGCCCGACGCCGAGAAGTATCAATTCTGGACAGGCACATCACCGAACGGTGATTTCGATGCCTGGCAGCAGGCAGCGACAGCGCACAAAGGTTCCTGGTGGCCGCATTGGCAAGGCTGGCTCGAAAAACAGAGCAGGCAGCGCAAGGTTGCCGCCCGTATACCCGGCGATGGAGCCCTGCCGCCGCTTTGCGACGCGCCCGGCACCTATGTTCTTGAATAAGCGTGAGCGCACGACGACACTGTGGACATGATCTTTGATTCTCCACTCATTCCCGCCACTCTGGTTGCCCGGTACAAGCGCTTCCTCTTCGATGCCATTCTGGAAGACGGCACGGCCATCACCGGCTCGTGCCCCAACACCGGCTCCATGAGAGGGCTGACGACGCCTGGGTCGCGCATTTGGATATCCGAGCATAACAGCCCTACCCGCAAATATCGCCACATGCTGGAACTGGTGGAGGCGGATAGCACGGTCGTTGGTATCAATACTGGAATGCCGAACCGATTGACAGAAGAGGCAATCCGCAACGAGCGAATCCCTTCGCTTCGCGGCTACACGACAATCAAGCGTGAACAGCGTTACGGCATCAACTCCCGCATCGATTTCCTGCTATCCGCTCCCGGTAGGCCGGACGCCTATGTCGAAGTGAAGAACGTGCATTTCATGCGCGAGCAGGGTCTGGCGGAATTTCCCGATACGGCCACCCTGCGCGGCGCAAAGCATCTGGAAGAGCTGGGCAATGCGGCGCAGGCCGGTCACCGTGCGGTGATGCTTTATCTGATACAACGGAACGATTGCGGGAGGATGCGAATCTGCGGCGATCTCGATCCGGTCTATGCAGCGGCATTTCAGCGGGCGATGGCGCGTGGTGTTGAAGCCTACGCCATCCGGTGCCATGTATCTTCACTGGAAATTGTGGCCAGAACCATTGTTGCAATAGACGGCGGCCACTCTGCTGCTTTATGAACGCAGATGCAAAATAGAAAGCGGTTCAATGGTTACTTATATCGATGCGGCATCGGCTCCCATGAAGAATACGGGCGTCATCCGCCTGTATAATTCTGAAGACTTCGAGGGCATGCGCAAGGCAAGCCAGCTGACGGCGCGCTGTTTGGACGAACTGGCGAGCATCGTAAAGCCCGGTGTTACCACCAATGCCATCGACCGCTTCGTATTCGAATTCGGCGCGGATCACGGTGCCCTGCCCGCCACCTTGAATTATCGCGGTTACACGAAATCCGTCTGCACCTCCATCAATCATGTGGTCTGCCACGGTATTCCCGATGACAAGCCACTGCGCGAGGGAGATGTCGTCAATATCGACGTGACCTATATTCTCGATGGCTGGTATGGCGATTCGAGCCGCATGTATCCCGTCGGCCAGATCAAGCGGGCAGCGGAACGGCTTCTGGAAGTGACCTATGAATGCCTGATGCGTGGCATCGCCGCCGTCAGACCCGGCGCTCGGACCGGCGCAATCGGCGCGGCCATTCAGACCTATGCGGAGGCCGAACGCTGCTCCGTGGTGACGGATTTCTGCGGCCATGGCGTGGGACGCCTTTTCCACGACACGCCGAACATCCTCCACTACGGCAAGGAAAGCGACGGGCCGGAAATCCGCGAAGGCATGATCTTCACCATCGAGCCGATGATCAATCTCGGCAAGCCGCACGTGAAGGTGCTTTCCGATGGCTGGACGGCGGTAACACGGGACCGTTCGCTTTCTGCGCAATACGAACATGCGGTTGGCGTGACCGCCACCGGTTGCGAGATCTTCACGCTTTCCCCGGGTGGCTTCGACCGCCCCGGCCTGCCGCCGCTTTAATTCGAAAGTCATCGCCACATGGCAAAACGCCCCTCTTCTCCGACCGAAAAAGCAACGTCGTTTCAGGAAGAGAACGGCGGCAACGATCTGTTCGAACCGATGGACGAGCGCGGTTACTTCGCTGAACCGCGTCCCGCGTCGAGAAAAACCAAGGCGGAGGAAGTGGCGTCTCCGGTTGAAGACATGGCGCATTATCACGGCCATCGCGAACGGTTGCGCGCCAAATATCGAGAGAACGGCGATGTGGCATTGGCCGACTATGAATTGCTGGAACTGTTGCTTTTCCGGCTTATTCCTAGACGCGACACAAAGCCGATTGCCAAGGCGCTGATCGCCCGCTTCGGCACACTTGGCGGGGTTTTGGGCGCACCGGTCGGGCTTCTCCAAGAAGTGAAAGGCGTGGGCGAAGCCGTGGCGCTGGACCTGAAGTTGATCGCATCCGTTTCACAACGCATGCTCAAAAGCGAAATTCGCAACAAGCAGGTGCTTGGCTCCTGGTCATCCGTCATCGATTACTGCCACGCCGCCATGGCGCACGAAACCCGCGAGCAGTTCCGGATTCTGTTTCTCGACAAGCGCAACGTATTGATTGCCGATGAGGTGCAGGGCCATGGCACCGTGGACCATACGCCGGTTTATCCGCGTGAAGTGGTGCGGCGTGCATTGGAGCTTTCCTCAACTGCCATCATCCTCGTGCACAATCATCCGAGCGGCGACCCTACCCCATCTCGCGCCGATATAGAGATGACGAAGACCATCATCGATACGGCAAAGCCGCTGGGCATCGCCGTGCATGACCACATCATCATCGGCAAGGACGGGCATGTCAGCTTCAAGGGACTGCGGCTGATATAAAGCAGTGTCGGCATGTCGCTGGCCTGCCGACCGGAAGAGTTGGAACCCTTCCATTTGAAATGAAGCGCTCAAGTGCCATACCGTTTCATTTCAAAACATCTACCCGAAGTTTTCGAAGCTTATCGTTCGGTTGTCGGCACAACCGTAAGTGATGTCGTTAATTAAAAATCAATATCTCTAAATTAGTTTTTTCGAAAATAATAATATCCGTATTTCGGGGGAAAAGCATGGCACGACTGGCCAACATACTCCGCAATCGCTCGGGCTCATCGGCCGTCGAGTTCGCAATCATTGCGCCTGTCTTCATAATGGTTCTACTGACGATGATTGCTTACGGCATCTATCTTACCGCTGCCTATGCCGTGCAACAGGTGGCGGCAGACGCTGCGCGCACCGCCGTTGCTGGCCTCAGCACCAGCGAGCGCGAAACACTGGCGCGGAACTTCGTCAGCAAGAGTGCACTGGACTATGCGTTTCTGGACAAGAAACGCATGAATGTGAGCGTGGGCAGCGATCCGGGCAATGCCAACCAGTTCACCGTGACGGTGGAATATGATGCGCGCAACCTGCCGATCTGGAGCCTCTACACCTATGCGCTTCCGGAAAAGACCATCAAGCGCTTCTCGACAATTCGGATCGGAGGGGTCTGACATGCGCAAGTTTCATGCACTCATGAAAACGATCCATAGCGACAGATCCGGCAACATTGCCATCATGGCGGGGGTCACCGCGCCGCTGATCGCAGGTATTCTCGCGCTCGGCGTCGACTATGGCTACCTGACCCTGCAAAAGCGGCAGTTGCAGCAAACCGCCGATCTTGCAGCTTTATCCGCCGCATCCGCAACCAACGTCGAAAACGCCGTGCTGCAGTATTTCCAGATGAATGGCAAAAATCTCGGCGTCAAAACCGCATCCGGTCTCTTGACGGAAAAAGGCGTCAAACCCTTCAATACCGAAACGGTCTTTTCCACAGTCGATGGCTATGCCGAAATCACCAAAGGCCACTACGAGCCGGACCTCAACGTGCCGGTAGGGCAGCGCTTCGTTAAAAACGGTGCGCAGACGAATGCGGTGAAGGTGAATATCGTGGAGAAAGGCCGCATTTTCTTTGCAGGAACATTCACGACAGCCCCGACCCTGTCTGCGGTAGGCACAGCTGCGTCACAGCGGCTGGCCTCGTTTTCGGTTGGGTCGCGCGTGGCAAGCATCAATAACGGCTTGCTCAACAACCTGCTCGGCGGTCTGTTAGGAACGAAGATCAATCTCAGCCTGATGGACTATGATGCTCTCGTCGCAGCCGATGTGAACGCCCTGCATATTATCGACGCACTGGCGCTTGACCTTAAATTGACCGCAGGCACCTACCGCGATGTGCTTCAAACGGACATTACCTACGGCCAGTTTCTCAACGCGCTTGGCAAGACGACCGGGCTGAAGCCGACCGTGACGGCCGCGCTGAAGACGCTGGAAAATGCTGTCAACAAAACCAACGTCAAACTTAAGCTGAACAAACTCATTGCTCTCGATGCGATACTGGATAAACCCATCGGGGCGGCTGAGAATCTAAAAGTTCAGGCGGGCGTTTTCGACCTCATCTCTGCCGCCGCGACGGCCGCCAATGGCGGCAAACAGATCGCCGTCGATGCGGGCGTCACCGTTCCGGGACTTACCTCCACCAAAATCACGCTCGCCATCGGTGAGCCGCCTGTCGGCACGCCGCCACTTGCCGCCGGCGCACCCGGCACCATCGTCCGAACCGCGCAGACACGTCTTTCCGTCGATGTAAGGGTGGATGGATTGAAGGCGTTGTTGAACACAGGCGTCCATATTCCGCTTTATGTAGAAGTTGCTAACGCGGAAGCCAAGCTTGCCGATATTCGCTGTTCAGCCGGGAATATGGGCACGGTCGATGTGGAGGTGGTTCCGGGCATCGTCGAGATCGCCCTGGGCGACGTTGATACCAGTGCGTTCAACAATTTCGGCAAAGACCCACGAGTCACCAAAGCCACCCTCGTCAACGTGCTGAGCCTCGTGACGATCACCGGCATGGCCCATATCGACACGGCCAATCTGACCAAGACCAAACTGACCTTCCAGCAGACCGATATCAATCAGGGTCTAGTCAAGAACGTATCGACCAAGGATGTCACGACCTCGCTGGTCAAATCGCTTCTGACCAATCTGGACCTGAGTATCAATCTGCCCCTGCTCAGCCTCGGCTCCCCCGGGCCTCTTCAGGCGGCCCTTGCAGAAACGCTGAGCGTTGCGACGGTTCCGATCGACAGCGTGCTCTATAACACGCTGATGCTGCTGGGTGTGAAGATCGGCGAGGCCGATGTCAGGGTAACTGACGTGCGGTGCATGCATCCGGCGCTGGTGCAGTGATGTGATTGGACGATCGGGGAAACCTGGAGATTTCCGTCATCCTAAGGCTTGTCCCTAGGATCTAATCACGGTTCTGCGGATGCGACGTCGCAGATCCTCGGGTCGAGCCCGAGGACGACGGAGGAGAGGTTGCGCCTCGACAGAGCCAAAGAGTTCGTCTCCCTCTCAAACAAAAAAGCCGCCGGATCGCTCCGGCGGCTCACTTATTGTCTTTTACCAAACTCAGCCGTTCACGACAGCCAGACGCTTCTCATCGCGGCCGCTCTTCATGCGCTCGGACAACAGGAACGCCAGTTCCAGAGCCTGATCCGCATTGAGGCGTGGGTCGCAATGGGTGTGGTAACGGTCGGACAGCGAGTCGGCTGTAACGGCGCGTGCGCCGCCGGTGCATTCCGTTACGTCCTTGCCAGTCATTTCGATATGGATGCCGCCCGGATGGGTGCCTTCGGCGCGGTGGATCTGGAAGAAGCTTTCGACTTCCGACAGAATACGCTCGAACGGACGCGTCTTGTAGTGGTTGAGCGTGATTGTGTTGCCATGCATCGGATCACAGGACCAGACGACCTTGCGGCCTTCTTTTTCCACAGCCCGAATAAGCTTTGGCAGGCTGTCTGCAACCCTGTCGTGGCCGAAACGGCAGATCAGCGTCAGGCGACCAGCTTCGTTGGTCGGGTTCAGCGCATCGATCAGCTCGATCAGGTTGTCCGGCTGCAAGGATGGGCCGCACTTCAGACCGATCGGGTTCTTGATACCGCGGAAATACTCGACGTGCGCATGGTCCAGCTGGCGGGTACGGTCGCCGATCCACAGCATATGGCCGGAGGTGGCGTACCAGTCGCCGGAGGTCGAGTCGACGCGGGTCAACGCTTCTTCATAGCCGAGCAGCAGGGCTTCATGGCTGGTGAAGAAATCGGTCTCGCGCAGGCTCGGATTGTTTTCCGCAGTGATGCCGATGGCCTTCATGAAGTCCATGGTTTCAGAAATACGGCTTGCGAGCTTGCGGTAACGATCTGCCTGGGGGGAGTCCTTGATGAAGCCGAGCATCCACTGGTGCACGTTCTCAAGGTTGGCATAACCACCCATGGCGAAAGCGCGCAGCAGGTTCAGCGTTGCAGCGGACTGGCGATATGCGTCCAGCTGGCGCTCCGGGTTGGGGATACGCGAGGCTTCGTTGAACTCGATGCCGTTGATGATGTCACCACGGTAGGACGGCAGCTCCACGCCGTTCTGCGCCTCGATATTCGAAGAGCGCGGCTTGGCGAACTGACCGGCGATGCGGCCGACCTTGACGACAGGAAGCTGTGCGCCATAGGTCAGAACCACGGCCATCTGCAGGAAGGCGCGGAAGAAGTCGCGGATATTGTCCGCGCCGTGTTCCAGGAAGCTTTCGGCGCAATCGCCGCCCTGAAGCAGGAACGCTTCGCCTTCGGCAACGCTTGCCAGCTGCTTCTTCAAACGGCGCGCTTCACCGGCAAAAACCAGCGGTGGATAGCTTGCGAGCTGAGCTTCCGTGGCAGCCAGTGCTGTCGCATCCGGGTACTGGGGAACCTGCTGGATTGGCTTGTGTCTCCAGCTGCTGGGCGTCCAATTCTGTGCCATTTTACTCACCTGGTTTTCTCGCCAACTAAACTAGATGGCGGCGATCTCGAAATTTGCGCGGCTTATACCCTCAAGGACAGGCTTTGCAAAGTCGATGTTCAAGGACAGCCGCCGTTTCGGCCTATTTTGTAGGGTTTTAGGAAAGAAAAGCGAATCTAACCGATTTAAAAACGTCGCCGCCCCGTGCGCTACGAGGCGGTGACAAGAATAGCCTATGTCAGAAGGTCAGAGACTAGAGGCGCTCGCCGTTCCTGACCCGGTAGCTTGGAGAATACATCGTCACCAGCTCTTCCGCAGCGGTTGGGTGCACCGCCATGGTGGCGTCGAAGTCATCCTTTGTGCATCCGGCCTTTAGTGTGATGCCGAGCAGCTGAGCCATTTCACCAGCCTCGTGACCGAGAATATGCGCGCCGACGACCTTGCGGTCCGCCGCATTGACGATGAGTTTCATGATGGTCTTCTCGCCACGGCCAGAAAGGGTCGCCTTCATCGGGCGGAACTGCGCGCGGTAGACCTCAATTTCCTCGAACTTTGCGGAGGCCTGCTCTTCGGACAGACCAACCGTGCCGATTTCCGGCTGTGAGAATACGGCGGTCGCAATCAGATGATGATCCGGCTTCGTCGGATTGTTCTTGAACTCGGTTTCGATGAAGCACATGGCTTCGTGGATCGCCACCGGAGTAAGCTGTACCCTGTCGGTGACATCGCCCAGCGCATAAATGTGCGGCACGTTGGTGCGGGAATATTCATCAACGACGATCGCACCCCGCGCATTGGTTTCGACGCCAGCCTTGTCAAGGCCGAGACCTTGCGTATTCGGGTCACGACCCAGCGCCAGCATGACGAGGCCGACATGGACCGACTGGCCCTTGCTGGTGCGGGCCATGAAGCCGCCTGCCCCATCCTTGCTGACTTCCTCGATAACATCTTCAAGAATGATACGGATGCCCTTGGCTTCCATCGCTTCATGCAGCCCTTGGCGCATGTCGCCATCGAAGCCGTTGAGGATGTTCTTGCCTCGATAGATCAGCGTGGTCTCGACGCCAAGGCCATGGAAGATGTTGGCGAATTCGACAGCGATGTAACCGCCGCCTGCAATCAGGATAGACTTCGGCAGTTCTTCCAGATGAAAGGCTTCGTTGGACGAGATCGTCAATTCATAGCCCGGCAGTGCAACGTGAGGATTTGGCGTGCCACCAACGGCAATGACGATGCGTTCCGCTGTCACGGTCTGGCCGGTCTTCACCAGCTTTACGGTATGTGCATCGACAAGCTCTGCGCGGCTATCGAAAATTTCGGCTTTGGCGTTCTCCAGACCCTTGCGATACAGGCCTTCGAGACGCTCGATTTCCTTGTCCTTGGCAGCGATCAGCTTCTTCCAGTCGAATTTGCTCTCACCCACGCTCCAGCCGAAGCCTGCGGCATCTTCGAAGTGCTCTGGATATTGTGAAGCGTAGACGAACAGCTTTTTCGGCACGCAGCCTCTTATGACGCAGGTTCCGCCGTACCGGTATTCTTCGGCAATGCCGACGCGCTTGCCGAGTGATGCCGCCACACGCGCGCTGCGCACGCCGCCGGAACCGCCACCGATAACGAAAAGATCATAGTCATAAGATGTCATCATAAACCCCTGTCTCACGGCAGCGTCATACGCGCCGGACTGGCCCTCATATAGGTTCTACCACTGGAAAAAGAAAAGCCCGGAGGTGGGTCCGGGCTTTGAAAAAAACTGAACGATCGCGAGAAATCAGGGCTTTGGCGCAGGCGCCGCAGCGCCAGGTGCGCCACCGATATTCGCTTCGTTGGCTGGCAGCGGCTGCAAGTCCGCGCCGGCAACCTTTTGAAGTTCGGTCATCGAAGACGTATTCAGGTCACGATTGATGCCAGCAGCCCAGATATCGGCGGCCTTCATCAGCTCACGCGTTGCGATAGGACCGTCCTTCAACAGCTTCTTGCCGGCTTCGCTGCCGTAAAATGCGGAAATGGCCTTCAACTCTTCCACGGAAAACGCGCGCGCGTAGGTCAGCGCAGCTTCACGCTCCAGATCGGCGCGGCGCGGTGCCAGTTCCAGAGCCTTGGCGTCGACAGTCGCGGTAATCGCGTCTTCGACATTCGGCGATGCCTGGATCAATTCACCCTTCAGGCGCTCGGCAAGACCCGGCAGGATGTTGTCGAAACGATCCGTTACGCCAAGCGAGGCAATTGCCTGTCTTGCTGCAGCGATATGCTCTTCCGAAATTTCCTGCGCACGTGCGGCGGTGCCGAACACGAAACCGGAAATAAGGATCGAAGCGGCGGCAGCTTTGCCTAGTCCGGCCAGTTTGATCATGAAATCTCTCGCTCCTGTTATATTTTCGCCTGCATTACACGGGCGCCTTCCGGCCCGGCAATAATGGCAAGCGATGCCAAATTGATGAAAAGTCCGTGCTCTACGACGCCCGGTATCGTGTTCAGCTCACATGCCAGCGCTTCTGCATCAGGAATACGGCCAAAAGATGCGTCCAGAATGAGGTGTCCACCGTCTGTCCTGAAGGCATCGCCATCATGCGAGCGTAGCTTCATCTCACCGGAAAGACCGAGCTTTGAAGCCAGCTTTTCAATGGCGATGCGCGTTGCGACCTGACCGAAAATATTGATTTCGATTGGCAGGGGAAACGCGCCGAGCGTCTCCACGACTTTGCTCTGGTCCGCAATCACGATCATGCGGCCCGATGCGGCAGCAACGATCTTCTCACGTAGCAACGCCCCACCGCCGCCCTTTACCAACTGAAGCGAATAATCGACTTCATCGGCACCGTCTATGGTCAGGTCCAGTTCTGGCAACTCATCCAGAGACTTCAGCGGAACGCCCAGCTCCACGCAGAGCCGCGCCGTGCGCTCGGATGTCGGAACGCCCTGCACGTTCAAACCATTCGCAACTTTTTCTGCAAGAAGGCGAACGAATTCCTCCGCCGTAGAACCAGTGCCTATGCCAAGACGCATTCCGTCTTCAACATAGGAGAGCGCTGCTTCGGCAGCCTTGATCTTCATTTCGCGGGCATCCATACGCCTGCAACTCCAGTCGATTCATGAGAGTTTCGCTTCGATAGACAAGAGCGAACCCCAAAATTGTCATGCGCCATCAAAGGCCCGGAGAAATTGCTAGAGGTCTCCCAACCCATGCGCCTGCCGAGTGTTTACACGGCTCACCATCCAAACGGAAGCGTTTTTGCTGGTTCGAAATGGGCCATTCAAGGGTTTCGTTGCAAATGCCCTACCCTTTGCTTAGGCTCGAACAAACACATCATAGATACGAGGCTTCCATTTGACTTCCCCCCTAGTGATATTCGATCTTGACGGAACGTTGGTCGATACGGCCCCTGACCTTATCGAAAGCCTGAACTTCACCATAGAGGCCGCCGGTCTCGAACCCGTGACGTTTGCCGATCTGACCCACCTTGTCGGGCAGGGCGCACGCATCATGATCAAGCGAGCCTTCGCGCTGCGTGAACGGGAACTGCCTGACGCGGAAATCGAGCCGCTTTATGAACGCTTTATCGCCCATTACATCGAACACATGCCCGGCGAAAGCACACCCTACCCCGGCATAGTCGATACTCTGGAAAGACTGTCCGCGGCAGGTTTCACGCTTGCCGTCTGCACCAACAAGACGACGGTTCTGGCAATTCCGCTTTTGGAAAAGCTTGGTTTGAAAGACCGTTTCGCAGCCATCACCTGCGGCGACACCTTCGAATGGCGCAAGCCGGATGGCCGCCATATTCTAAGCACTATCGAAAAAGCGGGCGGCGATCCGGCGCGCAGTATCATGGTTGGCGATAGCGTCAACGATATTCTGGCCGCAAAGAACGCCAACGTCCCCTCCATCGGCGTCACCTTCGGCTATACGGATGTGCCGATGGCCGAACTTGAGCCGGATGTGGTGATCCATGGCTATGACGAGCTGGATGTTGCGCTGTTGGAGCCGTTGCTGTCCAAGCGGGCGGCGGCTTGAGAAGTAAGCCGTTTTTTCAGCTTTCTGGTGATAAAGCGACGGCAGTGCGTGGGGTAAATACCCCCTCTGCCCTGCCGGGCATCTCCCCCACAGGTGGGGAGATGACTCGTTGAGACCTCTCGCCAACATTGAAGGCTGCGGGTTGGGCAGGGAGTGTACGCCTTGCTAATCTCCCCACCTGTGGACGAGATGCCCGGCAGGTAGAGGGGTATACTTCAAACGCCGCCGCAAGCTTGAAAGCAGACAACAAAAAAGCCGCCTCGAAGGGCGGCTTTTTCTATTGATGCTAAACGCGGATTAACGCGAGTAGAATTCGACGACCAGATGCGGTTCCATGATGACGGCGTAAGGCACGTCGGACAGAGCCGGTACGCGAGCAAACGTCGCAACCATCTTGTTGTGATCGACTTCGATGTAGTCAGGAACATCGCGCTCAGCCAGAGCAACAGCTTCGAGAACGATTGCAAGCTGCTTGGACTTCTGACGAACTTCGATAACGTCGCCGACCTTGCAACGGTAAGAACCGATGTTGACGCGAACGCCGTTAACCGTGACGTGGCCATGGTTGACGAACTGGCGAGCCGCGAAAACGGTCGGAACGAACTTTGCGCGGTAGACGATTGCGTCCAGACGCGACTCGAGCAGGCCGATCAGGTTTTCAGACGTATCACCCTTGCGACGGTTGGCTTCGTCGTAGGTTGCGCGGAACTGCTTTTCACGGATTTCGCCGTAGTAGCCCTTGAGCTTCTGCTTGGCGCGCAGCTGCGTACCGAAGTCGCTCATCTTGCCCTTGCGGCGCTGGCCGTGCTGGCCTGGGCCGTATTCGCGGCGGTTTACTGGAGACTTAGGACGGCCCCAGATGTTTTCGCCCATGCGGCGGTCAATTTTATACTTGGACGATTCGCGCTTGCTCATCGCATTTCCTTTCAGAATGTTACACCGGTCTGTTGCCAAACCGGATTAAGGAAACACGCCCTCCTCTGAAGTCTGATTTCCAGACCTCTGACAGGTTTCTCACATTTGCGAATGGAGAAGCCACGGGACATGTCAGTTAAGGTCGATTGCCGAACGACAGTTCAAGCTGCAAGGCAACCAACGAAACACACCGGACATTGCTGCCCGGCGTTGGTGGGGCTTCTATGTGGCCTTCATAAAATTGTCAACGAGAAAAAAACTTCGTGACTGCTCTTGAAACGCTTTTTAGCCACATTATTTCCTCGTCGTGATCAGGACTCGGGCCCCTCTGGCGTATTACCGGACAATACGCGATGTCGAGTCTCTAAAGGTTGGGGCCACGTCTATTGTCTGTCACGCGTTCCCCAGCCGTTAAGCCAACCTCGTCCGGACAAGGGTTGACTGATGGACTTCCTGTTTACGGATTTTCTCGGCACGGCTACATGGATGTGGGCCGTCTTCATTTTTCTCGTTTTAGGTCTTCTCGCGCTCGATCTGGGCGTGCTTCATAAGAACTCCAAGGAAATCGGCATCCGCGAGAGCCTGCTAATGTCCGGCTTCTATATCGCTATCGGCCTGGCCTTTGGTGGCTGGATCTGGTACCAGTCCGGCCAGCAATCGGCCATGGAATATGTCACAGGCTTCGTGGTGGAAAAAAGCCTGGCGATGGACAACATCTTCATCATCGCCATGATTTTCTCCTACTTCGCCATCCCGCGTGAGTATCAGCACCGCGTGCTGCTTTGGGGTATCCTCGGCGTTATCATTCTGCGCGGCATCATGATCGCAGCTGGCGCTGCAATCGTCGAAAACTTCGAATGGGTGCTTTATCTTTTCGCGGCATTCCTTGTCTTCACCGGCGTGAAGATGCTGTTCTCTTCGGATCATGACGAGCAGGATATCGGCAAGAACCCTATCCTTAAGTTCCTGCGCACCCGGTTGCCCGTTACTGACCGTCTTTATGAAGAGCGATTTTTCGTCAAGAAACACGACGAAAAGACCGGCAAGCTAAAGACTTTCGTAACGCCGCTTTTCCTCGCGCTCATCATGGTCGAAATTGCCGACCTGATCTTTGCCGTCGACTCGATCCCGGCGATCTTCGCGATCACCACCGATCCGTTCATCGTCTACACGTCTAACATCTTCGCAATCCTCGGCCTGCGCGCGCTGTACTTCGCTCTCGCTGCCCTCATGCACCGCTTCGCTTACCTCAAATATGCTCTGGCTGCGGTTCTGGTGTTCGTGGGTTCCAAGATCTTCCTCGCGGATATGCTGGGAATCGCCAAGATCCCTCCGTCCATCTCGCTCGGCATCACCGTAGCGATCTTGGTAACGGGCGTCGTGGGCTCGCTGTTTGCGACACGCAACGAAAAGAAGGCTATCGACGAGGTTTGATTCGGGCGTAGACATGAAATTGGAAAAGGCGGGGGTGACCCGCCTTTTTTTGTTTGCGACACCTTCGACGTCAGCAAAATTCAGCGTTTTCAGATGATCGATACAAGCCCGAGCATGACCAAGGACACAGAGAGGTTAAGCGCCTTACTCAGCCGCAAGACTCACATCCCCATCCGCCGCATCGGCATCACCCGGCGCGGTCTTGGCGTCGAGGTCGGGGAACGCCACGATACGTTTGCCGGAGAAATCCGCATGGACCACCACCAGTTCCTTCTCCTCGAAGTAACCGAGCAGGCGGCGGGCGCGGCGGGCGGAATGGGTACCGTAGGCACGGGCGATGCGCGCGTCCGAGGGACACGGCTCTTCCGCCAGTGCTGCCTTGACCAGAAGCAGGAACACGCCCTGTAGGTCGTCCGAAACACTTTTGGAAAGGTCCAGCGCCTTTTCCCAGTTTTCGCTCGCAGCCATTTCGACATCGACGCCGGAGCGCGTAATGGCCACCTGACGGCGGAACTCCGACAAGGCCATGGGTGTGCCGGGAATGCGGCGCATACGGGCGCGGACGAGGAAATCCTGATAAAGCACGGCATCGGTACGATAAGCCGATTGCGGATCGTCCATGATTTCCGACAGGACGGCAGAGATTTTCTCCGCGCGTTCTTCCGGCGTTAATTCCGGCTGACCGCTGCGTTGCGGCTGATCCGATGCAGGCGCAATGGCTGCAGGCGTGGAGCGGGAAAGCTCAGCCAGAATATCCGTTGTCGGGCGCGGTGCAGGCGGCGTGCGGCGCGCGACAGGGCGATTGAACTCTTCCGGGTCCGGCGTGAAGATCAGGTCTTCTACGTCCTGCGGCGCATTCGGCAGGGGCATCAGCTTGGGCGATGACGAACGGGCGGAGGTTTCCACAGCACCGATGACAATCGGCAAAGGACGACGCGACAGGGCCGGGCCGAGTGCGACGAAATTGCCGCGCTGAAGATCGCGGAACATTTCCGCCTGGCGGCGATCCATGCCGAGAAGATCTGCGGCGCGTGCCATATCGATATCGAGGAAGGTGCGGCCCATCAGGAAGTTGGAGGCTTCGGCAGCGACATTCTTGGCAAGCTTTGCAAGGCGCTGCGTGGCGATGACGCCCGCCAGCCCGCGCTTACGACCACGACACATAAGGTTGGTCATGGCACCCAGCGACATTTTGCGGGCGTCTTCCGTCACCTCACCGGCAACTGAGGGCGCAAACATTTGCGCCTCGTCCACCACCACGAGAACGGGGTACCAGTATTCTCTGTCAGCATCGAACATGCCGTTCAAGAAGGCGGCAGCGGCGCGCATCTGCTGCTCGATATCCAGCCCTTCCAGCGTCAGAACGCAGGAGACGCGATGCTGGCGAATGCGGTTGGCAATGCCCGCCAGTTCACCCTCGGTACGCTCGCCATCGACCACCACATGGCCGAACTTATCCGCCAGCGTGACGAAATCGCCCTCGGGATCGATGATGACCTGCTGCACCCATGGCGCGGATTGTTCCAGCAGGCGGCGCAAAAGATGCGACTTGCCGGAACCGGAATTTCCCTGCACCAAAAGGCGTGTGGCAAGCAATTCCTCAATATCGAGCTTGGCTTGCTGCCCGCCCGAAAGCGTTCCCATGTCGATGCCGACCTGCAATGTTCACTTCCCTGCGACTGCGAATGGATGAAGCGCCGTCTCTCGGTACGGCGAATACCCTCTTTACCAAAGTTTTAAGCAAATGCCCCTGCGCATCGCAACAATGCACAGGGAATTGCTGATCCCCTATGCCGCGTTCGACGGCTTGCGTCCGAAAGACAGACGACGCCCGAACACGTTGAGGGCCAGACCCGCCACGACCAGCGCACTGCCGATGATTTCAAGCAACGTGATATGTTCTGCAAAAGCGAAATAGGCACCGAGAAAACCGACGATGGGAACCAGCAGCGAGAACGGTGCGACAGTTCCAGCTGGATAACGCAGCAGAAGGAAGCTCCAGATCCCTGCCCCGACAATCGTTGCGCCATAGGCCATGTAGATGACCACCATTGCCGTCAACATATTGGCGTTGGCTAACCCCTCGCTGATGGCTTGCGGACCTTCAAGCGCCAGAGACAGGAGAACGAGCGGAAGCACCGGCACGAGGCTTGTCCACGCAACGAAAGCTATCGCGTTGACGCGACCCACCTTGCGGTTGACGATATTGCCGATGGCCCAGCTGAAGGCGGCACCGATGCACATCAGCAGAGGCACCAGAGCGGTGATATCAAGTCGTTCCAGGCCGATGACCGCGAGCCCGCCAAAGGCAACGGTGGCACCAGCAATATGCGACTTCAACGGAATTTCACCGAGCAGCGTAACCGCCAGCGCCATGGTGAAAAACGCCTGCGACTGCATGACGAGCGAGGCCAGCCCGGCTGGAAGACCCCATTTGATGGCGGTGTATAGCAGGCCGAACTGCGCGCAGCCCATGACCATGCCGTAGACGATCGTATGCTTCCACGGCACCTTGGGTTTCGGAAGAAAGAAGATCAGCGGCACGGCGGCGAAGAGATAACGCAACGCGGTGAGGAAAAGCGGCGGCATATCCATGACGCCGACCTTGATGACCACGAAGTTGAAGCCCCACAAGAACACGGTGATGAGGGCGAGAAGAATATGCGGCAATGCCATTGCGGTATCCGAAGTCTCAACCGCAAATGCGCGGCATTTCAGGAAGCAGCCCTTTTCCACCCCATTGTCAAAAGCCCGGCACCGATCAGCAGACTTCCGCCGGTGCGGTTGACGATACGCTGAACGTTAGGCTTGCGGATGGTGTTGCGGGCTGCACTTGCCAGCATTCCATAAAGCGCCGCATTACAGGTGGCAAGCACAAGAAAAGTAACTTCGAAAATAACCACCTGCGGCCAGAACGGCTGCGTCGACACCAGAAACTGCGGCAGGAACGCCACGAAAAACACGATGCTTTTTGGGTTCAATGCCGTGACGACATAGGTGTGGGCGAAAATTCTGAACGGCCTTTCCTTGGCCCTCACCGCAGTCGTCTCATCGCCCTGCCCGCCCGCAGGCGCGCGCCACAGTTTGATTCCGAGGTATATCAGATAGGCCGCGCCAACCCATTTCAAAACGGTGAAGAGCGCGGCGGATGTGGCAAGCAAAGCGCCGAGCCCGAGCATGGAGGCGGTCATGGCGGTAAAATCGCCAAGCGCCACCCCAGCGACCGTCGCCGTACTCGCCTTCCGGCCATGGCCCAGCGCATAGGAAATGACGAGCAGGATAGTCGGCCCGGGAATGGCAAGCATGATGGCGGATCCGGCGACGAAGGCCAACCAGTTTTCAAGCGGCATGATGTGATCTCCCCGGACGATGAATATAAGGAGCAAGCCATCTACCGCTTTTGATATCAAGCGGAATTATGTACTACGCGGCTCGGTCGTCCAGAGGGCGAACGGGCGGCTGCTCTCGTGCCATCGCCTGCGCGAGATCATAATTGGCCTGCATGGCAAGCCATGCTCGCGCCGTACCGGCACCGGCTCGCTCCAAACGAAGAGCCAGATCGGAACTGACCCCTGGCCTTCCGTTAAGAACACGCGACAAGGCAACGCGAAATAGCAGTGCGCTCCCCGGCAACTTCACCAACGGAGCGACATCGTCAAAACCGGGGCGGACCCGGAAATAGATCGAGCGGAGAAAGTTCTCCGGGCATGGGTTTTGCCACCGGCAAACCAACATCCCGACGCATATGATCGGAGAGATGAGAAACGTCGGCTACGGCTTTCCTTCGCTGCCAAGCGACGACGAGTACGGCCTTGACGGTTGTCCAAACACCAAAGCTGCGGAACAGATCGTCAACGGCTTTGGAAACATCATTCACACTCAAAGATTGTTCTTCAGACATGAGAGGTCCATCCCGGCGCGGCAATGCGACCAGGTCCTTTTGGTAATGAAAGATGACGTGCGAAGCCGATGGACGCAGCGATACGCTACGACGACAAAAAGCCTATCGGCATGCATGAGATAAGTTGAAAACGGCCACAAAGGCCGGAAAAGCGTTAGATCGCTGTTCCGCGTCGAATAGATGGCGTGATAATTACGGTTCGCACCGAAGCCATAAATCGAGATGAGCCACGGAGGCGACGACGTAAAACAATATCCATTTCGATGCCTCCTGTGTTTGAGTTGCGGGCATTGGTTTTGTGACACGGCTCTGACTCGAATTCAAGATGTTCAATCTCGAATTGCATCAAAAGAATAAAGCCCAATGCAAAAATGCCACAGTCAGAGCTTTGGCGTTGATACCTTAAGGCCGAAACCCTGCATCAGACGGCGTGTCGGGAAATCCGGCTGGCCGGAGGTGAAAATGGCAAGATCGGAATCGTCTGGATGTTCCGCGTGGACATATTCAACCTTTCGCCGCGCCTGACGCGCGATGGCCTCCGCAGGGTCCAGCCAATCCACAGGCCATGGTGCGAGCCTGCGAAACACATTCGCCATAAAGGGGTAATGGGTGCAGGCCAGCACGACGATATCCGTTCGCCGTCCTTCATCCTCGATGAAACACGGGGAAATTTCCGCAAGCACGGCTTCATCCGAAACCGGTTCGCCTCTGATCCAGCTTTCTGCCATGCGGGCAAGATTTTCCGAGCCGACCAGACGCACATGGCATTGCGTGGCGAAAGACTGGATGAGATCGCGCGTATAGGCGCGCTTCACCGTACCGGGCGTCGCCAGTACAGAGACAAGGCCTGAGCGGGTGCGCTCTGCGGCGGGCTTGATGGCAGGCACCGTGCCGACGAATGTCATTTCCGGAAAAGCAGCGCGCAGATCCGCACCAACGAGTGTAAAGGCTGTGTTGCAAGCGATGATGCAGATCTCGGGATCGTAATTGCGCAGCAGGCGGGCAAAGAGCGAAAGGATGTGCTCCCTAAGCGCAGTCTCTTCCCAGCCGCCATAAGGAAAACCGGCATCGTCGGCTATATAGATGAAGCCGCGTTCCGGCATCAGTACGCGCGCCTCGCGCAGCACGGTCAACCCGCCGATGCCGCTATCGAAGACCAGCACCGGCTTCAGTGGCTTTGGCGAAATCTCAGCCGTTATCGCTGTCATCTGCGGGAAACTCCCCCTGCTCCGCCACGCCCTCATGGCCACGCGGATTTTGGCGGCTATATTTGTCGAAAGTGCCGAAGACGCCCCGAAGAACGCTGATTTCCTGCGAGGTCAACGCCCGACGAGACAGGACCGCGCGAAGGTTCTCCACCATGCGCTGCCTCTTTCCTTCCGGCCGGAAGTATCCGCGTCCATCCAGCGCCTCTTCCAACTGATCGAACAGACCGAAAAGCTGTTCCTTGGTCGCCTGCTTTTGCTCCAGCGGCTCAAACAGCGTGTCGCTGAGGTCTTCGATGCCGGACTTCATCCATTCATAGGACATAAGCAAAACGGCCTGGGCAATGTTGAGCGAAGCAAATGCCGGATTGACCGGGAAGGTCACGATCTCATCGGCCAGCGCAACCTCCTCATTGGTCAGGCCCCAGCGTTCACGACCAAAAAGAATGCCGGTCTTCTCACCAGACTGAAATCTGGCGCGAAGCGTGGAGGCCGCGGTGACGGGTGCGCGGACCGGCTTGAAGCCGTAACGTTCCCGTGCGGTCGTCGCATAAGTGAAGTTGAGGTCGGCGGTCGCTTCCTCGATGGTGTCGAACACCCGCGTTCGGTCTATGACGTGATCCGCCTTGGAGGCGGCGGCCCTCGCCTTCTCGCTCGGCCAGCCATCTCGCGGATTGACGAGCCGCAATTCCGCAAGGCCGAAATTCGCCATCGCGCGCGCCACCATGCCGATGTTTTCCCCAAGCTGGGGCTCGACCAGAATGATGGCCGGACCTTCTGCCAGAAGTTCAAGCTCGCTGTTTGTACCTGCCATTGTCGCCTTCCAATATTTTGGCGCTTCACTGGCATAGATCATCGCGAAAATCAAAGGCAACCTAGATTGTAAGGTCTGCTAGAGTGCCGACACCACCGTCATGCTCGGGCCTGTCCCGAGCATCTGCGAACTTTGCAACTGTTTCAACATGAGCAGATCCTCGGGACGAGCCCACTGCTGTCCGGTTTACGTTGACGAGCGTTCCTGCACCGTTACCCAGATAGGGGGCCTCGACGGCTCCGCCCCCACCCACCGTCATCAACTCTGTTGAGCTAAATCCTGTCTGAGCCTTGCGTTGATGGTTATGATGATTTTGCGCATGGTTGCTGCGATTGCGACGATGGGTGGTTTTCCGTTTTCGATGAGGCGTTTGTAGAAAGG
>NZ_JAAMFB010000020.1 GCF_013322225.1 Agrobacterium larrymoorei
GAAATACATCAACCAGGTGCAGCAGAAGGGCCTCGCCGTCATCTTCATCACCCACAACGTCCGCCATGCCTATGCCGTCGGTGACCGCTTCACCGTCCTCAACCGGGGCCAGACGCTGGGCACATTCGGCAAATCCGAAATCTCCATGGAGGACGTCCAAAACCTCATGGCAGGAGGAAAAGAACTCCAGACACTTTCGAAAGACCTCAACGGAACAATATGATTCTTCCCACAAATCCAATAGCTTGATACCAATGGAGTGAATGACATGATTAGGTTTGGAGTGCTCGGTGCGGGCCGTATCGGCAAGGTGCATTCAGCCACCATCGCCGCCAACCCGAAGGCGAAACTAGCCTATGTTGCCGATGCCTTCCCCGCAGCCGCTGAGCAGCTTGCCGCGCAGACGGGTGCCAAAGTTGCAAGTGTGGAAGAAATTATCGCTTCGAGCGATGTCGATGCCGTGCTCATAGCAACACCAACGCCCAGCCATGCCGATCTCATCGAGGCTGCTTCCAAGGCTGGCAAGCATATTTTGTGTGAAAAGCCGGTCTCTCTTTCGGTTGATCGCATCAATCAATGCTTGGACGTGGTCGAAAAAAACAAGTCGACGCTGATGATCGGCTTTAACCGCCGCTTCGATCCAAATTTCTCCACCGTCGAGTCCCGTCTACGTCGTGGCGATGTGGGCGAAATCGAAATCGTCACCATCATCAGCCGCGATCCAGCTCCGCCGCCTGCCGAATATGTGAAATCCTCCGGCGGCCTCTTCCGCGATATGATGATCCACGATTTCGATATGGCGCGTTTCCTCATGGGTGAGGAATTCATCGTGGTCAACGCGCTTGGTTCAGCACTCGTAGACAAGGCGATCGGTGTGGAAGGCGATGTCGATACGGCCGCCGTGCAGATGCAAACCGCATCAGGACGGATCGCCGTCATTACCAACTCCCGCCGCGCCACCTATGGGTATGACCAGCGTATCGAAGTCCACGGCTCCACGGGCATGCTCCAGGCGCGCAACATCCAGAGCTCGAGCGTAGAGTTGTGGAATGCGGACGGCCTCGCGGGCGACCCTGTTCAGCACTTCTTCATTGAACGTTATTCTCAGGCCTATGCAAACGAAATCAACAGTTTCATCAGCGCCGTGGATGCTGGGAACACTTCGCCGCGTCCAAGCGGCTTCGACGGTCTACAGGCCCAGAAGCTGGCGGATGCCGCGACTGTCAGCTGGCAAACAGGAAAGCCTGTCGAGGTCGCCTGAAAGCCTGATCTCCTTCGATAAAAAAAGACGCCCGCATTTTAAAAAATGCGGGCGTTTTAGTTGGGGAGGAGGATGGTTTGTCAGTTGCCGATTTCTTTGGTTTCAACCCATCGCTTTTCGTCGAATGAACGGGCCATGGCGTGAACGCTTCTTTCTATCCCGATGCCTTCATCGAAGGTAATGATGTTTGCAGGCAATCCTTCGATAGCGGCTATCAGCTCCCGGCATTCGATGACCTTCAGATCGTTGAAGCCGAGGCCATGACCAGCAGCAGGAATGAACCTGTCATAGGGACGATGATGTGGAGCAGTGAGAACCGTGCGGAAACCCTGCTCTTCCGGTCGACCGTCAGTGGTGTAGAGCTGAAACTCGTTCATTCGCTCCTGATCGTAGAGGATCGATCCTTTCGAACCATATATCTGCAACGCGATACGGCCTTTGCGTCCCCATGCGGAGCGGTTTGCCATTAGAACACCCGAAATTCCGCTTTCCAGCTTGAAAAGAACGCTGGCAAGATCGTGATTTTCGACGTCGCGCGCGGTTCCGTCTTTCAATGGTCGTGTCGGATAGGGTTTGACCATATCCGAAATGGCCTTATCGACGTGGCCGAACAGACTGAAGATCAAAGACAACGGGTGAACCGCGAAATCATCCAAGGCCCCATAACCCGACGAGGCTTCGCTTTTCCAGTAAAAAAGCGCCTTGGAGTCGGCCATGAAATCCTCGTCCATCTCGACGCGGATATGGTTCACATCCCCTATCACATTGTCCTTGATCAACGACTTAATGTGGCGAATGACAGGGTTCTGTATGTAATTGTAGCCCATGGCCGCAACGCGACCGGAGCTCTGTGCGGCATCGCGCATTTTGATCGCGTCGCTAAAGGATGGTGCCATAGGCTTTTCGCACCAAACATGTTTGCCTGCATCGAGCGCGGCAATCGCCATTTCCGGATGAAATGCGTTAGGTGTGGTAACCGATATCACATCGATTTCTGGATCATTGAGAAGATCACGCCAGTTCGCGGTAGATTTGGAGAATCCGAATTCCTGCGCCTTCTTGGCTGCAAGTTCGGAGTTCACTTCCGCAAGCGTCACTAGCCGAGGTCGCGGCACATCGCCGAAAATACTCGTTACGTTATTCCATGCGAGTGCATGGCACTTGCCCATATAGCCAGTGCCAATCAGGCCAACGCCCAGACTTTTCATATTTTCCTCCCAGGGAGCAATAGATGTAGAGGTGCAGGATCAGGGATTGTCGCGCTTGAAAATCCAGTCGTGATCCGGGTGATTTTGGAAACGCCATTTGCGCAAAGGGCCAGCCATGACATTGAGGTAGTACATCTCGTAGCCATAGGGTGAACCGCAGGGGTGATGCCCTTTGGGGACCAAAACGACATCGCCGTCTGAAACTGCCATGGTTTCGTCCAGCGAGCCATCATCGGTGAAAACGCGCTGGAAGCCAAAGCCTTGCGCCGGGTTTAGCCGGTGATAATAGGTCTCTTCCAGATAGGTCATGTCGGGATAGTTATCCTCGTCATGACGGTGCGGTGGATAAGAGGACCAGTGGCCGGATGGCGTGAACACTTCCGTGACCAGCAGGCTGTCGGCCACGTCGCGGTCTTCCATGGCAATGGGGAAGATGTAGCGCGTATTGCCGCCCTTTCCTCGCTCGGCAAGCGTGATGCCATTCGGCCCGATCACCTGCGCTTCGCGTCCCGGCTTGGCGGGGGCTGTGCAGACGCCAATCGTGCAATCCGTCGTCGCCTCGACCGACCAGGATGAACCAGCGGGGATGTAGACGCAGTGCGGGGGCTTGCGCTCGAACACATTCATCCGGTCGCCAAGTTCGCCAAACTTTTTGTCCTCGCTGGCTACCTCAGCCTTGCCCTCGACCAGCACCAGAATGACCTCCGTCTCGCCGGTGTTTTCATTGGCGGTTTCGCCGGGCTTCAGGTGATACAGACCGAAGCCGACATAGCCCCAATTGGCGCTTTCCGGCGTAATGTCATGGACCTTGCCGCTTTTACCTGTCGGTTTGCGAAGCAGATTTGCCATCTCTCAGGCCTCCTTGTTTCAGCCCTTGTCCAGCCCGGCTTCCCTAGCGAAAGCGCGAAGCGATTTCAGGCCAAGGCTTTGATATTCAAACGGGTTGCGCACATCCGGGTCCTGTTCGGCCTCGATAACCAGCCAACCGCTATAGCCATGTTCCGCAGCAATCTTCAGCACGGATGGGAAATCGACACCGCCCTCGCTGTCACCCGGAACGGTGAAGACCCCACGGCGCACGCCTTCGAGGAAAGACAGCTTTTCGTTACGCACCTGCGCAGCAATAACGGGGCGCACATTCTTGGCGTGGATATGCCCGACACGGTGCATATGTTTTCTGGCTACACTCTGCGGGTTGCCGCCACCGAACAGGGTATGGCCGGTATCGAGCAGGAGTTTTGTGTGCGGCCCGGTATTTTCCATCAGGCGGTCGATCTCGTCTTCGCTCTCGACGATCGTTCCCATGTGGTGGTGATAAACCAGCGCAATGCCCTGATCTGCGGCATATTTGGCCAGCGCTTCCACGCCCTCGCCAAAGCTCTTCCATTCGCTGTCGGCCAGCTTTGGGCGGTCGTTGACCGGCTTGGAATCGTCGCCATGGATTGCGTTTGACGTTTCGCAAACGATGATGACCTTGGAGCCCATGGCCTTGAGCAGATCGAGCGCGGGCTGCATCGCAGCCTTCTCGTCTTCGATTGAGTTGGTCAAAAGGTTGAGCGAGTGCCAGCCGGATACGAAGCGCAGGCCGCGCGGATCGAGAACCGCTTTCAGCCCCTCCGGCTCCTGCGGAAACTTATGGCCCTTTTCGATCCCATCGAAGCCGATGCTGGACGTCTCGTCCAGGCACTGTTCGAGACTGATATGGGCACCGAGCGACCGGTCGTCGTCATTGCTCCAGGCGATTGGGTTGGTACCGTAAAGAATCATGATCAGCGTCTTTCTTTGAGTGCAGCTTCGTAAGCCACACGAGCATTTTTGACTTCGGTTCGTTCGGAGACCTCAGGGACGGCGACATCCCACCAATATCCTCCGGCATCCGGCGTGGGGTAGGGGTCGGTATCGATGACGATGACCGTTACGACCTCTGCGCTGCGCGCCGCATCGAGCGCCGTTTCAAGCTCGGCAATCGTGGAGACCTTATGCGCATCCGCGCCCATGCTGGCAGCATGGGCAGTGAAATCGATGGCAATCGGGTTCTTCTGGTTGGTGTGGGCGTAGAGGTTGTTGAACTCGGCGCCGCCGGTGCCCATTTGCAGCCGGTTGATGCAGCCATAGCCGCGGTTGTCGGTAATGACGAGGGTGATCTTCACGCCCATGGCAACGGCGGTCGCAAGCTCGGAATTCATCATCATGTAAGAGCCGTCGCCCACCATCACGATCACGTCGCGGTCAGGCTCGGCCATCTTGATGCCAAGCCCACCGGCAATCTCGTAACCCATGCAGGAGAAGCCGTATTCCATGTGGTAGGAAAGTGGCAGCTTTGCTTTCCACAGCTGATGCAATTCTCCCGGCATCGTGCCGGCAGCGCACATTACCACGGTGTTGTCGCGTGACGCACGCTGCACCGCACCGATCACCTGCATATCTGTAGGTAGGCTGTTGGCTTCCTCAGGTGCTGCGGTTACGGCATCGGCATTGCTAAACCAGTCCTGCTTCAGGCGGGCATCTGGCGCGGCATAACGGTGGCTACCGAGAGCTTCGGACAACTTCTCCAGCCCGATCTTCGCATCCGCCGTCAGGCTGATCGCGTCATGTTTGGCGCTGTCATAAGGCTGCACATTGAGCGCCAGCAACCTGCGCTGCGGGTTCTTGAACAGTGCCCAGGAGCCGGTGGTGAAGTCTTGAAAGCGTGTGCCAATGCCGAATACGAGATCGGCCTTCTCAGCAATGGCATTGGCGCTGGAAGAACCTGTCACACCCGCAGGTCCGAAATTCAGGTCATTATCCCAGGCCAAAGCCGACTTACCCGCCTGCGTTTCGATGACGGGAATGGAGTGGCGCTCTACAAAATCCTTTAGCGTCTCGGTCGCGCCCGAGAAGTGCACTCCACCGCCCGCAACGATAATAGGGTTCTTCGCCGCCTTCAGTGCTGCAACAGCTTCCTCGAACTCTACCTGATCAGGCTCCGGCCTGCGTTGCCGCCAGACTTTTCTCTCGAAGAAGTTTGTCGGATAATCGAAAGCTTCCGCCTGCACATCCTGGCAGAAAGCCAGCGTCACAGGGCCGCAGTCGGCGGGGTCCGTCATGGTGCGGAATGCCCGGGGCAGGGCGGTCAGAAGCTGCTCGGGCCGCGTAATCCGGTCGAAATAGCGGCTGACCGGCTTGAAGCAATCATTGGCCGATACTGTGCCGTCGTTGAAATCCTCGATCTGCTGCAGCACAGGGTCGGGCCCGCGGTTGGCGAAGACGTCGCCGGGGATCAGTAGTACGGGCAGGCGGTTGACATGGGCCAGTGCCGCCGCCGTCACCATATTGGTAGCGCCGGGACCGATGGAGGAGGTGACCGCCATGGCGCGGCGACGACCAAGCTGCTTGGCGTAGGCGATAGCCGCATGCGCCATGGATTGCTCGTTCTGGCCGCGATAGGTCGGCAACTCTTCGCGTATACCGTAGAGCGCTTCGCCGAGACCGGCCACATTGCCATGGCCGAAAATCGCCCAGACGCCGGAAATGTAGGTCTCGCCATCATCGTTCAGCTGGGCGGCCAGATAGCGCACCAGCGCCTGTGCCGCCGTCAAACGTATCGTATTCACGCTGCCTCTCCCTTTTTGCTTTCGGCGCGCGCTTTGTCCCACACGCGACAAAGAGCATCGTAGCGTTCCGCCATATCCGCAACTGCCTGCTCATCGCTGATCTTGCCGGAAAGCCAGCCGCGTGCGGCATCGGCAAAAATCGTGCGGCCGACGGCAAATCCTTTGACCAGATCGAAGCCAGCCGCCAGTTTGAAGCTTTCCTCCAGTTCGGCATGCGGCGCTTCCAGCCCCAGGACGACGATGCCGCGCACATAAGGGTCGTTGCGCTTCACTGCGTCGGTCGCCTGCCGCCATGCCGCTTCGGTTTTCATGGGCTCCAGTTTCCACCAGTCTGGATAGACGCCGATCTCGTAGAAACGGTCGATGATGCGCGCGGTTGTCTCGTCATCTGTCGCGGCCACTTTGGAAGGAATAACTTCCAGCAGGAATTCCAGCCCGTTGCGCCGGGAAGCCGTGAACAGACGCGATACCGTCTCCTCCTGGCTCTGCCTCATCGCCGCGTCATCGTCGGGGTGGTAGAAGCAAAGCACCTTCACCACATGCTCGGTCGGCCATTCACCCAAAGCACCGCAATCAGGCCCGAGATCCGGCTCCAGCGTCAGCGGACGGGAGCCCGGCCACTCCGCCGGACGTCCGATCCACAGGCCCGATCCCGCTGCCTGATACAGTGCATCGCGGCCAAGTCGTCCGTCGCAAAGAATGCCGTATCCATCATTGCCACCGGCCACCTTATGCGCGGCTTTCAGGCAAAGCTCCTTGAACTCGCCGATCTTTTTGTCATCGACGCCCATTTCGCTGGCAATGGCTTCCAGCTGCATGCGATGGTCGAAGGCGAACACCCGCATCGTGTTCCAGTCGCCTTTTCGGTTGGTCGCCCAATGCACCTGTTCTAGCGCTTCATCCTTGCGCAGCGCCCTGTTGCGAATGCCGGTGCGGAAGAAATATTGCAGCTCTTCCCAGCTTGGGTAAGCAGGTGTGCAGCCGTGTCGAGACACGGCAAAAGCGCCGCAGGCGTTAGCGTATTTCAGGGTCGTCGGCCAGTCTTCGCCGCGCAGCCAGCCACGGAACAGACCGGCCATGAAGCCATCTCCCGCGCCCAGTACGTTGAACACTTCGATTGGAAAGCCTTCGCCGCTTTCCCCATCATCCAGACTTTGCGGAATATCACCCGGAAAAACGACCGCACCCATCGGGCCGCGTTTGCAGACTAGCGTCGCTTTCGAAACCTTGCGCACGGCGCGCAGCGCCTGCAGCGTATCGGTCGAGCCACCGGCGATGTGGAACTCCTCTTCCGTCCCAACGATCAGGTCGAAGAGGTTGAGGGTGGATTGCAGCTTTTCCGTTACCTTGGCGGATTCCACGAAGCGGCTTTCGCCATCGCCGTGACCGGCAACACCCCAGAGGTTAGGGCGGTAATCGATATCCAGCGCCGTCTTCGCGCCGTTCTCGCGGGCAATGCGTAGCGCCTTCAGCACCGCAGCCTCGGTGCGAGGGTGGGAAAGATGCGTTCCTGTAGCACATACGCAGGCCGCCTCGGCAATGAACGCAGGGTCGATGTCATCTTCGCACAGCGCCATGTCGGCACAGTTTTCGCGATAGAAGATCAAAGGGAACTGATTTTGATCACGTATGCCCAGAATGACGAGCGCCGTCAGGCGTTCCTCATCAGTCCACACGCCACGTACATCCACGCCTTCGCGTATCAGTTGCTCGCGGATGAAGCGGCCCATGTGCTCATTACCCACGCGGGTAATGACTGCGCTCTTCAATCCCAGTCGTGCGGCACCTGCCGCGATGTTGGTGGGAGAGCCGCCGATGTATTTGTTGAAGGAGGACATATCCTCCAGCCGTCCACCAACCTGTGCGCCGTAAAGATCGACCGACGAACGGCCGATCGTGATGAGATCGAGTGTTTTCACGATCCTCCTCCTCCGCGCTTTCACGCATTTTCCGCCTCGGAACGACACTCCACCATCGTTCCCCCTGCGTCAGATTTGGACTATAAATTCCATTATTTTCATTTTCAACACAAATATTCAAATTTGTCGATGTGTACCTATTCCGACGGCAAGCGCTATCGCCATGCAGAGCGTGGCCGAGAGTGAGCGGAATGCGCCGAAGTCGACTTCCGACACCGCGAGTATGGTGGCATCGAATTGTCGCAGAGGGTTCACAGCCGCGTCGGTGATGGCAACCACCGGAATGTTGCGGGCGCAGCTTGAAGACACGAGATCGATTGTTTCTGCAGAATAGGGCGCAAATGTAATCGCCAAAACCACGTCGTTTCGCCTAACCGCACTGGCGCTCTGCAACTGTCCCACGGAGGCGTGGAGCATGGCAGGCACCTGCATCTTTTCAAAGGCGTAAGCCAGATAGCTCGCCACCGGGAAGGAGCGGCGCAAGCCGACAATGTGGATCATCTCTGCCTTGGAAAGTACCTGTATAGCTGTCTCGAATGCCGATGGATCAACGGTTTTCAGCAGGTTTTCCAGGGAAGCGCGACCAGCCTCCACGAATTCCGCCAACAGCCGCGCGCCGCTGTCCTCTCCCTTGTCGCGCAAGTTTGTCAGACGGGTATCATAGTCCGGCCAGCGTCCGGAATAGCTCTCCTTAAAAAGCCGCTGCATTTCCGAAAATCCGGAAAAGCCGAGGATCTGGCAAAACCGCATGAAAGCGGAGGGCTGCACACCGGCAGCCTCGGCCATTTCGGCGACGGTGGAAACTGCAATTCGATCAGTATTGGCGGCGACGTAATCGGCGCATTGCCGCAATCTTTTTGGCAGCTTGAGCGAAACTTCGACCAGTCTCTCCTCGAACTCCTTCACCGTTTCCGGTGTGGCTACATCCTGCATGAATATCCTCCCGCATGTGAAACGTCACTCTAGCAATTTGGAACATATATTCCAAACAGCTTTTGCTTTTTTGCGGTCTATTAGGAAATCATGCGTTGCGAAGCCTGCCTTGCATAAGGTCGATAACGGCGCGCGCCGCTTCCAATACGTTGGTACCGGGGCCGAATACGGCGGCCACTCCATGGTCAAGGAGGAACTGGTAATCCTGACGCGGTATCACCCCGCCCACGATGACGATGACATCTTCAGCCCCGCTCGCCTTGAGCGCCTCGACAAGTTGGGGGGCAAGGGTCTTGTGTCCGGCCGCAAGAGAGGACATGCCGACGACATGGACTTTGTTCTCAATGGCGAGTTCTGCTGCTTCTTCGGGTGTCTGGAAAAGGGGACCAGCTACGATATCGAAACCGATATCGCCGAAGGCAGAGGCGATGATTTTCGCGCCGCGATCGTGTCCATCCTGCCCCAGCTTCGCAATCATCATCTTCGGGCTAGATCCGACATGTGTGGAAAGCTCACTTAAGCGGTTTTTCAACGTCGCGTATTCCGGGTCATCGCCATAGGCTGCGGCATAAACATCGTGAACAACTTCCGGCACGGCTTCGTGGTCACCGAAAACGCTGCGCATAGCGTCGGAAATTTCGCCAAGGGTCGCCCTTGCGCGTGCCGCTTCGACAGCGGCGTCAAGCAGATTGCCTGTGCCCGAGCTTGCAACTTCGATAAGGCGAGACAGCACTTTTTTGACTGCTGACGGATCACGTTGGCGGCGCACGGTTTCCAGTCGCCTTATCTGCGACGCGCGAACCGCCGAGTTGTCGATATCGAGAATGTCGATAGGGTCTTCGTTCTCCAGGCGGAACTTGTTGACGCCAACGATGATTTCGTCGCCACGATCCACCGCGGCCTGACGTTTCGTTGCTGCTTCCTCGATCAGACGTTTTGGCAGGCCGTTTGCAACAGCGCTTGTCATGCCACCAAGGGCCTCCACTTCTTCGATCAGTGCCCATGCCTTCTCGGCAAGCTCATTGGTCAGGCTCTCGACGTAATAGGAGCCTGCAAGTGGGTCCACCACCTTCGTCACGCCAGTCTCGTGCTGGAGAATGAGTTGGGTGTTGCGGGCAATACGGGCAGAAAAATCCGTTGGCAATGCCATCGCTTCATCGAGTGCATTGGTATGAAGCGACTGGGTGCCGCCCAGTGCCGCCGACAGGGCCTCATATGCGGTGCGGATCACGTTATTATAAGGGTCTTGCTCCTGGAGCGACACGCCCGAGGTTTGGCAATGTGTTCGCAGCATCATGGACGATGCTTTCTGTGGCTCGAACTCTTCCATGATCTTCGACCATAAAAGTCGTGCGGCGCGCAGTTTGGACGCTTCCATGAAGAAGTTCATGCCGATGGCAAAGAAGAAGGACAGGCGACCGGCGAAATCATCGACGTTCAGGCCTTTTTTGAGGGCGGCGCGCACATATTCGCGCCCATCAGCCAGCGTGAAGGCTAGTTCCTGCACCAGCGTCGCGCCTGCCTCCTGCATATGGTAGCCGGAGATCGAGATGGAGTTGAAGCGCGGCATCTCCTTTGCCGTGTACTCGATGATATCGGCGATGATCCTCATCGAAGGTTCTGGGGGGTAAATATATGTGTTACGCACCATGAACTCTTTGAGAATATCGTTCTGGATGGTGCCGGAAAGCTCGGCGCGGGAGCAGCCTTGCTCTTCACCCGCAACGATGAACGACGCAAGGATCGGTATCACCGCGCCGTTCATGGTCATCGAAACCGACATTTCCTTCAGCGGAATGCCATCGAAGAGGATTTTCATGTCCTCGACGCTATCGATTGCAACGCCCGCCTTGCCGACATCGCCGACCACGCGCTCGTGGTCGCTGTCATAACCTCGGTGCGTGGCAAGGTCGAAGGCGACCGAAAGGCCCTTCTGGCCTGCTGCGAGATTACGCTTGTAGAACGCGTTGGATTCCTCTGCCGTCGAAAACCCCGCATATTGGCGGATCGTCCAAGGCCGCCCGGCATACATGGTGGCGCGCGGGCCACGAACGAACGGCTTAAATCCGGGCAGGCTGTCGAGATGGGAAATGCCGCTGATATCTTCGGCGGTATAAAGCGGCTTGACGTCGATGCCTTCGGGTGTCTCCCAGATGAGAGTTTCGGGTGAACGCTTCAATTCCTTTTCGGCCAGCGCTTCCCAATCCTTCAGGGTCTTTCCCTCCGACATGCACTTCTCCTTAGCTGCGGTTTCGATGTCTGAAACCGAAACGCATCACCCAATGATTTGGACGCACGCTTTTTTCCCGAAGCGAAGATATGGACGCTTAGGCGATTTCACAATGATTTTTGAAGGAGGTCGTTTGGAGGCACGGGTCATACAAAAAAGCCCCGGATCGCTCCGGGGCTTTGACAACTCAACCGGCTTTCGCCATGGCCTTGGCCGCCATGCGGGCGCGGATGGATTCCACGTCGGCTTTCGGGGTCGCGGCGAAGAGGGTGCGGGTGTAGCTGTGCTGCGGGTTCGAGAAAACCTCGTCGCGGGTGCCATATTCCACGGCTTCACCGAAATACATGACCATGACCTCATCAGCGATGTACTTCACGACCGAGAGGTCGTGGCTGATGAAGACGTAAGTTAGGCCGAATTCGTCCTGAAGGTCTGCGAGCAGGTTCAGCACCTGAGCCTGCACCGAAAGGTCGAGCGCGGAGACCGGCTCGTCCAGTACCAGCAGCTTCGGGTTCATCATCAGCGCACGCGCAATGGCGATGCGCTGGCGCTGGCCGCCGGAGAACATGTGCGGGTAGCGGTTGTAATGCTCAGGGCCGAGACCGACACGCACCAGCATGTCGGTTGCCTTTTCGCGGCGCTCCGCAGCAGACATCTTCGTGTTGATGAGGAGCGATTCACCCAGCACATCGCCGATCTTCTGGCGCGGGTTGAGGGAACCGTAGGGGTTCTGAAACACGATCTGCACCTTCTGGCGCATTTCCGGCGTCAGGTGGCCGGGGCGTGTATCCATCTTCTCGCCATCGATGAAGAGCTCGCCC
The DNA here is from genome assembly GCF_013322225.1 of Agrobacterium larrymoorei. GTDB lineage: Bacteria > Pseudomonadota > Alphaproteobacteria > Rhizobiales > Rhizobiaceae > Agrobacterium > Agrobacterium larrymoorei_A. The sequence continues at coordinate 11,966 of NZ_JAAMFB010000020.1, forward strand.
GAGGTCGGCTCATCGATGAAAGTGAGCATGCGGGCAAGGGTAGATTTGCCGCAGCCGCTTTCGCCGACAATGGCCAGCGTCTTGCCGGTTTCGAGCTTGAAGGATACACCCTTGACGGCGTGAACCGTCTTGCCCTTCTTCATGAACCCGCCGGGAATTTCGTAGTCCCGCTTCATGTTGCGGATTTCGAGCATGGTTTTGTTATCGGTCATGCCGTTTCTCCCGCAGCGCTTGGGGCCGGTGTCGGCGTGCCGTCAAAGAACTGCGAAACGGTGGTCAGGCGATCACCCGTCGCGTTTTCCGGCAGCGCTGCCAGAAGCGCCTTCGTATAGTTGCTCTTGGGGTTTTCGAAGAGGGTCAGCACGTCGGCTTCCTCCATCTTGCGCCCCTTATATTGCACCACGACGCGGTCAGCCGTTTCCGCAACCACGCCCATGTCATGGGTGATCATGATCAGGCCCATGCCGGTCTCAGTCTGAAGACGCATGATCAGATCGAGGATCTGCTTCTGGATCGTCACGTCGAGCGCGGTCGTCGGCTCGTCGGCAATCAGGAGTTTCGGATTGCAGGCAATGGCAATCGCGATCATGACGCGCTGGCACTGGCCACCGGACATCTGGTGCGGGAAGTGCTTCAGGCGCTCTTCCGGGTCCGGCAGACCGACGAGCTTGAACAGCTCGATGGCGCGTGCGTGGCGCGTCTTCTTATCCATGCCCATATGAATGCGCAGGACTTCCTCGATCTGGAAGCCGACGGTGAAGCAAGGGTTGAGGCTTGCAATCGGCTCCTGAAAGATCATGGCGACATCCTTGCCGATCAGCTTGCGGCGTTCTGAGCCCTCAAGCTTCTGGATGTCTTTGCCCTGAAACAACATGCGGTCGGCGGTGATCTTCGCCGTCCATGGCAGCAGGCCCATGACGGCCAGCATGGACACGGACTTGCCCGAGCCGGATTCGCCGACGATGGCGAGAACTTCACCCGCATCGACGGAAAGCGACACGCCATCAACGGCGCGGAACCAGCCGTTTGCGGTTTCGAATTCGACGGTGAGATTATCGATTTGCAGAAGTGCCATATCAGGACCTCTTCAGTTTCGGGTCGAGCGCATCACGCAGACCATCGCCCATCAGGTTGATGGCGAGAACGGTGATGAGGATGGCAAGACCGGGGAATGTAACGACCCACCAGGCGCGCAGAATGAACTCGCGCGCTTCGGCAAGCATGGTGCCCCATTCGGGAGCGGGCGGCTGAGCGCCCATGCCGAGGAAGCCCAGAGCCGCCGCATCGAGAATGGCGTTGGAGAAGGACAGCGTCGCCTGAACGATGAGCGGTGCGGTGCAGTTCGGCAGGATGGTGCGGAACATGAGGCGCAGCGGACCGGCACCGGCCAGACGCGAGGCGGTGACGTACTCCTTCGTCTTTTCAGCCATGACGGCAGCGCGGGTGAGGCGCACGAAATGCGGCTGGAGAACCAGCGCAATCGCAATCATGCCGTTGGTGAGGCCCGGGCCGAGAATGGCGACGAGCACGAGCGCCAGAAGCAGCGACGGGAAGGCGAGGATGATATCCATCAGACGCATGATCGCCGTATCGAGCCAGCCACGGTAATAGCCTGCGATAACGCCGATGACGACGCCTGTCGTGAGCGACAGCGTGGTGACGAAAACACCGATGAACAGCGAATATTGCGCACCATAAATCAGGCGCGAGAGGATGTCGCGGCCAACCGGGTCCGTGCCCAGAATGTGCGTCATGTTTCCGCCCTGTATCCAGGCCGGTGGCAGAAGAACTGCGTCACGATATTGCTGGAACGGTGAATGCGGGGCGATGAAAGACGCGAAGACCGCGACGATGACCAGTGCGACGAAGACGTAGAGGCCGATGACGGCACCCTTGTTTTCGGAGAAATAGAACCAGAATTCCTTGAGCATCTGCTTGCGCATTGCGGCAGAGGAAACCGGAGCGGCGGTTTTGGTAATGGCGGTATCGGCCATGAAACGGATCTCCCTTTAGTGCCGGATGCGTGGATTGATCAGGCCGTACAGGAGGTCAACGATGAGGTTGACGACCATGATGATGCCCGCAATCAACAACAGACCACCCTGAATGACCGGGTAATCGCGACGGAAGACGGAATCGACCATCCACTTGCCGATGCCCGGCCAGGAGAAGATCGTTTCGGTGAGGATGGCACCGGCCAGCATGACGCCGACCTGAAGACCGATAGTGGTGATGACCGGGATCATGGCGTTGCGCAGCGCGTGGATGCCGATGACGCGGAAGGGAGAAAGACCCTTGGCGCGTGCGGTGCGGACGTAATCTTCCGACAGCACTTCCAGCATCGCCGAGCGAGTCTGGCGCGCAATGACGGCGAGCGGAATGGTCGCAAGCACGATGGAGGGCAGCGCCAGATGGCTAAGCGCGGAGGTGAATGCACCCTTCTGGCCGGAAAGCAGCGAGTCGATCAGCATAAAGCCGGTGACCGGCGGGAAGAAGAACATCAGCGAGATGCGGCCCGAAACCGGTGTCCATTGCAGGATGCCGGAAAACAGGATGATCAGCAGCAGGCCCCACCAGAAGATCGGCATGGAATAGCCGACGAGGGCAATGCCCATCAGGCCCTGATCGAAGATCGACCCGCGCTTGATGGCGGCGATGACGCCTGCGGGAATGCCGATGAAGACGGCGAGGATGATCGCGCAGAAGGACAGTTCGACCGTTGCCGGGAAGAGCGCGAAGAACTGATCGATGATGGGTGACTTGGACACGATGGATGTGCCGAAATCACCACTCAGGACGCCCTTCAGGTAATCGAAATACTGGATGACCAGTGGACGATCCATGCCGAGCGCGGCGCTGATCTGCGCATGGCGCTCTGGCGACATCACGCGTTCGCCGGACAAAAGAGCGACCGGATCGCCCGGCAGAAGCCGGATGAACAGGAACGCGATAATGGAAACCCCGATGAATGTGGGGATGAGCACGGCAATGCGCCGTACGAGAAAGCCAATCATGAGAAACCTTCGATCTGTTCCTTCAAGGAACCTATGCGCGGGTAGTAGCGACCTTTTCGGTCTGCTTCTTGTTGTTGTGTGTATCAGAACGCAAGTGCCGCGCGCCTTGGATCAAGACGCGCGGCATTTTTGTATTCTTCCGACTGTTACTCGGCAATATCAACGTTTTCGAACGTGAAGTCACCCAGCGGGCTCTGAACGAAGCCGGTCACTTCCTTGCGCATCGGAACGATGGACAGGGAGTGGTCGATGGTGGCCCAAGGTGCTTCCTTTTTGAAGACAACCTGAGCTTCTTCGTAGAGCTTGGTGCGCTCGGCCTGGTCGGTCGTGACCTTGGCCTTCTTCACCAGATCGTTGAATTCCTTGTTGCACCACTGCGCACGGTTGTTGCCGCCAACGGCTTCGCAGCCGAGCAGGGTGTCGAGGAAGTTGTCCGGATCGCCATTGTCGCCCGTCCAGCCGAGCATGACGGCGCCGTCACGGTCCTTTGCCTTGGAGCGGTCGAGATATTCGGCCCACTCGTAGGAGACGATCTCAACCTTCACGCCGATCTTCGCGAAATCATCCTGGATGATTTCAGCAGCGCGGCGGGCGTTCAGCATGTATGGACGCGAAACCGGCATTGCCCAGACCTTCATGGAAAGGTCCTTCACGCCTGCTTCTTCGAGCATCTTCTTGGCGGCGTCGAGATCGTACGAGTCGTCTTCGATCTTGTCGTTATAGGACCACATGGTCGGCGGCAACGGGTTCTTGGCAGGCGTTGCCATGCCTTGGAAGACTGCGTCGACGATTGCCTTCTTGTTGATAGCCTTGTTCAGCGCCTTGCGAACTTCAATCTTGTCGAATGGAGCCTGCGTGGTGTTGTAGGCGAGGTAGGCAACGTTGAGGCCTTCCTGTTCCATGACCTGAAGACTTGGATCAGACTTCATGGACTGCACGTCGGCAGCGTTCGGGTAAGGCATCAGATGGCATTCGCCAGCCTTGAGCTTCTGGTAACGAACGGCAGCGTCGGTGGTGATTGCGAAGACGAGGTTGTCGACCTTCGGTGCGCCACCCCAATAGTCCTTGTTGGCGGTATAGCGGATGACTGCATCCTGCTGATAACCAACGAAGGTGAACGGACCCGTGCCGACCGGCATCTGGTTCAACTGCGCCTGCTTGCCTTCAGCTGCGAGCTTGTCGGTGTATTCCTTCGAGACGATCGAAGCGAACGGCATGGCGATGTTGGCGAGGAAAGGAGCTTCCGGACGGTTCAGCGTGAACTTGACCGTCATGTCGTCGACCTTTTCGACGGACTTGATCAGTTCAGGGAAACCCATGCCAGCGGCGTATTCCCAGGACGTGCCGGGAACATACTGGTGCCATGGATTGTCGGTCTTGATCTGGCGCTCGATGGAGAACACGACGTCATCGGCGTTCAACTCGCGGGTCGGGGTGAAGAATTCGGTGGTCTGGAACTTGACGCCCTTGCGCAGCTTGAACGTATAGACTGTACCGTCTTCAGAAACTTCCCAGCTCTCGGCCAGGCCAGCGACCGGCTTGGTGGTGCCAGGTTCGAATTCCAGAAGGCGGCTGTAAACGGTGTGCGCAGCAGCATCGAACGTGGTGCCAGCCGTGTAAAGACCGGGATCGAAGCCTTCAGGCGAGCCTTCCGAGCAGAACACGAAAGTTTTCGCGCTTGCAGCAGAGGCGAAGCAGGTCGCAGATAGCAACGCGGCGGCGATCAGGCCAATTTTATATCTCATCGTTGAGCTCCCAATTTTTTGTAACCGGCCCGCTTGTCCCGCGAGTGCCGACCAATCGTGGTTATAAGAAACTCATCACATACTCAAGCGGAGTGCTTCAACGATTCAGATGATTTTTGACCAAATATTCAACTTTTTGCGAAGTGATGCTAATTTGGGCGCATCGGATAGAATGTCATGTCTCCAAACGCACGAGTGAACCTGACAGGATTTATCGAGTACAGTGCTTGAAAAACGCCCTGTGAGGCAAGGGCGCTTGCGAGAGTGGATGCGCAGATGCTTATACCTGCGCTATTTTGTCTCCGACAACGCGCCAGTTGACGATGTTTTCCAGAACGGCCTTGATGTGCTCTGGTTTACGGTTCTCGTAATCCACATAATAGGCGTGTTCCCATATATCGATACCGAGATATGCTGGACGACCAACCGCTACCGGGTTGTTGCCATCCTCGTAGCCGATAAGCGCAAGCTTGTTGTCGTCGCCTCTTGTCAGCCACACCCATCCCGTACCGAACACCTCATCTGACGTCGCTACGGCTTTATCGACAAATTTGCCGTAGTCGCCGAAAGCAGCGTTGATTTCATCGGCGGCCTTACCGTCAGGACTGCTTGGGCCGCCCGGTACAAACTGATCCCAGTAAACCACGTGATTCCAGGCCTGAGCGGCGTTGTTGTAGATCTTCTTGTCAGCGTCCTTGCCGTAGGATGCCTTGACGATCGCCTCCAGGTCCATTTCCGCATAGGGAGTGTCCTTCACAAGCGTGTTCAGCTTGTCGAAATATGCCTTGTGGTGCTTTCCGTAGTGAAGGCTCACGGTTTTTTGGGAGATGTGGGGAGCCAGGGCATCCTCGCCGAATGGCAAAGCGGGCTGTGTAAAAGGGGTCGCCGCTCTACCGATCGAAGGAGTGGACAGGACTGCTGCCGCGGCAGAAGCGGCACTTGCTGCGAGAACGGCTCGTCTGGTCAAGATCATGGGTCTGTTTCCTCGTTGGGGTTGAGAACCCTTAACTAGGCTGGGAACATCCCGTTTCCGCAATTCTCCAAACTCTCGGATTTGTGATGCCTTCAAGTTTCGGCAAGTGTCGAGGAAATCCTGTGGCGACCGATCGGCAGCATCATGGGACGACCTGTTAAAGGGTCCGGTATGACACGGCTCTGAAGGCCGAATACGTCTTGCACGGTCTTTTCCGTGAGGACTTCCTTTGGCGTCCCGCGAAACTGTATCCTGCCGTTTGCCATTGCAATCAGATAATCGGCATATCGTGCGGCAAGGTTCAGATCATGAAGGACCATGACCACAGTCGTCCCTCGTGAATGATTGAGGTCCGTCAAAAGATCGAGGACATCGATCTGGTGATTAATGTCGAGAAAGGTGGTCGGCTCATCCAGCAAAAGAACGTCCGTCTGCTGCGCCAATGCCATTGCGATCCAGACCCGTTGCCGTTGTCCGCCTGAAAGCTCGTCCACAGGTCGTTCTGCAAGTGTCTCCGTTTTCGTGGCGATAAGAGCGTCGGAAACAGCCTCATCATCTGACCTCGTCCAGCGGGAAAAGACGCCATGGTGAGGGTTGCGGCCCCGGCTGACAAGGTCAGCCACCGTTATTCCTTCCGGCGCGACCGGAGACTGAGGAAGGAGGCCGAGAGTGCGGGCCAGCTCCTTTGGCTGCGTATGATGAATTGATTTGCCATCCAGAAGCACGCGACCGTCCTTGGGGGCAATCAGCCGGGACATCGCGCGCAAAAGGGTAGATTTCCCACAGGCGTTCGCACCCACGATCACCGATATTTTTTCCGGAGGAACTTCGAGATCGAGCTTGTCGAAAATCAACGTATCCCCGTAGCCAGCGGACAGGGCTTCTGCGGTCAGCGAGTGGACGGTCATAATGAGCCTCCCGCGCGGTTGACGCGCACAATCAGGTAAATGAGATAGGGGGCGCCGAGCGCACCTGTGACGACGCCAACGGGATATCGGCTGGGAAGCATGAATTGCCCGAGATAATCTCCAGCGAGAACGAGTATCGCGCCGGTCAGTGCGGCAGGAATGAGAAGCGAGCCGTTGCTCCCCACGATCCGCGCCGCGATGGGGCCAGACAGGAAAGCGACGAATGCAATCGGCCCAGCTACTGCCGTAGCAATGGAAATCATCCCCACGGAGGCGATGATGATCATGATGCGGGTAAGGCCAACGCGCACGCCAAGAGCCGCCGCCGTGTCGTCGCCCATGCGTAACAGTTCAAGGTCTCGCCGTTTGGCGATCAACAGTGTCCCAAACGCTATCAGCCCGAAAATAAGCGGTATCGATTGATCCAACCGTGCGCCGTTGACGCTGCCGGTCAGCCAGCGCATCGCTTCCTGAAGCGTCCATGCAGGAGCGCCTGAAAGAATGTAGGCGATGACGCTTTCCAGCATGGCCGAGACGCCGATCCCCACCAGTATTAGGCGTGTGCTGGCAACACCGTTGCGGGACGCGAGGCCGTAAACCAGTATGGCTATTCCAAGTCCTGCGACAACGGCAAAAACGGAGACCATGGGTCCGGACATCGACAGCACGACGATAGCAAATACGGCCGCCGCGCTGGCACCGGAACTGATGCCGATGATATCAGGGCTGGCGAGTGGATTTCGAAGCATGATCTGGAAGGCAACGCCCCCGAGACCGAAGCTTATGCCCGCAAGAACTGAAAGCACGGCGCGGGGAAGCCGCAACTGACCAACGGCGAAGGATGCGCCGGGTACTGCCTCTCCCATCAGGACGCGAAGCACTTCGTTCACAGGTGTTACCGATTGCCCGATGACGAGTGTTATCGCGAACAGTAGAACGACCAGCAGTGCCATAAAAAGGATGATGGACCGGCTTTTACGCGCACGTTGGCGGCGTTGATCCGCTATGGCTTTGGTGATGGTCAGCGACATGCTTAGAGTTCCCGGACCCGCTGCCTGCGGACGATCCAGATGAAGAAGGGTGCTCCGATCAGCGCCGTGACGATGCCGACGTCGAGTTCGGCCGGGCGGGCGATCATGCGCCCGACGATATCCGAAGCCAGCAGGAGACATGCACCGCTGATGGCTGATAAAGGCAGGAGCCAGCGATGATCGACGCCAACCAGAATGCGGCAGAGGTGCGGAACGACAAGCCCCACGAAGCCTATCGGCCCGCAAATCGCGGTCGTCGCGCCGCATAATACGATTGCACCGAAAGCGGCCACGGCGCGAGCCATGGCAACCCGTTCACCTAGTCCCGCGGCAAGTTCGTCTCCTAAAGCGAGGGAGTTGAGTTTTCTGGCGGAAAGGAGGCTGACGATGAAACCCACGGCGAGAAACGGCAGGACGTAATACATACGCTCGAATGTCGCGCCGCCGACGCCGCCGATTTGCCAGGACCTTATGCCACCTGCAATGTCGTTACGGGGTAGCACGACGGCTATGACCAGCGACGCGAAAGCAACTGAGGTTGCTGCTCCGGCAAGAGCGAGTTTCAACGGTGTTGCACCGCCGCGACCGAGAGATCCTATGGTGTAGACGAAAACGGCCGTGCTGCCAGCGCCTAAAATGGCTGCCCAGATGTAAGCGCTCGCTGAAGCGATGCCGAACCAGACGATCCCGATGACCACTGCAAGCGATGCACCCATATTTACGCCCAGAATGCCGGGATCGGCCAGCGGATTGCGCGTGATGCCCTGCATAATCGCGCCGGAAAGTCCGAGTGCTGCGCCAGCGAGGATTGCAAGAATGGTCCGTGGAATGCGCACCGCCACAGCTGCCTGCTCGATTGTCTCCATCCTGCCCTGCAAGGCAGAGATAATGTCGGCGAAGCTGACATTGCGTGTTCCTGTGGCGATGGACATGGCGGTCATTAAGCCGAGAACGGCGATAAGCCCCAGCAACCATCCGAACCGCACAGCATCACGATCGGCTGCAACGCGCATGGGGCGAGACGGTTGGCTTCCAGAATGCATCAAGGCTGTCCGGTCGATTTCTTGACAGCTTTTGAAAGCAGTTCGACATAATCGCCGAGGACCCAGGAAATAGACAATGGCGTGGGGTTCGCGGCGGTGCCTACGGGATTGCGCCCGAGCATGACGATGGAATCGTGCTGGACCGCAGGCATTTTTGACAGCAGAGGATCGGCGCGAACGGCATCGAGCAACTCCTGTCCGCCGTAGGTGACGATGATATCGACATCATCGAAAGTATCTACGCGCTCCGCGCTGACGGCTGATGCGAACTGGCCCAGCTTGGTCGCCTCCAGAACGCTTTTGGGAGATTTCAGCCCAAGATCGGCGAAGAACCTGACACGGCTGTCGTTACCCGTGTAGAAATTGACGATGCTGAGGTTGGTCGTGTCCAGATGCGTCACGAACATGGCAGTTTTGCCTTTGAGATCGGGATGGGCAGCGGCAACCTCTGCCATTTCACTCTCGATCTTTTTGATCAGTGCCTCACCTTTTTCCGCCTCTCCCATGCCTAAGCTGTTGAGACGGATCATATCCCGCCAGTCAGTGGCCCAAGGAGATTCCGGATAGGCGACAACGGGCGCGATCTGGCTGAGTGTGTCGTAGTCTGCCTGGCTGAGGCCGGAATATGCCGCGAGAATGACATCCGGTTCGGTTGCTGCAACCGCTTCGAAGTCGATGCCGTCGCCTTCGTCGAAAAGCACGGGTTTTTCCGCGCCAAGCGCCTTCAACTTGTCGCTGACCCACGGCAGAAGCCCATCCCCATCGTCGTCGCCAAAATTGGCTGCCGCCATCCCGACCGGCACGACCCCAAGTGCCAGGGGAACCTCGTGATTGGCCCAGGCGACAGTCGCAACCCGCAACGGCTTCTTCTCGATCGTGCTTGTGCCAAATGCGTGGTTGATAACGATTGGATATGTCGTTTCCGCAGCCGCATTGGCGAATACTAGCAACAACCCTGCAAGAAGGGACAACAGGGTCGGGATGAAGCGGTTCATGGGCACGCTTTCTGGATGTTTAAAGTTGACCTCAACTCTCAGCTTCACTCATCCGGGTCAAGTCCGATGTCGCTTTCAGATCGTTATGGACGCGAAGTTTCCGTGGTTTCGTACAAAACCGTGGAAAAATACAATACCGGACAAAGTTTCTCAAGTTATACGCGATCAACTGCGCTTCGCTCATTGCATGGGAAGGAGAGGGGAATTTATCCTCATCCAAATGGCAAGCGCGGATCATCTTTGAAGGCTGGCATGGGCCGTTTCACACGGTTCTCACAGCGGCAATCTGCATCTGGATCGTGAAATGATACTCAAGACACCTGAAGAACAGCGCAATGATAAGCAGCGCAGCTATCGCGACGCGATTCTGCTTGGCTGCACAGCTCTCGTCGGTTTTGCCCCTATTCAGGTTTCGGCGCAGCAGGCACAATCGAATGGTTCGACCGTTCTGGAAACGATTGTCGTGCAGGGCAGCGGCACGGATAATGACGAAAGATCGATTGTTACGCGACAGACGACGGGTGCCGGTAAGATGCCTGGTGAAATCCTGACGACACCCGCCTCGGTTTCCGTGATCACGGCCAAGGAAATCAAGGAGCGTGCCGCGACGAGCGTTGAACAAGTGGTTCAGTACACCGCTGGCGTCGTTACTGATTTTTATGGCTCTGACGACCGCTGGGATTTTTTCGATATTCGCGGCTTTAACCCTTATACCTATCGTGATGGTCTCGCGATCGGCAGGACGTTTGGGGGAGTTCGGGAGGAGCCTTATGCGTTCGAACGCATTGAGGTCCTCAAGGGAAGCAGTTCCGGCAGCTTTGGGTCAGCGGAGCCGGGCGGGGCAGTCAACTATGTAACGAAATTGCCGAAAAGCGAGCGATTTGGCGAAGCCTATGTGACTGGCGGGTCGTTCAATCACAAGGAAGTTGGACTGGATTTCGGTGACAACATTACCGAAGACGATACGCTTTCCTATCGACTGACTGGAAAGTTCCAAGATGCAGATGCCGAATACGATTACTCGAAGGACAACGAAAAGTTCATCATGGGCGGCCTGACATGGCGACCTACCGATCTGACGAGCCTGTCTTTCGTGTTCGATCACCTCAATAAGGATGGTGTTCCTGGTAGTGGCGGCCATCCCTTCGGCTCGGACTTCGATAGAAGCAAATTTTTCGGTGAGCCGGACTATTATTTCAACGATACGAATCGCAACACTTACAGCCTCATGTTCGACCACGATTTTGGTAATGGTCTGAGCTTTGGCTCGAATGCGCGATATGCGAAGACGAAAACCGGATTTGGCGGCACTTTTCTTGGCCTGACAAATGCGCCCGGCGCGAACCCTCTTAATCGCTACTACTTCGGCAGCGGGAAATCTTCAGAACAGTTCGTCATCGACGCCAACCTAATTTATGAGAAAAGCTTCGAAAATGTCGAAAGCCGGTCGCTTGTGGGCGTCGAATATAACAACTTCAAATCCAAGGAAAGTAGCCTGTATCTCAATGCGCCTCAGATAGACGCTACGAACCCTGTTTATTCTGGTGGGCCCGGCGCTGGACTAACACCCGGCAATGGCAATGATCAGGTAACAAAGGCGATTTATCTTCAAGAGGATTTGGTTTTTTGGGATAGGTTGACCGTAAGCCTTGGTCTGCGTAACGACTGGCTTGATCTAAGCCAAACTGCTTTGTCTTCCGGTGCGCGGACTTCCGAAAACCATAGTGAATTCAGCAAAAAAATCGGCGTTAGCTATAAGATAACCGAGGAACTTGCAGCCTTTGCAAGTTACTCGGAGTCGGTAGCGCCCCCTGCTGTTGGCAACGAACCGACGACCGGAAAGCAGTATGAAGTTGGTGTAAAGTACCAGCCGGATGCTTTGCCAGCGACATTCACAGCGTCGCTGTATGATCTGACCAAAGAAAACTTCTCCGTCTATGACTCCATGTATGTGACTTATGTCCCGACGACTGTAGAAAAAATTCGCCATCGTGGACTGGAGCTTGAGGCAAAGGCGGAGTTGACGGACAACATCGATCTGGTTGCGGCCTACAGCTACATCGACTCCAATATTGATGAACCGGGTGGTGTAAACAATGGCCACAGGCTGATGCGTGTTCCAAAGCATCTGGCGTCTGTTTGGACAACCTATACCCTTCAAGGTGAAGGCGCACGCGGTGACATGACGTTCGGTCTCGGTGCACGCTACACGGATAACTATTTTACCAATCTTGCGAACACGCTTACATCAGAAAGCGCAATCTTGTTCGACGCTGCATTCTCCTACAAGATCAAGGAGAACACGACGCTCCAACTCAATGCCAGCAATCTGTTTGATGAAAAGCACATCGCCAACCAGGATGGCGGGGGCCAGTATTACAATCCGGGCCGGGCGATTTATGCAACCCTGCGCCAAACCTGGTGAGGTTTCATTCCATCCATCGAACAGGGTGGGAGTTTCTCAGCGACCTACGGTGCGTAAACGACGCCAGGATGCCGGAGTGTCTCCGGCAATCTGGCGGAATGCTTTCGTCAGGTGTGCCTGATCCGAAAAGCCCAATTGCGCCGCTATTTCTGCAACGGCCAGATCGCTTTCGGCCAGAAGCTTCTGGGCAAGTTCGATCCGTTTGCCAAGTTGCCACTGCAATGGGGTCTTACCGGTTGTCTGCTTGAAGACGTTGGCGAACCAACTTTCCGACAAACCAACTGTTGCGGCCATCTCCCCGACAGTCATCTTGAAGTCGCCGCACGCGTTGATGGACGCCATGAGCCTGTTCATCTGCGCCTGTGTGAGGCGGCTATTGATCTGCTCCTGCTCTTCGCCTTTGATGTCCAGCAATCCGGCAACAATGCTGCCGACAAGACTTTCCGCAAAGGCGGGGTGTTTGGACGGTGCCGAAATTTCCGCTACCAGCAGGCTTGCAAGCGTTTCAATCGCCGTCACCTCCTCGACTTCGACTGGACGGCGTATCGCGGCCGTTGCCGAGGATGCGCCGACATGACCGGTAAGAAACCGGACCAACCGGTCTTTGTGAAGATGAAGATCGAGGTGAGAAAAACGATGCGAAGTATCGAACCGCGTCCATAATGGCATACCGGCAGGTACATAGACCACACGTGTCATCGGGCGATACCGCTCTGCCGCACCGTTGTCCTGATTGGTCATTCGGATGTGCGCGGAGACGTCATTGAAGAATATGACGATCCGGGGATCTGGTGACAGGTAGTAGCCCGTTGCCCCTGATTGCCCTTCGGCATCCCAGAACACGCTCATCACGCCGTCCAGCCCACGCCATTTGGCGGGCTGTAGAGCCCGGATGCCGGTCGTGTAGCTGGTCATGGAATGGAGATAGGTCATCGGCATTCTGCGTGAGCGGATGCCCATCGGTTCAGCGCAAAGACTAGCTGCCGGAGAAACCGGGCAAGAGTGTCGTCTGCGAAGATTGTACCAAGGGCGAAAGGAGTATTATGACAAACTTAATCATATTTTTCCTATCGCGCAAGATGCTAGGTATTTTGCCGGTTTTCTAACACGTTACCGACGTTTGGGCAGCTTCGGCAGCAACACCGTCAACAGGCCGAGAAGCGGCATGTACGAACTGATGCGGTAAACGAATTCAATGCCTTCCCGGTCGGCAAAGATGCCGAGAACGGCAGCGCCAATACCGCCAAAACCAAAAGCGAAGCCGAAGAACAGGCCGGCGATCAGTCCGACTCGACCCGGCACCAGTTCCTGCGCAAAGACGACGATTGCTGAAAAGGCGGAAGAGAAGATGAAGCCGATCAGAACGACGAGGACGGATGTCCAGAACAGGTTGGCATAGGGCAGCAAAAGCGCGAAAGGAATGACGCCGAGAATTGAGAACCAGATTACCACGCGAGAGCCGTAACGATCTCCGATAGGTCCGCCAAAGAAAACGCCAGCGGCAGAGGCTCCGAGAAACAGGAACAGGAGAACCTGCGCATGCTGGACGGACAGGCCAAACTTCTCGATGGTGAAGAAGGTGAAGTAGCTGGAGATGCTGGCGAGATAGGCGTTCTTCGTTGCGGTCAGAACGATCAAAACGGCAAGGGTCGTCATGACCTTGCTGCGCGGCAACGGAAAAGCCTTGCTGACCGGTGCGCGGCCAACGGTGCTGCGGCGGTGGCGGCTGTACCAGACGCTGACCCATGACAGAACAGCAAAGCCCGCCAGAGCAATCAGCGAGAACCAGCTGAGGCTTTCCTGTCCGCGTGGAATGACGATAAAGGCGGCGAGCAACGGCCCGATTGCGGTGCCGGTATTGCCTCCAACCTGGAAGAAAGACTGTGCCAGGCCATGCCGCCCGCCGGATGCCACACGCGCAACACGCGATGCTTCCGGGTGGAAAATGGCCGAGCCGATGCCAATGAGACATGCGCCAATAATCAGGATCGGGAAGCTGTGTGCGAAGGCGAGCGTCAGAAGGCCGGTGCAGGTGGACAGCATCGCGACCGGCAGGGAGAATGGCATGGGCCACTTATCTGTCGCAATGCCGACCGCTGGCTGTAACAGTGACGCCGTTACCTGAAAGGCGAAGGTGAGAAGGCCGATCTGCATGAAATCGAGCGAGTAATTGGCCTTCAGCAAAGGATAGAGCGAGGTCAGCAGCGATTGCATGATGTCGTTGAGCATATGGCAAAAGCTGGCGGCAGCGATGATGGAAAAGGTCGTGACCTCCGGCTGGAAGCCGACATTGGTTACACGCGCCATGATACTGATCTCCGGGTATTCTCTATAAAGATCAGTGCTTTTCACGCTTTAGGGCCGCGTATTCAAGGCCGAATGTCACGGTTTTGTGTATTTTAGGAGAATAAAAAGCTCAAAGCCGGCGCTTTTGAGAGCGACGGCTTTGTTTCTGTCCGTTCAGGCGTCCGCTTAAAGCGCGCCTTCATACTCCAGCGATGCGCCGATAAGCTCTCGTGCGTATGGATGCGTTGCCTTGTTGCCGGGAATGGCATCGCGCGGAAGGATTTCCGTCACTTCACCACGCAGCATCACGGCAAAGCGGTCGCACATGTGATCGACCACGGCCAGATCGTGGGTCACCATGATGTAGGTGAAGCCGCGTTCGTCGCGCAGACGCTGGAGCAGGTTAAGAATTTCGGCCTGAACCGAAACGTCGAGCGCGGAGGTTGGCTCATCGAGCAGAAGCAGCGATGGCTCCAGAACGAGCGCGCGGGCAATGGCCACACGCTGACGCTGACCACCGGAAAGCTGATGCGGGAAACGGTCGAGGAAGGAAATCGGCAGGCCCACATCCGTGATCGCCTTCTTCATGCGATCTTCCTTGTCACCCAGCTTATGGATCGTCAGCGGTTCACTGAGAACCGTGCGAACGGACTGGCGTGGATGAAGCGATCCATAAGGGTCCTGAAACACCATCTGAAGCGTGCGGCAACGTTCGATCAGCGGCATGTCGCGCACCGATTTCCCAGCGATCTTGACTTCGCCTTCCCAGATGTCCGTGAGCATGGAGACGCAACGCAGCACGGTGGATTTGCCCGAACCGGATTCGCCAACAAGGCCGAAACATTCGCCGGGCGCGACTGAGAACGACACGCTGGGCAGGACTTTTACTGCGGCAGGGCCTTCCCCGAAGGTGATCGACAGATCTTTGATATCGACGGAAACTGACATCAGACTTTCTCCTCCAGCCATTCGGGACGGCGGTCGAGTACGGCGAGCGGCGCACGGGTGCCACCGATGCGTGGCTGTGCAGCCAGCAGGCCGCGCGTGTAGGGATGCTGCGCCTTGTCGAGTTCTTTCGCGGAGAGGGTTTCAACAACCTGACCCGCATACATGATCAGCACGCGATCACAGAAATTGCGCACGAGGTTCAAGTCATGGCTGATCATGATGAGGCCGATGCCGCGATTGCGCACAAGATCATCCAGAATATTGAGAACCTGCAAACGCACGGTCACATCGAGCGCCGATGTCGGTTCGTCGGCAATGACGAGATCGGGATCGGCAAGAAGCATCATGGCGATCATGACACGCTGACCCATGCCACCGGAAATCTCATGCGGATATTGGTTGAAGACCCGCTCCGGATCGCGAATTTTAACCGCTTCCAGCATGGCGATGGCTTTCGCCTTCGCTTCGCTCTTCGGGCAGCTGAAGTGGCGGAGATAAGTTTCCGCAACCTGATCCCCAACTTTCTTGATGGGGTTGAGCGAGAACTTCGGATCCTGAAGGATCATGGACATGCGGCGCCCGCGAACCTTGAGCATCTGCTTTTCCGTCAGCGACAGAAGCTCTGTATCTTCGAAGCGAAGCGTATCGGCAGTAATCGTCGCACCGGGAAGAAGGCGTAGCAGCGCCCGTCCCACCGTCGATTTGCCGGAGCCGCTTTCGCCGACAATGCCGAGACGTTCACGGCCAAGCGTGAAGGAAACACCGCGCACGGCATCCACAGGCGAGCCGCCATAGCGGATGCGGAGATTTTTGACGTCGAGGATCGACTGTTCCATGGCTTATCTCCGGTTCATCTGTTTCGGATCGAGCGCATCGCGCAGACCATCGCCCAGCAGGTTGAATGCGAGACTGACGGAAAGGATCGCAACGCCGGGGAAGGTGACGAGCCACCAGTTGTCCAGCATGTAGCGTCTGCCGGTCGCAATCATCGCACCCCATTCCGGCAGCGGCGGCTGTGCGCCTAGGCCGAGGAAGCCGAGGCCTGCTGCGGTCAGAATAACAGTCGCCATGTTCAATGTCAGACGGATCAAGACCGAAGGCAGGCACATGGGCATGATCGACTTGACGATGATGCGTGTCGAGGATGCGCCCTGAAGCCGTGCGGCGGCAATATAATCCGCATTGCGGAACGTCATGGCCTCAGCGCGGGCTAGACGCGCAATCGGCGGCCAGGAGGTGAGCGCGATGGCGATGATCGCGTTGTTGAGGCTCGGCCCCAGCGCCGCAACGAAGGCGAGCGACAGGATGAGGCTCGGGAACGACAGGAAGATATCGGTGATGCGCATCATGACCGTATCGAACTTGCCACCAAGATAACCGGACGCGGTGCCGATGATGAGGCCGATCGGTCCGACCACGATCGAGACGAGGAAGATGATCGTCAACGTGATGCGCGCGCCATAGACGAGCCGGCTGAAGATATCGCGGCCTAGCTCGTCCGTGCCGAACCAGTGGCCGTTGCCCGGTGCCTGAAGCGTATTCGTCAGGCTTTGCACATAGGGATCGTGTGTGGCGATTAACGGCGCGAAAATAGCGGTGATGATCAACAGCAACAGAACGGCCAGACCGAAAGTGGACGTCGGGCTTTTCAGCAGGAACAGCACGATGTTCTTCAGGGCATTCAGCGAAGCCGGAAGGCGGATTGTTTCGGTTTTCGCAGTCATCAGCGTGTCCTCGGGTCGAAGATTCGGTACAGGATGTCAGACAACAGGTTCAGTCCGATGAAGATGACACCGACAATGAGTACGCAGGTCATCACGGCGTTCATGTCGCCGATGATCAGGTTGCTTGTCAGATACTGACCGAAGCCCGGCCATGCGAACACGGTTTCGATGAGAACGGCACCCTCGAGTAGCGAGCCATAGGCCAGCGCAATGATCGTGACGAGCTGAACGCGGATGTTGGTAAATGCATGACGCCAGATCGTCTGTCTGCTGGACAGTCCTTTGACCCGTGCGGTGGTGACATATTCCTGACCCAGCTGGTCCAGCATGAAGCTGCGTGTCATTCGGGTGATGTAGGCGGAGGAGGAATAACCGAGCAGGGAAGCGGGCAGGATAAGATGGTTTATCGCCGACCAGAATACATCCATGTCGCCTGCAATGAGGCTGTCGATAAGTAGGAAGCCCGTGTGCTCTTCCACGAGACCAATATAGAACTGGTCCATACGGCCACTGCCACCGACCAAGCCCAAGTGAGCATAAAAGACGATCAGTGCGATCATACCGGTCCAGAAGATCGGCATGGAATGGCCGAACAGGCTGAAGACGCGAACAACGTGGTCCTGCCACTTATCCTTATTGACGGCTGCGAACACGCCGAGCGGCACACCAAGGCCCGCGCCGATAATGATGGCGAAGGTCGCCAGCTCAATCGTTGCGGGCATCACATGCAGGATGTCTTGGATGATTGGCTGACCGGTGCGGATCGATACGCCAAAATTGCCGGTGAAAACATCTCTCAGATAATAGAAGAACTGTTCCCAGATAGGGCGATCAAGACCCAGCGAACGGTAAACCTGTTCATAGGTTTCGCGTGTCGCGTCTTCGCCGACGATGGCGCGGACAGGATCAGCGGGCATAAGCCGACCTATGAAAAATGTGAGCAGAAGCAAACCGAGCAGCGTAATGGCAATGGTGCCAGCTTGCCCGGCTGCGCTACCGAAGCGCAGACGCCGTATCGACATGATTTCCTCCGTTCGTCAGCGGTGGAGCTTCCTACTCCTTGTCTGACAAGTTTGGCGAACTTGTCACAAGAGCGTCATGCTGTCAAGCAATCGGAGGCGTATGGAGCTTGTTGAGAAAAATTTAATGTTCTTCAAACCTCGCCATCCCGCTACGCTCAATGAGTCTTGGGGGCGCCAACTAGTGCCCCAAAAGCAGCGCAAGCCGTGTTTAGGGCTTCAAGCCAGCGGGCACGGTATCGGAATGAACCGACTGCGATCTCAGAAGTGCCTTGTAACGGTCGAGGCTGCCGCGAAGATGAGCACGCATGCTTTCGCGGGCGCGTTCAGGGTCGCCCTCCAGAACCGCATCGACAATGTTCCCGTGTTCTTCCTGAAGATGCAGGTTGTAATCCTTGGGCCGCGCACCGGGCGCCGCGCCCTGCAATTCGCCACGCGGGATGATGCCGGAACGAATGAGTTGCAAAAACTCCGGAAAACGGGCGTTTTGGGTGGCTTGTGCGATTGCCAGATGAAAATCGAAGTCGGCATCCCGCGTCGAGCTGCCATTGCTGAGACATTCGCCAATACGGTGATGCGCTTCCAGAATCGTTTCAAGCTGAGCGGCAGAGCGCCGGGCGGCTGCGAATGCGGCTGATTCCACCTCGAATACGGTTCTCAATTCCAGCAGTTCGATGACCGAGGAAATGCGTTCCAGCTTGAGGTTGGTGAAGGGGAGGTCGTGCTTTTGAGGCGGTGTCAGCGCATAGACGCCAGCACCCTTGCGTGCCTGCACCAACCCGTCTGCCCGCAAAATAGCGATGGCTTCGCGCACGACCGTTCGGCTGACCGAATATTCCTTGGTCAGTTCGCTCTCGCTCGGCAGCCTGTCTCCCGGCTGGAAGACGCCTTCCGCCAGATCGCGCTTGAGTGCCATGCTGATTTTGGAGGCAAGCGAACCAACATGCTGATTGTCCAAAAGGCTTTCCTTTTGCATTGGCGCTCCCACATGTCGCGAAGTTGTCAGGCATGTTAGTGGATGCAAAAAATATTGCAAGCATCTCGCGCACCGCGCCCAGTGCCGCTTTTAGAATGCGGCAGGACGCATTGCGCTTTAAAGATATAAGGGCGGGTTGTTCAACCCGCCCCTCACATGTTCAGTCCTGGGAGACTATCTTTCTTTTGTCACTTCTTCGAAGCGCGTGACCCATGGGCTAACGATCAACCCCTTGACGTCGCTGCGGAAACCGGCTGTATCGATGACTTCGGAAAACGGCTGGATCGAGATCACGACGTCATCCATGTAATGCTGGATATCTTCGTAAGCCTTGGCCTGTTTCGCCTGGTCACGCTCAACGAGCGCATCTTCGATCATCTTGTTCAGCTTCTCGTCGTAGAAGCTGGTGCGCCATCCCTGATAGTTGGTCAACTTTGCCTCATCGGCATTGTTGGGGTTGTAAACCATGGAGCGAAGGTTGTTGTCAGGGTGGGGCTGCTGTCCACCGCCACCGCGGCCAACCAGAAGCTCGAACTTACGGTCACGCATTGCACCGTAAATCTGGTCGCCCGAACCGCTGATCAGATCGGCCTGAATGCCTGCCTGTGCGAGCGTGTTCTGGATCGCCGTCGCTGCTTTCATGAACGGGTCTTCGGAGAGGACACGGAGTGTCGTCTTGAAGCCGTTCGGATAACCCGCTTCAGCAAGCAACGCTTTGGCTTTTTCCACGTCGAGCTTAAAGCCCTCGTCAGGCAAGGCACCTAGAAAGCCGGTGGAAATGGGGCGCTGATGCAGCTTGCCATAGTAAGGCATCACAGCCTTGTCGAGGCCTTCATAATCGATGAGGTAGCGCAGCGCTTCACGAACCTTCGGCTTGGCAAACCGCTCGTCCTTCATGGAGACCGCAAGGTAATAGAAGCCAGAACCGGGAACGGATTCGATGCTGACGCCCTTGTCTGCTTCCAGCGACTTCAGATCAGGTGCCTGAAGCGAATAGGCGACGTCGATGTCACCTTTTTCCAGCATGAGGCGCTGGGACTGCGATTCAGGCAGATGGCGCATCAACACGCGCTTCATCGCTGGCTTTTCACCCCAGTAATCGTCGTTACGAGTCAGAATGATGTATTCGTTCGACTTCCACTGGGTCAGGTTATAGGGGCCGGAACCTGCGGAATTCAGCGTGAGCCAGCCAGCACCAAGATCGCCATCCTTCTCGTTTTCAAGCGCGGTCTTGCTGTCGATGATGGTGCCCGGGCCATTCTGGGCCAGGATCATCAGTAGCAGGTTCGGGTCATCCGGCTTGGGGAGCTTGAGAACAAATGTGCGTTCATCTTCAGCTACGAACAGCTTGTCCGCATCCTCCAGCTTGTAGCCGCGCGTTTTGAGGAAGGACGACTGAGCGAGATTGCGAGCGAGCAGACGTTTAAGGCTCCATGCCACGTCGTTGGCAGTTACCGGATTGCCGGACGCAAATTTCAGGCCGTCGCGCAGATGAAAGCGGATCGACATGCGATCTTCCGCGATTTCCCACTTTTCTGCGGCACGTGGCTGCACGCTGCGATCCTTGGCGGAAAGCTCGACCAGCGTGTCGTAGACGTTGTTGAGAACCTGAACCGTTTCGCGACCGGTGATGGCGGCGGGGTCAAGTGTAAGGATATTGCTCATGGTGGTTGCCACCACCAACTGGTCCTTGGGCGTTTCCGCCATGACACCGACAGGAGCCACGCCGATCAAAAGAGCGGCGAATACTGCGGATGCAAAAAACTTTTTCATGTTGCCTCCCATGTGGACGCTGTTTCAGCAACGCCCTTGCTAGTTAGATTTCACCCCATTCCTCCGTGGGGCTTCCGGCTTTATTCCAGAATGCTGCGAACCGGTGCTGCCAGCGCCCGTCCAATTGCTGCCGTTTCTTCCGGCGCCAGATGGACACCGTCGATGGCAGAAGATTTCGCCACGGTACCCGCGTCGAAAAATGCTGCGTCTACCTCGCGCGCCAGCGCAGCAAGAAGGGGCGATAGCCGCTCGGACTCCGCAATGCGTCGTCCGGCTGCGGGCTTTCCATTCGGACCTTCCACACATGCCGGAGGTGCGACGATCAACAGTTTCGGCTGTGCACCCTTCGGCTTGTAGGGAAAAGTTTCGATGATCTGTGCCAGCCGCCGCATGCCGGAGATCGCGACTTCTGCGACACCGCCATGCATTGGTTTCAGGTCATTCGTTCCCAGCATGATGATGACGAGATCGAGCGGCATGTGACTTGCAAGTGAAACCGCCAGCGCCTTCGAACCATTCCGGCACGCAGGGCCAGTGTGATCGTCATAGCAGGTGGTGCGCCCGCCTAAACCCTCGGGGATTACTTTTGCGAAGCCGCCGAGTTCCTGCTCCAGCACTTCCGGCCAGCGGCTTTCTATCGGATGACGCAAGCCCGTTGCCGGATCTGCGCCCCACGTCAAGCTATCGCCGAAAGCCAGGATAGT
Organism: Agrobacterium larrymoorei; assembly: GCF_013322225.1. GTDB lineage: Bacteria > Pseudomonadota > Alphaproteobacteria > Rhizobiales > Rhizobiaceae > Agrobacterium > Agrobacterium larrymoorei_A. The sequence continues at coordinate 33,530 of NZ_JAAMFB010000020.1, forward strand.
TTTCATCGACGATCACCGTACCCGATTGTTTTCGATGAAGTTGAAATTGATGTCTTCGCCAAGGCCAGGACGATTGGGCACATGCACGAAGCCGTCCTTGTCCATCGGATCGGAAAGCGAATTCAGGTAATCGTGACCATCGTCATATTCAAGGAACGGATGCAGCAAGCCGCGTTCATACCAGCGGCAGTTCTTCGTCGCCGCAACAACATGCAGGTTCATGGCGGTGTTGCCGTGGACCTCGCACTCCATGCCGAATGCTTCGGCAAGATGCATGGTCTTGAGAGCAGGTGTGATACCGCCGACATCGTTGACGCCGGTTCTGAGAATGTCGCATGCGCCGGATTTGATCCATTCGGCACGGTGCCAATGCTTGCCAGCCGCACTTTCCGGACCCACGACGGGAATGTCGAGATTGTCGGAAAGCCACTTGTAGGATGAAAGAGACTGCTCGTCCATCGGCTCTTCGATCCAGTCGAAATCCAGCTTTTCCAAGCCACGGCCCAATGCAAGAGCGTCTGTGCGGGAATACCAGTGGAACGCGTCGATCATCAGGCGAATATTCGGGCCGACCGCTTCGCGAACGGCAGCGCATGCCTTCAAATCCATCTTCACGTCCGGCGCCCAGCTCACCGGCGGCATCCAGGTGTGAAGTTTGATGCCCTTGTAGCCACGCTTGACGAGCGTTTCAGCAAACCGACCGTAGTCTTCAGGTGTTGCAAGGCCGCCTTCCAATTCGTCACCACACATGATGGAGCCGTAAGCTAGAACCTTGTCGCGATAACCGCCAATCAACTTGTAGACAGGTTGGTTGAGCGCACGACCTGCAAGGTCCCACAATGCACAATCGACCACGGCCAGCGTTCTGTCCGTCAACTGTGCTGCGGAACCGCGCTGCCAATGGGCCAGATCCTGCCAAAGACGCTCGCGGTCGCGTGCGTCCTCGCCGATAAGAACTTTCTTCACGAATTTTTCGATGACGTGAGGACGGACGATTTCTGGCGCGGTGAAGGAATGGCCTTCTTGCCCGTCTTCGGTGCGGATGGTCAGCATCGCCTGCTCGACCTGATGAGCAGGGCCCGGATGCGCATGACCGGCGCTATCCGAGTGGCGTCGTGTCGTCGTGCGGAAAACCCGCACCTCCACGTCGGTTATGATCATCGGCTCGCTCCTCCTGAATGTGATAGCATGTCTCGCTATATATGTCAGACATGTTTAGACATGTTTCCAAATCTTGTCAAACACGTTCTCGGCTGGTCCCGTTGGGGTAGGGCTAGGTGACGGTGTCCTGCTGGTTCTTTTACGAAGCAAGGTGCTGTAATGGCTGGTAAAGCCAGCGAAGTCCGGTCATAGAAAACGTGTTGGAAAATTCGGTTCGGGAGAGCAGGCGTGATCGTTTGTTTTGATATTGGCGGAACGACCATCAAGGGTGCAGGAGCCTGGTCGATCGATGACATCCGTCCCGTTGCCCGAAGAAGCACGCCTGTTCACGACTTCGACGCTTTCGTGAATGTATTGCGGTCGGTCATTGAGGAGATAGGTCAAACTCCTGACTGCGTATCGATATCGATTGCCGGGGTCGTCGACACTGACACGCAACGGGCGGTCATCGCCAATATTCCCTGTGCGCATGGTCGGCTGTTGAAAGATGATCTTGAGGCCGCATTGAAGCGACCGGTGCTGATTGCCAATGACGCCGATTGCTGTGCGCTGGCTGAATACGGTGCTGGAGCGGGCAGGGGGCATTCCGTTGTTTTTGGAGCTATCCTCGGGACAGGCGTTGGTGGAGGTCTTGTCATCAATGGCAAACTTATCAACGCTTCTGGCGGTTTTGCGGGAGAGTGGGGCCATGGACCTATTGCCGCCACGCGGGTCGGCAAGCCACCCGTCGAATTACCCCGATTCCGCTGTGGGTGTGGTCTAGATGGTTGCCTTGACGCCATCGGAAGCGCGCGAGGCATCGAAAAGCTGCACCGTCATCTCACCGGCGTTGACCTGTCCGCCGAGGGCATTCTTGAGGGCTGGTGTTCCGGTGATGAAACCTCCAGAAGAACCGTTGAATTCTATGTTGAAATCCTCGCTGGACCGCTTGCTCTCGTAGTCAACACCGTAGGCGCCACCATCATTCCTGTTGGTGGCGGGCTTTCCAATTCGTTGCCACTGATTACCGCTCTGGATGAAGCGGTGCGCCAACGCGTGTTGAGACGTTTTCAACGACCACTTGTCGTCAAGGCTGAATGCAGCATAGAGCCCGGAATTGTAGGAGCGGCTGTGCTAGGTTTCGACTTCGTTAAAGAGAGTGCTGCTAAACGGTAAGCGATCATTGAGGGGCTATTTTCAAGCCGGTTGTTTAGCCTCCCTCACCATCACGCTTCAGCAGATATAGCTTGCAACGGTTGGCGATCTGGCATCGTCACAGTCTCCGATAATGCCGGTTGCAGCGCGTTGTCTTGAGTGGCCAGCATACTCTGTCGCCACCCGTCCAGATGGCGTCGTATTTCCGATGATGTGCGCCATCATTCCATGGTCTTCTGTAACCGAAGAGGACGCCCCGGTCGTATGCGCAACCGGTGCGATGGAGGCGTAGTCGCAGATTCCCTGAGTTGAGGTCGTCGCTACCTTCCGATCCTTTTTTGCACAGCCGAAGGAGCGGCTGGATTTCAGTTGCCGTGGATTTTCTATCGATGGCATGACACAGGAGGAAAAGCAGATGAGCAGGAACCGTGGCGTAGTCTACTTGCGACCGGGCAAGGTAGAGGTGCGTGATATCGATGATCCGAAGCTTGAAGCCCCGGATGGTCGCCGCATCGAGCATGGCGTCATTCTCCGGGTCGTTTCCACCAACATCTGCGGCTCCGACCAGCACATGGTTCGTGGGCGCACAACAGCAATGCCGGGCCTCGTGCTTGGCCACGAAATCACTGGTGAAATCATCGAAAAAGGCGTCGATGTCGAGATGCTGGAAATCGGCGACATCGTATCCGTACCCTTCAACGTTGCCTGTGGCCGTTGCCGTTGCTGCAAATCGCAGGACACTGGCGTCTGCCTGACCGTTAATCCGTCCCGCGCGGGTGGTGCTTATGGTTACGTGGATATGGGCGGCTGGATCGGTGGACAGGCGAAGTATGTCACCATTCCTTATGCCGACTTCAACCTGTTGAAGATACCGGATCGCGACAGGGCATTGGCCAAGATCCGCGACCTCACGATGCTTTCGGATATTCTCCCAACCGGCTTCCATGGTGCGGTCAAGGCAGGCGTCGGCGTTGGCTCGACGGTCTATGTTGCGGGCGCTGGCCCGGTCGGCCTTGCGGCTGCGGCATCCGCCCGCATTCTTGGCGCGGCAGTCGTCATGATCGGCGATTTCAACAAGGATCGTCTGGCCCATGCCGCCAAGGTCGGCTTTGAACCTATCGATCTTTCCAAGAGCGACCGATTGGGCGACATGATCGCCGAAGTCGTCGGCACCAACGAAGTCGATAGCGCTATCGATGCCGTCGGCTTCGAAGCGCGTGGTCATTCTGGCGGCGAGCAGCCTGCCATCGTGTTGAACCAGATGATGGAAATCACCCGCGCTGCCGGTAACATCGGTATTCCGGGTCTTTATGTGACGGAAGACCCAGGCGCGGTGGATGCTGCTGCAAAGGAGGGTAGTCTTTCCCTCCGCTTCGGCCTCGCTTGGGCGAAAGCACAGTCGTTCCACACGGGTCAGACGCCTGTGCTGAAATATAATCGTCAGCTGATGCAAGCCATTCTGCATGATCGCTTGCCGATTGCCGATATCGTCAACGCCAGGATCATTTCGCTGGAAGACGCCGTACAGGGCTACGAAACCTTCGATCAGGGCGCGGCGACCAAGTTCGTTCTCGATCCGCATGGCGATCTGGCAAAAGTCGCCTGAGTCAGCCACGATATAAAAGGAAGGGCGCCGGTTTTGACCGGCGCCCTTTTTGCTTTTAGCTGGCTTTTTCGAGGTGGTAGTCGCTATTCGCGGCCTCTTCCGTCTTGTGCTGTATCAGCGGTCGGTTGCCGCTTAGCAGCCGAACAAGCACGTAGAACACCGGCGTCATGAAGATGCCGAAGAATGTAACGCCTATCATACCTGCAAAGACCGCAACACCCATTGCAGAGCGCATTTCCGCGCCCGCACCAGTCGAAATGACCAGCGGAACCACGCCCATGATGAAGGCAAGCGAGGTCATGAGGATCGGGCGCAGACGAAGGCGACTGGCTTCGATGGCGGCAGCGACGGGCTTTCTGCCTTCGAATTCCAGCTCTCTTGCGAATTCTACGATCAGGATCGCGTTTTTCGCGGAAAGCCCGACAAGGACGACAAGGCCGATCTGTGTAAAGATGTTGTTGTCCCCTCCCGTCAGCCAGACACCTGTCATGGCCGCCAGAACGCCCATGGGCACGATGAGGATGATCGCAATCGGAAGCGTCAGGCTTTCATATTGTGCGGCAAGAACAAGATAGACCAGGAGAAGCGCAAGCGGGAAGACGATGATGCTCGAATTGCCTGCGAGGATTTGCTGATAGGTCAAATCCGTCCACTCGAATTCCACGCCAGCGGGCAGGGTTTCGTTCAGGATTTTCTCCATAGCCGCCTCTGCCTGACCGGATGAGAAGCCGGGTGCAGGACCGCCGTTGATGTCAGCCGCGAGGAAGCCGTTATAGCGGTTCGTGCGTTCCGGGCCAGTCGTTGCGTCCACCTTCAGCAGCGCGGAAAGCGGAATCATCTGTCCGTTGGAGGAGCGTACTTTTAGTCTGCCAATGTCTTCTGCCTGCGCGCGGAACTGCGCGTCAGCCTGTACGCGAACGCTGTATGTTCGGCCAAATGCGTTGAAGTCGTTGACGTAGAGCGAGCCCAGATAAATCTGCAGGGTCTGGAAAACATCGGTAACCGAAACGCCTAGCTGCTCTGCCTTTGCGCGATCAAGATCGGCATAGAGTTGTGGCACATTGATCTGGTAGCTGGAGAAAATTCCAGCGAGTTCGGGTGTCTGATATGCCTTGGCGATGACCGCTTTGGCGGCCTCATCAAGGGCCTGATATCCGTAACCGGCGCGGTCCTCGATCTGCAGTTTGAAGCCACCGGTCTGACCAAGGCCGTTGACCGGCGGTGGCGGGAACATGGCGATAAATGCATCCTGAATGCCAGCGAACTTCTGGTTCAGCTGCATGGCGATGGCATTGCCGGAAAGCTCCGGCGTTTTGCGGTTTTCGAAATCATCGAGAACCGCAAAGACGATACCTGCGTTGGAGCCGGTGGTGAAACCGTTGATGGACAGACCGGGAAACGCGATAGCGTGGACGACACCGGGCTGCTCAAGCGCAATATCGCTCATGCGTTTGATGACGTCTTCGGTACGATCGAGCGTGGCTCCATCGGGAAGCTGGGCAAAGCCGATCAGGTACTGCTTGTCCTGGCTTGGCACGAAGCCGCTTGGAACCGCGGTAAACACGCTGTAGGTCGCACCAACCAATGCCAGATAGACCAGCATGACGACGCTTTTTCGGGAGACGAGCCCGCCCACCGTCTTTCCGTAACCATTGGACGCTGAGCCGAAAGCGCGGTTGAAGCCACGGAAAAACCAGCCGAAGACCTTGTCCATGCCGCGCGTCAGCCAATCCTTTTTTGCGCCATGCTCTTTCAAGAGAAGCGCGGAAAGCGCCGGAGAGAGCGTCAGCGAATTGATGGCGGAGATGACGGTTGATATGGCGATCGTCAGTGCGAATTGTCGGTAGAACTGACCGGAAAGACCGGTGATAAAGGCAAGAGGTACGAACACCGCGACGAGGACGAGCGCGATGGCGATGATCGGGCCCGAGACTTCGCGCATCGCTTTATAAGTCGCTTCACGCGGAGAAAGTCCGTCTTCGATGTTTCTTTCCACGTTTTCAACGACCACGATGGCGTCGTCCACCACGATGCCGATGGCGAGCACGAGGCCGAATAGGGTAAGTGCGTTAATTGAGAATCCGAACGCATACATCACCGCGAACGTGCCGATAATCGAAACCGGAACGGCGATGAGCGGAATGATCGAAGCCCGCCATGTCTGGAGGAACAGGATCACGACAAGAACCACAAGAGCGATGGCTTCGAGAAGCGTGTCGATCACCTTGTCGATGGACGAGCGCACGAATTTCGTGGTGTCGTAGACGATCTCGAACTTGACGCCATCCGGCATAGCGAGCTGCAAGTCGTTCATAGTGGCGCGGACGTTGTCGGCTATTTCTAGAGCGTTGGAGCCGGGAGCCTGCAAGACAGCGACGGCAACAGCCGGTTTTCCGTCGAGCAGCGACCGCAGCGTATAATCGGCAGCGCCGAGTTCGATGCGAGCGACATCCCGCAGGCGGGTGATTTCACCGTTCGCACCGGCTTTTACGATGATGTTGCCGAATTCTTCAGGCGTGGAGAGACGGCCTTGAGCGTTGACGTTCAGTTGAAGATCGACCCCGTTGGCGCTCGGCGAGGCGCCGATGACACCAGCTGCGGCCTGAACGTTTTGTGAGCGGATGGCATCCGTGACGTCGGCAGCGGCAAGGTCGTGCTCGGCCACCCGTTGCGGGTCGAGCCAGACGCGCATGGAGTAGTCGCCCGCGCCGAACACCTGCACCTGACCGACGCCTTCGATACGGGCCAGACGGTCCTTGATGTTCAGCGTCGCGTAGTTGCGCAGATAGGTGATGTCATAGGCATCTGTGGAAGAAACGAGGTTCACTACCATGATGAAGTCTGGCGAACTTTTGACGGTGGTGATGCCTAGTGCGCGGACTTCCGCGGGCAGGCGGGGTTCTGCCTGCGACACACGGTTTTGCACGAGCTGCTGTGCCTTATCCGGGTCGGTTCCCAGCTTGAAGGTCACGGTCAGCGTCAACACGCCGTCGGACGTTGCCTGGCTGGACATGTAGATCATGTCTTCGACGCCGTTGATCTGCTCTTCCAGCGGCGTGGCAACGGTTTCGGCGATCACCTTCGGGTTTGCACCAGGATAGGTGGCCCGCACCACAACCGAAGGCGGTACGACTTCCGGATATTCTGAAATCGGTAGAGCGCGCATGCCGAGCAGGCCCGCCACCACGATGAGGATCGACAGCACGGCGGCAAAGACCGGCCTGTCGACAAAAAATCTGGAGATGTTCATTTCAAAGCCCTCTCCGGCTGAAATCTGGAAATAGGAAGGACTGTCCGGCGGCGGTTGCCACCGGAATTTGCCTTGCTGTGCACTTCAAGGGAGGGCGCCGGACTGTTTTCTTCGGCTGCCCTGCCGATAAGTTACTGGTTGGTCACAACTTTCTCTTCAGTCTGCGGGGCCACCGTCGCCCCGGGACGAATGCGCTGCATACCGTTCACGACAATAGTGTCACCGACTTCAAGGCCGCTTTCTATGATACGCTGGCCTTCAGCCGACGTGCCCGGCTTGATTTGTCGGTAGTTCACCTTGTTCTCCGCATCGACGATGAAGACGAATTTCTTGTCCTGATCGGTGCCGATTGCGCGGTCGCTGATCAGGATGCGGCTTTCAGTCTGCGGTTCGCCCATACGGACGCGAACGAACTGTCCAGGGATCAGCCTGCCGTCCTTGTTTTCAAAAACGGCGCGAACCCCAATTGTGCCACTCGCGCTATCGACCTGATTGTCGATGAGGTGAAGTGTACCTTTGGTCGGCGTACCCTCGTCCGCAAGTGTGCCGATCTCGACGGGGATCTTTTCGAGAGCGGGAAGAGCTCCATCGGTCTTTGGCAACTCGGAAAGCGCCCGCATCACGATGGCTTCGCTGGCATTGAAACTGGCATAGATCGGGTCGACAGATACAAGCGTCGTCAGGGCTGGCGAAGCGGAACCTGCTGCAACGAGATTGCCCGCGGTAATTTCGATCTTGCCGACACGGCCCGAAACGGGAGCGCGGATATCGGTGTATCCGAGATCCAGTTCAGCTGTTTTCAACGTTGCGCGCGCAGCACGCAGCTGGGCGTCCGCGTCCGTGAAGGAGCTCTGCCGTTGATCGAGATCGCTTTGCGAAATCGTGCGATTGTCGGATAGACGATGGCCTCGGTCCAATTCCGTCTTGGCGAGTGCAACACGCGCCTCAGCGGAGGCGACCTGTGCCTGCGCACCCGCCATCGCTGCCTCATAAGGTGCTGGATCTATGGTAAAGAGCGCGTCGCCCTCCTTGACCAGTGCGCCCTCGCGGAAGTGAACCGCCTTGATCTGGCCTGCAACGCGTGAGCGAATCTGCACCCGGTCGACAGCCTCAAGTCTTCCGGAAAACTCTTCCCAGCGCATGATTTCACGGCTCTCGACTTTTGCGACCGTCACCGGCACCGCCGGTTGCTCAGCCGGGGTGGATGCGGCGGTGGCGTCGCCGTGGCCTGGCATTTCGAACAGGAATGCTGCTGCTGCAACGGACACAGCAAGCCCTATGCCGGCACCCGTCAGGGCCCGGCGCTTGTTACTCAGCGTCATGGATCTCTCCTTGGCTCCTTGGGTAGAGCCGATCAGTTTCTCAATTGAATTTCACGGGTATGTTAATGTTTTAAGTCTTTGACGAATGTCATGAATTCCGAACAGACGGACGAAACCCATTGGCCTCCGTCTCCACGATAAAGACCCGTCCAGCCGATGCCGGATGGGAAGGTATGTTGCCGGACGCAGACATCGGAAGCTTTCAAGCGTTCGGCATATCCAACGGTTTCATCTCGCAGCGGATCGTCATCCGCTGTGAAGATCAAGGCTGGCGCAACCCTGTCTAGTCTGGTGCACTGGCAGGGTGCGGCGTAGGGGTGAAAGAAACCACATGCTTTTGCGAGATAGTGGCTCCATCCATCTGCCCAGCGTTGGCGCATTCCAATCCGGTCTGCATCACGAAACGACTCCGTGGTCATCATCGGATCGATCATCGGAGACAACAGAACCTGACCGGCGAGCTTGCCGGGCATCCGGTCACGGGCTTTTATCGCTAGACCCGCAGCCACGTTGCCGCCAGCTTCCTCACCCGCCACGAAAAGCGGCGACTTGGCGCTGCCGAATGTTTTCCTTTCTCTGTCCAGATGATCGAGCGCTTCATAAGCGAAATCGATCACCATCGGAAATTCGTTGCCCGAAGCTTTGCTGTAATTCGCCTCAACGACGACGACCCCTTCGTCAGCCAATGCGCGCGCAATCGGCAACTCTGGATATTCCGAACGTTCTTCCAAAAACGAACCGCCACGAAGGTAGAGGACCACCGGCGGGTTTCGCATTGTTTGCGCGCCTTCGTACCGACGCACCAACAGGGGCGGTTTGGGCCCAGTGCCGCTCCCTATCTGTTGCCACTGCGTCTGCATCGTTCCGGTGTCCCTTGCGTTGCATAACGCCCGAAAGCCATTTGCAAAATCTGGAATGCATATTATTGTTCGGAGAAAATTGATCAAGTCGTCGATTTTGAAAACACTGTTCCAATTAAGAGGATAATCGCAACACGGAGGCGCAGATGGATCAATTGGCTGCCATGCGAGTTTTTACTCGTGTCGTCGAAACAGGCAATTTCAGCCGGGCGTCCGCTGCGCTTGGCATGCCGAAAACGACCGTTACGAACATGGTGCAGGCGCTAGAGGGGCATCTTCAGACGACGCTGTTGAACCGGACGACCCGTCGCGTGATGTTAACGACCGACGGTGCGCTTTATTACGAACGGGCGTCCCAAATTCTTTCGGAAATAGAAGAGCTTGATGGAAGCATGTCAAACGCGCATGTCCAGCCATCGGGCAGACTGCGCGTGGAAATGGCGGGTGCCTTTGCCGATACCATGGTCATTCCGAATATGTGCGACTTCCATCTGCGTTACCCACAAATCAGGCTGGATCTCGGGGTGGGAGACCGTCTGGTTGACTACATTGCCGAAAATGTCGACTGCGCACTTCGCGTAGGGACATTGCAGGATCAATCGCTGATCGCCCGAAAAGTAGGCGACCTGGAACTCGCCACATTCGCATCTCCTAGCTACATCCAGAAATTCGGCGTGCTGGAGCGACCCGAGGACCTCCAAGACAGTCATATTGCGGTGGGCTATTTCAGCGCCACGATTGGTAAAGTCTACCCAATGTCATTTGACAATAAAGCGAGAAGCGTTGAACTCACTCCAAACTATATCATTTCTGCAAATGACAGCCGCACCTATCTGACAGCTGCATTGGCGGGTATGGGTGTGGCGCAGCTTCCTAAATTCATGGCACGTGAACCTCTGGAACGTGGCGAACTCATTCAAGTGCTGCCGGAATGGGAAAACGAGACCATGCCCGTATACATCGTATACCCACAAACACGTCACGTTACCAACAAGGTCCGCGTTTTCGTGGACTGGCTGGCAAAAACCGTTCACAACGCACTGTAATCGTTGCCGGTGAATATTTCAATCGTGCTGGAAAACTTAACAGTTCAAGCGATTTGGATTTAATTTCGTAAAGACTCCGTTTCATCACGTTCTTATAAGTAATTCCCGATGGGCAGTCCGTGGAGGAGAATTGAATGAAGGCTTTGGTTCTGGAGGAAAAAGGGAAACTGTCGTTGCGCGACTTCGATATTCCCGGCGCGCTAGGCCCGAAAGACGTGCGTATTCGAACTCATACGGTCGGAATCTGCGGTTCTGACGTTCACTATTATACACACGGCAAGATCGGTCATTTCGTTGTCAACGCGCCAATGGTGCTTGGACATGAGGCATCGGGTACGGTCATCGAGACCGGTGCCGATGTTACAAATCTGAAGGTTGGTGACAGGGTTTGCATGGAACCCGGTATTCCCGATCCTGCATCGCGCGCGGCCAAACTCGGTATCTATAACGTCGATCCGGCAGTGACTTTCTGGGCAACCCCGCCCATCCACGGCTGCCTCACGCCAGAGGTCATCCATCCGGCAGCGTTTACCTATAAACTGCCGGACAATGTTTCTTTCGGGGAAGGCGCAATGGTGGAGCCTTTCGCCATCGGCATGCAGGCAGCATTGAGAGCGCGCATTCAGCCAGGAGATGTCGCCGTGGTTACCGGAGCGGGGCCGATCGGTATGATGGTGGCGCTTGCTGCACTGGCTGGCGGATGCTCCAAAGTCATCGTTGCCGACCTGGCACAGCCCAAGCTCGACATCATTGCCGCTTACGCGGGTATTGAGACCGTAAATATCCGGGAACGTTCTCTGCCGGACGCCATAACGGAGGCCACGGAAGGTTGGGGATGCGATATCGTTTTCGAATGCTCCGGTGCCGCTCCGGCAATTCTCGGTATGGCCAAATTGGCGCGGCCCGGAGGTGCAATCGTGCTGGTGGGTATGCCGGTCGATCCGGTGCCGGTCGATATCGTGGGACTTCAAGCAAAGGAGCTGCGCGTAGAAACCGTTTTTCGGTACGCCAATGTATATGATCGCGCCATCGCCCTGATAGGGTCCGGAAAGGTCGATCTCAAGCCACTAATTTCTGCGACCTTACCGTTCGAAGAAAGCATTGCGGGATTTGACCGCGCCGTGGAGGCGCGGGATACGGATGTGAAACTGCAAATCCTGATGCCCCAACAAAACTGACAAAATCGATGAGATAGCTGCAGGAAACATCTCATCGATATCAGCAGCATGAAGAGACGAGAAGGCCGCGTTACGCGGCCGTCTCGATCCAGGCGGCAACCTGCTGTGGTGCCAATTCGCGCGTGCCAAGCATAGGCTTGGCGTTGTCCGGCAACATCCATGGCTCAGTGCCATAGTTGAAGGCAAAGGTCATGTTGCCACGGCGACGGATGCGAATAGTGTCCGGCACGGGCGTTGTTTTCAGCTCCGCCTTATCCGCTACGAGGGTCAGTACCGATGACAGAAGTGCTTGATCTGCCCAGCATGCAAGATAGAGCATGTTGTCTTTTTCGGTCAGAGCCGGATCGCCATTGCTAAAACGAGCGAGCACGTCTGCCGATGTCTGAACCGTCTCCCGCCATCGGATGGCAGCGCCTGAGATCGCACCCGTTACCGCCTCGGTAAGGCCAGGGCGCAGGGTGGAAACCTGAATGATACGGTTGCCGGTTTTTTCACCGAGCAGACCTGGAGGCAGATTCTTCGGAATGACGAAGTTACGGTCGCGCGAGCCGGTGCGGGCTCCGACGAGTATCGTTCCGGTTGCTTTTCTGAGTGCCGCTTCTGCGGCAACGTCCACGTCTGTCATGCAGGGCACGACAACGAGCTTGTAACCTTCCAGAGAAGCGCCAGGGCGGACGAAATCGACATCGAGACCGAGGCGACGCAGACCTTCATACCATCGGAAGCAAAGTTCCTCATAGCGGAAATCTTTGCCCTGCGGCTGGATCATCGTCGTCCAGTAGCTCTGGTAATCGAAGACGAGCGCGACGTGAGCCTTTTCTGTCGAAGGTAAGGCGCCGAATGTCTTGAGTTCTTCGGCGACCTGCTGTGCTTCGAGACCGCCGGGAGACAGTTCATCGAGCCCGGACATGTTGAGGCCCGCATGCATCTGCTCTTGCGCAAAAGGTGCCTGCCTCCAGCGGAAATAGCTGACCACTTCCGCACCGTGCGCCAGTGCTTCCCATGTCCACAACCGCACCATACCTGGCTTCGGCACGGGGTTCCATGGGGCCCAGTTTACCGGGCCGGGCTGTTGCTCCATCACCCAGAAGCGGCCACGTCCGACACCGCGATAGAGATCGTGGTGATAGGAAGCAATATCCGGGTGAGAGGTTTGCGCCCAGCGGTTACGTTCCTCTTCCGTAAAGGGGAACTTTTCCACAAAGCCGATGGGGTAGCTGTCCCACGATGCTAGGTCGAGATTATCCGCGACCTTGAAGTGATCGAAATCCGATACGAAGCCCATGAAATTATGGGTGATCCAGCGGTCTGGCGAATACATGCGAATGAGGTCGCATTGCATCTTGTCATAGGCAGCGACCTGATCGGAATGGAAGCGCCAGAAATCCAGCCGCGTTGCCGGGTTGGGCTCGGTGACTGTCAGGTTGGGTAGGAAAACCTCATCGAAGCTGTTGACTTCCATGGACCAGAAAACAGCACCCCAGGCCTCATTCAACTGTTCCGGTGATTGATAGCGCAGGCGGAGCCAGCGTTTGAAAGCCTTGAGGTCTTCAGCGCCCCAGGACAGGATCGTATCGTGGCAGCCATATTCATTGTCCGTCTGCCAACCGACGAGACCGGGGTGCTCACCGTAGCGTTTGGCAATGATTTCCACGATGCGCGCACTTTCGCGCCACCAGGTCTCGGACGAAAATGTATAATGACGGCGTGAGCCAAAGCCGCGAACATGACCCTTTTCATCGTAAGGCAGAATATCGGGGCTCTCGTCTACCAGCCATTTCGGCGGGGTTGCTGTTGGAGTGCAGAGCACGATCTTGAGCCCCGCTTTCGTCAGCACGTCCATTGCCTGGTCAAGCCAGCCGAAATCGAAATTATCTCGGGAAGGCTCGAGTCGCGACCACGCGAATTCGCCGATGCGGACGAAAGAAATTCCAAGCTCGCGCATGCGGCGAGCATCGTCTGCCCAGCGATTTTCGTCCCAGTGTTCAGGGTAGTAGCATACACCAAGCATTATTTCGTCAGATCCCCATTGATGACCGCGAGACCATTCGCATCGAACAGATGGCAGGCCTTTGGATTGATACCGAGCTTGATCGTGTCACCCGGTCTGGCGGAAGCGAGACCATCCGCCTTCACCGAAATCTCCGAGCCATCGGCGAGTGAAACAAAGAACAGCGTCTCGGAGCCCAGATACTCCGCAAGACGAACGGTCCCTTCGATGATGACGTCACCCTCGCCGGCAGCACTGATGTGTTCCGGGCGAATACCCAAGGTGGAATCCCCGGTGTGCGACACCGCATCCAGCTTAAGCGCAGTTCCGCCAGGCAGAGTGATGGAGGTTCTACCGTCTTCTGCCTTCGACGCTTGTACGTGCTGGAAATTCATCTTCGGCGAACCGATGAAGCCAGCGACGAATAGGTTGGCGGGACGGTGATAAAGCTCCAGAGGCGAACCGACCTGCTCGATCTTTCCAGCAGACAGGACCACGATCTTGTCCGCCATGGTCATGGCTTCGACCTGATCGTGCGTGACGTAGATCATCGTTGCCTTCAAATCCTGATGCAGTTTTGAAAGTTCGGCGCGCATCTGAACACGCAAGGCCGCATCGAGGTTGGAAAGCGGTTCATCGAACAGAAAGACTTCCGGGTTGCGAACGATGGCGCGACCGATGGCGACGCGCTGGCGCTGTCCGCCGGAAAGCTGCCCCGGCTTCCGCTCCATCAGAGCGTCGAGTTGGAGCATTGTCGCTGCGCGGGAGGTGCGCTCGGCAATGACTTCCTTGGAGTGGCCGGTCATTTTCAGGCCGAAGCCGATATTATCGGCAACGCTCATGTGTGGATAAAGCGCGTAGGACTGGAACACCATGGCCACGCCACGGTCGGATGGACCGATCTTCGTCATGTCATGCCCGCCGATCGCGAGCGAACCGGCGGTAATTTCCTCAAGCCCCGCGATCATTCGCAAAAGCGTGGATTTTCCGCAGCCGGAAGGACCGACGAACACGCAGAATTCGCCATCCTTGACATCCAGATCCACGCCCTTAATGACGCTGAGCGCGCCGAATTCCTTTTTTACGTTGCGCAGGCTTACGTCAGCCATTGATAGTGCCTCCCTTTACAGGTTCCAGTTCGAGGAAAAGTGCGCTTTCCGGTTTCAGCATCGGCAGCGGCAGACCGGAGAGGCCCACGCTCGAAAGCTCGAAGCTGATTTCGCCGGAAAGCAGCTTTTTCTGCCCCTCGGAGATTCGAATGAATTCCGGCTCTGCCGGAAGTGTGTTGGTGATTTTCCAGAGCCCGCCGAAGTTAGTGATACTTTCTGGCAGTTTCAGCGGGGCGGGCTGTTCGCCCACCATCTGCGGTCCCTGGGCGACGATTACGACGATCTTTTCAGCACTTGCCGCACCCCAGGCATATCGGCCATCAACGGGGTCGATCTGGAAATTCGCGCCAGACTTGTGCAGCAGGGCACGCAGGCGCTTGTAGGTCTCAATATAGATTTTGAGTTCGGCTCGCTCTTCGTCGGTCAGTTCAAGCGGGTTGAGTTCGACGCCGAGGTGATAGGCGATGGCGACGAGCGCACGGAAAGCCAGACTATGGCGTCTGCCTGTCTGATGGTTCGGTGATGCGGAAATGTGGCTCCCGAGGATTTCCGGCGGAATGAAGGTGGAGGCTCCACGCTGTATTTCCAGCCGCTCCAGAGCGTCGGTGCAGTCCGAAGTCCAGACGCGGTGTGTGCGTTTAAGAGCGCCATAATCGATACGACCGCCGCCGGATGCGCAGCTTTCGATTTCGACATCTGGATGCGCTGAACGAACGCGGTCCATCAACGCGTAGACCGCACGGGTCTGCGCAGACGTCTTGGCCCTGCCATCGCGCCCACCGACATGGGTGAGGTCTCGGTTCATATCCCATTTGATGTAGGAGACGGCGTGATTGGAAAGCACGGCATCGACTTTTCCGAAGAGGTAGTCGGAAACCTCTCTTCGTGTCAGGTCGAGTACAAGTTGAGTACGGGACTGGAGAAGCGGCCTGCCTTCGATCTGCAGCGTCCAGTCTGGATGCGCTTTGTAGAGTTCCGAGACCGGATTAATCATCTCCGGCTCGAACCAAATGCCGAACTGCATGCCCGATGCAGTGACGTGATCGACCAGAGGTTTCAAGCCTTCGGGATATTTACGCGCATCGATATCCCAGTCTCCGAGACTCGTCGTGTCGTCATCGCGTTTTCCGAACCAGCCATCGTCCAGAACGAAACGTTCGATACCGAGTTCAGCGGCGGCTGTCGCCTGCGCCTTCAGCGAACTCATCTTATGGTCGAAATAGTTGCCTTCCCAGGTGTTGAGCGTAACCGGGCGAGGGGGCATTTCGCCGGATGGCCAATCGAGAAGCTCGTCGCGTAGGAAGGTTTGGAACGCGCTCGTGTCTGGCCCTGCGTAGGCGACAGGACTATGATAGCTTTCGCCGGACGCAAGAATGATTTCGCCCGGCTCGAAAAGTTCGCCGAGGTGTATCAGGCGCTGCCCGTCATCCGTGCGGTCGATGACCACCTGATGGTTGCCGCTCCAGCCAAGCGTTACACCGAAACGCTGCTCACCACCCTCGACAAGAAGCATGGGGAAACGATCATGCGAGGTACGCCCGCGTCTGCTCTCCTGAGACCAGATGCCATTGCCGAGCTTTTCCTTGCGGGTCTGAAACTCGCGACCCCACATGCCGGTAAAGCTCGTCAATTCCACGTCGCCAGAGGGCGCCAGGAATGTTGCTGCCATGCAGCGGTCCAACTGATATTCCGTTTCGCTACGGTTCGTTAAAACTGTCGCCATGGAAACAAGACCCGAAGTGTGGGCTCTGAGTTTGATCGCGATGTCGATCTTCGCGATACCGTCATTACCGCTGAGTGTGGTCGCACCGTCTTTATTCTCCACGCTCCAGTTTCCAAACTGAAGGACGAAGTCGCGACCCTGACGATGCCCGGCAATCGCGGGCCAACCGAAAAAGCCCATTCCGCCGGTTGGTAGCAGAACCGAAGACGGTACGGCGACATCCATGCCGTTCACGCGGCTGGATCGTTCAACCTCAAACAATGCATCCGAAGCAACGGCATCATTTCCAAAGGAAAGAATTTCCGGCATGCCAAGCGTAGGCAGGCGAAGGCTGAGGGTAAAACCGTCCGAGCCAATGGTTACGATGTCGCTCATCCCTTTGTCGCTCCCAGCGTAAGTCCAGCAATGAAATGTTTCTGCATGAGAAAGAACATGGCGACAGGTGGAAGTGCGGCCACAATCGAGCCAGCCGAAACCAGATGCCAGGCGGCAACCCATTGCCCGTTGAGGGAGTAAAGACCAGCCGTTACAGGCATGGCATGTTGCCCCTGCACCATAACCGTCGCCCAGAAATAATCATTCCAGACGAAGGTAAAGACGAGAACGGAAAGAGCGGCGATGGCGGGACGCATCAGCGGTAGCACGATGTAGCGGAAAATCCGCCACTCGGACACGCCTTCGACGCGTGCGGATTCGATCAGCGCGAACGGCAGGCCCTTGATGAAATTGCGCATGAAGAGGGTGCAGAAGCCGGTCTGGAAAGCAACATGGAAAAGCACAAGGCCCATGGTCGTATCGTAGAGACCTGCCCGCAACGTCATATCCCTGACAGGCACCATCAGGATCTGGAACGGAATGAAGTTGCCCGCCACGAAAAGGAAGAACAGAACAAGATTGCCCTTGAACTTGTAGACGGCAAGCGCAAAGCCCGTAAGGCAGGAAAGTGCCACCGCACCGATGACGGTCGGGATCGTTACCTTGAACGAGTTCAGGATGTAGAGCCCGATGGGAGAATCCCGAAAGACGGCGGTGTAATTTTCGATGCCTGCAAAGCCGGAGGGAATGCCGAAGTAGTTGCCCGCGGCCAAATCGCCCGCCGGACGGACCGAGGTGATCGCCACGCCGATCAGCGGCAGCAACCAGAGGAGCAGGGCGATGGGTAGCAGCGCCTTGTAGGCAGTTTGCGCCAGCGGAGAGGCTTTTTGGATGGGTGCCGGGAACATCAGGCGTTCCTTTCCTGGCTCAGCATGCGAACGATGAAGAGCGATATGAAAATCATCATGATGAGGAACAGAACGACAGCAATCGATGCGCCGTAGCCCATGCGGAAGCCATATTCGGACAGCGCCTGTTCGTACATGAAGTAAGACAAGACCTGGCTTGACCCATAAGGGCCACCTGCGGTCATAACGGACACGAGGTCGAAGGATCGCAGCGATCCGATCACGGTGACGACCATCGCGATGAAGGTTGCGGGTGCAAGCTGCGGCAGGATAATGTGCCACAGAAGCTTAAGCCCGCGCGCGCCATCCATGCGTGCGGCCTCCACCTGTTCAGGATTGATGTTGTTCAAACCCGTCAGATAAAGGATCATGCAATAGGCAGTCTGCGGCCAGAGACCGGCAATGATGATGCCATAGGTCACGAAGCGCTCATCCGCCAGAACCGCGATCTGCTCGCCGGTCAGCCATTCCATTAATCGTGAAAACAGGCCGAAATCCGGTGCGTAGAACCAGGTGAACATCAGTCCGACGACGACTTGGCTGAGCACGAATGGAAAAAAGAAAAGAGATTTGTAAAGCCGTATACCGCGAACCGACTGATTGAGAAACAACGCGACTGCGAGACCGGCCGGAATCGATAGCAGATAGAACACCAGCCAGATGACGTTGTTCTTCAGCGCAACGTAAAACGTGTCATCGCTCAAAAGCTCAGCGTAATTGCCGAGGCCGATCCAAACCTTTTCTCCCAGTCCATCCCAATCATGAAAGCTGATCCAGATCGATTCGAAGATCGGGATAAGAACATAGATCAAGAACATCAGCATGCCGGGGGCAAGAAATAGCCAGGGCGCAAGCTTTTGCTGGTTACGCTTCCAAAAACCGGGCGCGGAAGAAACGGTGTTGCTCATGGCGGCACCTCTTGGGCATTCCAGTAAAACCGCGGTTGCAGCTTGCGTCTGGATGATGCGTTGAAATCAGACGTCAGAGCGTTTTTGCGCTCTGGCAAATGTCATGGAAAGGTTGCCGGATGTCACAAGATCACTCTCATGCCATCCGGCGTTGGGAGGACGGAGTCCTATTTATAGACGCGGGCGCGTATCTTCTCGAGGCGGGTCAGGATCGCATCGATCTTGTCGGGCTTGACCATGAATTCCTGAAAACCTTCCATGCCAGCCTTGGCCATTTCAGCCTGTGCGTCACGGTCGTAGAATTGGGCCAGTCCTTGCGCGTTGGAGAGCATTGTGAAGCCAACTTCCAGGAATGGATCTTCTGGCTTTTGTGCCTTGTTGTTCACAGGCAGCTGGCCGAGTGTCGCGTTCATCTTGGACTGAACTTCCGGAGAGGCGACATAGGCGAGGAATTTCTTGGCATCTTCCTTGTTCTTTGCGCCGGCAGGGATATGGAATGTATCCGTTGGTGCCTCTTCGGCGGGAGGGAGACCAGGAGTGATTTCCGGGAATTGCAGGAAGCCGATCTGCTCTTCCTTCAGTCCACCGCTCTTGAACGTGGCAACTGCGAAGTTACCCATCAGATACATAGCAGCCTTGCTCTGCACCATTTGAGGGACGGCATCCTGCCAGTCGATGGCCGCGTGGTTTTCGATGAAATAGCCCGGCTTCACAAGTTCCGCCCACTTCTCGAACACGGCTTTCACGCGTGGATCGGTGTAGGGAACCTTGCCCGACGTCAGCTGCATGTGGAAGTCGTAGCCGTTGACACGCAGGTCGAGATAGTCGAACCAGCCGCCTGTCGGCCAAAGTGCTTTGGTGCCGATGGTGAACGGCGTGATGCCAGCATCCTTCAGCTTTTTCGATGCGGCAAGAAGCTCATCCCATGTCTTGGGCGGTGTAATGCCCTGCTGCTGAAAGATGTCCTTCCGGTAATAAATTCCCCACTGGTAATAAGTGTAGGGAACGCCCCACTTCTTGCCGTCGATGGTCATCGAGGGAGCCGCAGACTTCAACTGATCGTCGAGGCCATTCGCCTGCCATACGTCTGTGACATCAAGCAGGAGATTGGATTTTACGAAAGGATCCATGCGGTTGCCCGCGTACCATGCCACGACATCCGGTGCGTCGGCAGTCAGGAAGTTTCGGATCGCGGACTTGTAACCCTCATGGTCGAAGTTATTCCACTTCACCGTGATATCCGGGTTCGCCTTCTGGAAGTCCGCAATCAGCTCTTCCATCGCCTTCTTGGGCACAGGATCGGAGTGATCGGAGTTGATCGTGATCTCGCCTGCGAAGGCGGTCGAGAACATCGCTACCGAAAGCGCGAGCCCGCTGAGGCTTTTCAAAAGGGTCATGTGTTCCTCCCTATGACCGTTGATAAATCCGAATGAAAGGTAATTGAATACCACCACCTCATCCTGAATGCAGCTTGGCTTGATCATTGGTGGCAAAACAGCAATATTCTACCGCGTTTTATGATATTTTTTCCGGAATCCTAAGGTATGCCGAACGTTCGACCGCTTTCCCAAGATGAATCTATTCCGGCGCATCCTGATCACGATCCACGCCATCCGCTCGTGGTTTTTGGAGATCATCGCTTCTGTGGTGGAGAGGCATCCTATGTGCAGGTGATGCCGGGTCCCCACATGCATAGCCAGGTTGAGCTGAACTTCGTTCTCGAAGGACACATGACCTATTGGTTCGATGGTCGCGAACTGACACTGGATAAGGGACGTCTCTGCCTGTTTTGGGGAATGATTCCGCATCAAGTCATTGACCGTGAAGAGGGTACGCAGTTCGTTTGCCTGTATATTCCCATGTCTTTCTTTCTGGGGCTGGCCAACCTGACACGCTTTCGCGATGCCGTTTTTCGCGGCGCAATGATAGAGGCTACGGAATTGCGCTCCTATGATCATGAGATTTTTCAGCGATGGCGGGATGAACTTCGCTCAGGCGACGAAGGGCTGATCGAGATCGTACGCAACGAACTGACCGCCCGCGTTCTTCGCATAGAACGGGATGGCTGGCGCGATCTGCGAGAGGAGGGATCGGCTATCGCGAGCCTTGGGGTCAATGACAGCGAGCGGATAGAGCATGTTGAGCGTATGCTAAGATACATTGCCGAGCATGCATTGGAGAGTATTTCCGCTGAAGACGTTGGCGCAGACGCGGGGCTTCATCCTAATTATGCCATGTCGATCTTCAAACGTGCGGTGGGATTGACCATCAATCAGGCGATCATTCGCCATCGGCTCGATACGGCGCAGTCATTGCTCATCGCCACGGACCTGTCGATAACCGACGTCGCATTTGAATCCGGCTTCGGTTCAGTTTCGCGCTTTTATCAGGCATTCACGGAAAGGTTTTCAGTTCAGCCCAAGAAGTATCGCGTTTCGATGCGAAGCAAAGCGTAATCGCGCTCTTGTTAGATCGTGCGCTGAACCAATTCCGAGGCCATGTGTTGAGGCGGCACTGCCTTTAAACAGAGTTTTTTCAATGACAGCCAGATCGATGCCTGAACGTTTTGTTTTGCTGGACGGAATTCGTGGTGTCGCAGCAGTGGCAATCGTTCATAGACATGCAGAGTTTTTCTTTGGTCGCCCGGAAGCGTCGAGCTATCTCGCGGTCGATCTGTTCTTTGCCCTCAGCGGCTTCGTTCTGGCACATGCCTACGGTAAGCGGTTGCAAAACGGAACGGTATCGCCAGTGAGGTTCATGGTAGCGCGATTTTTCCGGCTTTACCCACTTTACATAGTTGCGCTGGTGTTGATGGCGGCTTTCTTCGTCTATCTTTTTCTGGAAGGTTTACCCACACCAATAGATGATCTTCACCGCAACATCGATCTCGGAGAGCTTGCATTTGCGCTGATGACGGGCATGCTGTTTCTTCCAACTCCATTCACACTTACTCTTAATGGTGCGCTTTTCCTAGTCAGCCCGGCATGGTCGCTGTTCAACGAACTGGTAGCCAACGCCGTCTATGCTCGGTGGGGTGTTCACGCTCGTACCCGGGCAATTGCTATCCTATTGGTGATTAGCGTGCTCGGATTGACGATAGCGGCACATCAGTTCGGAAAGTTGCACGCAGGTTTCAGATGGCATGAGATGTATGCCGGAATGGCGCGAGTATTCTTTTCGTTTTTTGCCGGAGTTTTGATCTATCGTTTCCACACTGGTCATCAGCAGTTCAACCGCATAATTCCATGTATCTGTCTCGCTCTGGTCTGTGCGGTTCTCTTCGTTCCTATCGACGATGACATTCGCCCGCTCTTCGATCTTTTCATCGTCCTGTTGGCATGGCCTTCACTGTTGATCGTGGCTAGCAGATACACGCCGGGCAAATCGCTGGCAGCTATTTCGACATTTCTCGGGACGGCGTCCTACGGCCTATATGTGCTTCACATTCCACTGCTCGCTTGGATCACGTTTCTCATGCCGTGGCTTGGAAACGAGGGCTTGGCTTATAGCGCAGGGATAGCTTTTACGGTTTTTGCGACCTGTCTGGCTTGGTTCCTGACGCGCTATCTCGATGAGCCGATGCAGCGACGATTGAAGCAGAGCCTGAGAATGAAGATCGTTAGCGCGAGCGTAAGTTAAGGGTCTGCGGCCTGACTGCGTGTTCGCGTTATCCACCAGAGTGCTCGAATTGACCATCATTTGGTGGCAAACCGAAATTCTCCCATAAAATCAAACACTTCCGATTTTTCTGTAATTTCTGTTGATGTTGGTGTTGACTATGTTCTGGGTGTTCCCTTATAAGTCCGCTCACTGACGAGGGCGGCGGCGCTGCTGGCGACGAAGTTCCTCGTTCTAAAGAAATCACGATATGATGAGCGGGTTGCTTGTT
>NZ_JAAMFB010000008.1 GCF_013322225.1 Agrobacterium larrymoorei
CAAAGCTGAACTGAGAACCGCTCTTCATCGCCATGCCACCGCCCCTTCGATCGCTCACAAACAAAGTGAATCATATTCGTCGGGTTTTGCAATGGTCCCACAAGGGGAGAGATAAACCCAGCCGCACCCTTTCAGTTTCATTTTCATGTTTGAAAGGACAAAGCCATGGTGGCGCAGAAGGGCAAGGACCTGCTGCTGAAGATCGATAATGCCGGGGTGTTCGTGACGGTTGCGGGCTTGCGGACCAAGCGGCTGGCGTTCAATGCGGAAAGCGTTGATGTGACGGATGCGGAAAGCTCCGGGCGGTGGCGGGAGCTGCTGGCCGGAGCAGGCGTGCAGCGCGCCGGGCTGACGGCATCCGGCATATTCAAGGATGCGCAGAGCGATGCGCTGGTGCGCACGGCGTTTTTTGGTGGCGCGATCCCCGAGTGGCAGATCGTCATCCCCGATTTCGGCACGATTGCGGGGCGGTTCCAGATGACCGCACTGGAATATTCCGGGCGTCATGACGGCGAGGTGCAGTTTGAAATCGCACTGGAATCGGCAGGCGTCATCAGCTTTGGAGCGCTTTGATGGGGGCACAGAATTTCGGACGCGCCAACCGGCGTCGCGGTGAAGTCGAGGCCATGCTGGACGGCGAACGGCGCATATTGTGCCTGACGCTTGGGGCGCTGGCGGAACTGGAAACCGCCTTCGCCGCCGATGATCTGACGGGACTGGCGGGGCGCTTTGCCAGCGGCCGGATGAAGGCGGCGGATATGATCCGCGTGATTGGCGCGGGCTTGCGCGGCGCGGGCAACGTGTTTTCCGACGACGACGTTGCAACGATGAGCATCGAGGGCGGGATTGCGGGCTATGCCGGTATCGTCGGCGACCTGCTGACAGCGACCTTTGCCGGAACCGGGGCGGAGGCCGGGGCTACGGCTTCCCCTTGAGAGCCGCAGCAGGTGCTGGCCGTTCGCAGGAAAATCGGCCCTTTCCATGGGGGCAGGTGATCCATGCGGGGCTTTGCCTGCTGCGGCTTTCTCCAACCGTTTTCTGGGCTCTCACACCGGTCGAGTTCTTCGCCATGACGGGCGGCATGCGGCCACGTGCGCCGGGGCTGAGCCGGGCCGGTCTCGATGAGCTGATGCGGGCGTTTCCGGATGGGTGAGGCTTGGATGCCGGATGAAGCCCGACATGACGGGAAATCTATTTATTTACAATCCATTAATCTCCCAACTTGAATCGGAAAGGCAAGGCGATGGCGGATGAGACGAGCTTTGCGGAAAGCCGCGAAGAGGCCGAGGCACTGGCTTCGGTGATGGACGATCTGGAGCGGCGTTCGCAGCGGTTTGGCTCGGCGCTGACCTCCGCGTTGCAGGCGGCGACGGTGGGTGGCAGGGGGCTGGACGGGGTGTTGCAGGGGCTGGGTATGCGGCTTTCCAACATCACGCTTTCAGCCGGGCTGAAGCCGCTGGAAAATATGCTGTCTTCGGCTGTTGGCAATATGATGTCAGGGGCGGGATCGCTGTTTGCCTTTGCGAATGGCGGGGTGCCCGGGCGGGTGACGCCTTTTGCGGATGGCGGGGTGGTTTCCAGCCCGACGTTTTTCCCCATGGGTGGCGATATGGGGCTGATGGGCGAGGCGGGCAGCGAGGCTATTCTGCCGCTGAAACGCGGGGCGGATGGCTCGCTGGGCGTGGCTGCCGGTGGTGGGGGTGGCGGGACGCAGATCGTGTTCAATGTGACGGCGAGTGATGCGGCGAGTTTCCGGCGTAGCGAAGGGCAGATTTCGGCGATGCTGGCGCGCAGTGTCGGGCGGGGGCAGCGGGGGTTGTGAGGGGGGCTCTAGGTGCTCCATCGGCGGGTATAAACCCCTCACCAAGAAAACTATGACTTCGCGTTGCGAAGATCGAGGTTTTCTATCCTCTCCCACAGGGGGAGAGGAAAAGACCGCACCGCTTCGATGCCATTTAACCGTAGAAAAGGCCGTGAGGGTGCGGCTGGGTTTATCTCTCCCCTTGTGGGAGAGAAAGCAATTTCAACATCTTAGCCAAAGGCTAAGTGTTAGAAATTGCCAGTGAGGGGTCGCGCTTCCCCCTCCGACTTCAAATCAATTCCAGGATCAACAACATGGCAGCATTTCATGACGTGCGGTTTCCGCTGCGGCTGGCGCTTGGCACGAGCGGCGGGCCGGTGCGGCGCACCGATATCGTCAACCTTTCCAACGGGCGGGAGAACCGCAATCAGCGCTGGCGCAATTCGCGGCGGGCTTATGATGCCGGATCGGGGGTGAGGTCGGTGACCGATCTCTATGCGGTGCTGGAGTTTTTCGAGGCGCGGGGCGGACAGCTTTACGGGTTTCGGTTTCGCGATCCCGTGGATTTTCGATCCGGGCCGCCGTTCAAGGTGCCGACGGCGATGGATCAGCGGATCGGTACCGGTGACGGCGTGACGGCAGCGTTTCAGCTGGTGAAGACCTATGCGGATGCGGGTGGAGGTTGGACGCGGACCGTTGCCAAGCCGGTGGAGGGTTCGGTTCTGGTTTCGGTTAATGGGGCGGTGGTTGCGCCTGCGAATTTCGGCGTCGACCATGCCACCGGGATCGTGACGTTTCGGACAGGGCATATCCCGACTGGTGGGGCAGTGATCCGCACCGGGTTCGAATTCGATGTGCCGGTGCGGTTCGATGTCGACCGGATCGATGTAAGCCTTAGCGCTTTCGAGGCGGGGCGTATTCCTTCCATTCCATTGGTGGAGATTTTGCCATGAAGATGGTGCCGAGAGACCTTGCCGCGCATCTTGGCGGTGAGGTGACGACGACGTGCCATTGCTGGAAGGTGAGCCTGCGTGATGGGGCGGTGCTGGGCTTTACCGAGCATGATGCGGCGCTGGCCTTTGGCGGCGTGATCTATCTGGCCGCGAGCGGGTTTCAAGCCAGCGAAAACGATAGCGAAACGGGGCTGGCGGCCAGTTCCGGCGAGGTGGCGGGCGGGTTTTCGAGTGAGGCGGTAAGCGAGACCGATCTGGCGGCGGGGCGTTTCGATGGGGCGAAAGTCGAGCTTTACCTCGTCAACTGGCAGGTGCCGGAAGAGCAGCACCTGCTGCTGAAGGTGCGCGAGATCGGCGAGGTGACGCGCTCTGGCGGCGCGTTCAAGGCGGAACTGCGCAGTTTCGCGCATCGTCTGAGCCAGCCGCAGGGGCGGGTTTATGGCAGGCGTTGCGATGCCGCGCTTGGGGATGCGCGATGTGGTGCGAAACTGGCCGGATTTCAGGCCAACGGGACGGTGGTGGCGGTGGGTGGCTCCGGGCGAATGATGGTTTCCGGGTTGGATGGTTTTGCCGAAGGGTTTTTTGGGCAAGGTAAGCTGAGTTTTGTGAGCGGTGCCAATTCGGGACGTAGCTTCGATCTGGACGACCATGCGAAGCGCGATGGCGTGACGAGCATCAGTTTCTGGCTGCCGCTGGAGGTCGCGCCGCAGGTTGGCGATGCTTTTGCGGTGACGGCGGGGTGCGACAAGAGCTTTGCGACCTGCAAGACGAAGTTTGCCAATCATCTAAATTTTCGCGGCTTTCCGCATATGCCAGGGGCAGATTTCGCCTATTCCTATGTGACCAGCCGGACGCAGCACGATGGCGGGGCGATCTTTTCATGAGTGATATCGGTGAACGGGTTTTGATGCTGGCCGAGCAATGGATCGGCACGCCCTATCGGCATCAGGCCTCGCTGAAAGGGGTCGGCTGCGATTGTCTGGGGCTGGTGCGCGGCGTCTGGCGCGAGCTTTACGGACACGAGCCGGAACTACCGCCGCCTTATGCGCGGGACTGGGCCGAGCGTGGCAGTGAAGACCGGATGATGTTGGCGGCGGGGCGGCATTTTTTGCCCGTTGCGAGCCTAGTGGAGGCGCTGCCGGGCGACCTGCTGCTGTTTCGCTGGCAAGCGGATTGCGCGGCCAAACATGCGGGCATTCTGGCCGGGCCGGATCATTTCATCCACGCCTATGAACAGGCGGCGGTGGTGCGCTCGACGCTGGTGCCTTCCTGGCGGCGTCGTGTTGCGGGCGTCTTTCGTTTTCCAGAGGAGTGAGCTTTGGCAACCCTTGTTTTTCAGGCGGCGGGTGCTGCTATTGGCAGTATTTTTGGGCCGGTTGGCGCGATTATTGGCAGGGCGGCAGGGGCTTTGGCGGGGAGTGCGGTGGACCGTGCGCTGCTCTCGCCTTCGCGCACCATCAGCGGTGCCAGGCTTTCGACGGCGCGAATTCCGGGGGCAGAGGAAGGCGGGGCGATTTCGCGGGTTTATGGCACCGCACGGATCGGGGGCACGCTGATATGGGCTACGCGGTTCGAGGAAAGCGTGACGCGTGAGCGGCAGGGCGGCAAGGGCAGTAGCAGCGGATCGACGACCGTCGAGACGTTCCGCTATTTCGCCAATATCGCCATCGGGCTTTGCGAAGGCGAGGTGGCGATGGTGCGGCGGGTGTGGGCCGATGGGCAGGAACTGGACCTGACCGGTATCGAGATGCGCTTTTACTCCGGCAGCGATACGCAGCTTCCCGACCCGCTGATCGAAGCGAAACAGGGGGCGGGCAACGCGCCTTCTTATCGCGGACTTTCCTATGTTGTGTTCGAGCGGCTGCCGCTGGAAGGGTTTGGCAATCGTATTCCGCTCATTCAGTTCGAGGTGGTGCGTCCGGTTGGAAAGCTGGAAAGCCAGATCAGGGCTGTCACAATCATTCCCGGGGCAACGGAGCATGGCTATGCAACGTCCGCCGTTTCCGAGCGCAGCGGGGCGGGGCAGAGCCGCATCCTGAACCGTAATACACTTGTTGCTGCGACGGACTGGCAGGCTTCCATCGACGAATTGCAGGCGCTTTGCCCCAATCTGGAAAGCGTGGCGCTGGTGGTGACGTGGTTCGGCACCGATATGCGGGCGGGGGAATGCCGCATTATGCCCGGCGTGGAGGTGGCGCAGCGTGAACGTGAAAGTGCGCGCTGGACAGTTGCGGGCATGGGACGCGGGCAGGTTCGGCTGGTCAGCCATCGGGATGGCGGGCCTGCCTATGGTGGTACGCCCAGCGATACATCCGTCTTGCAGGCGATTGCCGATCTGAAGGCGCGTGGGCTGAAGGTATGCCTCTATCCCTTTGTTATGATGGATGTTCCGGCGGGCAATGGTCTGCCTGATCCTTACGGGAAGGCTGAGCAGGATGCCTATGGCTGGCGCGGAAACATAACCTGCCACCCGGCAGCGGGGCGGCCTGCGAGTGTGGACAGGACGGCAGCGGCGCGGGCTCAGATCTCCATCTTCTGCAACCGGACCGATGGGTATCGGCGCATGGTGCTGCATTATGCAGCGCTGGCGCGGCAGGCGGGCGGGGTGGATGCGTTTCTGATCGGTTCCGAACTGCGCGGGCTGACGCGGGTGCGCGATGAGGCCAATGCTTTCCCCTTCGTGGAAGAACTGGTGCGGCTGGCGGGGGATGTGCGCGGTGGTCTGGGTGCTGCGACCAAGCTGACCTATGCCGCCGACTGGAGCGAGTATTTCGGCTATCATCCTGCAGATGGTTCCGGTGATGTGTTCTTCAATCTCGATCCGCTGTGGGCGAGCCCGGACATCGATGCGGTGGGTATCGACAACTATATACCGCTTTCCGACTGGCGCGACGAAGATGTTTTGGACGGAAACCCGGACGGATTCGATGGGCCGGATGATGCGGGTGGATTTGGCCGGAGCATCAAGGCGGGTGAGGGTTTCGACTGGTATTATGCCAGCGATGCGGACCGGGCGAGCCGCAAGCGCAGCGCGATTTCCGACGGGCTGAAGGGCAAGCATTGGGTCTATCGCTACAAGGATCTGGAGGGCTGGTGGCGGAACCGGCATCACGACCGGGTGGGCGGCGTGGAAAGTGCCACTGCGACGGCGTGGGTGCCGGGGATGAAGCCTATCTGGTTTACCGAGCTGGGCTGTCCGGCCATCGACAAGGGGGCGAACAGGCCGAATACTTTCATCG
The DNA here is from genome assembly GCF_013322225.1 of Agrobacterium larrymoorei. Lineage (GTDB taxonomy): Bacteria > Pseudomonadota > Alphaproteobacteria > Rhizobiales > Rhizobiaceae > Agrobacterium > Agrobacterium larrymoorei_A. Next base: position 5,994 of record NZ_JAAMFB010000008.1, read on the forward strand.
ACCCGAAATCCTCCGAGAGCGCCTATCCGCACTTTTCCAGCCGTATGCGATCCGACAGCCAACAGCGGCGGTTTCTTGAGGCGCATCATGCATACTGGCAGGGCGAAACCATGCTGGCGGGGATGGTCGATCCGTCGCGGATTTTCGTCTGGACGTGGGATGCGCGGCCCTATCCGGACTTTCCGCAGGATACCGGTATTTGGAGCGATGGGGCGAACTGGCGCACCGGGCACTGGCTGAACGGCAGGCTGGGTGCAACGACGCTGGCGGATCTGATCGCTGCGGTGCTGACAGAACATGGCTTTGTGGATTTCGATGTTTCCGCAGTGACCGGTGATGTTGCCGGTTACGTGCAGGGTGATGTGACGGCGGCGCGCAGCCTGCTGGAACCGCTGCTGGAAGCCTTTCAGGTGGATGTGGTGGAGGATGGCGCGGTGCTGCGGTTTGTGTCTCGTGGCAGGGCTGCGAGCGCGACCAAGGTAATTTCCGCCTATGTGGATGAAGAGGGTTCGGCGCTTTGGGCTGAGGCGCGGGGCCACGACAGTGATTTCGCGGCGGAAGCGGTGATGACGGCGTTCAATCCGGCGCTGGATTACGAGCAGGCGAGTGTACGGTCCCGCCGCATCGATAACGCTGGCAACCGGGTGCTGCGCTACGATCTGGGTGCGGTGCTTTCGCAGGAAACCACTCAGAATGCGGTAGAAGTGTTGCTGCGCGATAACCGATTGTCGCGGCGCACGGTGAGTTTTGCCATTTCGCCGCAGGAGATCGAGCTCGAGCCGGGGGATTGCGTGCGGCTGGTGGACGGGCCGGGCGGGCGCTTTATGGTCAGCCGGATCGAGGACGGAGATGTGCGGCGGATCGAGGCGCGGGAGTTTTCGCGAGCCGCGCAGAGCCTGACCGGTGAAAGCGAAACGCCGCGTAGCGGTTCCGGCAATGCTTCCGATGGGTTTGATCCGGATATTCTACTGATGGATTTGCCGCAATTCGAGGCGGGGGAAGCGCAAGGCTTTGCCCGCGTGGCGGCCTTTGCGCGGCCCTGGCGGCGGATGGGGCTTTCTGTTTCTGCTGGCACGGAAGGATATGCGGGGCGGGCGCTGCTGGAACAGCCCGCCAAGATCGGTGTGCTGAATGCGACGCTGCCAACGGGATTTGCGGGGCGGTTCAATCTGGCGGGCGCAATCGACATCATGCTGCCCTATGGCGATCTGGCCTCGGCAAGGGACATTGCCGTGCTGAACGGTGCCAACCGGATCGCCATTCGCAGCGCCAGTGGTGCATGGGAAGTGGCGGCCTTTGCGCAAGCGACAGAGGTTGCGGGCGGCAGATGGCGCTTGACGCGGCTGCTGCGGGGGCTGTCCGGCACCGAGGACGCGATGATGGCGGGAGCCGCCCAGGGAGCCGAGGTCGTTATTCTGGATAATAGCGTGGTGCCGATGGGCCTGCGTGACGATGAGCGCGGGCTTCAACTCAACTGGATTATCGAGGCGGAAGGTGCGCAGATTTCCCGCGCCGGGCCCTTCGCATTTACCGGAGGTTTAAGGGCGCAGATGCCGCTTGCGCCGGTGCATCTTCGCGGGCGGCGTGGTGCGGACGGCGTTCGCCTGACGTGGATACGGCGCGGGCGGGTGGATGCGGATGGCTGGGATGCCGCCGATATTCCGCTGGACGAACCGTTCGAGCGATATCGTATCGAGATTCTCAACGGGGATGAGGTGCGACGGACAATCGAGGTGGGCGAGGCGGCGTATCTCTATGTCGCCGATGACGAGCTCGCCGATTTCGGGGCGGCGCAGGCGTCGCTTGGCCTGCGCATCCGCCAGCTCGGGCGCGCGGTGCCGCTAGGAGTTTTGGCGACTGCGGTTTTGCAGGTTTGATTTCAACAGAGCAGAAGGAAGGACGTTTTATGACCGACATGAAGGCTTGGTATCATTCGAAGACGATCTGGGGTGCGCTGATCGCGGTGTTTGCGCCGCTGTTGCAGGTGGCGGGGCTGAACCTGCCGGGCGGGTTTGAAAACGATCTGGCGGAGGGGCTGGTGACGGTGGCCGGTGGTGTGGGCGGTCTGATTGCGCTTTATGGGCGGTTGTGGGCGACGACGACGATCAGGTAGGGGATTGGGTGATGACGCTTGACGGGCGGCAGGACCCCTCACTTGCGATTTCTAACACTTAAGCCCTTACGGGCTAAGATGTTGAAATTGCTTTCTCTCCCGCAGGGGGAGAGATAAAGTTGCCGCGCCGTTTTGCCTTCTCTCAACGTTTAGAAAAGGTGGGGGCGGTGCGGCTGGTTTACCTCTACCCTTGTGGGAGAGGAAGAAAAATCATGGTCTTAGCTTCAGCTAAGTCATAGATTTTTCAGGTGAGGGGTTCATCTCGCGAGCATCATTAATGACTCCCTCAAGCACGGACTGTTGATCCCCTTTCCCCAGCCCAAACCCCGTCTGAAGGCCACATTCATTTGCCATTCAGACGCTTTCCGCTACATATTCGATCCAGAATTCGTTTCGACGTGCATCCAGTTTTTCTGTGGAAGTTTTTGCAATGGCATCACCTCTCATCATCGCGACGCTTGCAGCCGGTTTGTCCGGCTTTCCTGCGCCGCAGGCTGATTTGCGGGTGGAAGCTGTTGGCGGTCGCTTCATTCAGGTGGCCAGCGATTGTAGCGGGGCGGTCTCCAAGGTGGTGCGTGACACCGGCGGCCAGCTTCTTTCCGTTTACCCCTCCAATGATGGCCAGTCCTGTGTCGTGACCGTGTTGGTGCAGGGCAATGGCGAGCGCCCGCGCAAGGTGACGATGCGCGTGCCGATGTAGCATCGCGCTTTTCAAAATTCTGTTATAGACATGATTTGAAATGCCGGTCTCTGCAGGGCCGGTTGGAATGAAAGGGCGGACGATGCGCATTCTCGTGGTCGAGGACGACACGAACCTCAATCGGCAACTGACCGACGCGCTGAAAGAAGCGGGTTATGTGGTCGATCAGGCGTTCGACGGCGAAGAGGGGCATTATCTCGGCGATACCGAACCCTACGACGCCATCGTACTGGATATCGGCCTGCCACAGATGGACGGTATCACGGTCGTGGAGAAATGGCGGGCAAGCGGCAAATCCATGCCGGTCCTCATCCTGACCGCGCGCGACCGCTGGAGCGACAAGGTGGCGGGCATCGATGCCGGTGCCGACGACTATGTGACGAAGCCATTCCATGTGGAAGAAGTGCTTGCGCGCGTGCGTGCGCTGATCCGCCGCGCGGCGGGACATGCCTCGTCCGAAATCGTCTGCGGACCGGTGCGGCTCGACACGAAATCCTCCAAGGCGACCGTCAACGGTACGACATTGAAACTGACCTCACACGAGTTCCGGCTTCTGTCTTACCTCATGCACCATATGGGCGAAGTGGTATCGCGCACGGAACTGGTCGAGCACATGTACGATCAGGATTTCGACCGCGATTCCAACACGATCGAGGTGTTCGTTGGACGCCTGCGCAAGAAGCTGGGTGTCGATCTGATCGAGACAATCCGCGGTCTTGGCTACCGGATGCAAGCTCCGCAAGATGCGAAGTAACTCACTCACCGCCCGCGTTCTGCTGCTGGCCTCGGCATGGTCCATGCTGGCGCTGGTAGTGATCGCGGTGGTGATATCGACACTCTACCGACAAGGCGTCGAGCGCAGCTTTACAGATTTGCTCCGCGCGCAGCTTTATAACGTCATCAACTCCATCACCATTTCCAACGAAAACACGCTGGCGGGCAGCCCGCAGCTGGGCGACCTGCGGTTTTCGCAGCCCGATACCGGCTGGTACTGGGTGGTGGAGCCGCTGGGCAATTTCCAGACGGCACCCCTGGTTTCATCTTCGCTCGGCGTGGCGACGCTGCCGGTACCGAGCATTTTGGATGCGCCCTTCGATAATCGCTATGAGCGCTATTACACCGTGACGGACGAGGCAGGTAACAGCGTTCAGGTGGCGGAAACGGAAGTCGTGCTGGACGGCGAGGGCCGGGCGGCACGGTTTCGCGTGACGGGCAATCTCAATGTCGTCGAACAGGATGTCAGCGATTTCTCCAACAGCCTTTATTTGGCGCTTGCCGTGTTCGGTGTCGGCAGTCTCGTCGTCAATGGTCTCGCCATTCTCTATAGTCTAAGGCCGCTCGATCAAGCGCGTGTGGCGCTCGGCAAGATACGCGGAGGTGAGGCGGAAAGTCTGGAGGGTGATTTCCCGCGCGAAATCCAGCCGCTGGCCAATGAGGTCAATGCACTGATCGACAGCAACCGCCGCATCGTGGAACGGGCCCGTATGCAGGTCGGCAACCTCGCGCATTCGTTGAAAACGCCGATTGCCGTGCTGTTGAACGAGGCACGCACGCTGGACAGCCAGCATGGCGACCTGGTGCGGGCGCAGGCGGATGCGATGCAGGCGCAGGTTCAGTCCTATCTTTCCCGCGCCCGTATCGCCGCGCAACGCGGTTCGATTCTCGCGCGAGCCGAGGCTGATCCTGCGCTGGAACGGCTGGTGCGTGTGATGCGCCGCCTGAACCCTGACAAGCAGTTTGAGCTGGACATGCGTGAGCCCGGAACGGTGCTTGCGATGGAGCAGCAGGATCTGGAAGAGGTGGTCGGCAACCTGCTGGAAAATGCCGCGCGATTTGCCCAGACGAAGGTGGTCGTCTGCATCGAATCCGGCTCTCACCCGTCTTCCGACCCGGAAGTGACGCGGCGCGCATGGGTGACGCTGACGGTGGAGGACGATGGGCCGGGGCTGGAGCCAGATCAGATCACCGAAGCGATGAAGCGCGGCAAGAGGCTGGACGAAAGCAAGCCCGGTACGGGGCTTGGTCTGTCCATCGTCAGCGAAGTAGTCTCCGAATACCATGGCAAGTTTGCGATGTCGCGAAGCAACATGGGCGGATTAAAGGCAGAGCTATTGCTGCCGGGCCTTTCGAAAGAGCTTGCGTAAGCTTTCAAAAAAAGCAAAAAAATTCAACGAATAACAGGGCCGCGGATGAATGCGGTTTACAAGGAGCATGGTGTTGGTTGACGTGGTGTGCAGTGCCGGTTTTGCAAGGATGGGCTCGGTGGTGTCGCGCCCGGCGGTGTTTTCGCTGATTTGCCTTTCAGTGCTGAGCTCCTGCACCACATCGGACACGCGCATTACCGGCGGCGGTTTGTTGGGGCGCGGTGCGGCGTCTTCGACGCCTTATATTTCCAGCCTGCAGGGCGGGATCGTTTCCAGAAGTGGCATCCAGCTGGATCGTGGTGACTTCAACAAGGCGCTGGAAGCGGAATATCGCGCGCTGGAAACCGCACCCGGCGGACAGGCCGTGGCATGGAAGGGCGATGCAAGCGGTGAAGTCGTCGCCAACGCGCCCTATCAGGTCGGCAATCAGAACTGCCGCCAGTATTCGCACACCGTGAAGCAGGATGGACGCGAGGCGAAGGTGCGCGGCGCTGCCTGTCGCAATACGGACGGTACCTGGACGCCGCTGACGTAAGAGCGTTCAGTTTACGTATTGCTGAGCGCAGCTCCCGGCGTGGCTTGGTGTATCGGCATGCGCGACTTGACGTATATCAAGGCGCGCGAGCGGCCTCTGATCCAGAACAATTGCGGCATACTGCCTCAAATTCATGTCATCCCTCTGGGGCTTATTTCAAAGCGGTCCGCATTCGAGTAATTGAATCACCATGTTCTGGATCATCGTTGCCGTATTGACGGCTGTCGTCGCCATTTTTCTCACTCGTCCACTGATGCGCAGCGGGCAAGTCGCCGCCGTGGCTGACCGCGAGGGCGAGGTCGCCGTCTATAGAGACCAACTTTCCGAGTTGCAGCGGGAGCGCGACTCCGGCCTGATCGGCGAGACGGAAGCCGAATATGCGCGTGCGGAAATCGGGCGGCGACTTCTGGCGGCGGCATCCGGCAAAAGCGAGGGTACAGATGGTTCTGCTCCACGCAGGCACAACCGCATCGCGACGTTTGTTACCGTGCTGCTGCCGCTGACGGGGCTCTGTCTTTACCTCTATATGGGCAGTCCGGAGCGACCGGACATGCCGCTGCAAGCACGTCTTGAAAACCCCGGCAACGACATGAATTTGTTGATCGCAAGGGCGGAGCGACATCTGGCGCAGAACCCGAATGATGGCGCGGGATGGGACGTTCTGGCGCCGATCTATTTCAAGACTCTTCGCCTTGGCGATGCGGAAATGGCGTATCGCAACGCGATCCGTATCATGGGCGAAAGCCCGGAGCGTCTGACGGGGCTGGGCGAAACACTGGTTGCGGCGAATGAGGGCATCGTGGTCGAGGATGCGCGCTCCGCATTTGCCGATGCCGAGAAGATGCGGCCCGGAAATCCGCGCGCGCAGTTCTATCTGGCGCTGGCGCTGGAGCAGGCGGGCAAGATGGTGGAAGCGCGTGAGGCCTTTGACAATATCCTGAAGGCATCTCCTGCCGGTGCGCCGTGGATACCTTTGGTGCAGGCGCATTTGCAGGCGACTGGTGGAGACACCGCAATCGCTGCTGCGCCGCAGCCTGAAGCGCCGGGTAATCCAAGCGCACAGGACATCGCTGCTGCCAACGATATGACACCCGCAGACCGTCAGGCGATGATCGCCGGTATGGTGGAGAGCCTGGACGCAAAGCTGAAGGAAAATCCCGACAATTTCGAAGGCTGGATGCGACTGGTGCGCTCCTACGCGATGTTGAAGGATGCAGACAAAGCGAAGGAAGCGTTGCAGAGTGGCCTCAAGGTTTTTCCGCCTGCGGGCGAGCAGGGCAAGCAGCTTCTGGCGCTGGCGCGTGAGTTGGGTGTCGCGGCAGATGGAGTAACGCAATGACACGCAAGCAGAAGAGACTGGCCATCATCGGTGGTGGTATGGGCTTCATCATGATCGCGGCCTTTCTGGTGATGTTCGCCTTCGGTCAGTCCATCGCCTATTTCTACATGCCTGCGGACCTTGAAAAGACCGCCGTTGCGCCCGGAACGCGCATCCGTTTGGGCGGGCTGGTGGCTGAAGGGTCGGTCAAACGCGGCGAAGGGCGCACGGTGAGTTTTGCCGTGACGGACGGTTCCGGCACTGTGCCGGTGAGCTACACCGGCATCCTGCCCGACCTGTTTCGCGAGGGCCAGGGCGTGGTGACGGAAGGCGTGTTCGATGCGACGACGCATTCCTTCATGGCCGATAGCGTGCTGGCAAAGCACGATGAAAACTACATGCCGAAGGAAGTTGCCGACCGCCTGAAGGATCAGGGTCTATGGCAACAGGACGGGCAGGGCGGAAAAACCGGGGCGACGCAATGATTACGGAAATCGGTCATTATTCCCTCATTCTGGCTCTCGCCGTATCGCTCGTCGTTTCGGTCCTGCCGGTCATCGGCGCGCGCCGCAACGACCGGGCGCTGATGGATCTCGCGCCGGTCGGTTCCGTGCTGATGTTCCTGCTTGTCGGACTGTCCTTCGCGGCGTTGACGCACGCCTATGTCGTCTCCGATTTCTCGCTGAAGAACGTCTTCGAAAATTCTCATTCGCTGATGCCGATGCTCTATAAATGGACCGGTGTGTGGGGCAACCATGAAGGGTCCATGCTTCTGTGGCTGTTGATCCTCGTGCTGTTCAGCGCGCTGGTGGCCGTCTATGGTCGCAATCTGCCCGACACGCTGCGGGCGAATGTGCTGGCTGTGCAGGCATGGGTAACGACGGCGTTTCTGCTGTTCATTCTCTTGACTTCCAACCCGTTTGCGCGGCTTGATCCGGTGCCTGCCGAGGGGCAGGACCTGAACCCGATCCTTCAGGATTTCGGTCTGGCGATCCACCCGCCGCTGCTCTATCTCGGCTATGTCGGCTTTTCCGTCTGTTTCTCCTTTGCGGTGGCGGCGCTGATCGAAGGGCGTATCGATGCGGCGTGGGCGCGCTGGGTGCGGCCATGGACGCTGGCCGCATGGACCTTCCTTACCGCAGGTATTTCAATGGGTTCCTACTGGGCCTATTACGAACTAGGCTGGGGTGGCTGGTGGTTCTGGGACCCGGTGGAAAACGCATCCTTCATGCCGTGGCTCGCGGGAACCGCACTGTTGCATTCCGCGCTGGTGATGGAAAAGCGCGAGGCGCTGAAAATCTGGACCGTGCTTCTGGCAATCATGACGTTTTCGCTGTCACTGCTCGGGACCTTCCTCGTGCGCTCTGGCGTGCTGACCTCGGTCCATGCCTTTGCGACCGATCCGAGCCGGGGCATTTTCATCCTCTGCATATTGATGATCTTCATCGGCGGTGCGTTTTCGCTGTTTGCATGGCGTGCGCCGACGCTGAAGGCGGGCGGGCTCTTCGCGCCGATTTCGCGTGAGGGGGCGCTGGTTCTCAACAACCTGATCCTGACCGTTTCCACCGCAACCGTGCTGATCGGTACGCTCTATCCGCTGGTGCTGGAAACGTTGACGGGGAACAAAGTTTCGGTGGGTGCGCCTTTCTTCAATCTGACATTCGGGTTGCTGATGATCCCCATCCTGATTGTGACTCCGTTCGGGCCGATGCTGGCGTGGAAACGAGGCGATCTGCTGGGTGCGTTTCAAAGGCTCTATGTAGCGGCGGCACTTGCGGCGATGGCTGGGCTTGCGCTGTGGTACATCGAGAACGGTGGCCCGGTTCTGGCGGCACTTGGCATTGCTGCCGGGTTCTGGTTGATTTTCGGCGCGATGGCCGATCTCTGGTATCGCGCCAATTTCGGTAAGCTCGCGCTCGGCATTGCATGGCGACGATTGAAAGGCCTGCCGCGTTCCGCCTTCGGCACGGCGCTCGCCCATATCGGCCTTGGTGTGACCGTGCTTGGTATCGTTATCGTCACCACCTTCGAGACGGAAACCGTGGTCGAGATGAAGCAGGGTATGACCGTCGAGGCGGGCGGATACAGCCTCACCTTCGATGGTATGCGCCATCATGTCGGGCAGAATTACACCGAGGATCGGGGCCACTTCACCGCCCGCAAGAGCGGCATCGAGGTGGCCGATGTCTGGTCGTCCAAACGGCTCTATACGGCGCGCCGCATGCCGACGACCGAGGCGGGAATCATGACCTTCGGGCTCTCGCAGCTTTACGTTTCGCTTGGCGACCCGATGGATGACGGTGGCATCGTGGTTCGCATATGGTGGAAGCCGTTCATCCTGTGCATATGGGGCGGAACGGTATTCATGATGATCGGCGGGTTCGTTTCGCTTTCCGATAGACGCCTACGGGTAGGGGCGCCAAGCCGAAAGGCAAAGGCGGCGAAAGCGCCTGTGTTGGGGGCGGCGGAATGAGACGCCTCCGATCTCCCTCATTCCTGTGCTCGTTACAGGAAACCAGTGCGTCCAAGTCCTTGGACGCAAAAGAGTCTTCTCCGGCGCGGACGCGCCTGCGCTGGATTCCTGTGACGAGCACAGGAATGAGGAGAATAGGAGCGAGGTTTTCACTCCTTCTCATGCTCCTGTTCTCGACCCTCCCCGCATTTGCCTTCAATCCCGACGAGGTTCTATCTGACCCGGCGCTCGAAGCCCGCGCACGGAATTTGACCGTGCAACTGCGCTGCATGGTGTGCCAGAACCAGTCCATCGATGACAGTAATGCGGAGTTGGCGCGCGATCTTCGCGTGCTGGTGCGCGAGCGTCTGACGCAAGGCGATAGCAACGAGGCCGTGCTGGATTACGTCGTTTCGCGTTACGGTGAGTTCGTGCTGTTGAAGCCGCGCCTCAGCGCCAGAACAGTGCTTCTGTGGGGTGCGCCGATTGGGCTCATTCTCGTCGGCATCTTTGCGGTTTTCATCTTTACGCGCCGAAGGGCAGCATTGCCGGAAGGGCAAAAGCTGACGGTCGATGAAGAGAGACGTATCCAAGAGCTCCTTCAAAAATAACAGCTTAGCACGTTCGTTCGAATCCTTTTGCCAACATTACGGATTTTTCATTCCTCAGACACTTCGTTGTAAGGTGAGGGCTCCTATATCTTTCTTCATCCACCGCTTTCCCGGTTTCGCCGGGTTCCAGTCTGAATGAAGAAAGAAGGTAGTACCCATGTCTAATATGCAAAACGGACGTACCTCGTTGAAGACGATCCTCAAGTCTTCCGCCGTCGGTGGTCTTGCTGCCCTCATGCTGACGACGGGCGTTGCAGGACCAATCGTACATTCCTTTGCCGCACCCGTAGATGTGACTGCGCCGCAGGTTCCGAGCTTCGCCAATGTGGTCGATGCCGTTTCGCCTGCCGTTGTTTCCGTCCGCGTCCAATCCAACGTGCAGCAGACCTCCGACGATAACAGCAATTTCTCCTTCAATTTCGGTGGGCGCGGCTTGGACCAGCTGCCCGACGACCATCCGCTGAAGCGCTTCTTCAAGGAGTTCGGTGGTCCTGGATCTGGCGATGACAAGCGCGCCGATCGTGGGCCGAACCGTCATCGTGATGGTAAAGGTCCGCTTCGCCCCGTCGCTCAGGGCTCCGGCTTCTTTATCTCCGAAGACGGTTACATCGTGACCAATAACCACGTCGTCGATGACGGCTCCGCCTACACAGTGGTTATGAATGATGGCACGGAACTCGACGCGAAACTCGTGGGACGTGACAGCCGCACTGACCTTGCGGTGCTCAAAGTCGATGTGAACCGCAAGTTCACCTATGTGAAGTTTGCCGATGACAGCAAAATCCGGGTCGGTGACTGGGTGGTTGCCGTCGGTAATCCGTTCGGTCTTGGCGGCACGGTAACATCCGGCATCATTTCGGCGCGTGGGCGTGATATCGGCTCCGGCCCTTACGACGATTATCTCCAGATCGACGCCGCGGTAAACCGTGGCAACTCGGGTGGTCCGGCATTCAACCTCAACGGCGAAGTCGTTGGTATCAACACCGCTATCTTCTCTCCTTCCGGCGGCAATGTCGGTATCGCCTTTGCCATTTCCTCGACGGTTGCCAAGGACGTGGTGCAGGATCTGATCAAGGACGGTAAGGTCGAGCGTGGCTGGCTGGGCGTACAAATCCAGCCGGTGAGCAAGGATATTGCCGAATCGCTTGGTCTTTCCGAGGCAAGTGGCGCGCTGGTCGTGGCACCGCAAGCAGGTTCGCCAGGTGACAAGGCTGGCATCAAGCAGGGCGACATTATCACCGCCGTCAACGGCGATCCTATCAAGGACGCGCGTGACCTGTCCCGCCGGATCGGCGCTCTTGCACCGAACAGCAAGGTCGAGCTTTCGCTCTGGCGTTCCGGCAAGTCGCAGTCTGTCAGCGTGACACTCGGCGATATGGCAAGCGACGACGCATCCAAGGCGACGCAGAGCCAAAGCGAGGACAATAGCGGACAGTCGTCCACCGAAAAGGCGCTGTCCAGCCTCGGACTGACGGTTGCTCCTTCGGATGATGGAACCGGCCTTGCGATCACCGATGTCGATCCTGACTCCGATGCCGCCGCTCGTGGTCTCAAGGCCGGCGAGCGCATCACCTCCGTCAACAACCAGCAGGTTGCTTCCGCTGCCGATGTCGAGAAGGTTCTCGAACAGGCCAAGAAGGACGGTCGCTCCAAGGCGCTGTTCCAGATCCAGACGGACGATGGCAGCCGCTTCATTGCTCTGGATATCGACCAGGGTTGATGAGCAAGGAAGTCTACCAAACACTCTGACGTCATCCTCGGGCTTGTCCCGAGGATCTAACCACGTTGACGTTGGGGTTCGTCAGATCCTCGGGACAAGCCCGAGGATGACGTTGCGCAAAATGTAACGTCTGTGATCACCTGAACCTGACGGTGGTGGTGCAAAACCAGAGCGATGGCGGAGTTAGCAGCTGTCGAAGACTTAACTCCTTTTCTTCTTAGCCGGACAAATCGATCAGGAGCGCATCTTATGGAAAGTAATCTGCATAACGTTGACGGCACACCTGTTTCCGGTTGTGCGGCAGAGGGAGCCGACGCTATGGTTCCGCACATGAAGATTCTTGTCATTGAAGATGATCTGGAAGCCGCAGCCTATATGACCAAGGCGTTCCGTGAAGCCGGGATTGTGGCAGACCACGCCAGCGATGGCGAAAGCGGCCTGTTTATGGGCTGCGAGAATTCCTATGACGTCATGGTGATAGACCGGATGCTGCCGCGCCGGGATGGGCTGTCCGTCATTTCCGAGCTGCGCCGTCGCGGTATCGAAACGCCTGTGCTGATACTTTCCGCGCTGGGGCAGGTGGACGACCGCGTGACGGGTCTTAAGGCCGGTGGAGACGATTATCTGCCGAAGCCCTATGCGTTCAGCGAACTTCTGGCCCGCATCGAGGTTTTGGGCCGCCGCAAGGGCAAGCCGGAGCAGGACATGGTGTGCCGGGTCGGCGATCTGGAACTGGACCGCCTTTCCCATGACGTGCGCCGTGGCGGCAAGGAAATACTGCTTCAGCCGAGGGAATATCGCCTGCTGGAATATCTGATGAAGAATGCCGGACAGGTCGTGACCCGCACCATGCTTCTGGAAAATGTGTGGGATTACCATTTCGACCCGCAGACCAATGTCATCGATGTGCATGTCTCCCGCCTTCGCTCGAAGATCGAGAAGGATTTCGAAAAGCCGCTGCTTAAGACCATACGCGGCGCGGGTTACATGATGAAGGACGAGGGGTAAGCCTTGTTCAGGGACCGTGTGCGTATGTTGTTCCGGTCCGCAGCCATGCGGCTGTCTGCACTTTATATTCTGCTGTTTGCGCTCTGCGCTGCCTTCCTCGTCTTCTACGTCACGGCTCTCTCGGAGCGCCTGCTGAACCAGCAGACGCAGGACGCCGTGCAGCAGGAGGTGGGCGATGTCCAGCGCGTCTATAATCGCGGAGGCATCAATCCGCTGTTGCGGATGATGGAGCGTCGCGCGCGTCAGCCGGGCGCTGGCCTTTATGTGATTGCAGGTCCGAATGGCGAGATTCTGGCCGGGAACGTTGCTTCCGTGCAGCCAGGCGTTTTCGACCGGGAGGGATGGACGGAGTTTCCATTCCGCTATGAACGCTATTCCGAAACCGGCGACACCGTAAAGCACATGGCGACGGCCAATGTCTTCACTCTTGATAATGGCCTGCGTATTCTCGTGGGACGGGATCTGGGCGAGCCGACGAAATTTCGCCTGCTGGTACGCAACGCGCTGATGGTCGCTCTGGCCATCATGGGTGGTGGTGCGGTCCTGATTTGGTTCGCAATCGGTCGCAACGCCCTCAAACGCATCGATCGCATGTCGGCGGCGACCAAGAAGATCATGGCGGGTGATCTTTCGCAGCGGCTCCCGCAAGGGCGGGCCGGTGACGAGTTCGACCGGCTATCGGGTTCTCTCAACGCCATGTTGGGGCGCATCGAAAAGCTGAATGAGGGCTTGCGGCAGGTTTCCGACAACATCGCCCACGATCTCAAGACACCGCTGACGCGCCTGAGAAACAAGGCGGCGGACGCGCTGGAAGATCGTGATGAAGGTAAGCGAAGGGCAGCGCTCGAGGGTATCATTGCCGAATCCGACCAGCTAATCCGCACCTTCAACGCGCTTCTCATGATCTCCCGCGTAGAGGCGGGGTCGATTGCAGCGGAGATGACCGATGTGGATATTTCCGCCATCGCTGCCGACAGTGCGGAGCTTTACGAGCCTGTTGCAGACGAGGAAGGGCTGGCGCTGACGGCGGACATCGCGCCCGGCCTGATCGTAAAGGGAAATCGTGAATTGATAGGCCAGGCGCTGACCAACCTCATCGACAACGCCATCAAATATGCCGCTGGGCAAGAGGGCGAGAAAAAGCTCGTCGTTCGGCTTTCTCAAGGTCATGAGGGCATCGTTCTGTCCGTTGCCGATAACGGGCCGGGCGTGCCGTCCGAGAAACGGGCTGAGGTCATCAAGCGCTTCGTTCGGCTGGATGAGAGCCGCTCCAAGCCCGGAACAGGTTTGGGCCTTTCGTTAGTGGAGGCTGTCATGGAGCTTCACGGCGGCGTTCTCCAGCTTTCCGATACCGTCCCGGACAATCAGCAGTCGCCGGGTCTGACGGTTTCGATGGTTTTTCCGGTTTCCAGCCCTTAAAGTCTCCTTCAACGATGAAGCCGAATCCGAGAGGCGGCATTCACCGACAAAGGGAGAGAGACTTTGACAGAAGCCGTAACTGCCGAGAGGCGGCTCGATGAGGTGCAGCCGGACGCTATCCGGGCCTTTACGCAAGCAGAACTGAAATCGGTTCTCTCCTCCCTTAAGGACATCGGTAAGCGCGAACCCGCCGTGGCTGAGCTTCTGGTGGGGGACAGCAAGCTCAAGCATTTCATGGCCAATGCTTTCACACTGTCTCCCTATTTGCGGGACGCCGCCGTTGCGGATGAAGGGTTGTTGACGCTGGCGATTTCGGAGCCCGTGGAAAAGGCATTGGGCGATCTGGTGGCCGAAGCGCGTCATTGCTGGCGTCCGGGCGAGGATGGTAATGTGCCGACCGAAGCGGAGGTGATGACGCGACTGCGTGTTGCCAAGCGACGGCTTTCCTTCATCGCGGCACTGGCCGACCTTGGGCGCATCTTTACGGCGCGCGACACGACGCTGTGGCTGAGCGATATGGCCGATGCGGCGCTTGCGGCGGCGATCGATCATCTGCTGCTTGCCAACCACAATAATGGAAAGCTGAAACTGATAAACCCGGATATGCCGAGTGAGCATTCCGGTCTGGTTGTCCTGGGCATGGGCAAGCTGGGTGCGCGAGAGCTGAATTACTCCTCTGACATCGACGCCGTGGTGTTCTTCGAGCCTTCTGCCGGTATCGTTCCCGATCCACTGGATGCGCTGGAGACCTTCGGGCGGATGATGCGCAGACTTATCCGCATCATGCAGGAGCGGACGGCGGATGGATATGTGTTCCGCACCGACCTTCGCCTGCGGCCCGACCCCGGTTCGACGCCGCTTGCCATCCCGGTAGAGGCCGCGCTGCTCTATTATGAGGGCAGGGGACAGAATTGGGAGCGAGCGGCTTACATCAAGGCCAGACCGGTGGCGGGGGACATCAAGGCGGGCGAGAATTTCCTGCGGGAACTGACGCCTTTCGTGTTTCGTAAATATCTCGACTATGCGGCGATTGCCGACATTCATTCCATCAAGCGGCAGATCCATGCCCATAAGGGGCATGGGGCTATTGCGGTGAAGGGGCATAACGTCAAGCTGGGGCGCGGCGGCATTCGCGAGATCGAGTTCTTTGCACAGACACAGCAGTTGATCGCAGGCGGGCGAATGGCGCCGCTGCGGGTGCGTTCGACCGAAGAAGCGCTTTGCGCTCTGACGGACGCAAAATGGATCGATGCAGGTACGCGTGACAGCTTGAAGGATGCCTACTGGTTTCTGCGCGAAGTCGAGCACCGCATCCAGATGGTGCGAGACGAGCAGACTCATATTTTGCCGGAAACGGAAGCGGAGTTGAAGCGGATCGCTTTCATGCTGGGCTTTGCAGATACCAAGGCATTTTCGCAGAAATTGGAGGAAGTGTTGCGGCTGGTGGAGCGGAAATATTCCGCCCTGTTCGAGCAGGAAACCAGGCTTTCCGGCGAGAGCGGTAATCTCGTCTTCACCGGTCAGAAGGATGACCCCGATACGCTGAAGACTTTGGCACGGCTTGGCTTCGAGCGTCCCGAAGACATGTCGCGCGTCATTCGCACATGGCACAATGGGCGTTACCGGGCAACGCAATCTGTGGAGGCGCGCGAGCGGCTGACCGAATTGACACCGGACCTGCTGAAGGCCTTTGGCGCGAGCAAGCGGGCGGATGAAGCTCTGTTGCGTTTCGATAATTTTCTATCCGGTCTCCCCGCAGGCATCCAGCTCTTCTCTCTGCTTGGCAACAATCCGGCGCTGCTCTCGCTGCTGGTGAAGATCATGTCGTCTGCGCCGAGGCTGGCCGAAATCATCGCAGCGCGACCGCATGTTTTCGATGGAATGCTGGACCCGGCACTGATGACAGAGATTCCGACGCGCGATTATCTGTTGGAGCGGATGGACGGCTTTCTCGCACCTGCGCGTCACTACGAGGATGTGCTGGACCGGCTGCGCATCTTTGCTGCGGAGCAACGTTTCCTGATCGGCGTGCGGCTGCTGACGGGGGCAATCTCCGGCCAGGTGGCGGCGCGTACTTTCACGCACCTTGCCGATCTGGTCATCGAAAACTGCTTGAAAGCGGTGCTGGCTGAGATGGAAACCGCGCATGGCACATATCCGAGTGGCCGGGTAACCGTGGTTGGCATGGGCAAGCTCGGCTCATTCGAGCTGACCGCCGGTTCTGACGTCGACTTGATTTTGCTTTACGATTACGACGATGGGGTCACGGAATCCGATGGGGCGAAGCCGCTGGATGCGGTGCGTTATTTCACCCGCGTAACGCAACGGCTGATCTCGGCTCTCTCCGCACCGACTGCCGAAGGCGTTCTCTACGAAGTGGATATGCGGCTTCGCCCTTCCGGCAACAAGGGGCCGGTGGCGACGCGCATCGCTACGTTCGAGAAATACCAGCGTGAAGAGGCGTGGACATGGGAGCATCTGGCGCTCTCCCGCGCTCGGCTGATTTGCGGCGATGTTTCGCTGATCGAGGATGCAGAAGGCATTATCGCTTCGGTGCTTTCTCAAAAACGCGACGTCGCAAAAATCGCCGCCGACGTGCTGGAAATGCGAAAGCTGATCGGTGACGAAAAGCCGCCCGCCAATAGCTGGGACTTCAAGCTCATTCCCGGCGGGCTGGTCGATCTGGAGTTCATCGCGCAGTATCTGACGCTGGTCGCCCCTGCAAAAGAACTGCCATTGCATAAGCCGGGTGAAAGCACCGCAGACGTTCTGAAGCGCATTGCGCCTGCCGCGATGGATGCGCAGGCCTTTGACGATTGCATCGCGGCGATGCGGCTTTTCACAGAACTCTCGCAGATCATCCGCCTTTGCATCGACAGCGAGTTCGAACCGAAGGAGGCTCCCGCAGGACTTGTCGACCTCGTCTGCCGCGCCGGTGATTGCCCGGATATTTCGACACTGGAAAGCGAAGTGAAGCGGCTGTCGAAAACCGTGCGTAAGAGTTTTTCGCAGGTTGTGAAAGATGGCGTCTAGATTGTAGGATTAGCAATGGACACCAACTGGAAGCTGATAAGAGAGCTGCTGAATGCCGCTATCGACACGTGCGAACGGATTGAGGCAAGTGGCTACAAAGAGACTGATCGTGATGCCGTGATCGATGTAATCGGTCAGCCGGTGAGCGTTCAGGACTTGCTGACAAGCGCGTGGACTGCTCCTGAAAGTCTGCGTTACGCCATCATTCGCCACAGGCACGATGTCGGGATAAACGCAGCCTATGTTTCGGAAACCGCGCGGATTCTTGTGTCCACCGTCCAAGCAGCCGCGGAGATGATTGGCGCCGGTGGAGGAGACACTTTTACGGCGTTGCAGTCTCAAAAAATGACGGCGTGGTTCAACGAGCACGCCGCCCCCGCAATAGAGCGCGCTATCGCCGCGCGGCGGCAGCAGGAAAAAGACGAAGGGTTTACAGAATGATCGGATACACGATGGTCGGCACGCGAGATCTCGACCGTGCCGTTGAGTTTTACGATGCGGTTTTTGCCGAGATGGGTTTGAAGCAGTGCTTCAAGGACGAGCAGGTCGCTTTCTGGGGCGACAAGTCCGATGCCAATGCGCCGCGCTTTGCTACCGGCTACCCCTTCAACGGAGACAAGGCCAATGTCGGCAATGGCGTGATGACCGCTTTTCTCATCAACAGTTCCGACAAGATCGACAGGCTATATGAAATCGGCATGTCCAACGGTGGTGCGGATGAGGGCGCGCCGGGTCTGCGGCCAGACTATGGCGAAGGGTTCTATGCGGCCTATATCCGCGACCCGGACGGCAACAAGATTGCGTTCGTTTGCTACGATGCCAGTAAGGCGAGTTGAGCAAGAGCGTTTTGGCGTTTTCAGGAAATTCTCTAGCTGGAAGCTCTGTCGAGAGAAGCCTTCGCCGCCTGAAAGGCGTCATTGACGTGTATAAATTTCCGGGCCTGCCAACGGCAGTATTCCTCCAGAAAATCCCCTGAGAACCACATGCCGCTGCGGGGGCTATCGTCGTGCCAGCCGATCGTTCCCTGCGCTGCCGCACTGTTGAGGAGACGCTGCAGGTGGGTCCGTGACATCATGAAATCGGCGGCCATAGCCCTTGCATCCACAAAGCCGATATCGATGCGCTGTTTTTTCCGGTCTGCGTCCTCGATACGGCTGATGAACTCATCCATCACGAGCGCCCCTGCCTCCGTCCACAGAAAAAGGCCCACGCGTTCGGGAGGTTCGATCCAGTTCTTGTCGGCAAGGCAGGCGCGCGCGGTCAGCGGTTGTGCCAGGCTGAAGATGTCTGGTCTTGCCATCAGCTCTTCCAATCGCGTGCCTGCATCCATGCCATCGAGAACCATCAGATTGGCGGCATGCCAGCGAAACATCATCTGTTCACTGATTGGCGTTGCCCTGTATCGCTTTGGGCGAAGTCCTGCGGCCTTTTCGATGTAACGATAGATTTCGAGCTGATCGAGGTAGTTCTGCACGGTATTGCGGCTGGCGATACCATTTGGCGTTACCAGTTCACGCAGTTGCGCCACGGTGAAACCGCGCGGTCCGATCTCAAGGTTAAGCGCCATGCCGGCCTGGGTCAGAAGCCATTTCTGGTGGGCTGACAGAAGCCGCGCGATGCGAGGGTTTTCATCATAGGCCGATCGAAGGTTGCGGGCCAGGTTTCTGACGGCTGCGAGTAGTTCCGGCGCTGCGACGAGTTCGGCATAGGAAACCGTCATCGCATGTCCTGCGAGGTTCGAAATCCAACGTCGTGATACCTGTCGTGCAATGGAGGAGCCCCAGCAATCCAATTCCGCCACGGTAGATCGATGCAGCGGTTTTATAAAATCGATATGCGTCGAACAGAGTCTACAAGTCGGATATCACGCAAACTGTTACTCCACGTTTATTGAATAAAATTTTCAAAAAAAACAATGCCGTTTGTCCGCAAACACATTGAAATGCCACAGCGCGGGAGAGGCGAGCGCGGCTGATTCATCATCCTTGAGGCGTGGACGCCTTTCGCGCGGCTTTTCGCGCCAATCCAAGCCGATGTTCGCGGAAGATAATGAATATGCCAGCCGATATGACGATTGACGTCCCGATCAACATTGTGACTGTCGGCACGTCCCCGAACAAGATGTAAGAGACAACGATGCCGAACAGGATTGAGCTGTATTCAAACGGCGCAATCGTCGACACCTCTGCGTGGCGGTAGCTTTCGGTCAGCAAAATCTGGGCAATTCCCCCCGCAATACCGCAGGATACCAGAAGCGAGGTCTGCTTCCAGTCCAGCCATGCCCAGTCGAATGGCAGGCTGACAGCCGATATAAGACTGCCGGTCAGCGAAAAATACAAAACGATCGTCGCTGTTTTTTCCGTTACCACCAATTGACGCACCTGCACCATCGCAAGTCCACCAAGAACTGCGCCAACGAGCACCGCCAGAGCGCCGATACCCTCATCGGCAGCAAAACCACCTTGGCGTAGCAATGTAAGTTTGGGCCACAGGATAATGACGACACCTGTCATACCGACCAAAACGGCGGACCAGCGATAGACACGCACATTTTCACCCAAGAGAAGGGCGGCAAAAACGACTGCCATCAAAGGCGACGCATAGCCGATGGCAATGAACTCCGGCAGCGGCAACAACGTCAGCCCATAAAATCCGCAAATCATCGAAAGGATGCCAAGGAAGCCGCGCTTGAAATGTCCGGCAAGATTGTTGGTATGAAAAGCGCTTGGGAGGCTGCGCAGCCACAACAGGTAGATGACAATCGGAACGATAGCGAATGTCGAACGAAAAAAGCTGATTTCTCCCGCTGGGATATTCGGCCCGGCTGCCTTGATGCAGGTCTGCATGATGAGAAAAAAAGCGACGGATAGCAGTTTGAAGCTAATGCCCCGAAAGGGATTACTGGCGGCGGCATTCATATGAAAAGCGACTTTCAACGAGCGGCAGGCGGCGTGCCTCACGGCACGAGATTTTCAGAAGCCCCACCTTAGCGCATCACCCCTCAAATCGGAATCGATTTTTTGGTGACATTGTTTGCATGAGTGCAAAGCATATCTGTGCGCGAGGTCTGTTACTAATCACAACGTATAATTAAACCAATTTTAGTATGTACTCGTTAATCATAACATGAATGCTCTAACGTACCTCCGCAGGATAGTATTAATGTTTTTCAAGGCGCCCAAAGATAACTTGCAGCAGACCCTCGCGGACTTCATTTTTCGTAACTCCCCCGATGCCTATTGGGCCACCATGGATAACAAGGTTGTCGCCTGCAACGACGCGATGGCGAAAATGATCGGTACCACGGTGGATAAGGTGATCGGTCTCAACCCGATCCGTTTTTCCGTCCCCCACCAGCCCGGCGGCATTCCATCGGCAGAAGCGATTGTCCCGCATCGCGAAGTCTTGAAGCGCAACGGCGTGGTTCGTTTTGAATGGCGCGTCCAGACGCTGGATGGACGTCAGTTTCCGGTTAATTCCACACTGATGCTGAGCGAAATCAACGGCCAGTCGACAACCATCTGCTTCTGGCAGGATATTTCGGAGACGGTGCGTCTGCGCGAGGAGCAGGAAAAGGCACAGGACGCCGAAAAAAGAGCTGCACTGGAACAGAAACAGGCGCTCGATTTGCTCGCAAATGGTCTGCGCAAACTGGCGCAAAGGGATTTGGGTATTCGCGTTGCGGAAACAGGCTCTTCCGTTTATCGCGCCATCTGCCAGGACTTCAACACGGCTGCCAAAGGCTTGGAGGGCGCGGTTTCCACCGTGACGTCCGGCATCAACTCCATCAGTGCCAATGCCGGGGAACTGTCCGACGCGGTCACGGATATGTCGGTTCGCATCGAGCGTCAGGCCGCCAATCTGGAGCAAACGGCGGCAGCGGTGACCGAGATCACCGAAACGGTTCACAACACCACAGCCAATGTTCAGCTGGCAACGCAGGCGACGAGATCGGCGCGCGCTGCTGCGGAAAACGGTGGAGCCATCGTTAGCGATGCGACTAATGCAATGTCCAGTATCGAAAGCTCGTCGCGTTCCATTTCGACAATCATGTCCGTCATCGATGAAATTGCTTTCCAGACCAACCTTCTGGCACTGAATGCTGGCGTGGAAGCCGCCCGTGCTGGCGAAAGCGGGAAAGGTTTTGCGGTGGTTGCGCAGGAAGTCCGCGCCTTGGCGCAACGGACCGCCGATGCGTCGCGCGAGGTTAAAGTTCTCGTGGAGCAGTCAGAAAAGGATGTCGGGAGAGGCGTTACGCTGGTTCAGCAAACAGGCGAAGCTCTCCAGCATATCGTCGCCCACGTTCAGGACCTCGGCAAGCTGGTCGAGGAAATCTCCGTTTCCTCTTCAGAACAGACGAATGCGCTTCGCGAAATCAGTGCCGCCGTCAACCAGATGGATCAGACCACGCAACAAAACGCAGCCATGATCGAGGAATCGACATCGGCAACGCGTGCATTGGCCAGCGAAGCCATGGATATTGCGCAACTGACGGGTACTTTCCGGCTTGGTGAAGAAGCCAGCTATAGACCCTCCGTCAGGGCCGCAGCCTGAACCATATAGTACAACGATCATAGTTCGCCTGCCGGGCTCGAATATCTCACGATATTCGGGCCTGTTTTACTACGGATATACCCGTCGCACTCCCCCCGCCCAATTCGAAAAGGAGGAATTCGCTAACCAAATGAACGTTTTGTCATAATATCATTTCGCAACCGCCGTAACTTCAGTAATCGTTCAACATTTAATGGAATGATATGTTACTGCGAGACACATTCATTGCCTGCCATTGAACCGCGCGTCTAGCAAAACTACGCTGGACATCACGTCTTGCGATTTTCACATGAACGTGACCCAAATTAATCGATTTCAGGTGACATGCGGCATGATACCTGAATTGTGGCAGACAAGGTTCATTCAGGAATAGTCATGCGAACAGACACGGGCCAGATCGTTCACCTGGCGGATTACCGCCCTACCGATTTCGTTCTCGAACGGGTGGACCTCACCTTCGAACTCGATCCCCAGAACACCAAGGTCGAAGCGCGACTGATCTTCCATCGCCGCCAAGGCGTGGATGCGTCGGCTCCTCTGGTGCTCGATGGTGACGAATTGACGCTCTCCAGTGTGCTTCTGGACCAGATCGAATTACCTGTCGCGCAATATGATGCGACACCGGATAGTCTGACGATCCGCGATCTCCCTGCTGAAACGCCATTCGAGATCTGTGTCACCAATTACATCAATCCGGAAACCAACACGCAGTTGATGGGCCTTTACCGCACCAACGGCGTCTATTGCACCCAGTGCGAGGCAGAAGGTTTCCGCCGCATCACCTATTTCCCGGATCGCCCGGATGTGCTGGCGCCTTACACCATCACCATCATTGCCGCCAAGGAAGGCAACACCTTCCTTCTGTCCAACGGCAACTTCCTCGGTGGCGGCAACTACGACGAAGGCCGTCATTTTGCCGCATGGTTCGATCCGCATCCCAAGCCGAGCTATCTCTTTGCGCTGGTTGCTGGTGATCTGGGCATCGTTGAAGACACATTCACCACCATGTCGGGTCGTGACGTCGCGCTGAAGATATACGTCGAACATGGCAAGGAGCCGCGCGCGGCCTATGCCATGGACGCCTTGAAACGCTCCATGAAATGGGACGAAGAGCGCTTCGGCCGTGAATACGATCTCGATATCTTCATGATCGTCGCCGTGTCGGATTTCAACATGGGCGCGATGGAGAACAAGGGTCTTAACGTCTTCAACGACAAGTATGTTCTGGCCGACCCGGAAACCGCGACCGATGCCGATTACGCCAATATCGAACGCATCATCGCGCATGAATATTTCCACAACTGGACCGGCAACCGCATCACCTGCCGCGACTGGTTCCAGCTGTGCCTGAAAGAAGGCCTGACGGTTTATCGCGATCAGGAATTCTCGTCCGACATGCGTTCGCGCCCGGTAAAGCGCATCGCCGATGTGCGTCATCTGAAGTCTGAACAGTTTCCAGAAGATGGTGGCCCGCTCGCGCACCCACCACGGCCGGATAAATACCGCGAAATCAACAACTTCTATACGACGACAGTCTATGAGAAGGGTGCCGAAATCACCGGCATGATTGCAACGATCCTGGGGGAAGACGGCTTCCGCAAGGGCATGGACCTCTATTTCGAGCGTCACGACGGCGATGCTGCCACCGTCGAGGACTTCGTCAAGTGCTTCGAGGATGCTTCTGGCCGCGATCTCAGCCAGTTCTTCCGCTGGTATGTGCAGGCGGGTACGCCGCTCGTCAGCGCATCGACGGCCTATGACGCCGTGTCATCCACCTTCACCCTTACGCTGGAACAGACCGTTCCACCAACGCCGGGTCAGACCAAGAAAGAGCCGCTGCACATTCCGCTCTCCGCAGCGCTCATTCTGGACAACGGCCAGATTGCCGAACCTTCCAGCGTCGAAGGTGGAGATTATAACAACGGCATTCTGCATCTTAAAGAGCGCAGCCAGACCTTCACTTTCTCCGGCATCTCATCGCGGCCTTCCTTATCGTTGAACCGCAGCTTCTCCGCTCCAATCAACCTGCATCTGGAACAGTCGGCAGAGGATCTGGTGCAGATTGCACGGCATGAAACCGACCTGTTTTCCCGCTGGCAGGCGCTGACAGCGCTTGCAATGCCAAATCTCGTCAAGGCAACCGAAGCCCTTCGCAATGGTGCTGAGGTTTCGGTCGATCAGGCCTTCGTCGCCGCACTCGTTGAGATCGCGGGCAACGATACGCTTGAGCCCGCATTCCGGGCGCAGGCGCTTGCCCTGCCGAGCGAGGGCGATGTGGCGCGTGAAATCGGCAGCGACAACGATCCCGATGCCATCCACAAGGCCCGCACGGCCGTCATGCGCGCAATCGCGACGTCCGGTCTGGAAACCTTCAAGGCACTCTTCGCTGGCTTCGAAGACAAAGGCGCTTACTCGCCTGACGCTGAAAGCGCCGGTCGCCGGTCGTTGCGCAACATCGCCATGAGCTACCTTTCCTACGCGGAAGAAACGCCGGAGCGGGCCGCCAAGGCCTTCGTCGACGCAAGCAACATGACCGATCTCGCTCATGCTCTCAGCGTTCTCACGCAGCGTTTCCCGCAGGCACCGGAAGCCACCCAGGCTCTCGCCACCTTTGAAGCCCGCTTTTCAGACAATGCACTGGTCATGGACAAGTGGTTCGCGCTTCAGGCTGCCATCCCGGGCGAGGGCGCGCTGGATCGCATCAAATCGCTGATGGCCTCGAAGCACTTCAGCGCTACCAATCCGAATCGCGTGCGCTCGCTCATCGGCACCTTTGCATTCGGCAATCCGACCGGCTTTAACCGTGAAGATGGTCAATCCTACGCGTTCCTGGCGGAACAGATTATCGGCATCGACAAGCGCAACCCGCAACTGGCGGCGCGCATTCTGACTTCCATGCGCTCCTGGCGCTCACTGGAGTCTGTCAGGGCCGATCACGCACGGGCGGCTCTTACAACCATAGAGCGATCCTCCGCGCTTTCGACGGACGTTCGGGATATCGTTGAACGCATGCTCAAAGCATGACGTAACGGCAGTTCGGCGGCCTGGAAACGGGCTGCCGAAACCACTCGAAGAAAAGTTTGAGTCGGTTCAAAGGGTTAAAAATCTTTTAACTTCCAGCTCTGGACAAGCAGAATCGCCAATGATTCATTGTGTATAGATTCGAGCGGCGGCGCTTCGAATTTACACGAGGGATATCAAGGCGGGGACGATGACAGACGTGCGGCGGGCGACTGCGGGCGATGAGCGCTCGTATGCCAAAATTTTTGATATTGCAGCGGTCAGTGCGAAGCTTGCCGGCAATCTCGCTGGCCTCGCCGCCGCCTTTTCCGGGCTGCGGCAATTGCCGAAGCTGGAGACGTTGTTAAAGCGTCTCATTCCTGTTCTGATCCTGTCATTTCTGGTTGTGGTTGCTGCTTCACGCATGCTGGGCATCACGTCAGAGTATGGGCGCATGGAAGAGGCCGCGCGCCAGACCACTGCGCTGTCGGCACTTGCCGCCAAGGCGGCTCTGGCGGGGGCTGAGAACCTCTTCACCACGCAGGATCGCGCTGCCGTCGAAAGCCGCCTTAGCGCATATTTCCCCGCAGGCAGCATCGAGCAGGATACGGTCATCCTCGTCGCGGGTATCAACGGACGCGTTTTCGGTGGTGTCGGCGCGCTTTCTGGCCGGTATGCCGGATCGTCCCTGACGACGCTGCTGCCTGAGATTGCCATCGTTCGCCGCTTTCCCGGCGCGCCCGGAACTGTTGAGACCGATATCAAAGGCATTGCGCATTATGCCACCATGATCCCGCTCGGAACTGAAGGCGGCATGGTCATCGCTGCCCGCTCGCTGGAGCCGGTGCGCAGCTTCTGGCGCAGCGAAGTGGCCATGAACGTTACGCTCTTTGCTGGAATTTCCGCCATTCTGCTGGTCATTCTTTATGCCTATTACATGCAGGTGAAGCGGGCCCGCATGGCGGACGATGTTTTCGTAGAATCCAATCTGCGTGTCGAAACCGCTCTCTCGCGTGGTCGCTGTGGTCTGTGGGACTTCGATCTGGCTAGCCGCCGAATGTTCTGGTCCACTTCGCTTTATGAAATTCTGGGTCTGCCGCCACGCACGGAGCCGCTGTCCTTCAGCGATGCTGCGCGGATGATGCATTCGGAAGACGGCAATCTCTATGAGTTGGCCCGTTCTGTCGGTTCTGGCGATCTGCGCCAGATCGACCAGATTTTCCGCATGCGCCATGTCCACGGCCATTACGTCTGGCTTCGCGCCCGCGCTCAGGTCATCCATACCTCAAGCGGCCCCCGCGTCATCGGCATTGCCATGGATGTGACTGAGCAGCATCGTCTGGCGCAGCGCTATGCCGAAGCCGACCAGCGCCTTGCGGACGCCATCGAATCCACCTCCGAAGCCTTCGTGCTGTGGGACAAGAACGACCGTCTGGTCATGTGCAATACGCACTTCCAGCAGGCCTACGGTCTTCCAGACAGCGCACTCGTTCCGGGCACTGAGCGCGCCGTGGTCAACGCTGCCGCCACCCGCCCGATCGAAGAGCGACGCGTGGCCGATGCCGATCAGTCCGGTCTTTCGCGCACGACGGAAGTCCAGCTTGCCGATGAACGCTGGCTACAAATCACCGAACGCCGCACCCGCGATGGCGGTCTGGTTTCGGTCGGAACAGATATCACTCTTCTCAAGCGACATCAGGATCGCCTGCGCGAATCTGAGCGCCGCCTGATGGCGACCATTGGTGATCTGTCCGCCTCCCGGCACAAGCTGGAGCGCCAAAAGACAGAGCTTTCCGACGCAAACGCCCTCTATCAAAAGGAAAAAGACCGCGCCGAAGCCGCGAACAAGGCGAAATCCGAATTCCTCGCCAATATGAGCCACGAGCTTCGCACGCCGCTTAACGCCATCCTTGGGTTCTCGGAAATCCTCGTGGCGGAAATGTTTGGGCAGCTCGGATCGCCGAAGTATAACGAATACGCCCGCGATATTCATGACAGCGGTCAACATCTGTTGAACGTCATCAATGACATTCTCGACATGTCGAAGATCGAGGCCGGTCACATGCGCATCAACCGTGAGAAGGTCGATCTCGCCCCGCTCATGGAAGAAACCTTGCGTTTGACAGCCATTCAGGCGGCACAGAAGAGCATCACGATCCAGCACCGTGTCTGTAAGGACATGCACATGACGGGCGATCGTCGCGCCATGAAGCAGATCATGCTCAACCTCTTGTCCAATGCGGTAAAATTTACCGATGAGGGCGGGCGCGTTGCATTGCGCACGCATGTTTATCAAGGTGGCCTGATGCTGACGATTGCCGACACCGGCATTGGTATTCCCTCAACCGCCATCAAAAAGATCGGCCAGCCTTTCGAGCAGGTCCAGAGCCAGTATGCCAGGAGCCAGGGTGGCTCCGGTCTAGGCCTCGCAATTTCCCGCTCGCTGGTCAGGCTGCATGGCGGCAAGATGAAGATACGCTCTCGCGAGGGCAAAGGCACCGTGGTGACCCTGCTTATTCCGCACATCGATGCCTTCCGCGATGCCCCGTATCTGGCATACGCCGCTCGCAGCAAGCTTGCGCTATTCCGCTAAATTACCCAGATTTGCCGTTGCCAACACGGTTATGAGACAGAAGCGCTTGGAAAGCGCGGTGGCGGAGTGGGTGCGCACATTCATATGCTAGAAACGCAAAAGCGCCTTTCCATGGGAAAGGCGCTGCAAAGCGTCAGCCTGTAGACGTGTCCGTGTCACCGGAAGGCCAACCCCTTATCAGCGTTCACGGAAATCCGCGAAGACAGCCGATGGCCGGGTGGTGCGGACCTGCTGCGCGGAAGCGCGGGCGGTCAGCTGTTCGTTGGTTCCACCGAAACGGTGGTAGCCCTGGCTGGAGCGTGGGCCGAGGCCCGCCAGACGGAGCGTTTCAAAGCCGGAATGTACCGGACGGAAGCGAGTGGTCATTGCCTTGGTTCCTTAAACCTATTCCTCCCAAGACAGTCAGGCTTATTGCAGTGCGGCATGGATTCGGCAATCGGGGCAAATGCGCCGCTGTTATGCGTGATTTGCATGGCTATTTTCACAAATCATTTACAATGGTCAAAAAGGAAGCATTCACATTTCGCGAAGGCGAGACTGAAATGCTAATAAATCCTGCCATGCCAATGACTTACTGGCCGGAGCATTCAAAAGTTCCTGCGGATGCAAGGTGGCTATCGCGGGTGCGACGCCAGCGCCAACTGCGACATCACGCCACTGTCCGCGAAGAGTATGAATAGTGCCGGAGCCGCCAAAGAAAAAACGCGCTGTAAAGTTGCCTAGAAGCAACAGTATTTTTGGTTCCGCCAATGCAATCTGCCGCTCGATGAAGGGGCGGCAAATCTCCATTTCGGGACCGGAAGGCGGCCGATTGCCCGGCGGCCGCCATGGCACGACGTTGGTAAGCAGCAGATTTGCGCGCTCGAGTCCGATGGCTGCCAACATGCGATCCAAGAGCAGGCCTGTCTTGCCGACGAAGGGCAAGCCTTCCCGGTCATCGTCCGCATCCGGCATGGGGCCGATGACCATAATGCCGGAGGAGGGATCGCCCTCTGCGAAGACGGTATTACGGGCGCTGTTCTTGAGATTGCAGCCGTTGAAGCTTTCAAGCGCCGTTTTCAGCTCGACGAGCGAGCGTGCGCTCTCGGCAGCAAAGCGGGCCGAGGCGATGGCCTGATCATCCGGCAGTGCGACGTTGACCTGAGTAGAAGGCGGTGGCGGGGCGTTACGCGATGCGGTCGCGCTTGCGCGTGATTCGTTGCCTTGGTGGGAAGGGCGCTGTTGTGGCTGCCCCTGCTGCGGTTGCGCTTGTGGATCGGAGCTTCTCTGCGGAGCGCGGTTTTGACGGCTTGCGGCAAACTCCACGAAGCGATCCACCGGCTCGTCTTCCAGCAACCAGTCCACACCCGCATCCGCATGGAAATGCAGGAGCGCGGCCAGTTCTGCCGGAGAAAGGTCTTGAGCCGAAATCATGGGCGCAAGTTATCCGATGTTTTCGGCCCATGATACCCCAATGTCACGCTGTCCAGCGTTCAATATCGCCGCTTTCACCGATCATGGCGAGACCGTGTGCAATCGAGAGAAGCTCGCCACCGCTTTCGATCTTGTCCGCGTCGAAGCGGCGGGTGAAGAGCTGGCGGACGGCTGGCACGAAGGAGGTGCCGCCAGTGAGGAACACTTTGTCGATGGCTTCGGGGGCTGTGTTGGTCTTTACCAGAACTTCGTCCAACGCCTCTTCGATCTTAGCAAGATCATCCGAAATCCACTGGTCAAAGTCCGAGCGCTTCACCGTTTTGCGGCCAGCTGAGCCGAGCGGCGAGAAGTTGAACTCGGCTTCCTCCTGCGCGGAGAGCGCCATCTTGGTGGCGGAGATGGCCTGGTAGAGTGGATAGCCCTCATCGTGCTCGACCAGTTCGATGAACATCTCAAGCTTTTCTGGCTCCAGTGCGGAACGCACCAGTGACTTCAGGTCGGAAAATTCCTTGGTGGTCTTGAAGATTGAGAGCTGATTCCAGCGGCCGAAATTGACGTAATAGCCGGCCGGAACATCGAGGATCTTGTCGAAGCTCTTGAATTTGCTGCCCTTGCCGATCTCCGGTGAGACGAGATTGTCGATCATGCGGAAGTCGAAATGATCGCCCGCGACGCCAACGCCGGAATGGCCGATGGGCGTGGCGGAAAGCTTGCCGCCGTGGGTCTCAAAACGGATCAACGAATAGTCGGTGGTGCCGCCGCCGAAGTCTGCCACCAGAACATTGGCATCCTTCTTCAGGCTCTGGGCGAAGTAATAGGCGGCGGCCACGGGCTCGTAGACGTAATGGATCTGCGGGAAACCGGCGCGCGTGAGCGCTTCGTTGTAGCGTTGAAGGGCAAGCTCCTCATTGGGGTTGGAGCCCGAGAAACGTACGGGGCGACCGGCGATCACGGTGGAAACATCGTCCTTCCACTCTTCCCCGGCATAGGATTTCAGCTTCCGAAGGAAGACCTCCATCAGGTCTTCGAAGCTCTGGCGCTTTGCAAAGACCAGCGTCCCCTGAAACATCGACGAGGCGGCGAAGGTCTTGATGGATTGCAGGAAGCGGCAGTCGCCGGGATTGTCGATGAACTGACGGATGGCGGCCTGACCGGCTTCGACGTGAAGTGCTGCTGCACCAAGCGCGCCATCTTTCATGAAGGAGAGCGCAGTGCGCATGCTGTCCGTCGTACCGGCACTTGAGGTAAAGCGCATGGAGTGGCTTGTGGAGCCGGTATCCGAAAGTGCCATGACGGTGTTGGTCGTGCCGAAATCGAGGCCGAGTGTCCGAGCCATAGCGAATATCCTTATGCGTCAAGAAAAATGTGCCGGAAGCCTGAAGGCATTCCGGTATGAAAAGACGCGAGTGCGCCGCCTGTTTTGAGGAGGGCGCGTGATGGCATAGCGAATTGTGAATAGCAAGCGCGGGTGACGGTTTTTCTGCGGGGCGCCGCAAGAAAGCCATGCCGGGTTGTCGTAACGGCCACCGGGGTATTTTAGTATTGAGTAATTGGAGGACGCCCATGCCGTTCGGCATACGCATAACACTGGCCACACTAACCTTATTGGCAGGAAGCTTTCCCCTGACGGCGGCGCTTGCAGCGGAAACGGCGCATTGCACTGTTATTCTGGATGCTGCGTCAGGCGAAACACTTCATCGTGACGGCACGTGCGATAAGGGCTTTGCACCACAATCTACCTTCAAGTTTCCACTTGCCTTGATGGGATATGATGCCGGAATTTTGAAAGATGAGACCACGCCGCGCTGGGATTACAGGGCGGAATGGAAGCGCCCGAAGCGCGAGCAGAAATCCGTCGATCCAACCATATGGGAAAAGGATTCCATCGTCTGGTACTCGCAGGAAGTGACACGCAAACTCGGCAAGGAAAAGTTTGCTGATTACACCCGGCGCTTCGACTACGGCAACGCGGATGTGCGCGGCATCAAGGGCCAGACGGACGGGCTGACGGAAGCCTGGTTGATGTCTTCACTGAAGATTTCGGGCGACCAGCAGGCAGATTTCGTGCGCCGTTTCGTCACCGGTAAACTGCCGGTTTCCAAGGAAGCACAGACGAAAACCGAAGCCATTATTCCGCAGTTTGATGCGGCGGATGGCTGGAAGGTGCATGGCAAGACCGGCTCCGGTCGCATGCGCGACAAGGCGGGCAAGCCGGATGGCGATAGCTGGCTCGGTTGGTTCGTCGGTTGGGCCATCAAGGGTGAGCGCAAGGTGGTCTTCGCCCGGCTGAACGTTCAGGACTGGAAGCGCAAAGAACCGATTAGTTTCGTGACGAGGGAT
Source organism: Agrobacterium larrymoorei (assembly GCF_013322225.1). GTDB lineage: Bacteria > Pseudomonadota > Alphaproteobacteria > Rhizobiales > Rhizobiaceae > Agrobacterium > Agrobacterium larrymoorei_A. The sequence continues at coordinate 36,947 of NZ_JAAMFB010000008.1, forward strand.
AGGCTGATTGCCGACCTGCCGAAGCTGGTGAAGTGAGGCTTACCGGATGAAGCGCCGGGCTGAAACTATCACGACCAGTCCGGCGATCGCCGTCAAGGCACCGCGCAACATCCAAGGGCTCTGATTGATCATGAAGCTGGAGGCGGGGTAAGGGAAATAGCCACTGCCCTGACCAATCCAGATGAGGCCGATAAGCACAATCGATATGCCAAGAACGATGAGCGAGATACGAAGTGCCGGCATGATGAGCCTCAATATGGCAGAAACCTCCTCGGAGATTAACCCGAAGAGGTTCGATACGCCACGAATTTTACCGGATGGCATCAAGCCTCGGCGTAGTATTTCTCTACGAGACTGGGCTGTTCTTGATCCGCATTCTGATCGGCAAGGCTGGTCTTGCTCTCGGCGGTCTCGTCGCTGTTGACGATGGCGTCCAGCAGACCCTGTATGATGCGGCTTCTCTGGACTTCTTCAGCGCGGCTGCGCGCAACCTCGATCGCGGCTTCCTCTTCCGCGCGGCTGATACGAAGCGATGATCTGGCTTCCATTTCATCGGACCTGAGGGTGCTGGCCGCTGCAGATGCCGACGAACGTGTGCCTGATGTGGAAGAAGCATTCGCGGTGCTGGATGGCGAGGGCTGCGCCACGACAGCCTCATCGTCATTGCTGCCGTCCTCAATAGACTGCGGTTCTTCGTCGGTTTCAGGAAGAACTTCGTCTTCAACCGGCGTTTCCGCAGATGCATCGGTCTCTTCGAAATTAACCGGCTCACCATCCGCCTCGGAAAGCTCGCTGGATGCAGAGGGTTCAGCCGCAGGCTCTGCTTCGGCTTCGTCCGTCGCAATCTCTTCCGCGTTGGCATCTGCTGGAGCTTCTGGGGATGCGAAATCTTCATTAGTGTCGGTAGAGCCCGCGTCTTCTTCGACTTTCTCTTCCGCTGGCGTTTCGGCAGAAGCTTCAGCCTCGTCAGGGGAGACCTGGTATCCGTCCGAGCCTTCAGCTTCCTCAGCCGGGGCTGGGTCCGCAGCGTCTTCTGCTACGGCTTCATCGGCAATGTCGTCCTGCCCTTCTGCCGGCTCGCCGTCATCGACCGGTTGTGCCGATTGCCAATCCTCCTCGGTTTCCGCAGGGGTAATGGCTTCCTGTTCCGCTGGCGCTTCGGCGGGAATTTCGGTCTCGTCGGCGGGATAAGACTCGGCGTCCAGGTCCGGAGCCTCATCGGTCGCTGTGGGGTCGCCTGCCTCGCCGGTGCTTTCTTCCGCTACGGTTTCATCGGTCGGCGCTTCCTCGGCGGGTGCATCTTCTACCTGCTCGGGCTCGACTGCTGTTTCGGTCTCTTCCGAGCCGGAGGTCTCTTCGACAGATGAAGGCTGAGGAGAATAGGTGCCATCATCGTAGCCGCCGTCAGCTTCCTCTGCCGTTGTCGGGCCGGTCGTTGCTGGCTGACTGGCCGGCTGGCTGGCATTTTGCGACGAGTTCTGCGTAGCCGAAGGTTGCGTACCCGAAGTCTGGCTGCTGCCCTGGGAGGATGCAGGCTGGCTGCTGGCGGTTTGCTGATTGGAAGAGGTGTTGCCAGTTGCGGCGGTGGTAGGCGGGAGAATGCTTGTCAACATGGAAGGAGGACCAAAGATTGATGTTGCGCAATCTTTAGGTCACCACCCCGGAATTTTCGGTGCAAACTCGTGGTTGCATTTAATTAAAATGCGATCTATCTGCCGCTTTTTGCGATAATTATCGAAAATAATTATATTGGAGACGCATGGCGCGCCTCCAGCTTCGTTTTTTCTTTCGAAATCAGATCGATTTCGCTGCGCCACCATCCACATGCAGCATGGTGCCGGTGATGTAGCTGGCGGGTTGCGAGCACAGGAATGCACCGGCTGCCCCAAACTCTTCCACGGTGCCGAGGCGAGCAGCCGGGATGCTTTTGATCGATGCTTCGCGGACCTCATCGACGCTCTTTCCGAGCCGCTTGGCATTCGCGCCATCAAGCTCGTCTATGCGGTCGGTGTGAATGCGCCCGGGCAGCAGCATGTTTGCGGTGATGCCGAAGCCCGCAAGTTCCGTGGACAGTGTCTTGTTGAAGCCGACCAGAGCGCCGCGCAATGTGTTGGAAAGCGCCAGATTGGGGATCGGCTCGAACACGCCGGAAGAGGCGACGGTGAGGATGCGGCCCCAGCCTTGCTCCTTCATCTGTGGCACAAGGGCATTGGTGAGGGTGACGACGCGTAACACCATAGTCTGGAAGAAGGTGTCCAGCTTTTCCGCCGTAATATCCTGCGCCAGACCCGGCGTCGGGCCGCCGGTGTTGTTGACCAGAATATCGATGCCGCCGAGCCGCGTCTTGACCGCTTCGACCATGGATGGCACGAAATTGTCTTCCGCAAGATCGCCCCACACCCAATCCGCCTTGCCCTTGCCAAGCGCGTTTATCGCCTTGGCGTTGGCCTCCAGCTTCTCGCCGCTGCGTCCCACCAGCAGCACGTTTGCACCTTCTTTCGCAAGGGCTGTCGCGATGCCGAGACCGAGGCCGCGGGAAGAGGCGAGAACGAGTGCGCGTTTGCCGGAAATGCCGAAATCCATTTGATCCTCCTGAATGCTTTCTTCATCTATAAGCAGGGTTACCAATGATTTGAAGGTCTCAGCCGCAAACTCTGGCAGCACTTGACCGGCGAAACATCACCCATTAAATTCCATTTTACGTAAACGTAAGATTATCATCATCCGGTTGTCAGACAACAGTCTTGCGGCAGGACAGGATTTGCCGCTATTGAAGCTCGACAACGGCTTCCGGCTTTGCGAAGAGAGTAGAGAATCTCTCAAGTTTTCTTGCAAGGCTGATACGGGGAACTGGAAGACTGCGCACTGGTTGGGAACCACAATAAAAAGCCGGAAGAGACCGGCGAACTGACGAGGACCTTATGACGGAAGAAATGGAATTGCCGGAACGCGAATCGATGGAATTCGACGTGGTCATCGTCGGTGCAGGCCCTGCGGGTCTCTCCGCAGCCATTCGGCTGAAACAGGTCAATCCCGAACTCTCCGTCGTGGTGCTTGAAAAAGGCACCGAAGTCGGTGCGCACATCCTTTCCGGCGCGGTGGTCGATCCCGTTGGAATAGACAGGCTTCTGCCGGGCTGGCGCGAGGAAGAGGGGCATCCCTTCAAGACAGAAGTCAAGGACGACCAGTTCCTGTTTTTAGGCCCTGCTGGCTCCATTCGCCTGCCGAATTTCCTGATGCCGCCGCTGATGAACAACCACGGCAATTACATCGTCTCGCTTGGCCTCGTCTGTCGGTGGCTGGCGGAAAAGGCGGAAGCTCTCGGCGTCGAGATCTATCCCGGCTTTGCCGCAACCGAAGTGCTTTATAATGACGACGGTGCTGTGATCGGCGTTGCGACCGGCGACATGGGTGTGGAGCGCAATGGCGAGCCGGGACCGGCCTATACGCGCGGCATGGCGCTGATGGGCAAGTACGTGCTGATCGGTGAGGGCGTGCGTGGTTCGCTGGCAAAGCAGCTCATCAAGAAGTTCGATCTCTCAAAAGACAGCGACGTTCAGAAATTCGGCATCGGCATCAAGGAACTATGGCAGGTGAAGCCGGAGAACCACCGCCAAGGCCTGGTGCAGCACTCCTTCGGTTGGCCACTGGGCATGAAGGTGGGCGGCGGCTCGTTCCTTTACCATCTGGAAGACAACCTCGTTGCCGTCGGTTTCGTGGTGCATCTCAACTACAAGAACCCCTATCTTTATCCTTTTGAGGAATTCCAGCGTTTCAAGACGCACCCGGCGATTGCCCCGACATTCGAAGGCGGAAAGCGCCTGTCCTACGGTGCGCGCGCGATTACCGAAGGCGGCTATCAGTCGGTGCCGAAGCTGACCTTCCCCGGCGGCGCGCTGATCGGCTGTTCCGCCGGTCTCGTCAACGTGCCGCGCATCAAGGGCAGCCACAATGCCGTGCTTTCCGGTATGCTGGCGGCGGACAAGATCGCGCAAGCGCTGGCAGCAGGCCGTGCCAACGACGAAGTCATCGAGATCGAAAACGAGTGGCGCGATACGGACATCGGCAAGGATCTGAAGCGCGTTCGCAACGTCAAACCGCTCTGGTCGAAATTCGGCACGGCGATTGGCGTCGGCCTCGGCGGTCTCGATATGTGGACAAACCAGTTGTTCGGCTTCTCCATCTTCGGAACGCTGAAACACGGCAAGACGGACGCCGAAAGCCTTGAGCCTGCAAAGCTGCACAAGCCGATTGCCTATCCCAAGCCGGACGGCGTTCTGACCTTCGACCGCCTTTCCTCCGTATACCTCTCGTCCACCAACCATGAAGAGGACCAGCCGGTCCACCTTCAGGTAAAGGACATGGAGTTGCAGAAGCGTTCCGAGCATGACGTCTATGCCGGACCTTCGACGCGCTACTGTCCCGCCGGGGTCTATGAGTGGGTGGAAAAAGACGGAGAGGAAGTCTACGTCATCAACGCCCAAAACTGCGTCCACTGCAAGACTTGCGATATCAAGGACCCGAACCAGAACATAAACTGGGTGCCGCCGCAGGGTGGTGAGGGGCCGGTCTACGCGAATATGTGATGGGCGAAACCTTAGCGCAAAGGCCATCGGGAATAACGATACGCCAAGGCGTGAAGGGAGACTTCGACCGGCTGGCCGAGATCGAGCTGGATGCCTTCGTCGTATGGGCAACTGCTTGCGAGGTGGCGCTTGAGGCTTCCGCTACGCCGCACCGTTTGTTTCAAGAAGGTATGGATCAAGGCCTTCTTCTGGTTGCCGACGACGAGCATACCCAACGGAGTATCGGATTTGTGCTTGGATTTGCCACGCTTGGTTATCTCTATATTGCAGAGGTGGATGTTGAGCGCGCATCACAGGGGCGCGGTGTCGGTCGCTGTCTGATGCAAAGCGTACTGAATAAAGGGCGAGACCGGGGGCTCACATCTGCCGTTCTGACGACAGATCGATATGCCCGATTTAACGCACCCTTTTACAGACAGCTTGGATTTGAGATTATTGACGAAGGCGAGACGCCAGCCTTTCTGCGGGAACGGCTGGACAAACAGATTGAATCCGGGCTGGATCCGCAGAGACGCGTTGCAATGCTGGCGCGTCTGTAACTGGACGTCGACGTCATGACATGAACAAATTGTCTGTGATCTTGTTAGGAGCGGTTGTTCTTGTGTCTCGGGAGTTTGCAGGAACGGTACGGATAATCTAGTAATATGGAAACCTTGGAGAGCCTGTTAGGGTATTCACATCCGGGTTTGGGAGTAGGTAAATGGCGAATCTGAGCAGTAAGGTTTCGGTTCTGCGAAGAAATATGAAACTAGCCTGTGGCGCGTCGATGTTAGCTGCTGTTCTACTGGCAGTCGCCGGCCCTGCGAAAGCGGCAAGCTGCCGAGCCGATGCTGTCGCAGCTATCGACTGGACCGAGTGCAACAAGCGCTTGCTGATGCTTGGTGGCAGCGTTCTGGACGGAGCCACGCTGAAAGGCACCGATTTCACTTATACCGATCTTCGAGGCTCTTCCTTCAACAAGGCCAATTTCGAAAAGGCCAAGCTGATCCGCACGTCGCTTGCATCGTCGCAACTCGAAGGTGCCAACCTGAGCAAGATTGAGGCCTATCGCAGTGATTTCAGCGATGTAAATGCCGAAAATGCAGTCTTTCTCAGTGCGGAAATGCAGCGCGCCAACTTTGAGAATGCCAAGCTGGTGAACGCAAATTTCAGCAAGGCGGAACTCGGCAGGGCCGATTTTAATGGGGCGACGCTGACCGGCACCAAGTTCAGCAAAACAAACCTGTCTCGCGCCAGCTTCAAGGGCGCCAGTTTCAACGGGCCAATCGATTTCGAAGATTCGTTCCTGTTGCTCACGCGGATCGAGGGTCTGGACCTTTCGTCTGCGACGGGGCTGGACCAGCGGCAGATCGATATCGCCTGTGGAGATGATAAAACGAAGCTTCCATCCGGGCTGACCAAGCCAGGAAACTGGCCTTGCCCGGAAGATTCGGAAGATGAATGAGGGTAGGGTGTCTTCGCCACCCTCAAAACCCTGACAGCACAACCTTACCCTTCGCCGTTCCACTTTCCATCAGCGCATGCGCCTTGATAAGATTGTCGGCGTTGATCTTTCCGAAAACCTCGGTCAGCGTTGTCCTGATCTTGCCCGCGTCCACGAGCTCTGAAACGTGGTCGAGCAGCTTGTGCTGTTCCAGAATATCTGCGGTTTCGAAGACGGGGCGAGCGAACATCATTTCCCAGTGGATGGAAATCGCCTTGCGCTTGAAGGGCATGACATCGAAGCCACCTTTGGGATCATCGATGAGGCAGTAGCGACCCTGTGGTACTATCAGCGCGATGCTATCTGCGACGTGGAGATCGCTTTGGGTGGTGGAGAAGACGAAGGACGGGGAGCCCAAACCCAGAGCCTCTACCTGTGGGGCGAGCGGCTGGCTGTGATCCAGCACATGATGCGCGCCGAGTTGCTTTACCCATTCCTTCGTTTCAGGGCGGGAGGCGGTGGCAATGACGGTGAGGTCCGTCAACTGTCGCGCCAACTGGATGGCAATGGAACCAACGCCGCCAGCGCCGCCGATGATGAGGATTGCATTTGCGCCACCTGGAACCGGGTCATTCACTTTAAGACGATGAAACAGCGCCTCATAGGCGGTGATCGCGGTCAGCGGAAGGGCGGCGGCTTCTTCGAAGCTCAGAGTTTTCGGCTTTTTGCCGACGATGCGCTCATCCACCAGATGAAACTCGCTGTTGGAGCCGGGACGGTTGATCGCGCCTGCATAGAAGACTTCGTCTCCCGGTCTGAATAGCGTGACGCTTTCACCGACCGCCTTGACGATACCTGCGGCATCAAAACAGAGGTGGCTCGGAAAATCTGCACAGCTAGGATAAGTGGAATTTCTGCCTGACTTCAGCTTAAATGCTGAGAACAGGAGATACCATGACGAGACGACCGCGCCGGAACCATAGCCCGGCTT
>NZ_JAAMFB010000021.1 GCF_013322225.1 Agrobacterium larrymoorei
GTTTTTGGGTTTTCAACCGAGGCGGATCGAGATTATGATAACAGTATCATGATACTGTTATCATAATCTCGATCCGCCTCGGTTGAAAACCCAAAAACCACCTGCTTTCCTTCCGTTTTTCCATCCGCATACAGCCATTTCCCTCCATTTACAGCCGATTCCAAGCTTCCTAGCCGTTTTCCATCCAAAATTACACAAGCTTATACAGACTATCCGCTCGTTCGATTGCAATTAATTTATATATTGACACACAAATTCGACCTGCAAATATATATTTTTATATATGCAGCGCGGTGAATTTAGCAATTTTATATCTTTACTATCTACCCTTCGATTCACCTCTTTCCTTCAACAAGACACACCAATTCATTCGCGCAACTCATCAAGCTCGCGTTATCAGCCTTCATTGCTCATCCAACCATAAGATCAACGAGCCATTTCAACGGGGCGCTGAAAGCTACCTCGTAACTTTATATGTGTGGCACCTCTCAGCGCCCCCAAACTATCAAACCTCAATTCCAGCCAGCATCCGGGCCCGTATGCTAAGCTGAAATCCAATCGTGCCCATATTCTACTTCTCTGCCTCTATCCGTATTCCAAACTCAGCTATGCTCGAAATGACTCGACGCGCAGTAAGAAGCCCATTCCGCCCATAGGGTCACCAACGGGTTATTCCGCCTGCACAGCAAGCATTTCATTTATCAAGCTCCACTCAGATGACTGAACCACCCAAACAAAACCCGCCGCCGCCTCACTTGGGATCTCCAACGAGTACCGCAACTTCAAAGACTATAAAGGAAAAAACTCTCGCAGTAAATCATAAATAGGCTTAAATTCCTATTTTATGCCTGGAAAAAGCAGAAAGGCAAAATGTGCTTTCGATTACGAAAAACGCACTTCGTCAAGTTAAGAAGCAAGCTTAATGGGCGTTTCGCCCGCATCCTCAAAACCACGATCATCTTTTGAAACAGACAGAAATTGAACACCCATCCCCCGCTCGGACGAAAACTGATCAGGAACATTATCGAGATGCTTTATAGCTGCGAAAATTCGTGCGCAGTTCTCACCATCGCGATGAGGGAAGGTTTTTTCTCGCCTAACCGCATATTTCTTATCACTCAATCCTGTGAGCGCCCTGCTCGTATGCTTCAGCAAATCATCATGAGTCGTGGCAACCGGACCAAAGCCGTCCGTTTCATAATCAAAGTATCCAACTTTATAACCATGTCCATCACCGAAGAATTCATCTTTATCAAACTGATAATATATAACATCCCGGTCAATATAAGCAGCCTCAAATGCAACTGAAGAATAATCAGTAATCATCACTTTTGACTGACCAAACAACGACTGAAGATCAATCGATTCATTCTGAGAGAGAACCTTAACGCCAGGAATATTCTCGAAAAAAGATTTGTAGGCGTCGAACATGAAGTGCAAAACAAATACTATTTCGCAAGAATGCTTTTCGGCCATCTGGCGTAGCTTTTTACTCTTTAAATATGCCTTCCATCGTAACGCATAATTGGACTTCGAAAACGATTCAAGCGGCTCCCTAACGCTCGTACCTGCAACGCTCTTCGCTAACAGAGAAGTCCGCCAAGTAGGCATAACCAAAATCGTTGACGGGTTATGAACCCGGCGGGCCAGCAAAGCATCATGACGAGCAAGACCTGTTAACTTTGTCTCTCTGGTACTGAGCTTGTAAGTCGACAGATCACCAGCAATGGAGTGGAACTCCCCTACTGTCGACGTAATCAACAACCGCGGCTGAACTGCATTTATTGCAGACGATACATCATGTAAAATGATGCCATGCTGCAAAAATATGAATTTGCTCCGTATTAAGTCTTTATATTTACTTAGAGGTAAAGGAAGTCGAATATGCCGTCCAGAATGAGAAGATATAATGTACTTGCAATTTAAAACTGCAAGATGATGCCGCCACGAACCGAACTCCAATAATTTGAAGCCTTCATTCTCCAGCCGTAGCCAATCCGGAGAAGACTTTCGAAGTAAGAAGTAAATATTCGGCGCGTCGGATCGACCTTTCAAATATCGATAAAAGTGCTCTCCATTGTCATCAGCTCTATCCTCACGATCTGCAATCAACCAAGCGTCATTAAAATACTCCCTTACCTGAGAGCGCTTAGCATGCCATTTCTTCACTCTAGATAGAAATTTCAACTTCGCCGTTATCTCGATATTGCATAAGACACCTATAGCTTTTTTTACAGGTACAACGTCATGACGCACGCCCTTAACGAAGACAGGTGCAAAGGAGCCGTCGACACATACACGTGCAGAAGTTACACCTTCAACATGCACCCAAAAAATCGTTTCGTAAACGAAATCGTGGTCCAAAAATTTATGCGCTACAGTCTTGCGATGAAGAATATCTCCTTGGACACCATCAAGAAATACCGAAAACGTCGTATCTTTTAGTCTTGAAAAATAACGGAATCTCAAGCAACCAGAGTCTTGATCATATTCTTCAGAATAAAAGTTATTAAAATCAGTACCACTAGATTTTAATAAACTACATATTCCTATTTTATGAAATGACCAAATACCTGCTAATTCGAAGCTAACGATATTGCTAACTGATATTGCAGAGAAAGCCTGCCTCAATAGTGTAAAGTAACGCTGTTTTTCGTGAGTAGATAGAAAACTTGTCGCGCTCGGATTATTTGTCACCCGTCGAAAATGCCACGAAAGATCATACAACACCATTCTCTGTATCCAGAACGGAGTTTCGCCTAATTTGCTTTTTGCGTAGTCAAGCAGACCGATCGATCCATATCTGATCTGCTCATCGAACCGCTCTTTCTTCGTCCAAGCCGTGTCAATCGTTGAGGTCTGAGTTTCACGCTTTCGATAATAATAAATACCCTTGTCGGTGAAACACATGTCCATATCGCCTGACTCTAGAAGGTAACGCCCTACGAAGTGAGCGTCTTCAAAAGCAGGTCTTATTCGTGGGTCAAACTTCAGATGTCCGCGCTTAATTATATCGCGCCGGAAAAAAGCAGTGGCAGCAGATAGCTGCATATATTTACCTGGATTGGATATAGGCACAACGACCGTGCCCTCACGAAACCTGTAAGTCAGCGTGTGGTTATCAATAACATTGCCACTCTTTTCATAATACATAAGCAACTTTGGCGCCAATAACGCCAAAGGTCTCCGCCGCCGGGTACGTAAAAGCCTGTCTGCCGCTAAGAAATATCTCCTAGAAACAAAGTCATCAGGATCGATGAACGTAATCCACTCCCCTGTAGCATGACGGAGACCACGATTTCGCGCGGCAGCTTGCCCAGCGTTCCGTTGTCGCACAATTGTAATGTTTTCGGGATAGGCTTCTTTCCAACGGCAACAAATAGAATAGGAGTTATCAGTAGAACCGTCGTCGACGATAACGATGTGAATATTTGATCGGAAATCAATAACTTGCCGAGTTAGCGACACGAAATAGTCGTTTAGATACGGCCCCATATTATACACAGCAGATACTACGGTGAACTTATGATCGGCACTTAGGCTTTTTCTCCATGGAATTTTCTTACCACGAGCAACGATCGCGCCTTCGATCCTATCAAACACCTTGTCTATTTTCTGTGACAGATAGTTACGAACCATTTTCATTAGCTAATCTCTATATCCAATAACCTTGAGCAATAATACCAAATCAATTACTGCAACAGATCACCTGTAACTCTCTCGGCGGGCGACCTAAATGGAAACCGGCGGCTAAGAAAACTTGACTTGAACTTACGAAACGAAACATCTCCTGCACTGCCCCCTCCATCGTTGATACAAAAAAACCGACTCTTCTTAAAGTCGCGCTTCTTAATGACCCGGTTGAAATTTGTAGACCTTATTACCATTGCATTCTCATAGAAAGGAATAGCTCGGCCTTTAGAGAAAGCGAAATGATGATATAAAAAAGAAGTGATCGAAAAATCCGTATGCGCTCGAAATTTTGCTTGTCGCGTAGTTTCCAGTTCATCCGGAAATAAATCCGTCAATTCATAATATAACGTCTTCAACAGCGCATGAGGCGTATGGCAGTGAAGTCTGGTGGGCCAGATACCGGTATAATCCCTCAACAGAGCAGAAGCGTTCACAGCGGCAGACTGCCAGCCTTCAGCGTTTTCAAACGCTACTACATTCCGTAGATAGTGAGTTGTCCCTTCGGCCTCCATACGACTAAGGGATTGTCCGTAGGAAGTGAAAAAATCGGTAGGATTTACGGGAGCAGCCAGAAAAACGTCATCGTTAAAATACAGATAACGCTCTGAAAGCCCCGGAATCTCATGAAGGAAAGTTTCAATCGCGTGGGAGTTGAATAAAGGAAGATATTTTTCCGGTATCACCTCGTGATGCATTATCCAACGTATGCGTTCTGACTCAATAAACCATTCTGGTGGAGCGCAATTCGTAAAGATAAAAACATTTCGCACCCAAGGAGCAAACGTGAACAACGAACGGATCGAATAACGAAGTTCATCGTCCTGAGAAAACCTATCATTGTCTATCACAGCTTCTGCGGCAAATTGCTCAATCAATGTCTTCCAGCCAACGTCAGTTGAGCTAACCCAAGTGTATACGACGTCAATTGCACCACAATGCACATCAGAATAATGCAGGGACTTTGTTTCGAAATGCTCACATTGAAAAAGTAATTTCTTCATTGGCACCTTCGAAGCTACCGCTTCCAGCAATTTACCTTTCTTTTTCCAAAGCGACACAGTAAATCGACTAACCAAATGGTCGTTTGAATCTACTATAGCTATTTCAACAAGACCATTTCGACACGGTTTCCTTACAAACAACTTTGACACGGCGCCTGTGATATGTCGCCATCTGCTAGTCGATGTTAAAACATATACGCTCGACTGCATTCCTCTAGCACTAACGACAAGAGCGTCCAAAAAACTCCAAAAGGATTTCACATGTAGATCGATGAATGTCGGATTACCCGTAGCAGCGGAAGATAATCCAAGATCATACTCTTTAAGCAAATCGTATGGGGTCAATAAGATACTTCTTCGTCGATCAAGAAAGCTTTAACAAGCATTCCCTCAGTTATATCGCCCGATGTGCGACTACAGATAGAAAGTCTTTGAGATTTTCCTTAACGAATTGTGGGATAAACTGCAATCAAAAACCTTTCAAACACACTCGAAATCTAGTTAACAATCTCACTTGATGTCGCCGTTTTCAAAGTAAAATCTCCGACGACCTATTGATTTAACTCTAAAAATGGAGAAAAAACTCGAGTTTTCTCTAAACAAAGCTCTGTAAAGCGTTCTAAAAATCAATACTTCTGCGGACAACCCGAACTCAAATTTAATACGTTGATAGTAGTCTGAGTCTTCTCCTACCGTTGAATCCTTGAAAAACCCCACGCGGTCTAATACAATATCTCGTCTAAACATCATAGAAATAATACATTTCATAACTCGGCGGTCGCCAATTTCGAGACTTTCATCATATTCATTTGTACGCACATAATTACATAAGCAAAGATATTTGTCTTTTCCTGTCAGCAGAGCTTCCAGTTGAACCGCTATTCTATTTGGCTCACTAAAATCATCGCCGTCTTGAAAAGTGATAAAACTGCCACTAGCAGCTAGTAATCCCACATTTCTCGTAAGTCCCGTACCAAGTTGGCTCACGTTGCGGAAAGTCTTCACTCTTTTATCGAGACACGAAAGTTTTGTCAGAATCTCTGGCGTTGCATCATCACTTGCGTCATCGATGACAACTACCTCTATCGCAGCATAAGTTTGAGCCAGAAGCGACCTAATAGACCGCTCGAGTGTGAGGCCGTTATTTCTTGTTGCAACGATAATGCTTACAATAGGCTTGGCGTAGCCTTTGCTGACTTGCCTTTGGAGCTTAAAATCTGTCCACCGATTAAACGAGGTTAAGGGATCTGCAATGAAATCAGAGAGTTTCCCACAATGGTCTAGCCTGCGAAAGAGGCTAGCTAGCAAAGGACTTACTGTTTGCAAGTCTTTGGCCGGGAACCGCCTAAAGCTTTGAAACTTGCTGAGCAACATAAACAGAACTCTCGGAATAACGTTAAGCGAAATATCAAGGATAGAGAATTTTCCCAACGGCCCTAAACCGCCAATCCGCAAGCTCCCTAAAATAAACAGCGGGATTCTGCCTATAAAGCTCCACATCCCGCTCATTCCCCACCTTCGCCACCACCCGCGCAACGATCGGCGTCAACAAATGACGCCAGCCGAGAAGGCCATAAGTGCCATAGGGCTTCCACTTTACGCGCCCGGCCAATGACAGGCGGGGCTTTGCCTGCGGGTCTGCCAGGCTGGCTATTGTCTGTTCGAACGAGCTGGCGGAGCCATCTGCGGGATTAAAATAAAGCGGATAAAGGATATAGGCTGCGGCGAAAAGGGCTTCGACGCTGAGGGTTCGGCCCCGGCGCGGGGTTTGCTGTCTATCATCCGTCAGCCCCCAGCCAGCGTAAAAGGGCGCGCCTATGGTCGTGACCTTTTTTCCCCGCATGAGGGCTTCGAAGCCTGCCAGAGAGGTGATGGTGTAGACGTGATCTGCCGCATCCAGCGCATCTGGCAGAGAGGTTTTTTCCCGCATGATGGTGCAGAGGTGGGCGACATCATCCGGGTTTGAGAGTTCGCGGCGCATGCGGCTCAGCACATCCGGGTGGGGCTTGTAGGTTATATCGGCGTCCGGGTTTTCCGCTGCGGCTGTTCGCACCAGATCATTATTCGTGAAGGGGCGGTCGCAACCATACAGGATGGAAGCATCTTCTTCCACCTGGCCGATGACAAGCACCTGCTTTCGCTGCGTGCCGGGCTGGGCGGGTGTGGGTGCGGGACTGGCGAGGTTTCCGTTATATTTCGTGAGTCGCTGTTGCAGCACGGCATTCATGCCTTCTCTGGCGCGCTGCATGAGGGCTTCGTCTGCATCGAAATCATAAGTGGCGAGGAGGTCTTCCAGATCGCTTTTGCCACGACTATCGAAATAGGGGCGGTTTGCATCCTGCGTGAGGGAGAGCGGCACGGAGTAACCGGCGTGGGCATCCAGCGAGCGAATGAAGCCATCTTCCATATGCCAGACATTAAGCCCTAGGCGCATGACGTGCTGTGCGACAAAATCTGGCAGGTTATTGCTCCAGACGAAGACCTGCGGCTTTTCGGCAGCTTCCAGCAGCGGCAGCACCTTCTTTTCAAAGATGCGCGGCGTGAGCTGGAAGGGAGCGAAGTGGAAGCGCTTTTGCGGGAAAAACTCTTGCAGGAAGGGGTGTTTCCACGCCTTCATGTGAAAAGCGACGACGGTGCCCGGCTGTGCCAGCGCCTGTGTGCGGGCGCTGAGCGTGTTGCGGGCGGAGTTCTGCGTTTCAGGCATCAATCAGTTTCGGTCGCGGATATTGTAATATGCCATGGTGGCCACACCCCAGGCGAAGAGGCAGGCGAGAAACACCAGCGCCACATTCATGGCGCGGGAGGGGTATTGCGCCAGTTCCGACTGTGTGGGCTGGATGAAGGTGGCGAGGTATCGCTGCTGGTTGTTGGCATCCATGCGGGCCTTTTCCAGACCGCCGAGGGCGGCGGTGTAGGCTTTTTCCGCGAATTCGCGCTCGGTCTCCAGCTTTTCGTAATTCAGGATGCGGGTGGCGACATCGCTGCTCTGCGCCTGACCTGCGGTGCCGCTGCCGAAGCGCTGGCGTTCTTCTTCCAGCTGCTTCTCTAGGCTGGTGATCTGCGTTGTGATGACGCGGATGCGAGGGGAATTCGTCGACATGCGGGTTTTTGCCGCCGTGAGTTCCGTCTTCAACTGTGTGAGCTGCTGTTCCAGCGAACCGACGAGCTGGGCGGCGAGCTTAGCCGCCTCGACCGGGTCTGCTTCCTGCGAGATATCGCGGAAGTTTCTGAGCGCCACGCGGGCGGCGGACAGCCTGCCTTCGGCCAGCGCCACCTCTTCCTGCGACGCCTTCAGCACGCCGTTGCGCGCTTCCAGCGACAGGTCGTTGATGAGGCGTTCGCTTTCCACGATGATGGCGGAGGCTATCGCCTGCGCGGTTTGCGGCTCGAACGCCTTGACGTGCAGGTTGAGGATGGAGGAGGTGTGGTCATAATTGACGCTGACCATATCCTTCCAGTATTCCAGCCGGTCCTCGATAGGCTGGCCGGGGGCAAGGGCGTAGAAGAAATCCGCACCACGGCGGGCGAAGGCCTGCTCCAGATCCACCACTTCCGATACGGCTTCGACCATGCGTTCGCTGCGGATATAATCCAGCAGCATATAGGAATCCGCGCCTGTGGTGTTGCCGCCGGTGCTTTGGGTGAACATGCCGAGCAGATCGCCAGTGGCCTTGCCATCGATGCTGCGCACCGCAAAGGCAGAGGACGAGTGGTACTGATCCGCCGCGATGAAGGCCATGTAGACGCCCGCCAGCGCCGTGGGGACAGCAACGCAGAGCGCAAAGCCTGCGGCAATCACCATATGCCGCAGCTTCAGGCCGTGCAGCTTGCCCCGGACCGGCGTGGACTGGCGAACGCCTTCGCGCTCAGGCTTGATATCGAGCTTCAGGAGATTATCGAACACGGTAAGGTTGGCACGTTTGGCCGGAACCTTCGCCTCTTCCACCTTCTTGCCCGGGCCTTGCTGCTCGACGCTCATTTTTCGCTTTCCTTCATATTGCGGTCATGAACGCGGATCGCATCCTCGACGTCATCGAAATATGTCAGCTTGCCGTTCTCAAGAACAACGCCGGTCTCGCAGTAATCGCGAATCGTGCCGGTACTGTGGGATACCATTATCACGTCGGAATCCTGCAAGCGATACTTGAACACATCGTGGCATTTCTTCTTGAAATTGGCATCACCGACTGCAGTTATCTCATCTACGAGATAATAGTCAAACTTCACGCCCATGCTGACCCCAAAAGCCAGCCGCGCCTTCATGCCCGACGAATAGGTTCCGACCGGAGCGCGGTAGAATGCGCCGAGTTCGGCAAACTCATCGACATAGGCCACCAGCTCATCCGTATCGACGCCGTAGATGCGGGCCACGAAGCGCACGTTCTGCTCGCCCGACATGCTAGGCTGAAAGCTGCCCTGAAAGCCGAGCGGCCAGGAGATCTTGCCATGACGAACGATCCGGCCGCGATCCAGTTGCAGGGAGCCGGCGATCAATTGCAGCAGCGTCGACTTGCCCGCACCGTTTCGCCCGAGCAGCCCGACGCTCCGACCACGGTTGATGACCAGCGATGCGTTCTCGATGATCGGCTTCTTGATGCCCTTGGTGCGAACATACTTCGTCGCCTGCTCCAGCCTGATCATCGGCTCCTCAACACGGATACGGAGGTGGTGAACAGCACCAGCCCGACGAACATGATCGTGAAGGCGAAGGAGTAGAGATAGAACATGTCCATCTCAAGCGCGCGATATTCCTGATAGAACCCCTTGCGGAACAGCATCACCACATGCACGAGCGGGTTGTACAGCACTATGTCTCGAATAGGTCCCGGCAGTGCATCTGGTAAGAAGAACACGCCGGAGATCAGGAATAGCGGTCGGTTAATGATGCCGAATATCTGCTCGTAAAGTGGAAATCGCAGTGCCGCGACATTGTTGAAGATACCCACCCCAAGCCCAAGAAGCGTGGCCGCAAACGCGGCCTCAATAATGGCGGGCCAGTTGAGGTAGACCGGCTGATTGACAGTCATAAGGATGACGCTGAGAACGCAGAATGTGACCACCGATGTTGTTCCCGCCTGTAGTATGTAGCGGGAAACTATGGTGTCGATTGGAGCGACGTTGGGGTAACTTAAAAGCGTTCTGTTAGCCTTGATAGCGCCGTTGAGATATCCAGCCATGGCCTGATAAAACTGAAAGGCGAGATAGCCCGTCGCAAAAAAAAGCGGAAAGCTCTTTCCCAGAGCAGGCGTGTGGGTGATCGCCATGAAAATCAGTGACAGGAAAGCGATATGCGCCACCGGATCAACGATTGCCCACACGTAGCCACCGGGCTTACTGCCGAAACGCGTCGACATCTCGCGAACCAGCAAAGCAGCCACAACGCGGATATGGGTTTTCAGATAATACAAAAGCCTCGTCTCCGACCGGTGAAACAGACGTCACCGAAAGGTCCTATGGTTAAATCAACCACGCACTGGTATGTCTTATGCACCAATCCGAAACGCCGCACCAGATAGCAATCAGTCCGCGAAGTTCTTCACCTGATATGCGGTTCCTATAGGGCGCCCAACAAGCTGCAGGAAGCGATCGATATCCACGGCAGGATGGCGCGAAACGTAGATTACGTCACGGCTTTTAACGGGGAAGGTTTGTCCCACGATCAGACTATCCGGACGCGTCATATCCAGGCGATAAACAAGCGGGAAACGGCCATCGCGGTTCGGGGTCATACCCTTGTCACGTAGCTGGCGGAAGCGTTCACTGCCAAGAAGATCGGCAACGATCTCCGGCTCTTCATAACGGAATACAAAATAACCGGCGGCATTGGAGCGATCCGACGCGCCACCACCGGCCAGTGCAACTGCTTCAAGAATATTCAGGTCATTCGCGCCGAACTCAATGCGGCTATTCTTCGATACCTCACCTAGAACCGTAAACGTACGAGGGTCCTTGGTCACGAAAATCTGGTCACCCGGCTCGACGTGGATGTTTTCAATCGGATTTTCGATGATCGTTTTGAGGAGCGCGGTTCCAGTCTGCCGTCCGCGAACCAAAGTGACATAGGATTCATATGGCTGGGCGCTAGGACCACCTGCCTTGGCAACGACCTCGGCAATGGTTTCGCCCGTCAGGCTAAGCGGCACCATGGATGGACGGCCGACGGCACCGGAGACAGTGACATTACGCGAACTGGTACTTGTGCTCGTGACGAGAACGTCTGGCTCGACCGCCTTACCTTTCAAGCCCGCAAGAATGGTTTGACGAGCCTGTTCAAGCGTTTTTCCCGCAAATTTGACGGTGCCGACATATGGGATTGCGGCGGTACCATCCGGTTGTACGACGACATCAAGCGCCGTCTGCTTGCTATCCGACGTGGAGAACAGACCATCGGCACCGGCTTCAAAAACAGTGACTTTCAGCTGATCGCCAACTCCGATAACAACCCGCTTTGCGGCCCCACCGATGCCAAACCGGCGCTGAAGCGTAGTCGTCGAGAAATTGGCTACCATCTGCGCCGAGCGGTGACTTACATCGACCACATCAAAAACGGTCGAAACGGAATCACCAGCAACGACAGCAGGCTTTCCTGCTTGATTGTTGATTTGCATCGCGCTCGGACCGGCGCTTGGCAGCGCTTCACAACCCGCGAGACCGGCACTGGCCAAAAGCACTACGCCGCGCAACGATTTAATACTCAACAACCGGTGCAACCCAAATTTCCCCAAATAATCCAACTGCCTGCTCAGATCAGTTAAACCTGCGCGGCCCGTTCGGCTCACATGCCTGTTTTACCCTCAACATCAGATTAATAAAGACCAGATAATCCAACCAAATGTGAGCTCGACAACTCTTTGTTGCCGACTGTGCCATAGTTATCACGCACGCCAGGCGGAAGGCACAATCACGCAGGCAACCGTTTCTTCACAGGTTTTGTGCGCCTTGCGACTCCTGTGTCCGCACCATGCGAATTGATATTCCCCGACAGAAGACGGCCCGCAATGGCTTGCGCCGCAGCTCTCGAGCCCGCTCGGGAGTAGAAATTGCCTCTGACCTGTATGGCTGCGGCCATAAGGCTGAAGAAATCATCCGCCAAAGCAGGCTGTGGCATCTGCGGTGTCCGCCAGAATTCGTCGAGTGATCCCTGATGGGTCAGACCATCCACATCGTAAATGGCGCAACCTAAAATCTTCACGGGCACACCCGTCCTTAATCCGGCAAGAACAGCCGTCGAATTCACCGTAACCATGCCGCTGCATTCAGCCACCAGCTTTGCCAAGTCGCCCCCGTCGATGAAAAGAACACGGTCTTTGACGCCCAAGCAACCTGAAAGCGATTGAATTCCGGCCCACCAGTCTGTGAGACCGTTATCTAGAGGGTGAAGTTTTACGACAAGGACAGCTTCAGGCGAAGAAGCTGCGGCAAAAGAGGTAACGACTTCCTCGATAGCCTCCATCTGAGATGAATATGGTGAATGGGCGCGCAGTTGATAATCCGTCTCCAACTGAAGCGGATAAACAAAGTAGCGGTGCTTTGAACGATGCAGCCTATCGATCACCTGATTTGCCGCTTCTTTGTTACGGCGCGATTTCAGCAACCTGGCACACCATCCCGCATATTCGCGTAGCGGATGAAATATCCCGTGCCGCCGATAGCCCGGGAACAGCGGGAAGAGAAAAACATTAGGCAGATTGTAGGCGAGATCGAAAACCGCTTCCTTCAGGAAACTCTGCCTGTACACCGGCTCCATCGAAGGTGAAAGCAGGTCTCGCGCCGCATCCCGAATTACATCCGGATCATTGGGAAAACGCGAATTCGCTGACATTCCATCGCGCTCGACCGTGACCCAGTCGGGGCGGAGATAACCCATTTCAACAACGGTGACGTCTATGCCGCGCTGTTTAGCCTTATCCACCGCGACGCGGTGATAGGGACGCTCCTCACCGAGAAGGACAAGATCGGTCACGCTACAGGAGCCCATGATCTCTTCTATATAGGTGGGCCAGCCCGCAAAATTGCCGCGATAATTGAGTGCGCCAGCTCTTCTCCAGAACAGCCAGTCACCTGCATTGAGATTGATCCGCAGACATTTATGGCCCGCGGCCTCGAGATGCGCTGCGATTTTTGGGAATAATGGTGACGAGGGCCCCTGTAAGAACAGGAATACCCGAGGACGGGCTACTTCGGTAGCGATGGTCATGCAAAGCGTTCCTTATAAAGCTTTGCGTGCAGAAGAATGGTTTCGAAGAGGTTCCAAGGCGCCTCCTCCCTTCCGTGAGCCGCCACCCGCTCTTGAGAACGGGCGGACCCCAATGGCACGACATAATAGTCAGTGCGCGGGTCTGGGAACGGATCGGCATAGGTTTTCAATAGCGGCGCATGGTCGCCATAAAAGGCCAGCCAGACGGGCCTGCCGGATTTTTCGAGCGCCTCTATGAGTGTCTCCAAAGCCTTGTCGGCCTTTTGCAACAGCTCGCGATATATCTCGACAGGCTCCGTCAAACCTTCGCATCGTCCTGGTCCCCATGGCCCGTGATTGGCCATGGATGCCACGAAAACGAAAGAAGGCTTGTCGGCGCCTATGTCATCAATTGTTTTTAGAACTTTCTGGGTGAGATCGGCATCGGACACATATGGGTTCGTGTCCGTTGGCGTGTGATCAAACTCGTCCAGCATCGTCATATGCTCGAAACCGAGCAGCGGCAAAGCCTTGTGGCGCATAAAGAATGTGCGATCGTAAGGGTGGATGAAATGCGTGTGCCATCCATTGCGCAGGAGTTTATTGGGCCACACCAGTTCCGCGTAATGGCTCGCACGGAGATAAGGATAAGAGGCGTCGACATGCACCTCTTCGGGCTTGAGGCCACTCAGCACCGCAAATTCCGTGCGTAGCGTGTAGCCTCCTTCAAACACATTGGTAAGTCGGCCCCACTGAACCGCCTCTCGCTTCAACCGGTCGATGGTCGGAAGGTGGAGATAGTTATCGCCCATGTGACGCAGGTCATAAAAAGATTCAGACTGCCACACGACGATAAGAGGAGCATTGTCATGTTCACCCTCGATCAGGTCGTGGATAGCCTTTTGAAGCCCTTGGCCTAGTTCTTCCACGATGTGATCGCGGTTCTTACCAAGCCAGACCAGAAAATGTAGCGTCACCGAGGTAAAAGTTCCGAAACGAACCGTGTTCGGCCTGACCTTGAGATGTGTCAGCAGCCTTTCCGACGCACGCGCTACAAGCCGGTTGATCGGCTTTACGAAAATCAGGGCGATCGGAGCCAGAAAAGCCGCGAGACCCAACAGCACGCCAATCAGCTCTGCACCGTCCGGCAACACATGCGGCTCCACAACCATGTAAAGCGCAGTGACACCGAAGACGTAAGACAGGGCTACGATCCAAAAGAGAATATTGAACTTTGAAGCATAGAATATCGTCTTATATTTAAAAACATCCACCACGAGAGCGATGTCTGAGAATATGAGTGGCTCTCGTATAAACCGAAATTTCACATAGGAAATGGCGGTGAAGATGACAAAGAAACTCGCTGTGCCCTGAGCGGCATAAATCGGACGCCACGAAATTGCGAAGAAAAACAAAAAGATGAATGCTATAACCGGAATACGCGCACTATATTCCAAAAGAGCGCGCATAAGACTACGATCTTGACGGTATTTGCTCTTTGCCTCTTTCGGAAGCGCAAACCCGTCAGTCGCGTAGACAAAGAGCGCCGTCACAGCAAAGCAGAGCGCCGTTAATCCGACTGGATAGTTATGTAGCTCAAAAGAATTAGTCATGTTTTCTTATGAGCGCCTGCGGATAAAGGTGCAACTGTAGAAAGTCACTGGGTTTTGGATGCAATGGCGCAAATCGTCTGAATCACTTCGGGACCGGATCTAGACGCGGCGTGATAGGTATCGGTAGATCAATGGTTTAACCAGGGGTCCAAGTAAAGCTAGCGCCTTGAGTTTCCATCCGAAGTGCACTGTCTCTCGACCGGTTTTAAACGCCCCATATATCTCATTTGCCACAGTCTCCACAGGCCAGATCGGACTTTTGCCCATCAAGCCTCTGGCAGCCGCGGAACGCTTCGGAAGCTCCATGACAAGTTGCGGAGTGTCCGTGTCCGGAGGAAACGCAACTGCAATTTTAACCTCCTTTTCCGTTTCACAGCGCAGGCTTTCGGCAAAGGATACGAGTGCTGCCTTTGACGCGCAGTATGCGGCATACCCCGGCAAACCAATCAAGGCGGCCCCCGAGGAAACGATCATGATCGAGCCGCGTCTTTCTTTTTGCATGGCAGGGAGTACAGCGCGCACAGCGTTGACCACGCCGAAGAAGTTTGTCTCCACCTGCATCTGAAAGGTCGATGGCGGCATTTCTACAAAGAAAGCGGGTTCTACCACACCCGCACTGGCGACCAGCAGATCGCAGTGGCCGAACTGGGCGACGCATTCTGCGATTGCCGCTTCGATCTGCTCCCTGTTGGCGACGTCTGCGGTGACTGAAAGAATGGTGGCGCCGGGAACGGAGCGCAACTCCCGAGATGCGCCTTTCAGCCTATCGATATCACGTCCAATGATGGAGACGTGATGTCCGTCAGCAGCAGCAAGTCTCGCCACGGCAAGCCCTATACCGCTCGACCCTCCCGTTATGATGACGTGCATTCGTTACCTCAGCGAAGGGACAAACTGCGTTGTAATGCCTCTAAATCAAGCGATGACGTACCGACGTTTTGAGCAACGAGTTTTTGTAAGAGCGTTGCGGTCTTTTCAACTGCCTCACTGATCTGTTCCTCGGTGTGGGTACAGGTGAGGAAAAAACGTATGCGGGCTAATCGCTCTGGAACGGCGGGGTGGATGATCGGAAGGGCATTGATGCCTTCGGCAAAAAGACGATTGCTCAATTCGACAGCGCGAAGCGAATCGCCAACGATGACCGGGACAACGGAATGTCCGGCGCTCGTGCCCGTATCCAGTCCTCTTTCTTTGGCTCTTTGCAAGAAAAAGCGCCCGTTGTGACTGAGGCGTGAGATGCGGTCCTGACTTTCGCGCAGTATCCTAAGGCTGGCCAAAGCGGCTGCGGCCAGTGGTGGGGACAGGCCGACGCTATAGACGAAACCGCCCGCGTGGGCTTTGAGAATATCGATAAGCGCGGCACTTCCGGCGATGTAGCCGCCGCAACTGGACGATGTTTTGGAGAGCGTACCCATCCAAATGTCGACTTCGTTCGGGTCGATTTCCAGATGTTCAAATGTTCCCTTGCCCGTTTTGCCAAGAACACCAAGTGAATGGGCCTCATCGACCATTAGCCAAAACGGGCACTTTTTGCGAAGATCCAGGATGCCGCGCAGGTCCGCGACATCGCCATCCATCGAATAAATGCCTTCAACAATCACAAGAACGTTGCGGAACTGGCCATTAATGTTGGCGAGAACCCGTTCCAGGTCGCTGATATCGTTATGTTTAAAGTTGAGGCGCTTGGCGCCTGAGAGCTGTGCGCCGGTCAAAGCACTGTTATGGATAAACTCATCGTGGATGACGACATCCTGTGGACCCATAACGCAGCTGATGGCGGTGATATTCGTGAGATAACCACTGACAAAGCAGACGGCGGATTCCACGCCGTAGTTCTCAGCTAGCGCGCGCTCGAGTTCTGCATGGACCGGACGCTCACCCGCAACAAGGCGGCTGGCGGAGGCGGATATCCCGTACTGATCGATCGCCTGTTTTGCAGCTTCATGAACGCGGGTGTCCGCATTGGTGGCGAGATAATCGTAGGACGCAAAATTGAGGAGCTTTCGGCCTTCTATCATCGTTTCCGCACCAGCCACTGTTTCGTGGGGACGGTAAAACGGATTTTCGACACCTGCGAAAGCCGCGACTGCCTTTTGGACCTGAACTGTTTTGTAAGAGTCGAGCTCTTCGAAACGTTTTTGCTTTCTCACTGCTTGCGGAGATGTGTTCGGTGGATTTGCCGCGTTACGCCTAACAGGGCCAGCACTGCGCTGGTTTTTCAGCTTTTCCAGCATTCCCGCTGAAAGCAGTTTACCCTTCGATTGCCCTCCGTCTCCCCGCCCCTCCGTCATGCTACATCCGCCAAGGCTTTGGGAGCGGTATGCTTCGTCGTGAGGCCGGAGAGCAGTTCCGCAGCTGCATCGTCAGCGCCATCCAGCGCCTGCCGGTTGTTGAGTTTATCCCGTAGTTTGGTGACGATATCCCCGACAGTCGTACCATCGGAAATTGCGCTCAAGGGGAGATCAATCCCGGTCTTTTGCTGGAAGCTCGTTCCCAACTCCATCGCCATCAGGCTGTCGAGACCGATATCCCGCAAAACCTTGTCTTGGGTAATATTCGTTTCTGCCATCTGAAGGATGAGCGCAAGTTCGGACGCGATTATGGAGTGAAGGGCAGCATCCATCTCCTCCACTGACTTACCTTCGATCAGAGTGTAGAGATCGAGATGCTCTCCGGCATTTGCCTGCTGGGCGATCTGGTGGCTGCCGATGGTGGCAAATAGCGGTTTGTTGACAATCGTCAGGCCTGCGGCGGTGGACCAATCGATTTCCGCGATTACAACTGAGCCGACCATACTGCCGGAAGGTTCGCATGTCAGATATTCCTCGACATGGCGAAGTGCATCGCGCGCCTTCATGGCCGAGCGACCGATGCGTTTCGAAAGGATTTCGTTGACGCTGGTGTTTCGGGCGAGGAAGCCCGTGTCCGCAATAGCACCGAAGCCGACAGCCAGTGCCGGTTTTCCGCGCTGGCGACGGGCGGTAGCGAGACCTTCGAGATAACCGTTCGCCGCCACATAGTTCGACTGACCGGGATTGCCGACCATCGTCGTTGCAGAGGAAAAAAGCAGGAAGAGGTCGAGATCATCTTGCTCCGTCAGTTCGTCAAGCAGCCGCGCGCCTTCGACCTTGGTGTGGATCACTGGCTGGTTTCGCTCGAGATCAAGGTTGGCGATCAGTGCATCATCCAACACCATCGCAGCGTGAATGACACCTTTCAGCGGACCGATGCGGCGCAACTCATCGAGCAATGCGTTGAGTTGCTCCGCGTTGGTCACATCACAGGCATGGACCGAAGCGGTTACGCCCTGATCATTCCAGCGCTCGATCGTATTGCGGGTCTCGTCGTCCAAAACACCGCTGCGTGTTGCAAGCGCGATGTGCGACGCGCCTTTCGCGGCGACCCAGTTCGCCGCTTCAAGCCCGAAACCGCCAATGCCTCCGATGACGAGGTGGACGCCACCTGAAATTTTTAAAGGATTCCGACCGTCGCGATGAACCGCATCCACGCCTGGGACCGGCGGAGTGACGATGATTTTGCCGATGTGGCCAGCACTCTGCATGAGGCGGAATGCAGGTGTTATCTCGTTGAAAGCAAACTGCCGGTAAGGGAGTGGTTTCAGGTGGTTCTCGTCGAACAGCACGGCAATCTCTTGGAATATTTTTGCAGCCGTCTCCGGCGTTTCAACGAGAAGCTGGTCGGCGTCGATGCCAAAATAGGAGATATTCTTGCGGAATGGCCGCAGGCCGATCTTGCTGTCTGAATAATAGTCGCGTTTGCCAAGCTCTAGGAAGCGCCCGAATGGCTTGACGAGTTCCAGGCTGCGTTCCATCGCCTCTTGGAACAATGAGTTGATAACGACATCGACGCCTGCGCCTTCAGTGACGTTGAGAATATCATCGACGAAATCCAGCGAGCGGGAATCGAAGACATGATTTGCGCCAAGTCTCTTCACCAAATTGCGCTTTTCATCCGTACCGGCAGTCGCAATGATCTTCGCGCCATTTAGCTTTGCGATCTGTAACGCGGCCAATCCGACGCCGCCAGCGGCACCGTGTATGAGAACGGTTTCACCAGCGCGCAGTCTTCCAAGCTCTACCAGAGCATAATAGGCGGTGAGGAATGTCACTGGGACTGTTGCAGCTTGCGCTGTGTCCATCGCCTTGGGAATGCGGGTAACGCCGTTTTCGGAGACAACCACATGCGTCGAGAACGCTCCAGGACCAATCCCCATCACGCGATCACCGACCTGCAATCGTTCGACGTTGCTGCCCACAGACAGGATCGTGCCGGAAAACTCCATGCCGATCGTAGCGCCAGCAAAACCATCTTCCAACGCCTCTTCCGGCAGCATTCCCATCGACCACATCACATCCCGGAAGTTCAGCCCGGTTGCTGCAACGGCAACAACCACTTCATCCGGCTTCGGCTCTCGAACCGAAGTCTGCTCCCAGGCAATCGTTTCGATACGACCTGGAGACCTTTGAACTATTGAAGCAGCCTGATAATCCCGAGTGAGCTCTTGCGAGCGTGTGAATGCGCCCGGGACGACCCGCAAAAGATCGAAGCGCCCAGATTGCGTGCTGTAAGCGATTTCGTTTTCGCCGAGTTTCTCAAGCTCGAAAATCTCGCTCCAGACGCTATCCGACACGTGCTCGCTTGCTATGTCGACCAGCGTCACATCAAGCTCGTCATATTCATTTTGAAGTACGCGGGCGAATGCCCATACACCCTGCGAAACCGGGTCGGTATCCTCTGAGAGTCTTGCACCTCCAGGAGAAAGGATGAAGAGCCGCGAAGGCTCTGCCCCCCCGCCACCGAAATTCGACCTCAAAGCTTCAGCGATGCGACCCAGCACGTTCACATGGTTCTGTATGGAGAGCGAATGCTGCGTTGTCCGTGACGAGGCATTCATGACATAAATGACGTCTGTCGGCTGCCCGGCATGACCCGCAAGAACGTCCTGAATGTCGGCAAGGCCACGCCCCGACACAGAGTCGAAACTGATCGGCTGGCAGAAATCGGCGCCTCTGAAACGGACGCCATCGCAAAGGATCGTGACGTTGTTGGTCGCGAGTTTCCTAGTGGACTTAGTGTTGGAATATCCATCTCCATCGCCCAGCAGGAAAACCAAGGACCCATCTGCGAAATCAGCCGAAACGCAGGACACCTGCCTGAAGCCGACCTGATCTAGCATTCTCTTCATTCCATCCTCGGATGGAATTTTGCCAACCGGCAAATCTGCCGTTACGGTATTGGAGAACCAATCCGGCTGAAGTCCGAAAACAAAATCGGCAAGAACGCCGTTTTTATGCTCAGCGAGAAGAATTTCAGCGCCGGTCGCTGCGATTTTCGTCAAACCCTGTCTAAGAGCGGCGCTTTCCTGAATACGCGTACACAGGAAGCCATTTGCACTGACCGCAAGGCCGATGTTTTCCGGCAGCACCACACCGTCATCATCAACGACGCTGACCCACGGATTACGGGCAAACGAGGTGCTCAGATTGCTGCGAAGGTTCTCATCGTCTTCAAGAATAAACAGTCTTGCATCGAACTGCTCGGCAATGGAAGCAAGCCTCTCGCTAACCGTGATCGACGTTGCTCCGACTTCGACAAGTACAAAGCCGGGCTTGCCCCGAGAGGCCTGTTTAAGGAAAGATTCAACGAGGTGACAGGTTTTGTCGACCCGCGTCTGTGCAATTCCAAGACCGTTACGGAAGTGATCGAGCGTCGCTTCCGAAGCTTCATAGGGGGGCAACTCTACCCCGCTATCCTGTGCCAGCGCTTCGATGGCGTCCAGCACGAACTGCCGGTTATTGTTAACAAGGATCGCAGCAGAACTACTGGCGGGAAAGCTTCCGACAAGCTCACGAATAATATCGGCGAACTCGGGCAGCTCTGCGTCTCCGCTCAAAATCCAATTGCCAGCATCGCCTGAAGCTAAGCCACAATCCTCCAGAATGAGGAGGCAGTTCGAAATGAAAGCGTTCAGGTCTTGATGCGAGGCAAGGAGGGATTCAACGCTTTTACCTCTCTTCAGGACGGAGTCGGCAATGTCATAGCAGGCGCGATAAATCGCGGCATCATAGAGCAGCGTCTCTTCACTCGGCTCTTCGGCGATGATGGACGATAGGATTGAAGGCAATATCCGATCACCCACAGGTTCGAGAACACTTGGCACCTTCTCGTAGTGAAATGAAATTGTCTCAAGGCTGTGATGAAGCTTTAGGAAAGTCCGCCTGAAACGGCAATCATCCAAGACAGCAATCAATTCACCTTCCACACCGAAGAGCTCGACCCGGATTTTCAAGGAGTGCGGAGAAAAGCGTAAAATCTCGATTTGGGCGGAGCGAATTTCATTATCGCCGGCATGAATGCGTATGGAACCGAAGCGAACCGGAATGTATGGTGCCCCGTCCAACTCACCCGTCAACTCGCCAAACAGCGCGACCAGCCCGTGAAAAGCAGCATCAACAGAGATTGGATTGATGTGATAGGACAGATAAGGGTGCGACGGCTTCGAACTGGACGAAAGCTCGACCTTCAGAACGTTGTCATCGAACACGCGAACGTTACGCAGCAACTGGAATAACGGACCGTAATCAAGACCGAATTTCCTTGCTGTTTCGTACGCGTCTCCCCCTGCAATTTCCAAAAAAGAAACATTATCTTGCTTATATTTGTTAATTTTTGACTTGAGCGCCGTTATGGGTTTTCGAATGCGTGCGACGGCGTGGACGCTCCAGTCATCTTCGCTCATATATTCGCGGGAGCGAATCTCGATCTGCCCCGTTTCGATCGACACGATGGTCGAAAGCTCACTCAGCCGGGTGGTGTGCAGCTCCAGTGGCCGAACAATTTCGAGATTGCTGACTTCGATCTCCGCGCTACCCAAAAGCTGATGGGCGGCTGCAACCGTGATTTCAAGGAAAGCGCTACCCGGAAGGATCGACTTGCCATCGACCACATGTTCGGCCAGATCCGGGAAAAGATTTGCATCGACGTGGTTTTTCCATGATGTCGATTTTGGATCGGTTCGCCAACCAAGAAGCGTATAACCCTTGGAGCTAGCGCTTTTACCGAAGAGATTGACGCGATCCGACGTCTCCGGCGCGCGCAGGGTTTCATTCTCGAACGGAAGCGGCGGCAACACGACATGAGCATTTCGCGGCGTAGCCTCGGGAACCCATGGCGAAACACCGTTGGCAACCACGGCCGCAACGATATGAGGTATTGGATTTCTTTCATGCGCCGTGCGGACCAGTGTCGGGATGACCTGTATGGAAGCTCCGGCCTGACGTGCGTTCTCGGAGAGATAAGATGCGAGGATTGAACGCGGCGTTATTTCGATAAAGAGGTTGCAGCCTGTTTCAATAGCGGTTGCGTTTGCCTCACTGAAGCGAACGACCTCCCGCACATTGTTCCACCAGTAGCGACCGTCCAGTTGCTCACCGCTCGATCTCTGGCCGGTTACGCTGGATATAAATATAACGTCGCCGGAGCTAGGCGTGAAATGTGGCAGGTCGAGAAGAAATGCATTCTTCTCACGGTCGATGGACGAGTGGTGAAACGGATAATCGATGTCGAGAATATGAGCCGAGACGTGTGCCTTTTTAGCGAATTCCCGGTATGCGGTGATCTCTTCCGCCGGCCCGGTCAATGTCACCGAGTTGGCACTGTTGATTGCGGCAAGTTCAATGCTTGACAGACCGTTTTTCTGAGAAAGCTCTAAAGCTCGCTCCGGCGACAAGGCAACAGCCGCCATTTTGCCCTCGCCAGCCAGAGCATGTTGATGGCGCGACCGAATAGCGACGACGGCAACCGCCTGATCGAGAGAGAGAATTCCAGCGCAGTAGGCAGCCGCGATTTCGCCTACCGAATGACCGAAAACGGCATAGGGCTTGATGTTTCTGCCGACAAGCACATCCGAAAGGCTGGCTTGAATAGCAAAGAGCAAAGCCTGCGCAACGCGGGTATCCGACAAACTGGATTGAAGCTCATCGCTCTGGAAGAGCGTAAGCAGATCAAAATCGAGCCACTTCCCAAACGTCGAACAGATTTCGCTAAAGCGGGTCGCAAACCCTGTATCGTAACGAAACGCATCCAAGGCCATACCAGCCCATTGGCTGCCATTGCCTGAAAACACGAATGCTGGACGAGTCTCGCCTGCTGGCACTTCCCCCTCCCGGCCCAAAGCGGAAGGCATGCAGCCGAGGAAGTCTTCTATGGCCTTGTTGACAATTCCTGGCTCAACGCTGTCCACCGCGAAACGGTGCTTCTGATGAGTGCGATTAATGGCCGACGTTGCAACAAGTTCACGAAGATCGGTGCGATCACTGTTTAGTTCCTGTCGATAGCTTTCGAGCAGGCTTTTCAGGGCAGATTGCGTATGAGCACTGACCATGAAAGGGCCACTGCTTATATTTACGGAAACGCTTTGTACGCGCGGATCGGAGATGACGACATGCGCATTGGTTCCGCCGAAACCAAACGAATTGATGCCAGCAAGACGTGCTTTTTCAAGGCGTGGAAGGTCACGGCCCTCACGGTTTACCCGTACGCACAGATCGTCAAAATCGATATCCGAATTCAGCTCGTCTGCATGGAGCGACGCGGGCAGATAATTATGCTGGAGCGCCAGCATGGCCTTTAATAAACCAAACATGCCGGATGCCGGTTCAGAATGGCCTACATTGGACTTTATAGAACCGATGAGCAGTTCGTCGTGCCGCTTTTGGCCTAGCTCCGTCCCGATCGCCCATAATTCCGCAGGGTCTCCGACTTTAGTGCCGGTTCCGTGTCCTTCGATAAAAGCGAGGTCATTCGGGTCAAGATCGTTCTGCGCATAGATCCCGCGTAGAAGTTCGGCCTGCATTTCGCGCGATGGCAAGGAGATACCATTCGTACGGCCGGCTGAATTCAAACCGGTTGCGACGATCCGCGCATAACTGCGATCATTGTTGGCTTCTGCTGCGGTTGTGGTGCGTAAGATGACGACGCCCCCACCTTCGGAGCGCACATAGCCCTGGCCGTTCTCGCCATAGGCGCGGCACAGACCTTCAGGGGAAAGCATGCGAGCCTGCGAAAAACCGACAAAGGAGAAAGGATGCGCGAGGAGATTAACACCGCCGACGATGGCCGTGTCGATCGCTCCGCTCTCAAGGGCACGAACAGCTTGGTCAAGCGCAACGAGCGACGATGAACAGGCTGTGTCTATCGTAAGGCTCGGCCCGTTAAGGCCGAATATATGCGAAACACGGTTGGCGATGATGGACAGCGTATTGCCCGTCATAAAGTACGGGCCACCGGCTGCGGGATCCTCGATATAGGTGTTTCCCGAATCGAGGCTGGAGGCACCGACGTAGACCCCCACCCGATCCTTTTGCAACATTGGGACAGTGAGAGATGCATCCTCAAGCGCGCGCCAGACAAGCTGGAGTAGAATGCGCTGCTGCGGATCCATATACATGGCTTCACGCGCCGTCAGGCCAAACAGGGTCGGATCGAAATCATAGATGCCGTCGACGATACCTGCCGCGAAACTATAGGATTTTCCCGGCGTACCAGGAACGGGATGCCAGAAGCGAGCATGCCCCCACCTTTCAGCTGGAACGGTGGTCACAACGGAGCGTCCAGCCTTAAGCAACTGAAAGAGCTCGTCTACATCTCGAGCGGAAGGAGTACGAACAGCGCGTCCGATGATTTCAACTGACATGTTTTGACTTCTCACCTTTAAGTAGCCTGAATGCAATATAGCGGCTTGGCGATCAACCTCTTATTTTCACTCTCTTTGTATTCAAGTGAGCATTCTGGCTAGCAAAAATCTCCGTCGTTCACGATCGAAGCTGACGGTACACGGCAAGCGATCTTAAGCCTCGAACGCTTCCAATTTTCTGGCAAACGTCACTAGCCAGCCATATCTTTAAAGGTAATTCGATGGCTGCCGTCAGTTGTTGGCCGAGTGGTCCAGCCGAATACAAACCACTTTTCCTTCGAATTTCCCTAAGAGTGAGCATCAGCCGCACTATCAACGGGTCTAGCAGGCCACCCTCGCCCCGGTCGATGATCATCATCGGCTTGATACGGTGCACATACCTCCCGACAAATATGTGAAGGTAGGTCGCCGATATTTAGGTCTTTTGGGCAACATCAGTAAGCGTCCTCAATCGCATCGATTTCCACTTGTCGAACAACTTTCGCGTGCCTAAAAGGAGAAAAAATGTCAGTGCGGTTTGAGAGAGGATCGACTTCGTGGAAACGCCAAATTCAAATTCTGGAAAGAGCCGACGTAACGCGCTGCTGGCGACGGTTGCGGGGGTGATTGTCGTTGCCGCGGTTGGCGCATACGGCGCTAAAGTTTTCTACGAGAAGAAGATCAATGAGGTTTTTGCGCGCAGCGTTGCGGCCGCGGGTTCTATTGGCGTCGATTTTCTGGGGAACGTTCACATTCGTGATCTGACCGTGCCGGTTGACGGCGGGAAGCAGATACGGGTTGCGACCATCGATGGACGCCCGAAGCTAGCATTTCTCGATGGCACACTGGAGATGAGCGGTGTCGATATCGACATGCCGACAGGTGATATCTCAATTCCTCAGTTGCGCATCGAGAACGCCGCTTTTCATGATCTGGCAAAGCCCGCCCCAGTAGCGGATGGCCAGCAATCCCAGCTATCCAGCTCTATTAAAAATTTTGCTGCCGAGCGTATCTTCACACCTGAGATGACGATCGTTCATTCCATTGCGCAGACCAGTCAGAAGATCGTTTACAAAAACGTAGCGCTGGCGAATGTGGCTGGCGGACAGATCGCAAACTATTCTGCAGACGGCGCGAACCAGGATATTCAGATCAACCTGCCAGACAGCACAGGTTCGATCAAAGAAAGGACGATGGTTGTCTCAACTGGCGCGATAGCGGGGAAAGACTTCGATGCAGCCCTTCTTGTCAGGCTCTACACGGACAAGGCGGGACCCGAGGACACGGAACCCAGGCCGCTCTACGGCCCCCTTTCCGTGAGCAAAATCTCCTTTTCTGACGGCAACGGCAAGTTCAGTTTTGATGAAATACGCAGCGATGGCTTTAGCGTTCGAATGCCAGCGGTGCCGCTACTTGAAACGTTGAATGCACTGAGCGCGGTGAAGAATACAGATCAGCTTTCACCGAAGGACAGCCAGGCTCTCATTACGCAAACGCTTGCGATTTTCGACATGATCGGAAAGAGCAATATGCAGTTGCTCGGGTTCAAAGCAGACGCGCCGGACGGAACCGATAGTTCCGGCGCAAAAAGGATTACGGCTAACATCGAGCGTATGGAAATGCAGATGGATAGGCGCAAAGTCGACTTTGGCGTCTATGGGATCTCGATTGCAAACGGGGATGACAGGATAGATGTCGCCGAGGCAAGTCTTGACGGCTTCGACTGGGGCGCCACGATGGATACTCTTTCTGAACTCGTAGCCCTTGATGAAGCGCAGATCGCAACGTTTCCGTTTAACAAGATGATCCCTGAACTGGGACGACTGCGCGTCGGCGGCATCAACGTGGATGTCGCACCGCCGGAAAACCCGGACACAGAGACAGATGGCGTTGCAGAACGGGTAAAATTCACTCTGCGAAATTTCGAAATGGGCCTGACAAAGCCCTTCAACGGCATTCCGACCGATATCGAAATTAGACAGGACGACTTGTCCTTGCCTGTCCCTGAAACTTCATCCGAAGAAATGTTCGTTGAAGCCCGGAAACTCGGGCTTGAAAACATTACACTTTCTTACGCCATGTCGGCGGGTTGGGATCAAGCGAATGACAATCTGAATATCCGGGAAATTTCCCTGAGCAGCAAGGGTTTTGGTAGCGTCAATCTCACCGGTTTGATCAGCGGTTTCACAGAGGAGTTTTTCGCTTTCGATGTAAACCGGGCGCAAGCCGCGCTCTTCGGTCTCGCTGGCCGCGAAGTCAAACTGACGATCACCGATGAGGGTTTGATGGACAAAGCCATTCGGATTTATGCGGCTGAAAACAATATGACGGAGGATCAGGTCCGGGGGACTTTAACGTTTGCGGCAAGTATGGTGCTGCAACAAGTTGCCGCCGCGCAGCCAAAACTGCAGGAAGCAGTCAATGCAGTTGGCAGCTTTATCAACACGCCAGGCGTATTGACAGTGAGCGTTAAATCCACGGGACAGAACGGTCTTGGAGTGTTCGATCTGGTCGCCGCCTCGCAAGACCCGATGCTTCTCTTAGACAAAGTCGATATTCAGGCCGTTGCAGAATAAGAGATTTGACGTTTCGTAGCGTCGATAAAAAACTCATCGTCTAAGCGTAGCATAACCCAGATATGGCTGCCGTGGAGAACCGCGGCAGTTTCGGATGGGAATCGCACCATCCATTCCGAGCAAGCGCATTTTCTGTTTTGAAGGAATCGCGCGCTTCCCTTTTGTCGGCGGTTGTCGTGAAGCTGCCTAAAAGGCTTCACCTCATGCTATCCAGGTCGCCGACCCACCGATATCTGTTCCTAAACAGCAACTTTACAATAGTGCATGTTTAGCCACGCGAGGATGCCGTTAAAAAGCGCACCGGGCTTCGCTATGGCTGGTTATGTTCGTGATTTCGAGGTATCGTTGCGTATGCTGACATCTTCTCAATGCCGCGCAGCCAGAGCGCTATTAAACTGGTCAAAACAAGACCTCGCCGATCAGTCGAAGATCGATAGTGCTATAATCAGCGATTTTGAGAGTGGTCGATCATCCGCGCAAGGTACTACCGTCGAGGAGCTGCAACGGTGTTTCGAACGGGCTGGCCTCAAATTCATAGACGACAATCAGGCATCGGCAGCAGGCGGCCCGGGCGTTCGCTTTGCTCTATCTCCGAAACCGGAAGTTCCAGGCCCGGAAACTGTCCAGTACCCCGAATACACAGCGCCTGATGCATCGACCGGAGCAGGTGGCTAAGATGTCCAAGAAACAAAAACTAGAGCACTCGGAATTTTCAGGTGAATTCGAAGACGATGGTATCACCGTGCTGGTCGATATATTCCGGCCCGCCGGTACAAACAACGACTGGCAACTGGAAGTGATAAGCGATCAAGACGATGTCACTACCTGGGACGAACCCTTTGCTACCGACAAAGACGCTTGGGAAGAGTTTCTGGCCACCTGTGAAAAGGACGGCATAAGAAGCTTTCTTGGTAGCG
Source organism: Agrobacterium larrymoorei (assembly GCF_013322225.1). Taxonomy (GTDB): domain Bacteria; phylum Pseudomonadota; class Alphaproteobacteria; order Rhizobiales; family Rhizobiaceae; genus Agrobacterium; species Agrobacterium larrymoorei_A. The sequence goes on from NZ_JAAMFB010000021.1 coordinate 27,671, forward strand.
AAGAAGAAGCTCTACATTAGTATACAGCCCTATCAATTGATGCCCATCTCCTCGATGCGACGCTGAGGCGAAGCGGACGGGTGAAGCATTCTTGTCGAAAGATATCGACTTGGTCGGACCTGTTAAACTCCAAGCGTAAGACAGCTCATTTTGACGAATCTGCTCGAGAGTGCGTGGCAGCACTTTGTGCAGCCGCGTCGACGCCTTGCTATAAGAGCGAGGTGCCAAGACTAAAAACGCAAAACGAGGTTTTCCCACTGGTCGAAAGCAACGCAATTTAATTTCGAGAGTCATAGCCCTGTGCACACAAAAAGGCATCGGAGCAGACTGAAATTAGTGCTTTTCGAGTCCCCCGTTTATCTCGTACGCCTGTGTCAAAAATGACGAAAGCAGGAACGAGAATGGCAAAGCCTTTTTACTGGAATGAGCTTAATACGCTGGACTTTGCAGACCTGCACAAGGACCGGACAATCGCGGTATTACCGGTCGCCTCAACCGAGCAGCATGGTCCTCATCTGCCTGTGGCAACAGATGTTGCAATCGCCAATGGGATGCTGGCGCAACTAAAGGTCCAGCGACCGGATGATATCGATTTTCTAATTTTGCCGACGCAGGAAATTGGCAAGGCCAACGAGCATGTTCATGGTCCAGGCACACTGTCTCTTGGCCCTGAAATCCTAATTCCGGCGTGGACGGCGATAGGCGCGAAGGTGGCCGAGGTCGGTATCCGCAAGATGGTGATCGTCAACTCCCATGGCGGCAATGTCGATATCATGAGCATCGTTGCGCGTGAACTGCGCGTCAAGCATTGCATGGCGGTTGTCGGCACGCAGTGGGGTCGCTTCGGAAATCCTGATGGTATGATCTCTGAGCACGAACAGAAATTCGGGATCCACGGCGGTGATGTCGAGACATCTCTGATGCTTCATTTCCGCCCTGACCTTGTACGTATGGAGTTTGCGCAGAACTTCAGATCCAAGGCCGAATGGATGAAAGAACAGTCAAAATATCTACAACCATTGCCGCCCCATTCATTGGCATGGATCGCCCATGATCTCAATCCGCACGGCGTTGTCGGAAATGCAGCCGCTGCCACTGCAATCAAGGGAGAAGCCATCTGCCGTCATCAGGTCGCTGGCTTCATCGAACTGTTGCGCGACTTGACAAACTATTCGCTGGACAATCTCTATGTAGAGTGACTCCCCTCGCCTTTGTCCGATTGGCGTTGCGGTGGTACGTGGCCCTTAACTTCCAGATCAGCCACAATCTCTGCCAGCTGCGACAACAGAAACTCAACGAAAAGACTCGTCGCGGTATCCAGCGAAGAACGCGAGCGAGCGAAAAGCTTCATGGGCTGATGCCGAGAATGTGGGCCAGCTAAAGGACGAAAGACCAGTTCCCCTCGCTGGCATTCCGTCAGCACGTCGAGGGGGTTCAGCAGCGTCAATCCTGTGCCGAGCTTGACAAGCTGCTTGAGCATATCGGACGCATTGCTTTCAACGACGGGCTGAACAGCGACGGAAAGCGGCGCGAACGCCAAATTGATCACATTGCGAAGGCTAGTTCCCGACTGCGCAAGCACCAAAGGTTCCTGTGCGACGTCTGCGAGGTCAATGGCCTCCTCTCCCGCCAGACGGTGCCCGGTCGGCAGAACGACGCCGATTGGAATGTCGAAATTGGCAAGGGTGCGAATACCGGGCGTGGCGGGAATATTGAAGCCGAGGCCGATATCCACCTCGCCCGCCAAGACTGGAGAGATCGTTGTCGAAGGACCGTCATTGCGCAGATGGATATGTATCCTGGGACGCTGCGAGATAAAATTTGCGATGATCTGCGGCAGCGGACCCGTAGCAAGCCCCACGGTTGCAACCATTGAAACCTTGCCAGCCTGCGGTGCCTCCAGTCCCCTGATACGGGTCTCCATCCGCTCATAGGTCTTGAGCACGTCGCGGATATGCTCGATGCATAATTCTCCCGCCGCCGTCAGCCTCAATCCACGTGGCATTCGCTCAAAAATAGGCGTACCCAACTCGTCCTCCAAAGCCAAGATTTGCCGGTTTATGGCGGATGACGCGACGTTCAATCTGGCAGCGGCCTTTCGGATCGAGCCGCACCTGGCGATTTCGTCGATGTAACGAAGCTTTCTGGAGTGGAGCACGTACACTGATCCTTTGCTTAATTTTAAGGCGCGCTGCCATTTTCAGCAGTTCAATTCATAGGCGATGCCGGAAAGGCATCAATGCGCACGAATTTTGATGCTTTTCAAAGATCATTGCAACCGCTCAAATGCGCGAGAGCCGTCACGCCAACGATGACGGCAACAAGGGGAACAGAACGAAATGTTCAGATTTTCAGGGACGAAGAGCTGCCTGACTGTAATGAGCCTATGCGTTGCCACGCTATCAGCGCAGCCCACGTTCGCACTTGATGAGGTCAGCTACGGAACCAACTGGCTGGCGCAGGCTGAACATGGCGGTTTTTATCAGGCCGTAGCCGATGGCACATATGAGCGCCACGGTCTGAAAGTGACAATCGTCCAGGGCGGTCCAAATGCGGCCAACCGTTCTCTTTTGTTTGCCGGAAAAGTCGATTTCTACATGAGCGGTCAGTTGGGCGATATGGATGCGCGCAAGGAGGGCATCCCAGTGGTGGGCGTTGCATCCCTGTTCCAGAAAGATCCACAGATGCTGATGACCCATCCTGACGCTGGCATCGAGACGTTCGGCGACATGAACAAGCTGACAACCATATTCATGAGCAAAGAAGGCTTCGCGACCTACTTCGAATGGATGAAGAAGAACTATCCCGGTTTCAAGGAAGAACAATACAAGCCCTATACGTTCAACCCAGCGCCCTTCATCGCCGACAAGCAGTCCGCACAGCAGGGCTATCTGACCTCGGAGCCCTATGAAATCGAGAAACAAACCGGCTGGAAGCCGAAGGTCTTCCTGCTGGCCGATGCGGGATATGCACCGTACTCAACGATGATCACCGCCATGCAAAAGACCGTGGATGAAAAGCCTGATGTGGTCCAGCGCTTTGTCGATGCGACGCTGGAGGGGTGGTACTCGTATCTCTATGGTGACAACAAAGCCGCGAACGAACTCATCAAGAAGGACAATCCGGAAATGACGGATGGTCAGATCGCCTACTCCATCGCGAAAATGAAAGAATACGGCATTCTTGAATCGAGCGAAGCAGCAACAAAGGGCATCGGCTGCATGTCCGACGAGCGGTACAAGAAGTTCTTCGACGATATGGTTGCGATTGGGGTCGAGCCCGCCGACCTGGATTACAAGCAGGCTTACACGACGAAGTTTGTGTGCAAGGGCGTGGGCATGGCCCTCAAAAAATAAGACCGAGGATAGGATCATACGCCGCGCTCTGGCGGGTGAGGCGTGACATTCCGTTACAACGGACAGACAGTCCCCACGTCACGACGTTTGCCAAGGCCATACAATGAACCTATCGCCCGTTTCGACATTGCCACAGACCAGAGAAGCCAGAAAGCGACCACTGGTCAGCATGAGCAGCGTTTCAAAACAGTTTTCAAACGGGACGCTGGCCCTATCTGATGTTTCGTTGAGTATTGAGAATGGCGAATTCGTAAGCCTGCTCGGCCCGTCTGGATGTGGAAAATCGACGGCGCTTAGAATCATTGCCGGGCTTGGGGACGCGACATCCGGCATAATCGACTGGCCGAGTTCGCGCATCAATTCCAAAGGCCAGCCGGATGGCGACATCTCCTTCGTTTTTCAGGAACCGACGCTGATGCCCTGGCAGACGGTATTCGGCAATGTCCATCTGCCGTTAAAGCTGAAGGGCATTTCCAAGAACGCTGCCAGAGATGACGTCGCCAAAGCGCTTGAGACGGTTGGACTGCACGATTTTGCCGGTGCTTACCCACGCGAACTGTCCGGTGGAATGAAGATGCGTGTTTCAATCGCACGCGCACTCGTCACCAAGCCGAAACTGCTGTTGATGGACGAGCCATTCGCGGCGCTGGACGAGATCACGCGGCAAAAACTGAACGACGACGTGCTGAAACTGTGGAAGCAGACCGGCATCGCCGTCGTGTTCGTCACGCATTCGGTTTTCGAAAGCGCGTACCTGTCCAATCGTATTGTGATCATGCGCCCAAGGCCGGGTCGAGTGCACGCGGATTTCCCTCTCGTCACCAGTCTGGAGCGGGACGCATATTATCGCACGTCGGAGGAATATCGTCAGGCCTGCGAAAAGGTATCGAGCATGCTGATCGAAGCGATGGATGGTGGAGAGCATCCATGACATTCAATCGCGACATGGCTCTACGTATAACAATACCGATCGTCGTGGTGATCTGCATGATCCTGGTGTGGCAGGCCATCATCAGCGCATACGCGATCCCGCAATATATCCTGCCCGGTCCGGCCGCGGTCGGAAAGTCGCTCTACAATGACTGGGGCACGCTGTCGCCCGCATTGCTGGTGACGAGCAAGATCACGCTTCAGGCGCTGACACTGGCGTTGATCGGCGGTGTCGGTATCGCCATCATTCTCGTGCAATCCAGATGGCTGGAGATTGCCCTCTATCCAATCACGGTCATTCTTCAGGTGACCCCTATCGTTGCGATTGCACCACTCATCCTCATTTACACACCGACAACCCAGATTTCCTTGCTGATCTGTGCCTTCCTCGTGGCATTTTTCCCGATCCTGTCGAACATGGCGCAGGGCCTGAAAAGTGTTGACCACAATCTGCTCAACCTTTTCGACCTCTATGGCGCGTCCCGTTGGCAAACGCTGATTTATCTCAAGCTGCCGTCAGCGCTGCCCTATTTCATGACGGGCCTGAGGATTGGTGGCGGGCTTGCACTTATCGCAGCCGTCGTCGCGGAGTTCGCGGCGGGCTCTGCCGGGGCCGGGTCCGGCCTCGCCTTCCGGCTCCTGGAATCACAATACCGGCTGAACATTCCGCGGCTTTTCGCAGCATTGGTGCTGTTGTCGCTGTTGGGTGTGGTGATCTTCTGCATAACCTCCTTCATTTCGTGGCTCTTCCTGCACCGGTGGCACGAGAGTAGCATCAGGAGAGAAAATTGACGACGAATGGATTTACGGCACTGCCGCAAGGGGAACGTTTTGCGCTGACGAACGCCACATTGCCCTTGGTAGCCGTCGAAGGATTTGAAGCGCAAGCAAAGGATGGCCTTGTTTCTGCGGATATCGTGATCGCGGGCGGCAAGATCGAGGCGGTCTTGCACGCGGGGACCGCGCCTTCAGATCTGCCACGAACAGACTTGCGTAACGGCATGATTTTCCCGTGTTTTGTCGACATGCACACCCACCTGGACAAGGGCCACGTCTGGGATCGGCGACCGAACCCGGACGGCACCTTCATGGGCGCCCTGGACAATGTGCGGGCCGACCGCGTCGCGCACTGGTCATCGGACGACATCCGCGTCCGCATGGAGTTTTCACTGAAAGCAGCCTTTGCGCATGGCACGAAGCTCATTCGCACGCATCTGGACAGCATTCCACCACAGACGGATATCTCCTTTCCCCTGTTTGCCGAAATTCAGCAGGAGTGGAAGGACCGCGTTGTATTGCAGGCAGTTGCTCTTCTACCGCTTGAAAGTGTGCTCGACAAACCGGTTTTCGACGCCATAGTCGCCACCACCCGAAAACACGGTGGACTGCTGGGCGGCGCGACCCGCATCCTGCCGGATTTCGACAAGATCCTCGATACGCTGTTTCGCAGCGCTGCCGACAATGGCCTCGATATCGACCTTCACGTCGATGAGACCGAAGACCGGGAAGTGCTGACGCTAGAGGCTATCGCCGATGCCAGACGGCGCTCTGGATTCCAGGGTTCAGTGACTGTCGGCCACTGCTGTTCGCTTGCACTTCAGGACGAGCACACAATAAAACGGGTCGTCGGCAAGGTCGCGGAGGCCGACATCTCCGTCGTGTCATTGCCGATGTGCAATATGTATCTGCAGGCTCGCCATGTCGGCCGCACGCCGCGCTGGCGCGGAACGACACTCTTCAAGGAACTCACAGCCGCTGGCGTCTCCACAGCTGTCGCCTCCGATAACACTCGCGATCCATTCTACGCCTATGGCGACCTCGATGCCGTCGAGGTGCTGCGGGAGGCAGTCCGCATTCTCCATCTGGACCACCCGATTGACGACGTCGCGCGCATTGTGACAACGACGCCTGCCAATATTCTCGGCCGCCGCGATATTGGCCGCATTGGCCCGGGTCTTCCAGCCGATCTGGTATTGTTTACGGCACGCCGGTGGAGCGAATTCCTGTCCCGTCCGCAGGCAGACCGCATCGTGATGCGCAATGGCAAGGCCATCGATCGTCGCCTGCCGGACTACCGAGAGCTTGATCCCATTTTGATGAAAGAGTGACGTATGGCCGATTATGTGCAGATCAAAAAAGAGCTTGAAGGCATTGCAACAGAAGACAATCCTGCTCTTGTACGCCAGAAAAGCCGCGATTTTTATTGGTATTCCCCCGTCCTGAAACGGCAGCTGGACAATGTCACAGCCGATCTCGTCGTCTCGCCGACGTCCGTTGAAGAGGTCATCCAGACGCTCAAGGTGGCCTATGCCCATGGTGTGCCCGTGACACCGCGCGGCGCCGGTACCGGCAACTACGGCCAAGCCATGCCCCTCTCGGGCGGGATTGTCCTGAACCTCATCAACATGAACAAGGTCAAGGAAATCCATCCCGGCCGTGTGATCGCCGAGCCCGGAATTGTCATCGCAGAACTCGACCGTCAGACGAAGGCGCATTCCAACCAGGAACTGCGCTTTCATCCCTCGACCGCCCAGTCAGCGACCATCGGCGGTTTCATTGCGGGCGGCTCCGGCGGCGTCGGCTCCGTCCGCTGGGGCGGATTGCGTGATCTGGGTAATATCCTGCGCCTGAAGGTCGTGACGATGGAAGCCGAACCACGGCTGCTCGACCTGACGGCATGGGACTTGCAAAAAGTGACCCACGCCTATGGCACCAACGGCATCATCGTTGAGGTCGAGATGCCACTGGCACCCGCCTATGATTGGGTGGACGTTCTTGTGGGTTATGACGACTACATGGACGCGGTTCGCCTAGGCGATGCCATCGCTCACAAGAACGGTATTCTGGTGAAGGAAATTGCTCCGATTGCCGCACCGATCCCGTATGATTATTTCCCACGCCACAAACCATTCATTCGCCATCGAGACCAGTCGATCTGCGTTTTCATGGTGGCACCCCATTCCATGGATGCCTTTACCGCTTTCACCGAACGGCAAAAAGGAGAGATACTGTTTCGCTCCGACAAGGTCGAAAGCATGAAGCGCATACCGCATGCCTATGAACTTGCCTGGAACCACACGACGCTCCGCGCGCTGAAGGTCGATCCGAGCTTCACCTATCTTCAAGTTCAATATCCCGGGCCCGATCATGTCGCAAAAGTCCAGAAGATGACGAAGATTTTCGGTGACGAGGTTCCGGGTCACCTCGAGTTTCTTAAATTCGATGGCCATATTCAGTGCTCGGGCCTACCCCTGGTGCGTTTCACGACGGAGGAACGGTTGGAGGAGATCATAAAAATCCATCAGGACAATGGATGCCCGATTTTCAATCCCCATCGATACACTCTGGAGGAAGGCGGCATGAAGCAGACGGATACCGTCCAGCTCGCCTTCAAAAAAGAGACCGATCCTCAGGGACTGCTCAACCCTGGCAAGATGATCGCCTGGGAAAATCCCGACTTCGATTTCAAAAGCGGCGAGAACTATCTTTTCCCCGGTCTGGCGGCAGCGGGTGGCTGATGAAAATCCTTGTCCTTCACGCCCATCCGGTTGAATCGAGTTTCGGCTCGGCCCTTCATACAGAGGCCGTTGAAACGCTTCGCAGGGCTGGACACGAGGTGGATGACTGCGATCTCTACGCGGAAAACTTCAACCCTGTCCTAACGCGAGAAGAACGCCTCGGCTACCACACGGTACCAGCCAACATCGAACCGGTACGGGACTATGTGGAGCGGTTGCGCGCAGCCGATGCGCTGGTGATCGTAACTCCCGTCTGGAATTTCGGGTGGCCCGCAATCCTGAAAGGCTATTTCGACCGCGTCTGGCTTCCGGGCGTCACCTTCGACATGGATGACGGCGACCGGGGGAAACTTACGCGCAAGCTCACCAACATCAAGAAAATCATCGTTCTGACGACCTATGGCGGAAATCGCTTGCGTGCATTCCTTGCTGGCGACCCGCCGCGTAAGATTGCAACCCGTGTGCTGCGCGCGGTCGCCAGACCCGAAAGAGGCGTCACCTATCTCGCGCATTACGACATGAACAACTGCACGGTTCAGACGCGCGCCCGATTTTTGGAGGAAGCTCGTGCAGAAATGCAACGCTTATAGAGAAACAACTACGAATATAGGATTAAAATCCTTGAGCATTCATTCAAGCCCTAGAAAACCTTGGCGGCGATGATCTCAATTTCCACCAGGAATTCCGCACGGGTGAACCCACCGACAACAAGCAAGGTTGAAACCGGCTTGGGATCGAGCGTAAATCGATCACGAACGGCCATATAGGCCGGGAAGTCTTCGCGCCTGGTCACGAAGCCGGAGATGCGGATGACGTCCGCATAGGTCATGCCCGCCTCTTCCAGAATATCCCCAATCGCCTTGAAGCATAGCTCAGCCTGTGCGGAAACGTCAGGCGGAATCGTGTCATCTGGATTAATCCCCAATTGACCGGATGTTACGAGCAAACTCGCGCCCGGCTCCACCAGCAATCCATGGTTATATGCGCCGAAGGGTTGGCGCACGGAGGGCGGATTGAAAACACGCTTCATGTTGCATCTCTTTTGATGGTGGTGAAAGGCTATCGGTGTTGATTTTCACTGAGAGCTGACCCGGTAGTTCCACCGAGACTTGGCCCACTTTTTAGATATGTTTCGGGTCTGGTGATTTGGTCAAGTCGCTGTTTATCTCCTTTGTATTTTTTGGTTCGTGGGCGGAAGCGTCGTTCCGGTGTCGAGGATGTGGCAATGATGAGTGAGCGGTCGAGCAGCGCGGTCATCATCTTTGGCGTCGCCGAACACGCTGGCCCAATCGCCAAAGCTGAAGTCTGTGGTGATGACGACAATGGTGCGCTCGTAGAGTTCACTCAGCAGATGGAAGAGCAACGCGCAAAGACCTGCACTTCGGGGATATCATTGCGCAAGAATGGTCCCGCCGAGGCGGAAGGGTGCAGAGATGGCTCCCCCAACGCCGTTGAGTACGAGTGCGCCCGTTCCGGCCACCGGATTGCGAAAGCCCTCTCGAAGTTGCGGATAGACTGCTGCTAGGCCGGCAAAGCGATCGTGGTTCGTGCCATTCAGCGAGGGAATTGTCGAAATGTCGATGATTTCGAGATTAGCATTCGTTGCAAGTTCTCTGGTTCTTGGATCATCGACATCGAGAGAGCCTGCAGTGGCCGCCGAACCTGCAAGCCGCTTTGAAAGCGCGAGTGCAACATCGTCCTTTGAAGCAAGGATGACGATGGGCTTAGACAGGCGGTCGGTGACAGACAACTGCTTACGCAATAGATCAATGTCGATATCGGGAGCGGCGAGGACCAGTTGATCCACCGCTCGCACCGCGTCTGCCCTCCCCATCAACGACAGTTGTCTGATAGACTCGACAGCGAGCCAGGCACCCATGCTGTGAGCCATGATGGTGGGGCGAACTCCAGCGTGCGATAGGTCTTCGAGAAACCGAGCGAAATCATCCCGCGAGAATGCAGCTGAGTCCTTGTCTGCCACATAACCCGTTACCTCTGCCTGTGATGGCCAGTCGAAGAGGATGGCCCTCTCTTCCACCTTCGAGTCGGCTGCCATCTGCGCCAGTCTGAACAGCGCTTCCTGATGGCTGTAATTGTAGCCATGCACAAAAATCCCGGCGCGCCCATTCACAGCCGAGTGACGTGGGCCTCTTGCCAAGATGGAAAACTCCTCAGACGTCAACTCGCGTCGATTGACGACTGCAAATGAGGTGCGCGGATCTGGCTTTAACGCTGGCCATTCGATTTTTGACGGGCGATGCTTCGGCGGAATGGAAACGGTGACTTCGGAGTATCGAATGCGGTCCCCTCTCCCAGCCGTAAACACGCCATCCTGACTTTCATCTGGAACGCGGTTGGTGGCCACAAGTATCGCAACAGTTGTTGCCTGTTGGATAGGTGCCACGATTGCAAGCGTCTCGGGTCCGGGGCGAGCACAGGAAACAAGGGCGGTCACGGCAATACAAAAACAAACTAGGAGACGCAATCGATGATACTCATGATTCAAACTCAAGCGAAACTAGACGTTATCGAATGGGGGAGAAGTGTCCTTAAACGCAGCATTCATCAATTCTGGAAACTGTTGCGGCAAGGCAACGGATGTTTCTCCGGTATCACAGGTCTGGAATGCGGGTTTCGCAAACTCCGGGACACAAACTTCAGTAAACGGCGAGTATTATTTGCCAAGCTTGACGTTACCCCCGCCCATTAGAGAAGCGCCAGCTGCGAAAGTTATCATTGCAGGTACACTCTCGCATGCCATCATGACGAAGACCTTTGTACTGAAACATGGAGACCACCTGATGATCTGGTAGCGCCCTGAAAGCCTTGCCCCCAAGCGAAGATGAGCGTTCGCCATCTCTTTTTGAGATGATTGGTAGCCGCGCCATTACCTCAAAACTTTTTGCTCAAACCTGCTCTCGCGCCGACAGCTTTTTGCCCCTCATTCTCGAGGTTGAAAAGAAAATCGAAATCAAGATTCCACGCCTCGACGGTTTCCATTGACAACCCTGCGGAAACTCTTGCGAACGCACCTGACCCGTCTAGACCGGAAAAGCCGCCAGTGAGGCCAACCTTCGGTGTTAAACGGGTTTGATTTTCGAGTGTAAACTGCCGGGCAACCTCTGCTCCGAGACTGACCCGCAGTTGCTCTGTCGTAAAACCGCGCATCTCCAGCATGTCGCCATTCTGGTTTTCGACCGCATAGTCATGAACTGACTCGGAGAAGTAGATCGCCCGCATCTGTGGTGTCAGTACCGTTACATCATCTATGTTCCATTGCCCGCTAATCGCAGTATCCAACAGCCAACGTTTTGTGTCGAATGATCCATCCCAGAATGCAGTATCAATGTCGTTTGAAGATCCACCGTAAAGCAGGTTGGTATCCCAGAAAACGCCCTTACCGATCTCGAGGGATGCACTTGGGCCGACCAACCAACCGTTACCGGTAAGATCCGCGTCCCCATCTGTCGGATCAGTCATGCGGTCATAGTGAAAAGAAAAGCCAATAAGCGCTTTGTCTGATACGAGATAATCTGCACCTGCAGAGACCATGGCAAAGCTCCCCCATTTGCTGCCATTCTCATCGCGGTTATGCAGCATGAAGGTGCCATCGATCCATATGTTAAAAGGTGATAGCTCCGCTGCTGTGATGCTTTCGGCGCTACCCGATCGCATCTGCGCAAGGCTGGTCGAGAAATTCATGGTCATGCCGTTCTCCGATGGCAGCATGCGCGCAGTGATCGGGTCTGTGACTGTCGCCATCCGCCGACGCTCCAGAAGGCCGGGAACCTTGATGGTCGAGGCAATCATGTTCTGCCTCGATCGAACGAAGCCCCGCACAAGACTGTCGATCTCCATCTTAACTTCGTTAAGGTCACCGATCATGTAAACAACGACCGCCGTATTCGATACCCCGAGTGCGCTCGTTAGACGGAACTGTACACTTACTTGCCCAGAGTAGGACGGGTTAGGGATAAACTTCAGATACCAGCCGAGAGTACCAATCGGTCCCGATTGGGCGAATTCACCGTTTACGATGCTGACCGTTCCGGCGTTAGGCGGGCTGACGGTCACTATGTTAGCCGACACGAACGGCCCACCAGTTGCGCCTTCAGTCAGATCAACATTATTGGGCGCAGTACCGGCTGGTACATTTCTTTGTTTGTCAACCACGGTTACGGAGCGTTCCAGAACCGAAAGCGTGTAAATTTCATCCCCTTCAGCTCCATTGTTATCTCTGACATGAATGGTGAAGGTGTAGCTTCTGATATCGGCGTTTACATCCACAGTGCCGCTCAACTCTCCAGTTGCAGCGTTAAGACTTATGCCGTTTGGCAGTGTTCCGGTGCCGAGACTATAGACCAACGGACTGGCACCACCGTTAGCAGTGATAATCTGATTGTAATCCTCACCAGCCATGGCTTCCTTCAAACTACGATCGGCCGGACTAAAATTGAACACAGGCGATTGGGCTACCACTGTTACGGTCGTTGCCGTGGATGTCGCACTTCCGTTGTTCGAATCACCATCATATTCCGCGGTGATCGAGTGCGGGCCAACCGTCAGGGCTGCCGTCGAATAGGTCGCGGTCGTGCCGGAGATCGTGCCTGTTCCAAGCGTCGTCGTCCCGTCTTTGAACGTCACCGTTCCGCTGGGCGAAGCACCACCCGAAAGGGTCGCGGTGAAGGTCACCGATGCGCCAAGTGCTGGTGTGGTGTTTGATGCGGAGACGGAGATGAAGGGCGTAACCTGCCCGACCGTGACGGTCGTTGCCGTGGATGTCGCACTTCCGTTGTTGTTATCGCCTTCATATTCGGCAGTGATCGAGTGCGGGCCGACCGTCAGGGCTGCCGTCGAATAGGTCGCGGTCGTGCCGGAGATCGTGCCTGTTCCAAGCGTCGTCGTCCCGTCTTTGAACGTCACCGTTCCGGTGGGCGAAGCACCACCCGACAGGGTCGCGGTGAAGGTCACCGATGCGCCGAGTGCTGGTGTGGTGTTTGATGCGGAGACGGAGATGAAGGGCGTAACCTGCCCGACCGTGACGGTCGTTGCCGTGGATGTCGCACTTCCGTTGTTCGCATCACCATCATATTCGGCGGTGATCGAGTGCGGGCCGACCGTCAGGGCTGCCGTCGAATAGGTTGCGGTCGTGCCGGAGATGGTGCCTCTTCCAAGCGTCGTCGTCCCGTCTTTGAACGTCACCGTTCCGGTGGGCGAAGCACCACCCGTCAGGGTCGCGGTGAAGGTGACGGATGCGCCGAGCGCTGGCGTATTGTCGGAGGCCGACACGGCAATCGTCGGTGCGGCCTGCCCGACCGTGACGGTCGTTGCCGTGGATGTCGCACTTCCGTTGTTCGCATCACCACCATATTCCGCGGTGATCGAATGCGGACCGACCGTCAGCGCAGCCGTCGAATAGGTCGCGGTCGTGCCGGAGATGGTGCCTGTTCCAAGCGTCGTCGTCCCGTCTTTGAACGTCACCGTTCCGGTGGGCGAAGCGCCGCCCGACAGTGTCGCGGTGAAGGTGACGGATGCGCCGAGTGCTGGCGTGTTGTCGGAAGCCGATACGGCAATCGTCGGAGCAGCCTGTATGTAAGTAAAAGCGTCGGCGAGCGTTGCAGTTTGTCCGCTGACGGTTACCAAAACATCGACCAGACCTGCGGCTCCGGCGGGTGTCGTCACAGTCAATTGCGTCGCAGACGCCCCAGTCACGGTACCGGTTGCTGCACCGAACCTGACTATATTGTTAGCAGGCGTCGCATCGAAACCGGTTCCGGAAATGATGACCGAAGTATTCCCGGCGATCGAGCCGGATGCCGGTGAAAGCCCTGTAATGCTAGGAGCGGTGGAAGATGAGGCCGGTGTACAGGTAACCGTCATTGTTACCTGAGCGGGTACAGGGTCAACGGTGACGTAGTATAGAATGATTTCCAGTGCGGCAGTGCCGCCATCCGCAACAAAGGTATGGGTTCCGCTGGCGGACAAGCTGCCGGTCGTTTTCGATTCATCAGCGTACTCGTAGGTCTCATAATCCCCCACGTAATAATTTACAAACGTTTCGCTTCCGGCATACGAGCTGCCACTGACCGACCAGGATATTTTTTCACCGGCCTCGAACGGGCTCAGTTCATCAAAATAGGTGTTCAGTCCCGAAGTAGCCGAGGTCGAAGTCAGCGACCGCCCGCCTGACCAGTTGTCGTTAACAGTCTGGCATGCGTTAGAGGCCGCAAGCGCAGTTGTTGAGGCGATAAAATACCATGCCGACAGCGTTATAAAACAAAAGCAAAATCTAAGTATGAGACGAACACTGTTCGCTATAACGCCATGCCGCATTATCACGCCTTCCCGCATAATATTGTCCACAACTTCCGATCCCGACAGCCGAACTGCGGCTTGGGCGATTTAGGCACTCTCACGAATCCGATGTCTTCAGAGCCGAGATTGCCCTGGCACTTTTGCGTCCGAATATTAAAACAGAGAAAATCGAGATTAACGTCGCCAGCCTCGTGCAATAAAAAAATTCACGGCGGCATAGGGCATTTAACGCATATATATATAGATATAATAAGCGATGAAGTTGCCGCCCGGCACCAACTAACGCAAGAGGAGTATTGCAGATATACATGCTGCGCAAATACCTATGTGCTCGACCGACAAGGGCGATCGGATAGACCTGATTGGAAAGACGCTTCGCCTGCGATCCACGGATGCAGACAAAGAATCTTATTCAACCCAAGCGTATTTCAACTGAAAAATTCTTGCCATTACTACGTGCACAATCATTGATGGTGTTCGCTAGAATTTGTCAGCTTTGTGGCAAACATGTCTCGCGGCGTATTTACGTAGTAACTCACGCTCCGGGTGGGTCGATGTGCCAACTTTTTCGACACAAACAAAAGTCTATCGTCTCGCCGAGATACGAGCCGCTTTTGCTATTTCCTTATGAAAGAGGTGTTCGGCAAGGCGCGCACGTTATGTCGCCTCGCCGCGTTGATGGTTCAGTCTATGTCGGGATTACGGTCTGTTCGGGTATAGTCCCTGAACTGCGATGCACACCGTCATGCCCATACTCGGCGGCTGGGTCGGAGTGGTGGCTGTTGCCATAACCAAAGCGTTTGGATTTACGGTGACATTTCCGCCAGTGATGCCTGTGGGAACATTGAAGTTAACAGCGCCGTGGCCAGCCGTACCTGTGAGCTTGACTTCCAGCCCGCCCAGTTCAACCGTCGTTGCCGTCGTTGCCGAGGGAACGTAAATCGGCGCTTGAGTGGAACCCGTACTCGCCCCCTGCCCAAGAAAGGATCCAGTGGCCGCGCTATTCTGACCTAACGTTTGTTTCGCAGTTAGTATCGATGTGACGCCCAGTGAGCCCGGAGTTGCATCAATCTTGACAGGCTGTGTACCGCCACCGGTACCGACAAATGTTGCAGAATGCGTGTGTTGCAGCAACGGGACCTGTGTCGCATTGAGCAGCACTGACTCCTGGCCAAATTTTTCACCCATCGCGACATTTGTCAGCCCTGGACCCTGGCCTTTGGCGACAGTTACGCGCCCACGCAAATCCGGTAGATTGAACACCGCGGTATTATCGCCGCCGTAACGAAAGCCGATAAGTCCAAACAACGCCTGATTCTGCTGAATAGTAAGACCTCTGCCGTCCGCTGGAAGATACCCCATAGGGCACCAGTCCATGGCGAATGTGCAAATGCTTGCAATATACGGCTCTGTATTGCAAGCCGCCGCAGGTGTGGCCGTGACGATCGCCAATGTGCCCATTCCCGTTGCAAGGCTGGCGACCAATCCCAGCGTCGATATTCCACTTACCAAACGTCGATTTAGCGTATTTAAATCCTGCATGAGCTGTATCCTTTCGCGCTACCCAAGAGTGCGCAAATCGACAGAAATATATACCGCAGATTGCGCAATCTGAGATTGCTTGAAAGAAGTAAATGAAACTTTAGCATTGTTGTTCAGGCTTTGATAATACAACCAAAAGAGCAATAATTCTAATTCGCGACGACCAGCCGGTTTTACGCCACATAAACGCGTGAGAAATATTTAACCGCTTTGCGCGAACCCTTACTTCGTACGCTTAAACTATCTGTGTCGATCACAATCGATAGATTAATGACAAAGCGTATGAGCGACTTAGGTATCTGTATTCTCAGAGGTGGCTCGGAAAATCTGCACAGCTAGGATAAGTGGAATTTCTGCCTGACTTCAGCTTAAATGCTGAGAACAGGAGATACCATGACGAGACGACCGCGCCGGAACCATAGCCCGGCTT
>NZ_JAAMFB010000022.1 GCF_013322225.1 Agrobacterium larrymoorei
CAGTCCCAATGTGGCTGATCATCCTCTCAGACCAGCTATGGATCGTCGCCTTGGTAGGCCTTTACCCCACCAACTAGCTAATCCAACGCGGGCTCATCCATCCCCGATAAATCTTTCCCCCGTAGGGCGTATGCGGTATTAATTCCAGTTTCCCGGAGCTATTCCGCAGAGATGGGTAGATTCCCACGCGTTACTCACCCGTCTGCCACTCCCCTCCATCAAGAAAGCTTCTTAAAGAAGCATTCTTAGATCTTCTTCCTTTCAAGGAAAATTCCTTCAAGCTTGCTTGAAGGAGGGGCGTTCGACTTGCATGTGTTAAGCCTGCCGCCAGCGTTCGTTCTGAGCCAGGATCAAACTCTCAAGTTGAGAATTCAATCTTGAACAAAATCACGTCATTCTGAATCGACGAGAACTTCACACCAATCTCAAGACCATCAACACGCTTCACAGCGCGCAAAATGGACAGCTTCGGTCCCGCCATTGCAAAGCAATGGCGAAAGGTATCGAAGCCAATCAAGATCAGGTGTATTCTCATTAAAACGTGACCGTCAAAGTCTATTCCAGAAACCAGTATCTCTACCAGTCCCGCAAGCCTCGCCGCCCACGTTTCTCTTTCTTCTCATATTCAATTGTCAAAAAACTGACACATCTAAGCGTCACAAAATCAACCTCACCAAGCCTAAACCCGGCAAAACAACAAGCAACCCGCTCATCATATCGTGATTTCTTTAGAACGAGGAACTTCGTCGCCAGCAGCGCCGCCGCCCTCGTCAGTGAGCGGACTTATAAGGGAAGGCCTTGGACATAGTCAACAGCGCTTTTTCATAAAAATGAGAAAAACAAATATCCATATGTTTTTGCTAGGCTATTTCAAATTTTACCACCAACTCACCTAACGAAAGCACCTCAAACACCTCTTCTGGCCCTTCAAACGGAAACAGCATAGAGACACGCCACTTTTTCGCCGCGAGTTGCCCATATCTGCATCTCTTAACGAATGGTTACATGAAAGCAGGGGACGCAGCCTCATCGAACCCTGCAATGTTTGACTCGCGACTTCGAAAGTTGCACACCTTCCTTAGACGGGTTCAGGAGATCAAATGCAAAACGGGTCGCTAAAGGCATGACGTCGGATCGGGATATGATCCGTTCGCTCGGCACCGAGCCGCCCATATTGGCGGAAGGGCGACGAGCCCCTGATCGTCGAGAAATCTCCCTTCGCTGGCTCAGCGGCACCTTCCTGACAGGCATCACCTCTTCCATTTTGATGGGCGTCGCGTTGTTCGCAGCCCTCGACGGGCGTCAGCAGCTCGCTATTCCAGCTGAGGCCTTTGCCCGTAGCGATATGGAGCAATCCGCTTCCGAGACCGTTCGTCGCGGCATACGCCTTGTGGCTCCCAATATCGCTGCACGGCCTTCCGACCGATCCGTGTTGGAGGTTTCTACTGTCATTCACGATGGTGACAAGGAAGTGGTACGCAAGGTGCCCTTCGCTCATGTGAAGATCGCGCTCGCTGCCAACTACAATTCTCAGGAAGAATACCCACCCTTCGATCCGCTCAATATCTTTGCAACGGATGAAGAGAATGAACCGTCTGCCGCCAGCAGAACCGGCACCATCTACGGCTCCGAAGTGGAATCGGAAGTCAGCCTGAAGACGGTGGCGTTTCCGACGCGAAGCAGCAAATTCGCCTATGCAAGTTCGATGAGTTTCGATGAGGTCGAGGAAGCAGTTCGTTCCAACGGCTCCATATTGACGGATGGTAACGAACAGCTTGCGGCCCTTTATTATATCGATCCGCGTCGCTTCGAGGCCGATGAAGACGTCGATATCACTGCCGGACTGTCCGCACGCGTGGTCGAGCAGAACATGTCCGTTTCCACGCCCCAGGCTGCGACCGTTCAACTACCGGAATATGCAGATGATGTGATTCCCGTGCGCCAGGCAGAAAAGATCGAGGAAGCTCTCTTCGGGGCGGGCTACTCCAAAGAACAGGCAAAGCAGACATCGAAGGCGCTGGCTGCGGAGTACGGATCGTCCGACGCGGAGGCGGGTGACGTCCTGCGGGTGGGCATCATCCAGAACGATGAACAGGCCGACATCGTACGCATCAGCCTTTACCGCAAGTCACGGCACGTCATGACGGTGGCTACGAATGACGACAAGGTTTTCGTGCGCGCAAGTGAACCGCCGCAACTCGATGCAGTTGCAAGCGCTTTTGAGGGCGGCAACACTATACTCAATACGAACCGCGATCTCCCGCGGGTTTATGACGGCGTCTACAAGGCAGCGCTTGCATACGGGATGAACCAGACGATGGTTTCCCAGCTGATCAAGCTTCTGGCAAGCAGCGTCGATTTTCAGGCTCAGCTGAAGCCGACGGATGCACTTGAAGCTTTCTTCTCCGTTGAAGGACCGGACGGCAAGGCGACACCGCAATCCGAGTTGCTCTATGTCAACGCGAAGTTCGGTGACAATGAAACCCGCTTTTATCGCTTCCAGAATTCCGACGATGGAAGCGTCGATTATTTCGATGGTGAAGGCAAGAGTATCCGCCAGTTCCTGATCCGTAACCCGGTTCCGAATGGCCGCATGACATCTGGCTTCGGCATGCGCCGTCACCCTATTTTGCGGTATAGCCGGATGCATACCGGTACCGACTGGGCGGCTCCCCGCGGCACGCCGATCATCGCAACCGGTAACGGGGTCGTGGAAAAGGCTGGCTGGGCTTCCGGCTACGGAAACCAGACGTTGATCCGCCATGCGAATGGCTATGTATCATCTTATAATCACCAGAACGCCATCGCCAAGGGTGTCGTCGATGGCGCGCGTGTCACACAGGGTCAGGTCATTGGTTATGTAGGATCGACAGGTCTATCGACCGGCGCGCATCTTCATTACGAGCTGATCGTCAACGGCACGAAAGTCGACGCAATGAAGGTACGTCTTCCCGGTGGAAAATCACTTTCTGGGGAAGCGCTCGCCCGATTCTCTGATGAGAAGCGGCGAATCGACGCCTTGCTCAACACCGATGGCAAGTCCGATCAGGTCGCGAGCAGATAATAAAAAAGGGCCCTTAACCAGGCCCTTTCCTTTTTGATTTTACGCTGCGCTGGCGGTTTCCACATTCACGTGGGACGGCTTGACCTTGAACAGCAGTCTATCGGTTCCAGACGTTACTTTTACGTGCGCGCCGTCCGGGATTTCCCCGCCCAGAATCATCTCCGCAAGACGATCCTGCACCGACTTCTGAATGACGCGCTTTAGCGGACGAGCGCCATAGGCCGGGTCGTAACCCTTATTCGCCAACCAGATACGAGCGTCCTCATCCAGATCGAGCGTGATCTTACGATCGCTGAGCAGCGTGAGGAGGCGTTGCAACTGGATATCGACGATAGCGCCCATCTCATTCCTATGCAGGCGGTGAAACAGGATGATGTCGTCGACGCGGTTCAGGAACTCGGGGCGGAAATGCGACCGTACCCGTTCCATCACCAACTCACGCACAGAATCCACATCGTCATTATCGCTCATCTGCGTCAGGAATTCCGAACCCAGATTCGATGTCATGATGATGATGGTATTCTTGAAGTCGACGGTGCGACCTTGACCGTCCGTGAGACGTCCGTCATCCAGAACCTGAAGCAGAACGTTGAACACGTCAGGATGCGCCTTCTCGATCTCATCGAACAGCACGACCTGATACGGACGGCGACGAACCGCTTCGGTCAAAGCTCCACCTTCCTCATAGCCGACATAGCCTGGAGGCGCACCGATCAACCGGGCAACGGAGTGTTTCTCCATATATTCCGACATGTCGAGGCGAACCATCGCAGTTTCGTCATCGAACAGGAAGCGTGCCAGCGCCTTCGTCAACTCGGTTTTGCCGACACCGGTCGGGCCGAGGAAGATGAAAGAGCCAATCGGGCGGTTCGGATCCTGCAGGCCCGCACGCGAACGGCGAACCGCTCTTGAGACAGCCTGCACAGCTTCGCCCTGACCGACCACGGACTTGCCGAGCTCGTCTTCCATACGAAGCAGCTTTTCACGCTGACCTTCCAGCATTTTGTCCACTGGGATACCGGTCCAGCGGGAAACGACGTGTGCGATATTATCCGCCGTCACCACTTCCTGGACCATCGACCCGGAACCGCTGCTATCGCGCTCTTCTGCGGCAGCAAGTTCTTTTTCAAGGCCTGGTATGATGCCGTAGGTAAGCTCGCCCGCACGCTGGAACTGGCCGCTGCGCTGAGCCGTCGCCAGCTCGGTGCGTGCCTCGTCCAGTTGCTTTTTCAGGTCTGCGGCATGACCGAGCTTCTGTTTTTCCGCCTGCCAGCGGGCCGTCAGGGCGTCTGCTTTCTCTTCCGTATCGGCCAGCTCATCCTCGAGCTTCTTCAAGCGGTCGGCGGAAGACGAATCCGTTTCCTGCTTGAGAGCTTCCCGCTCGATTTTCAGCTGAATGATACGGCGATCCAGTTCGTCCAGCTCTTCAGGCTTGGAATCCACCTGCATGCGGAGGCGCGAAGCGGCCTCGTCCATCAGGTCGATTGCCTTATCCGGCAGGAAACGGTCGGTTATATAACGGTTCGACAAGGTAGCAGCCGCAACCAGGGCCGAATCCGAAATTCGAACCTTGTGGTGCTGCTCGTACTTTTCCTTCAAGCCACGAAGAATGGAGATCGTATCCTCGACCGTAGGCTCGTCAACCACGACGGGCTGGAAACGACGCGCAAGAGCCGGGTCCTTTTCGACATGCTTGCGATATTCGTCCAGCGTGGTCGCGCCGACGCAGTGGAGTTCGCCACGCGCCAGAGCGGGTTTCAGCAGGTTGGAAGCGTCCATGGCGCCGTCCGCCTTGCCAGCGCCAACAAGCGTGTGCATCTCATCGATAAAGAGAATGATGCCGCCACTTTCTGCCTGAACTTCGTTCAGAACAGCCTTCAGGCGCTCCTCGAACTCTCCACGATATTTCGCGCCAGCAATCAGCGCACCCATATCGAGCGCCATCAGCTTCTTGTCTTTCAGGCTTTCTGGCACATCGCCATTTATGATGCGCAGCGCAAGGCCTTCGGCAATCGCCGTTTTACCGACGCCGGGCTCACCGATCAGAACCGGATTGTTCTTCGTGCGGCGCGACAACACCTGGATCGTGCGGCGAATCTCATCGTCGCGACCAATCACGGGATCGAGCTTGCCGTCTCGCGCCTCGGCCGTCAGATCGCGCGCGAATTTCTTCAGGGCATCGAAGCCCTGTTCGGCATTGGCACTATCGGCCGTGCGGCCTTTGCGAATGTCATTGATAACCTGATTGAGGGCCTGCGCAGTGACGCCAGCCTTCTTCAACGAAGATGAAGTGGAGGCAGAGCTTTCGATGGCAAGCGCCTGCAAAAGCCGCTCGACCGTTACGAAGCTATCGCCAGCTTTTTTGGACAGGTCTTCAGCGGTCGAAAAGACCTTCGCCAACGGTCCGGTGAGTGAAAGCCCACCATTACCGCCGGAAACTTTCGGAAGTTTCGCCAAAGCTGCATCGTTTGCCAGCCGCGCTTCCTTCGCGTTACCGCCAGCGCGCTCGACCAAGGATGCAGCCATGCCCTGGTCATCGTCCAGCAGGACTTTCAATACATGCTCGGCAGCGAATTGCTGGTGGTTTTCCGCAAGCGCATAGGTCTGCGCCGACTGAAGAAATCCACGTACACGCTCGGAATATTTTTCAATATTCATATCATCATCTCCTCTTACCGCCCTGCCCGCTTTCGGCACAGACCGGATTGTTTGGAATGAGGCCCCCTTGAGCGGCAGGCCTTTTCGGAAACTGGAACCATCGTTCGAAGCTCCGGAAGCAGCAGGTTCTTTTCAACCCGCTTCTATCGTCGATGATATGGTATGGAGATTGCGCGCTTTAAAGAGCATGAGATCGTCACGTTGCAAAATTTCGACAGTCCCAAGGTCTTGAGAGAATGCAGGGGTTTCGTCCGTTTCAAGCCTGCTGCATGACCTTCATCAACATATCGGCCTGCAAGCGCGACGATATGGCTTCAAAGCCGCGATTGGCGATGATTGACCGGCCCTCAGCGTCAGCTATCAGTGCCTTGCATCGTTCCACAAGACCATCGTAACGCTCGATGGCGACACCCTCCTTGAAGGATGAAAGGTCTGGATCATGAATATTTCCTTCGCTGAGAACGCAAACCCCGTTGGCCAGCAGATAGGAAATCCTGACGATCTCGAAAACCGCGCTTTCATAATGGTGGATGTTTATGACGACTTTCGCTCTCGCAATCGCCTCGTCTCGCTCTTGTCCGTACACGTTGAATAGCGGCTTTACGTTCAGGCCTTCATCGCGTAGCGCCACCAGAATGTCGCGCCTGCGGTCATTCATCGAACCATAGAACAGGACATCGATGTCTTTTTCGTGATTTTGCGGGATACGTGTCAGACGCTTGCTGTAACCCACCTCCAGCACGCGGGCGTGCGTAATGCCTTTGCCCGCCAGATTTTCCCTGTTGCGCTGGCTGTAATCCAGCACCGGGAGAGTTTTCAGCACGGCTGTATAACGTTCGTTTATCCAGGTACTGTCTGCCGAGACCTGCTCCAGATTCATGATCACGCTGCCTTTCGGCATGCGAGACGCCACCTCGCTCGTGAGCAGATTAGCGCCGTAGATGATCGGCGAACGACCAGCAAACTCACCAACCTGACGAATGATGGGCGCGGAACCGCCAAGTTCTTCGAAGGCTCCCTGAAGCCCCTGCGCGACCTCGTCGAAAGCTTGACTATGCGTGTAACCCGGGGGGGTGACGATCCAGATGCAATGCCGGTTCTTATGCGCCTCCCACCCACCTACAAACGGGATCAAACGGGGATCGACGGGAGCAGGTATGGCGGGAGCGGCAGGCACCGGTGCAACAGGCTGCTTCATTGCCGTCAATGCCGCAGCATAGGGTGGAGGCAAAGATTTGTCTCCACGGCTGCACGCACTGCCGATGCCCTGCGGCGACGCTTCCCGGTGCATACGCGGCATCCAGGTCGGGGGATCATCGCCATGCCATATAAGCTGCGGCTGCTTGACGATCGGCATGCGCGTTTCCTGCCATGCTTCCAGATAGGCCTTGTCCTTGCTTTGCAGAAACTCTTCCTTGCACTCGAAAAGGCTGTGCAGATAACGACCGACGCGTCCGCCGAACCTCCATTCGAAATCTTCCGCAGATGGGACGAACGCGGATACGGTCATTCCGCTTGCCACTGCATGGGGAATGTAAAGGCCCAGAAGACGTTCGATAACGAAGGGCCGCATCGCGGCATCCGCGTCACGGCTGTAGTTTGCGTTTCCGCTATAGGCCTTACCCACCGGTGTTCCCAGTTCCGCTTCCCGTTCAAGCGAATCCAATACGTGTTCACAGAAGGCAAAATAGCCCTGCCAGAATCTTCGGTTTGCAACGAAGTAGTTGCAGAAGAAAAAGGACGTTCGACCCTGCGGAGCAGCAATCGGATAACCCTTGTTTTGCAAATACTGAAAAATGGGATTCATGCCGGGATGACCGCCCATCATCGCATGTTCCCAGACATTGCTGTAAATCGCGGCGTGGCCGATCAGCGGATTGTAGAGATAGGCATCTGCACCGCTCTTTAGCGCGAGCTCCGCTTCCGAAATGAACGACGTCAGCGTCGAAACGGACTTTAGTTCGAACTTGCTGGAGACCAGCCCCCAGAACATGTTTTCAGGCAAATCGACAGCCGCATGGTGCTGGTCGAGAATACGGAAAAGTTCATATTCGCGGGTGCCGGACTGCGTATTGAACGAGATGTCGAAGGCAAGCGCGAGAGGATCAATGCCCTGAAGCTGGCCCGCATCGAGATACGGCTGGTAAACGAGAACTCCACCCGTCTGCTCGGCCCTTTCGTTCAACTGCTGGAGATCCGGCAGGCCGACGGGCATTATCGGGGGGGAAGGCTGGTTTATCGTCAACTTACGTTTCCTCGGCTGTTTTCGAGCAAGGCTCGAGCGCGCTCAATTCCATGGTGCTCTCCCGGCATTATCTCCCCTCAATCTTGCGCCACCCTGTTTGCTGCGGTCTGCACAAACCCGTTCAAACAAGGTAAGGCCCGCTAAAGCTTGATCTGCAAAAACACCGCGTATGTCTAAAGACCGTGGGAGCCAAGACTTTGATCCTGCGACAAACGAGCAGGATTCATCTTCCCATGCGCACAGAACTCCAGAAGCATTATCGTTATGATGAGGCGGCGAACATATGGGCTCGCCCGAATGGCGGTGAAAGCTTCAAGTATTCTGACGGCGACGAAGTTGAAAACCGGGTTTATCGCATCATAAAATCTGCGTCGGACAAGTCTGTGCTATCTGTACCCTTGAAATCCGCGATCACCGACTGGCCATCCCTGTACCACCTCAGCCCATTGAGAGCGAACTTGATGCGCCCCATCGTCAAATCGCTTGAGGGACCAGTTTTGGAAATCGGCTGTGGTTGCGGTGCAATTACACGTTTTCTCGGTGAGGAAGGACTGGAAGTCGTCGCTCTTGAGGGCAGCACACGCCGCGCAATGATCACTGCTGAACGCTGCCGCGATCTTAAGACCGTCGAAGTTCTGGCGGAACCCTTCCAGAATTTCATGACCGATCGGAAATTCAAGACGGTCACCCTGATTGGCGTCCTTGAATATGCCCGCGTTTTCTTTCCGAGCGCCGATGGACGTGATCCCGTGGATCTCATGCTGGAGAGAGCGGCCGAACTCCTTGAGCCAGATGGAGTTTTGATCGTAGCGATCGAAAACCAGCTTGGGCTCAAATACTTTGCTGGTTACAATGAAGATCACCTTGCAAAGCCTATGGTGGGGATCGAAGGCAACTACAATTCATCGACTGTCGTCACATTCGGCAAGAAGGAGCTGGATCAGCGTCTTCGTACTGCTGGATTAGGGGAACAGGAATGGTGGTTCCCCTTCCCGGATTATAAGCTCCCGATAACGGTCATCTCTGAAGATGCTCTCGTGTCCAACGACATGCCGGTGGATATCGCGGCAATGATTGGCGAAGCTTGCCGTGCCGACCGTCAGGCGCCTGAAATCACCACGTTTTCCCTGGATCTCGCCTGGAGTGCCATCACCAGAAACGGTCTTGCCGCAGATCTGGCCAATTCATTCCTCATCGTTGCCGGGCGGCAAAAGCGAAACGCGGGAGATGTCTTCGCATATCACTACGGACATACCCGGTTGCCGCAATATGCCAAAGTCGTTGAATTTAGACATGAAGAAGGCTCCTTCGCCGCTGTGCGAAAGGCGCTGTCGAAGACCCCTGCCTCACCAGTCCCCGGCGCTCCTCAACTCAAGGAAACACATGAGCCGCTCGTTGGTGGCGAAATTTGGCGAGACCGTCTGCGCCTGTTGATGCAACGCCAAGGGTGGAGTCAGAACGATATCGCTCTATGGGCAAAAGTCTGGTGGCTCACGGTCACCGATATCTACAAACAAGACCTGGAAAGCGTTCCCTATAACAAGCACACTCTTCTCCCGCCGAGCGCTATCGATGCTATCCCTCGCAACCTCATTGTTCAGGATAACGTCCATATCACCTTCATCGACCAGGAATGGAGTGCTCCGGGGCCGATAGAATTGGGCTATCTTTTTTACCGCGGCGCGGTGGAAGCCTTGAGCGGCGTAGACTTCTGCGTCAAACCAGCCTCGGAGTTGTCAACGCGCGTGCTTGACCTCCTGATCGTAATGGCCAGAGCGATCGAGATCGAACTCAACGCTGACGACCTCTTGCGCTATGCGAATGACGAATTTGCCCTGCAGGAAAGTGTCAGCGGAAATCCCACTGTCACGAATGCTCAACAGGTCCTCACGCGCGTTATCGCTGAGCGAAAACCCTATTATGACATCATCAAGCGACAACATGCTGCAATCCTACAGCAACAAAAGCAGATCAAAGATCTAACCGCGCATTCTGAATATCTCAAAGCCAGCTCCGGCGCGGTTAAGGGTGCGCTTCAAAGCGGGGAAAACGATGAGTGGAACGCTTTTCTACGCACGCGTTCAGACTCATAAAAAATAGAAGAGACCAATATGTGGACAATACCCAACTGGCTCTTCGACGGTGACTGGTATCAGGGTCGCTATGCGGATGCCATTCCTTCGAACATTACGCCAAAGGATCATTACGACCAGCTTGGAGCACGGTCGGGCTATTCTCCACATCCGCTTTTTGACGCGGCATGGTACTGCAAGAAGCACCCCTGGGCGCTCACCAATGGTATGACCGCCGCCGAGCATTATGTAACGATCGGCAGCGCAAAAGGATATTGGCCGCATCCTCTGTTCGACACCGGTTTCTATAAGAAAAATCATAGAAATGATCTGATCGGAGACACCGATCCGCTCGAACACTTCCTGACCCTCGGTGAAGCGCTAGGCTATGCTCCTCACGAGTTATTCGACACGTCCTACTACCGGCGTAAACATGCCGCCGATCCGGTAGCTTCCGCGAGACCTTTCAGGCATTACCTTGCGCATGGTCATCTGGAGGGGTTCGATCCCAACCCCTATTTTGACACCGGTTGGTACGCCAGAGAGCACGCTATTGGAGAGCGAAATGCGCTGGAGCATTACGTCGACATTGGAGAACGGCTGCGCCTCTCCCCGCATCCACTTTGGGATGAAAAACTTCATCTGGACAGAAACGAAAAGCTCCGCAAGGTCGTTGCCTCCAACCTTGTGGCGAGCGGATATCGTCACTTCGTAATCGAGGGCGCTGCTCTGGCAGAGGCCGATAAGGCCCCCTTCTTATTCACGATGGACGAGCATCTTTACGGCTACAACGCCAAGGCCTACCTTGAGGACAATCCAGAAGCCGCAATCGCTGTCCGCAGCGGGCAGTACCGTACCGGGCTGGCGCATCTTTTTAACGAGGGATTGTCCGCCTTTCGAAAGGAAGGGAAGCCGTTTTACGGCGAAAAGCGTGATGTGACGCTTGTCGATCAACTGGCTGGAAATACTCATGCCAAAGGCAAATATCTCTGCTTGTTCGCCCATTTCGACCGTCACGACATCATCGACCCCTATGTCATCACCTATCTAAAGGCGCTTCAGGACGCCGGAACCGATATCGTTTTCGTCACACCAACCCGAAATGAAGCTGAGCTGAAGAAGGTTCTCCCCTACGTCAGACATGTCTTCGTCAAACTCAACAATGGTCACGACTTCGGATCGTGGTGGCTGGCGTTATCACAACTCGGCGCGGATTGTGGAGAGCACTACGAGCGCGTCTTCTTTGCCAATGACAGCATCTACTTTCCGGTTCGGCCGATGCAGCCATTCTTCGACGCTGTGGAGCGGCAAACAAGCAACATTTACGGGCTGAGCGATAACCACGAGATTGCCCATCACGTTCAGAGCTATTTCCTGTCATTCGACAGCGAAGCACAGAAAAAATTGTTTCCGGTTTTCATGGAGAGCTTCGCCAAAGCGCATATGCTTCCCAAAAGCGAAATCATTCAGCGTTATGAAATCGGCCTATCGCTGATGGCACAGGATCTAGGGCTGACAATCGACGCATATTATTCCTGCCGCGTCGGGTTTTCCCGCAGCATGAACGACCCCAAGCTGGCACGCTGGAAAGACTTTTTGACCGAGCGGGCCGGGGTGTGCAACTCAAGCATCATCCTTTGGGATATGCTCATCGAACATTTTGACTGGCCAGCGCTCAAGGTAGCGTTCCTGACAACCGGCATCCCACTCAGCCGCGAACGATCACGAGAATTGCCTCGACTTATCGCCGATGGCGAACAGAAAATACACGATCTCGTCAACCATCAGCGCCGTATCGCGTCATGAGACATTGGTCGATTTCTTGTCGGTTGGGATATATTGGACGGCTGAAAATATAGGCCGTTCTTGCTAACGCTCTTAGCAGCTGAAAAGAAACCATAAAAAGACTTCGCGTTCAGTGGGAATCGCGATTTTTGGTGCCCCTTGCCGGAATCGAACCAGCACTCCTCTCGGAACCTGATTTTGAGTCAGGCGCGTCTACCAATTCCGCCAAAGGGGCAACTCCGAACCATGTCCGGGTGGTATGCGGCGGACTATACGAACCGCGGGCTTAAGGTCAACCTGATTTTTGCGGAAATCGCGATTTCACGAAACTTTGCTGACGGGCGACGTCCCTCGGAATTGCCAGCCTGCGCAGAGTGGATTAGACCCATGAGGCAACCAATGTCCCGCCTTATTTTGCACCTGTTCGGGTGATTTGAAATTTCCCCCAAGACACGAAGGGCCATCATGGCATACGCAGCCTCTACAGAAAAAAGCCGCACGCTTCCTGCGGTCTTCGTTACAGCCGGAATGGTGGTGACCATAGGCACCGCCCTCGGATTTCAGCATATTGGCGGGTATACGCCTTGTGCCCTTTGCCTTTTGCAACGAGACCCGTATTATTTCGCAATTCCCGTAGGCCTTATTGCCATCGCCACCAGCATTTTCAGGTTGCCGACTTGGCTGACGAGAGCGGCGCTGGTCATCATTGGCATAGCCATGCTGATCGGTGCCGGGATGGGCGTTTATCATTCGGGCGTCGAGTGGGGCTTCTGGCCGGGGCCAACGACTTGCGCCACTGGCGCGCCTTCAATCACCACCAATGCCGGTAATCTCCTGAGCGATCTCAATGCCATCAAGGCACCATCCTGCAACGACGCTGCGTTGCGCGTGCTGGGACTTTCCTTTGCCGGATGGAATGTGATTGCCAGCATCGCACTGGCCGCAATCGCGTTTTGGGGCGCGGCGCGCAAGAGCGCCTGAAGCCATGAGAGCGTTTCCTTGTTAAATGGAAACGCTCTAGCAGCAACCCAGAGAAATCAGGGCTGCAGCTCGGTATCCCAGTAAAGATAGTCCATCCAGCTCTCATGCAGGTAATTGGGCGGGAACGACCGCCCATTATTGTGCAAATCCTGCACCGTCGGCTGGTAAGGCTTCTGATGCGGGAACATGCCCGCCTGCTTCGGCAGCTTGCTTCCCTTTTTCAGATTACAGGGTGAGCAAGCGGCGACGACATTGTGCCAGGTCGTTTCGCCGCCATGGGCGCGGGGGATGACGTGATCGAACGTCAGGTCATCGTCAGCACCACAATACTGGCATTCGAACTTGTCCCGCAAGAACACGTTAAAGCGCGTAAACGCAGGATTCCGCGTCGGCTGGATATAGGTCTTCAAGCTGACGACACTTGGCAGCCGCATGGAAAAGCTGGGGGAACATACCGCCTGATCATATTCAGCGATAATGTTCACACGGTCGAGGAAAACTGCCTTGATCGCGTCCTGCCAGGACCATAACGACAAGGGATAATAACTCAGTGGCCTATAGTCCGCGTTCAGAACGAGCGCCGGCAGGGCCTGTGGTGAAACTGCAATCGTCAAGGGCTTCTCCTGATCGATTCGGCATCTGCACCTGTATATTAGGTCTGTTGTTACAGGATTGTGAAGCAAATAAATGAAGCGCTGAAAGAAAGGCGGATTTCAGGCGATGGGCAAGGCGTCCCGCCTGTTGATTGCCGCATAATAGGCCCAGAAAATGCGCGCAGCGACCGATCTCCAGGGCGACCATGAAAGTGCCAATTCGCCGAGTTGTCTGGCTGTGGGTCTGGCTCCCATTTCCAGCGCGTGCGCCACCGCCGCCTGCAAGGCTACATCGCCTGCCGGAAAGATATCGACATGGCCACCGCAAAACATCAGATAGACTTCCGCGGTCCAAGGCCCTACTCCGCTCAGCGCCGTCAACTCCCGCAATGCCAGTTCACCGTCCATACGGCTCAATTCAACGAGATCGAGGCCACCATTGACGACCGCTTCGGCCACCCCCTGAAGCGTTCTGGTTTTCGCTCTTGAAAGGCCAAACCCGGCAAGCGTCTCGGTATCGACAGCGAGAAAATTCCGCGCCGTCACTTCACCCGTTCCAGCCAGCATTCGGCGCCATATGGCATCTGCGCTGGCACGCGACACCATCTGCGAAACGATGGTGCGCGCAAGCCCGGCAAAACCAGGCTCGCTCAAGCGAAGCGGCACCGGGCCAGCCTTACTTACGATGGTTTCGAGACGCGGGTCGATCAGGCAGAGTGCGGCCACACCTGCCTCGATATCCGCTATGTTGGTGATGATGTTCAAACGGGCCTCACACGCGAGATGGCAAGTCATAACGAAGCATGGCAAAAGAAACCATGGCTTTATCCTTTCGTCAAAAACCGGTTTTCCGTTTCGCCCCCAGCCCCAATGGCCCGTTGCATCTGGGGCATGCGCTTTCGGCTTTCATAAACCACGATATGGCGACGGAAAAAGACGGGCAATTCCTGTTGCGGATCGAAGACATTGATCAGGCGCGCTGCACGCCGGCACTGGAATCGGCGATATACGATGATCTCCATTGGCTTGGAATGACATGGGAAGAGCCCGTTCGTAGACAATCGGAACACTTTGTGGAGTATCGCTCCGCATTGGACAAACTCATTGCCATGGGTCTTGCTTACCCGTCATTTATGAGCCGCGGTGAGATCAAGTCTTTCGTAGCAGGACAGGAGATGACGGCTGGTAATTGGCCGCGAGACCCGGATGGCGCGCCGCTTTATCCGGCGGTCGACAAGGAGCGCTCCCCACAGGATGTCGCAGACCTTCTGGCTTCCGGGATCAAGCACGCCTGGCGGCTGGACATGGACAAAGCCCTTTCTCTCGTCTCCACTCCGTTGACGTGGAAAGAGAACCGTGGAGACGGAGAGGAGATTTTGTCGGCGGATCCCGCCGCTTGGGGCGATGTCGTCCTTTCGCGCTCCGACGCGCCGTCCAGCTATCATCTGTCCGTCGTGCTGGATGATGCTCTTCAGGGCGTTACCCATGTGGTCCGCGGACTGGACCTGTTTCACGCGACCTCCGTCCACCGGCTGTTGCAGCATTTGCTGGGCCTGCCGGTGCCGGATTATTATCATCACCGTCTGATAACAGGACCGGATGGCCGCAAGCTTTCAAAAAGCGAGGGCAGCACTGGTCTCTCTTTGCTTCGAGCACAAGGCCGCAGCCCTTCAGATATCCGCAGCCTCGTCGGCCTCTAGGGCCTGCTTCAGACTGCCATTATGGATACCTGCCTTGACGATGTGGCGAACCCGGTACTTCATCAGCGCCGCATTGACCTCCGCTCCCAGCATGAAGATGACGCCGACCATGTAAAGGAAGACCAGCACGATCATGACCGAGGCGAGACCGGCATAGGTCGCCGAGTAGTTGGCGAAAGTGGCGAGGTAGTAAGCGAAAATCCCGGCACCGATCACCCAGAAAATCAGCGTCAGCACAATGCCAGGAAGAACGTCCCACACTTTGCGACGACCTGCTGGCAGCCACAGATGGGCCGCAACCAGACCTGCGGCAAGCACGATAATGGTGCCGTAAAGGCCGAGGTTCGAGATCGTCTTCAAAACATCCGTGAGCAACGGAAACCGCGTTTCGGCGAAAGACAGCGCGACCGGCACCGCGACCAGAACGATGCTGATTCCGGTAAAGATGACAACGGCGATGATGACGTAAAACAGGCTGAGCAGGCGTGTGACGTACCACCAGCGCGTTTCGCTGACACGATAGGCGCGGTTCAGTGAAATGCGGATCGCTTCTACGCCATTGGAGGCAAAGTATGCCGCCGCCAGAACCGAGATCGTCAGCAATCCGCCGCGCGGTATCGTCAGAACCTGCTGCACCTGAGCCGCGAGTGGCCCTGCGATCGCTTCCGGCCATGTATCGAAGATCAGATGGACCGCCGTTTCTGAAAACTGGTCGGCACCCAGAAAGCTTGCGAGAGCAGTACCGAAGATCAGGAACGGAAACAGCGCAAGCAGAATGGACAGTGCCACATGACT
Organism: Agrobacterium larrymoorei; assembly: GCF_013322225.1. Taxonomy (GTDB): domain Bacteria; phylum Pseudomonadota; class Alphaproteobacteria; order Rhizobiales; family Rhizobiaceae; genus Agrobacterium; species Agrobacterium larrymoorei_A. Next base: position 15,894 of record NZ_JAAMFB010000022.1, read on the forward strand.
TGCCATCGCCCAACCATCGTCATCGGCAAAATGGAAATATGCATCGAAGGCAACTTTCTGGGCGAGGCGTAGAGCGGCGACCATGTCACCTCCTTGATCGGCATTTCATTTGTAACGCAAGACGAAATATGGGAAATCGATCCTCGCTTGTACAGCGCTTAAGCCTTCTGATCGGTTCCATCCCTTCGGGAAGAATTGCGCGCTATTGAAATAGTGCAGGCGCTGTTTTCGCCTGTCAAAGCCAAGAAAGTCCCTGCATGTCCGAAAAGCCGGTCGTAATCATCACGGGGTGTTCCACCGGCATCGGCGCTTATTGCGCAAACGCCCTGCACGCGGATGGTTGGCGTGTTTTCGCGACGGTTCGCCGGACAGAGGACATGGCGGAGCTGGAAGCTCATGGCATCGAAACCCTGATCATGGATTACACCAAACCCCAAACAATCGCTGCTCTGGTTGATGATGTTGCGGCGAGAACCGGCGGCCGCATCGATGCGCTGTTCAACAACGGCGCTTACGGTCAGCCCGGCGCGGTCGAAGATTTATCGGTCGATGTGCTGCGTCAGCAATTCGAAACCAATGTTTTCGGCTGGCACGATCTCACCTGCCGCGTCATTCCCTTCATGCGCAGGCGCGGTCAAGGCCGCATCGTCCATTGCTCATCCATTCTCGGGCTGGTTCCCTATCGATATCGCGGTGCCTATACGGCCTCAAAATTCGCAATCGAGGGCTTGGGAGTGACGCTGCGCATGGAGCTGCAGGGCAGCGGAATTCATGTCAGCCTCATCGAACCCGGCCCGATTGTCTCGAACTTCACGGCAACTGCCCTGAAGCATATCAAGGGCAATATCGATCTCGAAAATTCGGCCCATGCGCATGAATATCGACGCCAGCTTGCGAGGCTGGACGGCACCGGCCCGGTCAACAAACACAAGCTCGGCCCGGAGGCGGTCTATAAGCAGCTGAAACATGCGCTGACTGCGGTTAATCCGAAGCCCCATTACGTCATCACGACGCCTGCAAAGCAGGGCGTTCTTTTGAAGCGCCTGCTGCCTTCCGCATTGTTCTACCGGCTTCTTCGCAAGTTCGACTAGCCTAATCTCATCGTCATCAGTTAGAACGTTTTCAAACAGCCGAATTATTCAGGGAGGATCATGATGTCCAGCTTCACCACCGTTCTTGCGGTCATCGTCATGGGGCTGGTCGTTCTGGTGCTGATACGAGGGCTGTTCAACATGCTCAAAGGCACCGATGCCAACCGCTCCAACAAGCTTATGCAGCTCCGCCTGCTGCTACAGGCCATCGCCATCATCCTCATCATGTTCACGCTGTGGCTGACGGGCGGAGGGCGCTGAACATGGTGAAACTCAACAAGATTTACACCCGCACGGGCGATGACGGCACGACAGCGCTGGTTTCAGGACCGCGCCGCAACAAGCACGATCTTCGCATTGAAAGCTATGGTGATATCGACGAAACAAATTCGGTTATCGGGATTGCTCGTCTTCATACGACAGAGCTGTCGGAACTGGACGCCATGTTGTTCCGCATCCAGAACGATCTCTTCGATTTAGGGGCTGACCTCGCCACTCCCGATGACGGCAAGCCTCTCTCATACGAACCGCTCAGGATCATCGGCTCACAGGTGACGCGTCTGGAAAGCGAGATCGACGCGCTCAATGAGAACCTCTCTCCATTGAAGTCTTTCGTACTGCCGGGTGGCTCCGCCGCAGCAGCCTATTTGCACCTTGCGCGTACCGTCGCGCGGCGTGCGGAGCGCAGAATGGTCGAGCTTGCACATATGGAAGGCGAAACCGTCAGCGAAGCGGCACTTCAATACGTCAACAGACTGTCGGATTTTCTTTTCGTTGCGGCGCGTTTCGCCAATCATGCCGGGCAATCCGGCATGTCCGACGTATTATGGGTACCGGGCCAAAATCGCTGAAAAGATACGAGGTCGCCATCCATGTTCATCCCGTTGCATGATGCGAACTCGCTCAAGCACATCAAGCTGCAATATGTCACGCTGTCGCTGATCGGCGTCAATGTTCTCGTCTGGCTGCTGGCTGGCGCATTTTCCAGCGAAGAACAGGCCAGCGCCGCCGTTCTGGGTCTGGGCTTCATTCCCGCGGTCGTCTTCGACTATGCGGTGCTGGATGAAGCTTTCCGGATCGTACCGACAGACAGCACCATTTTCACATATGCCTTTCTCCACCTCAGCTTCTGGCACCTGGCTTCGAACATGGTGTTTCTGTGGGTGTTTGGAGACAATGTGGAGGATGCCTTGGGCCATCTGCGTTTCCTGATCTTCTATCTTGCCTGCGCCGCCGCCGGAGCGCTTTTCCACGGTCTGATCGCGCCATCATCCGAAGGGCCGCTGATCGGTGCGTCCGGGGCCGTGTCCGGCATCGTCGCCGCCTACCTGTTGCTGCACCCGAAAGTTCGCGTGTGGGTTCTCGTTTTCATGCGTATTCCGATTCCCCTTCCCGCGTTCATTCCACTGGCGTTGTGGGTCGGTCAGCAGTTTTTCATGCTGCTCTTCTCGGCGGAAGAAAGCGTTTCCTGGGCCGCCCATGTCGGCGGCATATTTGCTGGGGTATTGCTCGTGCTTTTCTTCCGCAGACCCGGCGTCCCGCTGTTTGACCGGTAGATCGTGACGCCGAGGGCGGTTGAGCATAAAAATCAAGGGCCACAGAGCACTCTCGTGTCGCAAACGGAACGACCTTACGACCGCATTCAGTGAAAATTACTCGAAGGGTCAGTATTTACGTTCACGTCCACGTAAGATATCCCCGCCGTGCATGGCATTATGAACATTGCTCCGTTGAAATCGGGGTAAAAATGCGTATCCATGTCGCAACTTGATTTATCAGGAGGACCGTTCGGCGTTCCGCTTACGGTCAGGAGTTGAAAGAAGGCTGTCGATGAAAATTCTCGTGCCCGTTAAGCGTGTGGTGGACTACAACGTGAAGATCCGCGTAAAGGCGGATGGTTCCGGCGTTGAGCTTGCCAACGTCAAGATGTCGATGAACCCGTTCGATGAGATTTCGGTCGAGGAAGCCCTTCGCCTGAAAGAAGCGGGCAAGGCGGAAGAGGTGGTCGTCGTTTCCATCGGCCCTGCCAAGGCGGAAGAAACGCTGCGCACAGCCCTTGCCATGGGTGCCGACCGCGCCATCCTCATCGAAACCGATGAGGCGGTCGAACCGCTCGCCGTTGCCAAGCTGCTGAAGGGCGTCGTCGAGACGGAAGCCCCGGGTCTCGTCATCGTCGGTAAGCAGGCAATCGATGACGATTCGAACCAGACGGGACAGATGCTCGCCGCACTTCTTGGCTGGGGCCAGGGCACATTTGCGTCGAAGGTCGAACCATCCGATAGCAAGGTTGCCGTGACCCGCGAAGTCGATGGCGGTTTGCAGACGGTCGAGCTGAAACTTCCTGCGGTCGTCACCACCGACCTGCGCCTCAACGAGCCGCGCTACGCGTCCTTGCCAAACATCATGAAGGCGAAGAAGAAGCCGCTCGACAAGAAGTCGCCTGCCGACTTCGGCGTCGATATCGCACCACGCCTCAAGGTTCTGAAGACCGAAGAGCCCGCTGGCCGCAAGGCTGGCGTCAAGGTTGGTTCCGTTGCCGAGCTGGTATCGAAGCTCAAGGCCGACGGCATCCTCTAAGGAAAGCGAAAGGGAGATTTCAACATGGCCATTCTTCTTCTGGCAGAACACGACAACGCAACCCTTTCCGACCAGACGGCAAAGACGCTTACTGCGGCCAGCCAAATTGGCGGCGATGTGACTGTTCTGGTCGCAGGCTCCGGTGCCAAGGCTGCTGCGGATGAGGCCGCAAAGCTCTCCGGCGTTTCCAAGGTACTTCTGGCTGACGATGCATCCTACGCCAACCAGCTGGCAGAGCCACTGGCTGCACTTCTGGTTTCGCTTGCGGCATCGCATGACGTCATCATCGCGCCTGCGACCGCATCGGCCAAGAACGTTCTGCCCCGCGTCGCAGCCCTGCTCGATGTCGCGCAGGTTTCGGAAATCACCGAAGTCGTCTCTGCCGACACGTTCAAGCGTCCGATTTACGCCGGCAACGCCATTCAGACCGTTCAGGCAACCGATGCCAAGAAAGTCATTACGGTTCGGACCGCTTCCTTCGCACCGGCCCCGGCTGGCGGTTCTGCTTCTGTCGAAACCGTTTCGGCAGCTGAAAACCCCGGCGTGTCGTCCTTCGTTTCGGATGCGCTGGCTTCGTCCGACCGTCCTGAGCTGACCTCCGCCAAGATCATCATTTCCGGCGGTCGCGCACTCGGCTCTTCCGACAAGTTCAAGGAAGTCATCCTGCCGGTGGCAGACAAGCTCGGTGCTGCCGTTGGCGCATCCCGCGCTGCCGTCGATGCCGGTTACGCTCCGAATGACTGGCAGGTTGGTCAGACCGGTAAGGTCGTTGCGCCGCAGCTTTATATCGCCGCAGGTATTTCCGGCGCTATCCAGCACCTTGCAGGCATGAAAGACTCGAAGGTCATCGTCGCCATCAACAAGGACGAGGAAGCGCCGATTTTCCAGGTTGCCGATTACGGGCTCGTCGCAGACCTTTTCGAAGCCCTGCCGGAACTCGAAAAAGCAATCTGATAACCTCAAACATCAAAGCGGCGCGTTTTTCCAAATGCGCCGCTTTCGTTTTTCGACAATATGCGTAACATCGTGTTCCCGATGCGGCGCGCATCGATAGAGACTTGACAGGAGAACTACGCATGACCGCCCCAATCAAAACAATCGGTGTTATCGGAGCCGGTCAGATGGGCTGCGGCATCGCGCATGTTTCGGCCTTGGCTGGATACAAGGTTCATATTTACGATCTCTCGAAGGATCGGATCGAGGCCGGACTTGCAACCATCAACGGCAATCTTGCGCGTCAGGTCAGCAACGGCAAGCTTGAGGATGACGCCCGCAAGTCAGCGCTTGGTCTCATTGCCGGTTCCTCCGACCTGAACGATCTGGCCGCGATGGACCTCGTGATCGAGGCGGCAACCGAGCACGAAGAAACCAAGCGCAAGATTTACGCGCAGGTCTGCCCCGTCTTAAAGCCGGAAGCCCTGCTTGCAACGAATACGTCCTCACTCTCCATAACCCGCCTTGCCTCGGCAACCGACCGCCCAGAACAGTTCATGGGTATTCACTTCATGAACCCGGTTCCGGTGATGAAGCTTGTCGAATTGGTTCGCGGCATCGCGACAGGCGAAAAAACTTTCGAAGCCGCCAAGGATTATGTCCGCTCGCTCGACAAGGCGATCACGGTTGCGGAAGATTTCCCGGCCTTCATCGTCAACCGCATCCTGCTGCCGATGATCAACGAGGCGATCTACACGCTGTATGAGGGTGTCGGCACCGTCGAAGCCATCGACACCGCCATGAAGCTCGGCGCAAACCACCCGATGGGCCCGCTGCAACTGGCGGACTTCATCGGTCTCGACACCTGTTTGTCGATCATGCAGGTGCTGCATGACGGTCTGGCCGACAGCAAGTACCGCCCCTGCCCACTTCTCGTCAAATATGTCGAAGCCGGATGGCTGGGCCGCAAGTCCGGTCGCGGCTTCTACGATTATCGCGGCGAAGTGCCGGTTCCGACGCGCTGAATTTACTTGGCGGGGGCGGCCGCAGCCACGAGCGCCTTCGCGTCTTCGCTATCCCATGCCGCAGGGCCGTTCATGGAGGCCAGCAGGCAGCCCTTGTCATCGATGAGCAGAGTTGCCGGAAGGCCGAAGGCGAGGCCTTCCTTTTTCAGCGCATTGAATACGCCCATCGAGCTATCGCGATAAAGCTTGAGCGAGTCGATCTTGTACTCGCTCATGAAAGCCTTCGGCTTTTCATCTGCACCCGTATCGATGTTGACGGTGACGACCTCAAAATTGCCGCCGCCCTTTTCCTTTTCAAGCGCGTTCAAGGCGGGCATTTCTTCGCGACAGGGTACGCACCATGTCGCCCACAGGTTCAGAAGCACCGTCTTGCCTTTGAGATCGGCTTGCGTCATCGCCATGCCGTCCGGTCCCTTGAAAGAGAGAGAAATGACGCGCGGCGTGTCGGCAGCGGACATGGCAGCGACCTGCCCTTTCAGGAAGGGCTTGAGCGACGCGATCCGCTCGCCTGCACCTTCACATAAAGCCGCATCGGCCACCGCTACCCCTTGAACCTGACCTTCAGACCCAATATGCCTGAGCAACACCACTCCCCCACCGCTGAAGATGCCGGCGATGGCGGCAATTGCAACAAGTCTGGCGGACGGAAGCCTGAATGGCCTTTTTTCTGTCATCGAATACTCCAGGGCACGCATATTATGGCTGACGGCACCGAACAGAAATCCTCCAACCAGATGTGGGGCGGACGTTTCGCTTCCGGTCCTTCTGCCATCATGGAAGAGATAAATGCCTCCATCGGCTTCGACAAGAAGCTTTACGCTCAGGATATCCGCGGCTCAGTGGCGCATGCGACGATGCTTGCCGCAAAAGGCATTATTTCCGCAGAAGATAAAGACAAAATCATCGAAGGCCTGAACACGATCCTGTCAGAGATCGAGGCTGGCACCTTCGAGTTTTCCCGCAAGCTCGAAGACATTCACATGAATATCGAGGCGCGCCTCGCAAACCTCATCGGACCTGCCGCCGGTCGCCTGCATACGGCCCGCTCGCGCAACGATCAGGTGGCGCTCGATTTCCGTCTCTGGGTGAAGGAAGAGCTTCAGAAGACCGAAGCCATGCTGAGCGCGCTGATCACGGCCTTTCTGGACCGCGCCGAGCAGCATGCCGATACGGTCATGCCTGGTTTCACCCATTTGCAGACGGCCCAGCCCGTCACTTTCGGTCATCACTGCATGGCCTATGTCGAAATGTTCGGTCGTGACCGCGCCCGCGTTCGCCACGCCATCGAGCATCTGGATGAGAGCCCGATCGGTGCTGCTGCACTTGCGGGTACCGGTTACCCGATCGATCGCCACATGACGGCAAGCGCTCTGGGCTTCCGCGAACCGACCCGCAACTCCATCGATACGGTTTCGGATCGCGATTTTGCGCTGGAATTCCTCTCCATCGCCTCTATCTGCGCCACGCATCTGTCGCGTCTGGCGGAAGAAATCGTCATCTGGTCGACACCGCAATTCGGCTTCATCCGCCTGTCGGACGCTTTCTCCACCGGCTCGTCCATCATGCCGCAGAAGAAAAACCCTGATGCCGCCGAACTGGTTCGCGCCAAGACCGGTCGTATCAACGGTTCGCTGATCGCGCTTCTGACGGTGATGAAAGGCCTGCCGCTTGCCTATTCCAAGGATATGCAGGAAGACAAGGAACAGGTCTTCGATGCAGCAGAAAGCCTAGAACTCGCAATCGCCGCGATGACCGGCATGATCAGCGATCTGGAAGTCCGTGTCGACAGGATGCGCGCCGCTGCCGGTTCAGGCTATTCCACCGCAACCGATCTCGCTGACTGGCTTGTGCGTGAAGCAGGTTTGCCCTTCCGCGATGCCCACCACGCCACCGGCCACGCGGTCGCACTTGCGGAGAAAAAGGGCTGCGATCTTGCCGATCTTTCGCTTGAAGAATTGCAGGGCATCAACTCCGCTATCACCGCAGGCGTTTTCGATGTGCTGTCGGTCGAAGCCTCGGTTGCCAGCCGCACCAGTTTCGGTGGCACCGCGCCGTCAGAAGTGCGCAAGCAGATCGCCTGGTGGCGGGCGAAGAACTGATCAATCTCACGATAGATCAGCATCACAAGAAACAGGGTGCACAAGCGCCCTGTTTTTCGTTATCAGAGATGCAAAGAATTCCTTTGGACGGGTCCATGCTTTTGAAAACCTCTCGCAGTTTCATTCTTCCTGTCAGCGTGGCGCTTGCCGCTGGCCTTGCTCTTTCCAGCTGTGGCCGCAAAGGGGATCTCGATCCACCAGGCACTCCGACAGAGCAGCGCAACATCCGCTCGTCGGATGGTAAGGTTGAAAAAACGCCCGAACGCCCTTTCATCCTCGATAAGCTTTTGTAACGGACTGTTGCCGTGAACCATTTTCATTACATCGACAGCGTTCTCCACGCTGAAAACGTCTCCGTGCCTGAAATCGCTAAAGCTGTTGGAACGCCTTTCTATATCTATTCCACCGCCACGCTGGAGCGACATTATCAGGTCTTCTCGCAGGCCTTCAGTGATGTCGACGCCATGATCTGCTACGCCATGAAGGCGAACTCCAACCAGGCCGTTTTGAAGACGCTGGCCAAGCTCGGCGCAGGGATCGACGTGGTGTCCGGCGGCGAGTTGCGCCGTGCGCTCGCGGCAGGCGTACCTGCCAGCCGCATCATGTTCTCGGGTGTCGGCAAAACCGTTGCGGAAATGGATTTCGCGCTGGAGGCAGGCATTTACTGCTTCAACATCGAATCCGAACCGGAACTCGAAGTTCTGAACCTTCGCGCCGTAAAGGCGGACAAAAAAGCCCATGTCTCCTTCCGCATCAACCCGGATGTGGACGCCAAGACCCATGCCAAGATTTCCACGGGCAAGAAGGAAAACAAGTTCGGCATTTCCTATCAGCGTGCCCGCGCCGTCTATGCCCATGCCGCGACCCTGCCCGGCATCGAAGTGTCCGGCATCGACATGCACATCGGCAGCCAGATTACCGAATTGCAGCCCTTCGAGGATGCTTTCCGGCTGCTGCGCGAACTGGTGGAATCCTTGCGTAGTGATGGACACGCCATCAGCCATGTCGATATCGGCGGTGGACTCGGCATTCCCTACAAGGACGACAACAACCCGCCGCCCTTGCCGGATGCCTATGCGCACATCGTCAAGAACGAGCTGAAAAGCCTCAACTGCAAGATCGTCACCGAGCCGGGCCGCCTGATCGTCGGCAATGCCGGAATTCTGGTGACAGAGGTCATCTACGTGAAGGATGGCGGTGAAAAGACGTTCGTGATCGTTGACGGCGCTATGAACGATCTCATTCGCCCGACGCTCTACGAAGCTTACCACGGCATTCGGCCGGTGGTGCTACCTGCCGCCGATGCCCCACGCATCAAGGCCGATGTCGTCGGTCCCGTCTGTGAAACGGGTGACTATCTGGCGCTCGATCGGGAAATGGCAACACCTGAGCCCGGTGATCTGATCGCCGTCAGCTCCGCCGGTGCCTATGGTGCCGTACAGGCCGGAACCTACAATTCCCGCCTGCTGGTGCCGGAAGTGCTGGTCAATGGCGACCAGTTCCACGTCATCCGCCCGCGCGGGACCTATGAGGAATTGATTGCCCTCGATTCCGTCCCTGCCTGGCTGGATTGAACCACTGAGCGATCACAATTAGGCGAAGATGCCTAAAAAATGAGGGCGAGCAGAGGCTTGCCCTCGTCTTCGCCATAAACAATGTTATCGTGCCCATTGCGGCACTGAACGTTTCCGGTTGCGGGAGCTATAAAAACGTGTGGCCAGACCGGGAGAACGGATTGATGACCACATCCAGGCAGGGCGGAAAAGGCGCTTTCGAACAGAAAAACGAGTTGGCACGATGCGTCGCGACCAAGCGCTTTTTTGCGAAGCTTGTTCTGTTTATCGAACGTCTTGCGCCCAAAACGCTGCTGCCGCTTTCCATTGCCGCGCTTTTCGTTTCGATCGGATGGTTTGGCCTCTTCCGGCAGATGCCGGATATTCTCCGCTGGGCAATCGTCTTCGTCCTGATCTTCGGTTTCATCAGCGCCCTTCTGCCCATCGCCCGCCTGAAATGGCCGACGAAGGGTGAGGCGTCCCGCCTGCTGGAAGAACGTAACGGCCTTCCCCACCAGCCCGTTGGCGTTCAGGAAGACGAACCCGCTTTCGAAACACCGATTGCCCGCGCACTCTGGAAAGAACACCAGATCCGGATGGCTGAGCGCATCGCGGTCCTTGATGCTGGCCTGCCGAAGCCGGATATCGCACGCCATGACCAACTGGCGTTGCGTGCCGTTCCAGCACTTCTGATCGTCGCGGCCTTCGGCTTTTCCTTCTCGAATGGCGCTGGCGGCATTGCCGATGCATTTCGCAACCAGCCAACGGGTGGCCCAACCAATCCCGATATCCGCCTCGATGCCTGGGTAACGCCGCCGTCTTACACCGGACGCGCGCCTATCTTTCTGACCGGGCAAAACGGCGAGCCTGCAGAAGCCGTCTCAGTGCCGCAGTCCTCCAAGTTGACCATCCGCATGACGGGTGGTGCCGGCAATGAAGAAGTGACCTTTGAGCCGGATGAAGCCGGGCAGTTGCAGAAACTTGCGCCCGAAGGCGCGGAAAAGGCTGCCGAGCGACAAACCGCCGCTGCGCAACCTGCCACTAAAACCCAAGGCGCGCCGCTGGCACCCCGCACCTTCACCATGGATTTCAAGGAAAGCGGCACGATCGAAGCCAACGGCCAGCAATGGATGTTCAATATCATCCCCGATCAGCCCCCGGTCATCGCCTTCGATAACCTGCCGCGCCGCGCAGTCAATGGTGCATTGGAGATCGGCTTCACGGCAAAGGATGATTACGGCGTGCGTGAAGCCCATGCGGTCATAGAGCCCGTTGGCGTGGCCGAAGGCGCAACTCCGCTCTATCCCAAACCAGAATACAAGCTGGACCTGCCCCGCCAGAACCCGCGCGACATGAAGGGCGTGACAAGCCGCAATCTCACCGAACATCCAATGGCTGGAAAACGCGTTCGCATAACGCTGGTGGCGACGGATGGCGCGGGCCAAACCGGACGGAGCCCCTCTCAGGAAATGATCCTGCCGGGTCGTAATTTCTCGGAGCCGCTTGCCGCCTCCATCGTGGAACAGCGCCAGATTTTCTCGCTCGACACGCGCCAGATGCCGAAGGCTATCGCCTATAACGAAGCCGTGGGCATGCGCCCGGAAGAAACAATCCCGAACACGACGCACTATTTGCTTTTGCAATCCGCGCAGGCGCGCATGAAGCTCGCCTATAACGAGGAGATGCTGAAGGATACTGCTGACTACCTCTGGGAAATCGCTCTCGGCATCGAAGATGGCGATCTTTCGCAGGCAGAGCAAAGGCTGCGTGATGCGCAGAATGCTTTGTCGGACGCGATGGAACGCAAGGCTCCTGACGAGGAAATCGCCAAGCTGATGCAGGAACTTCGTGAAGCGATGAACGAGTTCATGCAGGAACTTGCCCAGCGCATGCAGAACGCGCCGCAGGCAAACATGAACCAACAGGCCCAGAATGTGCTGCGCCAGCGCGATCTGGAAAACATGATGAACCAGATCGAAAACCTGGCTCGCTCCGGCAACCGCGAAGCGGCGCAGGAAATGCTCCAGCAGTTGCAGCGCATGATGAATAATTTGCAGGCTGGCAGGCCACAGCGCGGCCAGCAAGGCCAACAGCAGCAGGAAAACAGCCTGCTTCGTCAGCAGATCGACAAGCTGGGTGAAATCATGCAGCAACAACAGAAACTGATGGATGAAACCTTCAAGCTGGATCAGGCGCTTCGCGACCGGATGCAGCGCGGTGATCCGCAGCAGGGCCAGGATGGCGAACAGCAGATGGGCGAAAACGGCCAGCAGCAGCAGCAAGACCAGAACGGTCAGCAGCAAAATGGCCAGGGCCAGAACCCGGATCAGATGACGGCAGAGCAGCTTCGCGAAGCCTTGAAGAATCTGCGCCAGCAGCAGGAAGGTCTGGGCAAGCAGCTCGGTGAGTTACAGCAGGGTCTACGTGAACTCGGCATGGAGCCCGGCCAGAATTTCGGCAAGGCGGAACAGGAAATGAAGGGTGCCGGACAGGCGCTTGGCCAGGGGCAGGGTGAGCGCGCTGTCGAAGGTCAGGGCAACGCCCTTAACGCTTTGAGACAGGGCGCGCAGGATATGATGGGCCAGATCATGCAGGCCATGCGCCAGCAGGGCCAGCAACCGGGACAGGGACAGCAGGGCATGATGGGCCAAGGCAACCAGAACGGTCGTGACCCGCTCGGACGGCCCCGAGCCAATTCCGGTCCCGATTTCGGAGATTCTCAGGTTCGCGTGCCTGATGAAATCGACGTGCAGCGCGCTCGTGAAATTCTCGATGCGATCCGCGAGAAGCTCGGAAACAATCCGCCCGGCGAAATCGAGCGCCGTTATCTGGAGCGCCTGCTCGATATTCAGTGAGGCAGATCGAAGGCCTATCGCAAAAATATAGGGCGGTAACCGCCCTGATATTTAACTTGCACTTCGCCAGCTGTCTTATGCTGGAACGGATGCCAGCGCACGCGCGACGGCCAGACGGATGTCTGGCAAAGCAAAAGGCTTTGGTACGACATCGATGATCTTTGCCACCAGATCGTCTGCCCGCTCGCGCTGTTCCGCATAGCCGGTCATCAGCAGGATTTTGAGACCGGGAAACTGTGTGGAGGCGCGGTGCGCCAGTTCGATACCATCCATCACGGGCATGCGAATGTCCGATAATAGGAGGTCGAATTCCTGCTCGTTGAGCTTTTCGAAGCCCTGCTCGCCATCGGCGGCTTCGTGTGTTTCGTGCCCATCTAGGCGCAGGGCGCGCGCGACGAAGGTGCGCAATGCGTCTTCGTCTTCGGTAATCAGAATTTTTGCCATCTTCCATTGCTCCTGGTAGTCATTCCAGCGAGCAACAAACTCGGTCATTTCTCTTTGCAAGAGGTAAATAGACCCGGCTGTCCGGCTGGCATGGTTAACAATCCATGCCGATTCCGTTCGGTTCCCGTTTTATAAAGGAACACTGAAAATTTACTCGGCGTCACCCGTGACAACGCCCACGAACGGCAGTTCGCGGAAAGCATAGGCCACGTCCATGCCGTAACCGACAACGAAATAATCGGGGCATTCGAAGCCGACATAATCCGCCTCAAGCTGTTCCTTGCGCTTTACTTTCTTGTCGAGCAACACGGCGATCGTCACGTTGCGCGCACCACGCTCGTAAAGCAGCTCCTTCGCAAACAGCAACGTACGACCGGATTCGAGAATGTCGTCGATCAACAGGACATCGCGATCTTTTACGTCGCTGTCGATATCCTTGACGATGCGAACACCTTGAGAAACGGTACCAGCGCCATAGCTGGAAAGCGTGATGAACTCCACTTCCGGCGCAAGTCCACTATCATGCAGAGCGCGGATAAGGTCTGCAGCGAAGATAAACGAACCTTTTAGGACGGCGATGACCAGCAAATCCTTCGTGGGACCGCCCGCAATATGCTTCGCCATATCACGGTTGCGTTCCGCGATCTGCTCGGCTGTGTAGAGCGGTTCAATGTTTTTTCCACGAACGACTGGCATAAGTTCTCCTGCGTTTTCTGTACTCACAAACCTTATCGAACGGAAATGTGAGTTAAACGAAGGGGCTCCGGTAGCACAGTCAGCGCTCAGAAACACCCGTTTCCGTAAAGGAAAGCTTGATTTCAGGCGTTTTTCCACCAGGATGGCGCAGTTTTGCCGAGAAGCCATGGCTGAGACCGGGCGCGATCTCCGTCACCGGAGGCTCGATCAGCATGCTCGCGACCTTTTCGCCCTTGGCCGCAAAAAGGTCTGCGCGGATCGTCGGGATGGACTGGATACCCGGACCGTTGTTCTCGACGATACCGTTGATGATCAACACTTCCATGCCGCCTGCGTCCTGCGGGGTGATGCTGATGTGAGTAATCGCCAGCGGATCGACCGGTGCCGCCGTCGCAGCGTTATGATCCGGAAGAACCGTAAAACCGCCCGACAGAAAGAAAACGCCCACCACCGCTGCGGCAACGATAGCCGAGTAACCGTCGACGGAAAGACCAGAGAGTTTCCTGTCGATGCGATTGATCATGGAATGGGCCACATCGATAGCCGTCACGGCCCTCGACTTGCGCTGTTGATAAGCCGCACGCCGGTTGTCGTTGCCGTAGTCACGATGAGGCGTTTCCTTTATCGTGACAAACTCGGCATCTACAATATCCCCTTTGTCGCTGTTACGGGTTCGCCATGTCTGGCGAAGTGGCGTCTCCGGCATCAAAAGGTCCAAGTCGAGTGCCGCTTGCCGGCGAGATGAACGGAACATACCCATGAAGTTCCCTCGGTCAGTTTTTCGGCCCGATAAAAGCTGGGCATTGAATGAAATCCTGCATAGTCGTAAATTTAATTGGTTAATGCTTCGCAAACAACACGAGATTCGCCGCCACCCGGTGTTGGCAGAGGCCTGAAACGATGAAGCCAAGTGCACGCCACGAAAGAATGAGACTGGAAGTTCGTTGATCCATTTCGAAAATGTCGGGTTACGATATGGCATGGGCCCGGAAATCCTACGGGACATGACCTTCGATATTCCCAAGGGGTCGTTCCAGTTTCTGACCGGCCCGTCCGGTGCCGGGAAGACGACGCTTCTGCGCCTGTTGCTGATGTCGCTGCAACCAACCCGCGGCAATATCCGAATGTTCAATCGTGATGTGTCGCGCATTCCACGCAGTGAATTGCCAATGCTGCGCCGCCGCGTCGGCATCGTATTCCAGGATTTTCGCCTGCTGGATCACCTGACGACCTATGAGAACGTCGCCCTGCCTTTGCGTGTGCGTGGCAAGGAAGAAAGCGCCTATAGAAGCGACGTCATCGAACTCTTGAAATGGGTGGGTCTCGGTGAACGGGTGAACGTATTGCCCGCCATTCTTTCCGGTGGCGAGAAGCAACGCGCCGCAATCGCCCGTGCACTGATGGACCAGCCGGAAATTCTGCTGGCCGACGAACCGACGGGCAATGTCGACCCGCCAATGGCCAAGCGCCTGCTCAATTTGTTTCTGGAACTCAACAGGCTCGGGACCGCAGTCGTCATCGCCACGCATGATTTCGGTCTCATGGATCAGGTGGATGCACGCCGAATGATCCTGACGGAAGGGCGGCTCGACATCTATGAATGAGATGAACAGCAAGAACCTCAAGCCGCAGCAGGGCGCACAGGCGAAACTTCCGCAGATGCGGATACGACCGATGGCACCCATCCTGCCGCCCTCGAATATTCAGGGCAATGCGCTGATCGTCGTCATCGCCATCATGGCGTTTCTCGCCTGTCTCACGCTGGGAGCCGTCAGTATGGTACGCGCTACGGCAGGCAGCTGGCAGAGCCAGATCTCCCGCGAGATCACCATTCAGATCAAGCCCGAGGAAGGGCTGGACATGAATGGTGCGCTGAACAAGGCGCGCAATCTGGCACTCGACTTCGTTGGCACCCGCGAAGGCACCATCATGGATGACGCAGCGACGAGCCGCCTTCTCGAGCCCTGGCTCGGCTCCGGGCTTGACCTTTCGGAACTCCCTGTGCCGCGTCTCGTCATCATCACCATCGACGAAAATAATCCGCCCGATTTCGAAGCCATGCGCGCCATGCTGAAAACGGAAATCCCGCAGGCCTTTCTGGACGACCACCGCACATGGGTCGACCGGCTGGTGTCCATGGCACATACCACAGTGATGATTGGTCTCGGCGTCTTGATCCTCGTCTTCACCGCCATGGTTCTGACCGTCATCTTCGCAACCCGTGGCGCGCTTTCCGGCAATCGCCATATCGTCGAGGTGTTGCATTTCGTTGGCGCGGAAAGCGGTTTCGTCGCAAGGGAATTCCAGAAGCATTTCCTGAAAATAAGCCTCAAGGGGTCGGGGGCAGGCAGCGCCGCTGCCGCTGCGGTATTTCTCGCCGCCGGATTCTGGCAGTCCCGTTCCCTCGCCACCCCGCAAAGCGATCAGGCCAGCGCGCTGTTCGGCTCATTTTCGGTGGGTATGGACGGCTATGTCGGTATTCTGGCGACCATGATCATCATCGCTCTGCTGACGACGATTACCGCCCGTATGACCGTCATTCGTACCATAGACGAGATCGACCGCGTGCGGTCCGATCCCTCCAAAAGCGAGGGGCTGTAGGACGGTGCGATAGCATTCTGGAACAGCACAACTGCCTGTTCCTTGCCTTAACGAACGCTTATGGGTAACTCATGGCAATGAGTCGAACAGAGCGGCACGATCAGATGACTGATTCGGCGCGAACCCGCTGGTTTTCACGCCACGGTCGCCTGCGCCGTTTCGTGCGAACAACCCTTCTGTTCTGCCTGGTTGTCGCAGGCGCATTTTTTGGCGGTTTCCTGTGGTTTGCCGACTCCGTCGCCAGCATGCGCCCGCCTCGCATCGCCAAGGCTGATGCCATCATCGTTCTGACGGGAGGCTACCAGCGGATCGATCAGGCCGTAGGCTTGCTGAGAGACGGTGTGGGCAAACGTCTTCTCATCTCGGGCGTCAACCCTGCCACCACCCGCGCCCAAATCAGGAAGATGACGCAAAGCTCTTCCGATCTCTTCACCTGCTGCGTGGACATGGGCTATCAGGCCATCGACACCATTGGCAACGCCAACGAGGCTGCGCAATGGATTCGCGACAAGGGCTATGCCTCGGTCGTGGTGGTAACAAACAATTACCATATGCATCGCAGCCTGCATGAATTGCGCAGCGCCAGCCCCGATACCCAATTCATCGCCTATCCCGTTATCAATTCGGACCTGAGCCGCACCAACTGGTTCTCCAACCCGGATGTGCTTCGCACCATGCTCTCCGAGTATGCCAAGTTCGTCGGCGCCGCCGCACGTGATCTTAGCGGCATCGGCAAGGGAAATGGCCTGCGTGACGAAAGCTCCCTCTAAATTCGCCGGCACCACGTTTTCGCCGATAGTTCTTGCCGCATAAGCACGTTTTCGTGTAGGCGTTGGCCATCTGCGCTGGCTCGAAGAAGCACCTTTTTCTCCGGCAATAGCGCCCGGAGAAGCCAGATTTATGCTCAGACTACGTTCCGTTCTCTTCAACACGCTCTTCTATCTCAATCTCATTGTGCGGATGATCGTGCTGACGCCGATCTATTTCATCGTGCCGCGCAAGCTTGCCTTCGAAATTCCGAAGAACTGGGCGCGCTCCAACCACTGGCTGATGGAAAAGATCGTCGGAACCACGTTCGAGATAGAGGGACTGGAAAACATCCCGGAAACGGGCTGCATATTTGCGCCAAAGCATCAATCCTTCTGGGATACCTATGCCCTGCTGCCGAACCTGAAAGATCCGGTCTATATCCTCAAGCGTGAGTTGATGTGGATACCGCTGTTCGGTTGGTATGTCGCCAAGCAACGGATGATCCCGGTCAACCGAGCTGCACGCGGCAAGGTCATGCTGAAGGTTATGGAGCGCGCCCGCGAGGAGATGGCGAAGGGTCGCGAACTCATCATCTATCCCGAAGGCACACGCCGTCCACCGGGAGCAGAGCCGGAATATCGCTACGGCATCGCGCGTCTTTACCGCGATCTCCAGGTGCCGGTCGTGCCCGTCGCGATGCATCCTGGCCTGTTTTGGCCGCGCCGTTCCACCATGCGTTATCCCGGCCATTTCAAGGTGCGCATATTGCCGCCGATCCAGCCGGGGCTCGATCCTGACACGTTTTTCAAGACACTGATCGAGGTTACGGAAAAGGCGAGCGACGAACTGCTCATCGAAGCAGCGCGGGACAATCCAAACCTGCCTTTGCCACCCACTGCTTTGAAGCGTCTGGCTGAACTCAAGGCTGAAGCCAATCCAACCTGAGACGACCTTCAAGTCCTCGAGATTTACTCGAGGATTTTGAATTCCAGCATGATGCTTCGCTGCAGGAACGAATGATTATCGTCAGAGACGACAATGAGATGGGTCGAGCCATCCGGCTGCGGCACGACGTCGATAGCTTCCATATTGTCGATCTGGTTCGATAATCCGGCTTCGACAAGAACGTCACCATCGACAAGAGATCCGGGCTTGATCGCATCTGCATGGATACGGCGAATGCGCATGCCGACCCCTTCGGCAAAATTGAAACGCCGCTCCAGCAGGAGAAGGTCGCCACTGGGCAAGAACGCGCCATCGGTTACAGCAAACGAGCCTTCTCGCTTGACTTCGAAAAGACCCTTGCGAGGCCCTTCGAGGATCGCAGCAAACAGGTTTCCGTTGGCATCCACACTGTCTTCCGCAACGACGACCATAGCCCCGGCGAGTGGCGATTTTGAAGGTGCGGCGACCAGCGTTTCGATTCCACCATTGCGGCGCAGTTCGCGGTTGGGAATGAGATAAGGAAGTAGCGCCTTCGGCTTCGCCGTATCGAAGCCGGTATCTGGAAACACTTCGATGCGGTGGAATTGCTCATAGCTGACATAGGCTTTGCCATCGCGCAGCGCCAGTCCTTCCGCATCCATATCGACCTTACGCTTCGCGCTGTTTCCATCGCGGTCGAGCATCGCGTCGATATGGACGTTCGAAAGTCCGGACAATGCACCAACCCGATCTCGCGCGATTTCACCTGTCATCCAGTGACCGGTATCCAAAACCGCCACGAAGTTGCGTCCATCCAGCCTAAAGCGGATGCTGGAGATAGCACCGAAAAGCGGCTCCGGTGATTTCATGACAAGGCCGCCGACGAACTCCAGCTTGCCGAAGCGTTTTTGCGATGAACCCGCTAGAAAATCTTTGATGGGCAAAGAGGCTACGGGAACATCGACGCTGGAAGCACCGATCCCTATCGGGCTTAAAATGCCGATTAGGAGCGCAACGAGCCGAACCCCGTTTGGCACGGATAAGAAACCACACCCCGCGCGGTGACGAGAATGCCTATCCGGCACGGCGCATCCTGCGGGAACGGCCCGAACCGGCACTCGCGCTCGTGTCTTCAAACAGCGCCGCCAGTTGTTCTGTCATCGCACCGGCCAGTTCATCAGCATCCACAATCGTCACGGCGCGGCGGTAGTAACGCGTAACATCGTGACCGATGCCGATAGCCAGAAGCTCGACTGGGGAACGGGTTTCGATCTGTTCGATGACAGCGCGCAGGTGCCTTTCCAGGTAATTGCCCGGATTGACCGATAGCGTGGAATCGTCCACCGGCGCACCGTCCGAGATCATCATCATGATCTTGCGCTGTTCAGGCCGGTTGATCAGGCGATTATGCGCCCACATCAACGCTTCGCCATCGATGTTTTCCTTCAGCAGACCTTCGCGCATCATCAGGCCGAGATTGCGTCGCGCACGACGCCACGGCGCATCCGCGCTCTTGTAGATGATGTGGCGCAAATCGTTCAAACGGCCTGGCGATGGCGGCTTGCCGCCTGCCAGCCACTGTTCACGCGATTGCCCGCCCTTCCACGCCTTGGTGGTAAAGCCGAGAATTTCCACCTTCACGCCCGAACGCTCCAGCGTTCGAGCCAGAATGTCGGCACAGGTGGCAGCAACGGTAATAGGCCGGCCGCGCATCGAACCGGAGTTGTCGATGACGAGCGAAACCACGGTATCGCGGAATTTCGTATCGTGTTCTTTCTTGAAGGAGAGCGGCTGCATGGGGTCGATGATGAGACGCACCAGACGCGCCGGATCGAGATAGCCCTCTTCCAGATCGAAATCCCAAGAGCGGTTCTGCTGCGCCATCAGGCGGCGTTGAAGCCGGTTGGCAAGCCGTCCGACAGCGCCTTGCAGATGCGCCAGTTGCTTGTCGAGGAACGCGCGCAGGCGGTCCAGTTCGGCCTCGTCGCAGAGTTCTTCCGCGTGGATTTCCTCGTCAAACTCCTCGCTGAAAACGCGGTAATCGACTTTTTCATTAAAATCATCGAACGGGCTATTGGGGCGACGGGTCTCGCCCGGCGTTTCAGAGTCGTCGTCGAGATCGTCGGACATTTCGTCCTCCGACATCTCCGCGCCATCCATCTCGCCGTCTTCCATTTCCTCCTGGGAAGCCTCGCTCTCTTCGGCAGGCGCCGCATCGGCACCGGCTTCTTCTTCGACCTGCTCTTCCTGTTGCTCGTTGCTGCGTGGCTGATCTTCTTCGGATTCCGCTTCCTGAGATTCCGGCTCGTCGTTCTCGTCGCCAAAATCCTCCGCCATCTGCATGGAGGTCAGCATTTTTCGAACGAGCCTCGAAAAGGCTTTCTGATCCGCGATGACGTCAGAAAGATCATTCAGATCGGAGGCTGCCTTGTCTTCGATGAAGGAACGCCAGACGTCCAGCGTCTTTCCCGCACTTTCAGGAGGCTTTTCTCCCGTCAGCTTTTCACGCACCATCAACGCCATCGCTTCGGCAATAGGCGCATCTTCCTGTGTGTTGATGTTACCGAAATTCGCCTTGGCATATTTCTCGGTGTTCATGGCGCGGATATTGGACGCCATGCCCGGCATCCGCAGAGCGCCGATAGATTCGACGCGGGCCTGTTCGACAGCATCGAAGATCGATCGCGCGTCGGCACCTTGCGGGGCCATCGTCGCGTGCATGTCGCTGTCGTGGCAGGCAAGGCGCAATGCCATGGAATCGCCTAACCCACGGGTGACGGCGATTTCATTGGTCGTGGGTTTCTTGGAGATCTCCGGCAGCCGCATACGCTCGCCCGCAAGGCCGGGGCGTTCATTGGCGAAAACCACTTCGACTTCAGACTTGCCAGCAACGGAGCGGACGCAGCCGGTGATTGCCTGACGCAAAGGTTCGGTATCGATGACCGTACCGGATTTGGGTCTCACATTGTCGCCGCGCGCTGCCATTGTCTTTCCTGTCGATTCTGCACGCCCCGCGCTGACTTGATGCCATGCGCGAAAGCGTCTTCGTCTTCAATGCATCGGATGATATCTCCGGCTTTCGCCGGAAAAATCAGGCGCTGAGAACGATGTTCGCAGCACTTTCCTTAAGCTCGACGCCAAATGCCCGCTGGTACTGCTCGGCCACCAGCGTGCGCTCCAGCTCGTCACACTTGTTGAGGAAGGTGACGCGGAAGGCGAAGGCAAGGTCGCCGAAGATTTCCGCATTTTCCGCCCAGGTGATGACGGTGCGCGGGCTCATGACTGTGGACAGGTCACCATTGATGAAGGCGGAGCGGGTAAGGTCGGCAACACGCACCATCTTGGAAGCGGTTTCGCGACCCTTCTCGGTGTCGAGGCTCTTCACCTTGGCAACGATGATGTTCACTTCCTGCTCATGCGGCAGGTAGTTCAGCGTGGTCACGATGGACCAGCGGTCCATCTGCGCCTGGTTGATCTGCTGCGTGCCGTGGTAAAGACCGGTCGTATCGCCAAGACCAACGGTGTTTGCCGTTGCGAAAATGCGGAAAGCCGGGTGAGGACGGATGACACGGCTCTGGTCGAGCAACGTCAGGCGGCCAGACGATTCAAGCACGCGCTGAATAACGAACATCACGTCCGGGCGACCGGCATCGTATTCGTCGAAGACGAGCGCGACATTGTGCTGGTAGGCCCAGGGCAGAATGCCGTCCTTGAATTCGGTAACCTGCTTGCCGTCTTTCAGGACGATGGCGTCCTTGCCGACCAGATCGATACGGCTGACATGGCTGTCGAGGTTGACGCGAACGCAAGGCCAGTTCAGGCGCGCCGCGACCTGTTCGATGTGGGTGGATTTGCCGGTACCGTGGAAGCCGGACACCATGACGCGCCGGTTGTGAGCAAAGCCTGCGAGGATCGCGAGCGTCGTGTCGCGGTCGAACAGATAATCCGGGTCCAGATCCGGCACATAGGCATCACCCTGGCTATAGGCGGGTACGCGCAGATCCGTATCGATACCAAAGACCTCGCGGACAGAAACGGTCGTATCCGGCAGGTTGGTAATATCAAGGTCAATTTTGCTCATCACGTCTCCAAGGCGGGCAGCAACCACCCGGCCGCATTTTCATAAGGCAATTACACCAAAAGGGCTTAGCAGAAACCCGATTGCTTTAACAATTGGTAGGCTTGAATTACAGCACGAAAACGTTCTTCCGAACCGCGATCGCCACCATTAGCATCAGGATGGTGCTTTTTGACAAGCTCCTTGTAGCGTCGTTTGATGTCTTCCTGCGTCGCATTTGCGGCAAGGCCCATCGTATCGAAGGCTTTCGCTTCCAGCGTCTTGAGCTTGCGATCCTGCTGTACCCGTTGGCCGCCGGCCTTGCCTTCCCCGAAACCATTGGTGAAGCCGAATGGATCCCGAATGCGCGCATTTGTAGCACCCGCCGATCCGGAACGCAGCGTGGAATGCAGGGGTGCATCGCGCGCAGTCTTGTTGACTCCGACCGTCCAGGTCGGGCGATGACCGGTGATCGCTTCCTTCTGGTAGCGCGCAATTTCGCTGTCCGAGAGGCCGGAAAAATAATTGTAGCCTTTGTTGTAGTCCTTCACGTGCTCAAAACAGAACATGAAGAATTGCCCCTCGGCATTGCGTCCGACGGGTGCGCGGTGAGCGCCAGGCTTTTCGCATCCATCCCACTGGCAAACCGGGGTCTGAGCCTCCTGAGGCTGCTCCCGTTTACGGCGCGTGCGGATGCGGTCGAAGTATTTCGAATCCAGTTTCATGATATCCTGATTATGGTGCGCAAAACGGTGCACAACAAGAATTGACAAAGCGGAATGTTACAGGCTTTTAGATGGCCCCTTTTTACGACCGCCATTAATGTGGAGACCGACATATGTCCTTGCGCGAACGCATGGAAGACAAGCTCAAAACGGCGTTTGCGCCAGTCCACCTGAATGTGATCGATGAAAGCCACATGCATGCGGGCCATCAGCCGGATATGACCGGCACGGGCGAGACGCATATGCGTGTTCAGATAGTGTCGGAGCAGTTTTCCGGCAAGTCCCGCGTGGACCGGCACCGTGCCATCAACGGCCTGCTGAAGCCCGAACTGGACGCCGGACTTCACGCTCTGGCAATCGAGGCAGCCGCACCCGGCGAGCCGACGCGCTTCTGAATGAAGCTTTGGGAAGCAGCCGGTCAGCCCGGATGCTTTTCCGAAAGGAACGACTGCACTTCGGATGCCGCCACATCATCCGCCACGAAGGACTGGCCGATGCCGTGGGTGAGGATGAAGGTGAGCTTGCCGCCCTTGACCTTCTTGTCCTGCGAAATAGCGGTCATCAGCACGTCGACCGGAGGCAATTCGCCCGGAATGTCCTTCATCGATGTTGGCAGACCAACAGCCTTCAGGTGCGCTTCCACACGCGCCGCATCATCCGGACTTGCAAGGTTCATGCGGGCAGAGAACTGGTGGGCCAGCACCATGCCGATTGCAACACCTTCTCCATGGACGAGACGTGCGCTGTCATACTGCGTCGCCGCTTCCAGAGCGTGACCGAAGGTATGGCCAAGATTGAGCAGAGCGCGAACGCCGTTTTCCTTCTCATCCGCCACAACGACATCGGCCTTCGCCTGGCAGCTGGTTGCGATGGCCTGAATGCGGGCGGGGCCGCCCTTCAGGACTTCAGCCCAGTTCTTTTCCAGCCAAACGAAAAAATCCGGCTTGTCGATCAGGCCGTATTTGACGACTTCGGCATAACCGGCGCGGAATTCACGCGGGCTGAGTGTATCGAGAACGGCGGTATCGGCCAGAACCAGATCGGGCTGGTGGAAGACGCCGAGAAGGTTTTTGCCATGGCGACTATTGATGCCGGTCTTGCCGCCGACCGACGAATCGACCTGTGAAAGCAGCGACGTCGGTATCTGCACGAAGCGAACGCCGCGCCGGACGATGCCCGCGGCAAAACCTGCAAGGTCGCCAATAACCCCACCGCCGAGAGCGATCACGGCATCGTTACGCTCTACGCGGGCTGCAAGCACGGTGTCGCAAACCGTTACCAGATGATCGAAGCTCTTGGTTTTTTCACCAGCCGGAAGCGTCAGCGAAACAGCCTCGATGCCATCGGTCTGCAGACCATCCATCAATGTTTCGAGGTAAAGCGGGGCTACATGCTCATCGGTGATGATCGCAGCGCGCCTGCCCTTCAGCCGCGAGGAAATCTCTCCGCCTGCGCGGCCGATCAGGCCAGGGCCGATCAGGATATCGTAGGCACGTTCGCCAAGCGGAACATGGACAAGGCGTTCATCGGATTGGATGTCGGACGTCGTCATATGCAATCAGGCTCTCTTTTGCGCACCGGCAATGGCTTCCAGCACTTCGGTCACGATAATGTCTTTGCGCACATCACGCGAAGCGATGGTGATGTCGGCTTCCTCGTAGATCGGGTAACGTTTTTCCATCAGCGCAGCCAGTGTCGCCTTGGGATTTTCCGTTTTGAGCAACGGCCGGTGATCGCGCTTGTTGACGCGTTCCCACAACACGTCG
This sequence comes from Agrobacterium larrymoorei, assembly GCF_013322225.1. Classification (GTDB taxonomy): domain Bacteria; phylum Pseudomonadota; class Alphaproteobacteria; order Rhizobiales; family Rhizobiaceae; genus Agrobacterium; species Agrobacterium larrymoorei_A. The sequence continues at coordinate 39,990 of NZ_JAAMFB010000022.1, forward strand.
AGATCGGCCTTCAGCCATACGGAAAGACCGCCGCGCTTGATGTGTCTGCGTGTATTCTCGTTGATGAAGGCACCGCCGCCGGTAGAGACGACCTTCGGCCCACCTCTTAAGAGCCGCTTGATGACCCGGGTTTCCAATGCCCGAAACTCCGTTTCGCCATAGCTGGCGAAAAGCTCGGTAATCGTCATGCGCGAAACACGCTCGATCTCGTCATCCGTATCGATGAATGGCAGCTTCAATTGTTGCGCGATGGTTCTGCCGATCGCCGATTTTCCCGCGCCCATCAGGCCGACGAAAATGATATTGCGTCTACCGAGCTTCGCCCGCGCTTTGTCACCCAGAGTTTGGGCAATGGTGATGTTGGTTTCGCTCATGAATATGGCCCGTTTGGCATCGGTATCTGCAAATGTTTACCAAGCGTCAAGCTGAATCACGCCTTATAGGACGCAGAATCGACCACGACAGGCATTGCAAATGCTTCATGTTGCGGCGGTTCCGCCTTGTCCCTGCCCAGATGTTTCTACAGGCAGGGCTTGAGAAGCGCACCGGAGTATCCATGCCCACCCTGTTTCGATTCATTTTCATTCTGGCAGCAATTGCGGCCATCATCTATGGAAGCATGGTAACGCTTGTGGCGCTTGTGCAGCCAAGAGAGCGGGAAGTCACGGTGCGCATTCCCTCAGAGCGGCTGAACCCGCCCACTCCGTAAGCAGCGACAATGGCCGGTCAGGACGCCGCAAGGCTTGAAAGTTTTCTGGAAATGATGAGCGCGGAACGCGGTGCCGCTGGCAATACGCTTGAGGCTTACGAGCGCGATCTCAATGATTTGCAGGAATTCATGCAAGGCAGAGGCACGCCCGTTTCAGAAGCGGCGACCGCCGATCTTTCCGCTTATCTTAATCATCTCTCAACACTGGGTTTTGCGACCACCTCGCAGGCACGGCGGCTGTCCACCATGCGGCAGTTTTACAAGTTCCTCTATGCCGAAGGCCTGCGCACCGATGACCCGACCGGCATTCTCGACGCGCCGAAGAGAGGCCGCGCCTTACCGAAAACAATGAGCGTGGCTGAGGTTACCAAGCTTCTGGCGCTGGCTGCGAGTGAGGCACAGAGAGAAGGACCGGGGCAGCTTGCCCGCATCCGCATGCATCTTCTTTTGGAACTCCTCTACGCAACCGGAATGCGCGTCAGCGAACTGGTGTCGCTTCCGGCAAAGGTTTTGCGCCACGAAGGCCGCTTCCTGATGATCCGGGGCAAGGGCAATAAGGACCGCATGGTGCTGCTTTCCCGCGCCGCCATGGAGGCGATGGATATGTATGACCGGGCGCGAAAGGCGCTCACGCCGGAAAAGAAGGCGATAGTCGAGAGCCCGTGGCTCTTCCCCTCCATCAGCAAGGAAGGCCATTTGCCGCGGCAGGTTTTTGCCCGCGACCTGAAAGACATTGCCATTCGCGCCAACATAAGCCCGCCCGCAATATCCCCACACGTCATGCGGCACGCCTTTGCCAGCCATCTTTTACAGAACGGCGCAGACCTGCGTGCGGTGCAGGAACTGCTCGGCCATTCGGACATTTCCACGACACAAATCTATACACATGTGCTGGAAGAACGCCTTCAAGAGCTGGTACAAACGCACCACCCCCTTGCCAAAAGCGGCAAAAAGCTTGATTAGAGCGACCGGAACCGCCGGGAACACCCGGTCAAACCTTGCGCAAAACGATCGGAAACGGATCTCATGCACAACTATCTCGACTTCGAAAAACCGATCTCGGACCTTGAAGGCAAGATTCTCGAGCTGAAGAAGCTTGCTGCCGAAGACGAGAGCATTGACACTTCGGAGGAGATTTCGCGCCTTGAATCCCGCGTCAACGATGCGATGCAGGACATCTATTCGAAGCTGAACGCCTGGCAGAAAACGCAGGTTGCGCGTCATCCGCAGCGCCCGCATTTCATCGACTACGCCAGCGCGTTGTTTACGGATTTCACACCGCTTGCCGGTGACCGCAAGTTTGCCGAAGACGCTGCCATTCAGGCTGGCCTCGGTCGCTTCAACGGTCAGCCTGTCGCCATCATCGGCCAGGAAAAAGGCAACGACACCAAGTCGCGCCTCAAGCACAATTTCGGCAGTCCGCGCCCGGAAGGCTATCGTAAGGCGATCCGCGTTCTGGAACTGGCCGACCGCTTCTCCCTTCCGGTCATTACGCTGATCGATACGGCAGGCGCCTATCCAGGCGTCGGCGCGGAAGAACGTGGGCAGGCGGAAGCCATCGCTCGTTCGACTGAAATGTGCCTCAACGTGAAGGTGCCGATCGTCTCCGTCGTTATCGGTGAAGGCGGCTCCGGCGGGGCAATCGCTATCGCGACTGGCAACCGCGTCTACATGCTGGAACATGCCATCTACTCGGTGATCTCGCCTGAAGGTGCAGCCTCCATCCTCTGGCGCGACTCCACCCGCGCCAAGGAAGCGGCGACCAACATGAAGATCACTTCCGACGACCTGAAGGGTCTCGGCGTCATCGACGGCATCATTGCCGAACCAATGGGTGGCGCGCACCGCGATCCGGCAACCGTTATTGCTGCAACCGGCAAGACGATTGAGGATGCACTGAAGGATCTCGTTCCGCAATCGGGAAGCCAGCTACGCGCCGAGCGTCGCCAGAAATTCCTCGATATCGGCCGCAGCCTTTAAAAGCTGAACGCCTGTTTCGATGATGAAAGCGAGGGTCACCCCCTCGCTTTTTTGTTTTCAAGCCCGCCTTCCGGCAAACGCCATTAATCTATCGACACCATATAGGCCGGTACCTGTTCTTCGAAAAATTTCGAGAAGGTCGCGATGCGTGGCGGAAGGGCTTGATAGGGCGGATAATACAGCGTCAGCCATAGTTCGGGCGGTGCCCAGCCCTTGAAGACATGGACCAAACGTCCCGTCCTTATATGCTCGGCAATGTTGAAGCCGGGAAGCATGGCAACGCCCGCACCATCCGAGGCCATATCCGCCAGCACCTCACCGCTATTGGCACTGAAGGCACGTCCAGCCGTTATCGCTATGCTCGAACCACCATCGGATAGCAGCCAGTTTTCTCGGCGACTTTCGCCGCTATAGGCCAGGCAATCATCCGGCGTCAGCTCGCTAGGGTGCTTCATCTCCGTAAACCGGCTTCCGGGAGCCGCAACGAGAATACGCGGCACCGCCCGGATTTTGCGCCAGATCGTAAACTTGTCCGACGGTGCGGACGAAATGCGGATTGCAAGATCGTAGTCGTCATCGACGATATTGACCAACCCATCGGAGACGGAAATCTCGAAAGCCATTTTGGGGTAGAGATCGCGGAAGGCGGATAGGATAGGCGGAAGCACCGTCTTTCCGAGCCATGTCGGAGCGCTGATCCGCAACCGGCCCTGATCCGCCTTATGCGCGTTTTTCACGTCGCGCCGCGCATCTTCCAGCGCATCCACGGCTGGCTTGATCTGGGCCGCGAAGACGGCCCCGTCCGTGGTCAGTGACACCTGGCGGGTAGTGCGCACGAAGAGCTGAACGCCGAGATCGTCTTCGAGTGCCGCGATGGCGCGGGTTACGGCAGCGGGCGTCATATCGAGTTCACGCGCCACCTGCGCGAAATTGCGCTTCTCGGCCGCCAGCAGGAATGTCTTCAGTGCCTTGTAATCATTCATCTCGATTATTTCAAAATTGATAATTCATTCGACAAAAATATTGCAATTCCGTGCAGCAATCAAGTCGGCTAAAACTCATTTCATCGAAACGAACACAGCCAAACACGAAAGGCACCGACCATGATAAAGGATATCAAGGGACTGCACCACGTCACCTCGATGGCGTCGGATGCGCAAAGCAACAACCGGTTCTTCACGGACACTCTCGGCCTTCGCCGCGTCAAGAAGACCGTCAACTTCGATGAGCCCTCCGTCTACCACCTCTACTACGGTGATGAGCAGGGCACACCCGGCACCGTCATGACCTACTTCCCCTTCGATAACATGGCAACTGGCCGTGCCGGAGTAGGCGAAGTCGGAGAAACCCAGTTCTCGGTGCCGAAAAGCTCGCTGTCCTTCTGGAAGGACCGCCTCATCGCAAAGGGCGTCAACGGCATCGAAAGCGACACCGTGTTCGGCGCAAGCCGCCTCCGCTTCACCGGTCCTGATGGTGATGGGCTGGCCATGATCGAAACGGCAGATGACAGCCGCTCACCCTGGGCGAATGCCGGTATCGACGACGATCATGCGATCCGCGGCTTTGCAGGCGCTCGCTTCAATCTTCACGATACGGCAGCGACCGCCGAACTGCTGGAATTCATGGGATATCAGCGCGCAGACACAGAAGGCGACGTCACCCGCTTCGTCATCCCCGGCGGCAACGGAGCAGACAGTATCGATCTCGCCGCCCTGCCGCAGACGCCCTTCGCCCGCCAAGGCGCAGGCTCCGTCCACCACCTCGCCTTTGCGGTCGAAAACCGTGAAAAGCAGCTCGAAGTTCGCAAGGCGCTGATGGACACGGGATACCAGGTAACGCCGGTCATCGACCGGGATTATTTCTGGGCGATCTATTTCAGGACGCCGGGCGGCATCCTTTTCGAAATCGCCACCAACGAACCCGGCTTCAACCGGGACGAGGATACGGCCCATCTCGGCGAAGCGCTCAAGCTGCCAAGCCGTTATGAACCCTTCCGCAACAGGATCGAAGCGGGACTTGTCCCGCTCGCAGCATAAACCAACTTAACCGCACCTTCACCAACCGCCTTCAAGCGGCTGCCTCTTCCGGGCAGCCGGCCACCGAAGGCTTGTCAATTTCAAACGCCGCACAGCGGCACATCATTCAACGGAGTAATATCATGTCCAAGCTCGAAGTTCTGACCCCTTCCAACAGCCAGCTCATCTTCATCGACCAGCAGCCGCAGATGGCTTTCGGTGTGCAGTCCATCGACCGTCAGGTGCTCAAGAACAACGTCGTCGGTCTTGCCAAGGCCGCCAAAATCTTCAACGTCCCGACCACGATCACCACCGTCGAAACCCAGTCCTTCTCCGGCAACACCTTCCCGGAACTGCTGGCCGTCTATCCGGAGAACGATATCCTAGAGCGCACCTCCATGAACTCCTGGGATGACCAGAATGTCCGCGATGCACTGGCAAAGAATGCCGCCAATGGCCGCAAGAAGATCGTCGTCTCCGGCCTTTGGACGGAAGTCTGCAACACGACCTTCGCCCTATCAGCCCTACACGATGTGCCGGATTATGAAATCTACATGGTTGCCGATGCTTCCGGCGGCACCTCTTCGGATGCGCATAAATACGCGATGGACCGCATGGTTCAGGCTGGCGTCATCCCTGTTACATGGCAGCAGGTTCTTCTGGAATGGCAGCGTGACTGGGCTCGCAAGGAAACCTACGATGCCGTGACCACACTCGTGAAGGAACACTCCGGTGCGTACGGCATGGGCATTGATTACGCCTACACCATGGTTCACGGCGTTGAAGAGCGCGTCAAGCACGGCAAGCGCATCGGCCCTAACCCAGCCAAGTAAGCATATTGTCCAACGCCGCTCTGCAAACGGTGCAGAGCGGCTTCCCAATCACACGGAGGTTCCCATGAAAGTCTATCTTTTCTCACTCGGTGCCGGTTTGCTGGTCGGTATCATTTACAGCCTTCTCAACGTTCGCTCTCCGGCTCCCCCGGTCATTGCCCTCGTAGGTCTTCTCGGCATCCTTGTGGGCGAACAGGTCGTTCCCTTTGCAAAAACGCTCTGGAGCAAGGAGCCCGCTGCAATCTCCTGGATCAACCAGATCAAGCCACACATGTTCGGCCATCTGCCGAAAGGTGAGCGCAGCGCCGATGTCGCAAGCCTGCGCGATAGGCAAGCGAAATCCGATAGTTGATGAGCGATAATGGCTGGTTTCCCGACCGGCCATATATCGCTAAATGCAAAAGAGATTTATTTTCACTTCCTTACAAAGCCCGGAGCAGCCAATGCACGCCGACCTCATTCTTCATCACGGCCTGTTCACCACGCTTGATCGTGCCAATCCCACCGCCAGCGCCGTCGCCATCAAGGACGGAAAGTTCCTTGCTGTGGGCGAGGACAGCGAAATCATGGCGCATGCCGGTCCAGAGACCAAGATCGTCGATCTCAAGGGCAAGCGCGTTCTCCCCGGCCTGATCGACAACCACACTCACGTCGTGCGCGGCGGTCTGAACTTCAACATGGAACTGCGCTGGGATGGCGTTCGCTCGCTGGCCGATGCCATGGACATGCTCAAGCGTCAGGTGGCTATCACGCCTGCCCCGCAATGGGTGCGCGTGGTTGGCGGCTTTACCGAACATCAATTCGTGGAAAAGCGCCTACCGACCATCGAAGAGATCAATGCTATCGCGCCGGACACGCCGGTCTTCCTGCTGCATCTTTACGATCGCGCGCTCTTGAACGGCGCTGCCCTGCGCGCTGTCGGTTACACCCGCGACACGCCGAACCCGCCTGGCGGCGAAATAACCCGGGATGCCAATGGAAACCCCACCGGCATGCTTCTGGCCAAGCCGAATGCGGGCATTCTTTATTCAACGCTGGCCAAGGGACCGAAGCTGCCCTTTGAATATCAGGTCAACTCCACGCGTCACTTCATGCGGGAGCTCAACCGGCTGGGCGTAACCGGCGTCATCGATGCGGGCGGCGGATTCCAGAACTACCCTGACGATTATGAGGTCATCCAGAAGCTGTCGGACGAAAACCAGTTGACGGTGCGCCTTGCCTATAACCTCTTCACCCAGAAGCCGAAGCAGGAAAAGGAAGACTTCCTGAACTGGACGGCCAACGTCAAATATAAGCAGGGCAACGACTATTTCCGCCACAACGGCGCAGGCGAAATGCTGGTCTTCTCGGCAGCGGATTTCGAAGATTTCCGCCAGCCGCGTCCCGAAATGGGGCCAGAAATGGAAGGCGAGCTTGAAGAGGTCGTGCGGGTGCTGGCGGAAAATCGCTGGCCATGGCGCATGCACGCGACTTACGACGAAACGATCAGCCGCTCGCTTGACGTGTTTGAGAAGGTCAACAGAGACATTCCGCTGGAAGGCCTCAACTGGTTCTTCGACCATGCCGAGACCATTTCCGAGCGCTCCATCGATCGCATCGCAGCTCTCGGCGGCGGCATCGCGACACAGCATCGTATGGCCTATCAGGGCGAATATTTCGTCGAGCGATACGGCCACGGCGTCGCCGAAGCCACGCCGCCCATCCGCCGTATGCTGGACAAGGGCGTCAACGTCTCGGCAGGAACGGACGCGACCCGCGTCGCCTCTTACAACCCGTGGGTTTCGCTTTACTGGATGATAACCGGCAAGACCGTGGGCGGCATGCAGCTTTACCCGCGCGCCAATTGCCTGGACCGCGAAACGGCACTTCGCATGTGGACCGAAAAGGTGACATGGTTCTCCAACGAAGAGGGCAAGAAGGGCCGCATCGAGAAAGGCCAGTTTGCAGACCTTCTCATCCCCAGCAAGGACTTCTTCTCCTGCCCGGAGGACGAGATTTCCTTCCTCACATCAGACCTCACCATGGTCGGCGGCAAGATCGTCTATGGCGCGGGAGACTTCAAAACGCTGGACGAGAACGACGTTCCTCCAGCAATGCCGGACTGGTCGCCCGTTCGCAAGTTCGGCGGATATGCGGCATGGGGAGAGCCGGAAGGTGCGGGCGCACGCTCGCTTCGCCGCACGGCGATCACTTCCTGCGGCTGCGCAAGCGATTGCGGTGTCCACGGCCACGACCACGCGGGTGCGTGGACCTCGAAACTGCCGATTGCGGACCTGAAAGGCTTCTTCGGTGCGCTTGGTTGCTCCTGCTGGGCGGTGTGACGAAGATATGGATGGCGGTGGGCCTCAACCCGCCGCCATTCTTTGCCGCGAACAACTATTGCGAAATACGCAATTAAATATCAAAAATTGATACAATTCACTCAATTCAAAGTTTCGCGCATTCTCCTCCCATCGGATCAATAGACGCCGCTTTCGAAGTCGGCGCTGAAAACGGAGCTGACGTGATGAGTGTAGACACCTATGAAAACCAGAACATATTTAGCCGGATAATCGCTTCGCCTGCCACCCATTCGGCAGCGCTTCTGGCGCTATGCGCCGCCTATATTCAAGGCCCGGCCACGAAGATTTACGATTTCAACGGCGCGATTGCCGAGATGAACCATTTCGGGCTGCACCCGGCAGCGGGCCTTGCCGTTATCGTCATTGCCTTTGAACTCGTCACCTCCGCGATGGTCGTTTCCGGCTTCAAACGCTGGTTGGGCGCACTTGCCCTCGCAGGCTTCACGGTTGCAGCAACTTTCATTGCCTTGCGCTTCTGGGAGCTTCCTTCCGGCATGGAGCGCAACATGGCGACCAACGCCTTCTTCGAACATATCGGCCTTGCGGGCGCGTTTGTTTTTGTCGCCGCAATCGATCTAGCAAAAGGAACACGCGCATGACCTCCGCAAACAATTCCGGGGGTAGCTTCGCGCCGCTTCGTCAACCCGTTTTCGCCGTCCTTTGGGCCGCTACCGTTCTTGGCAACACCGGCAGTTTCATGCGCGATGTGGCGAGTTCCTGGTTGATGACCGACCTTTCGGCATCGCCTGCAGCCGTTGCGATGGTTCAGGCTGCGGCCACTCTACCGATCTTTCTGCTCGCCATCCCCGCAGGTGTCCTCACCGATATTCTGGATAGACGCCGTTTTCTCATCGCGATCCAGCTGTTGCTGGCCTCAGTCAGCATCACCTTGATGACGCTTTCCTACACAGGCATGCTGTCCGTCAGCGCGCTGATCGGCCTCACCTTCCTTGGCGGTATTGGTGCAGCCCTGATGGGTCCGACATGGCAAGCCATCGTGCCTGAACTCGTTCCCCGGCAGGATGTCAAAAGTGCTGTGGCGCTGAACTCCCTCGGCATCAATATTGCCCGTTCCATCGGGCCTGCGGTGGGCGGACTTCTGCTTGCTGCCTTGGGCGCAGCCGTTACCTATGGCGCAGATGTGGCAAGCTATATCGTCGTCATCGCCGCCCTGATCTGGTGGCCTCGCGCAAAGAACGCCAACGACGCTCTCCAGGAAAACTTCTTCGGCGCATTCCGTGCCGGTCTGCGTTACACGAAATCGAGCCGCCCGCTACATGTAGTTCTGGTCCGGGCAGCGATCTTCTTTGCCTTTGCAAGTGCGGTATGGGCTTTGCTGCCACTCGTCGCACGCCAGCTGCTTGGTGGAGATGCGAGCTTCTACGGTATACTGCTCGGTGCCGTTGGTGCCGGTGCCATCGGCGGCGCCCTCATCATGCCTAAGCTGCGCGAACATCTCAGTTCCGATGGCCTTCTGCTCGGCTCTGCAATCGTCACCGCTCTCGTCATGACGGCACTTTCCTTCGCACCGCCGCAATGGCTCGCCATCGTCGTGCTTCTGTTCCTTGGCGCTGCCTGGATCACCGCTCTCACCACACTGAACGGAACTGCGCAGGCCGTGTTGCCGAACTGGGTGCGGGGTCGTGGTCTGGCCGTTTATCTGACCGTCTTCAACGGTGCGATGACCGCCGGTAGCCTCGGCTGGGGTGCGATTGGATCGGCAGTTGGCATTCCGGCGACCCTTCTTATCGGCGCGGTCAGCCTTTTGATTGCTGGCTTCATCATGCATCGCCTGAAACTACCCACTGGCGAGGCCGATCTCATTCCCTCCAACCATTGGCCCGAACCGCTCGTCGAAGAACCCGTTGCCCATGATCGCGGTCCTGTGCTGATCCTCATCGAATACCAGGTCGAGAAGCAAAACCGCGCCGAATTCCTGAAGGCAATCAACGATCTGGCCCATGAACGCCGCCGCGATGGTGCCTATGGCTGGGGCGTGACAGAGGATGCAGCAGACGGACAGAAGATCGTGGAATGGTTCATGGTGGAATCCTGGGCCGAGCACCTTCGCCAACACAAACGGGTGTCCAATGCGGATGCCGATCTGCAAGGCAAGGTTCTGGCTTACCACAGCGGCATCGAAAAGCCGGTTGTTCGCCACTTCCTGACGATACACGCTCCTCGTCTCGACTGAGCCAACGATCACGATACAACGCCGCCCGCAGGGGCGGCGTTTTGCTTTAGAGCCCGCCTGTTGGAGAGTTTTGAGGCTGCGCAATATCAGAACTTGTTAAAGTGGCATGATAGCCGTAGACCCATCTTCAACCGTCGTGAGAGGCGGGATTCCAGTGGACGCGGAAATGACAGGCACCAAGGCGATGACATCTGCATCGGTCGAAGCAAGACCACTTTACGGCATTGCGCTCGCCGCCATGGGATATTCCTGTTTCGCCTTGCAGGATGCGCTGGTCAAATGGCTGGTCGCAACATACCAAGTACCTCAAATTCTGTTTATGCGAAGCCTAGTTATCGTCGTGATCACAGGCACGCTCGCCTTCCATTACCGCCATCCTTCGATCCTGAAAAGTCGCTATCGGGGAACTGTCGTGCTGCGCGCCGCACTTATGCTTTGGCGTGGCTGCTCTTCTACAACTCCGCCCGCTATCTCGGCCTTGCCGAATTGACGACGCTATACTTTTCCGCACCGATCATGGTGATGCTGCTGTCCATTGTCGTCCTCAAGGAGGCGATCGGGCTCGGCAGATGGCTTGCCTGTTTCATCGGGTTCGTCGGTGTCGTGGTTGCGGCCAATCCCGCCGGTTCGCCAAACTGGGTGCCAGCGGCACTGTGTATCGTGGCAGGCTTCTGCTGGGCATGGTCCACTATCCTCATCCGTCTCGTCAGCCGCAGCGAAACAACACTGACGCAGATGTATGCGACAAGCCTGTTGTTCGCGCTTGCATGCGCCGCATCGTTTCCCTGGATATGGAAGAGCCCGGATCTTCAGGGGTGGGCCTTGATGATCGGTCTGGGGTTGGTAGCGACGCTCGGTCAGTACCTTTTATACGAGGGATTTCGGCACGCTCCCGCATCTGCACTCGCTCCCGTCGAATACACCGGGCTGATCTGGGCCTTTGCCTACGGCTATGCTATCTGGGCTGAAATTCCTGCCCATAATGTATTTATCGGTGCAGCTCTTATCGTCACCGCCAGCCTGGTTCTGGTAGCTTTCGAGCGTCGCTCCCTCAAATCCACCCCGAAACGGATGCTCTGAGCGTTCCCGCGGTGTTGAGAGCTTAAGGCTCGGATCAGGAAATTTCCCAAGCGGAATGGAACCAAAACTCAAGGCCTGTGTTTTATCATCCCCGCATTCAATGGATCCTTGGTTAGACTACATGACGGCAATAAACCCTGATTGCGGAAAACTCTTCTGCGATACCGACTGGGCAACAACGCCGCTTGGCCCTCGGGAAGACTGGAGCGTGGAACTCAAGACGCTGACGGACGTGATGTTGAACTCCCTCCAGCCCATGCTTATGGTGTGGGGACCATCGCAGACGACGCTCTATAATGACGGCTATGCCCAGATGTGCGGCAAGAGGCATCCACAGGCCTTCGCGAAACCCTTTCGTGACCTTTGGCACGATATCTGGGACCAGGTCGATCCCATCATCAGTGCTGCCTATGCCGGACAGGGCACGGCGATGGACGACATCCAGTTCACCATGCACCGAAACGGCTATCCGGAAGAAACGCACTTCGCGTTTTCCTATACCCCGGTGCGAGACCCGTGGGGCACCGTCCTTGGTATGTTCTGTGCGTGCAATGAAATAACCAATCAAGTGGCGATTTCGCGTCAGGAAAGAACGCAGCGCGAGCGCTTCATGCAGGTGTTCGAACTCAGTCCGGGCGGCATCGCCATGCTGGTCGGCCCCGATCATGTCTTCGATTATGCCAATGAAGAATATTATTCGATGATTGGCGTAGGACGCGAGATCATCGGCAAGACTGTGGCGGAGGCGGTTTCAGAAGTCGTTCGGCAGGGCTTCATAGGATTGCTCGACAATGTTTATCGAACCGGTGAGCCCTTTATCGCGAAAAATATGTCCATCGAGCTCAATCGCGGCCCCGATGGCGAAAAGCAGACACGTCTGATCGATCTCGTCTATCAGCCGATGCGCGGCAAGGATGATGCGGTAACAGGGATTCTGGTTCAGGCACGAGATGTCACGCAACTGCGCGCAGATGAAGAACGTCAGGAGCTGCTTTCCCACGAGCTTGGGCATCGCCTCAAGAACCAGCTGGCGATGGTTCAGGCCATAGCATCGCAAACACTCCGAAATGCACCCGATCTTCCGACCGCCAGAAAACAGCTTTCGGAACGGATCGGCGTTCTCAGCAATGCTCATGACACCATACTCGAAGGCGGGAGAGGCGCGTCAACCGTGCGGCAACTGGTCGATCTGATGACGGATCTTCATGACGACCCGGTGACACCGCGCTTCACGATTTCCGGGCCTAACCTGAAGATCGGCTCCAGACCCTCACTGTCGCTGTCGCTCATTCTCCATGAGCTTGCCACGAATGCGATCAAGCATGGTGCGCTTTCATCGCAGACGGGAATGATCGATCTGAGATGGAAGGTCGGAGGGGAGGCCCGAGACCGCTTCGAAATGATCTGGACGGAGCAAGGAGGCCCGGCAGTGGTTCACCCGGAGACCAACGGCTCTGGAATGCGCCTCATCTCGGCCGGTCTAAACGGCACGCTCGACAGCGATGTCGCCATCGATTTCGCGCGAGACGGTTTCCGCTGCGTCATAACCGCTGACCTTGAAAGCTTTCAGAAGGAACACTGATCGATGCCGAAGTCGCTACTTCTCATCGTCGAAGATGATGGCCTGATCAGAATGGACCTCGTCGACATGCTGACAGATGCCGGTTTTCGGGTGCTGGACGCCGGAAACGCTGATCAGGCACTTGCCATCCTTGAACGTGAACCAGCGATTGCGGCCCTGATGACGGATATCGACATGCCCGGCTCGATGAACGGGCTGCGCCTTGCCCAACACACGGCCAAACATTGGCCTGACTGCAAGATCATCGTCATTTCGGGACGCTACAGTCCAATGCAGGGCAGTATGCCGGAAGGCGCGCTGTTTCTGTCGAAACCAATTTCGGAAATCGATCTGGAGAAAGCGCTGAACAGAATGGAAATCGCTCCATGAATCATGAGAACCCATCGGGTTTTGATCTGGTATAGGTGGGCGATGGATTATTTCAGTGAATTCGACTGGGCGACGACACCCCTGGGCGGAATAGAGACATGGCCACCTACGCTCAAGACCACCTATGACATCATGATGTCGTCTGGCTTTGCCATGTGCGCCATGTGGGGGCCGGAAAAGACATTTCTATACAACCGAGCCTACGCACCCTTTCTCGGAAAGCGTCATCCGGCGGCGTTGGGAATGCCGATGCCGGAGGTCTGGCATGAGATATGGGACGAAATCACGCCCATCATCGAGCGCGCCATGTCCGGTGAAGCTGTCTACATGGAGGGGCTGCACCTTGTCATGACACGCAACGGCTATGAGGAGGATACCTACTGGACCTTCTCATACAGTCCGCTGCGCGACGATGATGGCAGCATCGTCGGCTTTCTGCATGTAGCCCACGACGTGACCGAGACGATCATGCTTCGCGAAGCCATGGAAAAACGTGCGGAAAGCCTGATCGAAAGCGAGGCAAGGCTTTTAAAGCTGGTGACGGCGGGCGCCTATTCCATCTATCGCATGAGCCCGGACTGGACCGAATTGCGGCAGCTCGACGGAAATGGCATCCTTGAAGACACATTGCAGCCAAGCGTGAAATGGCTGGATGCATACATAGACGAAGCGGACAAGCCCCAGATCCTGGAGGCGATCAACGATGCTATCGTGACCAAGTCGACATTCGAACTCGAACATCGGGTGAAACTACAGGATGGCGGTATGGGGTGGGTGTTTTCGCGTGCCGTCCCCATTATCGACGCCCACGGCGATATCGTCGAATGGTTCGGCGCTGCCTCGGATATTACCCCGCGCAAACACGCCGAAGAGCAGCAGAACCTGCTCAATCAGGAGGTTGGACACAGGCTTAAGAACATTCTGTCCATCGTCCAGTCTATCGTATCACAGACATTGCGGAACGCAGTGGATACATCGACGGCCAATCAGGCCTTGACCGAACGGATCGGGGCGCTGGCGCGCGCGCAAAACGCCCTCCTGTCGGGAGAGAGGACAACAAGCGATATCGCGACCATCGTTCAGACCGCGATCTCTCCTGCGAACGCGGAAGAAAGAATTAGCATCGAGGGCCCCTTCGTCAAAATCGGACCCGCTTGTGCGCTCAATCTCACGCTGACGGTCAATGAACTCGTCACCAATGCAATCAAGTACGGCGCGCTTTTTAAAGCGGATGGAAGAGTCTCGGTTCGTTGGGGGATTGACGGGCACGCGTTCTGGCTCAGCTGGGAAGAGGCAGGCGGTCCACCGGTGACCGCTCCGGCACGAAAGGGTTTCGGCTCACGCCTGCTGGAAAACAGCCTCCTCGGGGGCTCAGCCAACCTTCGGTATGAGCCGTCAGGAGTGGTCTACACGCTTGAAGTATCGCTCGTCGATCTACGGATGACATGACCTCTTCCTGAACAAGCCTTCCCGTCATCAAGTCCCTGCAATGCTGGCCCGGTCAGTGGAATGAGCGCGCTGTTGCAGTTGCCACGGGACATGTTTCCGCTGGTCCCTGGGCTCGATGGCAACAACCAATGCTCAGTTAGTGAAACACGACGCCTGCTCCGAGCGCCTAAGAAGCTCTCGGAACACCGGCGTTACCGATGCAGCTTGACTCCACTATAGGAGAAATACATTATCAAATAATGGAATCAGACGCGACCAACATAGAACACGCCATCGCTGAAAAAATAAGCGGGCTTCGGACCTCACGAGGAATGACGCTTGATCAGCTGGCGCAGGCATCCAGTGTCAGTCGCGCCATGATTTCCCGTATCGAAAGGGGAGAAGCCACACCGACTGCGGCGCTCCTTGCACGCATCTGCTCAGCATTTGGCATGACGCTATCACGCTTCTTCACCGATGATGACGAGCAGGCGAAGCCGCTCCTCCGCTACACCGAACAACCCACCTGGAAAGATCCCGAAACCGGTTATGTTCGCCGCGCCGTTTCGCCTCCCGGTGCTGGTTCCCCCGTCGATATCGTCGATGTGATGCTTCCTACTGGCGCACGTGTAAGCTTTCCACCCCACGCGGCCAGTCGCGGCATGAACCAGTATGTCTGGCTGCTGGAAGGTGTCCTCGACATGACGACCGGCGGCGAAACCCACCGACTGGAGGCTGGAGACTGCCTGTTCATGCCTGTTGGCGAAGGACACTCATTTCACAATCCATCCAGCAAAACGGCGCGTTACGCCGTGGTGCTCGATCAACGTACCTCTTGAAACACCGGAGTCTGAATTGACGATTATCCGTCTGCTCAATCAGCAGGAGACACAGGCATCAATGCCGGATCTCTGCGAAGTGCTGTCCGACTGCGTCAATGGCGGCGCGTCGGTCGGGTTCATGCTGCCTTTCACGCCCGCAGATGCGCGTGAATTCTGGGAAGGAGTGGCGATCTCCATAGGCCAGGGACACACCATCCACGCCGTTGCAGAGATGGATGGCAGGATCGTCGGCACAGTCCAGATTGGATTGGCAACGAAGCCGAACCAGCCCCACCGTGCTGATCTGATGAAACTGCTGGTTCATCGTTCGGTGCGTGGAAAGGATATCTCCCGTCAACTCATGACGATGGTGGAGGAAGAGGCTGCCCGTCTCGGGCGCACGCTTCTCGTTCTCGACACGGCGACCGGCAGCGAAGCCGAGGCGATCTATCCACGCTTCGGATGGGAACGTGTCGGTGTCATTCCCGATTATGCGCTTTTCCCGGATGGCAGCTACTGCGGCACGACGCTGTTCTACAAAAGAATCGGCCCCACTGCTTAGCGGAACCGATTCTTGTCTTTATGATCAGGCAGCTACGCGTCTGACACCATGATCGCCGTAAGACGCCGACAGCTTGAACTGCTCCAGCAGTTGTAGCAGCTGATCCGTCTCGTCATTCAACTGCTGGCTGGCGGCGCTCGTTTCTTCCACCATCGCCGCATTTTGCTGCGTCAGCAAATCAACTTCACCGACAGAACTGTTGATCTGCTGCATTGCCACCGACTGGTCCTGCGATGCCTGTGTGATCTGCTGCACATGTTCGCTGACGTGCGAAATCTTCGTGCCGATCTGTTCCAGCGCCTGGCCGGTCTGGTTGACGAGGCTTGATCCGGCAGACACTTCGCTTGTGGAGACAGCAATCAGTTCGCGGATTTCCTTTGCAGCGGAAGCAGAACGCTGGGCAAGCTCACGAACCTCATGCGCCACGACCGCAAAGCCCTTACCCGCCTCGCCCGCACGCGCGGCCTCGACACCGGCGTTCAGTGCCAGAAGATTGGTCTGGAACGAGATGGAATCGATGACCTCAGTAATATTGCCGATGGTCTGCGAGGCATGTTCGATGCGCTGCATGGCGGCAATCGCATTGCGGACGATGACGAGCGAATCTTCGGTATTGCGCCGCGTATCGTCAACGATGCCGTTTGCGGCCCGCGCCCGATCCACGGCGTTGCGCATATTGTTGTTGACGTCGTCCACGGCGGCAGCCGTTTCTTCCAGAGATGCAGCCTGACGTTCCGTGCGACGGGCGAGATCGTTGGCGGATGCCGACATTTGCCTAACGTTTCCGCGAATGGCCCCGACATTCTCCTGAATGCCGCCGATGGTCTGGCGCAGGCGCAGCATCGACTGGTTGAAGTCCACGCGCAACTGTTCCAGCTGCCCATTGAACGGCGTGTCGATGGTGGTCGATATATCGCCAGCCGACAGACGTTCCAGGCCGCCCGCCAGTGCATTGACCGCAAACTGTATCTGGCGATCCAGTTCCTTGCGCTCGGCTTCATTGAGCTGGCGCTGCTCTTCGGCCGCGGCCCGCTGCTCCTGTGTCGCCGCTTCCAGGCGGACGCGCTGCTCGGCATTTTCCTTGAACACTTCAAGCGCACGGGCCATGTCGCCGATTTCATCGTGGCGGCTCTTCGCGTCGAGCGGAATGTCGATATCGCCCTTGGCCAGCCGCTTCATCGCATTGACGATGCCAAGGATCGGACCCTTGAAGGTCATGACGAGACCGATACCAGCGAAGATGGCGATGAGGACGCCGACGATCATAGCCGACAGCGAAATACCATCCGCCTTGCCCCGTTCGCTGTCCGCAGCCGCGCGTTGCGTTTCCGCAAAGGCCGTCAGATCGCTCCAGACGCGACCGATTTCGTCTTCTGCCGATTTGAAGGCAACCGTGCGCTGTTGCGACATTGCCAGAAGCTCGGTCGCGGACTTGTCCAGCGCAGTGGCCAATCCATCGATGACACCAGCACTTGTGCGAGCACTATCCGACACCGTTTTATCTTCGATCATCGCGCCCGCGGACACATTTAGCCGGAAGGCCGCATCGCGGAATTTTTCAAGTGCCTGTTTCGTGGGCGCGGCAACGTAGCCTGCCATTTCCAGCTGAAGATTTTTTGCATCATCGCCGATCTGACGCGCATTCGCGAGGAATGTGGTCGCACTTTCGATCGGCTGATCCAGCTGGCCAAAAACTTCCGTCGCCTGGCGCGATTTGACCGTTGCAAAACCCTGAAGTCGAATGGTGGCGGGACGCATGACATTGACTGCCCGGTCGATGGCGCCCACGGTCGCGTCGTTGACGACGCCAATGTCGAGTTGCTCGCGAATCTGCCGGACACTGTCGGTTATCTGGTCGATCACGACCTTCTGGTCGATTGTGGCCAGCGCAGCAAGGTCCTTGCCGGTCGTCTCCAGATCTGCAATCGCCATCTTCACGACGTTGACCTTCTCATCCGGCGCGGTGACACGGTTGAAATCGGTCACCACCGTGGCAATGAGAGTTGCTCCCCGGTTCAGCTTGTCTGCCTCTCGAAGCATGGCTTTCGCCTTGGTCTCGCCGGTTTGCAGCGTATTCCTGATATTCGTCGCATTGGCGAGAAGACCGGTCAGCTCCGTGTTGATGGTGGCAAGATCGGCAGTCATGCTGCTGCGCAGCGCCTGCTCTTTCTGGTGGCTGGACCACAACTCATCAACCTGTGTCCCGATGACGTCCGTGCCCTGGACAGCATCGCGTATCTGACCCGAGTTATCGCCTCCAATCGATTTCAGAACCGTAACCTGTTCGTCCAGCTGCTTGTGAAGCTCGGTTCTACTTTCCTCATTCGTATTGGCGAGAAAAGACGTCATGCTGGCATAGACGCCCTTGAATCCAGTCAGGGATTGCAGCACGCCATTTGAAATATCCATACGGCTTTGCAAGATATTCGACGTGTACAGCCCTGAAAGCCCAACTGCCAGAATACTTGCGACGAATGGCGCGATGAAGATGATGACTTTCGTCTGTATCTTAAAGCGCGCGAGTAGATTATCGATCATCATTAGTTCCCCAAGGCCCGATTTTCATTCTTATCGTTGACTGTCTAAATGATTGTCTTGACCAAACTTTTTGCAATCGAGGTTTGAAAAAACTGTTAAGAAACCTGACATCGACCGTCATAATCTGAAAAGCTGTCGGACCGGAGGACGCAGCCCCGGTCCACATCTTCGAGATCGCGATTTGAAATGTTAATGCGTCGCTTTCAGACTGCGCTGAAATGCATTGACGATGGTATGGGTAAGTTCGGCATGAATATCCGACCGTTCCCGACCGGTGGGCTCGCAGATTGGATCGATCTCCCCAACCGATTTCAGGAATGCCGAAGCACCTTCCTTGCACACCGGTAGAAAGCTGAAGTGATCGGAGTCATCGACCTGTACATAGGTTGCGCCCGGCACCCTTTTCGACAATTCATCAGAAAGCACCGATACCGGTATCTTGCCGACACTGCCGAGATTGATGAAGCTTAGCGGTATATCGATCCCTGCAAGACTTTCGCCGGTGAAAGCAACCTCCAGACCCGGATCGACCAATACGGCGGTGCGAATGCGCGGATCATGATTGGATTGCTCGAAACGAGGCCTATCGACCGTGCGCAAATCCAGCTTGGGCACATCGACGGGCTTACCATCCTTGTACCCGCGCTCGCCCGCGAACCATCGGCAATCCATCGAGTTTGCATAGTCTATGCAATATTGCACATAGGCGTCGAGGCTGGCGCGCGCGCCAGCAAGCTCCATGGCTGTCGTACCGCCGAGCGAGAAGCCGAGCACGCCGATGCGGCTCTCATCGATGGAACCGCTCCACTCCGCATTCGTGGTCAGCGAGGTAACGATAGTCGAAATGTCATCGGTCCGCTCCCAGATCTTCGGCGTGTCCTGCGGCGTGGAATCGCCGCTGGTGGTGCCGGGATGGTTGGGGGCGATGACCAGAAATCCATTCTCGGCAAGTGCCGTTGCGATCCATGCCATGCTGTTTCCACGCGCACCGGAACCGTGGGAAAGAAGTACCACCGGCAGCGGACCTGGTTCGATGGCGGCGTCTTTGCCGGCACTCGTGCCTTCGAAAATTCTGTTTTCCCCGACCATAATGTCATCTCCACCACCGGAGGATGGATACCACATCGTCACGTCAAGGTTCGCGCCTCGGGCAGTGGACGCTATGGAGATTTCGCGGGTGCCGACACTCTGGCTGGCAAAAGCCGCCTGCGCCGTCAGTAGAAATGCAGTGGTGAAAAGGATGTTACGCATGAAAGCCTCGTTGTGTTGGAGAAAACGAGGTTGAAAGTTGCTCTGGCGATCTTTTTTCTCGTCCTGAAACGCATTTGAGGTCGTCGCGGATAGCGATCCGGTCCAAGAACGCTCATAGCTGTCGCGGTCTCTCGGGTTGAGTGACATGAGAATGCGCATGCCCCAGGCATTTCATCGGGATTGATTTCGTGCTGTTTGTACCCCTGCCCTTCGTCGCCGCGCTACTTCTGTTAATGATGCTCGCATCCATCATCCGGGCCAATGGGCAAGGTAGGGCAAATCGCCCGTTTCTGGCACTGCTTGCGCTGAGCAGCCTGCAATCGACAATCGTTGGCCTGCGGTGGGGTTACGGCATCGACTGGCTGCGATTTGCGCTGCCGGTGATGGCGTCTTTCCTGCCACCACTTACATATTCCAGCTTCCGAAGCCTGATGGGCAATTCGGCGCAGCACGCAACTCTTCGCGTTGTGGCCATCATCGCACCACCGTTCCTGATCTTGGCGCTGCTGGTCACCTATCCCTTCGCCATCGACTTTGCGCTGGTGCTGCTTTTCATCGGCTATGCCATCGCCATCCTGATGCTGGGCCGCCGTGGGCCCGATAGCCTGGAAGACGCGCAGTTTGCCAGCGTCGCCTCCGTTCATCGTGCGCTTTATCTGGCTGCGGCAGCACTTTGCCTCTCGGCCTGTTTCGATGTCCTGGTCCTGCTCGATTTCGAATGGGCGCAGGGCGAAAATGCGGGTGTCATCATCAGCAATGGCAATCTCCTCGGGCTACTGCTGATCGGGCTGACAGCATGGGTCGCGGGCGACAGCAAGCCGGAGATCACGTCCAACGATGCCAGCGACGAACCTGCGGCGGCAACCGCCACCACGGAGGATCGCGAAATCCTTCTCCGCCTGGACGAGATGATGACGACAAAGAAAATCTTCCGCGAGAAGAACCTGAACCTGACACGGCTTGCTCGCAGAATGGGTCTCCCAAGCAGGCAGATTTCCAACGCCATCAATCGGGCGACGGGCGGGAACGTCTCGCAATATGTCAATCAGTTGCGTGTGCGGGAAGCCTGCCGCCTGTTGGACGAGACGGATCAGTCCGTAACCGCAATCATGCTGGAAAGCGGCTTTCAAACGAAGTCGAATTTCAACCGCGAATTTCGCCGCGTTACCGGCATGACTCCGATGGCGTGGCGGGAGCGGGAAGTCTGGAAACTCGTTGCCGCAAACAAGGACGGCCACCCGCAGAACCGGATGGCCGCTGAAGTCCTGCCAAACAGTTGATTACAGCGTGCCGTTTCGCTGCTGGATCATCATGTAGGTGTCATAGGTATATTCGGCGATTTGCGCCCAGAGATAGGCGTCTTTCTTGAATGCCTGCTGGCTTTCGTAAATCTTCTTGAAGTTCTCGTTCACGGAGGAAATTTCCGCATAGGTCTCGACCGCCGCCTTGTGGCAGACGTCGAGAATTTCCTGGCTGAACGGACGAAGGATCGCGCCCTGTGCAACAAGTTCCTTCAGCGCCTTCGGGTTCTGGGCATCGTAACGCTCGAGCATGGAGGCGCTTCCCACCGCGCAGGCGTCTTTCAGAATGCGCTTGTAGTTTTCCGGCAGGCTGTTGAACTTTTCGAGGTTGACGAATGCATGGCAGGCTGGACCGCCTTCCCACCATGCCGGATAGTAGTAATATTTCGCGACTTTGTAGAAGCCGAGCTTCTGGTCGTCATAAGGACCGACGAATTCAGTGGCGTCGATCGTTCCCTTCTCCAGCGCCGCGTAGACATCGCCGCCCGCGATCTGCTGCGGCGTGACGCCCACCTTCTGCATGACCTGTCCGGTCAGGCCCGCGATGCGCATCTTCAGGCCCTTCAGGTCGTCGATGGTGTTGATTTCCTTGCGGAACCAGCCGCCCATCTGGGCACCCGTATTGCCGAGCAGGATGGAGTAGATGTTGTGTTTGGCAAGAAACTCGTTCAGCAAATCGTTGCCGCCAGCCTGATTGAACCATGCGTTGGTCTGGCGCGCGTTGAGACCAAATGGAACGGATGTGCCAAGCGCAAATGTCGGGTCCTTGCCCACATAATAATAGGAGCATGTATGCGCCATCTCGACCGTACCGGCCGTAACGGCATCGGCAGCCTGAAGGGCAGGCACGATCTCGCCGCCAGCGAAATGCTGGATCGTGAAGTTACCGCCGGACGCTTCCTTGACGTGATCCGCGACGATCTGACCGGCACCGAAAAGGATATCGAGACCCTTGGTGAAGGATGAGGTCATGCGCCAGGTGATTTTCGGATTTTCCTGCGCGATGGCGGGTGCAGCCAGCACGGTTGCGGTGACGCCCGCGCCTGCAGCGCCAGCCTTGCGAATAAACGATCTGCGATCCATTTCGATTTGCCTTGAATGTAAGAATCCTAAGGCGAACCGCTTGGTACGCCTCCCCGAGAATTACTAACCACGTCTGATTTCAGCCTTCAAGACAATGTTGGTTATATTTCGTCGACGCTGTTTATTTTCGAAGCCATATACTTAAACGCCGAAGCTATGTCCGTGCAGGACACGGCACAACTCTTCAACGCCCACGGATGTTTCCCGAAAAATCAGTTCGAACTATCAAGCCTTTGCGCCACCCTTGGGTCGTCCAACGCAGGATTATAAAAAAGGGCCAATGTCAGGCTTCTGGCTATTCGTTGCGCTGTTGCCATGAACCAGTCGTACGCTTGCCTGCTCGGCGCAATATCGTCCAGCGTAGCCGAAAACAGTTCGAGCCACTGCGGAAAGAGGTCGTCAGTCATCCCCTGCACACCGACATGGGCCTGAACCGGTTTGCCGCCATAGGCCCCTGTCTTGAAGGCGACGGCAGACCAGAAGCTCTTCATCTTTGTCATATGCTCTGGCCAGCGCACTGAAAGGCGGCTTTCGAACACCGGCCCAAGTGTTCGATGATCGCGAATGCGCTCGTAAAATGTCTCTACCAACAGATCGATGAAAGGCGCATCGATGCCGATAGTCTCCATGTCTGCCAAGGCACGTCGCTGGATATCGGCATTATGGGCAGCTCTGGCCTGAATGTCTTCGGTCACGTTTTTCTCATGCTTAATGCTTCAAGGAGAAAGACACCTGCTGCAACCGGAGCATCCAGGCATCTCCTTCAGGGCTATATCTATGCCTGTTCGGCGACATTGCAGAGCGGCGATGTTGGCGGGTCAGGCAACAGCGAGCAGGATTAGAGCGTTTTCGCGCTGATTGGAACCGCGCAAACCGCGCCATGCCTGCGTCATCATCGCGCCACTCCGGGTATCTCACCTTATCCCGAATGCCTTGGCTTCAAGCTGCTGAAGACAGGCGATCTCCGGCTATGCGATAGGAGATCGCTTCGGCAAGATGAATCCGGCCGACGGTGGACTTCTCCTCAAGATCGGCCAAAGTCCGTGCCACCTTCAGAATGCGATGATAGCCGCGCGCCGAGAACTTCAATTTTTCCGCGGCGTCGCGCAGCAATTGCAAACCGCTTGCATCCGGCTCAGCGAATTTTTCGATCAACGCTGTCGAACAGCGGGCATTGGTGCGAATGGTGTTGAAACCGGCAGCGGCATAACGCTCTTCCTGCCGTGCCCTTGCCAGGGCCACGCGTCTTGCAACATCGGCGCTTGCCTCCGATGCCGAGGGACGAATGAGGTCTGCTGCGGACACCGCCGGAACTTCGATGCGGATGTCGATGCGATCCATCAACGGGCCGGAAATGCGCGCCTGATAATCCGAAACGCAACGCGGGCCTCTGGCACAGGTAAAGCCAGGTTCGCCCGCCATTCCGCATTTGCAGGGGTTCATCGCCGCCACGAGCTGGATTTCGGCGGGATAGCTGACGCGATGATTGGCCCGTGCAATCACGCATTCGCCGGTCTCCAGCGGCTGGCGCAATGCGTCCAGTACCTGGGGCGTAAACTCGGGGAACTCGTCGAGAAACAGGATGCCATGGTGCGCAAGAGATGCCTCGCCGGGTTTTGCACGTAACCCGCCACCGACCAGAGCCGCCATCGTCGCGGAATGATGCGGCGTGCGGAAAGGTCTGCGATCAGAAAGCTTGCCGCCAGAAAGCTGCCCGGCGATGGAATGAACCATGGAAACTTCCAGCAGCTCGGCTGCTGACAGCGGCGGCAGAATGGATGGAAGACGGGAGGCCAGCATCGATTTTCCCGATCCGGGCGGGCCGACCATGATCAGGTTATGCCCTCCTGCTGCGGCAACCTCGAGCGCCCGCTTTGCACTTTCCTGACCCTTGATATCCGCAAGATCGGGAAGGTTGACAGGGTTGGCCCGGATGGCTGGAACCGGACGAGCGAGACGTTGCGTACCACGGAAGTGGTTTGCGAGTGCAATCAGGCTGCGTGGCGCCAGTATGTCTATCTCGGAGCCTGCCCAGGCCGCCTCTGCGCCGCTGTCGAAGGGGCATATCAACCCCTTCTCCTGCGTGTTCGCACTTATGGCCGCGGGAAGCGCGCCGGCAACCGGCCCAATCGTGCCATCCAGATTGAGCTCGCCAAGCACCACATAATTGTCCAGTGCGCCCGCTGGAATGGCACCAAGCGCTGCCATCAGGCCAAGGGCAATCGGAAGATCGAAGTGCGATCCCTCTTTGGGGAGATCGGCAGGCGCGAGATTGACGGTGACCCTTTTTGCAGGAAGCGCAAGACCGGATGCGTGCAACGCCGCCTGCACCCGCTCACGGCTTTCCGCCACCGCCTTGTCCGGCAGGCCGACGATCTGGATACCGACCTTGCCAGGAGCGACCATGACCTGAACTTCGACAGGAACGCCCTCTATGCCCTGAAACGCTATCGTCCTGACGCGCGCCACCATCTCATGCCCTCAATCATCCCATCGCCCAAAGCCGGACTGCTGGTACAACCTTTCATACCGGGCGGAATAAAACAAGAACATTCGGTGTGAAACCGCATCTTATAGCTGTAAAAATATACACCAAGCAAACACTACACACCCAAGACGCAGCGCGAAGCCAGTCCGTGAGCAGAAATTATAGTCTAGTTTAAATATTAAATTTCAATTTAAGCTTAAAAACTAATTAATATCGCAGAAAAAAAGTTCAATTGCGATACAATCCAACATCAATTAGCATGACATCGAGATATTCATTCGAATACCCTTATAAAGTATTGATTGAAGCATGATTTATTCTAATCAGGGATCGATTGCATGGCCGAGCTTTCAAAAACAAATTTTACAACTTCAAATACGATCGACGTTGCGAGCATTCTGGACCAGCGCTCTGGCAAAAACGATGCCAACCCTCAAAAAGGCGGGCAAGAGACTGGCGTAATGGGTCGCCGAGCCATCTCGCCATTTTCAGCAGACGTCGTTGTCGATGGCGCCAAAGGCGAAGAAAAAGCGCCATCCGGCATACTGCTCAGCCTTACGGCAGAACCGGCATCGGATGCGCTTATCGCCAAAATCTCTGCCCCGGACCCTTCCCAGCGAACCACGGGCGAAGTCGAGGGACGTATCATCGGTTATGACGACAAGTTCAATCCGATCACAGAGGATCAGTACAAGGCTTCAATCCCACCAAACAAGCTTCAGCAGCAGCCAGTCGACAATACGGAGGGCTTTGCTGACGTCAGCGATCTGATCAATAAATTCACCAGCGACGCGCGGCTGAGTAATGAGTTCTACCATTACCTTGTCGACAAATATGAAGGTGCTGCACGCCCCTCCGAAGGCACGGACGTCTATGTCAATCCGCAGAACTACACGCCCGAACAGAAGATGGCGCGCTACACCGATCTCCTGAAGCTTCAGGGGCAGTGGGCGCAATACAAGCAATATCGTTCCACGGAAAACTCCTCCGAATATCTTATGATCAGGAACGAGCGGGAGGTGGACAAGGATGTAGACGAGGCCATCACCACACTTCTCGAAGATCCGGAAGTCGCCGCCGCGCTGACCAGCGAATATCTGCGAGGATTCAACGAAATCCTTTCGGGCAAGAGATTTCAGGAGGACGGGGATAAATACGATGCAGCCTACGACTCCTCGCTCAGCGCGATGCGGAGCACGCTCGAGGGCGAATTCGACGCCAAGATCGCCAATGGTGGAATATTTGCCGATGGTCAGAGCAGAGGCCTCAACGAAAACACGATACTGACAAAGTACAACACAGCTCTCAAAGCCTATGCGGCTGTGCTGTCTTCGGACTTTATCGAAAGCCGTCAGGACGCTACCCAGAAAGCCTATGACGAATTCTACAGCGCCAAGGTGTCCCCGCTTCTGCCGGACACCGGTGACGCCTTGAAAGAGCTGACCTATCTCACCAACCGCTCAGCGCTCTCGCCAGAGCAGCTCGACACCATAGGTCTTGTAACGCCAACGGTGGATGGCAAAACCTTTGTCGACCTCGGCTTAGGTCTCAAGGCGGAAAGGTTCGACGAACATCTGGCCATGACGGACGTCGATGACAAGACCCGGGCGGAAATCAAAAGCCTTGGTCTCGAGGGGCGCATCAAAAGCGATACGCTGGATGCCGTATACCTGCCGACCGCCGTTACCATTGCCAATCAGGTCATCGGCACCTCGCCTTCGAAAAAAGCAGAACGTGCGGAATTCATCGAAAAGCTCCTCACGGAAATGCGGGGTTTGTCGGGCAAGCTCGAGGGCGGCTTCGACGAGAACTCCCTTTCAGCGGCGGTCGACAAGATCGGAAGCGACCTGACCGCCGGGAAAGGCCCACTGGCCAAATACGCCGACGAGATCGTCACTGCGCTGGGCGGCATGGTTCGAGGCACAGTCATCGCGGACAATCTTTTGCTGAACGGCCTTGGAAGGGCTGCGGTCGGCGGCGCCCGTTTCGAACTTCAGGATATGCAGGCGATGATTGCCTTGGGAACCGGTTATGCCGGCAAGGGAATGGCCGAAAATTCGCCTGCGGTTTCCACAGCAGGCGGTACGGCCACCGATCAGGCGGGCATTGCGAAGAAGGTTTTCGGTACGGAAAGCCGGATGTGGGATTCCAGCCTGTTACAGCGGTACGGCGCTGAGGGATTGAAAAAATACTCCGACAAGATGGTCGGCGACTTCCAAGAAAAATTGCCGGATAACAACGTTTCGGGCGTCGTGTACGATCTTTTCCAGCTCACGAGCGTGGTCGAGGAACAGCTCATAAAGCCACTGGCAAGATCGATTTCCGAAGGGCTTTTCGCTGGCAATCCAGAAGAGCTGGCGCGCTCCGAAACCAACGTCTTCAATCTGATGCACAATGTCTGGTCCAGCATAAAGCCGGGTGGCAGCGTAGAACGCATTTTCAAACAGGTGCAGGATCTGGTGAGTGCCTCCGGCGGCGCGTTCAATGAAGGAACGGTCAGTATCGATGCACAGCGAAAGGCATTCTCGAAGTGGAGCGCCGCATTCCTGGTGGGTACGCGAACAATCGCCGGGGGCTTCCTGAACGCCGATAACCTCAATCCTTCCACCATCGCCGGGATCACCCTTCATGCAACTCAAGGCGCTGCATACGCACTCGATCTGACGCAGATGACCATCAAGGATCCGGTCGTCGACGCCCGAACGCTATTCAAAATAGGTGAATATGCCGATGCGGCAAAAAAGGTCGGACGGGATGTCGCTGGAACTTTGGGGGGATCTTTAAGCGCGCTTGTCGACATCGCATGGCTGCCGGTCGACATCTACTCCTTCATCCGCGGACTGAGGAGCGGAAGTTTCGATACCACCGAGAAAGTTCTTCAGGGCGTAATGCTGGCATCGGACGTGGGCGTTGCCGTCGATGCCACCTTGTCTCTCGCAAGAACGCTGGTGCCAGCCACGACGCTTCAACTCAGTCGTTTTGCGACACTCTTCACCGGTACAGGCGGCGCACTGATGTCGGCCCTTGGCGGCGCATTCAATCTTCTGAACGCCGGTATTCTTATTGGAATGGGCATCTATCAGAACATTAAGGAAGGCGAACGCGCCGAGAGGCTGACGAGAAGCATGGACGACAACCTGTGGGCACTCACGAGAAACAGCGTCAGCCAGCATCTTGACTACTATCCCGACCCCGGCTTTCCCGAAGCAAACTGGACGACGAGTTCGCGTTTCAAAAAGCTGCTCGAGGAACGGTATTACAAGGAAGACATCACGCCGATGGACTGGGCAGCAGTGCGCGAGGCAAACCGCCAGCGCCACACGCAAGCCGCCTGATCGAAAGCCTCCTTCGTGACATAAGCCAGGCCCACCGTCGGTCCGTTCCAGAAATCGCCATCCGTAGGCCGGGATATTCGCGCCACGGATGGCCGCGCGTTCTTCGTGAGTTCACGGCTCTTTATCTTCGCTCGTCCCTGTGGGAACAGATGGAGTATCGCTGGCGTTGAGCGGCCATGACCAGCGACCAACCGAACCTGATCTTCATTCTTGGAGATCAATTATCACATTCGATATCGAGCCTGGACGGCGCAGTGCCCGGTCGCGACGTCGTGCTGATGTGTGAAGTGGCGGAAGAAACCACCTATGTCCGGCATCATTGCAAGAAGATCATTCTCATCCTTTCTGCCATGCGCCATTTCGCTGACGAACTGCGCGGGCGCGGCTACAAGGTGCGTTACATAAAGCTCGATGCCCCGGAGAATAGCGGTTCTTTCACAGGCGAATTGCAGCGAGCGGTCGCAGAGATAGAGCCTCTGCGTATCCTCGTCACCGAACCTGGCGAATGGCGTGTTCTTCAATCCATCAATCAATGGGCGCGCATTACTCAAACACCCGTCGAGGTCAGAACTGACCATCGTTTCATTTGCGCAAAGGACGAGTTCGAAAGGTGGGCTTCGGGGCGGCAGCAATTGACGATGGAGTTCTTCTATCGGGAAATGCGCCGAAAGACCTTGCTCTTGATGGAAGGCGACAAACCGGTCGGCGGCAAATGGAACTTCGACGCCGAAAACAGGAAGCCCGCCAAACCGGACCTTTTCCGCCCTGCCCATCCCCGCTTCAAGCCGGATGCAGTGACCAAGGACGTCATCGAACTTGTAGACCGCCGATTTCACGATCACATGGGAAGCGGTGCTGGCTTCGGTTTCGCGGTTACGCGGAATGATGCGGAAAAGGCGGCCGATGCATTTCTGACCGATTTTCTTCCAGGTTTCGGCGAAACGCAGGACGCCATGCTGCAAGGCGATCCCTTCCTCAACCACTCGCTGCTATCTTTCTACATCAATCTCGGCCTTCTCGATCCGCTTGATCTGTGCCGTGCGGCGGAACGCGCGTTTCTGGAAGGGCGTGCTCCGCTCAATGCGGTAGAAGGTTTCATCCGCCAGATCATCGGGTGGCGGGAATATATGCGCGGCATCTACTGGCTGTTCATGCCGGATTATGGAGACCGCAATTTCTTTGAGGCTTCACGCCCACTGCCCGACTTCTTTTGGAGTGGAAAAACCCGGATGAACTGTCTCGCCACCGTCATCGGTGAGACTATAGAACACGCCTATGCCCATCATATCCAGCGTCTGATGGTCACCGGTAACTTCGCCCTTCTGGCCGGGCTTGATCCGCGCGCCGTGCATGAATGGTATCTGGAAGTTTATGCGGATGCGTTCGAATGGGTGGAAATGCCGAATGTAATCGGTATGAGCCAGTTTGCCGACGGTGGTCTTCTTGGCTCCAAACCTTATGCCGCAAGCGGCGCCTATATTTCCAGAATGTCGGACTATTGCACCGGTTGCCATTACGACGTGCGAAAGAAGACCGGTGAAGGTGCCTGCCCTTTCAATTCGCTTTACTGGGATTTCCTCGCCCGGCACCAGAAGAAGCTTGGCGGAAACCGACGGCTGGCGCAGGTATATGCCTCATGGCAGCGAATGGACACCGCGCAAAAGCAGGATTACCGCCAAACCGCAAAGACGTTTCTCCAAAAGCTGGATGAAGGAGCGCCTGTCTGATGCCGGATGAAGCCGTTTTCACCATGACTTCTCTGCCTATAGGCTACCGCGCCTTGGTTATCGGTGCCAGCGGCGGCATAGGATCTAGCGTCGCGGATATGATTGGACAAGATCCGCGATGCGGCTCGCTCCAGCGTCTTTCGAGACTAGCAGATGGTCTGGATGTGACCGACGAACAGAGCGTTTCCGATGCAGCTCACAAGATCGAAGGCGATCTGCATCTGATCTTCTGCGCAACGGGAGCCCTCACCATCGACGGTGTCGGACCGGAAAAATCTCTCAAGCAGATTTCCCCGGAAGCAATGATGAAGCAGTTCGCCCTCAATGCGGTTGGCACTGCACTCCTGCTCAAGCATTTTTCTTCGAAACTGTGCCGTCGAGAGCGCAGCCTTCTTGCTGTTCTTTCGGCCCGCGTCGGCTCGATTGGCGATAACCGGCTTGGCGGATGGATGTCCTATCGGGCATCGAAAGCAGCACTGAACCAGATCGTTCGTACGGCTTCCGTGGAAATCGCCCGGACTCACCCCGCCTCTGTTGTAGTATCACTGCATCCCGGCACCGTCGCAACGCCGTTAACACAGGATTATGCGTCCGGGCGGGAGCGCATGCAGCCGGTTGAAAGCACCCGCAGGATGTTATCGGTTCTGAACGCGTTGGAAGCGGCACAAACGGGCCATTTCTTTGCTTACGACGGCACCCCGATCGAGTGGTAGATCGCCGTCTTCACCGCCATGCAATGGTTTCATGTCAGCCCTTACTTGTCCATTTCGGGTACCGTCCCCATCTCCAATGCAACCACATCAACGACAACGTAGCCTTTCACCGTCGCGCGAGCGCGGGATGGGCGCTTGCGGAGGATAAAATGCAGTCAGAGGCAAAATCTCTTTATGACATGGACTTCAATGAGCGGACCGCGATGTTCGACACGGTTTCCGAGGCATTGGACAATGCGGCCGACCATGCCTTCGAACTGGGCGAATTCCGCCTCGTGGATAATTTCAGGTCCGTTTCCAGCATGTTGCAGGGTGAAGCCGGCAAGCTTGCCACGCAGGATCTGCGGTCCATGGAAATGCTTCTGAGACAAGCGGTGACACTGCTGCAGCTTTATATGGAACGACCGGAGCAGCGCCCACTCCTGCACTGAGGCCGTGCGAGCGCATTGTCCGCTCCGCTCAGCCTTGGGCCTCGCGCTTGCGCTCAATGGCATCCCAAAGAAGGCTTGCCACATCGGCACCGCCGAATTTCTTGACTTCGCGAATGCCTGTGGGAGACGTGACGTTGATTTCCGTCATATAGTCGCCGATAACATCTATACCCACGAAGAGGAAGCCACGTTCTCGCAGTGCTGGTCCGATACGGCCGCAAATCTCTCTTTCACGCGCGGTTAGTTCCGTGGGCTCCGGGCGCCCTCCCGCATGCATGTTGGATCGGGCATCGTTTTCAGCCGGGACACGGTTGATTGCGCCCACCGGCTCGCCATCGACCAGCAGAATGCGCTTGTCACCCTTGCGGACATCCGGCAGGTATTGCTGGGCGATATAGGGTTCACGGAACATCTGGCCGAACATTTCGAGAAGCGACGAGAAATTGCGGTCATCGCGCGTCGAATGGAACACACCTGCCCCGCCGTTGCCATAGAGCGGCTTCAGGATGATATCGCCCATTTCCTGCCGGAAACGCGCAATTTCGGACCCATCCTTGGTAATCAGGGTTGCGGGCATCAAATCCGCAAACTCCGTGACGAAGATTTTCTCCGGCGAGTTACGCACCCAGGCCGGGTCGTTCACCACCAGCGTCTTTGGGTGAATACGTTCCAGAAGATGCGTCGAGGTGATGTAGGCCATGTCGAATGGCGGATCCTGGCGCAGATGGATAACGTCCATGGTCGAGAGGTCGACCCGCTCCGGTGCGGACAGGGAATAGTGGTCGCCCTTGATATCGCGCAGCTCCATCTGTTCGACGGTCGCGTAAATCTTTCCATCGCGCATGGAAAGCCGGTCGGGCGTGTAGTGGAACAGGCGGTAACCCCGCGCCTGCGCTTCAAGACTGATCGCAAAGGTGGAGTCCCCGGCAATATTGATGCTGGAGACATGATCCATCTGGATCGCGACATTCTTGATTTTCGCCATGCGAAGTCCCTTTTTAAAAACCTGAATGATGTAGGACAGGCAAACTTCAATGGCAACTGTAGTGAAGTGGCGAACCTATGAGTTTTATTGAACTATTCGATGCCAGAGGCATCCAGCCCGCCACGTCGTCATGTTTCAGGTGGAAAAGTTCAGGCCATCAAGCGCTTGGCATAGTCATGCACGGCGTTGAAGGCGGCTTCTGCTCCAGCGATGACGCGCCCTTCTTCATCGGGCGTGAGTTCGATCTCATCCATCGCAGCGGTGAAGGTTCTCCAGTGCAAACCGCGACCTTCCGGCGCCCCTGCCAGGTGCCGTGCACCGAATGTTTCGCCAAGGCCGAGCTTTGCGGCATCTTTCAGAAGAAACGCGGCTCCAAGGTTTGAGCCTTCAACGACATAGAGCCAGCCCAACGCCTCTGGAAGATCAAAATCAACATTGTTTGCGCTGAAATGTGCGTCAGATACAGCGGGCGTTTCAAGCGAAAGATCCGCAAGATCCTGTTCGATGAAGCCCAGACGGCGGCGGCCCTTCAAATCCGGTAGCAGCTTGTCCAGCGTGTCATTGGAGAAGAAAGCGTCCAAGTCCCTATGAAACAGATACTGTGTCTGTACGAACTTCCCGAAATTTTCCCGGCTTTCGAAAGGCTTCAACGACATGATGAACCCATCGAGCAGCTTATGCGCCTGGCTTGTTGCAGCCCTCAGTCGCTTGGTGCGACTCGGTTCGACTGTGTTGCTGTCGACGGTCAAATTTGCTGTACCCATAAATTATGCCCCTTCAGATATAGTCGCCTGCACATAGAAATCTTTCCTTTCTTAGTCAAATTTAATCGCTCTACGTACGCGTCTATTTCTCGGGGATTGCATAGTCTCAGCTCACGCCCGGGAGATGCCTCGCAGCCATTTTCGATCTCAGAAGCGCCATGAGCATGGGCCGCATCGAAAACTCATTGGTTTTCTGCCGCTGTGTAAGGCTTCTGAGGTATCCGCCAGCCGATTTTATGTCGATGGATCGTTCCAGTATGCAAGCTATGGTTGTTAATGTTCCTTTTGTACCCATTACCTTTTCAGCTTCGTCATAAGCAGACTGGCTGATGGAAAGCATGGTTTTGACCACATTCACCGCAACTTTCATGTCCTGCCAGCTGCGAATAGCGCATTTTGGGCCATAGGCTTCGATTTCAGGGCATGCCTGGAGAACCGTCTGAAGATCATAACCTTCTTCGCTGATGGGTGTAACAGGTGTCTGTGGAGATATTTTCTGCTTTAACCGGTCGTTTACACCTTCTTGAGCATGGTCGTCTTCGGCGGATGCAGAGGTAAAAGTTGTTTCTGCAACATGAGCCGCTTCAAGAATGGATTCGGATTCTGAATTCTGTATAAGCCGCTCATTTTGATAGGCATTGGCGCTTAATTTTTGGATTTCTGCGTGATTTTGCAACTGGTTAGCCAGGGCAGAGCGAATCTCGTCCAATTCTTCCAGAATAAGAGCCAGATGCGGAGCCTTTGTTTTACGATCAAGATGTGAAATGACGGTTCGATATCTACTTTCATGAGTTTGGCAGGATTGTTCGCCATGCTCTGATTGGAGCAGTTCGATGAATTTGAAGATGTCGCGTCGGCAAATGGTGATCTTCTCTCTTAGCCGCTGCAAACGAAGCCGCTCCTCTACAATCACCGCTGCCATTTCCTGAAGTTCTTCGGTGCGGGCAATGAGGGGAGCCAGCGAAAAACCATAGGCGTCGCTGATTCCGCCTGCCCTGTCCTTGCGGGCATAACGCTTACCGTTTGGGCTGTCTTTCCGGATGATCAAACCGGCGTCGACCAAGGCGCAGAGGTGCCGTCTAAGTGTCTGCTCCGCCATGCCATGGGCTCGAAGGGAAAGCTGCTGATTGGACGGAAACACGACAAGCCCGTTTTCTTCCGACAGCTCCGACTTTGGGTAGAAGCTGATCAGTGCGTTGAGAACTGCCAGAGAACGGTCTGATATACCGAGCGATGGCCGTGCTTCGCAGACGGTGCGAAATAGCTTCCACTTGTCGATAGATCGCGCAGGATCGATGGTCTTCGACGCGAACTGACGGGCAAGAAGGCCAAAAGAAACCCCTCGCCGCCCGAAAGGCGTCGTTACAATATCGCTATTCATGTCTCTCACCTTCAAAAAGGCAAAAGAAAATCGCTCACCGAAAAGAATTCGATGCCAAGACTCTTGACTATGATTCGCGGAAATGAGATTCTTCGGGTGCTTAAATCAAAGAAAGGCTTCCGCGCGGCAACGTTCGGGGGCTTTTTTCTTTTGGGCTTCGTGCTCCTGTATTGTTTACATCAAGGGTTCAAACAAAAATCACTGCTTGGAGCGATGCTCTTCGAACAGTGACTGTAGATGTTCCAGAACGAATTCTGCGAATTCCGGTGCTTCCTTACGGTCGATGGAAATATCCACCTTGCGGTCCGACTCCACGATTTTCGCCAGCTTCTGACCACTGGGCGAAGACCAGACGCCGGTACGCTTCGGTTGCGCCTTCGGCTTGAGGAAATCGAGAAGGGCCTTGAAACGCTCTTCAGAAGGAAGGTTGACGACGCTCTGATCGGCCAGATAAGCACGAGCGGCTTCGTTGACCTTGGAGGAGGACAATTGCTCGGCAAGGTCCATCCAGTTGCGACGGCCGACGCCAGGTGCTGGTCCAACCATATCAACGATATCGTCAGGGATGCGTCCGACGACCGAAAGCATGTTCGACAAGTCGCTCTTGTAGAGAGACATGGCAGCCATGATCGTGTCTCGTGAGAACCGCAGCTGAAGCTTCTGGGCAAAGCGTGCTTTCTCGATGTAGCTCAGGTCGCGGCGTTCATTGTTTTCCTGCCCCTGCGCAACGACCAACTGCTCGTCAGTGAGTTCACGAACGACAGCGCGAACAGGGATACCAATTTCCGCGACAGCGCGCAGACGGCGATGACCGAAAGCCACCTGGTAACGGCCTGGATAATCCGGATGGGGGCGAACAAGAATTGGCACCTGCTGGCCCTGCTCGCGGATGGCCTCAACCAGGCCGGTATCGTCCTCTTTGGACGCAGGCATGCGGTCTGGAATGAAGGAAGGATCGATGTCCGACGGGTCGAGGGAGACGATGGACAGGCCTTCCGCCAGCTTCTTTTCGATTTCTTCTGCGCGCTTGCTGCGTTCGGAAACTTCGTTCAGCGACTGGCCAATCATCCCGACGGGAGAATTGACGATATCCGTGACTAACTCTGGTGAGCCGAGAATCGGGCGAATACGCGGACGGGAGCGCTCAACCGGAGCAGCCGCCGGGTCATTCTTGACGTTTTCAGAGTTGCCGCTGCCGAGATTGGCGAAGATCTGTTTCCTGCTCATGCGGTTCTACCCCAAGCTTTTCTGATTAGGCTTTCTATTTCGGCATTGACGTTCGTCATGGATTCCAGCGCCCGGTCATAAGTCGAGCGCGTAAACTGGGTGCGCTCCACTTCGAACAGTGTCTGGTTCGTCAGACCGGCATCGGAGACGGCGGTGCTTTTCAGCATCGGATGAATGAGTACGTTTTCTCCGAAGATGGAACGCAGGAATGCGACCATCTGGTTTTGCGGTCCATCGCTCGGTTCGAAGCGGGTCACGAGATAGCGCATCCAGTGATAATCGGAGCGAGCCCCTGCCCTGCCGATTTCGGCCAGCAGATCGCCGGTCATTGCCAGAAACTGGTTCATCGACATTACATCCAGCATTTGCGGATGGACGGTAACGAGAACGGACGTGGCTGACGTTAGGGCAGACAGCGTCAGATAACCGAGCTGCGGTGGGCAATCGATGACAACGACGTCGTAGAAATTCTGCACTTGGGCAATGGCCTGGCCGATGCGGGCAAAGAACAGAGTGTCGCCCGGCGCACGACGCATCAATGCGCGCGGCGTATCGTGCTCGAACTCCATCAGCTCGAGATTGCCGGGAATGATGTGCAGATCGGGAATATAAGTTCCGCGGACGATTTCGGCGACGGGACGCTGTTCTTCATCGTAGCGGATTGCGCCATATAAAGTCTCGTTTGGCCCAACGTCCAGTTCCGGCTGGTGACCGAACAGGGCAGAGAGACTTGCCTGCGGATCAAGATCGATAGCGAGTACGCGGTAGCCGCGTAGCGCCAGATATTGCGCGAGGTGAGCGGACGTTGTGGTTTTGCCGGAGCCACCCTTGAAGTTCATAACCGCGATGACTTGCAGGTCTTCGCCTTCTCGACGGTGGGGAAGATACCGCCTTCCACCGCGCGCGCCTTGATCAAGGAATTTGCGGATGGCGTGGATGTCCTCGACAGAATAGCTGCGACGCCCGCCGCTTTGAGACGCATTGAGGTCAGGCAGCTCCGATGCGATCTGGCGGAGATAGGCTTCTCCAATCCCGATCAGCTTTGCGGTTTCAGACGGAGAGAAATGACGCATGGTCTTTTCGGCAAGCGGCGCAAAAGTATTCGCGTTATGCGCCTGCAACTGTGCAGACAGCGCGGCTGAATGCTGTAGAATGAGCCCTGTCAAATCAGGTGCTCTTTCAGCAGGGTTTGTCTCGCCGCTTTGTGTCATCTCACTCGTTTCCGTTCGTTTTGTCAGTTGCGTTTTTTACCGTTAAAAACGGTTTTTACCGCAACTGGAATATAAGCGCCGATTCTCTTTTGGGCGCAATAGCCATTCTTCAGACTCAAACATGAATCTTTTCAGCAATCTAAGCCGGCTAATTCGTCGTTAGCCGCGGCTAACCGCCCTATGAAGATGGCAAGTTCGGCTGTCGATTGCGACTCGCATCGGATACCTTGCTATCAATCTCCCGTTTCAAGCTCGAGTGCGAAGCGCAAGCGGAGTGCGACGGTAGTAATCATGGTAACACCCGTCCTACATAGTCGATGAGTATCATTTGATTTTCTGTCCCGCTTGCGCTCTTCTGGGTCGAGGTGAATGAGGAGATAGATCATGTTTTACGACGTGGCCGTCATCGGCTCGGGGTTCTCGGCGATTAGTGCCGCCATCAATCTTCTTCGCCTCCTACCGGAGCAAGCATCAATCGCCATCGTGGGAGATGAATCCGGGTTCGGCAGAGGGACAGCCTATCGGACGGAACTGCATCTGCATCGCCTCAACGTGCCAGCGGCCCGCATGAGCGCATTTGCGGATAGACCGAGCGATTTCCTGGAATGGCTGGAGAAGCGTCAGTCTTCGGTAGACGCAGGTGGGTTTGCGTCTCGGCATGACTATGGGCTTTATCTCAGAGACACGCTCGCTTCACTTATGCGGGCGCAATCGCAACGGGGGAGGGTGGACTTCATCAAGGCCAAAGCCGTGACCTGCAACTCTGTTGGGGAAGAGCTCTCGATATTCTGCCTGAATGATGGTCGCACGCTTGAGGCGTCTAATGTTGTTCTCTGCCTCGGTGTCGGAACTGCAAGTTTGCCGCGGCTAACTTCTGAACCGGATATTGCGCTGCTGCGTCGTGTCGTGCGAAATCCCTGGCGGCTGGGGTGGCTTTCGAAAGTGCGCCCGGACGATACGGTCTGTATTTTGGGGTCCGGACTGACAATGATCGATCAGGTGCTTTCGCTTCGAAATATGGGGCATACCGGGAAGATACATGTACTCTCCCGCAGGGGGCTTGCACCTCACGGCCACAGTCGCACTCCCGTTCATACCGTTGAGCCTGCGTTGGATATAAAGAAGCCGGAGATCAGCCAGATACTGGCCGCCTTGCGAAGGCAGGTGAGGGAAGGG
Source organism: Agrobacterium larrymoorei (assembly GCF_013322225.1). GTDB lineage: Bacteria > Pseudomonadota > Alphaproteobacteria > Rhizobiales > Rhizobiaceae > Agrobacterium > Agrobacterium larrymoorei_A. Next base: position 77,516 of record NZ_JAAMFB010000022.1, read on the forward strand.
GCTGACTGGCGCGCCGTTATGGATGGTTTGCGGCCAAGAACGCAGAAGCTATGGCAGCAGCTTGGCCCAGAGCAGCGGGGACGGTTTCTTCGACATGCCCTGGCTTGGTGGAACATTCACCGGCACCGCGTGGCTCCACAGGTGCATGATGTGTTCAGTAAACTCCTAGATGATGGCACAGTGACTATTCATGCGGGTTTCGTACATAAGATCGCTCGTGCGACCGATGGCAACGAGTTGACCTACAGAGTGCGCGGTTCGCAGAAGGAGGAAACTCTTTCATTCGATTGGCTGGTAAACTGCACGGGCATGGAGCGAGCTGGCATTGGTCACTCGCCGCTGCTGCAGGATATGAACGCCAAGGGTCTGGTGGAAATGGATCCCCTCGGCCTTGGCATTCAGGTCGATGGGCATTCGGCTATCGTCAACAGCCACGTATCTCGCTGTAACGTGTTTGCGGTTGGCGCCTTGACAGCAGGGCAGTTTTGGGAAATTACTGCTGTACCGGACATAAGAGTACAGACTCTTCAAGTCGCTGAGCGAGTCGCTGAAAATCTCGCTCCAAAAGCTGCCGATAGCGATCCATCCGACCTAAAATTTCTTCATACAAGGTGATGAAAGAGAAGCTTGATTTAGCTTTCTGCGGTTGTGATTTTTATTGTGAAATCAAAGCCGTAGCAACGACGGCAGTTTGAATAAAATACACTGTTTCAAATATGGAGCGGCAAGGTTTGCCGCTCCAGACTTTTGCGAATAGTCTTCATGCCACGCGCTTGAGAGCGTCTGAAATGATGGAAACGATAGTGCCGATCTGCGCTTCTTCCACGATCAGAGGCGGAGAAAGCGCAATGATGTCGCCAGTCACGCGGACGAGCAAACCCTTATTGAAGCAGTCGACGAAGGCGTCGTAGGCGCGGGTTCCCGGCGCTCCCTCTCTCGGTGCAAGTTCTATGGCACCGACCAGGCCGAGATTACGGACATCGACCACATGCGGAGCATCCTTCAGAGAGTGAAGGGCGTTTTGCCACGTCTCTGCAAGATCGGTGGCCCGCGTCAGCAGTCCTTCTTCCTCATAAATCTCCAGTGTGGCGATGCCAGCGGCGCAGGCAACCGGATGGCCGGAATAGGTGTAGCCGTGGAAAAGTTCGATCTGGTTTTCAGGCCCCTGCATCAGCGCGTCGTAGATAAATCGCTTCGCGTAGACCGCACCCATCGGAATGGTTCCGTTGGTGATGCCTTTGGCCGTGGTGACGAGATCCGGCACGACGCCAAAATAATCCGTGCCGAAAGGTTTGCCGAGGCGTCCGAAGCCGGTGATGACCTCATCGAAAATCAGGAGAATGCCGTACTTGTCGGCAATGGCGCGCAGCCGCTCCAGATATCTCTTGGGTGGAAGCACGACCCCTGCCGAGCCCGACATCGGCTCAACGATGACGGCGGCAATGGTTTCAGCGCCGTGCAGCGCGACGAGCCGCTCCAGATCCTCTGCCAGTTCGACGCCATGTTGCGGCAGGCCTTTGCTGAAAGCATTGCGCTCGACATCCAGCGTATGGCGCATGTGGTCTGCCGGGATTTGCGGGAAGACGCGGCGATTATTGACGAGACCGCCGACCGAGATGCCACCGAAGCCGACACCGTGATAACCTTTTTCACGACCGATGATGCGGGTACGGGTGCCCTGACCAATAGCGCGCTGATAGGCGATTGCTATCTTAAGCGCAGTATCGACGGATTCGGAGCCGGAGCCCGTGAAGAAAATGCGATCGAGCTGAGCCGCTGCGCCACCCGGGGCGTTAGCCGCGAGCTTCTCGGCAAACTCGAATGCGATCGGGTGACCCATCTGGAAGGTAGGGGCGAAGTCCATGGTGGAGAGCTGTCGCTCGACGGCCTGTGCAATGCGCTTGCGACCATGACCGGCGTTGACGCACCATAGTCCAGCAGTGCCGTCCAAAACCTTGTTGCCATCGACGTCGGTGTAATACATCCCGTCCGCACTGGCCAATAAACGCGGCGACGCCTTGAACTGCCTGTTTGCCGTGAAGGGCATCCAGAAGTTCCCAAGGTTGGGCATGTTGGTTTTGCTCTGGTGGTCCATGGTATTCCCCTGCTGAAGATTGGGCATCATTCCGCGACTTGTACGTCGAAACAAGCCTTTTTTCGTATGCCTAAGCCCTTGTCTTCATGTGTCGCCCAGCCGTGTCTGCGGCATAGCGAACACCCTGAAAGCAAAATGTGTCACTGACTGCGGTTATCGGTAGCAGGTTGCGTCAATTCCACTCCATTCACAAGCTGTCGCGGCGCGAGCTTGGCGAAAGGGTAGGGGAGACATCTAACTCAATGATTTTATGTCTAATTTGCATCGACAACCTGTCGGTTGGTGCGCTGAGGCGATTTTCGGAGGCTATACCGTTTTGACTGGCAGAGTCTTTCGCGTCTGCACTTCAACAATCGGAAGTGATCACTCCCTACCGACGAAGGTAGGTATCGACACGATCAAATCGGCTTGGCGGCAGCATAACGGTCAGTGGTCAATCTCTGTCCAGCGACAAGACACTGAACCTATCACTGAATTTCGTTGACGTACCGGTGATGGGCTGTCGTTGCCCTGTGTTCGGAATAGAGAACGGGAACGGCGACCTGATCATATGCAATTTCCTCAATCGTCAGGACCGCTGCCGGCCGCTTGAGATTGAGCCATTTCTCGTCCTCCTCGTTTGCGAGGTCGGCTGCTACTTGTTCCCTGATTGCTGAGATCCTGATCCCGTACTTCTCCAGAAGATGCAAATAGAAGAGTGGGGGCATGTCTTCCGGCGTGTCCGGCAAATCGGGCACCCGTTCACGAGGAAGCGTAAGCGTCTCATGCATGATCGGGGAGTCATCCAAATAACGGATGCGATGAAAATAGATCACCGGTGTACCCACAGAAATCTGGAGCTTTTGAGCGTCTGACCTCGATGCGCTCGCATTCGTAATCGATGTCACTTTCGTAACCGATTTGCCGAGCGAACCGTCAATCCCGTGCAGGCGAAAGTACTGGAAAAAAAGGCGCAGGCTGTGCTGGGGTTTTCGCCCTGTGACAACAGTTCCCGTCTTGCGACGCCTGCTCAAGAGACCGTCATTCGTTAAATCCATCAAAGCTCTTCGCACGGTACCCACGGCCACACCGTACATCTGCGACAGAGCAATCTCGCTCGGCAAAACGGCGCCGGGGCCGAACTTACCAATCATGATGGCCTCGGTGATTTCTCGCTTCACAACTTCGTAAAGCGGAAGCGTGATTTCCGAGAGCTTCATGGAGGGTGATGAATTATTGTGCATTTCGTCCACGCGATTGCCTTTTCTTTGGAGTTGACTCTTCGCCACTCTCTGCGCAGTATTACTATATAGTTTATATTAAAGAGCAACCTTCCTGCTCTTCCGCTGTCGTCTTGAAGAGGACTGGATGAAAGTGAAACACGCCGCGTCAAAAAGCGAGACCTTCGCTTCTGCATTAGCGCTTATCGAAAGCGACATTGAAACGGCGGTTTCCAATCTGTCCAGAATGGTTTCAATCGACACCTCTTTCCCTCCGGGGCGCGGCTATGCTGCTTTCGCCGATTTGATGGCTGAACTTCTCAAGCCATTGGGGTTCGATGTTGAACGCATCGAAGTTCCCCGTGAATTGTGGTTTGTGGAAAACGGACCAGCCTATGGCGATCGCGTCAACGTCGTCGCGCGCAAACGAAGCGGACGACCGGTTTGTGGACTTTACTACCATGTCGACACCGTGCCGGTAGCGCCAGGCTGGAAGCGTGATCCCCTGTCACTGACAATCGAAGCCGACAAGCTATTCGGTCTTGGTGCTGCCGACATGAAAGGTACGATCGCTGCGACGCTTCTCGCACTAAGCGCTGCAGAAAAATCCGGATTGCCACTCTTCTACGACCCGATGATGCTTCTGTGCACGGATGAGGAAGGCGGCCTTTATCCTGGAATCCGGTATCTTGCAGAGCAAAAAATGCTGGAAGGGCATATTCTGAACTTTAACGGTTCAGCTGCGCCTCGCATTTGGGCCGGTTGTTTTGGAGTTTTCAATCTTCAGATCACAGTCAGCGGGCATGCCGTCCACGCTGGTGAAGGCAATCGCACCGGAAACGGTGTGAATGCGATTGATGGTTCTCTGCCCATCCTGAACGCGCTGTCAGCCATGAAGGCACAAGTCGCGACGAAGGCTTCAAGCCTTGCGCCGCCGCCGCATGCGACTGGACCGCTGCGGCCATCATTGAATATCGCTGCCATAAACGGCGGCACGGCCGGAGGTCAGGTCCCAGCCGAGGTGAAAATACTCGTGTCTCGCCGTTACGCGCCAGAAGAGTCCTTCGATGAGTTGCGCTCCGAGCTGGAACAACAGGTGCTGGAGTGCGTCGCCGGATCTGATCTGAACGTAGACTTCGACCTCGTCGGCCACCTCATTCCGACCGAAGATCCCGATGGACCTCACTGGCCACGCTGGCAAAAGGCATTGAGCGTCGGGTTCGGGTACAGCCAGGACGACTTCAGCAAGTGGGGAGCGGCCAGTTGTTCCGACTTCGGATATGTCCAGAAGGCGGGCTTTGGACCCGAGGTGCTGCTTGGAGGCCTAGGGCGTCCGGAAAGCTGCATCCATAGCCCCGAAGAACACACCACCCGTCAAGACATCGTGGCACTCGCCAAGAGTATCCTTGCCTATCTTGCGGCGGATTTCGCCGCTGAAGACATTCCAGAAAACGCAACACAATCATAAGGGAACAATGAAATGCTGGAAATTAAACGTCGTGCCTTTCTCGCAGGAACCGCTGCCATTTTTGCAGCTCCCGCGCTCGGATTCGCTCAGTCCGCAGCCCCGCTCAAGGGTGGCATTCTCAGAGTGTCGGTCGATCAGGCGGTCAGCGTAATCCACCCTTTGCTGACCCGTGTTACGCCTGAGTACCTCGTCACCGAACTCCTCTACAGCAACCTTACCCGGCTCAAGGTGGACATGTCCGTAGAAGCGGATCTGGCTGAAAGCTGGAGCCCGAATGAAGGCCTGACCGAGTGGACATTCAAGCTGCGCGAGGGCGTCAGTTTCCATGACGGTTCGCCGCTGACATCGAAAGACGTCGTTGCGACCTTCAAGGCAATCCTTGATCCTGCCACCGCTTCGCCCGGTCGCAACAATGTCGGTCCCATTGCCGATGTGATTGCAGCCGATGACCTGACAGTCGTCTTCAAACTCTCCGGCGCCTATGCCGACCTGCCGGTCGCAATGGCCTACACAAATGCCCGGATCATCCCGGCCTCCATCGCGACGGGTGATCTCAAAAGCCTGTCGACGAAGGCCGTGGGAACGGGTCCGTTCAAGCTTGTTTCCTATGAAGCGGACCGCCTGATCGTCGTCGAGCGCAACGAAAAATACTATGATCCAGCGCGTCCTTATCTGGATCGTGTCGAGATAAAGGTCTTCCCCGATACCTCTGCGGAAAGCTCTGCCCTATTGGCAGGCGATATCGATATCGTCTCCACGATTCAGCCGCCCGAATTCATGCGCGTCGACGGCAGCGATGGCGTAGAGACGCTGAGAACGCCTTCCGGCCAGTTCTGCAACATCAATTTCGGTTGCGATACGGCACCGTTCGATGACCCCCGTGTCCGTAAGGCGATCGCGCTGACGGTCGATCGCGAAGCCATGGTCGGATTCGTGACCGAAGGATTTGGCACTGTTGGCAACGACACGCCGCTCAACCCTTCCTATCGCTTCTTCACGCAGGTCGCACAAAGACAGAAGAATATTGAAGAAGCCAAAAAGCTTCTGGCCGAAGCAGGCCACGCAAATGGCCTGGAAGTGACGTTGATTGCTTCCGACCGGCCAGCAGTCAGAACCCAGCTCGCCGTGGCGATGCGTGAAATGGCAAAGGAAGCCGGCATCACGATCAACGTGCAGACCATGCCACATGCCACCTATCTGGAGCAGGTCTGGAAGAAGGGTAGCTTCTACGTCGGCTTCTACAACATGCAGCCGACACCGGACGGCATCTTCAAGCTGCTTTACACCTCCGATGCCGCCTGGAACGAGACACGCTGGAATAACAAGGACTTCGATGCTCTCGTCACGGAAGCGCGCGGAACGGCGGATGAAGGGAAACGTACCGAGCTTTACACGAAGGCTCAGGAGATCATGAACGACAGCGTTCCCTCCATCATTCCCTGCTTCTTCGATGTTCTTGCGGCGAAACGCTCCTGGGTGCAGAACTTCGAAGCGCATCCACGGGCATCCGTTTTCCGGCTCGACCATGCTTCCCTGACCGACAAGGCTCCAAAACGCGGTTGATGACGCCTGCCTGCCGGGCGTGAAAATCACGTCCGGCTGACTTTGATAGGAACACGCTCTTGTCTCCCAGTTACATCTTCAAGCGGCTGGTGATGATCTTGTACACGCTCGTTGTCGTGTCGCTCATCGTCTTCGCGATAACGCAAATACTTCCAGCCGACGCTGCCGTCATGATGCTGGGCGAAAATGCCACCAAAGACGCTCTCGACGCATTGCGGGCGACAATGGGACTGGATCAGCCCATTTGGCAGCAATATCTGACGTGGCTCACGCATGTGGTGCAAGGGGATCTCGGTACATCGCTTCGAACCGGTCAGCCTATTGGTCCCGTCATGTTTGAGGCGCTTGGCCGCTCGCTGCTTCTGGCATTCCTGTCGATCAGTCTCATGCTCATCATCGCAATTCCGCTCGGGATCATCGCGGCGATCCGGCGCGGCAAATTTGCCGACATGCTGGTGAGCCTGATCTCCTACGCAGGCGTCGCCCTGCCGGAATTCGTGACGGCAACGGTTGCCGTTCTCGTGTTCGCAGACTGGATGAAGTGGTTGCCGCCAACGGGCTATGTTCCACTGACGGAAAATTTCGCCGATGGTATCGCGCATCTGGTGCTGCCGGTCTGCGTCATCTCGATCATTCTGATCGCGCACGTATCGCGCATGGTTCGCTCCGAACTCGTGGACGTGCTGCACACCGACTACATCCGTGCCGCCCGGCTGAAGGGAATGTCGCGGGGCCATGTTCTGCGCCGACACGCGTTGCGCAACGCACTTTTGCCGACCATCACCATCGTTGCGCTTGATGTCGGCTATCTTCTCGGCGGCGTGATCGTCGTGGAAGAGATATTCGCAATTCCCGGCATCGGTCGCCAGTTGATCGTTGCCATTCAGGCGCGCGATCTGCCTGCCATTCAGGCAGGCGTACTGATCATGGCCGCCACCTACTCCATCGTCAACTTTATCGCCGACATCCTCTATGCCTGGCTCGACAAGAGGATCCAGTATGACTGAGTTCTTGAAACGACTGCTCAAGACACCCCAGGGCGCCATTGGCATTACCCTCGTCGTTCTGGTTTTAATCGTCGTCGTGTTCGGGCCGACACTGGCACCCTACGACCCTGAAAAGCTCGCGCCGCTTGCCCGCTACAAAGGGCCGAGCATGGCCTACTGGCTGGGAACCGACCAATATGGCCGCGATATTTTCAGCCGTCTGCTGATCGGAGCGCGTGCAACCGTGGTGATGGCCGTGCTGGCAACCATCGTTGGCACGTTGATCGGAGCACTCATCGGAACGGCGTCCGCTTTTCTTGGCGGTAGAGCCGATGAACTGATCATGCGCACCATAGATGCCGTCATGTCCATACCCAGCCTGCTGTTTGCGCTACTGGTCGTCAATTTGCTCGGCTCCAGCACCATCAATGCGTTGATCGCCGTTGCCATTGCTTTTGCACCCGGCATGGCGCGCATTACCCGCAGTGTGGCGCTCACGGTTCGCAGGCAGGACTATGTCAATGCCGCCGTAGCGCGCGGCGAAAGCTCAGGCTACATCATCGGTCGCGAGATGTTACCCAACGTCATTGCGCCGATCATTGTCGAAATGACGATACGCGTTTCCTTCGCCGTGATGCTGTTTGCAACGCTCAGCTTCCTCGGTCTCGGGGCTCAGCCGCCTGCTGCCGAATGGGGCCTGATGGTCTCCGAAGCGCGCAGGTACATGCACATGTCAGCTGGCATCCTGATCTGGCCAAGTGCGGCGATCGCGATCGTCGCTGTCGGTTTCAACCTTCTGGGCGACGGTCTTCGCGACGCTCTCAATCCGCGAACCTGAGGTGGAACAATGGCTAATGTCGAGAACAAACCGGTCATCTCAATCGAGAACTACTCGCTTGATTACGATACGCCGAATGGTCCTTACCATGCGCTGAAAGATATCAATCTTGCGATCCACCGTGGAGAAATCCTGGGGCTTGTCGGTGAGAGTGGCTCAGGCAAAACCTCGCTTGCCTGGTCCATCATGCGCTACTTGGCTAAGAACGCGCACGAGCCTTCGGGTCGGATTTTGCTGGGCGGTGAAAACTTGCTCGAAACGTCTGAACGGCAAATGGAAGCCATTCGCGGCAGGCGCATCAGCATGGTCTTCCAGGACCCGAGCACCTCGCTTAACCCTACTCTTCCTCTCGGTACCCAGCTGGCGGAAGTTCTTGTGCGGCACGCCGGACTGACACGGCAGCAGGCCTGGAAGGAAGGGGAGGTGAGGCTGGCCCATGTCGGTCTGAAAACGCCTTCACAGATGATGAACCGCATGCCGCATGAAGTCTCGGGCGGCGAAAAACAGCGCGTCGTCATCGCATCCGCCTTTGCCTGCAATCCGGAATGCATCATATTCGACGAGCCGACGACCGCGCTCGACGTAATCACGTCCCGCCAAATTCTCGATTTGTTCGTAGAGTTGCAGTCACAAACGGGCGTGGCCTCCCTCTATATTTCTCACGATCTGGCACTGGTTGCCCGCACCGCTGGCCGCGTGGCCGTTATCAAGCGCGGAGATATTGTTGAGCAGGGAACAGTTCGAGAGATTTTCAGCAATCCCCAGCAGGCCTATACGCGGGAGTTGATCGCTGCGGTACCAGATCCCGCCAGACGTCTGGTCAAGGATGATATTATCGTCACCGAAAAGCCGTTGGTGAAGGTCGAGAATGTCAGCGTGCACTTCGGCCGCAAACCTTTTTTTACAGCCTTGACCGGTAAGAAGGTCAATCGTGTAACGGGCAACAATGCTGTCAGCCTCAGCGTTAGTCCCGGCGAAATTCTGGGTATCGTCGGAGAATCCGGATCGGGTAAATCCACCCTTGCCAAGGCAATGACGGGGCTCAACCGCTTTGAAGGCAAGATCGTCTTCGATGGGCGCGAGATCAAAAATCTCGGCGATATGGATAATGCCTATCGAAAGGATGTGCAGATCATCTTCCAGCATCCTGACGCTTCCCTCAATCCTCGCCAGAAGATTTCCGAAATTCTCTCCAGACCTCTGAAACTGTTTGGCGATCAGGCAAATCTCGAGCAGCGGATCGGGGATATGCTGGAGCAGGTACGTCTGCCGCGCACCCACGCGAACCGCTATCCGCACCAGCTCTCGGGCGGAGAAAAGCAGCGTGTGGCGATTGCCCGCGCCTTTGCCTCGAAGCCGAAACTCGTTATCTGCGACGAGATCACCTCTGCTCTCGATGTATCCGTGCAGGCGTCGGTGGTGGAACTGCTGCTGGAACTGCAGAAAGCAAGCGGTACGGCTTACCTGTTCATTACCCACGATCTCAACCTCATTCGCCAGATCGCTCACCGTATTGCCGTCATGTATCGCGGGGATCTGGTCGAAGTCGTGAAGGCAGAGGAGATCGATAGCACTGAGCGGGCCGAATATACCCGCAACCTGATCGCAGCCGTGCCTCGCGCCGCCGCACAGTACAATTGATTATATCGCAAGGAGCATGACAATGGACCCGAAATCCCTCGTGGAACGGATCGACGAAAAGGCTTGCCTCGATTTCCTCTCGCAGATGGTTCAACACAAGAGCCACTCGGAAACCGAGGGTGAGAAGGATCTCGCCCGCTGGATGGCCGCGGAGCTGGAAAAAATCGGTGTGGAAGCCGAGCTTCAGCCGTTTGATGAGGGGCGTCGCTTCAACACCATCGGTCGCCTGAAAGGCGAGGGTGGTGGCAAAAGCCTGCTGTTCAACGGCCACCTCGATACCAACCCGGTCACCGAAGGCTGGACGGTCGATCCTTACGCAGGTCTGGTCGACGACACGTTCATTTACGGTATCGGCGTGTCGAACATGAAAGCGGGCGATGCTGCCTATTTCTGCGCCGTCAAGACGCTGCTGGAGGCTGGGATCAAGCTGAAAGGCGATGTGATCCTGACCTTCGTTGTCGGCGAGTTGCAGGGTGGCATCGGGACGCTTGCGGCGATTAAAAACGGCGTCAAGGCGGACTATTTCATCAACAGTGAGCCCAGCGACCTCGTGGCTGTGACGATGCACGCCGCAGCGCTCAGCTACGTCATAGAATTGACCGGCGACACCCGCCACCTTTCAAAGCGCGAGGAATCCGTCGACGCGATTGCCGCCGCATGCGATATCATCCCGCGCATCAACGCCATGACATTCAGCGGAGCAAAGAGCGACGTTCACCGCTCGATCAACCGTGGTCACGTTGGTGTCGTGCATGGCGCACTCGGTCGTGATCTTGAAGAATGGCGGCCACCGCAGGTCGCGGATTTCGTGCGTCTGAAGGGCTCGTGCCGCTATGCGCCCGGCCAGACCCAGGAAGGCGTACTCGAAGACCTTGAACGGGAGTTGCGTGCGCTGGAGGAACGGTTCCCCGGCCTGAAAGCAAAACTCGTCCCCGAGCTCATCGAAGGCCGCCCTCTGATGCCTCCATTCGAGGTCTCGCCTGAATCGCGCATCGTAAAATCGATCAATGCGGCCTATGAGGCCGTTCGCGGCGAAAAGCAGCCGACCGGCGCGATCACGCCGACGCGTTTTTACGGCACAGATGCAGGACATCTGTATCACGAACTTGGTATGGAGGGCATCGTTTGCGGGCCGGGCGGGCGGTACAACACCATGCCGGACGAGCGGGTCGACATTGTCGACTTCCTCGACATGATACGCGTCTACATGCTGACCATTTTGGATATCTGCGAAGTCGCGCGATAATTGCTCAGTGAGCGCAGGCCATTGTTGCCCTCGAAAAGAGCTGAATGATGAGTGTGTCTAAGGGCGGCGAAGTGTCAGCGCCGCCCTACGCAGGCTTTATACGCTCGACGGGCAAGTCACTGGCGTATTAAACTCCTGGCTTCCACGACCGATGCAAGAGTGGCTGCGCCCACTGGAATTATGTCATCGTCGAATTTGTAAGCTGGATTATGCAGCGGAGCGCTATTTTCCTGGCCAATGAAAAAATAGGCGCCCGGAACGATTTTCAACATGTCGGCAAAGTCTTCACTCGCCATGAAGGGCGGGCATTCCGCGTTCACATGACCGCTTCCCAGCAGCGAGCTTGTGATATCAATGACCGCCTGTGTCTGAACAGGGTGATTGTTCAGCACCGAAAAAACGTCGCGGATGTCGACCTCAATCTCGACACCATAAAGTTCTTCGCAGCCTCGTGCAGTTTGAAGCATCCTCTCGCGAGCCAGCAAGCGAGTGTCCTCGTCCAGCGCCCGGATCGTTCCACCCAGTTCCACCACGTCTGGTATGACGTTGTAAGCAGATCCGGCTGATATCTTTGTCACCGAAATGACGGCGGACGAAATGGGCGAGATGTTTCGCGAAACTATCGTCTGAAGCGACTGAATCAGCGTGTTCATGACAATGACGGGGTCAATCGTCGTATCGGGCAAAGCCGCGTGACCTCCCTTGCCCTTGATGCGGATATCGAAGAAGTCGGCCCCTGCCATGGCAGGGCCCCTTGAGATTGCAACCGTTCCCTTGGGATGATGAGGTGCGTTGTGAAGCGCATAGATTTCATCACACGGGAAACGTTCGAACAGACCGTCGGATATCATCGCCCGCGAGCCGCCCAGTCCTTCTTCAGCGGGCTGGAACACGAACATTGCAGTCCCTGCAAAATTCCGGGTTTCCGAAAGGTAGCGGGCAGCTCCGAGAAGCATCGTCATGTGTCCATCGTGCCCGCAACCGTGGAACCGATTGTCGTGGCGAGACCGATAGGGGAGATTGGTCAATTCCTGCATCGGCAAAGCATCCATGTCCGATCGCAGCGCAATCGTTGGGCCTTCACCATTTTTCAACAACCCCACCAGGCCGGTCTTGCCGATGCCCCGATGCACTTCGACGCCCATGGCCTGCAAATGCGTTGCCACGACATCTGACGTTCGCTCTTCTTCAAACCCGATTTCCGGGTTCGCGTGGAGATCATGACGGATGGCGATAAGGTCGGGAAGAAACCCCGTAATGTGATCGATGATTGACATGCACTCCGTTCCTTCAAGCTATCCGCGTCGCTCGTGGCAGGCGACATCTGTTCCGCTGGTCGTCGGCTCAAGTCGAGGCCGATCTGTCCAGCATCGTTCCACTTTGATAGGACAGCGGGTGACAAAAGGACAACCGGACGGCGCGGCAAGCGGGCTTGGAATTTCACCCGACAGAACGATCTTCTTGCGTGCTCTTTGCGCCACCGGGTCCGCCAGCGGAATGGCCGATAGCAGCGCCTCGGTGTAAGGGTGGCGTGGTGCGCCATACACGTCATGCGTCTTGCCGCGTTCAACGATCGTGCCGAGATACATGACCACCACCTCGTCGGCGATATGGCGAACGACCGACAAATCGTGAGAGATGAACAAATAGCTCAGGTTCAGCTCTCGTTGCAGTTTCATCAGGATATTGAGAGCCTGCGACCGGATCGAGACATCGAGGGCCGATACGGGCTCGTCACACACGATGAGCTTGGGCGATAGGGCAAGCGCCCTGGCAATCACCACGCGTTGCCTTTGACCACCCGATATCTCGTTGGGGAAACGGCTGGCCTGCGTGGCTGAAAGACCGACCATCTCCATGAGTTCGGCCACGCGCTTGGCGCGATCCGCACGCGACCAGCCACGGATTTTCAGTGGTTCGCCAATGCTGTCGGCAATCGACATTTTGGGATTGAGTGCGGCACTCGGATCCTGAAAAACGATCTGCATCTCGTTTGAGATGAGGTCGTGTCGCGCTTTGGGATGCAGGGAACCCAGAGGCTTGCCATCGAAATGAATTTCGCCGCTGGTGACGGATGCAAGACCCAGAATTCCGTACCCGGTCGTGGACTTGCCGCACCCGCTCTCGCCAACAAGCGCAAGCGTCTTGCCGCGCTCGATGTCCATCGAGACGCCATCCACGGCCTTGAGGACAGCGCGTCCGCCGGATGCTGCGGGCTGGCTGACATTAAAATGTATCTTGAGGTCTTTTACGGAGAGAAGGGGTGAAGTCATGCCAGTTCCACCGTTCTTTCAGCGTGCCAACATTCACGCAGGTGAGTGTCTGCGCCTATGGCGTAGCCATTCGGCGCAGGTTCTGTGGCTGGCTGTGTTTCGCAGATCGCATCGCTCAAGGGACAGCGATTGCGGAAACGACAGCCAGCAGGCCAGTTGCCAACATCGGGAACGGTGCCTTTTATGGTGTTGAGTTCTGTTTTGCGTGTCCCTGAAAGCTTGGGGATCGTCGTCAGTAGAAGTTTTGTGTAGGGATGCGCTGGCGCGGCAAACACGTCGTCCACCAAACCGGTCTCCACAATTCTGCCCGCATACATGACCGCCACGCGGTCAGCCATCTCGGCGACGACGCCCATGTCGTGGGTAATCAGCAGGATGGACATGCCGGTTTCCTGTCGGAGATTTTTCATGAGATCGAGAATGGACGCCTGGATGGTCACATCGAGCGCCGTCGTCGGCTCGTCGGCAATCAGAAGTTTCGGCTTGGAGATCAGCGCCGCCGCAATCGAGACACGCTGGCACATGCCGCCGGAGAGCTCGAATGCGTACTGGCTGTAGCGTCGTTCAGGGTCGGAGATGCCCACGCGACGCATGATCTCGATGGCAATCTCTTTGGCTTCGGCCTTGCCGGTTCCGCGATTGAGAATGAGCGCTTCCGCGATCTGATCACCGACATGCATCAGCGGATTGAGCGCGGCAATCGGCTCCTGAAAGATGGCGGACATGTTGGCGCTGCGAAAGGCTCGCCGGTCTTTTGAACTTAAGTTGCTGACATCCTTATCGGCAATCCGCAGATTTCCCTGCATCTTGGCCGCGTCTGGTAAAAGCCCCAGAATGGACAGTGCCGTCATGCTCTTGCCACAGCCGCTTTCACCGACGATGGCCAGTATCTCGCCTTGCTGTATCGAAAGGTCGATCCCATCGACAATCGCGGCACCATCGATGCTGACGCGCAGCCCTTCCACATTCAACAGCGGCGCCGATTGTCCAACCATCATGTTGCCTCCCTGCCGGTCTCGCCTTCAGCCGCCACATGTGCCCAGGGGCTGTAGGGGTGCGCCTGGCCGACGCGCATGCCGTCGCTTCTGATCATCACGGCCGACGGGATCGCAAAATTGACCGGGTAGAGCGCGTTGTCGACAATCTCCACCGGGTAGTGTTCGGATACGGCAGCGGCGATGTCGTCGGCATCGCGCTGATCGATCTTGATTGTCGGCGTGCTGCTGTCGATGCGGGGGCGATGAAATGCCTCTTCGAGCGTCAACCCGTAATCGACAACGTAGGAGACAAGCTGCGTCAGCGCCGGGAAAATCTGTCGACCACCCGCCGCACCGATGGCCATGAATGGCTGTTTATCCTTGCGCAGTACGAGCGGGCACATATTGGCAAGCGGCTTCACACCTGCGGCGATGGAGTTCGGGTAGCCCGGACGCGGATCGAACCACATCATGCCGTTGTTCATCAAAAAGCCTGTTTCCGGCAGGGCGACCTTCGATCCGAACCGCGACAGAAGCGTGTTTGTCAGCGAGACCATGTTCCCTTTCGCATCGACCACGCTGATATGGCTCGTGCAATCGCCATCCGGGGTCGCCGCCTGTCCCATTGTGGTCAGCCGTTTCTTATAGGACGTGCGTGCGGCCGTGGCATAGGCAACGGCCGAGGTCGCATCCGGCATCTTCTCGGCCGAAAGAGAAGTTGCAAGCAACTCCATCGCGTCGATAAAGCTGGGTCCGCCGCTCAATCCCGGCATCACATTGATTTCGACCCCACGGTAATCCATCGTCCTGGGTTCGACCCAGCGCGGCTGATAGGAGGCGAGATCTTCCAGATCGATCGGCGAGCCACCCGCGTTCAGGTCACGCACCAGACTTTTGGCGATATCGCCTTCGTAGAAGTCACGCGCACCCACCTCCGCCAGTCGCCTTAGAACCTTGGCCTTGGCGTTCATGGGACGATAGACGTCTGCGGCACGGTCCGAAGTGCGGGGCGGTTTTCCGTTCTCCATGAAGAGATCCGAGGTCGTCGGGAACGTCGACAACGTTGCCCACTCGGTCGCGATACAGAAACACGCATACCAGTCCATCAGCAGACCGCGCTCGGCGTGCTCTATGGCAGGTGCCAGTGCCTCGGCCCAGCTTAATGTTCCAAAGCGCCGGAGTGCCTCGGAAAAGCCTGCGATGGTTCCCGGAACGCAGATGGATGAGTAGCCGATGAGGTTGCGGTCGTCTTTCACGCTCGGCCAATTAAACCAGTCGCCGCCTTGGTCGCCGGTGATCGGATAGCTCTCCGGGTCCAGTCTGCGCGATGATTTCACGCCGAAATCCAGACCATGGACCTCGCCCGTTTTCACGTCCGCATGGAGCAGAAACCCACCGCCGCCAATGCCCGAAAGCCAAGGCTCCACGATGCTCAGGACAAGGCCGGTAACGACTGCGGCATCCATGGCGTTTCCGCCTTCTGCCAGAACATTCGCCCCGGCTTCCGCCGCGAAACGGTTTTGGGCCGAAACGATGCCGGCGCGACTTTCGACGGAAGGCTTCTGTATTGTCCAGGTCTGCATAAGGCTATTCCATGTTCGTGCGGGTTTTGAAACCCACCGGTATTTCGGCATCGACGCGATATCTGTCGTGATTGGGCGAATTCAGATGATGTCTGGCGATGTCGCCGACGGTGGCGACCCACACGTCTTTTTCCTGCGTGACGAGATCGAGCAGCTTTTCAAGGAGATGGATGCGATGCGCCCTTCCGGAGATCCAGTCATGGACGGTCAGCATCAGCATGCCACCGTAACGGTGCAGGTTTTGCCACTCGTCACGCCATATTTCAAAAACGGCCTGTGGCGATGCCGGTGGCCAGTGGTCAGCTCCGCCGCCTAAAAATTTGAAATAGATGGCATCATCGATTGCCCATTGCACCGGAACCTCAGCGACATCGCCAATGGTGTATGGATGATCGAAGCCCGACAGCGATGTATCGTAAAGCCCGTGGCGCTTGATCTCTGCAAGCATGTGTGGCGTCAGTTCCCATGCGGGCGAGCGGAAACCGGCCGGTTTTATCCCGGTTTGGCTGCGGAAAATATCGAGCGATTTTTCAAGCGCCTCGGAGAACTCGTCATCGCTCGTCTGCGAGACGATTTCATGAAAGTAACCATGCAGGCCGATTTCATGGCCGCGCTCGACCATGGCTGGCAATAGCTCAGGATAGAACTCGGCGACAGAACCCGGCACAAAGAAACTGCCCTTGATCGCATACCGATCCAAGAGGTCAAGAATCCGCCAGATGCCGACGCGCGGACCGAAGCGCCGTTGCTCAAGTTGACCCAGAAATCGCGGAGATGCGTCGTCCCGGTTCTGCCAGAGCCATGGGGAATCGGCATCGACATCGACCGAAAATGAGAAGGCACTTTTCTTGCCCTCAGGCCATTGATAATCGGGCCATGGGCCTGAAGTCCTTAAAAGCGGTGTCAAAGCGCGCTCCTCTTGTCCTGAAAGACCGTCATTACCCCTGCGGAATTGCCACCATCGACGGTGAGCGTTGCGCCGGTGACATAACCTGCATTGTCGCCTGCGAGGTAGAACAGGGCATCGGTGACATCCTTTGCGGACGATGCCCTGCCCAGCGGGATGGTGTTCGTAACCGTATTGATGTGGTCATCGGTAAGCTTGCTGACAGCGCTGCCTGCCGCAAAGCCGGGCTCGAGCGCATTGACGCGGATGCCATATTCCGCAAGTTCAAGAGAAAACCCTTTGGTCAAGCGATCGAGCGCCGTTTTCGATACGCAATACGGTACGACGGTGCGTCGCATCTTGCGGGCGGCACCGGAGGAGATGTTGACGATATTGCCGCGCACCTGTTCCTTGATCATCAACAGGGCCATGCCGCGGGTAATGGCAAAGGGAGCGCGCAGATTGATGTCGAAGATCTGGTCCCACGCGTCGACATCGATATCCAGAAGGAAGCCGCTTGGGTAGATGCCGGCGTTGTTCACGACAACATCCGGTGCGCCCCAGTTATTTGCGACAGCGTCCACAAGTCCCTGGATAGACTGCGCATCCGTGAGATCGCAGGTGTGAACGAACGACTGTTCCGACAGGCTCAGCCGCGCCGAAAGCGCATCGAGTTCCGCTGTCCGGGCATCGGTGAGGCACAGATGCGCACCTGCTGAATGGAGCGCCTCGACGATCCATTGACCGATGACGCCACACGCACCCGTTACCACGACGCGTTTACCGGAAAAATCGCTACTCATAGAACTACCTCATTTTGGGGTCGAAGCGATCACGAAGCTGGTCGCCGAGCATGTTGACGGAAAGGACGAGGAGAAACAGGCAGATGCCGGGGAAGGTGGCGATCCACCAGGCGGTGGCCACATAATTGCGCCCGACGCTGAGCATCGCGCCCCAGCTGGCGGTGGGTGGCTGGACACCCAGTCCAAGGAAAGAAAGCCCCGCCTCGAACAGCACCATGAGTCCGAACTCCAGCGTTGCGACAACGATCAGCGCGCCCATGATGTTTGGCAGAACATGGCGCAGAAGAACGTGCATCGTACCGGCACCCATGAAGCGCGATAGCCGAACGTAAGGCATATTAGCGACGGACAGCGTCTGTCCGTAGGCAACGCGGGCGTAGCGTGGCCAGCGTGTCAGCGCCAGGACGATCACGACATTGACGAGGCCGGGACCGAGGACCGCGACGGTGATGATGGCAAGTAGGATGGCTGGGATGGAAAGGAAGATGTCGGTCAGGCGCATGATGACCGTTTCGACAACGCCACGGGCGTAACCAGCGATCATTCCAAGCGCGGTGCCGACGATACCGGAGAGAATGACAGACGAGAACGCAACGAAGAGCGACACGCGTGCGCCATAGATCAGACGGCTCAACAGATCGCGGCCAAGCTCGTCGCTGCCCAGTGCGTAAAATACGTTGCGTGCGGTTGTGCCCGGGACTTTCAGGCGCCCCAGAAGATTTTGCGTGTTGGGATCATAGGGCGCAATGAGGGGTGCGAAGATAGCAGCCAGCACGAAGAGCGCCATGATGATGATGAATGGGAGCGCCTTGAGATTGCGACGCAGACGCCTGGAGTTTGTGCGCGGAGATGCCGCCGATACTGCGCCGCTCATCGCTTGATCTCCAGTCTGATGCGCGGATCGACAACGCTATAGAGAATGTCTGCAAGGATGTTCAGCGCGATGGTCACGAAAGCCCCCATGATGACGACGCCCTGCACGACCAGAAAATCTCGCGAAACGATCGACTGAACCGTCAGCTGTCCAAGACCCGGCCATGCAAAGACCGTTTCCACGATCACGGCACCAGCCAGTAGATTTGAGATTTCGAGTGCTGCGACGGTGATGACGGGTATGGATGCGTTTCTCAGAAGATGCTTGACCACCAGCCGCCCCATCGGCACGCCGCGGGCGCGTGCCGTTCTGACGTAATCCTTGGAAAGCTCATCGATCAGGGCCGTGCGCGTGACACGCGCAAACGTCGCCATACTGATCAGCCCCAAGGCGATGGACGGCAAGATCAGGTGTTCAAAGCCGCCCGCCGATGACGGCGGCAGCCAACCGAGCTTCACGGCAAAAAACATGATGAGCAGAATACCGCTCCAAAATGTCGGCAGGCTTTGCGCCGCCAGCACGAAGCCAGCCAGAAACACGCTGACCGGATTGCGGTGGAACAGCGCCAGAAAGATTCCGACCGGAATACCGATGCCACAGGCGACGAAGAGTGCGCCACCGGCGAGCATCAATGTGTAAGGCAGTCTCGAGGCGATGATATCGACGACCGGCACGTTCTGGATGATCGAGCGCCCGAAATCGAACCGCATCAGATCCAGAAGAAAGGAAGCATATTGAACGAGAAGCGGCCGGTCGAAGCCGAGGGAACGCCGCATCGCTTCGATATCCTGAAGCGATGCCGTTTCGGGCACCAGCAGGAAGGTCGGGTCACCAGTCAGACGCTGCAGAAAGAAGATGAGCGTCGTGACACCGAAAACCACAACCAGAGCTTCGCCCAGCCGTTTGATGAGAAAATGTTTCATGATGCTGCCAACATCAGTCGGTCCACGTCATGCGGTTGAGGAACATGCTTTCATTCGGCGTCGGCTTCCATTGGAGCTTGTTCGAAGCACCGTAGATGATCGCGGCCTGATAGAGCGGGATCAGATAATTCTTGTCCGAGTTGATCTGCTGCACGGTTTTATACAGCTCCAGCCGCTTGGCTTCATCGAGCGTTTGCCGCGCGGCGACCAGCGCGTCGTCAATCGACTTGTCGCCTGCCGTGGCCCAGCCACTGGTGGAATTCAGCGTCGGGAAAAGAATGCCATCGGCATCCTGACAGGCGCAGGACCACCGGCTGAACGCCGTTGCCGGGACGGTCGCAGGCCCGCCCTGCATCTGCTTCAACCATGTGGCCATGTCGGTCATCTGGATTTGTGCATTCAGCCCCACATCGGTCAGCATCTGCTGCAATGCCTGCACGACACGCTGGTCATAGACGGGGGATGTCAAAAGCGGGATCGGCTGAGTTGCTGCGGAACCGGCGGCAGCGATGAGCTCCTTGGCCTTTTCCGGGTCGTAAGGCGTGGCGGCTATGCCTTCGACCCAGCCAAAATGCGCAGGGCTCATGAACTGATCGACGGGCTTGTCGTATCCGCCGAGGATACCCTGGGTGATGCCCTCCTTGTCGATCGCATAGGCAACCGCCTTGCGAAGGTTGGCATTGTCCATCGGGGCCTTCTGGGCATTGAAAGCAAAATAGGCGACCCGTTCGGTCAGCACAGACAGCGCCTTACCACTGGTCGAGCCTTCAAGCTGGGCGGCCAGATCGGAATCGAGCGTGACGACCAGATCGGCAGCGCCGGCCTGAATATTGGCAAGGCGCGTCGCCGCATCCGGGACGGCACGGAATGTCACTTCCTTGAACCGCCCCTTGTCACCCCAGTAGTCTGCATTGGCCTCGACGACGACTGCAACGCCGCGATCCCAGCGCTTGAATTTATAGGGTCCGCTGCCAATTGGATTGAGATTGAAAGCGTCCTTGCCGACTTTTTCGACGGTCTCCTTCGGCAGAACCGAAAGCTTCACCAACTGCGCGAGCAGGGCCGGATAGGCACCGTCTGTCGTCAGCGTGACCTTTGACGGGCCTGTCACCTCCGCATTCACGATCTTGTTGAACTGACTCAGCTGTGGGCTTGCGAATGCAGGATCGATGATCCGCTTCACGCTGAAGGCCACATCTTCCGGGGTCAGCTTCTGACCGTTGTGAAAGGTCACATCGTCGCGAATGGTGAACTCGATCTTGGTATCGGACAGATACGTCCACTCGGTCGCCAGTTGCGGAACGATCTTGCCGTCATCGTCGCGTGTTACGATGTTGTCGAAGATGTTTCGATAGACGAAATAGCTGTCTGGGTTCCATTGCAAATGGGGATCCAGTGACGAAGGCTCGTTCACCAGGTTGACCGTAAACATATCCTTCGCCATCGCAAATTGCGGGGTGGCTGTCGAAAGCAACCAACCTGCGGCCACGGCAAGCAATCCGTTCCTCACGTTTTTCATGTTCGTTCCCTTTATACTCGAAGCTTTCTGCTTCTTTGAGCTGGCGCCAGATACGCTCTGGCAAGCGTTTGATACGATGCCTCAATCACTCCATGTCATGCGGTTCAGAAACAGGCTTTCATTCGGGGTCGGCGTCCATTCGAGGTGCTTGGACGCGCCGTAGATTGCGGCCACCTGGTAGAGCGGGATCACAGGGATATCGCTCGCCACCGTTTCATGGACCTTCTGATAGTTTTCCAGACGCTTGCCCTCATCGAGTGTCGAGCGGGCATCAGCCAGTTGCTTGTCGACCTCGGGATTTCGATATGTGGACCAGATGTTCTTGGAATCCAGAAGCGGGAAGAGAACGCCATCGACATCCTGGCACGCGCATGACCAGCGGCCATAGCCCAGCAAGGATGCGGTCTCCGGACCACCCTGAGAGCGCTTCAGATAGGTCGCCATATCCGTCATTTCGATTTCGACGTTGAAGCCGACATCGGTGAGCATCTGCTGTATGGCCTGTACCACACGCTGATCGAAGACCGGTGCCGTTGCGAAATTGATCTTCGCTTTCGCAGACTCTCCCGCATCAGAGACGATTTTTTTAGCCTGATCAGGATCGAACGCCGGCCCCTTGATGCCATCGACCCAGCCGAAGTGAACCGGCGTTGCAAGCTCGTCCACTGCCTTGTCGTGACCACCGAGAATACCCTCGATCAGCCCTTCCTTATCGATTGCGTGAGCGACTGCCTGACGCAGTTTTACATCGTTAAAAGGAGGTTTTTGCGTATTCAGGCGCAGATAGGCGACACGTTCCGTCAGCGCCGATAATGTTTTGGCGGAAGCGGAGCCTTCCAGCTGCGCTGCCAGATCTCCATCGAGAGTGACGCCGAGATCCGACGTTCCAGCCTGAAGATTGGCAAGCCGGGTGGAGGCGTCCGGCACGGCTCTGAATGTTGCCTTCTCAAACTTCCCTTTTTCGCCCCAGTACGCATCGTTGCGCGCAAGGGTGACGGAGACGCCACTCTGCCAGGCCTCGAACTTGTAAGGTCCACTGCCGATTGGCTGGAGGTTGAACGCATCCTTGCCGACCCGCTCGACAATGGCCTTGGGGACGACGGAAAGCTTGACAAGCTGTGCGAGCAATGCCGGATACGGGCCGTCCGTAGTCAACGTGACGGTATCTTGGCCGGTCACTTTCGCGTCCAGAATTTTGTTGAACTGACCAAGCTGCGGACTGCCGAATTTCGGGTCGGTGATGCGCTTGACGCTGAAGGCCACATCGTCGGCCGTCAGTTTCGAGCCATCGTGAAACGTGATGTCGTTGCGTATCTTGAATTCGATTTCAGTATCGGAAAGATACTTCCACTCCGTGGCAACCTGCGGAATGATGGTGCCTTTGTCGTCGCGCGTGACAAGATTGTCGAAAATATTTCTATAGACGTAATAGCTGTCCGGGTTCCATTGCACATGCGGGTCCAGCGAGGAGGGCTCGTTGACGAGATCAATCGTCAGGGCATCTTTTGCCCAGACCGGGCCAACCATGGGGGCGGTCAAGAGAAAGGCCCCGAAGACCGAAACAAGCATTTTCCTGCCAAGTGAAGTTGTCATTGCTCATTTCCCTTATTTTTGGAATTCGACGGGCCTACCAGGATTTGTGATGCAGTGCTGGGATCGATGGAGGACTGTTCGCTCAGTCGAGTGGCCGCAGCGACCTGTGGAAGCGTTGATGTGAACGTCTTCGATCGCAGCATGCGATCGACAATATATTCGCGGAACCGCCGCACATCGTCCAAGAGCAGGTCCTTTGCAGCAGCCCCATCTTCGTTCTCGAGAAGATCAATCAGGGACGTGCGGGACGAAGGGATGTAGTTGGGATGGCTCCCTTCAAAATAGGACAGGAGCCTTGCTGAGTGATCCAGAGCGCTATTAAGCCATTGGACGACGATTTCGCCGCGCGGTTTTGCCAGAAGAGTGAGGAAGGAGCGATCAAGCGCTCTGGATGCCAGAACGGCCTCTGTTTCCGCTCGGGCGATCAAGGCATCAAGTTGCGAAGCGACGCCTCGCAAATTTGCCAACTCTTCCGGCGTGATAACACCGGTCGCCAACTGCGGCTGGACAACGTTCCGGGCCTCTAAAATGTCACCAATCGCCGCGCCCGTGATGGGTGCAACCTGCCAGCCATTTCTCGGTATGGGAGAGATGAATCCCTCCACTTCCAGCCTTGCAAGCGCATTGCGAACCGCGGCTCTGCCCAGGCCAAAACGCTCGGAAATTTCACCTTCAGACACCGCGTCTGCAGGAGCGAGTTCGCAGGCAATTAGGGCACGCTTCAGGCGTTTGAACGCAAAAGCGTTCTTGCCTTCAGGCTGCAGGGACGGATGGGCGAAGGGTGAGGACTGATCTAACATGGCATGACGATACTAAGGAATTGAGATTTCACAAGACTGAAATTGACATCTCACAAATGAATTCTAGAATATTTCTTCTTGCCTGCCCTTTCGTTCTTGCAACAGTCCTGCTTGAGGAGCGAGAATTCGGCAGTCATGGTTGCGTAAAGATGTGTCTGACTGTCCCTGACGGCTTCGTTCGCAGATGATTGCGAAGCGGGCGGCAAACAGGTGCCGTCGTTCATGTTCATTGAAGTTATATCGGTGAGGAAGGGTGCTAACGTCTGGTCGCCCGCAATGGGGGGGCGCTTAAAAAGCACTTCAGGTTGGAAATGGTATCTGGACAAGGGAAACCATGCGATCCAAGCGCCTGAGGCGTGTATTGCTTTTAAGGATCGTTCGACCAGTTAGGATTAGGAGCTGTACCCGCCGGCGTGGTACGTCATCCAGCCGGACGCAACGCGCTCCGGGTTGTCTTTGCATAATGTCGTGACGTTCGACCGCGTGATCGATCAGAGACCATTCGTCATAAAATCTCAGAAGCAAAAGCTAGGGTCACTCCGCACCCTGAAGCTGCGAGACAGAGGCACTCATTTCGCAAAACAGACCTGCTTTGTCATAGACAACGATGACGCCACCCAGGCCGTTTAGCCCTGCGCTAATCAGTTTGGAGCCGAATCCCTTTGTTGAAGGCTGGATTACCTCCGGGCCCTTTGTTTCCCGCCATAAGAGCCTCAGCAAATCGCCATCGACCGATGTGTCCAGGCGCCAGGTAAAGTCGACATATCCGCCACCAACCGATAGGGAGCCATACTTCAGTGCGTTCGTCGTCAGCTCGTGCAAAACCAGGGCCAAACTAAGCGCGGCTTTCGAACCCAGAAACACTGACGGTCCGTCAATTCGGACGCGCCCGGATACACCCGTCCCATTGATTGCAGCGGTCGCGACATCGGCCAGCTGCGATGACTGCCAGTTGGACTGCAGGAGAATGTCGTGAGCAGAACTCAAGGCAATCAGCCGCTGCTGCAATGTTTGAGTTCGAAGATGTTCACTCGAGCCGCGCAATGTCTGTGAAACGACCGCACTGACCATCGCAAAGAGATTTTTGACGCGGTGACCCAGTTCGTTTGCAAGCAGCTTCTGAAGATCTTGGGCCGCCCGAAGTTCGCTGACCTTGTTCTCCAGCTCTTTCTCACGTTCACGCAGCGCCTTTTCCGCGATGGTACGTTCAAGCAGGTCGGCTGCCTGTCTCGCCAGAATATCGAGCATACGAAGATCGCGCTCGGAAGGTTCGTGCGGCTCCGACCAGTGCGTTGAGATCATGCCGAGAAGTGCACCGCTGCGAGAAAACAAGGGGGTTGTCTGCGCGGCGCGTATTCCGGCTCTTCGAAATGCGAGAAGGTCCTCTGTCCCAGCTATGTCTTCCCAGCTTTCATAATCCGGAATTATCGTTCGACGGCTCGTCTTCAAGGCCAGAGTGCAGCTGCTGTATGCTTTTGGACTTACCCATTCCCAGACTGCCCGGTCTTGGTGACTAAGGCCACGTGATATTAAAAGTTGCAGTCCGGATTCTAATCCGTCATCCGCGAGCCGGAACAGCTGCATTGTACCAAACTGCGATTTCGTAATCGCAATGGCAGCATCGACGATCTTTTCGTAAAGGATTTCCACGTCCTGCTCGACAATCAAGTCCAAGCTTATCGCGTGCAGGAAATCAATATCCGATCGCTCTCGTGAAGCTTCGTCAGTCGGCGATTTCTCGTTGGTCGACACGATCTTGAGAACGGTCATGGACTTGCCTTTTGAACTATGTTGCGCGCCGTACGAGTAAAGATGATACTCAACTAAACTTTGAAAATTTACGTCATGTCACCCGCATCTAAGAGATGGAATACTCAAGACATAGATGTTTTGGATGAAGCATTGGGACACGATACCAAATGTCGATTTTCCGTATCTTGAAGTTGCTTCAAGAGGTCGTCAAATGGCTTGTCGCTCTGAACGAGGAATACCGAGGCATTGCGAGACGTGTGTTTAATTGCGTCATTCGCCAAGTACCTAGCCAGACTATATTGATGCTGCGTCAACGGAATTCCCCTGATTGCCCCACGAAATAACAAACCAAGAGAAAATAGGTTCCATTGATATCGGAGGGCGCTCGAACTGAGTTTTTTGAACGAGCTCAGCGGTGTGAGTTTTTTGGGTTGGAAATGAGTTTCTGCGCATAGACGCGCTCGGCAAGCTTGATCAGGTTTAATCCTCTAAAGGCCTCGCCTCTAAGCTATCCAGTCCGCTACAAGGCGGCCAATAAGTGTTTCGGTCAATACATTCCGTATCAAAGACCTAATTCGAAAAAAGAACGTTCGTATAATAGCGCTTCTGTCGCCGCAGCAATCCATGATTACCATCTGATTGCTGGCAATAATTGTATTAATACAATTAAAATTTTCATCAAAGTAAATACAAGCTTGTGAAATTCGTTATTTCAGCGAGAAAATTGTATTAATTATTAAAATTTTTATTATCAAATAAAGTCGGCAATGATTAATTGATGGTTAATTTTTTAAAATTTACTTAGTCTCTATATCGTTCTCTAGTTCTTAATTATTTTTCGGTAATTATCATAAAATAAAACTAAACATCGGGGTACTTATGAAATTCATTGCACTTGTATCCATGGCGCTAGCGATGTCGATCTCTGTTGCAAATGCTCAGACGATCGGGGTCTCGATGTCCGATTTGGATAAATTCAGAACAGCGCTCTTGAACGGAATAGTCGCGCACGGGCAAACGATATCCGGCTTAAAGGTTGTCGTTGAAAACGCCATGAGCGACAATGAGCAGCAGAAGAAGCAGGTCCAGAAACTGATCGCTGACAAAGTCGACGCGATCATTCTAGCGATCTCCGACGGTGATCTGGGGCCTCAGATGACAAAGATGGCGGCAGATGCTGGCGTCCCGCTTATCTATATCAATAACCTTCCTTCTAACGTGCTCGATCTGCCTGAAAATCAGGTTGTGGTCGCTTCCGATGAGAAAGAGTCGGGAACTTTGCAGACCAAACAGGTCTGCACTCTTCTTAAAGGCAAGGGGCGGATCGTCGTGCTGATGGGCGAGCCTTTCCATGCGGCCGCACGCACGCGGACGAACGATATCTCCGATGTTTTGTCGACTTCGGAATGTAAGGGTCTCGAGATCGTCGAAAGACAGGCCGCTTATTGGTCGAGCGAATATGCCGATCAACAAATGCAAGAATGGATTACGGCCGGCGTGAAGTTTGACGCCGTGATCGCGAATAATGACGAGATGGCCGTCGGCGCGATCCGCGCGATGAAGAGGGCTGGTATCTCGATGAAGAATGTCGTTGTTGCCGGAATTGATGCGACCGATGATGCTCTTGCGGCAATGGTGGCAGGTGACCTTGACGTTACCATTTTGCAAAGTGCGGTGGGGCAGGGCGCAACAGCGGTCGACGCTGCGGTGAAGCTCATAAACAAGCAGAAAGTATCGCGGGAAAACAACGTTCCCTTCGAGCTTGTTACCCCTGAAAATGTCGCCCAATACCTGCCGAAAAGCCAGTGAGCGTGAGAGGCCTGTGATGTTAAACTTCTGGAATAGATTCGGCATTCGAGCACAAATCTCTGCGGGCTTCGTGCTCCTGATATTATTGATGAGCGTGCTCACCATCAGCTCTATCTCGGGCATGCGCGGCATTTCTTCAATCTTTGCGTCTTACCGCGGCACTGCGGGACAAAGCATGGCAATCTCGGATTACAGTGATCGATTGCACTCAATCCAGATGTCCGTCGAAGAGTTTCGGACGACTCCGACAGATGCTGTGGTGAGTAGCTTTCGCGAGGGCGTGAAGGCTTTTCAATCCGATGACCCAAGGCTCACGTCAAATATCGATCTTCAGACTGGGCTGGCGACAATAAGGCAGGATATCGCTGGCTACAGCAAGGCATTCGAGCAGATCGTCTCACTTCAGGCCCGACGTGACATGCTGATGTCGAAAGTGACCGAGTTCGGACCATGGACAAGCATTGCATTGAACGACGTCATGCGTAGCGCCTGGCGCCAGAATGACCTGTCACTTTTGAACAGAACCGCTGCCACTCTCGAGGCGCTCAATCGCAGTCTCTACTTCTCGGAGCGTTTCGTACACTCGAATGACGATGCGGCTTATGCGACTGCACAGGCTGCTCTGGTCGAAGCCGTCGCTCTCAACGATACTGCCGCGACATCCGCCTCCAACGAGCTGCAGAAGAAGCGACTTCTGGGCGCCCGCCAGCTTATGCAAAACTATACAGCCCGCCTCTCCGATATGAAGGAAGTTCTTCAGGCATCGGCAAATGTCAGAGACACACAGCTTGGTGTGCTGGCGCCGAAGATCGCGGACGAGTTCAAAAAACTGCAAGCCATGGTAACCGGTTCGCAGAAGACACTCGATAGCTCAGTGGATGATACCGTTAACTCGACGACCCAAACGACGCTCATCATCAGCGGTCTGCTTATCGTCATCGGTTTGGTACTTTCTTATTTCGTCGGACGACTGATTTCCAAGGCGGTGCGCAGAATGGCACTTTCCATGGAACAGCTCGCGCGCGGTGATGACACGATAGCGATTACCGGTCTTGAAAACCGTCATGAACTCGGCGCTATGGCGCGGTCGCTCAAGGTGTTCCAGGAAACAGGACGTGCCAAGCTGGTGGCAGAAGCCAATGCGGAGCGGGCGCGCCTCGCGGCTGAGGATGAACGCTTGCGCCAGGAAGCCGAACGGCTATCCGACGCACACATCATGGAACATGCATTTCAGCAGATTTCGATTGGTCTGGACGCGCTCTCGAAGGGAGATCTGTCCGTTCGAGTTGGTGAGGTCGATACCCGCTACCTCAAAATTCGTGATCACTTCAACAATTCGGTCGCGAGCCTCGAGCAGGCGATCGGTAGCGTCATTCACGCAGTTACAACGATCCGCTCCGGTCTTGCGGAGATATCAACCGCATCCAACGATCTCGCCCGCCGTACAGAGCAGCAGGCCGCATCACTCGAAGAAACGGTTGCCGCGCTCAGCGATGTTACGCGAGGTGTCAACGGGACCGCGGACGGTGCCAGCCGTGCCCAGGCAGTGGTTCTGACAGCTCGTACCAACGCTGAAAAGGGTGGCGAGATCGTCTCCCGTGCCATTGCTGCGATGACTGAAATACAAAACTCGTCATCGAAGATCGGTAATATCATCAGCGTTATCGATGAGATCGCCTTCCAAACAAACCTTCTTGCACTGAATGCTGGCGTTGAAGCTGCGCGTGCTGGAGAGGCGGGTAAGGGCTTTGCTGTCGTCGCCCAAGAGGTACGTGAGCTCGCCCAGCGGTCGGCTGCAGCCGCTCGGGAAATCAAGGAGCTGATCACGACGTCATCGGCGCAAGTCAAAACCGGTGTTGAACTGGTTGGACAATCGGGCGTCTCTCTCGAGCAGATAGTAGAGCAAGTTGCGGCGATGAACGTTACGGTCGCCGAGATAGCTGTCGCTGCGCGCGAACAAGCCGCAAGCCTTCGCGAGGTCTCCGCAGCGGGTGATCATATGGATAAGGTCACCCAGCAAAACGCAGCGATGGTTGAAGAAACCACGGCTGCTGCCCAAAGTCTCAATCAGGAAACAGATATTCTTGCCGACCTCTTAAGCCGGTTCAAGACGACGGTTGCCAGAGGGGATGAGCGGGCTCGATACTTGATGGCCTCCTGATAGGCTAGCGGCACGGATAGAGTAAGGCTAGGCGCACTTCGGTGAACCTCGGGCTCGTGACAAACCCGTCGATTCTTTCGGCGGGTTTCGTTGCTTTATTTCGATTGAAACGTGTCGCTGCTAACCGGATTCCGGATTTCAGTTTAGCTTGATCTGCGATTTGGTCGGCCCATCGAAGGCGATGCACCATGAGCCTGCTGTCGGTTAACGGTGCCGAGATCCAGCCTATAGTCGATAAGCGCGTTTGACGGCGCTACGGCAGCCGGGCGAAATGTTCCTAGGCACGCGGTATGATGTCCTCATCGACGCCCGCTGCCACGGCGCATTCCCGCCTGAGCGCATCCTCACCAATGGCTGGTGCCACTGTGTTGCAGATGCGCTCGGTCACGTTGTGATTGACGGTTCTGAAGGGGCGGGAGATGGTCAGCGAAGACGCTGCGGAGTGGCATCGGCCGGTATCAGCGGTGTGTAGCTTTCTCCTGCCAGTTGCTCTCGATGTTCGTCCTTCGCCTTCGAAATCAGTTCCGGATCGGTCAGCGCACGCATAGCAGAGGCGGCCAGAACCTTGCCGGCCTGCAACATGCCCTTATGGGCGTAACCCGAAGTTCCTTGCGAAACCATCTGCCAGGTATGCGGCGGCGTACCGTATGCCTCGGTTGCAACATAGACCTGACCCGTGGGAACCAGCCAGCTTACATCACCAACATCTGTTGAGCCGTGCAGGAATGTTGGCACCTCTTCGAAAGGGTTCAGATCCTCCGAAAGGACTTTGCCACGTTTCGCAACACGAGCCTGAACCTCACTGGAGAATGTCTTCTGAATGTTTCCGGCAAAGTCTTTCTCGCTGTTGGAAAAGCCCGCAACGCCAAGCTTCTCGAACTCCTCATGCATCATGCGCGCCAAGGTGACATTTGGCACAAGGTCTGCCGAGGCCGCATCGAACGTGATCTCCAGTTCGGTGCCGGTCATAAGGGCTGCACCGCGAGCGACATCCTTCACCCGTTCAGTGATA
This sequence comes from Agrobacterium larrymoorei, assembly GCF_013322225.1. Taxonomy (GTDB): domain Bacteria; phylum Pseudomonadota; class Alphaproteobacteria; order Rhizobiales; family Rhizobiaceae; genus Agrobacterium; species Agrobacterium larrymoorei_A. The sequence continues at coordinate 107,517 of NZ_JAAMFB010000022.1, forward strand.
TCGCGGACCTGATCCATCCGTGGCGCGCGTATCTTGTAAAGAACCTGCGCCTGTGACTGAACAACGTTCGGCGCGCGCCCACCTGTATCTGTGATGGCATAGTGAATGCGGCCATCCTGAATAATGTGTTCGCGCAGATAGTTGCAGCCGACATTGGTAAGTTCGACGGCGTCCAGCGCCGAACGCCCCAGGTGAGGCTCAAAACCGGCATGAGAACTGGTTCCCCGAAAAGAGAAGTAAAGCTGGTTGGTCGCCAGCATCCGCGCGTTATAGGCGAGGTTTTCATCCCAGGGATGCCAGGTGAATGCTGCATCGACGTCGGAAAACAGTCCCTCTCGCGCCATATACGCTTTTCCGCCGCCACCTTCTTCGGCCGGGCAGCCGTAATAACGGATCGTTCCCGCAAGCCCCAGTTCGTCCTTGCAGGCCTTGAGGGCTAAAATGGCGGCGAGCGCTCCGGTTCCCAACAGGTTGTGACCGCAGCCATGGCCATTGCCGCCTGCGATGATGGGATCATGATGGATAACGCCGCTCTTCTGGCTGAGGCCCGTCAACGCATCAAATTCACCCAGTATCGCGATGACCGGATGGCCTTCGCCGTAACTGGCTACAAATGCCGTCTCTATTTTGCCGGCATTGCGCGTGACGTCAAAACCTGCCTTTTCCAGCTCGTCCGCGAGAAGCGTTGCGGAACGCGTTTCTTCATAGCGGATTTCCGCAAAAGACCAGATCGCATCGGACACGGACTTCAGTTTGTCGGCTTGGGTAGCGACGGTTCGTTCGATAATATCGAGATAGGTCATTTTCTTCCTTCAGGCGGCCTGTGCGACAGGCTTTTTGCCGTGGACGGCGGGAAAGGTAGTGGCGATGATGCAGACCACGACTGCACAGGCGACGATCACCGAGAACGCGATCCCATAATTCTGATTGGTGGCGGACAGGACGGCACCGATCAGCATCGGGGATGCAAACGATCCAAGTTGAGCGAGCGAATTGATCAGGCCGGTCGCCGTTCCAACGGTATTTTGCGGGAAGTGCTTCATAATGCTGACGAATACGCTGATCGAGATCGCATTGAGAAAGACGTTGGAAACAGACAGATAGGCAAATGCGAGCGGAATGGATTCCTCGTTGGCCATGAGATAAATGAAGATCGCCGACACGGCCGAGCCGATGCAGATCAGATACTTTTCCTTCTGGTGGAAGAAGCGGTCCAGTAACCAGCCGCAGGTCAGGAACGAGATGAAGCCGAGCGCTGGCGGGATCATCGAGTAGGCGCCCATTTCCACCATGCTCATGCCCTTGACCTTCACCCAGTAGGACGGCAGCCAGGATTGCAGGCCCCAGAACACAATATTGGTGAAGAAATAGACCAGTGCGATTTTCCAGGTCAGCGGGTTTTTCAGCAGTGCGCCGATCCGCTTCTTTTCCGAAGTCTTTTCCACCTTCGCTTTGACGACGGGCGCATCATTAGTCGGCTTCATAACGAAGAAAAGCGCCACCGACAGGAGGAGTCCGACGCCACCGAGGACAAAGAACATCATCTGCCAGCTATGCGCGGCGATCAACGCCGTAATGACGATCGAACCGACTGCGAAGCCAACTGACGCTCCTGATTGGAGTACCGACTTGGCACGCGCCATTTGGGACTTTTCGAAGTGTTCCGTGATCGCAACGGAGCCGCCTGCAGGAAAAACGGCTTCCCCAGCGCCGGTCATGGCGCGGGCCGCAGCAAGACCTACGGCGTTGTGGACTGCACCGGACACGGCCGTACCCAGCGACCAGACTGCGACGGCTGAACTAAGCACGCGCCGCGCTCCGAAACGATCCACCAGGTAGCCGCCGACGAGCTGCGTCATCGAATAGGCCAGAAAAAACGCGCTGATGATCATGCCCTGATGATCCGGAGAAAGGCCGAATTCTTCACTGATGGGGATGATCGCAATATTGATGGCGGTCTTGTCTATGAAGCCCACGACCCAGCATATGAACAGCATTCCTATAATGACGTGGCGGCGCTGAATTTTTGAAAACATATCGAAGGTTCCCTTTTTATTGGCTTTCAGCCTTTGTCGCATTGCAAAAGAAAAAATCGATGTTTATTCCTCTATAAAAATCTAGAATAATATGTGCAATTAAACACGAGGCTGCCTTTGGAACTCGGATTGTTTTCTCATCCCTATTTGAGCAGGATGCGGCAAGAAGGCGTTTTGTGTTTCGAAGACTTTCATGTGGGAACCGAGCAGACGGTTGCTCTCCTGTCCCACACGATCGAGCGGGACGAGAACACGCTCCACCTCGTGGTCGATCATTCGCATTTTACCGCGAAACGCACAGTTTTCCGGGTTTCAGCCAAGTACGGCGAAGAGATCGCCAACCGCGTTGTTGCCGCCGTTCAGGAGGCGGTCATTGGCGTACAGAGCAAAACCGTGGAAATGCTGGCATCTGTCAATGCAGCGGTGATCAACTCTCTGGACGATCAGGAAATCGTTCATAGCGTCCTTGCCGAGGTCATGAATGTATTACCGCATGCGGATGCGGGCGTTTTTCGGCTATTCGCCGAGGAAAGTGGTTATCTTATTCCGGTTTCCCATCAGGGATTACCGGATGACTATACGCATTACCGCTTGCAGCCGAATGAATCCGTGTCTGGCGAGGTCTTCGTAACCGGGGTGCCTGCCATTCACAATGGAAGGCAAAACATTATCGATGCTCACCGCGTGATGAGCCCCGAAAGCCAGTCCTTTATGGAACGGTCGGAGATCGCCAACGCGTTGCTTTGCGTGCCGGTTGCCTCGGAAGGCAAGCGTCTCGGCACGTTGACGATATTATGCTTTTCACCGGGTGGCACATTCTCTCAGTTCGACCGGACGGTTTTGGAGTCACTGGCTGCTCAGGTTGCCGTCGCATACCAGCGTTCGCTTGCGTATAAGAACGCTATCGCGACATCAAGCCGCCTTGAAAAAATGCGGAGCGACCTGGCAAGTAAGAACGCCGAGCTCGACCGCGCCGTGGAGCTGCACGACAAGCTTCTACGTATCTTTTCCACCAGTGGAGGCATGGTGGAGCGTCTGGATCTGGTTGCGGGCCTGTTCGGTGTCGAGTTTCGATTTGAGAATGTCTTGGGCGTAGACTATCGATCACGTGGCTGGACAGATCACAGTGACAGTCTTGAACAAATCGTTGAAGTCGCTGAAGCCCCGGTTGGTTTTTTTTATTTTCGCCCAATTGAGGATGCGCTCTTCCAGCGTGCATTTTTCGGGACGCTTTCCGCGTTCGTGGCATTGGACTTCGTCCGCGATATGTCGAAGCTTGATATCCTGAACGCCAGCAAGAGAGCCTATTTCGACGACCTCCTGCAGGGCGTCGAGAGTTTTGGCCGGCTCGACCATTTCGGGTTTCGGCTGGAGCGGTTCTATCAGATCATGGTCGCAAAGGTTCGCGATCCTTCTACACCCGCTGCCCGGCTGTCTCTTCACCGATCTCAAGCCAATCTTCAGAATGCGATCCGACTGTCGAATGCACTCGTCTTTCATCAGGATGTCGAGATCGTCATCGTCTTTTCCGCCTCCACTGCCGCCGCCCTTGCCAGAAATATCAGCGCGATGGCGGGCAGCGTAATGCATCTCGATATCCGGATAGGGGCAAGCGTCGTTTATGATGAGGCTGGATTCCACTCGACAGCTAAAATTCAGGCTGAACGAGCGGCAGAGTGCCTCGTGCGGCGGGGACAGTCAGGGATTTTGCCGCATCAAAATATGGGAATAGAAGCTTTGCTAAGTGGGCGTGACCGGCACGAAATCATTGATTTTGCTCGCGAGGTTCTTCATCCGCTCTACGATCAAAAACACGAATTTCTCTTCGAGACATTGCGCGCTTACGTGCAAGAAGGAAAATCGGCGGGGCGCACCGCCGACCATTTGAAGATACATAACAATACGCTTTATCAGAGACTTAGTAGAATTGAGGCACTGACAGGGCGGAAGATGTCAAACGTAGACGACTTCACGCTTTTGAGCGTCGCGTGCCACCTTCATTCAACTTACTCCGGCTGATCCTTTCCGCTTTCGAACGCATGTCGCAAACTTTGACATGATATGCGAACTGGAGTTTGACTTCATTCCTGCTCGGCCATTCGATAGCCCACGCCCGGTTCAGTACGCACGATCTGAGGCTGGGTTGGAATGCGTTCGATCTTCTGGCGAAGCTGGCCTATGAAGACGCGAAGATAATGCAGGTCGTCACCGTGGGCCGGTCCCCAGATTGATGTAAGCAAGGTGCGGTGGGTGACGACGCGTCCGGCATGGCGGGTCAGCAGCAGGAGAAGGTCATATTCCTTGGGCGTAAGGTGCACGGTCTCGCCGCCGCGTGAGACGATGCGCTTGATCGGGTCGATCGTCAGGCCGTCTATTTCCGTCACGGTCGGGATCGCATCACGCCGACCGCGATGGCGAAGCGCCGTACGGATGCGGGCGGTCAGCTCACCGATGCCAAAGGGCTTTTCCACGTAATCGTCCGCACCCAGATCAAGGGCTGCGATCTTCTCGCTCTCACGGTCGCGGGCTGAAAGGATAAGGATGGGAATGTCCGACCAGCCTCTGAGGTTTGCGATGACGTCCTTGCCGTCCATGTCGGGCAGGCCGAGATCGAGGATGACGAGATCCGGCGCTTGCGTTGCAACGGCCTTCAGCGCTTCGGCGCCTGTCGCAGCTTCGACCACCCCGTAACCGGCAGCCGAAAGCGAGGGTTTCAGGAACCGCTGGATCTGCGGCTCATCATCGACGACCAGAATCCGGGGCTGGATCATTTCATCTCACCTCTCCTATCATTGCCGGGGAAACGCATGACGATACGCGTCCCTCTTTTTTTGAGTGCTGGACTTTCAGCATGGATTCTGCCGCCCATGGCCTCGATGAAGCCGCGGGCAATGGAAAGCCCGAGCCCTGTTCCCGGCGCGCGCCCGTCCGGCTTTCCCCTGCGATAGAATTTTTCGAAGATCCGGTCCAGATCCTCCGGTGGCACGCCTCTACCGTGGTCGGTGACCGAGATCAGCACATCCTTACCGTCGCGCCGGGCATAAACCTTGATCGGCTCGTCACCGCCATATTTCACTGCATTGTCCAGCAGATTGAACAGCACCTGGCCGATCAGAACGCTATCCCCCCGGATCAGCGGGAGGTCGACGGCAAGACCGGTTTCGATAATGTGTCCCGGTGCGTGCTTGCGGGTGCGCTCGACAGCAGACTGCACGATGTCGGCCAGATCAACCCAGTCCTGTTTCGGCTTCAGCATGCCCGCTTCGATCCGTGTCATGTCCAGCAGATTGGCGACGAAGCGGCTCATGCGGCCACCTTCCTCCTCGATGGACTGGAGAAGGTCATCACGGTTTTCAGGTGTCATACGCTCGCCGAACTGACGTAGACCGGTCACTGCACCGTTAATTGTCGCGAGTGGCGTGCGCAGATCGTGGGAAATGGAAGACAACAGTGCTTCCCGATAACGCTCGCCCTCCAGACGTGCCGCATGCTCGACCGTTTCTTCGGCGAGGCGCGCCCGATCAAGCGCGATCGCCGTCTGGTCGAGGATCGCCGTCAGCGCGCGCTCGGCGTTCAGGTCGAGGCGGTCGCCGCTATGCTCTATGCCGCAGACACCGACAATTCCATGAGGTCCGAGCAGCGGACGGAACTCAAAGCGGCTGTTCGGCAGTGTGCCAGTGCCGGAGCCTGCCGGTTCCCGCTTGTCATGTGTCCAGCGGGCAGCGGTCATATCCGTAACATCAAGTTCGGTGTCTGGCGGCCAGGCGGCGGCCATGCCCAAATCGCCCTTGCTCGGGACAAGCAGCACGACCTTGCGCTTGAGGCTCGCCTGCAGTTGCGAAACGGCGAGCCAGATCGCGTCGTCGCCCTTTGCCGTGCTGGCAAGCTTGCGGGAGAAATCATAGAGGGATTGCAGCGCCGTCGCGCGAATTCGCGCAACGTCCGCCTGTTCGCGTATGCGCGAGGCAAGACCGCCTGCAATCATGGCCACGGCCAGAAATACCAAGAGCGCGAAGACCTCGTGCGGCGCGGCGATGGTGAAGGTGTGGCGCGGATCGATGAAGAAAAAGTTGTAGGAGAGCGCCGACAGGATAGCGGCCAGAAATGCCGAAGCGTAACCGCCGACCACTGAGGCTCCGAGGACGGCGAGTAGAAAGAGCAAGGATATGTTCGGCAGCTCTATGAACCCATCGATCCCTTTGCCCAGAACGGTCGTCAGAGCGACGAAACTGAGAGCCCAGAGGGCCGATTGCCTGAGAGCGGAGGTTCCGGGTAGGTTGAGAGCCTTGCGTGTGGGTTCGGCGGCAGCATTATCCGGTGTGACGATATAGATTCCGAGACCCGATGCCCGGCGTGCCAATGCATCGGGCAGTGAGCGGGTGACGAGGTTCTGCCAGCGGCCACGCTTGCGCGCACCGATGACGATCTGGGTGGCGTGCTCACGGCGTGCGAGCTTCAGGATTTCCTCGACGAAGTCATTGCCGATGACCCGGCGCGTTTCGGCGCCGAGCTGTTCGGCGAGCCGGAAGAGGGTTTCAATTCGTTGCAGGCGTTCCGGTGTCTCGACTTCCCGGTCGGCCCGCTCGATCGAGACAATCAGCCAAGGGGCATTGAGACCAGAGGCCAAACGGCTCGCGACGCGCACGACCTTCTCTGATAGAGGGTCCGAGCCAACGCAGACCAGCAGCCGCTCTCCAGTTGCCCACGGACCATCGATCGCATTCTGCTTGAGATATTCGACCATCTGATCGTCGACACGGTCGGCGGTGCGGCGAAGCGCCAGTTCTCGCAAGGCCGTCAGATTTCCGAGGCGGAAGAAGCGGTCAACGGCGCGGTTGGCGCTTTCGGGCAGATAGACCTTGCCGTCCTTCAGCCGCTCGATGAGTTCGGATGGGGCGAGGTCGACCAGCAGCACTTCATCGGCGCGTTTGAGTACAAGATCGGGCACACGCTCGCGCACTGTAACGCCGGTAATCCTGGCCACGAGATCGGCGAGGCTTTCCAAATGCTGGATGTTGAGCGCCGTCCAGACATCGATCCCGGCTGATATCAGTTCTTCGATGTCCTGGTGGCGCTTCGGATGGCGACTGCCTTCGGCGTTCGAATGGGCCAGCTCGTCGACGATGACGATCCGGGGACGCCGTTCGAGCGCTGCATCCAGGTCGAATTCCTCGAGCATCCGGCCGCAATGGTCAGCACGGCGCCTAGGCAGGACCTCGAGACCGTCGAGCAGGGCCGCGGTCTCGCTGCGCCCATGGGTCTCGACGAGCCCGACGACCAGATCCACGCCGTCTGCTTTCAGGCGTTTGGCGCGCGACAGCATTGCGTAGGTCTTGCCGACACCGGGCGCCGCGCCTAGAAAAACAGTCAGCTTGCCCCGGCGGTCTTTCTCCGCCAAGACAAGCAGGGCATCAGGATCGGGACGTTTCTCGTCCCTGCGGTTCGCATCCGCCATCAAGCTCTCACAAATTACAGGGTATCAAGTGCCAGATTGAGCTTTAGCACATTAACCCTTGCTTCGCCGATAATGCCGAGAGCTGGATTTTCGACCTGCCGCGCAACAAGTGCTGCGACGGTCGCTGGTTCCAGTGCCCGCGCCTGTGCAACCCGCGCTACCTGTGCTTCGGCAAAGGCTGGCGAGACGTGAGGGTCGAGGCCAGAACCGGACGTCGTCACCGCATCCGCCGGGACGGGTCGTGCGATTCCGGTTTCGGTCAAACGTTGAACCTCTGCGGTGACGCGCTCCTTCAACTTGACCGAGGTCGTGCCCAGGTTGGAGCCGGAGGATGCAGCCGCGTTGTAAGGATTTGGGCCTGTTGCCGAGGGGCGCGGCCAAAAGTAGCGGTCCGATGTGAAGGTTTGGCCGATGAGGACCGAGCCGATAACCTTGCCATCGCGCTCGATCAGGCTGCCATTGGCCTTCGCGGGCATGACCGCCTGGGCAATGCCGTTAATCGCCAGCGGATAAGCAAGACCGGTAAGTGCGGTCATTGCAACAATAAGGGTGAGTGCGGGTCTGATATGATTGAGCATGATTAAACCAGATGAAGCGAGCTGACGGCGATATCGATGATCTTGATGCCGGCAAAAGGAAGGATCAGGCCGCCGACGCCGTAGACCAGGAGGTTTCGGCGAAGGAGTGCCGCCGCACCGGTCGGACGGTAGGCCACACCTTTCAATGCAAGAGGAATCAGCGCCACGATAATCAGCGCGTTAAAGATGACAGCCGACAGAATAGCCGACTGCGGTGACGCCAGCCCCATGATGTTGAGGGCTTCGAGTGCAGGATAGGTGGCAACGAACAATGCAGGGATGATGGCGAAATATTTGGCGACGTCATTGGCGATCGAAAACGTCGTGAGCGAGCCGCGTGTCATCAGAAGCTGTTTGCCGATTTCGACGATCTCGATGAGCTTGGTCGGGCTGGAATCGAGGTCCACCATATTGGCGGCTTCGCGGGCGGCCTGGGTGCCGGTCTGCATGGCGACACCGACATCGGCTTGGGCGAGCGCCGGCGCGTCGTTGGTGCCGTCGCCGCACATGGCGATCAGGCGGCCGCCCTGCTGCTCGCGGCGAATATAGGCGAGCTTATCCTCCGGGGTTGCCTGAGCGAGGAAGTCGTCGACGCCGGCTTCCGAGGCAATCGCAGCGGCCGTGACTTGATTGTCCCCTGTGACCATGACGGTGCGGATGCCCATCGCTCGCAACGCCGCAAAGCGTTCCTTGATGCCTGGTTTGACCACGTCCTTGAGGTGGATGACGCCGAGCAGGCGGTCGCCATCCGCAACGCCAAGCGGCGTGCCACCGGTGCGGGCGATCTGATCGACGGCCCGGCTGAACTCCGCTGGCGCATCCTGTTCGGTGAGACCGGTGAATTTCAGCACCGCATCGACGGCACCCTTGCGCAGGCGGCGCTGACCGATGTCGACGCCGGAGAGGCGGGTTTCGGCGGTGAAGCCTATGACCGCATCGAACTCTGCCTTCGGCACCGACACACCGAACTCGCCAGTCGCCAATGCGACCACCGAGCGACCTTCCGGCGTCTCGTCGGCCAAGGAGGCGATAAACGCGGCCTCGGCGAGTTCGGTAGGGGGGACGCCCGGCGCGGCAATGAAGTCGCTGGCCATGCGGTTGCCGAAGGTGATGGTTCCCGTCTTGTCGAGGAGCAACGTGTCTACGTCGCCAGCGGCCTCGACTGCGCGGCCGGAGGTGGCGATGACGTTGAAGCGGACAAGACGGTCCATCCCGGCAATGCCGATCGCGGAGAGCAGGCCGCCGATCGTGGTCGGGATCAACGTAACCAGCAGGGCTGCCAGCACCGTGACAGAGAGCACCGTACCGGAATAGCTGGCCAGGCCCCACATGGCGACGCAGACAAACAGGAAGATCAGCGTCAGGCCAGAAAGCAGGATAGACAGCGCTATCTCGTTCGGCGTCTTCTGGCGCTGGGCACCCTCGATCAGCGCGATCATGCGATCGACAAAGGAAGAGCCGGGCTGGACGGTGATCCTGATTTTGATCTCGTCCGAGAGAACCTGCGTGCCGCCAGTCACAGCCGAGCGGTCGCCGCCGGATTCGCGGATGACGGGGGCAGATTCGCCCGTTATCGCACTTTCGTTGACCGAAGAAACGCCCTCGATGACTTCACCATCGCCGGGGATCAACTCACCGGCTGCGACCAGCACGATGTCGCCGACCTTGATGCTGGAAGCCGGTATCGTTTCCGTTTTGCCGTTGCTGCCGAACCGCCGGGCGACGAGTTCGGAATTGGTCTTCTTAAGGCTGTCAGCCTGGGCGCGGCCACGACCTTCCGCCACGGCTTCGGCAAAGGTGGCGAACAGCACGGTAAACCAGAGCCAGGCGGCGATCTGGCCGGAGAATCCAGCGTCGCCCGTATTCGAGGCGAGGTCGCGGATAAACAGGATCGTCACAACAACAGCGACAATCTCGGTCACGAAGATGACGGGGTTGCGCAACAGCTTGCGCGGATCGAGCTTGGCGACTGCATCGCGCATCGCCGGGAACAGGATCGCGGGGTCGAGAAGGCTGGGAGCCTTGTGGTCTTTGGACATGATGTTTCCTTAGAAGGTCTGGCCTGCGAGCATGGCGAAGTGTTCGACGATCGGTCCGAGCACCAGCGCGGGCAGGAATTGCAGGCCGCCGAGAATGAGGATAATGCCAATCAACAAGCCGACGAAGAGGGGGCCATCGGTCGGGAATGTGCCCGCAGAGGTCGGTGATCTGACCTTGGCGGCGAGCGACCCTGCGATCGCCATGACCGGCACGACATATGCGAAGCGGCCGAGCAGCATGGCGATGCCGAGCGTCGTGTTGTACCAGACAGTGTTGCCGCTAAGACCGCCGAACGCCGAGCCGTTGTTGCCTGTAGCCGAGGTATAGGCGTAGAGGATTTCCGACAGACCGTGCGGACCTGCTGTCCCGACGCTTGCCACCGCGAAAGGCAGCATGGCCGAGACGGCGGTAAACCCGAGAATGACCAGCGGCAGGATCAGCACCGCGAGCATGGCGAACTTCATCTCGCGGCCCTCGATCTTCTTGCCAAGGAATTCCGGCGTGCGGCCGACCATCAGACCCGCGACGAAGACGGAAAGCATCGCAAAGACGAGCATCCCGTAGAGACCGGAGCCGACGCCACCGGGCAGCACCTCGCCAAGTTGGATGAGGAACATCGGTACCAAACCGCCGAGCCCGGTGAACGAGCCGTGCATGCCATTGACGCCGCCGTCCGAGAGACCGGTCGTGACCGCAGCATAAAGCGCCGTCATGGCCTGGCCGAAGCGAACTTCTTTGCCTTCCATGTTGCCGAGCGATGGATCAACACCGATTGCCGTCAAGATGGTGTTGCCCTGGGCTTCAGCCCAATAGGTGACAGCAACGCCTGCGACTAACAGGACAGCCATGGCGGCGATCAGAGCCCAGCCCTGGCGGCGGTTTCCGACCATCTGGCCGAAGGTATAGATCAGGGACGCCGAGATCGACAGCATGGCGAAAATGTTGAGGTAGTTCGACCAGACAGTCGGGTTTTCGAGGGGGTGGGCTGCATTGGCGTTGAAGAAGCCTCCGCCATTGGTGCCGAGCTGTTTGATCGCTTCCTGAGAGGCGACGGGTCCAAGCGAGATCACCTGGTTGGCACCTTCCAGCGTCGTAGCGCTCACCGATGCGTCGAGCGTTTGCGGCAGACCCATGGCGACGAAGACCAACGCAACGATAATGGCAAGCGGCAGCAGAACGTAGAGTGTCGCCCGTGTCAGATCGACCCAGAAATTGCCAAGCGTCGTCACCTTGGATCGGGCGAGCGCCCTTGTTACCGCTATCGCGAGTGCCATGCCGGTGGCGGCCGACAGGAAGTTCTGCGCAGAGAGGCCTGCCATCTGGGAGAAATTGCTGAGCGTTGTTTCTCCGGAATAATTCTGCCAGTTGGTATTGGTGACAAAGGAGACCGCCGTATTGAAGGCGAGATCCGATGGCATTCCGGCAAAACCCTGCGGGTTCAGTGGCAGGTAGGCTTGCAGGCGGAGCATGGCATAGAGTGCGACGAAACCAGCGAGCGAGAAGGCGAGCATGGCGAGCGTATAGCCGAGCCAGCTCTGTTCCTTGTCTGGGGTGATGCCGCTTACCCGATAGAGGTCGCGCTCCACGCGGCTGAGCACGGGTGAAAGAAATGTCCGCTCTCCAGAAAACACCCGCGCCATGTAAAGGCCGAGTGGCTTGATGGCGATGAGAACGGCGAGGAAGAGGAGGCTGATTTGCAGCCATCCGATAATAGTCATCGATCTGCTCCCGATCAGAAACGCTCGGGACGCAACAGCGTCACGATGAGGTAGATGCCAAGGGCGATAGCGACGAAGAGGCCGAAAAGGGGTTCGAGCATTTGCGTGCCTCTCACAGCCGGTCGAGCGCGCGGGCGTAGAGGGCAAGTATGAAAAGCGTCCCCCCGCCGAGCATGATGAAGATGAAGTCGGACATGTCCGTTTCTCCTGTTGATACAAACACAGGATTAAATCCGCTTCGGCTCAGGCTTCGATTGGGAAGAGTGGGTACCGGGATAAAGAGAAGATAAAGATGAGGGTGGACGGCAAACTGTTGCCTTGTGGCAGTAGGGCGAACTGCATTGAGCAGCGTCTTGTCCATCCAAGCCAGATGCCTGGCTATTGGAGCCATATTTTTGCCGGGAATGAGGGCGCAGTGCCGTCGCCCCTCATCTCAAGCCCGATGTCAGGTTCGGGGCAATATCCAACTGCGTTGCGCCAATTCCGGTGATTGACAGGCTGCCGCGCCGGACGATCACCGCTCGAACGGTTCGCCGAGCGATGCCACACCATTGAGCTTCAACAATCTGCGATCTGCCGAGATGATGCCAAGCACGATAATCGTGACGACATAGGGCAGGCTGGCCAGAAGCTGTGAGGGAAGATCGACGCCGACAGCCTGTGCTGCGAGACCCGACAGTGATACCGCGCCGAAAAGGCAGGCACCCAGAAATACCCGTCCCGTCAGCCATGTGCCGAACACGACGAGAGCTATCGCTATCCAGCCTCTGCCTGCAATCATTCCATCGGCCCATAGGGGCGTGTAAACGACAGCCGCATAGGCCCCTGCGAAACCCGCCATCAATCCACCGAACAGGATGGCGTAGATACGCACGCTCATAACAGAATAACCGATGGCGTGGGCCGCTTTCGGGTGTTCGCCCACTGCACGAATAACGAGACCGACCTTCGTTTTCGTCAACAAGATCCACACGCCGAGCGTTGCTATGAGCGCAAACCAGACTGCAATGTCCTGTTTGAACATGCCGCCGATGACGGGAAGGTCGGATAGGCCAGGCACCGCAATTCTCGGCAATCCACGCACCGTCAGGCTTTCATAGGTTTTGCCGAACAAGGCGGACAGGCCCTGTCCGAGAATACCGATGGCCAGGCCCGTCGCGACCTGATTGGCCCGCAGGCCGAGTGCGACGAACGCGAAAACGAGAGACAACGCCGCCGCGCCAAGACCGCCTGCGATGAAGGCAAGGAAGTGGCCGCCGCCGTGATAGACGACGATGAAGGCTATGACTGCGCCTAGTGCCATCAGACCCTCGACGCCGAGATTGAGAACGCCGGTCCGTTCCACCACGAGTTCGCCGAGTGCTGCCAGCAGGAAGGGTGTGGCGGCAGCGAACATGCCTGCCAAAACAAATTCCACGCCGCTCATGATGAAGCTCCCTGCATCGTCTTTCGCCATTCCAGGCGGTAACGGACAAAACAAACGGCGATCAGGTAGGCCAGAAGCAATGAACCCTGAAAGACGCGAACCGCCGCCACCGGGAGATTTGCCGAAACCATGGCGTTATCTCCACCGATATAAAGAGCGGCCATAAGCAGTGAGGAAAAGATGATGCCGATAGGGTGCAAGCCGCCCAGATAGGCAACGATGATTGCTGCATAACCGTAACCGGTAGCAATGGAGCGCTGCAACTGCCCGATGGGGCCTGCGACTTCCGCCGCACCTGCCAAGCCAGCAGCGAACCCGCCGATCAGCAGCGAAATCCAGATCGCCGATTTTTCAGAGAAACCAGCATAGCCAGCCGCGCGTGGGGCCAAACCGCTGACCTGCAATTTATAGCCGATGAAGCTTTTCTGCATGAATATCCACGCAGCGAATGAAAAAACCAGAGCCAACAGAAGCGAAACGTTGACCCTTGTGTCTTCGATCAGTACAGGCACCATCGCGTCATACTGAAACATCACCGACTGCGGGAAATTGAAACCGTTCGGGTCTTTCCACGGCCCCAGCAAAAGGTAGTAAAGCAGTTGCGAGGCGACGAGGCTCAGCATCAGTGAAACGAGAATTTCGCTCGCGTTCAGCCGTGCGCGCCAGAATGCCGTGATCGCCGCCCAGAGCGCGCCGCCAATGGCGCCGCACAGGAGCATCGAGGGCCATATCCAGGCGCCCTCTGCCTGCGGATACCAGATCGGGATCGCCGAAGCGAAGATTGCGCCCAATATGAACTGGCCTTCCGCACCGATGTTGAAAATCTTCGCGCGAAAGCCGATGGCGAGGCCCTGCGCGATGAAGAGCAGCGGTCCGGTTTTCAGCAGGACTTCCGAAAATGACGACCATGAAACGAATGGCTCGATCAGCATGGACTGCATGACGGCCAGGGGATCACGACCCATGATGATGTAAAGAGCGAAGTTGAGGAGGATTGCCACGCATAAGGCGATAACGGGTGCCAGGATCATCGCTTTCAGCGATGCACGCTCACGTCGAACAAGTTTCGGAAGTGCCAATAATGGGTTCATGCTCATGAAGCCTGTTTCTCCAAGGCAACATGTGATCCGATCATGTAGCGACCGATCTCCTCCGCCTTCGTATCGCGCGTGATCAGTGGTTCGCTGAGCGTGCCCTGCCGCAGTACCTGAATATGGTCCGTGATTTCGAACAGCTCTTCAAGCTCCTCTGAAATGACCAGTATCGCCATGCCTTCGTTACGCAGGCGGATCAGCTTCTGACGGATGGCCAGAGCTGCTCCGATGTCTACGCCCCATGTCGGTTGAGCGACGAAAAGCAGCTTCGGTGCAAGCATGATTTCGCGCCCGACGATAAATTTTTGCAGGTTGCCGCCAGACAGCGCGCCCGCTTCTGCCTCGGGGCCGGGCGTTCGCACATCGTAGTCGCGGATGCAATTTTCGGCGAAAGTCTCGGCCCTGCGCTTATCGACCAGACCGTTCCTCAGAAGCTTCAAGGGATGCGCTGTCAAAAGCCCGTTCAACGTCAGGGACATCTCGGGAACTGCGCCGCGACCGAGCCGGTCCTCCGGCACGAATGCAAAACCGAGTCTCCGGCGCGCTGCCGCACTGAGCTGGCCCACATCCCGGCCCATCATGAATATCCGGTCGCGCTCATGTCGGCTCAATCTCGTCTCGCCGGAGATGAACGCTGCAAGCTCACTCTGTCCATTGCCGGAAATACCCGCGATACCAAGAATTTCCCCTGCCTGAAGCGAAAGGCTAACTTTCGAGAGCGGCATCGCGAACGGATCGTCGGGCGTATAATCCAGCCCGATCAACTCCAGTCTGGTCTCGCCAACAGCATTGGCCGCAACCGGCGTGGGTTCCGGCATGTCGCGACCGATCATCATGCGGGCAAGGTCATGGGCGTCGTGCTCGCGTGGGTCGACATTACCTGTCACCATTCCGCCACGCAAAATTGTGGCCCGATCACAAAGCGAGCGTATCTCATCCAGCTTGTGAGAAATGAAAAGGATCGAAACGCCCCTGTCGCGCAGTCGGCGCAATGTCTCGAAAAGCTTCTGAACAGCCTGCGGCGGCAGAACGGAGGTCGGCTCGTCGAGGATCAGAAGCTTGGGATCGGTCATGAGACAGCGAATGATCTCAACCCGCTGCCGTTCGCCGACCGAGAGGGAATGGACGTGGGCGAGCGGATCGACCTCAAGGCCGAATTCCCGGCCAAGCTCACGCATCCGCGTTGCGAGTTCAGCTTTTTTACCGGGCATCACCAGTTGAATGTTTTCGACCACCGTCAGGGTCTCGAAAAGTGAAAAGTGCTGGAAGACCATGCCGATGCCCTGTCGTCGGGCATCGGCGGGCGAGGCAATTTTCATCGCCTCGCCATTCCATGAAAAGCTCCCCTCATCCGGCTGCTCGACGCCATAGATGAGTTTCATGAGTGTCGATTTGCCAGCGCCATTCTCGCCGAGGATGGCGTGGATAGATCGAGGCGCCACGTCAAGATCGATGGCCTTGTTGGCTTTGATCTGGCCGTAGCTTTTCGATATGCCGTGGAGCGACAGGAGGGGAGCGGTCATAGGGATCACTTCGGAAGCGGCGTGGTCACACCCTTGACATGCCAGTCCATGGCGACGATCTCGCTGTCGGACATCGTCGCGCCTGCCTTCACGCCTTCACTTCCATCCGCCTTCGCGATTGGGCCTGTGAAGGGAGAGAAGCTGCCAGCAGCGATCTTCGCTTCGAGGTCCTTGATCTTCGTCATCGTGTCGGCTGGAATATCGGCGTTCCAATCGACAACCTCGACCACCTTGTCCGCCATGCCGAGGAAGGCGTTCGCACCCTTGAATTTACCGGCAAAATGCGCCTCGACAGATGCCTTGAAGAACGGCGACCAGTCTGTCGCAACGCATCCGAGATAGGTCTTTGGCGCGTATTTTTTCATGGAGGAATTGAGGTTGAAGGAGTAGACGCCCGCTTCTTCACATGCAGCAACAACCGAAGGCGTATCCTGCGCATTCGAGAAGATCACGTCGCATTTCTGCGAGATCAGCGCTTTTGCCGCTTCCTGTTCCTTTGCAGGATCGAACCAGGAGTTTACCCAAACGACGGAGACTTCGATGTCGGGTTTGACGGCCTGAGCGCCTAGGGCAAATGCGTTGATCGAGGTGATGAGCTCAGGGATGGCGAAAGCGGAGACGGAACCGATCTTGCCTGTTTTGGAGAGGGCTGCCGCTGCCATGCCCAGCAGATATGTACCCTGGAAATATTTCGCTGCGAAGGGCGAAAAATTCGGCGCGACCTGAAAGCCGGAAGCATGGAGCACGCTGACTTTCTTGTCGCGTCGCGCAACCTGCAAGGCACCGTTTTGATAGCCGAACGAACCGGCAATGAGGAACTTGTTTCCGTCCGCAACGGTCTTCGTCATGATGCGGTCGGCGTCCGGGCCTTCCGCGATGTTTTCAATGATCGTCACCTTCACCTTGTCGCCATATTCGGCCTTGACCGGCTCAAGTCCTGCGGCAAGGGCATGGCCCCAGCCGACATCGCCGATGGGCGAAGGCACGACGAGGGTGATGCCGAGCGGCTGGTCAGCGGCCGATGCTGCGCGACCGCCGAGTGCACCGGCAATACCGGTGGCTGCTGTCGCCTGGAGTAGGGTTCTGCGGGTGAGTTTCGTCATGACTTTCGTTCCCTTTGATCGTTATTAGAATTCTATTGCCGCAAGCGCAGCCTCGGCATCTGCCGCCAGCTTTGCCTCGTCAAGCCCGATGAACTCGCCCTTTTTCCAGACGATCTTGCCGTTGATCATCGTCATGTCGGTGGTGGAGCCGATGCCGACGCGGGGGATGAGGCTGAGTGGATCATGACGCGTGCCGACATAATCCATGCGGCGCGTATCGATGGCGAAAAGGTCCGCCGCCATTCCCGGTGCCAGACGGCCAATATCCTTGCGCCCTAGCAGGCTTGCGCCGCCGGATGTGCCGTAGCGCAGAAAATCGACAGGCGATGGTACCGGATGCTTTCTGCTGGACGAGACCAGACATTGAAGCATGTATGCGGAATGCAGGCAGTGCATCAGGTTCGAATTGTCGTTGGACGCCGCACCGTCGCAGCCGAGCCCGATGCGCAAACCGAGTGCAGCCATGGCTGGAATGTCGGTAACTTCAGCGCCGACGAGATAGACCGGTTCCGGGCAATGCGAAACGCCGGTGCCGCTCGCAGCAATCGTCCGCAGTTCATCATGCGTCAGTTCCCAGCAGTGCGCATAGAAAACGTCCGGTCCGGCAAAGCCTATCTCTTCCAGATAATCGACCGTGCGAAGACCATGACGTGCCTTGATGACATCACTCTCGCCCTCACCGACATGGGTGTGCAGGAAAGCACCCTTGTCGCGGGCAAGCCTCACGGATTCCACGAAGGTCTCGCGGTAGCTATTGACCGGCTGGCACGGCGCCACCACCACCTGACGCATGCTGAACGGGTTGGTGTCGTGGTAGATATCGATCAGCCGCGCACAATCACTGATAAATTCGTCTGTGGTTTCGAGCATCTCATCGGGGATTGTCGACCCCTGAGATTTCGGCAGGCTGTTGCCACCGCGCCCGGCATGAAACCGCATTCCGAGCAGGTCTGCCGCCTCAAACTGACGGTCGATCAGGCGCTTTCCCGCGTGTCGCGGAAAATTATACTGATGATCGAAGGCCGTGGTGCAGCCGTGCTTTATCAACTCTGCCATGGCAGTGACAGAGGAATGATAGAAGCAGTCTTCCGTCAGTCGCGAGAAGACCGGATAGATACGATCCAGCCATTCGATGACCGAGAGCTTCGTCCAGTCGAGATCGGCGCGGTTGCGCACGAAGCACTGGAAGAAATGGTGATGCGTGTTGACGAGACCGGGATAGACGAACCAGCCCTTTGCATCTTCGATGATGGTGTGTGGCGGGAGATCTCGGGATTGCAGGTCGGGGCCGATGGCGTGGATCGCGGGGCCATCGGTCAGAATATCGACGTTGCGCAGAACGGCGGGACCAGTCCCATCGTCGACGCCAACCGCTTCACAGTTTTTAAACAGATAGCCGGGCATCTCAGGCGCTTTCCGCCTGTATCTCCGGCTCCGGCTTCAACTCGTGCAGCCGGTGAATACCGGGCATTTCGATGAAGTTCGGAAGCGAACGAAGCGACCGCGACCAGAGGCGGATCGTCGGGTAGGGATCAAGCGAGACGTTGCCGTCAGGGGCAAGTGCGACATAGGGAAAACAGGCGATGTCCGCAATCGTCGGACGGTCTGCAGCGAGATAGCGCTGCCCGCGTATTGCCTGCTCGGCAAGACCAGCCTCAAGCTCGCGCAGGGCGGCAGTTCCTGCTTTCTGCAATGCATCGATGTCTCCGGGAACGAGCAGCATTCTGTCCAGACGCGCGCCACCGAGGCTGGATGTCAGTCTTCCCGAAAAGGAAAGCCATTGCTGAATTCGGGCCGTCTGTGCCGGGCTCCCATCACCCAGCCATTCGGGCGATGCCGTGGCTGAGATATAGGCGAGCATGGCAGACGATTCCGTCAGCAGCAGATCGTCATGCTCGAGAATGGGAATCGTCCCAGCCGGATTGATCGCAAGCATCTTAGGGCTGCGATGTTCGACGCCCGGATGGAAGTCTACGGGGTGAAGGTCGAGCGTGACACCCGCAAGAGCGGCCATCAGCCGGACTTTGTAGCAGCTGGGTGAAAGGATGTAATCGTAAAGCTTCATTGCGCCACCAGTTGCGCGCCATAGGTATAATTGCGCCGCTTGAGCCAGCGCCTGTAGGCGATTGATGTCAGGTCTGCACGGGTCGGAATTTCCTTGCCGGGATCGAGCGGCAGGCGTGTGGGAATCTGATTTTCGAGGATGGACCGGTCCTGAAGAAAAATCGTCTGCTGGAAATGGATGAGATCAGCCATCGGCGTCTTGTCATCGAATAGAGCCATCCACGGCCAGACATCACAGACATCTTCGCTGAGCGGTTGCACGAAGAGCGTAATGACGTCCCAGTCGCTCGGGCGCGGAGGGCAGGTCTTGTAAAGCACCGAGCAGGTAGGGGCGGGCACGCGGTACATATATTCCGTGGTTATGCCGCCGCTGGCAGATTTGGCCGCCTGTGGCTGGTAGAACTTGACCTGCGTCGCCCATACCTCATCCACATCTTCGCGAATCTCGACCTTGTATTCCTGCACCTCGGTATGGGGCTCGGAGCCGAGAATGTCGGTATGAACGAACGGAAAATGAGCGACATCGAGAAAATTTTCCACCGCACGCAGTGGTGAGCATCGCACACGAACAACGCCGACATCCACCAGTCTGCGACCGGGCTGATCTGCTTCAGGAATAGAGAAAAGCTCGTGCGACGGATTGCCGAGTGAGGTCCAGATATGACCGTAGCGCTCGGTTACCGGTAATGCGCGACCTTTGTCGTCGGTAACGACTATTCCACCCTCAGCACTGCGACCAACCGTGATCGGAGTGCCCATTAACATCGTCTGGCGAGCGACAGATTTGGTCTGGCTTATCAAGCCGACCGGATACCATTCATCGAGCATACCAACCTTGCTCATGCGGCAGCTCCAGATGTAAATGTCTCCGCCGAACGCCGCAATGCTTCGGCTGCACGCGAAGCAGCGATGCGCTGTGCCGTTCCGGCGTCATCAGGCATGAGAACGAGGATCAATGTTTCGTTTGCGGACTGTGCGTGACACAGCAGGGAAAGTCCGCCGATCTCCAGCAGCCCGTTGTCATCCGCCTGCGCCCCAGTCGAAGCTTCCAGCGCCTCAATTCCGATATTTGCTGACATGGATCGAAGTGGGGATAGGCCTTCGAGGCGAGGTGGTTCTGCCGTGAGTGAACCGTCGCTCACCCAGACGACGGCATTCTGCTCGCGAACAGTGTATGTCACCACACGAATTGTCTCTGGTGGCTTTAGAGAAGGATGGGCCGGAATTTTCATGCACTGACCGGACTGCGCATAGCTCCAGCCATGATAAATACAGGAAAGCAGCTCTCCGCGAACGAAGCCGTGCGACAGTCGCATTCCCCGGTGGGGACATCGATCAGCCGATGCCGTCACTCGCCCCGAAGCGCTGCGCCAGAGAGCAATCGTTTCACCGGCAAAACGAACAGGCATTACCGCTAGCGCTGGGATGTCTTGAGATAAAGCGACCGGCACCCATGAACCTGGCGAACGGGCATGCATAGATAAACTTTCTAAAGTAAACAGAGGCTTATAAGTGTCGTCATCTGCGTAGCAGCACTGACAGTAATTATGTTTGCATAAAATTTGCCCAATAGCAATGTCGGTCTAAATAAAGTGCATTGCAGTTGCGAAAATAAAAAGTCACTCGCAATTGTACAGAGTTTTACAGCCGCTCGATGGCATCCACCCAAACATCGATTGGGCCCAAAAAACATCCGACCTCCATCATATCGATCAGATCTTCCTGTCCATGAAAATCGATCTCTATTCGTGTGTCCGAAACATGAATTATCGACTGAGACAAGCCCAGTTTGGCAGCGTGGCGGTCGATCCACGGAAGAAATACGACCGGCTTCAAGTCGCCTAAGATAATGACGCGTTGGATCGTATGCTGGGTCATCTATGGTATCCAATGTCTGGTCTGCTCTACGGTTTCCAACGATTGTTCATTGTTAATGCAGAGACCTGCGAGCCACTTAAATACGCTCGCAGGTCCGTATATTAAACCAGCCATATGATCGCTAAATCAAGCTATTGCCAACGATATTCGCGGTAATCGTAACCCCGGTCCCAATCGCGACGTTCGCGCCATGCTCTCCGTTCCTGGCGCTCGCGCCATTCGCGGCGTGCCTCCCAGCGATCTCGACGATCCCAGCCGTCATAATAGGCCCGGGGAGGGCCATTGGGGCGACAATAACCACGCGGCGAAAGATGAAATCCCCGTCCACAAGCGTAGTCAGCCTGCTGGACGAGAGGTGCCTTTGCGTGTGGTATCGCAGATATCGGTAACGCGTTTGCGGTCGGTGCAACCAGTCCGCTGATGATCATTCCCGCGCCTATAATCAAATTGCGCATCTCAATCACTCCGTTGTGGATGACGCAATTTAGCTTTCGTTTCCGTGAACTGTGGCTGAATGAACAATGACCATTTCAGGGCGAACGGTGCCCGATTTGGTCGAAAAAGCGACTTTAGAGGTGGCCGTTCCAGCTGCACTTTTCGCAAACGAGAGCAACGAGACGGTAGCGCGTCGGCATCACGCAAAGTTGGGTGGTTTTCTAGACTTCAGGACGCCCCTATGCCGTTGTGAACCGCCAGCGCATCGTCATAGAGCGAGCAGAATTGTGCCGACACGTCGGAAGCAATC
Organism: Agrobacterium larrymoorei; assembly: GCF_013322225.1. GTDB lineage: Bacteria > Pseudomonadota > Alphaproteobacteria > Rhizobiales > Rhizobiaceae > Agrobacterium > Agrobacterium larrymoorei_A. The sequence goes on from NZ_JAAMFB010000022.1 coordinate 129,177, forward strand.
GTCGCGATCAGGGGTGAAAGCCGTGACGAAGGATTATTCAGATAAACAGCATAGTAATCGGTGGCCGGGGGCGCCACCACAGCTTACCGGCACGTTAAAGCAACCGCCAAGATCGTAGAGCCGGGTGGTTAACCCTTGAGACTTGCTCCGGTATATATAGCATGAGCTTCGTCGCACGCTCTGTTCCGGCCTGATCCAGCAGGACTTACCACACCAGACATGAGCATGCGAAAAGCGGCTACTGCTCCAAGAACTCGATCTTGAAAGCTTCGCCAAATAAGGGAACGAAGGAACCGATACATGACCATCATACCAAATTCGATTGAAGGCCGCGATATTGCCTATCAGATGCATCCGAACGTCAATCTTCGGAAATATGAAAAGACGGGCGGTCTCGTTATCGAGTCGGGGGAGGGCGTCTATGTTTTCGATAGCAGCGGCAAGCGCTACATAGAGGGCCTGGCCGGTCTCTGGTCGGTGGCTGTCGGGTTTGGGGAGAAACGTCTGTCGGAAGTAGCGAAAGCACAGATGGATAAGCTGCCCTATTATCATACCTTCGCTTACAAGACCCATGGCCCATCGATCGAGCTTGCCGAAAAGCTGATCCAGATCGCGCCCGTTCCAATGTCCAAGGTTCACTTTACGTCGTCCGGCTCGGAGGCAAACGATCTCGCCTGCAAGATGGTCTGGTATCGCTCGAACGCCCTTGGAAAGAAGGACAAGAAGAAGATCATCGGGCGGATCAAGGGTTATCACGGCGTGACGATTGCCTCCGGTTCGATCACCGGCCTGCCACGCAACCATGAAAGCTTCGATCTGCCGCTGGACCGAATGATCCATACATCCTGCCCGTCCTTCGTTCATCATGGATCAGCAGGCGAGAGCGAGGAAGAGTTTACCGCCCGCATGTTGAAGGATCTGGAAGACCTGATCCTTAAGGAAGGTCCGGAAACCATCGCTGCATTCTGGGGCGAGCCGGTCATGGGTGCGGGCGGCGTGCTCGTTCCACCAGCAGGATACTGGGAGGGCGTGCAGAAAATCCTGAAGAAACACGACATCCTGCTGGTCGTCGATGAAGTCATCTGCGGCTTTGGCCGCACCGGCAAGATGTTCGCCTGCCAGACCTATGGTATCGAGCCGGATGTTCTGGTTCTCTCCAAGCAGCTTTCCTCGTCTTACATGCCGCTGTCGGCAATTTTGATGAATGACGCGTTCTACCAGCCGATTGCCGACGAGTCGGATCGCATTGGCGTATTCGGTCACGGTTTCACTGCATCCGGCCATCCCGTTGCGACGGCCGTTGGGCTGGAAAACCTGAAAATCATCGAGGAGAGAGATCTGATCGGCAACGCTGCACGGCTGGAGAGCAAATTCCTCTCGCGGCTTGAAGGCCTCTCCCAGCATCCGCTAGCGCATTCTTCCCGTGGTGTCGGCCTGCTTGGCGCACTCGAGATCAAGCCTTGGGCAAACGCGAAAGCTGGAGACGCAGCGGCTGCCGTTGGCGCTGCCTTGGAACATGAAGGCGTTATCGCCCGTGTCGTTGGAGAAGCAATCTGCTTCTGCCCACCTCTCATCATCACGGCGGAACAGATTGATGAGATGTTCGATGCCTTGGCTCGCGCGCTCGATACCGTCGCGGCAACGCGTAGCGCTTAAGAGGGCAGGTGATCCGGCAGCGAAAGCTGCCGGGTTTAACACGACTGATCAGCCGACAGTCGTTTTTCTCACATGCCTGAAAGCAATGGCCAAGGCGCCCGCCAAAAGGGTTGCCGTGATGAACAGGAAGGCAGCGGCGGCAATGGCAGGGCTGATATTCTCGCGGATGCTGGAGAACATTTCACGCGCCAGCGTTCTTTGATTTGGCCCCGCAACGAAGAGCGTCAAGACCACCTCATCCAAAGACGTCGCAAAAGCCAGCACGGCGCCAGAAAGAACGCCGGGCATGGCAAGCGGCAAGGTAACGCGGCGAAAGACGGTGGTGGGTGAAGCACCCAGACTTTCGGCGGCAAGCTCTACGCGTCCATCGATACCGGCCAGCGCCCCGCTGACACTGACGACGACGAAGGGGACGGCCACGACAGTATGGGCGATGATTACGCCTATATAGCTGTTGGTGAGCCCAAAGCGCGAAAGCAGAACCTGCATGCCAACGCCGAGAACAACAGCCGGAACCACCATCGGCAGCAAAAACAGAGTGCGGATCGTTCCCTTGAAAAAGAGGCGGCGGTTGCGCAAGCCGAGCGCCGCCAATGTTCCGAGAATTACCGCGAGCATTGTGGTGCCAGACGCAATGATGAGGCTGTTGATGATCGCCCGACGCCAGGCATCTGCGGTGAACAGTTCCTCCAGCCATCGCAGCGACCAAGAGGGAATGGGGTAGGTGAGGATGACACTCGATGTAAAGGCGAGGGGCAGGATTGCGAGGAGTGGCGCGATCAGAAAAAGAATGGCGGCAACGGCAAAGAGTGGCTTGAGAATTCTGAGCGTCATGGTCAGTACTTCGTCTGCTCTTCCGCCGAAAGCCGGGCGTAAACGCTGTAAAGAACGAGCGTGGCGACGAGCAGCACGACGCCCAGCGCACCTGCCATCCCCCAGTTTGCGGTTCCTGTCGCATAGAATGCGATGACGGAGGAAATCATCTGATCGCCCGGACCACCGATCAAAGCGGGGGTGATGTAATAGCCGATGGCCGAGATGAAGACGAGCAGGCAACCGGAGGCCACGCCGCGCAGGCTGAGTGGCAGTAGCACCTTGATAAAGGCCCAAAGCGGGTGAGCGCCGAGCGAAGCTGCGGCGGGCATGAGGTTGCGCGGTATGGTGATCAGCACCGAATAGATCGGCAAAACCATGAAGGGCAGCAGCACATGCGTCATGGCGATGATCACACCGATCCGGTTGAAGATCAGCGGCAGAGGATCACTGATCAGGCCGATCCATTGCAGCATTTCGTTGATCAGCCCCTGCTCCTGCAGCAGAATGAACCACGCCGCCGTTCGCACCAGAAGCGATGTCCAGAGCGGCAAAAGCACCGCACCCAACATGAGATCGCGCTTCCAGCCTTCGAGGGAGGCTGCAATCAGCGCATAGGGAAAGCCGATGAGGACGCAGGCCGAGGTTACAAGCGCGGCTATCCAGAAGGTACGAGCGAGGATGACGCCGTTGACGGATTGATCGGCGGGTAGATGCTCGATGTCCCCTGCCGAGTTGCGGCCAAGGTCCACCGCCGCGAGCAGGTTGCGATCCGTGATTGGCGAAAGTGCATCCGCAATCGCAATCCAGTAGTCAGGCTGGCCCCATCTCTTGTCTATCGAAACGAGATCGACAGGTGACGCCGCTCCGTCTGCCAAAGCACTCGTTGTTTTCGACATCAGTGTACGAAAGCCGGGGCGGGCGCTGTTGAGACGGCGAACCATGTCACCCAGCGCCTGCGTATCGTCCACCGCCTTCAAATCCGAAATCAGCGCCGCCTGCATCTCGCTCGTAGGGGGCGTCTGCCGATCCCATTCAGCGACGATTTGAGTGCTCTTCGGCAAAAGGCGCAACACCGCCGTATCCGAAACCGATTGCGACACCATGCTGAGAAGCGGCCAGATGAAGAAACCGACGAGAAACAGGAGAAGCGGCGAAAGCAGCAGAAGTGAGCGAGCGGTGGGTTGCGAGAAACCACTCATGGGATGATGACCCGGCAATCGCTGGAGGAGAACCCGGCATAGACTTTCGTGCCCGGCTCGAATTCGCGCAAGCGCCGACCAAGCTTCGCGATGAGAGGCTGGCTATTGTTCTGTAACTGAACCCGGAGATGATCGCCCTGATAAACGCAATCGAGAATTTCCGTTTCGATACAGTTGCGTGACTCGATGCGGGCTTCGCTCAAATCCACACGCTCGGGACGGATGGAAACGAGAACGGGGCGACCTGCCGAAACGCCTTCCGGTACCGCGGAAATGATGTGAGAGCCGGAAGGCATGCGAACCTTTGCTTCCTGCCCATCGAGCGCCTCCACAACACCTTCAATCAGATTGGTTTCACCGATAAATTCGGCAACGAAGCGCGTCGCGGGCTCGTCATAGACCTGCCGGGGCGTTCCGATCTGCTCGATTTTGCCCTTGTTGAACACCGCCACCCGGTCAGACATGGTCAGCGCTTCCGACTGATCATGGGTGACGAAAACGATGGTAAGGCCAAGCCTTCGGTGAAGATCTCGGATATCGAGCTGCATCTGTTCACGCAACTGCTTGTCCAAAGCGCCCAGCGGCTCATCCATCAACACGACCTGCGGCTCGAATACCAGCGCGCGCGCCAGCGCCACGCGCTGCTGCTGCCCGCCGGAAAGCTGGAACGGTCTCCGCTCTATGAAAGCGGAAAGCTGGACCATATCGAGTGCCCGTTTGACACGGTTTGCGATTTCACCTTTGGGGAGGCCACGCATCTGGAGCGGGAAAGCGATGTTCTCGCCAACCGACATGTGCGGGAAAAGCGCGTAGTTCTGAAAGACCACGCCCATGTTTCTCTTGTAGGTCGGGATATTATTGACGGCTGCGCCATCGACAAGAATGTCACCGGACGTCGGCTGCTCAAAACCGGCAAGCATCATAAGAAGTGTCGTCTTGCCGGAGCCGGAGGGACCGAGCAGGCTGACGAACTCTCCCTTATCGATGCTGAGATCGAGGTTCTCGACCACTGTCAGAGGGCCGAAGCATTTGGTGATGCGATCAAAACGAATAAATTCAACCATGGAAACTCCATCGACTGCTCCGGCAATAAAAAGGAGCAGGACGTGTCGTAACTGAAGCAGGACACCGACATGCGGTGCCCTGCGAGGGTACTAAAGCTTACTTGGCCAGCCAGGCGTTGAAGCGCTGGGTGAGGGATTCCGCATTGTCGATCCAGAAATCGACATTGAGCGGGATCGCATCCGTCATATTGGCGGGGTCTGTCGGCAGGTCCTTGGCGTATTCTGCCGGTACCTTGGAAGCGGCTTCCTTGTTCGGCAGGCCGTAGGCCACGAATTCCGGAAGCTTGGACTGGTGTTCCGGCAGGCTTGCGAACGCGATGAAATCCTGCGCCTCGGCCTTGTTTGCCGCATCCTTTAACACCACCCAGCTATCGACAGCATAGATGCTGCCCGGCCAGACAACCTTGAAATTCTTGCTCTCGGTTCGGTTGATACCGGTAATGCGGCCATTATAGGCGGAGGTCATCACCACTTCACCCGATGCCAGAAACTGCAAGGGCTGCGCGCCGGATTCCCACCAAACGATGTTCGGTTTCAACTCATCGAGTTTTTTGAAGGCGCGGTTGACGCCTTCTTCGGTTGCGAGAACATCGTAAAGCTCATCTTTTGAAACGCCATCCGCCAGAAGAGCGAATTCGAGCGTGTATTTCGGGCCTTTGCGCAGCGAGCGCTTGCCCGGAAATTTCTCCACGTTCCAGAAGTCTTGCCAGGATTTCGGGCCTTCCTTCAGCTTTGCGCCGTCATAGGCAATGGCGGTTGACCAGACGATTGCGCCGACGCCACAGTCGTTGACGGCTGTTGGCAGGAACTTGTCCTTGCCGCCCATCTTGTCCCAATCGATCTTTTCATAAAGACCGTCGGCGCAACCAAGGGCCAGTTCTTCTGCCTCGACCTGCACCGCGTCCCAGTTCGGCGCGCCAGCTTTGACCTTGGACTGGATGACGCCGATGCCGCCATCCCAGGCTTCGTCCAGAACCGGCTTGCCGATCTTTTCGGAGAAAGGCTTGAAGTAAATCTTGCGCTGCGCATCCTGATAGGTACCGCCCCAGGAAACCACGGTCAGGTCTCGGCTGAAGGCTGGCAAGCTCTGGGTAAGCGTCAAGGCGATGGCAGCTGCCGCGATAGCGGAAAATTTCTTGAACTCATTCATTATGTTCCCCTTTTCGTCTTGAGAGGACCGGCGTCGTATGCTCGGCCCGGATGGAATTCCTCAAGGTCTCGCAGATGTCGTGCTTGTCTTTTGCAATGTCACGAGGCCTGCATGTCGCCCGCCGGTCTTCCCTTTTCCTCTGGAAGGCGGCGAAGTATCGTATGCATTCTTCTGACCGGCGGCGGATGTTCAGCCCGCCCACAAGTCAAACGTGCTGCCCTCCATTGATGTGGATTTCGGCTCCGGTAATATAGGAGGACTGCTCTGAGCAAAGGAAGTAGATGGTTTCCGCCACTTCTTTCGGTTCCCCGAGCCTACCCATCGGCACCTCTGCGGCAACCAGTTCATCGGTACCCGGCGACAGGATCGAGGTCTCGATTTCCCCCGGCGCAATGGCATTCGCACGCACGCCGAAACGGCCAAACTCGTGCGCCATTTCTCGGGTGAGAGAAGCCAGCGCTGCCTTCGATGCAGCATAGGCAACGCCGGCGAATGGATGCACGCGCGATCCGGCAATAGAGGTGACGTTGACGATCGAACCCTTTGCCGCTTCAAGCTCCGGCAGTAGCGCCCGGGCCAGAAGCGCAGTCGAAATGAGGTTGACGTTCATCACCTGCGTCCAAACGCTGGCCTCTGTTTCTGCAACACCCAGACGGCTCTTGTCCGGTCCCTTCGGAGAGATTCCGGCATTGTTGACGAGGGCTTGCAATCTGCCTTTCGGCAGTCTTTCCCGCACAGTATCGACAAGACGATCAATCTGACTCAGATCGGCCAAGTCTGCCTGAATATGACTTTCGCGAGCAGACGGCCATGCGCATTCTTCGGCAAAGGGTTGACGGGAAACGGTAAGGATACGCCAGCCCTTGGCCTGGAAGAGCTTCACGGTGGCGTGGCCGATACCACGGCTTGCGCCTGTCAGTAGCATGTAAGGTCGATCTTCGCTCATACGCCGCTCCCTGATGTTTGATGCATCATATTACCCCATTCCGGAATTGCAACAGCTCATTTTCGACCGGTCAATTCTCCCGAATTGTGATCCGCTCGAGGATCGGCTTGCCGCCCAGTAGTATGTCATCGATGATCGCCATTGCAGCCCCAGCAGAATCGTGCCGCTTCAAAGCTTCTACGACCGGATAGTGGTGATCGATCATGGCGCGTCCCGCCGGAATGTAAATATCCGATATGTGCGGGCCCATCTGGAGCCAGAGACGTCTTAGTATCCCGTTCAGCACGGGAAGCCCAGCAATCTGAGGCAGCATGAAGTGAAATGCTTGGTTGAGCGCAGCGCCCCGTCGACCATCTCCATCGGCAATTGCCTGTTCGTTTTCCCGCAAAACCTGCTCCAAAGCAGCAATATCCTGTCCTGTCGCGGTCTGTGCCGCCGTCTCTGCCGCCAGCCCTTCCAGCTTCACGCGAATAGTCCTGATCTCCCGGTACCGCGCCTGTTTCATGTCTGGAATTCGAATATCTCGCGGCGAGCGGAAGATAAGGGCCTCGTCATTGGCGAGACGCAGGATAGCATCACGGATGGGGGTGACACTTGTGCCGAACTGTTCGGCGAGATCGCGGATTTTCAGGCGCTCGCCGGGCTGGAACCGTCCCTGCATGAGGGCATCGCACATCGCGGAATAGACCGTGTTGCTCAAGCTTTCATAGCCCAGCGGAGAAAATTCCGACATAAAACCTCCCGACCCAATTTGATGTTTGATGCATCATAATTTTGTGTTACACCACTCATATCAGTTTAGTCTTGATTGGCAATGGGGGGAGACAGGTGGAAGCAGTCGCGACGTCCAAGGCGGACGCCATCTCTGCGTCGCTGACCGTGACGCCGCTCTCGACGGTGTGCGAGCATGCGTTCGAAATCTATGGGTTTATCGGCTCTACCAAGCGATTGTCGAGCGAGCGCGACGAGACGTTCCTGTTCACGCGGAGCGACGGCGCTGAGTTCACGTTGAAGATCGCCAATGCCGCAGAAGATCCAGCGGCGCTTGAATTTCAGGATGGTGCTCTGCTGCATCTGGCCAAGGTTGCTCCCCATGTTCCGGTGCCTCGTCTTGTGCCGACACGCGACGGCAGGGAGAGCCAAACACTCCAGACGGTGGATGGGCCTCGCATCATGCGCCTGCTCACATATCTTGGCGGCGACTTGCAGTATCGCACGCCCACAACAGCCGAGCAGAGCCGAAATATCGGCATGGCGCTGGCTCAACTGGGGCTAGGACTGAAGGATTACGGCGGACGACCGCCCAGCGGAAAACTAATGTGGGACATCTCTCATACCCTGGATTTGCAGGGTTTCACCGATTTCGTGGGGGAGGAGCGCCGAGAAGCCGTTGAGGTGGTGCTTGTCGATTTCGAGGCTGCCTTGCCGGCGATCAGGGCGTTGAAGCGCCGCCAGATCATTCATAACGACTTCAACCCGCACAATATCCTCATGCAGCCGTATGCTCCTTGCGAGGTCTCCGGTATCATCGACTTCGGTGATATGGTTGAAGCACCGCTCATCAACGATGTGGCAGTCGCGCTCTCTTACCATCTCGCAACCGACAACTGGCAGGAGAGGACACAGGCCTTTCTGGAAGGTTTCATTGCTGTGCGTCCGTTGGAAGCCGACGAAATAGAGCTTCTGCCGCTTCTTGCCCGCTGCCGTCTGGCCATGTCCATTATCATCGCGGAATGGCGCTCGGCGCTTTTTCCCGACAACCGCGATTATATCATGAGAAACCATGCGTACGCATGGCGTTCGCTGCAACACATTCCGCAACTCACATCCGCCGGGTTGAAAAGCCTTGCGCCAAATCTTTCGAGGGCTTGAAACATGTCTATGGTCAACGCTTTTTCGCGCGATGATTTCGAACGTCTGGATGAAGCCGAGAAGGCATTGATCGCCAGGCGCAACAAGGTTCTTGGCCCGGCATATCGACTTTTCTACGAAAAGCCCCTCCACCTTGTGCGCGGAGAAGGCGTCTTTCTCTATGATACGGCAGGCAAGCAATATCTGGATGCCTATAACAACGTCGCGTCTCTCGGTCACTGCCATCCGCGTGTCGTAGAGGCCATTACGCGGCAGACTGGGGTTCTCAACACCCACACGCGCTATCTGCATGAAGGCATTATAGAATATGCCGAAGAGCTGACCGCAACTTTTCCCGATGAACTGAGCCAGGCGATGTTCACCTGCACGGGCAGCGAAGCAAACGATCTCGCCTTCCGCATCGCCCGCTTTGTCACCGGCGGCACGGGCGTCATTGCAACCGAACTTGCCTATCATGGGCTGACGAGCGCTGTTGCAGAATTCTCTCCTTCGCTAGGCGAATCCGTAACGCTTGGTGCACATGTCCGCACCATTCCATCACCCGATAGTTACCGTCATTCCCCGGAAGAAATCGCACAGAAATTCGGTGCGGACGTGAAGCAGGCCATTGCCGACCTTAAACGTCACGGCATTAAGCCAGCGCTTTTGATCGTAGACACGATCTTTTCCAGCGACGGCATCTTCGCCGGTCCGAAGGGTTTCCTGAAGCCCGCTGTCGATGCGATCCACGAGGCTGGCGGTCTGTTCATCGCCGATGAAGTTCAGCCGGGCTTCGGCAGAACTGGCGAAGCGATGTGGGGTTTCCAGCGCCACGGCGTGATGCCGGATATGGTGACGCTCGGCAAGCCTATGGGCAATGGCTATCCCATGGCGGGCATCGTGATGCAGCCGGAAGTGATTGCGCAATTCGGACCACAGGCACGATATTTCAACACCTTCGGCGGCAACCCGATTGCGGCGGCAGCGGGTAAAGCCGTTCTGGATACGATCAGAGACGAGGGCTTGCAGCAAAATGCGCTGGAAGTTGGCCGTTATCTTATGGACGGACTTTCAAACCTCAGTGGACCGCATTCGGTTATCGGCGATGTCCGTGGCTCCGGCCTCTTCATCGGCGTGGAGATCGTGTCCGACCCTGCAACGAAAAAGCCCGATGCGGCTCTCACCTCCCGGATAGTTAACGGCTTGCGTGAACGTTACGTTCTGATCAGCGCTTCGGGGCCGAATGCCAACGTACTCAAAATCCGCCCCCCGCTCGTCTTTGCGAAAGAACACGCCGATCTTCTCCTCGAGAAATTGAAGCTTGTCCTTGATCAGTGTGTTCCCGCCCTTTAGTTCACCAACATTGCCTATGGCGGTTGTTCCGGTGCGACGACCTCGAACCAGACGATCACATTTAAAGCAACACTGTCAGGTGGGATATCGCCGTCGAGAACAGTGACATTTAGAGACCTCGAGACGGCGCTTGGCATAGGAACGATTGCCGGTACGGTGGCATTATGCGATATCCGGAGGCAGAAGACGATTTCGTCCAGAAAATTGCCGCCGGGAAAACTCTACGAAATCCAGAACGGCCTTTGATTTTTCATTAGCCTGCCATCCCACAACAAGTTCCACCTCGTCCGGTATCTCGATAAGCGCGCGGTATATGAGATGTGGGCTGATATTATGGGCGAGCCATGATGGCGCGATTGCAATGCCCACACCCGCCGCAACAAGTGTGGCTATCGCAAGTGTGTGCGACACTTCCTGAACCACCATGGGGTAGATCCCCGCGAGCCGGAAAGCATCCATGATGACGTGGTGATAACTTGCGCCAACCGTTGGCGCGTAGGTGATGATAGGTTCACCGGCAAAGTCCTTGACGCTGATCACCTCCTGCCTGGCTAGGCGGTGGTCCTTGTGTAGCACCGCTACGAACCCTTCTTTCAGCAAATGCTCGGTTTTTAAGAAGCCCGCAGGATTGGTGGGGCGGATGAAGGCGACTTGCACCTTGCCGTTCTGCAGCATCTCCAGTTGGCTGGCGGTGCCAAGCAGCTGCACATCGACCTGGATATTCGGATACTTCTTGTGGAACTCGGCAATGACGCCGGGCAGCACGTGCGACAGGGCAACGTGAACGCCGCTCACGTAAATCTTTCCACTATCATCGCCAGAAATAGAACGGGTGTGCGTGACCGCTCTGTCGATGCCACCTAGTATTTCCATGGCATGACGTAGGAAAATCTCTCCCGCCGGTGTCAGTTTCACGCTGCGTGTGGTGCGCGATAGAAGACGCGTTCCGATACGTTCCTCAAGTTGACGAATCTGCTGGCTGAGAGGCGCCTGCGCCATGCCAAGCCTGTCTGCCGCGCGGCTGAAATGCAGCTCCTCCGCAACGCAGGCAAAATAGTGAAGGTGACGAAACTCTATGCCGTATTTCATATTCTATAGATATCAATGCCCGGCTTATTTTGTAATAGATAATGATTTATTTCCATGATTATCTGAAAAAACAAATGAAATAACGGGAATAGCTGAAACATCAATTCCAGAAAACGGAGCCCCATGACGCGCTTCTGGTTGCTGAAAATACTGCGCACAGCTTTGACGCTGTGGTTCGTCGTGACCTTTACATTCGTTGTTTTGAGAACGTCCGGAGATCCGGTCGTGGCCCTAGTCGGAGCCGATGCAACGCCTGATGAAATCGAACAGTTTCGCGCGCTCTGGCGGCTCGATGATTCGCTCTGGGTCCAATATTTTCGCTACATCGGACAGATGGCGACGGGCCAGTTCGGCATTTCCTACCGCGACGGTCGGGAGGTTATCGACATCATTGCGGAGCGTGTGCCATCGACGATCATGCTTGGGCTGTTTGCCTATGCTGGCGCCATCCTCATCGGCATTCCGGCAGGTATCATCGCTGCCATCAAGCGTGGCTCGCCCTTCGATAATCTGATCATGGCCACTGCCGTATTCGGTTTTGCCATACCAAACTTCTTCCTCGGCATCCTTCTCATTCTGTTGTTTTCGCTTGGTCTGCAATGGCTTCCCAGTTCGGGGACAGGGACGATATGGCATGTTCTCATGCCAGCACTGACGCTTGCGACATTTACGGCCGGAACGCTTGCCCGCTTTACGCGCTCGGCCATGCTGGAAGTGCTGGACAAGCTCTATATCCGCGCCGCAGCCGCGAAAGGCGTCAGTTACTGGAAACGTATCGTGTTCCATGCGCTTCCCAATGCGGGCATCCCGATCATTACCATCATCGGCCTTAACCTGGGCGAACTCATTGGCGGTGCGATTGTGGTGGAGACCGTGTTTGCCTGGCCCGGTGTTGGCAGATTGCTCGTGACAGCCGTGTCGTCTCGCGACCTTGCGGTCGTGCAAGCGCTGGTTCTCATCATGGCGGTTACCATGGTCATGGCCAACCTCATCGTGGACCTGCTTTATGGTTTGCTTGACCCGCGCATCCGCGTCTCGAACTAGGACGATCACGATGAAGCGCCGCTCTCCTATTCTCATTTTCGCTGTAATCGTGCTCGCACTGGCGGTGTTTATCGCGGTCGTCGGAAATATCTTCACGTCCCATGGCGTCACGCAACAAAACCTGCTTGCGCGCCTGAAGCCTCCGGCCTTCCTCGGCGGCAACCCGGATTTCCCGCTCGGAACAGATCGCATCGGTCGCGATATGGTCGCACGCGTCATCGCCGGTTTGCAGATGTCGCTTTCGGTCGCCATAGCGGGCACTATTATCGGCGCCGTTTTCGGCTCTCTCATCGGCTTCATTGCCGCACATTTCCGCGGATGGGTGGATGAGGTGCTGATGATGCTGGTGGATTTCCAGGCATCGCTACCGTTCATCCTGATTACGCTGACGCTTCTGGCATTCTTCGGCAATAGCCTCACTTTGTTCATTCTGCTGATGGGTCTGTTCGGATGGGAAAAATATGCCCGTCTTTCCAGAGGTGTCGTGCTCTCGGCGGTCAACCAGCCCTATGCTAAGGCCATCGTCGCACTGGGCGCTGGCAATAGCAGGCTCTATGTGCGGCATGTGCTGCCCAATGTCGCGAGTGCCTTGATCGTTCAGGTAACGCTGACATTTCCGCAAATCATTCTGCTTGAGACGTCGCTGAGCTTTCTCGGCCTCGGCATCCAGGCTCCGCAGACGAGCCTCGGCCAGATCCTTGGCGATGGTCGCGACTATCTCTCGACGGCATGGTGGATTTCCGTTGTGCCGGGCACGGTGATTTTCCTCGTAACACTCTCGATGAGCATCGTCGGCGACTGGCTGCGTGACCGGCTGGACCCGATGCTGCAGGGACGAAACGCATAAATAAATAAAACAGGATCAAGGAAGGTGGAACATGTTTACCAGGCGTGAAGTTGGAAGTCTCCTGCTCGCAGCAGGCGCAGTCACATTGGCAGGCCGGGTGCCGTTGGCGCAGGCCCAGCAAAGGCCTACACTCAACATCGCCGTCGATAATCTGTGGGCGACGATGGCCCCGATCAACGGCATCTCCACTACATCCCGCCGTATTTTCCCGAATTTCTACGACACGCTGGTCGAGCGGGATTATATCAATGACGAGAATGGTTTGATCTTTGCGCCCAAGCTGGCAACCAAGTGGGAGCAGAAGGGCAATATCTGGACGTTCACCCTTCGCGAGGGCGTGAAATTCCACGATGGCAGCGAAATGACCGCTGAAGATGCGGTCTTCACCTTGTCGCCAGAGCGTCTATGGGGCGAGAAGCCGTTCGAACCGCGCGGCAAGACATTTACGGCGGGTTTCAAGCGGGTCGAAGCAACTGGAAAATATACTTTCGAGATCGAGACCGCCGCACCCGACCCGAATATTCCAGCCAAGTTGACCGGCTATATCGGCTTCGTCGTGCCGAAGAAATACTATCTGGAAGTGGGCGTCGATGCCTTCGGCCAGAAGCCCGTCGGTACAGGGCCTTACAAGGTCACAACCTTCCGCTCGGGCGAAATCATGGTTCTCGATGCGTTCGATGAATATTGGGCGGGGCCTCCTCCGGCCCAGAAGGTCAACTGGAAGATCATTCCAGAATTTGCGGCACGCATGGCCGGTCTGGTTTCGAAGGAGTTTGACTTCATCGTCAATATTCCGACCGATCAGGAAGCATCGCTGGAAAGCTATGATGGTGTGACGCTGAAGCGTGTGCTGGCGGATAATTACCCTGCGATTGCGTTCAACACGCGGCCAGACCCTGTCGATAATCCGCTGGTCGATCCGAACCTGCGTTATGCGATGGTTCAGGCAATCGATATGAACGCCATCGTTCAGGCGCTGTTCAACGGGACCACCGAACATCCAGCCGTGCCATTCAACTTCAAGGAATATGGCAAGTTCTACGATCCGAATCTGCCGGTCAAGCTTCCCTATGATGTCGAAGCCGCCAAGGCGCTGGTTGCTAAGACGAAATACAAGGGTGAGACGCTGATCTGGCACATTACACGCCAGTTCTATCCGAACTACGAGGCCGCTGCCGAAATCATGATCGAGCAATGGCGCGAAATCGGCGTCAATGTACAGGCGCAGGTGCTGGATAACTTCGAGCTGGTCTATCGTCGGCCATACCACATGATGAACATGTCCATGAGCTCGGACTTCATTCCGGGCGACCCCTATCAGCCGCTCTGGCTGGATTGGGGTCCGACGGCGTCGCGTTCGACGGCAAGCTGGAAGACCTGGGATCCAACGCCCGAATTCCTTGATCTTGGCAAGAAGTTCGATGCCGCGACGAATTTCGAAGAGCGCAAAGCTGCGTATCTCGCTCTTTCCGATGAGTGGCAGCGCGTCACGCCGGGCTATTACATGTGGAAGAGCGTCTATAACTGTGCCCATCGCTCCGGTATCGAGTTCCGTCTCAAGCCGAACGGCGAAATGCGCATCTACGGCGACTACTTCAAGCTGGTGTGATGAGCAACATGCGCAAGAACGCCCTGAAAGACATGACGTTCGCGGAGTTTCGCGAACGTCTCCCGGAAAAACCCGTGATCCTTCTGCCATTCGGCAGCCAGGAGGAGCAAGGGCCTCACGCCCCCATGGGTGATTTCATGCTGACGGAGGCCATCGCGCTCAAGGTGGCCGAGGCCTCCGGCGCCATCGTGGCACCGACGGTGCCGTTCGGTTATGCGGATTTCTTCAAAACCATTCCCGGCGGCATCCAGTTGCGGCCCGCAACCTTTATGGCTCTTGTGGAGGATATGGTTGCAGCCTTTCTGGATCACGGCATCGATCATATCCTCATCCTCAATGGCCATACGACCAATGCGTCGCTGATTGATCAGGTTGTTCGGCGTGTTCGTGCAGAACGCGGCGTGTCGGTGGCATCGATCAATCTGTGGCAATCGATACCGGACGCCCTGTGGCAGGAACTGCATGGTCCGGCCGTTGCTGCGGCACGCGGACATGGCGGCGAACCGATCACCTCCGTCTATATGCATCTGTTTCCAGAGTTGTTGCGCATGGACCTTGCAAGACCAGCCGGTCGCGCCAAGGCATTCGGGCTTGCCACGGGTGGTGTCAACACCATCCAGTTCGAAGGCATGCCGGTGAATGTGCCGCTCAACTGCCATGAAGTGAATGCCGATGGCATGCTGGGTGGCGATCCTTTGCTCGCAACGGCTGAAAAAGGCGAGCGGATCGTTCAGCATCTCGTCGGCTTTTGCAGCCGGTTCGTGGACCACATGCGCGCCTTCGACATGCGCTCACCGTCTCACCAAACACATAAGGCGATTTGACCATGAGTGACGTAAGGCTGTCGATCGATCACTTGAGCGTTCCCCTGCCGCAGGGTGCAGAGCGCGGCTTTGCAGTCGAGGACCTGTCCCTGACTGTCGCCAAAGGTGAAATCCTCTGTATCGTGGGCGAATCCGGTTCCGGCAAATCCCTGACGGCGCTTGCCACCATGGGACTGCTGCCCAGCAATCTCGGCAAACCAAGCGGACAGGTGATATTCGAGGACAAGAACCTCCTGACGATTGATAACGCGACAAGGCGCAGCATCACCGGGCGCAGTATCGCAATGATTTTTCAAGAGCCGACCGCCGCGCTCAATCCCATCTTCCGCATCGGTGAACAGGTGTCCGAGGCGTTTCGGGTCCATACGTCCCTGTCGAATGCAGAGATCAAGGAACGGGTCATCAAGCTGTTCCAGGAAGTGCAACTGCCCAACCCTGAACAGATATTCCACTCCTATCCCCATCAATTATCCGGTGGCCAGTGCCAACGCGTCATGATTGCCACGGCGCTCGCGCTCGAACCATCCGTGCTGATTGCGGATGAACCCACGACGGCGCTGGATGTGACGACGCAGGCGCAAATCCTCAAGCTGATGCTCGAACTGAGAGAGCGGCACGAAACAGGCATTATTTTCATCACCCACGATTTCGGCGTAGTGGCTGAAATCGCCGACTGCGTGGCGGTGATGCAGAAGGGCAAACTCATCGAGATCGGCTCGCGCGACGAGGTTCTCAATCATCCGCAGCAGGATTACACGAAAAGATTGCTGGCAGCGGTACCGACGCTCACACCTCGCAAGGAACGGGAAGGGCTTGGGACACCCGTCCTCATCGCGAAAAACATCATCAAGACGTTTTCCATATCAGGCGTTTTTGGGTCTGGACGTGTCGTCAAGGCCGTAGACGATGTCGATATCACCATCCGTCGCGGTGAAACGCTGGGGCTTGTCGGGGAATCCGGATCGGGAAAATCTACGCTGGCGCAATGCGTCATTCGGCTTGTCCAGCCTGAAAGCGGCGATATAGTCATTTCGGATGGCGACTTTTCGGGCCTGCGCGGCAAAGCTTTGCGTGAAGCCCGGCGCAAGGTCCAGATCGTCTTTCAAGACCCCTATACGGCGCTCGATCCGCGTCAGCGTATCGGGGATGCCATTGCTGAGGGGCCTATCGTCCATGGTCTGGACAGAAAGGCCGCCATGCAGCGTGCGCTCGATCTGCTTGAGGCATGCGGTCTGGATCGCGCTTCGGCAACCCGCTTTCCCCATGAATTTTCCGGCGGGCAGAGACAACGTATCTGCATTGCCCGCGCGCTTGCCGTCGAGCCGGAACTGCTGATTGCCGACGAGTCCGTTTCCGCTCTCGATGTCTCGGTGCAGGCACAGGTGCTGGAACTTCTGGCAAAAATGCAGGCGCGGCTTGGTTTCGGCATCCTATTCATCACGCATGATCTGCGGGTTGCGAGCCAGATTTGCGACAACGTCGCCGTCATGCGTCACGGTCGCATCGTTGAGCGGGGTGATCCGGCAACGCTGTTCGTCGCGCCAAAGGATCCCTACACGAGAGAATTGCTTGCCGCGGTTCCGGGCAAGGGCTGGCAACACAAGCCGGAAACCGCCAAAATCGCAGAGGACTTGTCATGAAAAAATACCATATCGGCGCCCAGCCCAAGCAGATCGACCCCGAGCTGATCGCCAAGTTCGAAAGCGTCGAGGTTGCTACCATCGGGCATTTTCGCCACCGTGGTTTCGTCCATCATTCCATCACACCCGTTGTCGATGCGAGGCGCACATTGGTTGGCACCGCCGTGACCGTCGCCATTCCCGCCACGGATTCCACCTTGCTCCACCATGCGGTTTCCGTCATCCGCCCGGGCGACTTTCTCTTCGTAGATCGCCTCGGCGATGACCGGCACGCCTGCATCGGCGGGGGCGTGGCATTTGCCATCAAAACCGCTGGAGCCATCGGTGTCGTCATAGACGGGCCGTGTACGGATGTTGAGGAAATCATCGAGCTGGACATGCCTTTGTGGTCGCGCGGCGTGTCCGGCATCACCACGCGGCTAAATGATCTTGGTGGCTCACTCAATCTTCCCGTTTCCTGCGGCAATGTGCCTGTCATGCCGGGAGATGTGGTGATTGCAGATGCTAGCGGCATCCTCGTCATTCCTGTCGATGAGGCAGAGGAGGTCGTGGAAGAAGCCATGATCCGGCAGGCGCGGGCAGGGCGCAACAAGGGCAAGATCGAGGCTGGCGAGAAGCTTGGCGATCTCTCTGGCGCAAGCCGCATGGTGGCAGCGGCGCTGGAGGCGAAGTGATGGAAAATCCGCAGTTCGATCATCTGCGTGTCGAGCGTAGCACAACGCGAAAGACACCGGGTGTCAGCACAAAAGGGGTCGTCACGTCGCAGCATTTCGTAGCGGCGGAAGCCGGTGCGTCCGTGCTGCGCGCCGGAGGAAATGCCGTCGATGCGGCTGTGACCGCAGCCTTCACCTTGCAGACGGTCGAACCGTGGATGACCAGCCTTGCCGCATGCGGTTACATGCTGGTGGCGCAGCCCGATGGGACGGTCGATACGATCGAATTTACCGGGAGGGTGCCATCCTCTTTCGATGCTGATTTTTACCGGCCTGACCCCACCATCAAGACATTCATCGGCCATCCCGCCTCGGTGGAAAACCGCAATGTGGATGGGTTCACGGCTGCGGTCGTGCCCGGCTGCGTGCGTGGTTTTGCAGAGGCGCTGAAGCGCTATGGCACGATCGGTTTCGATGCGGCACTCGCACCGGCCATCGAACGTGCCCGAAAAGGTCTCGTCGTTGACTGGCACACAACACTCGCCATCGCCATTGCAGCATCCGGTCTTGCCAAGGATGAAGGCGCGCGCAGCGTGTTCATGCCGGACGGTTATCCGCCGGAACCTGGCACCGTTCTGTCGTTGACGGCACTGGCCGAAACATTGGAGCAACTGGCGAAGGATGGTCCGGACGCGCTTTATGGCGGCGCCATCGGCCAGAAGCTGATTGCAGATTTGCAAGCGGGCGGCAGCTTCATGACGCTTGACGATCTCGCGGCTTACGAAGCGCGGCTTTACCCGGCAAGAAGCATGACCTTGCAAGACAAGACGATCCATGTTGCAGGAGAGACGAGTGCCGGGCAACGCCTGTTCGATGCTCTGGCCTTCTTCGACAAGACCCGTGGTATTGGCCCGGTGGATGCCGGGTTCTTTACCGCCATGTCTCAGGCGCTTTGGGAATCCTTTGGCGCTCACCGTCGCAGGCTCAACCCGGCAGAAACCACCAACAAGACTAGCACGACGCAGGTCAATGCCGTGGATAGCGAGGGGCGGATGGTAGCTATTACCTTCACCTTGCTGAACCGGTTCGGTGCACGGGCTTTGTCCTCCTCAACCGGCATTCTGCTGAACAACGGCATGTCCTGGTTCGATCCGACCCCCGGTCGCGCCAACTCCCTGACGCCCAATGCCTACGCGCCGAGCAATATGTGCCCCGTTGTTCTCACCGATTCCGGCGGCACATTCGCGGCCTATGGAGCCGCCGGCGGCAACCAGATCGTGCCATCGCTTGCGCAACTGACAGGTATGGTCGTGCATGCCGAAATGGACATCGAAGATGCGATGAATACCCCGCGCATGACGACGGGTCCCCACGCCGATATCATCGTCAATGTCGATATGCCTGCTGACTACATCGCCGCGCTATCGCAGATCGCCAAGGTCAAAGCCGCAGCACAGGTGGTTTTCCCACGACCTTTCGCGGCACCGGGCATGGTTGGCCGTCGTGGCGAAAGCTTTATCGGCATGGCGGACACCACCTATCCTGCGGCTTACGCTGCCCCTGCATGAATGGAATATGCATGAATGATTTTTCGATCTCGCCTCTCGATATCGAGGGTGTTCTGTCCATCCTGCCGCCAAGCGCGCCGTCCATTCCCATGGTGTTCGACTCGCCCCATAGTGGCCTGATGATTCCAACGGATTTCGAGCGGGTCGTTTCCGACGAACTGGTTCTGGTGGCGTCCGATACCTATGTCGATGATCTGTTCGGCTTTGCCCCTGCCATCGGCGCCCCCATGCTTCTGGCTCACTTCCCGCGAAGCTTTCTCGATCTCAACCGCTCACTGCAAGACGTCGATCTGGAGCTTGTCGAGGGACGATGGCCGCATGCGTTGCGAGACAGCGCCTCGGCGCGTCGCGGCATGGGCCTTACCTGGCGTTTCGCCTGGGGAGACCAGCCCATGTATGGCCGGAAATTGACCGTCAGCGAACTTGAAAAGCGCATCGACACCTACTGGCGTCCCTATCATCATCACTTGGTCCAGTTGCTGGATGAGACTTATGATGCTTTCGGGCGCGTCTATCATGTCAACTGCCACTCCATGCCAGCCATAGGCCACGCCCTGTCGCCCGACCCGGCAGGAACCGTGCGAAAAGACATCGTTGTCGGGGATTATGACGGGATGAGCAGCGAACCGGAATTCGTGCATCTGGTCATCAGGACGCTGGAAAGTTTCGGCTATTCCGTGTCTCTCAACGTGCCGTTTCGCGGTGCCGAACTCGTTTCCGCATATAACGCACCAGAGAAAAACCGTCACAGCATCCAGATTGAGCTTAACCGCAACCTTTATATGGATGAGGTGACCCGAGAGAAGACCGCCGGTTATGAAGAGCTGAAAGGAAACCTCTCCAAACTTGGGACAGTCCTTCGAGCTTATGTAGCAACTTGAGCGTTTGTCTCGAATCGATCTGGTTTGAACGACGTGTTCAATGTTCGTGTTTTTGTGCCAACTGATGCACTTGCGTGGGCGTCGGCGGTTCGCCTCCTATCAAGGTGAGGGCGACCGCAAAATTCGTTCTCGAACCAAGCCATCTTGTTTCTTCTGAGTAAATTTTTCCAAACGGCGTCATCCGGGACGGGGAAGAACAGATAGGGGGCAAGCTTATGGCTCAGTTCAGGCTCGCCGTTACCCGTCGCGACACGTTTTGTCGAAGACAGAACGACCGAGCGTTCTTTAGGTTTGCAACACCCGTTGGCGTCAAGCGGGAAGATCGCAGCCTCCCCATTCCGTATCATTTAAGTTCTGGCGGATGATGGAATGAATTGCTGCACTTTTGCCGATGCGGTGCGGGGAGCTTTCGAGGCCGTGTTCGGCATTCCTTTCTTCGCCGCCTTTAATACGCGTTTGGACGCCAGAAACACACGCAGCCAGAGGTGACTTCACGTTTTGAAATGAACGGTCACCGAAAATGAGTTCCCATTCTGTGCAAATGCGGTCATGTCTCTCTGAAAGTTCGTATGAGCCGCCGCTTTACGAAACACGAATCAAGAGCTGAGCATGGAAAATCTGGTTTCATTAAATCGTCTCTCTCAGAATACGGTTTTCCGTAAAGGCGATGTTTTTGTCCTTTTCGGCGAACTGTTCGGTCGCGGATACGCGACCGGCTTGCTCGATGAGGCGAAGCGCGCCGGGATGGAGATTGTTGGGATCACGGTCGGCAGGCGCGATGAGAATAACGCACTGCGCCCCCTCAATGCAGAGGAACTGTCTGCGGCGGAGGCCCAATTGGGCGGCAGGATCATCAACATACCTCTTATGGCGGGCTTCGATCTCGATGCGCCCGTCGACGGCCCGACTCCAACCGATCTCCTGGCCAAGATGACACTTGAGAGCTGGGAAGAAGACAAGCTGGATTGGGGCTATATCGAGCAATGCCGTGAGGTAGCCACTGCGCGTTTCACCGACTCGCTTTCAAAGGTCATGACCGTTCTGGATGGAATGATCGCTGAAGGACGCAACGTTTTCTTCGCACACACGATGGCTGGAGGCATACCGAAAGCGAAGGTGTTCCTCGTCGTTGCCAATCGAATCTATAAGGGTACCGGGACCCGTCACATGTCATCGCAGAGGCTGGTAGACAGCGACCTGGGAAAACTCATTCTTGCGAATTTCGACGAGGTCTCTGCAAACACTTTTCGCCATCTCATCGATTTCAGCGCGGCTATCCGCGATCGCGTGGAAGCTTCGGGCGGCCAGGTGCGATATACTGCATATGGTTACCATGGATCAGCGGTTCTCATCGACGGACGCTATCGTTGGCAGACCTACACCAATTACACCCAGGGTTACGCGAAGATGCGGCTCGAAGGCATTGCGCAGGAAGCTTGGGCGAAAGGCATCAAGGCTACTGTCTATAATTGTCCTGAAATTCGGACCAATTCCTCAGATGTGTTCACGGGTATCGAACTGCCCTTGATACCGCTACTGCTTGCGTTGAAGAAAGAAAACGGCGGGCAATGGGCCGACAAGCAGTGGCAGGCCTGCGAGCAGCTTCTGGCCGACGGCTTAACCATGGATGATGTTCTCAAGAAGATCACCGAGATGCAGGCAAGCGAGGTCATGCGTCCGTTTTACGACTTTTCGGCATGGCCCATGGCAAACAGTCAAGCACAGGCAGATTTGACCATCGGCACGTCCAATGAAATCACTCGGATGCATCGGGACAGCAAGGTGATGATCAGCGACGTCCTGAGCGGTCTCATTGTGAAGGCAACCGGTCAACTGATTTTCGGCGAATCGTCCGAACCCTCCGGTCCAGTGCTCTGGCTCAACCACGACATCGTGGCTCAGCGACTTAACGCTTCCCACTCATGTTCTACTGCGCCAGCGCCAGTTATGGCGCATGGATCAGATCCCTCACACCTTGCGGTGGCGTGAAGGCTATGAGTGAAATTGGACGGCGGGAGTTTCATCTCTGAAGCGATAATTTCCCGACAGGGATGCGTCCTGATGACAGCCCTCCCGCTGGGTCAATTCTGTTCAGCAGTCGTGAAAATACTTTAAGTTTTGATCGGCTTGGAATGTTGGCCCCTACCGCGTACGCGCACCTGATCGACTTTTTGATTGTTTCGACACAGGCTCAAGCCGACGAGCGTTCGCTGCCATTGGCGCAACCTCTATCTGTCCCGTTCAAGGCTGCAAATATTCGAAGCGGTGGATGGGCTAGCCCGTTGCCTGGCGTCAGCTCAATGCTTCCGAACGCTGCTTCGTAAGCGATGATCGTTGGCGCGGCAGATAGTTTCCATGTGGGGTCGGCCCAGCAAAATCTCCGTCCTCCACGATGGTCTTGCCGCGCAGTAACAGGCGCACAGGCCAGCCCCTGATGTCGAGACCTTCATACGGTGTGTAATCAGCACCATGGTGCAGCATGTCGTTCGTGAGAGTGACGCTCTTGGTCGGGTCCCACAATGCAATATCGGCATCCGCGCCGACGGCGATTGTGCCCTTGCGAGGGTACAGCCCATAGAGCTTGGCGTGGTTGGTCGAGGTGACAGCAACGAACTGGTTGATATCGATCCTGCCCTTCATCACGCCCTCCGAAAACAGGATCGGCAGGCGCGTGGCGACACCGGGAATGCCGTTCGGAATCCAGCGGAAATGTCGCTTGCCTTTCTCGTTCAGTTTTCCTTCCGGATCGTCGAAGCGGAAGGGGCAGTGGTCGGACGAAAACAGATCGAAAACGCCCTGTTCCAGACCTTCCCAGCAGGCACCCTGACTGGCCTTGTCGCGTGGTGGCGGTGAGCAGACATATTTGGCGCCTTCCATCTCGCTCTGATCGAGATCGTCGGCGGTCAGCATCAGATATTGCGGGCAGGTTTCACCCGCGATCTTCTGGCCACGCTGTCGGGCTCTGCGAATTTCCTCCATCGCCTCGCGGTTGGAGACATGGACGATGACGATAGGGACGTCCACGATTTCGGCCAGCGATAACGCCCGGTGCGTTGCCTCGCGCTCAGCCGCGATCGGTCGCGTCGTGGCGTGGAATTTCGGCTCGAATTTGCCATCTTCCTCATGGCGACCGATGAGATAGCGAATGGCGTCCTCGTTTTCGCAGTGGACCATAACGAGTGCTCCGGTGCGCCGAGCCGTATCGAGGGTGGCAAGGATTTCGTCGTCGCGCAGCCGCAGACCCTCATAGGTCATGAAGACCTTCAGCGAGGTGTAGCCGTCCTCGACCAGCGCCGGCAGTTCCTGCCCGAGCACTTCCGCCGTCGGGTCCGTAATGACGAGGTGAAAGGACACGTCTACATGGCATTTGCCTTCCGCCTTGGCGTGATACACCTTCAGCGCTTCACGCAGAGACTGACCTTTTTCCTGCATGCAGAATGCCAGAACGGTGCTGTTGCCACCGATGGCGGCCGAGCGGGTGCCGCTGTCGAAATCATCGGCCATGACGATGCCATCCCCGGATGGCTGGTCGAGATGGACGTGGCTGTCGATGCCGCCGGGCAGGACGAACAGGCCGGTGGCATCAATGATCTCGTCCGCATCTGTCAGTTCCGCTGCCAGCGCCGCGATACGACCATCCTTGATCCCGACATCGCTGACAAAGGTATCGCTTGCCGTTACCACGGTTCCGTGCCGGATCACTGTGTCAAAACGCATCTTTCCATGTCCTTCTCATCGTTCATGAGGTCAGCTCGCCTTCGCAAACCCGGCATCGCCTGAGAGGATGCGATCAAGTGCGGCGGTGAAACGGTCAACCTCTTCCAGCGTGTTGTAATGCACCATCGAGACACGCAGCATGCCGCCATGGTCGGTCAGACCAAGATATTCGGCAAGCCGTCTCGAGTGGAAATCACCGAAGCGCATGGCGACATGTTCGCCATCCATCGCCTTGCAAAGATCGCCAGCATCGCGGCCATCGAAGCGGAAGGCGATTGTCGGTACGCGCGTCTCGCCGTGATTGGAGGACTGTCCGACGATCCGGCAATCGTTGCGGGAGCGCAGGTAGCTCAAGAGCCGCTCTGTCAGCAGGTTTTCCTGCGCGGTGATGGCCGAAAACGCTGCTTCTATCTTCTGGCGGACAGTGCCTGTTTCGCCCGACTGCTCGCCGAGTGCCACCAGGTAATCGACGATGCCGCAGGTGGAATAGGCCAGTTCATAGTTCGGGTTGCCGGGCTCCAGCTTACCCGGCACTTTGTCCTTGCCGTAGAAGTAGTGGTAGAGCGTGTCGAGCTCGAGCAGCAGATCGTATTTGCCATACATCAGGGCGTAATGCGGGCCATAGGTCTTGTAGAGGCTGAAGACGTAATAATCGACATCCAATGCCTGCACGTCGACGGCGCGGTGCGGGGCGTAGGCCACGGCATCGACGCAGATCTTTGCCCCGCGCGCATGGACAAAATCGGCGATCTCGCGGATCGGATTGATCGATCCTAGAATGTTGGAGACGTGGGTGACGCAGACCATTTTCGTGCGCTCACTCATCAAGGGTTCAAGATCGGAGAGGTCGAGCTGCAACGTTTCCTTGTTCAATGGCCAGAATTTGAGCGTGATACCTGCATCCTGCAACCGGTCCCAAGGCCCGATATTGGATTCGTGATCGCTGACCGTGACGATGATCTCGTCGCCTGACGACAGTTGGCTCTGCATCGCGCGGGCAAGGTTTTGCAACAATGCCGTTGTGGAGTTGCCGAACACGATTTCTTCCGGTCTCGACGCATTGACCAGATGCATGGCCGCTGTGCGCGCTTCGTAAAGTGCCTTCGCGGCGCTTTGTGAGACCTCATAGGAGCCTCCGATCTGCACGTTTTTCTCGATCAGAAACGTATTGATCCGCTCCAGCGCGCCCTTGAGGATCTGAGATCCGCCCGCATTGTCGAAGAATGTCCAGCCGCGCGACAGCCCTGGAAACTGGCTGCGCACATAATCGAGGTCGAGTTTTGAAGTGGTGGTCATTCCTGGTGTCTCCCGACTGGTATTTTTATTCAATGGTTGAGGACAGCGCGAAGGAAGCCGCGCGTTCTTGGCTCTTTTGGAGTGTCGAAAATCTCTGCCGGTGTGCCGGATTCAACGAGGCGTCCGCCATCCATGAAGATGACGCGATCCGCTACCTGCCGGGCAAAACCCATCTCGTGCGTGACGATGACCATTGTGACGCCGGTGCCCGCCAGTTTGCGCATGACATCAAGCACTTCGCCCACCATCTCAGGATCGAGCGCCGATGTCGGTTCATCGAACAGCAGAACGCGGGGTTCCATCGCCAATGCCCGCGCAATGGCGACGCGCTGCTGCTGACCGCCGGAAAGCTGTCCGGGAAATTTCTCCGCCTGCTCGGAAATGCCGACACGGGCCAAGAGTTCGCGTGCCTTGCGTTCCGCCTCTGCTTCTGGTGTTTTTCGCACCCGCATGGGTGCAATCATCACGTTTCTCAGAACGGTCATATGCGGAAAAAGATTGAAAGATTGAAACACCATACCGACTTCGGCCCGCACTTTGGCAAGCGCTGGGCCGGGTGCAACACGAGTACCATCAACCGTGATGGTGCTGTCAGGCGAAAAGGCTTCTAAATGGTTGATGCAGCGAATGAGCGTCGATTTGCCGGACCCTGATGGGCCGATAACGCAGACGACTTCACCTTCGGCAACATCAAGATCGATACCGTGCAGCACGGTGAAGGTTCCGTAGGCCTTGGTCAGTCTACGTATGGAAATGAGAGGGGCGCTGGTCTCGTCCATTATCGTTTCCCCCGGCTGAAGTGCTTTTCAAGACGCGCGACCACGGCAACCATCGGCCAGAGCAGGGCGATGTAGATGAGTGCTGCACCAATGAGGGGTGTCGGGTTTGCATTGAGGGCCTGTGCTTGCGTTGCCTGTTTCAACAAGTCCGGCATGGCAACCACCGAGGCAAGGGCGGTATCTTTCATGACGTTGATACAATTGTTGGTCAGCGGTGGAATAACGATGCGAATGGCCTGCGGCAGAATGATATCGACCATGGTGTTGCGGTTGGAGAGGCCAAGGGCAGCAGATGCCTCGAACTGCCCATGCGGAACCGCTTCGATGCCTGCACGGAAGATTTCGGCGGTATAGGCGGCAGAGACCAGCGACAGCGCAGTGACCGCAGACAGGAATGGCGACAAGCGGATCCCGACAAACGGCAGCGCGTAGTAAACGACGATCAACAGCACGAGCAGCGGTATCGACCGGAAGATATCGATGTAACCGCGGATCAACAGTTTGAAGAATGCCGGTGCATACAGGCGCGCCACCGCCAGAAACAAGCCACCAATCAGGCCGCAAAGGATGCTGGTGATGCCGATCTGGATGGTGACGGCGAGACCCCACAGCAGCTGAGGAAGGCTGTTGAGGAACACTGAAACATTGAAGAAGGTATTGATGAGGTTCATGCCTAAGTGGCTCCCTTGGCAATCCGGCGGGGCACGAGCGGCCCCGCCGGATGCTGTTTAAGCCTTACTTGGCCTCCGGCATGTCGAGAACGGCGACCGTCGATGTCGTGTCCTCGGCCTTTGCGCCGAACCATGTCTCGTGCAGCTTGGCTATGAAACCTTCGCCCTTCAGCGTGGTGATGATTTTGTTGACGTCTTCCGCCAGCGGATCGCCCTTGTTGAACATGATCGAATATTTCTCACCAGTCGGGATACGCTCGACTACCTTCAGTTCCGGCTTGTCCTTGGCGTAATAGAGCAGAGCTGGAATGTCGGAGATATATCCATCGATGCGACCAGCGACGAGGTCGAGCATGGCTGGCTGCAGACCTTCGAATTTGCGGATTTCGCCAAGCTTGTACTCGGCCTTATGGGCTTCCGCCCACATGTCACCTGTCGAGCCGGTATCGACGCCGACGACCTTGCCGCTCATGTCCTTGAGGCCGGTGATGCCGGAGGCGGCTGTCACCGTCAAAGACTGGTCGCTATCGTAATAGGGCTGTGCGAAGGTCACGGATGCCAGACGCTTTTCCGTGATGGTAATCGAGGAAATCGCCATGTTGATGCGACCGGATTGCACGGCCGGAAACAGGCCGTTGAACGGCGTATTGACGAATTCCACCGACTTGCCAAGACGCTTGGCAATTTCGTTGACGAGATCGACTTCGAAACCCGTCACCTTGCCGCTGGCATCTTCGAATTCCCATGGGACGTTGCCGATATTGGCGCCGACCGTCAGATCGGCAGCCTGAACGTTGAATACGCCAAGCGCTGAGACCAGCCCGGCTAGAAGTGTGCTTTTGATGCGCGAAACGTGAAGCATTCGAGAACCCCTTGTTTTATATTTTAAGCCAATCTACGTTGGCCTAACTGGTCAGACCAGTCCGACCAAACAAGCACGCGCTTTTCTGCTTTGCAAGATGTTACTTAAAAAATATATCGGAAGAGCCGGGGGCGGCTATTAGGGACAGGGATCGAATGCTCAACAAAACGCTTGTGCCACAATCGATTGCCCGCGAAATCCAGGCTATGATTCAGGCCGGGCAATTGAAAGCAGGCGAAAAAATTCCGTCGCAGCGCGAGTTCTCCCAAAAGTTGGGCATCAGCCGGGCATCCCTGCGCGAGGCTTTGCTGACGCTTGAGACATTGGGTTTGTTGAAAACGGAAGCCGGGCGCGGAACGTTCGTGGCCGCTGGTGATGGAGCGGCTGGCCAGTCAGGAATGGCGCCTTGGCGTTATTCCGAAAGCTATTCCGTCTTTGACGTCTTCCAGACCCGCATCCTTCTCGAAGGTGAGATCGCCCGCCTTTCCGCTGGGCGGCTGTCGCAGACACAGCTGGAAAAGATGGAAAAGGCGACCAAGACCATGGAGGATTGTTGGGCCAATCAGGATTTGCTTGCCAATGTCGATGCCGATCTGGAATTTCATGGCATA
This sequence comes from Agrobacterium larrymoorei, assembly GCF_013322225.1. Lineage (GTDB taxonomy): Bacteria > Pseudomonadota > Alphaproteobacteria > Rhizobiales > Rhizobiaceae > Agrobacterium > Agrobacterium larrymoorei_A. The sequence continues at coordinate 157,303 of NZ_JAAMFB010000022.1, forward strand.
ATCGTATCGGCCTGCTCCAACACCATGCTCAAAGCGCTTTACCAGACAGTGCGGGATCAGGTTACTGAAACCCAGCGCCAGCCCATTCCGATCACGGATCCGGAACGAATGCGGCAATCCATTGCAGAACATCGCCGCATTATCGTCGCGCTGAGAGCAAACGATGGCATCTTGGCCCGCAGCGAGATGGAAGCGCATATCCGCAATACGGCGCGATGCGCGGGTTTGCAGCCCTAAGATTAAGTTCCCTAAGGTTGGGGCAAAAGCAGTTGATGGGGCCGGGTCCATAGTCACGAGAGTTGTTGAAGCGAAACCAGTAATAGCGGGTCATCCTGCAAGGATGATCAAGGAACACCTCGTTTGGGCACCATATAGTGGCAGCATCGCCTCGAATGGCTGACGGATGCTGGCGTCGCAGCGTTGAGCCCCAACCAATCTTGAGAGTGCGTCGTCTAAAAAATAAAGCCGCGTTAGAACGCTGGCCTATCATGGTTCGCCATATATTGCAGGAGGTGGTCCAACAGTTTCGCTGCTTAGCGGGGCAGGTGCGACTTGTTTCGAACGCACAGATACAGCTCTCTTTCGGCCCACGGTTCGTCGATTTGAACGATGCGGAAATTCATTGTGCGACCGTATCGCAAGGCCGCCGTCTGCGGGACGATGCCAACGCCGACGCCGCTTTCGACCATTCGGCTGAGAGATTCGAAATTCTCGCATCGCAGGCGGATGTTAGCCCGACGACCTAACTCGTTGGCCAAGCGACGGAGGAATTGCGACAATGCCACTTTTTCCGGTAGTCCGACTATGGACGCATTCAGAATTGTCGAGAAGCCTACCGAGCCGACCAGAGGCGAAGTGGCCGGTACGATCAATACGAGCTTGTCGCGCACGAATCTCCATCTTTCCAGCGCCGTCATATCGGCAGATGCGGCGGCCACCCCAATGTCTGCCTCGCCGTTGCGCAGCAGATTAACGACCTCGTGGCTGGGTTTGTCTTTCATCGACACGAATATGTCGGGGTTGTCTCTCAGAAAAGGCGCTAGCGCCTGCGGCATATGCTCCGAGAGCATGTTCGTGTTGGACAACAGGCGAACTTTGCCACTCCGTCCTTCGGCAAATGCCTCAAGATCCACCTCGAGTTTGCGTGCATCGTCGAGTATCGTTCTGGCGTGGCGGGCAAACATGTGCCCGGCCAAAGTCGGCCTGATCCCACGTCCCGTTCGCTCGAAAAGCTCGAGATTGAACGCGCCTTCCAGACGCTTCAGGCGATTGCTCAGCGCCGCAACGACGAGATTGCTTTCCTCTGCCGCCGCCGAGAGGCTGCCGCGATCAACCGCTGCCACAAAAATCTTGAGATCGGTGAAATCGAACTTCTGCATGCTTTCATCCAAGGTGAAAGCTGCTTCTATGACATATTGATTTTCAAAGCCACCACCCCGGCGATATGTCCGGGATCAAATTGTCTCCGCGACACATCGACACGTCCGCTAGCTACCAATGCCCCACTCGAAATAAGCATTTTACCCAAATGTTTCGAGGAGAGTGATGGTTTTTCGATGCAATCGCGTGGACACCTGCCACATGGACCAGCCTTGCTCTCGGGAGGAGAAGTCTGGTCCGGCAATGATTGTTCATGCTTGATGAAAGCGCACTGCCTATGCCTAAGCTTCCTCCCCCTTTGCGCCCCTTTCTCCTCTGTCTGACCGCGCTTGCAGCCGTTTCGGGCGCAGCGCAGGCGCAGGACATGACGATAGCCAATCCGGACCTTGTGGCCCGCGGGCGTTATCTCGCTACAGCGGCAGACTGTGCTGCCTGTCATACCGCCCCTCACGGTGGCGCGCCTTTCGCCGGTGGTTATGCGATCGATACGCCGCTCGGCCAGATCTTCTCGACCAACATCACCCCATCGAAGACCGCTGGTATTGGCAATTACAGCGAAGCGGATTTTGCCCGGGCCGTGCGCGATGGTGTGGCCAAGGATGGAAGCCATCTCTATCCGGCCATGCCCTATACGGCTTATGCCAAAATCACGGATGCCGACATGAAGGCGCTCTACGCGTATTTTATGAGCGATGTGAAGCCGGACGACCACAAACCTCAAAAAACAGACCTGCCATTCCCGTTCTCCATCCGCACATCCATGACGGTGTGGAACCTGCTTTTCCTTGATAAAAACCGCTTCCAGCCAAACCCCGCCAAGTCAGCGGAGTGGAGCCACGGCGCCTATCTTGCCGAAGCACTGACGCATTGCGCGACCTGCCACACGCCGCGCAATGGCCTGATGGCAGAAGACGGCAGCCAGCCGCTTGCAGGTGGTGCTGTCGGCCCATGGTTCGCACCCAACATCACGTCTGACAAGATCGCAGGAATTGGTGACTGGTCGGATGCCGATCTCACGCAGTACCTCAAGACGGGCAATGTGGCGGGCAAGGCGCAGGCGGCAGGACCGATGGCCGAAGCTATAGAGCAGAGCTTCCAGCATTTGCCCGACGACGACATCAAGGCTATTGTAACATATCTCCGCGATGTCCCGGCAATTGCTTCTGCCGACTTGAAGGCCCGGGACGACTTCGGAAAGCCATCCACCGAGATCGAGGCCTCATTGCGCGGTCTGCCAGGGCAGGCTCCGAATGAAAACGGGTTTCATATTTTCAGCGGCAGTTGCGCTTCCTGTCACCAGCCGGAAGGGCAAGGTAATCTCCATTATCCGTCGCTGTTAAAAAATACCGCGACTGGAGCGTCTCGTCCCGACAACTTGATTGCCACCATCCTGTACGGGCTGCATCGAACGGTTGGTGAAAACGTCGCCTTCATGCCGGCCTTCGGGCCAGGTGCCTCCTATACGGACAGACTGTCCGACAAGGATATCGCAGATGTCAGCAATTATGTTCTGGCCAGTTACGGCAATCCAGCTGTCAAAGTCAGCGAGGCCGATGTCGCAGTCATTCGCGAAGGTGGTGAAAAGCCGTTGATCGTCCGACTGGCACCACTCGCAGCCCCTGCGGCAATCGCGGCTGTAATCATCGTCTTGGCATTGGCCGCATGGCTATTGTTGGGGCGTCGTCGTTCACACTCAGCCCGCGCCTGAAGCGCGCCCTCATTTCAGCATTAAACGCTCCTCAGGAGGTCCTGATGCCTACCGATAATTCCCTCCACGCCAGTTTCGGCCATCACGTCTCGCGCCGCGGCCTCCTGCGCACAACGGTTTCTGTGGCGGGGCTGGCGCTGCTGGCCGATTTGGCCGGTCCCCTTTCTGCCGCTGCAGGTGATGACGCCGTCGCATCCTTCACTCAGCTGTCGGAATTCCTGACTGGATACACGCTCGATCCGGTACTCGGCGCGCGCTTTCTGGCGGCACTGAGAAAACGCGATGCCGACCTAGATGCCAGCATGGCGGCGCTTTTTGCCCTGATCAAAAAGTCAGGCGTGCCGAACATGGACGGTTTTCTCGCTCTTTCGGGCACCGATCCGGCTTTGATGAAGACCGCCACCAAGATTGTTTCTGCCTGGTATCTCGGCGTTGTTGGCGAGCCGGAAGACGCCGAACTCATCACCTATGCCGATTCGCTGATGTATCGCCCGACCAGAGGCCTTCTGACCATTCCCTCCTATGGTCCCGGCCCAAATGCCTGGGGACCCAAGCCCGGCAGCAAAATCTGACAGGAACGAAAAATGGCTAACACATCTTATGATGCCGATCTGATCGTCATCGGCTCCGGCGTCATGGGCGGCATCGTCGCCGCCAATCTCGCGAAGGCCGGTAAAAAGGTCATCGTGCTGGAAGCCGGTCCGCGCGTTAATCGCCGCGAGATCGTCGAGACTTATCGTAACGCTCCGGTCAAACTCTCGCTTGCCAATGCCAAGCTGCAAGGTGCTGGTTCGCCCTTTCCCAGCCTGCCGCATGCGCCATCCACTTATGGCGATTATCTGCAATACGAAGGCCCGGTGAAGTACAACACTTCGTATTTGCGCGTTGTCGGTGGAACGACCTGGCACTTCGGCTCGGCGCTGTGGCGCATGATCCCGAACGATTTCAAGATTCAGACGCTCTACGGGCGCGGCCGTGACTGGCCAATCGGCTACGACGATCTCGAACAGTATTACAACAAGGCCGAACTCGAACTTGGTGTTACGGGAACGGATGGCCAGGACGAAAGCGGGCAGGGTGGCGGCCCCATGCCGCCACGTTCCATGCCATTCCCGATGAAGCAGCTGAACTCGACATACATGTTCGACACACTGGCCGAAAAGCTACTGGTTGGTGGCTTCAATCCGGTTCTGGAGCCGCATGGCCGTGCTTCGCGTCCCTACGGCAACCGGCCCATCTGTGCAGGTAACAACAACTGTAATCCCGTCTGTCCCATCGGTGCAAAATACGACGGTTCGATGCATATCGATGAGGCGGAACGCCACGGCGCCAAGTTGCTCGACAATTCGCCTGTCTACAAGATCGAAGCTGGTGATGACGGCAAGATCACAGCCATCTGGTACAAGAAGCCGGACAATTCCGAACACCGGCTGACCGCGAAATATTTCGTTCTTGCCGCCTATGGCATCGAATCCGCGAAGCTGCTGCTGATCTCCACCTCGGAGAAATATCCAAACGGCATTGCCAATTCCTCCGACCAGGTGGGCCGTAACCTGATGGACCATACCGGCATCAGCATGAACATGCTGACCAAAGAGGACATGTGGCCGGGCGAAGGCCCTACCGAACTTCTGGTCTATCTCAACCAACGCGATGGCGAATTCCGCAGGGACTATCCAAGCTACAAGATCAAGGTTCGCAACACGGTGCCGACTGCACAAATGACCGAGGGTTTCATTAAAAAGGGCATTCTCGGCTCCAAGCTCGACGAACAGATCCGCAAATATTCGGCACGCTCGCTGAACTGGGCAATCGATTTCGAGCCACTTCCACTTGCGGAAAATCGCGTGACCCCCTCGAAGACCAAGTTCGACGCGCTCGGCATCCCCGTTCCAGTGCTCTATTACAGCGTGACCGACTACTGGAATGCCGGTCGCGACAGGGGCTTGCAGGACCTGAACAAGATCGCCGAACTGCTCGACGCTGAAGTCCTGTCCACCGATGTCAAATGGCAGAACCGCCAACACGTTATGGGAACGACCCGCATGGGAGACGATCCGACGGACTCGGTGGTCGATCGCGACTGCCGCACACATGATCATCCCAACATGTTCATCGCCGGGACGAGCGTTATGCCGTCGGCGTCGTGTATGAACCCGACATTGACGGGAGCTGCGCTAAGCGTGCGCATCGCCGAGCAGTTGATCAAGGAGCTTTGACGCTGACAAGCTCATAACCGAGCCTCAGTCGCGCCCTGGCATTTCGATGGATGCTAACCGGGCTGCTTGGGCGCCTGGTTGGTCTGCTGCCGTTTTCCGTAGTGGCATGATCCATTCATGTCTAGGATACATTGCCTCAAGCCAACCGCTCAGGTGAGATTTTTCCTGATCGCCAAGCTTGCGTAACGCGGCTTGGAAGTCTTGCGCATCCTTGGCTCGAACGTGTTTTGCCTTAAACAGCAGGGCAAGCGCAGGAGCGAGATAAGGAATCCCGTTGGGGGTCTCACGGATTGCGGTCGATCTGGGTAAGCGGAACGATGGATCTCGCTTGTAAATCCAGTCTTCCACAGTGCCATGCTCTATCATCATATCCACGCGCCAGCGACCGTTGGCAGTGTCGGCTCCCCACAATTGTGTAGTGTCTGACCGAGGCCTCATTTCTGGAGCCAAATAGGCAAACGTGCCATCCCGGACTTCAAAGAAATCCAACTCGCATAACTGTGCGCGAAAGAGATCCACATCTTCTGAGAGTACACAGAACTCCAAATCCTCGTGATCGCGTGTCGGGTAGCCGTGCCACAGGTCGAGTGCCCAGCCACCGACAACGTACCAAGATACACTCTGATTGCGGAGGCGTTCAAAGAGCAATTCCGGTGCCCAAGCATCCCACGCATCATCTGGAATATGCTGCATCTCTGTCACTTGCCTTTCGAAGAAGGGTAGCCGTAGCGTTTCCTGATATGTCGAGAGACGCTCTTCATGCCTCGTCAGCGATTGCACCCTTACATGAAACAAGCGTCCCAAATAGCTCAGACTAGCGATGTACGCAAAGGGTTCAGAAGCGGTCGTTGCGGCCGATCAATTGCGTAAGCACAGAGCTATGAGCCCTATATTTGAGCTGATAATAAGGGTCGAGAGTTCGGATTCCGATTTCAGGCCTATCCCTTCGCTGCGCTGAGGCCGGGCGTTTCAATCCGGATAAGCCGTGTTCCAATCTCCGCGCTTGTGGCCCTATCGATTGTGACGGGATCGATCTCGGTGCCCGCTTCAGCATCGAAAAAGCGCGTAAATTCGCCGCCGCCTCTGTGCTTCCCGCCCCATGCGGCTAGTGCGAAGAGGACTGGCAGCAAGTCACAGCCTGCCTCCGTCAACAGATATTCGTCCCGTGGCGGCCGTTCGCAGTAGCGACGCCTCTCCAAGAGCCCCTCTTCAGTCAGGGATGCCAGCCTGCTCGTCAGCATCGTCGGCGCTATGCCGAGATTTTTCCTGAACTCGTCGAAACGGGTAAAGCCAGCATGGGCATCACGCATAATTAACATGCTCCACGCATCGCCGACCAGAGCTAGGCTTCTGGCGATCAGGCAGGGAAGCGTTTCCAGATTCTTCACGTCGATATCATTTTAATAGTGAAAAGGTATGAATTTGATAGTAACCAATGGCTCGTCAACGGTCCAGCGAATATTCATCGCGGCCATTGGTCCCACGACATAAAGCCGGAGCGACAGCGATGAAATTCTACCTCTGCAAGTTTATTCCCCCGCGTGAGGATTTTCTGGCGACGATGAGCGCCGACGAGAAGAGATGGATGGGCGGGCACGGCGCGTTTCTTGATGATCTGCTCGAACAGGGGGTCATCGTCGCCCATGGTCCTGTCATGGATCCAGCTGGCGGCTATGGCGTCTCGATCTACCGGATCGCCGATGACCAGGACATCGCATCCTTCACCTCTCGCGACCCAATCGTGGCGAATGGTGTGGGTCATTATGAGCATCACCCGATGCTGAGCCTGAAGGCCAAGGGCTGACTACCTCACGGCATCGTCTACGCACACCGCCTGCGGCCTTGATCTCGTCTTGGTCGCGCGCGACGCTGTCACAGGGTCTTTATGCCGGAGTCGGCTCAAAAGGCGTGGACGTACAAGCCGTGCTTCCAGCTGAGACCCGCACTGAAATCTACGATCACATGGTGGTGATATCAGCAAGGTGCCGGATGTGATGGAGGTCGACGATCTTGTCGATGCAGCACTCATCGGTCTCGACCGCCAGGAGATCCGCGCCATCACCCCGGCTCCGGATGTTGCTGACTGGGAGGCTTTTAAGCAGGCGCGTACGGTTTTGGCGCATAGCATTCAGCAATGCACAGCCGGCTGCGCTAATACCGGAAGTAACGGAACCATTGATCTGCCGCGTATCTGTCCGACGTACTTTTCTGACTTACAGAGCAGAAGACGTAGGCCAAGCTTAAGGTTGGCGCTTTATGTCCCGTCGATTAAAGGCGGGATGGTCAGGGCGCTTTTCAACCAACGAACAGCCCTACCTCCTTCATAACCATCAGCCGCCTATGGCTTGCGCGCAAACCCATGCTCGTGGAAGCTCGAAATACTACCATGGTACAACGCCAAAAACTTCGCAATTGTCCGTTTCCGTTTAGTCCTCCACAAGGTCGCGCCGCTGTTCGCTAAGAGTACGCGCCGTATGTAGCACTTCCCGTAAATGCGCCGCCATTTGGCTTCCAGCCTTGTGCACATCACCAGCCTCGATGGCATCGACAATCGATCTGTGCTGCATAAGGAGTACGCGCAGATGTCCGAGATCCGGAAGGCTGAGGTAACGAACCCGGTCCATCTGCAGCTTGACGGCCTGGATCACGCGCCAACTCTTGGAAAGCCCTGCTTCCTCGCAAAAACTTCTGTGAAAAGCCTCGTCAAGCTCCAGGAACAGGTCCAGCGCCTCGATATTGACGGCCTTCTCCTGGTCATAGAGATTGCTCTTGATCTCCGTCAAGAAACGCTTCGAACAGCCTTCGGCGAGCCTCTTGCTGACCGCAACTTCAAGGGATTCCCGAATGAATTGAGCCTCTTCAACGTCACGCAGGCGGATGGGGGCAACGAAGCTTCCCCGCTGTGGCAGGATGTCGATCAGCCCCTCGTCCGCCAGCCGAATGAGCGCTTCGCGTACAGGCGTGCGGCTGACGCCCAGTTGCAGAGAGAGCTCCTTTTCACTCAGCGCTTCTGAAGGAAGCATTGACAGAGTCGTGATTGCTCGCCTCAGCCGCTCATAAATCTGGCCAGCAATCGGTTGGCGCGGATTGATCGGCTGCAAGGCAGGCGATGTTGGTGTGCCTAGATCCGCGTCTTCCGCAATTGCCCTCGTCTTTCTTTTTGCCGTCATACGCCGCCCCTTTCTCTCTGCTGCCACGGCATCGCACAAATCAAAGCGATAATCCATCAGCCGGATTGACACACTACCATGGTAGTATGTATTTTTGAAAGGTGCGCGGTGGAGGAGCTATCAGGTTAGACTGGTAGTATTCGCGCAGGAACAGAACCGCGAGCGCTGTCAGCGGTTTGGCCAAACCCGGGAGGATGCATCATGAAAATCGGAATAATCAGCACCGTTACGGCCTCGCTTCTTGCTGGAGCAATGTTTGCCTACCCAGCGATGGCCCAGGAAGGTGTCGCAAGGGGTGACACGAGCGGCAAAAAGATCGCATTCAGCAATTCCTATGCCGGCAACTCGTTCCGGCAGGTGATGATAAAGAGTTTCGAGCAGACGGGCGCCAAGGCGAAGGCCGATGGCAAGATTGCCGAAACCTCCGTCGTCAGCGCGAATAATTCCGTCACCGAGCAGGCTTCGCAGATTCAGAACCTCATTCTTCAGGGCTATAATGCAATTATCGTTCTTGCCGGTTCCGATACGGCTCTGAACGGCGCGATCAAAGACGCCTGTGATGCTGGCATCGTGGTCGTCGCCTTTGCTAGTGGCGTCACCGAGCCCTGCGCCTATGTGGTCGACTACAATCTCGATTCCTACGCCAAAGCAGAACTTGATTACATTTCCGGAAAGCTCGGCGATAAGCCGGCCAATATCCTGGAAATTCGCGGCATGGCTGGCGATGGTTTCGATAAGCGCCTGAATGAAGGCGTAAAGAAAGCCCTCGCTGCGCATTCCAATTATAAGAAGGTCGGCGAAGTCTACGGTCAGTGGACTGCAACAGTCGCGCAGAAGGAAGTTTCCGGCATCCTGCCCTCTTTGCCGCAGATCGATGGCGTGCTGACCCAGGGCGGCGACGGTTACGGAGCAGCCCAGGCTTTTAAAGCGGCCGGCCGCAAGCTGCCAATCATCATCATGGGCAATCGCCAGGATGAGCTCGCCCTGTGGAAACAAGAGCATGACGCGACCGGCTACGAAACCTTCTCGCTCGGCGCGACGCCTTCCGTTTCTCAGGTTGCCTTCTGGGTAGCGCAGCAAATCCTTGCCGGGAAGAAAGTACCGAAATTCGTCGAAGTGCCGCTCCTGCAGATCCAGCAGCCGGATCTCGACGCATGGCTGAAGATTGTTCCGGAAGGCGGCGTCGTGAATGCCGAATACCCACAGGATCTCGTCGCCAAGATCATCGATGCTAACGTCAAGAAGGAGCCGCTCCCCATGGTTCCGGCTCCGAAATAAGGCACTGGTTATGCTGTCCTCCCAAGCTGACGCGGGCACTGCCGCGGGTCTCCTCATCGAGGCCCGCGGAGTACGCAAGAGCTTTGGCGCCGTCCACGCTCTGGTCGGTGTCGATTTTACCCTTGCTCCGGGCGAGGTTGTTGGACTTGTCGGCCATAACGGCGCTGGCAAGTCGACCTTGATGAACGTCCTCTCCGGCGCTATCCAGCGGACCGAGGGTCAGTTCATCTACGACGGCCAGTCCGTCAACCGCTGGGGGACTGCTGAAGCGCAGTCCAACGGCTTGCGTTGCATTTTTCAGGAGCTTTCGCTCTGCGCCAATCTTTCGGCGGCCGAAAACACACGCATCATCCACCGCAGCCTGCGCGGCTTTGGCTGGCGGCGCAGGGCACGGTCACTGATCTCGGCCGCTTTGGATGGTATCTTTCCCGGCCACGGCATCGATCCGGACGCCAGGATTGCCGCTCTATCCATCGGCGAGCGGCAGATGGTCGAGATCGCGCGTGCCTTTACCGAGACGGAAACCAGGGTGCGATGTGTCATTCTCGACGAACCGACCTCGGCTCTGGGTCACAAGCCTGCAGAACAGCTTCTGGCCTATATCAAAACGGCGTCTGCACGTGGTGTCGCCTGTATCCTGATCACCCACCGCCTCAACGAGATTCTCGCCGTCTGCAACCGCGTCGTCGTGATGATGGATGGTGCGATCGTCGGTGATCGGCCGACGGCTGGCCTGACACGCAGCGATCTAGTCGGGATGATGGGCAATATTGAAGCGTCGCACGAACGGAGCCCAGCGTTGCGGCAGAAGAGCGCTCGAGCCCTCGTCGTTGATCATGCAGGTATCGATGACGCGGATCTGCCAATCAGGGCGGCGCCAGGCGAAATCATCGGCTTTGCAGGCCTCGACGGACACGGCCAGCGGGAACGGCTGCGGGCGATCTACGGCGCCACCCGAAGGGTTCCTGTCGCGTTCGTCGCCGGTGACCGTGGCGTTGAGGGCGTCATGCCGCTTTGGTCGATCGCCGACAACCTGACGATCCGCAGCCTCAATGCGCTGCAGAAGGGCGGTTTCGTATCGCCGTCTGCAGCATATAAACTCGCAGAGACATGGTCGCAGCGCCTCAAAGTCAAGGCGCCATCAATCGATACGCCTATCCTCTCACTCAGCGGTGGCAATCAGCAGAAGGTTCTTTTCGCCCGTGCGCTTGCTTCGGATGGTGAGGTTATACTGCTCGACGATCCGATGCGCGGCGTCGATGTCGGCACCAAGCAGGAAGTCTATCAACTGATTCGCGACGAAGCGGATCGTGGCCGCATCTTCATCTGGTATACGACAGAATTCGAGGAGCTGAAGAACTGCGACCGGCTCTACGTCTTCCGCGAAAATCGCGCTGTCGCCGAGGTGTCCGGCGATGAGATCGACCATAACCGGATCCTCGAAGCATCCTTCGGAGGCGCTCATGGCTGATGCCACCATTTCCCGGCAGAAGAGCGACCCGCATAAGAAGCGTGAACTCGGCAATCGTCTCGCGCCTGCCCTTGAGGTTGGGCTACCGGCCATCGCGCTTGTCGTCATGCTTGCGTTGATCTTCTGGATCCGCCCCGCAGCGATGAGCTATTTCGGCTTTACGTTGCTGTTCAAGCTCGCCGTGCCACTGATGTTCGCATCGATGGCACAGATGCTCGTCATCATGCTCGGTGACATAGATCTGTCGATTGGTTCCTTCGTCGGTTTCGTCACCTGCGTCACGGCGCTTTATCTCGATAGTGCGCCGGCTGTCGCAATCGCCATCTATATCGGAAGCATCGTCGTTTATGCCGGCGTCGGTCTCATCATCCACATCCGCCAGCTGCCGTCGATCATCGTGACGCTCGGCATGTCCTTCATCTGGCTCGGCGTGGCGATCATCATCCTCCCGGCGCCGGGCGGCGCGGCCCCGGCCTGGCTTTCGGGTTTCATGAGCTGGCGTCCGCCGTTCGTACCGCTGCCGGTGCTGCTTGCCATCCTTGCGGCGCTGATAGGCCACCTGGTTGTCAGCCGATCTTCCTACGGCGTGATATTGCGAGGCGCAGGCGGCAATCCGCGTTCTATCCAGCGCGCCGGCTGGTCGATCACCGGCATCCGCGCTGCGGTGTACGCGGCCGTCGGACTACTCGGCATCATTGCTGGCATCACCCTGACTGGCCTGACGACATCGGGCGATCCGAATGTCGCACCGGCTTACACACTTCTCGGTGTCGGCGCGGTTATTCTCGGCGGTGGTTCCTTCATTGGCGGTATCGTCTCTCCAGTCGGAACGGTGATCGGCGCGCTGACGCTTGCGCTTGCAGGCTCGCTGCTGAGTTTCCTGCAGGTCCCACCAACCTGGCAAATCGGCGCGCAGGGGGGCATTCTTTTCCTCGTGCTCGCCGGACGCATCCTGCTTTCGGAGCAAAAGTCATGATTGGTCTTTCTCCCAAGCCATGGACATACGGTTTCATCGTCGCGCTTGCCATGTGGATCGCGACAATCGCCTATTCCGGCTTTGCAAGCGCAGTACCGACCCTCTCCTCAGCCATTGCTTTCGCCGCCTTCAGCGTTGTGGTGGGGACGGGTCAGATGATGGTGATCGCGTCCGGCCCCGGTAATATAGACCTGTCCATGCCGTCCGTGCTGACCCTTGCTGCCTACCTGTCCATGTCGGTCATGAGCGGCAGTAATGACATGGTCCTGCCGGGCTTCATCGTTGCGCTTCTGGTCGGTGCTCTGGCCGGTGCGGCAAACTTTCTGGCGATCACCTTGCTGCGTCTGCCGCCGATCATCGCGACGTTAGCCTGGAGCTTCGTTTTCCAGTCTCTGGCTTTCAATCTTGGCGGCGAGGCAACCGTGAAGCCGCCGGCAGCGCTTTCGGGCTTCACACTTTGGTCGGTCGGCGGTTTCAGGGTCATGCCTGTCGCAGTCATCCTCTTGACGGTTGTCGCCGCGATCGTTCTTGCCCGCAGCGTCTGGGGCCGCCAGTTGCTCGCGGTCGGCCAGAGCGAGCGGGCCGCACGCCTTGCCGGTGTCCCGGTCATGCGGGTCCGGCTGATCGCCTATGTCTTCTGCGGCGTCGCGGCAGCACTGACCGGCTTTCTGCTTGCCGGATTCTCAGGTGGTGCGGCGCTCAACATGGGCGACAACTACTTGCTGGAGGCCATCGCGGTCGTGGTTCTTGGCGGTACCAGTGTTGCCGGCGGGCAGGCCAATGCGATTGGCATCTGGGGCGCGGCACTGTTCTTCAATCTCATGGCGACCATGCTGAACACATTCCAGATGCAGGCCGGCGTGCGCTTCGTGCTGACCGGCGCGCTGATCGTCCTGATCGTCGCGCTGGTGCCGAAACCGAAGGCAGCCTGAGATGGATATCGCCTCTCTAACGAAAACCTTCAGCAACGACATGACTCTTGTGGACCTCACCCACGCGCTGACGCCGCAGGTGCCAGTATGGCCGACGCATCCGTTCTTCTGTAAGGAAGTGATCGAAAGTTATGATCGCGGAGATTTTGCCTGCAATCACTCGCTCAGCATGAGCGAACATACAGGAACGCATTTTGATGCGCCGCTTCATTTTATCAAGGGTGCCGCAGGGATCGATGCCATTCGCCTGCAGACCTTCTTCGGCCGAATGGCCAAGATCGACGCCCGCGATTGCGCTCCGCGCGAAGCGGTCAATGTCAACAGGATCAAGCGCTTTGAAGCGGAACATGGCGAAATCCGCGCCGGAGACGCCGTCTTCTTCCATTTCGGCTGGGATCGCTTCTGGCATGACCCAGCAGACCATCAGCATTTCCTCAGCGACTGGCCTGGCCTGTCAGTCGAGGCCACTGAATACTTGCTGAACCGCGGCATCCGCATCGCCGGTTCGGATTGCCTGTCCCTCGACTGCTTCGGCAGCACAAATTTTCCGGCCCATAACCTTTTGCTCGACGCGAACGTCCTGATCGGCGAAAACTTCGCCAATCTCGGCGATGTACCGGCGTTTTCGTTTCTGATCACCTTGCCGCTGCCGATTGCTGGCGGATCAGGCTCTCCCCTTCGCGCCGTGGCGGCGTTTGTCGCAGATGGCCAGTCGCACATCGTAACGGCCAAGGCCTGAGCCTGGTCCTCTTCGCGCCCACCCGGACAGCGACCTGCTGGCCATGGTCAATCGGCTTCCACGACGCTTTCATTTCGCTCATCTGTACACGTCCGCCGCGAGACCGACGGTTCCCTCCTTCTTCGAGGACCAGCATATCGACAGCACTACCGACATGATCGCCGTAACGGCCGCCGTGGTCATCTGGGAACTGATCCTCGTCAGTTGGTGCCTCAGCCGCGCTTCGAAGTTTTGGGCCGGTTCGGAAGCGACGCATCAGGCCAGCTGCGACAGGATCTGGCAAGAATTCGACAAAAACGGGCTAAAATAGACTTTTAGCGCTTTCCAAATGACTCCCGACAACCTGTTGCAGGGCGCGGCCAAATTGCTGGCACGTCCGTTCGGCGGAACCCAACGTCATTAACCCTTATCGGGAGGAAACGTCGTGAAAGCATCAATCTGCAAGGGGCCGGGCCTCGGCTTCACCGTCATGGACATCGAGATAGATCAGCCACAAGCTCGCGAGGTTCTGGTTGAGGTCAAGGCGTCGGGGCTTTGCCATACGGACCTCACCGTGTCGGAGGCGGATTTTGGATTGCCTTTCCCGGCAATCCTTGGTCACGAAGTGGCGGGTGTCGTCCTTCAGGTCGGCTCCCAGGTGACGGATATCGCCGTTGGCGACCATGTCGTGGCCTGCCTGATCCAGTTCCGCGGCCGGTGCGTCGCCTGCCTTGGCGGGCGGACGTTCGAATGCACCGATCCAGGCGCCACGTTGCGCGCGCCTGACGCATCGCCCCGGTTGTCCGGGCCAGATGGCCCCATTTTATGTTTTGATTTGCTCAGGAAATTTTACTGTATGAACCGATAGGAAATGCCATGTCTGTCAGCCGGGTTGTCTTTGCCTCTGCATTGTTGTCTCTGCTTTCACCGCTTGCAGCTGTTCAGGCACAAGGGTTGTCCGGTGCGCCTGCACCTTTCGATAAGGGCGATGTGAAAATCGCTTTGGTGGGCTATATTTCAGCCGGGGATTTCTTTCAGGCCTATCAGGCAGGTGCAGTTGCACAGGCAAAAGCTCTAGGCATCGATCTGCGGGTCTTTCAGGGGCGACAGGATGCCGCACAGCAGCGTGAGCAAATCCTGCAGGCCATCAATCTCGGCGTTCATGCCATTATCGTTGATCACGGGCAGCCGGAATCACTGAACGATGTGGTGCAGCAGGCGCTGGACAAGGGTATCAAGGTCGTGGCCTTCGATGTTAACCTGAACAATCCGAAAATCCCGCAGATCGAGCAGTCCGACCATCGGCTGGCGGAACTGGCGCTTGAGCAAGCCTTGAAGGACAATGGCCCAAGCTTTAATGCCGGTTATGCCTATGTCGCCGGCTTTGCGCCGCTCGATCGCCGCAACGAAATCTGGGAGAAGGTCAAGGGAGAGAACAAAGGCATTGTCGAGAAGGCTCGCTTCGGAACCGTCAGCGACACAACTGCGACGGCAACCGCCGATCAGGCGAAGGCGATCTTCCGAGCCAATCCGGATATCTCGGTGGTGTTTGCCCCCTATGATGAATTTGCGCGTGGCGTGAAACTCGCAGCAGCGGACCTTGGCATATCCGACAAGGTCAAGATTTATTCGGCGGATATTTCCACAGCCGACATTCAAGAAATCGTAGAGCCTGGCAGTCCATGGGTCGCGACAGCCGCGACCAATCCAGCCGTCGTGGGAGCGGTCTCGGTTCGCGCTGTGGCTCTTCAGATCGCGGGGCAGCAAGTGCCAGCCAAGGTAGTTGTGGACCCGGTTCTCGTGACGCAAAAACAATTGCGCGATGCCGAAGTCAATACGATTGAGGATTTGGCCAAGAAGGTCCCCGCTTTCTCTACAAGCGGGGTTGCGACGGCGAGCTGGATCCCGGCGGCAGCGTTTTAGCCACGTCAGCCATGGTATCGGCAGATCGCACGTATCCGTGCGATCTGCGCTGCATGACCAAATTTACATCCGTCATGACATGATCAGGCCGCCATCGACGTTGATGGTCTGGCCGGTGATGTATGCTGCGTCTTCAGACGCGAGGAAGGCGACGAGGGCGGCGACTTCCGCAGGGGTGCCCGCGCGGCGCATGGGAATGTTGCGCACCCACTCGGCCATCAGTTCGCCGGGTTTATAATCACCCAGCATCTTTCCCCAGACGCGGTCGTTGTAATCCCACATTTCTGTATGGATGATGCCGGGGCAGATGGCGTTAACGGTGATGCCTTCCGGTGCGAGTTCCTTGGCAAGGCTCTGGGTCAGGCCGATGACGCCGAATTTCGAGGCGGCATAGTGTGGCGTGTAGACGAAGCCCTGACGTGCCTGGCCGGAAGCGGTGTTGATGAGACGGCCCTTAGTTCCGCTCTGGCGGAAACGGCGAATGGCCTCTTGGCAGCAAAGGAAAGCGCCCTTGGTGTTGACCTCCATGTTGAGGTCCCACTGGTCTTCGCTCAACTCCTCGACCTTGGAGATGGTGATAACGCCTGCATTCTGGACGGAGATGGAGAGCGCTCCGATTGCAGCTTCCGTGGCGTCATAAGCCTCCCGCACCGCTGCTGCATCACGCACATCAAGCTTTACGCCGAAAGTTTGAGCGCCGGTTTCCTCGGCAAGCTTGGCCGCGATATCCGCTGTGTCCTTCTCGACGGCCGCGATTGCGACACTTGCACCTTCTTCGGCAAAGCGGCGGGCAATGCCGTAACCGATGCCCTTATTGCCGCCGCTGACGAATACGGACTGACCTTCGAAACGTTTCATGTCTCCTCCTCGGGGAATTCTGGAATCTTCTATGAGCCGACCAGACGTTCGGCGGTGAATTTATCGGTGACGAGAACGTCGATCACTCCGGTTCTCAGAGCCCCCGCGATTGCCTCCGTCTTTTTCGCCCCACCCGCCAACGCGATCACGCGGTCAACATTGGAGAGGTTTTCAAGCGGCAGGCCGATGACCCGGTCATCAAGCGGGGTTTTGACTGGTCGCCCTTCCTTGTCGAAGAAGCGCAGCGAAATGTCTCCAACCGCGCCTGCATGCGCAAGATCGGTGAGCTCCTTGGCGGAAAAGATGTTGCCGGATCGTGCGAGAAGTTCAGACGGCTCGACAGCGCCGATGCCGACGATTGCCAGTGTGATGGACCCGAAGAGATCGATGGTTTCGCGGATGTAGGGGTCGGCCAGCATCAGCAGTTTGGCCTCGCGCGAGGTGGAGACGCCGGGAACGGGGAGCAACTTGGGGTCTGCTTCCGTAAGGCGCGCCAAACGCGTTGTGATCTGTGTGGCATGAGTTTGTACTGAAGGATCGCCCATGCCGCCAAGCGTTTGAACGATGTATTTCGCTTTCGCGCCTTTTAGCGGATGGATGTTTTCAACCATCTTGAAGATGGTCTGGCTCCAGCTGGATACGCCGATGATTTCGTTCTGCGACAGCGTGACTTCGAGAAAATGGGCCGCAGCCTCGCCAATGCGGGCCATGATCGCGCCATCGCGATCCTCGCTGCAATCTACCACGATGGCTTCGGGAAGATCGAAGCGCTCTCGTAGCTGGGTTTCCAGATCGTTGAAGGTCCCGACGGGAGGAATGATGCTGGTTCGAACGATGCCTTCCGCTTCCGCACGCTTCAACATGCGCGACACGGTTGCCTGCGACAGATGCAGGTGTTCGGCAATTTCGGCCTGCCGCTTGTGCTCGCTGTAGTACATCTGCGCAACACGCGATATAAGACGAAGTTCGTTGATCCTACCCATAAGCCCTCCAGTGAATTTTTATTCACTATTAGCGGACGCAATTCTCAAGGTCGAGCGTGCAATTGCATCCTTCCATGTCGCGAGCTTCTCGTTCCTTGCTGAGGTGACGGAAGCGATTTCGGTTCCGCTTGCGTTGAGGCTGGCGACGGTCTGGATATCCGGCCACATGCCGAGCGCAAGCCCGGCAAGGTAGGCAGCACCGAGAGCAGAAGCTTCAGGCGCGTCTCGCTGAATGATGGGATGATCCAGCATGTCCGCTACGCATTGCATCAGGAACCGGCTCTGGCTCGGGCCGCCGTCCACGAAGAGACGTCCAAAGCCTGTCGGTGATTGAGTTCCCATGGCGGCAAAGACGTCATGCACTTGAAACGCAATGGAATCGGTTACCGCACGGGCCATTTGGGCGCGGGTGGTCGAGAAATTGATCTGGGAGAACAGCGCGCGGCTGTCTGAATCCCAGTATGGCGCACCGAGGCCAACGAAGGCAGGCACAAAGCCAGGCGCTCCTGGGGCGGCAGTTGACGCGAGCTCCACCAGCGCTGCGACATCAGGCAATCCCAAAATCTCGACCATCCACGGTAGCGAAGAGGCAGAAACCAGAATATTGCCTTCAAAGGCGAAGGTCGGCTTGCCGCCAAGCCGCCAAGCGACCGTGGTGGTGATGCCCTGTTGAGGGGCGATGAAGTGGGGCAGCGTGGTCATGACCGATGAGCCGGTGCCGAAGGTTACCTTGCCATCGCCGGGGTTGAACGCTCCGTGACCAAAGAGTGCCGCGTGGCTATCGCCGATGGCTGCAAGGATTGGCGTGCCGTCCTTGATGCCGGGAACATTTTTCGTGACGCCGAAATCGCCGCTGCTGTCGCGAACCTGCGGCAGGGCATTGATGTCGATCCCGAAAAGTGCGCAAAGCTCTTCGCTCCAGACCTGTCGATTGAGATCGAGCGCCTGGCTGCGTGCTGCATTGGATGCATCGCAGGCGTGGACCTGACCGCCGGTGAAGCAGTGGATCAACCAGCTATCGATGGTGCCGAGCCTGACCTTGCGGCCTTCCGGAGCCCGGTCCAGCAGCCAGCGCATTTTGGCACCGGGGAACATGGGATCGATGGGCAGGCCCGTCAGCGCCATGACGCGTTCGGAATGGCCCTTTTCGATGAGATCGGCGCATTCGCTCGCGGTACGACGGCACTGCCAGCTCAAGACTGGGCCAAGCGGCTCGCCGGTCTGCGCATCCCAGATTGTCACGGATTCGCGCTGGTTGGATATGGCTATGGCTTCCACAGACACGTCGCCGGGCGCTGCCTTCAGGCAAGCGTCGATGGCTTCGCAGACAGACGCCCATATGCGCGTCGGTTCCTGTTCTACCCAGCCAGATTGAGGGTAGGTAATTCCGACCGGCGAAGAGCCTCTGGCGAGGATTGCACCCGCTTCCGAAACCAGAATGGCCTTCGAATTTGTCGTACCCTGATCGACGGACAGAATGGCGCGCATCGCTATGCTCTCTTCCCGGCAGACATTGATGATGCGCGATCCTAGCCGGGATTTTCAGGCAAATCGAAGTGCCACGCATAATATAATGAAGAGGGTGCCGCCCAAATCTCCCAGGGGAAACATGGACGGCTAGGGAGGAGACTTATTTTCTCTTAATCAGCGCCTGCGCAGCATCGGCGATGGCGTTGGGTGCCATGCCGAATTCATCCAGCAGCCACTCGGCAGAGCCGGTATGGGCAAAGACGCCGGGAACGCCGAGGCGTTTCATCGGAACCGGTGCCTGCTCGACAACCACTTCGGCAATGGCGGAACCGAGGCCGCCATAGATCGAATGCTCTTCCGCCGTCAGGATCGCACCGGTTTCAGTGGCGGCAGCAACGATGGCGGCTTCATCTATGGGGCGAACGGTTGCCATGTTCAGGACGCGGGCCTTGATGCCGCGCGTTGCCAGAATATCGGCGGCCTTGACCATGCGGTGGGTCAACGTACCGTTGGCGATCAGCGTCAGGTCGGAGCCTTCACGCAGCAGGTTAGCCTTGCCGACTTCGAAGACGTGACCTTCCGGCAGAAGATCCGGTACGCCGACGCGCGAGAGGCGCAGGAAGCAGGGACCGGCATATTCCGCCGCCCATTTTACCGCAGCCGCTGTTTCGATGCGGTCGCAAGGGGCGATGACTGGAAGGTTGGGCAGAACGCGCGTCCAGGCAAAATCCTCGATGGAATGGTGTGTTGGGCCGAGTTCGCCGTAAGCCATGCCGGACGAAATGCCGACGAGTTTCACATTTGCGTTAGAATAAGCGAGATCGGCCTTGATCTGCTCCAGCGCACGACCCGTTAAAAAGCATGAGGCGCCACAGACGAAGGGCAGTTGCCCGCCATTGGCAAGACCGGCGCCAACGCCCACCATGTTCTGTTCGGCGATGCCGACATTGACGAGGCGTTCCGGGAATTTCGACTTGAAACCACCGAGTTTGGAGGAGCCGACCGAGTCGTTACAGACGGCGACGACGCGCTGGTCGTTTGCGGCCAGTGCCTCGATGGTTTCCGCGAAGGCATCACGGCAGTCATAGAGTTTAGGAGCGGATACGGGCGCGTTCATTACAATGCCTCCGAAAGTTCTTTGACTGCGATGTCGTATTGTTCCTTGCTCGGAACCTTGTGGTGCCAATCCACCTTGTCCTGCATGAAGGAAATTCCGTGGCCCTTGTTGGTATGCGCCACGATGCAGTGCGGACGGCCACTGGCGCGATGTTCCAGCGCAGGGACCACCTCGGACATCTCATTGCCGTTGATCTCGGTGACCTCCCAGCCGAAAGCCTCCAGTTTCGGGCGAAGCGGTGCGATGTCGTTCGTGTCGGACAGGGCCGCACCCTGCTGAAAGCGATTGTGGTCGATGATGAGCGTCAGATTATCGAGGCCGAACTGCGCAGCCGCCATGATGGCTTCCCAGTTGGAACCTTCCTGCATCTCACCGTCGCCGGTCATGACATAGGTATGGTAATCTGCGCCCGAAAGCTTTGCGGCTTTCGCCATTCCAACGGCTACCGGGAGGCCATGGCCGAGAGGGCCGGTATTGGTCTCGACGCCGGGAACCTTGTTGCAGTTCGGGTGGCCATTGAGGCGGGAGTTGGGCTGCAGGAAGGTAGAAATTTCTTCTTCCGGAATGAAACCGCGCTTGGCGAGCGTCACATAAAGCGCGCAGGCGGTGTGCCCCTTGGAAAGAACGAAGCGGTCACGAGCAGGGTTTTTCGGATCGTCCGGCCAGATGCGCAAGACGCGGAAATACAGTGCTGTCATCACGTCGATAGCAGACATTTCTCCGCCGACATGACCGGCTCCGGCTTCGAAAACGGCTTGCACGTCGCGCAGGCGGATCTGGCGCGCAACGCGCTCTAGTTCTTTCGGCTCCATGAAATCCTCATCAAGATGCAAGTGTGAATATTTATACAGATAGCTATATAATTGCAGATATCGCCATCCTGTCAAGTCGCAAACCGATATTCGCCATATTTTTGGACGACATCAACCGCCATTGGTGACGCTATTGACAAGCATCGCAAATCTGACTTATGAATTTTACACCGAGTATGAATATTTATTCTAATCGGTTTAAAAGTTCTGATGTTTAGATGAATAGGGAGGAGCCATGACTGTGTTGGAGCGCAAGGACGCGATCGTCCAAAACAGAAGTCCGCTCGCCTGGCTGAGCGGCGCAACCGGGCCTCTCGTGGGTCTGTTGCTGCTGTGTGTGTTTCTTTCTTTCGCCAGTGAAAATTTCCTTTCGCTTCGCAACGGCCTTAATATTCTCGACCAGATCACCGTTTTGGGCATCATGGCCGTGGGCATGACATTCGTCATTCTGCTTGGCGGTATCGATCTTTCGGTTGGGTCCGTGCTGGCGCTATCCATGATGATCATGGGCTGGACGGCGAATGTCGCCGGGATGCCGATGGGTGCTGCGATCGTTCTTGCGCTTTTGGCGTCCGGTGTCTGTGGTCTCGTCGTCGGCATCCTCGTCACCGCGTTCCGCGTCCCTGCCTTTATCGCCACGCTTGCGATGATGTCGGTCGCGCGCGGTCTTGCCAACATGATCACGGATGGCCAGCAGATCGTCGGTTTTCCGGACTGGTTCATGATGCTGGCGATTGACCGTCATTTTGGCGTGATGACGGCAACCGTTCTTCTGATGCTGGTCGTCGTCGCTGTATCCTGGGCATTTCTGCGTTACAGGTCCGAAGGACGTACCGTCTATGCAGTGGGTGGAAACGCGGAAGTGGCGCGCCTCGCAGGCATCAATGTTCCGCTTGTCACGATCGGCGTTTATGTGATCTGCGCGGTTCTGGCCGGTCTTGCTGGTATCGTGCTCGCCGCTCGTCTCGACTCTGTTCAGCCATCCAGCGGCTTCGGTTATGAGCTCGATACCATTGCAGCGGTCGTCATCGGCGGCACATCCCTTTCCGGTGGCGCTGGCGGCATCGGCGGCACGCTGATCGGCGTGCTCATCATCGGCGTGCTTCGCAACGGCCTCAATCTTCTCAATGTTTCACCGTTCCTTCAGCAGGTCATCATCGGCGTCGTCATCGTGCTGGCCGTCGGTGCGGAGACCCTGCGCCGCAGGAAAGGCTAAGTTTCGCTTTCAGGCGGGGAGTTCCGCCTCAAACAGACCATCTCCCTCCAACGAGGGATGGGATAAACGGCCCGAGGGGAGGAGGCTCTGTCTCCCGAAGGCCATAACCAAAACCGGAGGAAAAGAAATGAAATTGTCTCGCATTCTGCTCGCATCCGCAGCACTCGCTCTCTCCCTCGGCTCGGCCAATGCCGCCGAAGTCAAGAAGATCGGTCTTGCCGTCGCCAACCTTCAGGCAAACTTCTTCAATCAGATCAAGCAGTCCGTCGAAGCCGAAGCCAAGACGCGCGGGATCACGGTCGTCACCGTCGATGCCAAGGGTGATGGCCCGACGCAGGTCAACCAGATCCAGGATCTTCTGACCCAGAACATCGACGCGCTAATCTACATTCCCGCAGGTGCGGCTGCCGCGACCGTTCCGGTGAAGCTTGCCAAAGCAGCTGGCGTTCCCGTCATCAACATCGACCGTAACGCCGATGGCGCACCTGGCGATACGTTCCTTGCGACGGATTCCGTTGCTTCTGCCAAGTCCGTTTGCGATTACATCATCAAGGAAGCTGGCGGTAAGGGCAAAATGGTCATGATCCATGGCCAGAAGGGTACGACGCCGGAAGTGGACCGCACAAAGGGCTGCATGGAATCCGTAAAGGCCAATCCTGACGTGAAGATTGTTGCCGAGCAATGGTCGAACATGTGGAGCCAGGACGAAGGTTTCCAGATCATGCAGAACATGCTGCAGGCAAACCCTGACGTTTCCATCGTGTTTGCGCAGGCTGACGGTCTCGCACTCGGTGCGGCACAGGCCATCAAGGTTGCAAATCCGTCGCAGAAGATTGTTGTCGGCGGTTTCGATGGCGATACGGCTGCACTCGAAGCGCTGAAAAACGGCGTATTCGACGTGACCGCAACCCAGCAGACCCAGAAGATGGGCCGCACGGCCGTCGAAATGGCCGTCAAGATCGTCGGAGGTGAAAAGGTTGAGCCAGTTCAGCTGCTTGATGCAACGCTGACGACGAAAGAAAACGTGGCTGGCTTCATCTCCAACCATCCTTGATGACTATCCGGGTGCCGTCTTCGTGGCGGCACCCGTTATTTTCGAACCGACGCTCTCCCGCAGAGACGATCCGGTTCTCTTACATGAAATATTGGGAGGTTCCCCGACATGCGTGAGCCGGTTCTTTCGCTCCGTGGCATCAGCAAACGTTATGGTCCACTCGAGGTCTTGAAGAATGTCGATCTCGACGTCTATGCGGGCGAGGTCGTGGCGCTACTGGGTGAGAATGGCGCTGGCAAATCCACCCTGTCCGGCATCATTGCCGGATCGCGCGAGCCCTCGCAGGGAACGATGACGTGGCTTGGCCAACCCTATGCCCCTGCATCTCCGCGCGAAGCCATCGACAAAGGCGTGGTGCTGATCCATCAGGAACTGAAGCTTCTGCCGGAATTGTCGATTGCCGAAAACGTCTTCATCGGTCGCTGGTTGATGAAAAACGGCAAGATCGACCGCACTGAGATGGTGCGGCGTGCGCAAGAGCAATTGTCGCGGCTCAACCTTCATATTCCCGCGAGCCGCAAAGTGGCTGGGCTGTCTACGGCCAACCAGCAGCTTATCGAGATTGCCAAGGCACTGACGCTGAATGCCAAGCTGCTTATTCTGGACGAGCCAACAGCAGCACTGGGCGGCGCGGAAACGCAGGCATTGTTCGAACAGGTACGCAAGCTGCGCGCCGAGGGCGTCGGCATCATCTACATTTCTCACCGCATGGAAGAAATCCGACAGATTACGGATCGCATCGTGGTCCTGCGTGATGGCGTGCGCGTCAACGAGTTTGCCGATAGCGCAACGCCCGTCCGAACCGTCGTCGAAAGCATGGTAGGGCGTTCGCTTGAGCGCATGTTCCCCACCTTGCCGGAAGCGCAGGACAAGGTCGTACTCGAGGTCAAGGGGCTGACAGGAGCGAACAACGCATTCCGCAATGTCAGCTTCGACGTTCGTGCAGGCGAAATCCTCGGTATTGCCGGCTTGATTGGCGCAGGCCGAACCGAACTGGTGCGCGCAATTGCCGGTGCCGATGCGATCTCCGAAGGAGAAATTCTGCTCGACGGCAAGCCGCTTAACCTGAAGGCACCATCGGACGCCATCGATAGAGGCATCGTCATGGTGCCGGAGGACCGCAAGCTTCAGGGCCTTGTGGTGGAGCATGAAATTGGCGAGAACATCATCTACGCCAATCTCGACCTACTCGGCACGGGCTGGGTCACGTCTGGCGTCAAGCGCCGTTTCGCCAATGCTGCCATTTCGAAATTCGGAGTGAAGGGCAGGGGCGAACAATCCGCATCCGATCTTTCCGGCGGTAACCAGCAGAAAGTGGTCATCGCCAAATGGCTTGCGCGCAACCCGCGCGTCGTCGTGCTGGACGAGCCGACGCGCGGCATCGATGTCGGCGCGCGCGCGGGCATTTACGACATCATCGTCGATCTGGCGAAACAGGGCGTGGCGGTCATCGTCGTCAGTTCCGATCTAGAAGAGGTGCTGGGCGTTTCCAGCCGCATCCTCGTTCTCGCCCAGGGAAATCAGGCCGGTATTCTCAACCGTGACGAGGCAAATGATGTTTCCGTCATGGAACTGGCGACAATCTGAAGAAGGAAATTTTCATGTCCACCATCACGCTCAACGCGCCGAAGCTTTTCGATCTTTCCGGCCAGGTAGCACTCGTTACGGGTGCCGGTTCCGGCATTGGCCAGCGCATCGCCATGGGCTTGGCGCAGGCCGGTGCCGATGTCGCGCTGCTCGACCGCCGCACCGATGACGGTCTGGCCCAGACGGCGGATTTCATCGCAAAGGCTGGCCGCAAGTCCGTGCAGATCGCAGCCGATGTGACGAGCAAGCAGGCGCTTGCCGATGCCGTAGCGAAGACCGAAGCGGATCTCGGCGCGCTGTCGCTCGCGGTGAATGCTGCCGGTATCGCCAATGCCAATCCGGCGGAGGAAATGGAGGAAAGCCAGTTCCAGACGATGATGGACATCAACCTGAAGGGCGTGTTTCTGTCCTGCCAGGCGGAAGCGCAGGCCATGCTGAAGCATGGTCGCGGCTCCATCGTCAACATTGCCTCCATGTCCGGCGTCATCGTCAATCGCGGGCTGATGCAGTGCCACTATAATGCGTCAAAGGCTGGCGTCATTCACATGTCGAAATCCATGGCGATGGAATGGGTCGGCAAGGGCCTGCGCGTCAACACCATCTCTCCCGGCTATACCGCAACACCCATGAATACTCGCCCGGAAATGGTGCACCAGACCAAGTTGTTCGAAGAACAGACGCCGATGCAGCGTATGGCCAATGTCGACGAAATGGTCGGCCCCGCGATCTTCCTGCTGTCGGATGCCGCAAGCTTCGTGACCGGCGTTGATCTCTTGGTCGATGGTGGTTTCTGCTGCTGGTAATTGAAGACCACAAGCCAGGTTTTTGGTCCGACGCTTGATGAATTGAACCGGCGTATATCAGCTAATTTAATCGCCAGATGCGCAGTAGCATCAAATACGGTCTCGAAGATGTTGGTAGGCAGTTGGCCTACCAACACATCCGACAGGTCAATGGGCCTTATTGCGGTAGAGAAGCGTTGTCAGTGCAAGAGCGCAACCGACAGCGCCAACCACGGCAAATATGTAGAAATTCCATTGCGGCGCCAGACCCGCACCGAGTACCGCGCCGCCGATTGCCGGCCCGATCATGCCGCCAATACGGCCTATCCCGAGCGAGAAGCCGAGGCCGGTTCCACGAATTTCTACCGGGTAGAGATTACCCACAAGAACATTCGCCAGGATTTGAGTACCGATTGTGCCGGTGCCAGCCAATCCGACCAGGCCGTAGACGAGCAGCCCCTGATCGACCTGGGTCAGTAGCCAGATAGACATGGCGCCGATCAGGAACATGGCCGATACCACGACTTTGACATTCCCGCGATCGGCAATCTTCGCTCCGATTAAAAGGCCGATCGCCGCGCCTGCGTTGAGTGTTACCGAAAACATCAGGGCGGAGCCTATATCGTAGCCCATTTTGTTCATGATCGTCGGCAGCCAATTGACCATGCCGAACGTCAATAACAGCGAACAGAAGTGGATGCCCCAAGCGTTTAATGTCGGCAGGAGGCGGCCTTGCGAAAACAGCGATCGAACGCCGTTTTGACGATCCACGGCAGGTCTCGGAATGGGGTTAGGAAGGCCAAACTCGCTTGCAATCAGATTGGCCTCCGCCTGTCTGTTTTTGGTCGCGAGCCATTCAGGAGATTCCGGGATCAGCTTCATAATGAAAGGCAGTAGCAGGATCGGCAGTCCTCCGATCATCATCAGAGGCCGCCAGCCATATTCCCGCACCAGCAGCAGACCGAGAAGACCGGAAATGATGCCCCCAAAAAGATAACCGAGAAGTGCCAGCGAATAGGCCATCGCTTTACGTTTCGGTGGTGAGAATTCGATGATGAGCGCGGTCACGGTTGGAAACAGCGCCCCGAGGCCAAGACCTGCCAGAAAGCGTGTGCCTTCGAAAATCAAAAAGTTCGGGGCGAGGCTGCTGCCAATCATCATGAGGGAAAAGCTGAGTAAGCTGCCAATGATGACTTTGCGCCGACCGACCCGGTCTGCGAGTGTGCCGGCGATCAAAGCGCCCAGCAGCATGCCGAAAAGGGTCAGCGAAGCGGCCCGCCCAGCCATGCCGGGTGTCAGGCCCCAGCTTTGTTCGGCAAGCAGGGCAGGGACGACGGCGCCATAGACGATCAGATCGTAGCCGTCGAACAGAATGAGCAGGCCGCATAGTGCGATGATGATATTCGGGCTTCTGACCCGCTCTTTGGTGATAGCGATATTTTGTATGGCCATGTTGCCTCCCCATACATTGCGCACAGCGAGCCGATCCCGAATGAGTCGGGTCAGAATAGCCTTTTGTGCAAGTCCTCCAGAATCGCTGTCGTCAAGTTTCCTCCAAAACCGAACTGCGCCAAATATAAACGCATTATGACAACAACGTTGCTAATAGATAATTGCATCCAAAATATTTGCAACTGCAAACTTATCGATTGCCGATTTTTCCTTTGCCGCCTGCCGAGAGCAGGTTGGCGCGCATTTGGCGAAGTGCATTCTTGAATGCATCCACTTCACTATCTGTCATGCCCGCGATAGCGATATTTTCGACCTCTACGGCAATCGGCATAAGCCGCTCGGTCAAAGCTTCGCCTTGTTGCGTGAGCCTGACGATGACAATCCGGCCATTGTCCTCGGGTCTGGTTCGACTGACGAGCTTGCGTTTGGAAAGAGTCCCGATCAGCCTCGACAGCGTGGATACTTCTACCGAAACGACATCAGCCAATTCACCCAGCGTACTTTCGCCGCGCTCTTTCAGCATTGCCAGGACGCGGTACATGGGAACGGTGAGACCGTCTTCTGCTATTTTCTGAGAAAACACTTCCGCAATACCGACGCCGGAGCGATTGAGAAGATAGGGAACGGAATCGGTCAGTTTGTACATGCTCTTCGTCTTTTTAGGGTGTGGCCGGGGCCGCCTCGAACAAGATGATATGGTGTACAGCCATGCACGTATCGAGCTGGAATGACAATGTAAAAGCCTTTCTTTCCGGCCATTTTTCGCTTCGTCACATCCCGCGCTAAAAATTGCATTGACAATATTTGCAAACGCAATAGTCTTGATTGCAAGGAGACACGGGAGGAAACTATGTCTGCCAATGCTGCCGTCGGAGAATCTCCGGCACTCATTTCGACCAACAATACGTCGATCGGCGCGCAACCCATCGAACCTATGGCAATAGGCGAAGCCTTTCGTGCCACGATGCGACGCTTTCCAGCAACCGTCACGGTTATCTCGGCCTGTCGTCACGGAACTGACCACGGGATGACGGCGACTGCTGTCACATCATTGTCGATGGACCCGCCGTCTCTCGTGATCTGCCTGAACAATCGAACGTTTCTTCACGACATGCTTCTGGAAGTACCGGAATTCGCGGTCAACGTTCTGACCGATCGCCAGATCGCGATCTCCGAAGGTTTCAGCGGGAAAGTCGCCCCGGAAAAACGCTTCGATTCCGAACGTTGGACCCGCCATCCAAGCGGCATGCTGGTACTAGATACCGCCCACGCCTCCGTCGTTTGTCGACGCATGGGAGCAGTCCCTTATGGAACGCACACAATATTCATCGGCCAGGTCGTTGATAGCCGCCTGTCCGAAGCGACCGTTCCTTTGATGTACGAGAATGCCAGCTATTGCGCGCCTCAGCAGGCGCAATCTTTCTCCCGAAACTAAAAAGGGTAGGCCCATGTTAAACACGGCAACCAAGATCGCTTCTTTACCGCGGTCAGGAACTGCTCGTCTTGCGGAGCGCATCGTTCCTGTTCTCGAAAAGATCAGGCAAAGCGCCCGCGACACCGAGAAATCAGGACGCGTTCCCAGCGCTCACATCGATCTCCTTCGTTCTGTCGGCTACTTCGATATCGTGAAACCCGCGCGTTTCGGCGGCGAGCAAGGTGCGTTTGCGGATCTTGTAGAGGCCAACATCGAAATTTCGGCAGCCTGCGCTTCCACCGGTTGGGTCGCCGGGCTCCTGTCTGCGCACCAGTGGCTTCTAGCCATGTTCGATGAGCGGGTGCAAAAGGAGGTCTGGGGCAGCAATCCCGATGCACTGCTTTGCGGTTCCTATGCGCCTGTTCGTATGGCCGAACGTGTCCCGGGTGGTTTCAAGCTTTCCGGAGACTGGGCTTTCGCAAGCGGATGCGAAAATGCTCAATGGGCACTTTGTGCGGCGATCATTCCTCCAGACACCGAGGGCGACCGAGCTGTGCCAGCGTTCTTGCTGGTTCCCGCGAGCGACTACAGCATTTCTGAGACCTGGGACGTGGTTGGTCTCGCGGGCACGGGATCGAAAAGCCTCGTCCTGCAAGACGTGTTCGTTCCGGAATACCGGATACTGACTTTCCCGGATGCGACTGCCGGTCGAACACCGGGTGGACGTGGATATAGCGGCGTCGGTCTCTACAATATACCGCTTCTGATGGGTGTACCGTTCTGTCTGGGAAGCGCTGCGGTCGGTGCGGCGAAGGGCGCATTGGAGAGCTATATTGATCTTATGAGCAACCGCGTCACGCGCGGCGCGGTTGCCGGTGGCAACAACAAGATCGCCGAGTTTCCGACGATCCAGCTTCGCGTCGCCGAAGCGGCCGCGTCCGTGGATGCAGCCCGGGAGATCATGCTGCGCGACATCACCAAGGCACAGGAACTCGCACAGGCACGGGAAGATGGTTTGGTAGAAATCACCGAGGAAGACCGGATTCTCGCCCGTCGCAGCCAGTCATTCTCGGTCAGTCTCGCGCTTCGGGCCGTGGAAGCGCTCAACGCATCGACGGGTGGGCTAGGTCTACAGATGTCCAACCCCGTACAGCGTGCGTGGCGCGATGCCAATGCGGTCGGACGACATATTTCCATGAACTGGGATGCCGTAGGCACCATGGCCGGACAGCAACTGCTCGGACTTCCACCCAAGGGTCAATACTGATCCGGCATCCTTTCATTTTCGATTGAAGACAAGAAAGAGAGAGTATCGTGCAAGGCAAGATCGCGCTCGAAGAACACTTCGCTATCCCAGACACGCTTCAGGACTCCGCAGGCTTCGTGCCGGGCGACTACTGGACTGAACTGTCCGCTCGGCTGCTGGATATTCAGGACAAGCGCCTGCGTTTGATGGATGCCTATGGCATTGAAAAAATGATTCTTTCACTCAACGCGCCAGCCGTCCAGGCGATACCGGATAAAGCGAAGGCGCTGGAAATTTCGCAGCGTGCGAACGATTTTCTGGCTGAGCAGTGCGTCAAGAACCCGAACCGTTTTCTGGGATTTGCAGCTCTGCCTCTACAAGATCCGGATGCGGCTGCGCAGGAGCTGCAGCGTTGTGTCACCACGCTCGGCTTCGTTGGCGCGTTGGTTAATGGCTTTTCTCAGGAAGGAGATGGCGCAACACCGCTCTATTACGATCTCCCGCAGTATCGGCCCTTCTGGGCCGAGGTCGAGAAGCTCAATGTTCCCTTTTATCTGCATCCGCGCAATCCCCTGCCGCAGGACGGCCGAATCTATGCCGGTCATTCCTGGCTGATGGGGCCTACCTGGGCGTTTGCACAGGAGACCGCCGTCCATGCACTTCGCCTGATGGGATCGGGCCTGTTCGACGAACATCCGGGACTGCGGATAATCGTCGGTCACATGGGGGAGGGGCTTCCCTACATGATGTGGCGCATCGACAATCGTAATGCGTGGGTCAAGGTCGAGAAAAGCTACCCGGCCAAGCGTCCGATAGCCGATTATTTCAATGAGAATTTCTACATCACCACATCCGGGAACTTCCGTACGCAATCGCTGATCGATGCGATGCTGGAAATCGGGGCGGACCGTATTCTGTTTTCCGCCGACTGGCCGTTCGAGAATATCGATCACGCGGCAGACTGGTTTGATAATGCCACCATCTCTGAGGCCGACCGTTTGAAGATCGGCCGCACCAACGCTGCTTCACTGTTCAAGCTCGACAGATAGAATGGTCAGGCCTTTCAGCTACAGCGTCAGTCCGGCGCAGATTATCTTTGGCAGCGGCTCGCTCAGCCGCCTGCCGGATGTCATCAAGGCGCAGGGCGGCACTCGCGCCCTGATCCTTTCCACCGTTCATCAGAAGGAAGAGGCGCAACAGATCGCCTCTTCCCTTGGCTCACTTACGGCGGGCCTGTTTACCGATGCGACGATGCATACACCCGTCGACGTCACCGAGCGGGCCGTTGCGGTATACAATGAGGTGAAGGCAGATTGCGTCGTTGCGATCGGTGGCGGCTCTACCATCGGTCTCGGTAAGGCCATCGCCTATCGAAACGACGCTCCACAGATCGTTGTCGCGACCACCTATGCAGGCTCCGAGGTAACCCCGATCCTTGGGCAGACGGAAAACGAGCGCAAGACAACGGTGCGCGGGACAAGCATTCTGCCTGAAGCGGTTATCTATGATCCTGACCTGACCCTGGGTTTGCCGGTCGCGATGAGCGTAAGCAGTGGCCTCAATGCCATGGCACACGCGGTTGAGGGGCTTTACGCGCAAGATCGTAATCCGATTTCGTCGATGATGGCCCTTGAAGGTCTGTGTGCGCTGAAGAAGGCCTTGCCGGAAATCGTAAGAACTCCATCTGACCTTGAAGCCCGAGGCGAGGCACTTTACGGCTCCTGGCTTTGCGGGACCGTTCTCGGTGCGGTGGGAATGGCCCTGCATCACAAACTCTGCCACACGCTTGGCGGCAGCTTTGATCTACCGCATGCGCAGACCCACGCGGTCGTGCTGCCGCATTCAGTGGCTTACAATGCGGTGGCTGCCGCTGATGCGCTTCAACCGGCTTGTGAACTTTTCGGCGGGTCCCTCGGTGGTGGGCTTTATGATTTCGCGGCCTCGATCGGCGCTCCCTTAGCCTTAAGGGACTTGGGAATGGTGGAAGCCGATCTCGATAAGGCGGCAGAGATTGCCGTGAGCAATCCCTACTGGAACCCGCGCCCGGTTGAAAAGAATGCAATCAGGGAATTGCTCCAGCGCGCCTGGGAGGGCACGCGGCCGCAACAGTGATTTTGGCAGGAGAGACGCAATGGCTGAATACTTCAGCGAAGAACGATCTGTAGAAGCAGTCAATTCCCGGATGGCGGAAGATATAAATCCCCGGCTGGCGCAGGTGATGGCTTCGTTGGTGCAGCATTTGCATGCTTTCGCCAAGGATGTGAAACTGACCCAGGCAGAATGGGATTTTGCCATTGGCTTCCTGACACGAACTGGGCATCTTTGTCACGACGAAAGGCAGGAGTTCATCCTCCTCAGTGATGTGTTGGGCTTTTCCATGCTTGTCGATGCGATCAATAACCGCCGTCCCAAGGGCGCGACGGAAAATACGGTTTTTGGCCCATTCCATGTGGAGGGCGCACCTGTCAGAGAAATGGGCGAAAACATTTCGCTCGATGGCAAGGGAGAAAGCTGTCTTTTCATAGGCCGCGTGCTTGATCTCGACGGCAAACCGATCAAGGGCGCACGGATCGACGTCTGGTCGGACAATTCGGATGGTTTCTACGATGTTCAGCAGCCCGGTATCCAACCGAAGTGGAACAACAGAGGTATTTTTATCACCGGCGCAGATGGCTGCTATAAATTTACTGGCATCAAGCCGGTGTCCTATCCCATACCCGACGACGGCCCTGTTGGTCAGTTGCTGACTTCACTCGGTCGCCATCCCTACCGCCCGGCACACACGCACTATCTGATAACGGCTGAGGGCTATCAGAAGCTGGTGACACACACATTTGTTGGCGATGACCCATACCTGGACTCCGACGCGGTCTTTGGCGTTAAAAACACCCTTATTGCGCCCTTCGAGCGGATCGAGGGACCCACTCTTTGGAGGTCGGATTTCGATTTCATTCTTACACCGACGAAGAGCGCTCGATGATCGTCGTCCGCTACGCGAAATCCGATCCCGGTCGAGGCGCGGATCGCTCCCGGTTGATAGAGCAGCACAAAGCTCATATTCGTAACACGAAGCTTCGAATTCTGCTGTCTGGACCTTCGGCATCGCAGCCGGATGGCGGAGCCAACGCCGCCATCCTCATCGCCGAAGTCGATACACTCGAACAGTTCGAGGAGTTCAGCGCATCCGATCCCTTTGTTGCCGCTGGGGTTTACGAAAGCGTCGAAATCGTTGAGTGGCGCCCCAGTTTCGGAAATCTATTGGATGCTCTGCATTCGAGATAACCAATAACGCTACCCGACTGATCAAGCCACAGCTGATTTTCGCGGTTCGTTTTATCGGATGACTGGCTCCCCGTGAAACCGACGTTTCGAGGGCTTGGAAACGCCGAATCCGACTTCCATCATCAGGCGAGGATTTTTCTTGGCCAGAGTGCCCATATGGAAACCAAATGGGTCTTCGACAAACCCCGTTCCGGCCTTGCCCGTGATCGTTACAGCCCTATCGCCTCCGTAATACTCGGTGACCTCCTCTGAAGGGTGGCCGACGACCATTGTAAGCTGGTGCTTCAAACGTCTCCTGTTATGGCTGCCACGTACGAAGACATGGGGACCAGCATTCTCATCCACGTCGGTAAGGTAAAAGAAAAACTTGAGCATCCGCCAGTCGTCGAGATCGAAATGGTATTTGAATGATGCCCTGCTCAGATCGAGGTCCGTGGCCGATTTGGTCGGGAAACTCCACCACGTTCTGGTGGTGATTAATTGTGCTTCTCCGCCCAGGTAATTCATCGCGATGCTCTTGAGCAACGGATCCTGTTGGACAGTGATCGCGGCGTCACACTCTGAAACTCGTTCGAAGTGATGCCCGCTCAGGATGGACGTGCCAAAGTCACGCTCAGCGCGCTCATGCTCACCAGCCAGAAACTCCTTGTTACGATCAAAATTCCCAAAGCACGGAGTTTCCCGACCAAAGCGCGAGATTTCCTGGTGGATAGCGTCTGGCAGTGTGAGGCCGGTAAAGATACCGGAACTTTTTAGCTCAGTGGCGACAGCTTTGGCATCAAGATTTCCAAAAATCGAGCGTCCAGCTACGTTAATTCGCGGCGCGGGCTTTGCAAAAAGCCAGTGCGCCCGTCTGAAGGGCATGGTTCGTGCAAGAACAAACATTGGCAGCCAGAATGGGTTCTCGCGCAGATCGGTCATATACGTCGGCAGGCGCGCTTTCATCCGCTGCAACGTGCCTCCGGAACGGGCGATCGTTTCCAGGTCTTGCGGAGTTCTTTTCGAAGGAGAGGGCATGTGGCGACATCCTATACGGTTCTCCCCCAGCAGCTCAATGTTGATGTTCGCGCCTGATCGCACTACATCAATGGCTTCATTATTGCGATGCAGCATTTATTTGATAGTACAAATAGTTGCCAATAATTTCAGTATGTTAACATGTTGTGAAGTGAAGCATAAGATGCCATCGCATCCTAATCAAGCAGACGCTATCGGTCTAATCATCGCAAAACTGTGCAACAGTCTTGCGACAAAGACATGCAAAACGAAACCCAAATCATGCCGCGTAAATCCTCTTTCACGCACCATGCTTTAGGGGGTCCACTTCATATTTTCTTTGACTACCCTCGCAGGGTTTCCTGCAACAACAGAGCCGGCAGGGACGTCCCTGGTGACAACGGCTCCCGCTGCAACAACTGCGCCATCACCGATTGTCACACCTTTCAGGATGATGGCACGCATTCCAATCCATACATTATTGCCGATTGATATGGGTGCTTTGTTGGCGCGGCCGACAATTGTATGGCCATCCCAGTCCCGTATGATGACCTGATCCGCGATGAAGACCTGCTCGCCGATCGTAATCTCAAGGCCACATGAGATCCAGGTATGTCGGTTTGCGAACCCACTGCCGAGTGTAAGCTTCGCTTCGCTCTGGATGCCGATGGTGCTGCCGCCGAAAACATCGAAGCGGCCATTGAGCCTTAGCTGGCCACCCGGCTGGATAATGAGCTGGATTGGCTCCGGGACAAGTCCCTTCCATGCCTGTCCTAAAAATAACTGCCCCTTGCCAGAAATGGACCCTTTGACATGCGCTTTGCCTCCCTGAAGAAGTCTGATCGACTTATTTATTCTGGGCCTCAACAAACCTTGAAGCAGACTTTTAACCATGCATGGAACCCGTTCGGTCAGTGTTGAAAAATGTCATGCACTCTCAGCCACCACTGGCGTCGCCAAAGCCTCCTGTCTTCACCTGCAAGTCCAAAAAATAAAATTGCCCGGCAAAGAGTTTGCGCGGGTATCGGCAGTCAAATCCGCATGGTTTGCGAGTAAATACTGATGTCACACCAAGCGTTGTGTTCTCACCACTCGTCACAAATCCAATCGGCTGTTTAGCACATTTGGATATCAATGTTGCACTGCAAAAAATTGGGTATTTTCTACGGGGGACGATTGGAGCAAGACTTTTGCGGGTATTCTGGCTCAGCAAAGGATAGGGCCAGTTTGGGGTGCATCGGAGAATAAACTCGGATCGACCGCCTTCTCGTTAGCAGGGCCAGTCTTTCCCAAAGTGAGTTGACACGATGGTCTCCAATATCAATCGACGCCACTTCATCGTTGGCGCAGCACTTTTGGTAAGCTCAAGGATTGCTTTTGCCACGGATAGGCAATCGGACATCGTCATCTACGGAATGACAAGTGGGGCGGTCACGGCAGCCATTCAGGCGCGTGAGATGGGCTTGTCTCCGGTCATCGTCGGCGGCTGGCGTGACCGGCATATCGGCGGAATGATGACGGGGGGACTTGGCGGCACAGATATCGCGTCCGGACAAGCTTATGGTGGTCTCGCACGTCATGTCATCAGCCTCATCAATAAAGCCGCAGGGCGGCCCGACGATCAATTTTCTTTTGAGCCGCGCTACGCGGAAGATGTCTTCAAGACGCTGCTGAAAACCTATGACATTCCTGTCATCCAGACAGCCGGGGTCCATCGCGTCAGAAAAGACGGTTCAGTTCTGCAGGCCCTTGAAACGATGGACGGGCAGATCTTCAAGGGGCGGGTATTCATCGACGCCAGTTACGAGGGAGATCTCATCGCCGCCGCAGGCGTCACCACCATAGTCGGCCGTGAAGCTCGCAACGGGGACAACATATTGAACGGGTTTCGCGGCACCGACCACGCTGCGCTCGGCACGAACCATAATTTCTACAGCTGGCGCCGGTTCGAGAAGGTTCTGGGTCCGATTTGTATCGACCCGTATTCCGTGCGGGGAACTCCGGGCAGCGGGCTCTTGCCTGGTATTCGATCCTATCCACAGCCTGAAGAGGGGGCGGCAGACCGAGCAGTACAGGCCTATAATTTTCGCATGACCATGACCAAAGACGAAAGTCGGCGGGTGGATTTGCCCGATCAAGCTCCTCAAGGCTTTGATCCTGCCCGATATGAGTTGCTCTACCGATGGATAGAGATTCAGAACAGTCGAGGTCTTCTGGACAATCCTGCAGAGGCGGTGAAGGGATTTCTGCTTCATAACGATATTGGTCGCGACGTCTTTGACATCAATAATTCTGGTCCGGTATCCACGGATTTTATCGGCGCATCCTGGAGCTATCCTCAAGCCGACTATCCTACCCGTGAGAGGATATGGAAGGCGCATGAAATGTGGATCCGCGGACTATTCTACGCGCTCCAGCACAATCCAGATCCTCGCATGCCCGGAGCACTTCGGGATGCCTTCAGGCAGTACGGTCTCGACGAGGCTCACTATCCCATGCCCCACGAGAATGACGACCGACATTGGCCTTATCAGCTATACGTCCGCGAGGCGCGCCGTATGGTGTCGGATTACCAGATGAACGGGCGAGAAGTCGCTGCGAATGATGACATGGATCCGCTGGATTCCCGAACGATCGGGAGCGGTTCCTACAATCGCGATAGCCATCATACCCAGCGCATTTTGCGTGCTCATTCCACCGTACTCAATCTTTCGTCGGTGTCGGTGTGGAATGAAGGCAACTTCGAAGCTCCTTCCGGTGGGGCAGACAAGATTTTTCCCATACCCTACGGCGCTATTCTTCCACGCAGGTCGGAATGCTCTAATCTGCTTTCTATCTTCGCAATCAGCGCGACACACGAAGCTTTCGGGGCAACGCGTATGGAAATGTCACTCATGCAGCTTGGACAATCCGCAGGGGCGGCGGCGGGATTGACCGTCAAAAGCCAAGCCGACGTACAGGACATTCCTCACGATGAGCTGGTCTCCGCGTTTTTTCTACCAGACACCAAAACCCCTCCGGTATTGCCCCGGAAAGCCGTTCCTAAGAACCTCGTGGACGCCAACTCACCATCGAACTAGATTTGAAAATATGTTGCATCAACCACGCTGATCCTTTCGGCGACGGTGCGCTTGTCACTGTCGCCGAGGCTTCCAAAAAAGGTGTTACACGCTCTGCCCACTGATTGAGTGTTCGCGCCGCAGACTCGGTGCGGCTAAATATGTGGTCTGGCGGCGGAGATGCCTCCATTCACTTGCGACTGGACCATCACCGATCACGGACGGCAGACCCCTTAAATGGTCGTTTTCATTGGTGCGACTGAAGTTGTATTCAGGTCCATCCAATCCGCTGCTGCCTTTATTCCACCGAGCGGGAAGACGTGAAGCTGAGCGATCAGGCTGTCTGGATTACGGGCGACATAATCGCTGAGTCCAGCAACCATTTCGACCGGCTCGTAAGGGGAAAGCAGTCGGGTGACGTCAAGCGCACGTTTTTGCAGAACTTTGAGAGAAGGCCCCACGCCGCAAGAGATGGCAAACTGTATAAGGGTTTGTAATTTGGCTGGACCTGCAATTCCGACATGCACAGGCAGCGTAATGCCGGATGCGGCCATCCGCTCTACCCAATCGGTAATAACTTTGGGATCAAAGCCGAATTGGGTAACGATAGCCATGTCCGCATCGGTGCGTTCAGAAAATCCGTTCTTCCATTGTAGAGCGTTGTCGACATTGCTGGTGGAGCCGTCCCTGTCTATGTCTTTATTGCCTTCAGGATGGCCGGCCACATGCAGGCGCTTGAAGCCATGCCGGTCGAAAAAGCCGCTTTCAATCAGATCCATAGAGCTGTTGAGATTGCCGGCGGGGCTCTTGTCTCCGCCTCCAATTAAAAGCGCCTCCGTGACGTCGGCTTCGTTCCGGTAGCGATTGATCCAGTCTTCCAATGTGGCAAGGTCAGGAATGCTTCGGGCTGGAAAATGCGGCATGACGGCAAAGCCATCCCGGCGAATGCGACTTGCAGTGGCCACCATGTCCTCAATGGGTGTGCCCGCGATGTGCGCAATATAAACACGCGTTCTGGCGGGCAGCAGTGTTTTGAAATCCTCGATTTTAGCGGCAGTGCGCGGCATGACCTCGATGGACCATGTGTGCAGGAGGGTACTGTCGTTGATCGTTGTGCTCGCCTGCGCCTTTGAACGGGTGATAAAATTCAACAACGTCATCCGTCTCTCCTCTTCATGTAAAAATGTATACAACGACTCTGACGTCATCAAGCATATTTTATTTCATCCGCCCGTTTTCGCAGATTATTACGTTGATTTGCGATTTGAGTTGGCTCATAAAGAATACATTCTGTGGTTGGCGAGGGAGGAGGTCTTTCGTCAGGCGCGGCGAATACGACCGATTACCGATTGCGGCACATTGGCTGTTTTCCGGTTGTTTAAAAGAGGAGGGTACTACCGTGAATATTATGTCGAAGCATATTTCCGAGCTGCGTGCGCCTGAAAAGTTTTTTATCGATGGCGCATGGGTTGCTCCGCGCTCATCTGCGACACTTGACGTCATTTCTCCTGTCACTGAAGAAATTTTGATCCAGTATCCGGAAGCCTCTCGCGAAGATGTGGACGCTGCGGTGGAGGCGGCGCGTGAGGCTTTCGACAATGGCGCGTGGCCGCGAATGTCCCCTGCCGAGCGCGTACCCTATCTACGAAAGATTGCGGAGCATATCCGGTCGCGCCTGGATGAGATTGCCAATGCCTGGACCTTACAGGTCGGTGCCCCGATCATGCTGACAAGCAAGGTTGCGGGACAAAACGCGCAACTGTTCGAATTTTATGCCGATCTGATCGAAAGCGGTAACTTCACTTTCGTCGATGAGCGCAAACGCCCTGAAGGAGGACAAAGCCGTATCGTGAAGGAGCCGGTGGGTGTGTGCGCGGCAATTTCGCCGTGGAATGCGCCGATGGTGCTGTTGACCTACAAGATTGCCGCCGGTCTTGCAGCTGGCTGTACATTCGTCGCCAAACCTTCGCCGGAAACGCCTCTGGAAGCCTACATCCTGGCGGAGGCGATTGAAGCTGCTGGCTTGCCGAAAGGGGTTTTCAACCTTGTCCCCGCGGGCCGTGAGGTTGGAGACTATCTGGTGCGGCACAAAGGTATCGACAAGGTTGCCTTCACCGGTTCGACTGCAGCTGGAAAGCATATTGCGGCCGCATGCGCGGAGCGCCTTGCACGGGTAACATTGGAGCTTGGCGGCAAATCCGCCGCGATCCTGCTGGAAGATGCTGATTTCAAGGCAGCTTTGCCCAGCCTGATGGTCTACACCATGCCAATTACCGGCCAGGTCTGCTTCTCGCTGACCCGTATTCTGGTGCCAGAAAGCCGCAAACAGGAATTTCTCGACCTCTATCTTGCCGGCGTTGCCAATCTCAAGGTCGGCGACCCTTCCGACGCATCGGTGCATATGGGGCCGCTGGCGATGAAGCGGCAATTGGATCGCGTGCTGGATTATATTGAAGCCGGTAAATCGGATGGCGCGACACTGGCCATTGGTGGCGGTCGCCTGGAAGGGTTGGACAAGGGGTATTTCGTTCAGCCAACGGTCTTCACAGATGTCACGCCTGACATGAGGATTGCGCAGGAAGAAATCTTCGGTCCTGTCGTTTCGGTCATTACCTATAGCGACGAAGAGGATGCCATCGCCAAGGCGAACGACAGTATCTATGGCTTGAACGGTGCGATCTATTCCACAGACCCGGAACACGCCTATCGTGTCGCACTGCGGGTTCGATCCGGCCATCTTTCGATCAACGGTAATATTGTCGATGTGACCATGCCGTTCGGTGGTGTGAAGCAATCCGGTGTCGGTCGCGAAGGCGGTATTGAAGGGCTGGAAAATTACCTTGAAACCAAGACGGTAAATTTCGCCTGATCCGATAGTCTGCTGACCCGCCTGTAAAGAATACAGGCGGGTCATCCTGGATTTCAGAAGAACGGGCGATTGCTACACGCATGCAAGCGGCGTGGACGATCTGCTGACCTTGTTCGAAAATTGCATATCGCAGGGAGGAGAAGACACGATGGCAGAGCCGTGTTTCGACGTGGCGCATCTGGGTCATGTCGAGCTTTATACGAACAGGTTCGAGGAAAGCCTTGATTTCTTCACCCGTGTCTATGGTCTGACGCCGAGCCGCATTGAAGGCGATAGCGCTTATCTGCGTGCCTTTGACGACTATGAATTCCATACGCTGAGGCTCACCCGGCATCACACGACGGGTATCGGTCATGTCGCCTATCGCACTTCGTCACCAGAGGCGCTGGAGCGGCGGGTCAAGGTGATCGAGGATATGGGATGTGCGCTCGGATGGGTGGAGGGAGACGCTGGTCATGGCCCCGCGTTTCGGTTTTCCGATCCTGACGGACATGTTTTTGAGCTTTATTATGACACGAATATCTATGAGGCACCGCCGGAAGAGCGGCCTGCCTTGAAGAACATCGCCCAGCGATATCACGGGCGAGGGGTCTGCCCGCGCAGGCTGGATCATCTGAACCTGCTGGCAACCGACGTGGAAGCCATCCGTGATTTCATGACCAAGGCGCTCGGCAGCCGGGTGACGGAGCAGATTCAACTGGACAGCGGAAGGCTTGGGGGATGCTGGTTCACCGTCAACAACAAGAGCTATGACATTGCCTATTCACAAGACCATACCGGCACGAGGGGCCGCTTTCATCATCTGACCTACGCCGTCGATCAGCGCGAGGATATTTTGCGCGCGGCCGATATCTTCCTCGAAAACGGCGTTCACATCGAAACGGGCCCGCACAAGCACGCCATTCAAGGCACCTTCTTTCTCTACGTCTGGGAACCTGCCGGCAACCGCGTGGAACTTGCCAATGCCGGAGCACGGCTGATCCTGCGACCCGACTGGCCGACCGTGACCTGGACGGAAACGGAGCGCAAGAAGGGTCAGGCGTGGGGCCTCAAAACAATCGAGACTTTTCACACACATGGCACGCCACCTGCGGATGCAGCGTTGGCGGCCCCACATTCACACGGCAGGAAGGATTGAACCATGGCAAAGACAGCACTTGTGATTTCCGCGCATTCGGCGGATTTCGTCTGGCGATGTGGGGGCGCAATCGCGCTTCATGCCGAAAAAGGATACGATGTGACCGTGCTCTGCCTGTCTTACGGCGAGCGCGGCGAGAGCGCCAAGCTGTGGAAACAGCCTAAGATGACGCTGGAAAAGGTCAAGGCCGGACGCCGAACCGAGGCGGAGAACGCAGCCAAGGCACTCAATGTCCATGATATCCAGTTTTTCGACCTGGGCGATTACCCGCTGGAAGTGGACCGGGATGCCAAATACCGCATCGTCGATGTGATCCGAAAAGTTCAGCCGGAATTCATGCTCAGCCATTCCAAATGGGACCCCTACAACACCGACCACATGTATGCGACCCAGATCGCCATCGAAGCGCGGATGATCGCGCAGGCATGGGGTCATAATCCGGGCGAAAAGGTACTTGGGGCGCCACAGCTTTATCTGTTCGAACCGCACCAGACCGAGCAGATGGAATGGAAGCCGGATGTCTTTCTCGACATATCGCCGGTCTGGGAAAAGAAGTGGGCCGCAATCCAGTGCATGGAGGGGCAGGAGCACCTTTGGCACTATTACAGGAATGTTGCGGAAAATCGGGGGAACCATTTCATGCGTAATTCGGGTGGCCAGTCCGGCGGGCGCAAGTCCACCCATGCCGAGGGTTTTCAATCCGTCTTTCCTCGCACCGTGGATGAACTGTGATGGGTGTGGTCGTACAGAATATCAACCGCGCCGATGCGTCCGTTGTAGAGCGGCTTGCCGCCTGCGGCGTCGCTACCGTGCATGAGGCGCAGGGACGAAAGGGCCTGCTCGCCAGTTACATGAGGCCGATCTATTCCGGTGCGCGGTTGGCGGCCAGCGCCGTGACGATTTCCTCTCCGCCAGGTGATAACTGGATGGTGCATGTGGCCATCGAACAATTGCAGGCAGGCGATATTCTGGTGCTGGCACCGACCAGTCCCTGCGAAGATGGCTACTTCGGCGATTTACTGGCAACGTCTGCACAGGCACGCGGCTGCAAGGGTCTCATCATTGACGCGGGCGTCCGCGATGTCGCGGATTTGACGGATATGGAATTTCCCGTCTGGTCCAAGGCCGTTTTTGCTCAGGGCACGGTCAAGGAAACGCTGGGCTCTATCAATGTGCCGGTGGTTTGCGCAGGCGCTTTGATCAATCCGGGCGATGTGATCGTTGCCGATGACGACGGCGTTTGCGTTGTGCGCCGCGAGGAAGCGGAAGAGGTTGCGGCAAAGGCGCAGGCGCGTGTCGCCGCGGAAGACGCGAAACGCAAAAGGCTGGCTGCGGGTGAATTAGGCCTTGATATTTATGACATGCGCAAGCGGCTGGCCGAGAGAGGACTGAAATATGTCTGACACCACCGGAAGGTCTGCCAGAGATGGTGTGCGGTGCATGTGGATGCGCGGCGGCACGTCCAAGGGAGGGTATTTTCTGGCCAGCGATCTGCCACCGGATCGGGACGACTTTCTATTGCGCATGATGGGCTCTCCGGACGCGCGCCAGATAGACGGTATGGGAGGTGCCAACCCGCTCACCTCCAAAGTGGCGGTCGTCAAAGCGTCAGACAGAACGGAGGCCGATGTAGATTACCTGTTTCTTCAGGTCTTCGTCGATCAGGCCACCGTCAGCGACGGACAAAACTGCGGCAATATCCTTGCAGGTGTCGGGCCCTTTGCAATCGAGCGAGGGTTGGCGAAAGCCAATGAGGGTGAAACTGAAGTCAGTATATTCATGGAAAATACCGGCCAGATTGCCATCGCCAAGGTTAAAACCCCCGGTGGGCAGGTCACCTATTCCGGCGATGCACGCATAGACGGCGTACCGGGAACCGCAGCGCCGGTGCCGATTACCTTTGCCGATACGGCGGGTTCCAGTTGCGGAGCGTTGCTGCCGACAGGCAACGAAGTCGACATTATCGACGGCGTTGAATGCACGCTGATCGATAACGGTATGCCCTGTGTCGTGATGAAGGCATCCGACATGGGCATTCTTGGTACGGAAACACCGGAGGCGCTTGAAGCAGACGAAAGGCTGCGGGCAAGGCTGGAGGTCATTCGGCTGAAGGCGGGGCCGCTGATGAACCTCGGTGATGTCACGGCCAAGTCTGTTCCCAAGATGACGATGGTTTCGCCTGCTGCAAACGGAGGCGCAATTTCCACCCGGACCTTCATTCCGCATCGTTGCCACGATGCGATCGGTGTCCTTGGCGCGGTCAGTGTCGCCACCGCCTGCCTGTTGAAAACCGGACCGGCAGCGGATCTGGCAAAGGTAGATGAAGGCGACGAGGTTCTTATTTCGGTCGAGCATCCGACCGGGGAAATGAGTGTGATCGTGACCGTGCGGGAGGGGGCAGTCACGAACGCGGCTGTATTACGCACGGCACGTAAACTTTTCGATGGCGAGATATTTGCATAAGTCGAGTGCAACAGGGCCCGCAATGGAGGAATTTCATGACGGATTATATTCTGACGCTGCGTTGTAATAACCGCAGCGGCATCGTGTCGGCCATTGCCACGCGGATCGCAGAGCATGGCGGCGACATTTTCGAGGCGCATCAGTTCGACGACCCGGAAACGGGTATGTTTTTCATGCGTGTTGCCTTCAGCATGGAGGCTCCCCTTGAGACAATTCG
The DNA here is from genome assembly GCF_013322225.1 of Agrobacterium larrymoorei. Classification (GTDB taxonomy): domain Bacteria; phylum Pseudomonadota; class Alphaproteobacteria; order Rhizobiales; family Rhizobiaceae; genus Agrobacterium; species Agrobacterium larrymoorei_A. Next base: position 201,093 of record NZ_JAAMFB010000022.1, read on the forward strand.
CGTTGCGCTGAAACGGGATGAGCAAGCCTATGATCTCGATTTGAAGCTTCGGCCCGCCGGACAGAAACGCAAGGTTCTATTGCTCGTTTCCAAGTTCGATCATTGTCTTGGGGATTTGCTTTACCGAATGCGCATCGGTGAATTAAACATCGAAGCTGTCGGTATCGTCAGCAACCATCCCAAGGAGGCGCTGACGCTGACATTGATGGAAGGCATTCCCTACCACCATCTGCCTATCACGAAGGACGAAAAGTCCGAGCAGGAGGCAAAGATCAAGGCAATCATCGAAGAGACCGGCGCTGAGTTGATCGTGCTGGCGCGGTATATGCAAATCCTTTCGGATGATTTTTCCGAATACCTGTCCGGGCGCTGCATTAACATTCACCACTCGTTCCTGCCGGGATTCAAGGGCGCAAAACCCTACCATCAGGCGCATAAGCGCGGGGTGAAGATGATTGGCGCGACCGCCCACTACGTCACCGGCGATCTGGATGAGGGGCCGATCATCTGCCAGGATGTGGAGCCGGTCAGCCATGCCGATACGCCGGAAGAGCTTGTCGGCAAGGGCCGCGATATCGAGCGGCGCGTTCTGGCGCGTGCCGTAACCTGGCATCTGGAAGATCGTGTCCTGATCAACAAGCAGAAGACGGTGGTGTTTGCCAAGTAGCGGAGACTGTCATGAAAATCGGTTTTCTTGGATATGGTGAAGCGGCGCAGGCTTTTCACGAAGGTCTGGCCCCGCAAGGGGTGTCCGTCATCGCCTATGACGTGTTGCTTGACAGGGATGATGGGGCGATACGTATCGCCATGGCACAACGTGGCGCAATGCCTGTCGACATATCTGGACTGGCTGATGCGGATTGGGTGTTCAGTGCCGTTACCGCAGACCAGAGCCTTGTGGCTGTTCTGCCGCTTCTTGGGCATTTGCGGCAGGGGCAGGTCCTCATCGACATCAATTCCGTTTCGCCCGACCGGAAGCGGGAAACCGCCGCTGCCGTTGAAGCAGCGGGCGCGCGTTATCTCGATATGGCCGTGATGGCGCCGGTATATCCGAAAAAACATCAGACGCCGGTGCTGATCGCTGGCGACCATGCGGCGCTTTTCTTACCGGAACTGGCAGAGCTCGGTTTTGCAGCCTCCATTGCGGGTTCGCAAGTGGGTGCCGCGACAGCAATCAAAATGGTGCGTTCGCTTTTTGTCAAAGGACTGGAAGCGATCACGGTTGAGACGTTGCTGGCGGCAAAGGCTTCCGGTTGCTTTGACGATATAGTCTCGTCGCTATCGGCATCTTTTCCCGGTCTTGGCTGGCCGACATTTGCCGAGTATCAGATGGAACGAACGACACGTCATGGCAAACGGCGCGCGGCGGAAATGCGCGAAAGCGCCGCCACGCTGAACGCACTGGGGTTGCGCGGCGCGCTTGCCTATGAAATTGCCGAGGTGCAGGACCGTATGGGTGCTTGCGATGTTTCCGCCGGAAACGACCTCGACGAAATCGTCTCCGATATTCTCCGCAAAAGGCTAAATGCGAGCTAGGCCTTCACTGAAGGCATTCTCGATACAGCGTCCTGCCATGTCGCGACCATGCTACTCTTATTTTGAAGGCGTCATCGGCTCACTGATGCGGTGAGCCTGAAATGTGTCAGGCAGCGAGGTCATTTCGATATGCTTCACGATGCCAGCTGCATTAAAAGGATCGCCTTCGGCAAAGGCATTTGCGCGCTCAAGGCTTTCGGCCTGCAAAATGCCGAAGTTGCCTATGCCATTACCAGACTCATCGAGCATGGCTGAGCCGATCAGCACGATTGCCAGCCCGCCCCCGCCGGATTGAACCCAGGCGCGATGGGCGGGACGATGTTCGTCCCGCGCCGTATCCTGTCCTTGGTGATGAAGGCACCGCATAAGGAAATACATGGCCATTAGACTGCGTTTTCCAGCACGACCATGCCCGCTCCGGTCATGGAAGCGGGGGCATGGTAGTGCTTGTGGATGAGATTGACGTCCGGATTCATTGCCGCCCGCATGACCAGCCACATGATGAGTTCTGCGCCTTCCGAACCGAACTGTTCCACATAATCCTCACGGGTCATGGACCGGTATTTCTCCGGGTCGTTGGCAATGCCCTCCAACCATGCGCGGTCGGCGTCCTGATTGATGAAGCCAGCGCGCGCACCTTGCAACTGGTGCGAAAGGCCACCGGTGCCGAGAATGACGACGCGTTCGTCACCCGGCCAGGATTCGATGGCGTTGCGCAGGACCTTCCCCATTTCCCAGCAGCGTTGCGGTGTGGGAATGGGATACTGGATCGTGTTGACCCAGATCGGCAGCACCTTCACCGGCCAATTCTCTGGCCTGCCGAAAAAGAGTTCCATAGGAACCTGAAGGCCGTGATCGACTTCGATTTCCCGGCAGACCAGTGGGTCGAAATGGTTCTCAACCAGCGTGTCGACAAAATGCCATGAGAAATCCACCGCTCCCCCGAAAGCAGGAATGGCGCGTGGCCCCCAGCCTTCATCCACGGGATTATAGGTCTCCGCGACGCCAACGGCGAAGGTTGGTACGCGGTCGAGGAAAAATGTGTTGCCATGATCGTTGAAGATGACCACCGCAATATCCGGGCGCGCATCGCGCATCCATTCCTTGCCCACTTCATATCCGTCGAAAAAGGGCTTCCAGTCAGCTGTGTCGCGCAATCCCTTGTCCAGAGCAGCCCCAATCGAGGGAACGTGGCTCGTTCCCAATCCGCCGATGATCTTAGCCATTGCGCTTTTTCCCCAGTCGTTCGTAGATGAAATCCTCATGGCTCATGCCCGCTTGCGCCGCGCCGATCTGCGTGATCGGAACGGGGTCTACAGCGGCTATTTTGAGGATAAAAAACAGATTTCCGCCAAGGCGGACCATCTCGTGCCAGTCACGTGACATGATGGCCGCCTTCTCCTCTGCCGTCAGCTTGTAGCGGTCGAGAAAGGCTTCCTCGTTGGCCTTGAATGCTTCCCGATTATCCGCAATGCCGAGCGCCATCGCCATCTTGTTGATGCGGTAGCCGCGGATCGATCCAGCCCTGTCAAACAACGGGGTATCCGGGATTGTGTTTGTTTCAGCCATGGTCTCCTCCAAATTTGCGATCCAGCCAGCCAAGAATGGCGGACGAAACTTCTTGCGGTCGCTCGACAGGTGCGAAATGGCCGGCGTTTTCGATGACAACCATTTCAGCGTCACCAACCGCATCTGCTATCTGCTGGTGTTGTTCTATTGGGCTCCAGTTATCCTGCCGGGCAGCAATCAACAGCACAGGGCAGGTGATCATGCCCAGATACGACGTAGCGTCGGGACGATCGATCAGGGCTCGGATCTGGCGCTCATGCACTCTCGCGCCAGCACGCAAGACCATGGATTTGAGGTGTTCGATCAGCGCTTTATCTCCGGTACGTGCAGGGTCGAGCATGGGTGGCAACCACTGACGTGCCAGCTCATTCATATTCTTGTACCCGAGGTCGATCATCTGCTGCCGCTTGATTTCTTCTCCCTCGCGTTTGGGGCTGTGCCCCGTATTTGCAAGGACAAGGGCCTTGATGCGCGATGGCATCAATCGGGCCATTTCCAGCGCCACGCGCCCACCCATCGAGTGACCGACCACAATCAAGTCGTGATTCGTTTCTTCCAGTAGCCGCTGACCCATATCTGTAATGGAACGGTCCCGCGTGACATCGGCATGCAATGTCGGCATCCGCGCGTCATCGGCCAGTTGTTGCCAGATGCGCGAATCGGAAACGAGACCGGGAATAAGCAATAAAACAGTCACGATTTTCTCCTCCCGCGCCAATCAAGCGCGTAGGGATCGCTTTTGTCAATCGAAATGGATACATAAAATGGCAATTCTGAGGAATTTTAGCTGATTTTGGCTGTATTTGACGTATTAATGAATACATGCTATCCTGTGTGATGCTGGGACGGTTGCTTCTTCGCGAAATTCGACGGGAATGCTATAGCGTGACGAGTATGGGTGCTGCGCGAGGTCAGAAAGGCATGAAAACAAGCGATGCCGCAACGCATGGCCGCAGGGCGGTCATCGAGCTTCGGGAAAAGATTGTTAGCGGAGAACTACCGGGCGGCATGAGGCTGTTCGAGGTGTCGTTGGCGGAAGAGCTGGACATCTCCCGCACACCCGTGCGTGAAGCCCTGTCACGCCTGGCTGAAGAGGGGCTTTTGGACAGGCTTCCGAATGGTGGCTTCGTCGTGCGCCGTTTCGGCTATTCCGATGTTGTCGATTCCATCGAATTGCGTGGTGTTATGGAAGGCACGGCTGCGCGTCTGGCAGCGGAGCGGGGCGTTTCGCCAGAGGCTCTAGCTGCGATTGTCAATACGGTCGACAGGCTGGATGCTTGTTTCGGCGTGGAAGCGGATGATGTCGATTTTGACGCCTATTCCGAGTTGAACGAACTTTTCCACCATCAACTGGCCGCGCTCTCTGGCAGCGATATCGTTCGCCGTGAAGTCAACCGGGCGAGCTCTCTGCCCTTTGCATCGCCGTCTGCTTTTCTTCCCGACAAAACTGAAATTGCGGCGTTTCGCCGTTCGTTACGTTCTGCGCAGGCGCAGCATCGTGCACTGGTCGAGGCTATTGCTGCTCGCGAAGGCTCGCGTGCCGAATGGATCGCGCGCGAGCACGCTCGGACGGCTCGGCATAATCTGGAATACATTTTTGGCGAGGAGCCAGAGCTCCTGGCAAAAATACCAGGCCTCGCGATCATTCATCGCTAAGAACCCTGACAGTACATCACGTAAGCATGTTAGGCGTCGCTTGATTGTCGCAGGCGCGCAGTATCATTGCTACGCAGAATTTCTGGAAATGATTTCTCTCGATCGCTGCCGCTTTTCTGGCTCGTTGTGAATGATGACCCCCAAATTTTCTCTCAGATATGGACTTGCTTTCTTTCTTTTGATGCGCCTAAATGTATACATTATAACTTGCACTTAGGGAGGAGTGACCATGGCCCATAGCAGTCTGAATGATATTTTGACGGAAAACCCTGATATTGTAGGGCGTCTGCGGAATTCCCCTGTGGGAATGTATGTATACCCTGTTGTCGCCCCGGAATTCAGCAACTGGCGCACGGAACAGGCTGCGTGGCGTCACTCCGCCGTGTTGTTCGACCAGTCGCATCACATGGATGAGTTGATCGTAGAAGGGCCTGACGCGGAGAAATTCCTCGCCTATCACGGCATCAACTCGTTCTCGAATTTCGATCTCAATCGTGCGAAGCATTTTGTGCCGGTCACGCCAAACGGCCATGTTATTGGTGACCACATCATTTTTCGGGAACGTCAGGACAAGTTCATCCTCGTCGGCCGCGCACCGACATCGAACTGGCTGATGTTCTGCGCGGCATACGGAAAGTGGAATGTCCGCATCAAGCACGACCCGCGTTCGCCGTCTCGGCCGGAAGGCGAGCGTGTGCTACGTACTCACTATCGTTACCAGATACAGGGACCGGAAGCGCCGAAGATTTTCGAGAAGCTGAACCGCGGTCCCGTACCGGAAATCAAGTTCTTCCATGTGGACTGGATCAATATCGGCTCCAAGAAGGTGCAGGCGTTGCGCCACGGTATGTCCGGCGCGCCGGGACTGGAAATCTGGGGGCCTTACGAAGACAAGAGCTACATCCTCTCGTGCATACTGGAAGCAGCCAAGGAGGCGGGCGTCGACCTCGTGCGTTGCGGCAGTCGCGCCTACTCCACCAACACACTCGAGTCCGGCTGGATTCCGTCACCACTGCCCGGCATTTACACGGGCGATGGCATGATGAAGGCCTACAGAGAGTGGTTGGGCGCGGATTCCTATGAAGCAACCGGTGCCATCGGTGGCAGCTACGTTTCCGATAACATCGAGGATTACTATGTCACGCCGTTTGAGTTGGGATACGACTTCTACATTGGCTGGAAGAAAGATGACTTCATCGGTAAGGCGGCACTTGAAAAGCTGAAGGGTACGACGAACCGCAAGAAAGTGACATTCGAATGGAACGCCGAAGATGTTCTTGAGGTCATCGCTTCTGCTTTCCGTCCGGGTGAGGACCACTACAAATGGATTGACTTCCCACAGCCAAACTATGCCTCAACCAGCGCGGATCTCATTTTGAATGATCAGGGCAAGCGCGTGGGTATGTCCATGTTCAATGGTTATTCTTACAATGAACGCTGCATGCTTTCGCTCGGTATCGTCGACGCCGATGTCGAGGTGGGTGACGTCCTGACACTCGTTTGGGGCGAGCCGGATGGCGGCTCCAAGAAAGCCTCTGCGGAAACTCCGCACAAACAGGCAAAAATTCGCGTTCGTGTGTCTCCAACGCCTTACGCACGCGAAGCCCGAGAGAACTATGCAGACAGCTGGCGCTCCAACAAGAGCTGATCGATTCAAGGCGTTTCCAGTGGAGCCGTTGCGCACCGCTGGAAACGATCCCGCCATGAAAAGCCCCGCCAGACGACCAGCTGGCGGGGCTTTTCATGAGCTGTACTGGCTGGAAGGAATGGAAAAGAAATAGACTGCGTCAGGCGACGCTCAAGTGTGAATCGAGTTCCTCCGGCGAGTTCAGGAGGGCATCGGCGCTACCCCTGTAGCTGACTGCGCCGCGCTCCAGCACGATGACATCATCCGTCAATGGCAGAACCTTGCGTGCCTTCTGCTCTACGATGATGGCGGACATGCCTTCATCCGTCACGATGCGTCGGAGCGCAGCCAGCAATTCATCGACGATAATGGGGGCCAGTCCCTCAAGTGGCTCATCCAGAAGAAGCAGCCGGGGATTGAGCATCAGCGCGCGCGCCACAGCCAACATTTGCTGCTCGCCACCGGAAAGCTGATTTCCGAAATTGCGGCGACGCTCATGGAGCCGAGGAAACATGTGATAGACGCGCTTTAGCGTCCACGGACCGGGACGGGATGTCGCGTTAAGGTTTTCCTCCACGCTCAACGACGGGAAGATATTACGCTCCTGCGGAACCCATCCAATGCCAAGGGCGGCACGTTGCTCCGGCCGGTGGCGGCTGATGTCCTTTCCCGCCAACTCTATCCTTCCACCATGGTGGGTGGTCACGCCGACGATGGTGTCCAGCAAGGTGGTCTTGCCCGCGCCATTTCGACCGAGCAGGGCGAGAGAACGACCTTCCTCCAGCTCGAGATCGACCTTGGCGAGGACGCGGGCGGCGCCATAACCGGAGACGAGCTGTTCTATCCTGAGCAGCTTTGTCATTACGCGTCCTCCCCGAGGTAAATTGCCTTGACCTGGGGATCTTTTGAAATTTCCGCGACCGTTCCCTCCGCAAACAATGCGCCTGCCGCCAGAACCGAAATCCGGTCTGCGAAGGAAAAGACCAGATCCATATCGTGCTCTATCAGCACCACGGTCACATCGGGCGGAAGCTCGCGAACGATGGACAGAACCTCGTGCCGCTCTTCTTCCGGCACTCCCGCTGCCGGTTCGTCCAGCAATAGCACGCGGGGTTGAAGTGCAATCGCAAGGGCAATTTCAAGCAGTCTCTGCTTGCCGTAAGGAAGGAGCGTCGTGGGGTGGTCCATGACATCGGCAAGCTTGAAACGTTCCAGCAGATTTGTCGCTTCTTCGGCCACCTCTCTGTCACGCGAAAGCGGCCGCCATATAACGCGGCCTTGACCCTTACGCTCACCTACCGCCAACATCATCGACTCCAGCGGTGTGAAATCGCCGAAGAGTTGGTTGATCTGGAAGGTACGGGCCAGCCCTTTAGCAACGCGCAAATGTGCCGAGACGCCGGTAATCTCTTCACCGGACAGGAAAATCTGCCCGCCGTCGGTCGCAAGTGCCCCGGTCAACAGATTGATCAGTGTTGTCTTGCCCGCACCATTCGGGCCGATGAGTGCGTGTCGAGCGCCGTGGCTGACTTGAAGCGAGACATTGTTGGTAGCGACAAAAGCACCGAAACGCTTGCCGAGGTTGCGTGTTTCAAGAGCGAAACTCATCGCGGCTCCTCCATGACGGACGGTGTCATTGCCTTTTGTCGCTGACCAGCCACAGGTAGCCAGCGCCGCCAGGCCGCGATCCTGTCTCGACCGATCATGACGATGGCTACCAGGATCAGCCCGATCCAGAACATCCAGTATTGCGGTGTTATGACCGACAGCCAGTCCCGCAACAGCGTGAAGACGATGGCACCGAAGATACCGCCATAGAGATAGCCCGTTCCGCCGATCACCAGAACAAGCAGGACATCGGCTGAGCGATGAAAGGCGAGAACATCCGGTGAAACGAAGCTGGATGTCTGGGTCAACAGTGCCCCCGCCATACCGGCATAGACAGCTGCAATCGTGTAGATAACGACTATTCTGCGCGTTGGCGAAATACCCAGCATGGCGGCACGGCGGCTGTTGCGCTTGATCGCTTTCAAGGACAGACCGTAAGGCGAATGCACGATGCGTCGCGCAATCAAAGTCAGAACCATCAGCACGATCAATGCATATATGTAGCCGGTGCGGCCCCACAGATCGAACTCGAACAGACCTAGAATAGGGGATATCGTGACACCGGAAAGGCCGTCCGCACCGCCGGTTAGCCAGGCGGCCTGATTGGCTATTTCCGCAAGCAGCATGGCAAATCCGAACGTCGTCATCAGACGGGTCAGATCCGAGCCGCGTAGAACCAGAAAACTGGAAAGCAAGCCGAACAGGCCACTGACGGCACCTGCTATCACCAAACCTGTTACCGGTTCACCGGTATAGTCGCGTGCCAGAATGCCGGCGACATAGGCACCAAGTCCGAAAAATGCGGTGTGACCGAGCGAGACAATGCCAGCATAACCGAGGATCAGGTCCAGAGAGATGGCAAAGAGTGCCAGAACAGCAATCTCTGTAAGAATGAGCATGTGGGATGGCAAGACAAAGATCATCGCGAACGCCGCGATCCAGATACCGATTTCCCAGATGCGCCAGCGATCACCACGCTCTAGCAAGGTGGCGGCTGTTTGTAGATTTCGTTGCTGAGCGTCGTTCACCTGCCACCTTCCCGTCCGAAAATTCCGTGGGGCCGAAGGATCAGAACAAGGATCATGACGGCATAGATAACGAATGCGCCAAGTTGCGGCACATAATATTTGCCTGCAACATCGGCAATACCGAGAAGCATGGCGGCGATGAAGGGGCCGGTTATGGAGGAGGTTCCGCCGACTGTGACGACAATCATGAAATAGATCAGGAATTTCAGCGGGAAATTCGGATCCAGGCCCAGCATGTCTGCTCCAAGCGCGCCGCCGAGCCCGGCGAGGCCGGAGCCAAGCGCGAACGTCAGAGCGAAAATTACGGGAACGTTGATGCCGAGGCCACGCGCGACACGGCCATCATCGACAGCGGCACGCAACTGGCTGCCGAAGCGTGTTCTTGTGAGTGCCAGTTGCAACGCGACCGCAAGAATTGCACAGATCACGATGATGAAAAGACGATAGCGTCCGATGTCGATACCGATAAAGTCGAAGCGTCCCCGCAATTCGGCGGGCAGGTTGATCAGCTGCTGTTGACCGCCCATGAAGTAATCGATGGCGGCAATCGACATGAAGACAAGTCCGATTGAGAATAGCACCTGATCCAGATGCGGAGACTTGTAGAAGTGCCGATACAGGGTGCGCTCCAGCACCACTCCGATGAGGCCGCAAACAAGGAAAGCCGCCGGTAGGCACCAGTAAAATGAAAGACCGTAGCCATTCATCATGATGACGGTGATGTAACCGCCCGCCATCGCGAAAGCGCCGTGAGCAAGATTGACGAAATTCATCAGCCCCAGCGTAATCGACAGGCCGCACGCCAGTATGAAAAGCAGCATGCCATAGGCAATGCCATCGAACAGAATGGTCAGCATGGATACTCGCAAGTTTTTGGCGCAACGGAGAGAGCCCCGCTGCGCGTTGCGTGTGCTTACTGTGCGGTGTTAGGGTCGCGAACCTTCGGGAAGGTCGCAAATTCCACGTTATAAAGCTCACCGTCGGCCTTCTTGACCTGACGGATGTAGATATCCTGAACGATGTCGCGGGTTTGTGGATCGATGCTTATCGGGCCACGCGGGCTTGTCCACTCCGCACCCTTCATGGCGTCGATCAGCTTTGCTCCATCCGCATCGCCGCCGGTTTTTTCAAGCGCTGCATAGGCGAGATGCATTGCGTCATATCCGCCAACGCTCATGAAGTTTGGCCGCATGTTGTTGTTCGACTTGCGGACTTCGGCCACAAAAGCCTTGTTTTCGGGGCTGTCGTGATAAGCTGAGTAGAAGTGCCCAGTGATCACGCCGAGCGCAGGGTCTCCGATATTGTTCAGCAGATCATCATCGGTCACGTCGCCGGTCGCGATCAACTTGATACCGGCATCGGCAAGGCCACGATCGACAAACTGTTTCATGAACAGCGAGCCGACGCCTGAAGGCACGAACACGAAAATAGCGTCCGGCTTGGCATCACGCACGCGCTGAAGAAACGGAGCAAAATCCGGGTTTTGAAGCGGCACGCGCACTGCCTCAACGATTTCACCGCCTTCCTTCTTATATTGGTCGGTAAATCCCTTCTCGATGTCATGACCGGGACCGTAGTCGGAAACCAGTGTGACCACGCGTTTTATGCCGTTCTGAAACGCCCAGGTCGCAACAGGAACGGCGGATTGCGGACCAGCCATGGAGGTGCGGGCGAAATAAGGCGATTGCTTTACGATGGCCGAGGTTGTCGCCGACGTGATGATTGCCGGAATCTTTGCCTGGTTGAGAACGGGTGCAACAGCCATGGCCAGCGGCGTCAGCCCGAAGCCCATTAGCATTTTCACACCATCGTTGACGACAAGCTCCTGTGCGATACGTCTGGTCTGGTCGGCAGTACCCGCATCATCACGCACGACGAGTTCGATTTTTTTGTCCGCCGCGGTGTCGCCATTGAGAGCAATGTATGCACGTACGCCAGCTTGGACCTGTCTGCCTGTGGACGCGAATGGGCCAGTTATCGGCAGGATGAGGCCGATTTTCACGACCTCCTGTGCATAAGCGCGCGAAAGATTACTGACCGTCAATGCGGATAAGGCTGTTCCTGCGATGAAAAACCGTCTGCTGATCATGCTGTTCCTCCCGTTATATCTCTTCCCGGGACCGAGGATGCTTTTGCGTCTCCTCAGGGCAAAAGCGGAACGGGAAAGAAATTGATAGTTTATAATGTATACATAAATCAAAAGGCGAGACAAGTAGCCGTTTTGGTCGAGCGGATTTTGTTGCCGCGTTTGAGCTTGTCCATCACTGATTTGATGGATTGTATATTCGTTTGAGGCCGTTGATAAATGTCTCCAATTCGGATGGCGTAAATCTTGATTTGAATCGCTCCTCATGTCCCGCCCGACGCTTGCGGGCATCCTGAAGCATCTCAGTACCTTCGGAGGTTATCGTCAATTCACGTCTGCGACGATCTGTCGTGGAAAGCCCCCGTTTACAGAGATTGCGCTCTTCAAGCCGGTTGATAAGGGCCATCATCGTCGCCTTGTCCATCCGCAGGCTCGTGGCCAGTTCCATCTGGCTGACGCCCTCATTGGCCCCGATCAATTCCAGAACAGCAAATTGTTTGGGGGTAAGCGACATGCCGCTCATGGCGAGCTGGTAGTCTTGAAAGATTGCCACATTCGCCATCCTCAGGTGAAAGCCGAGGATGCCGTCCAGTTCCCCGAACTCCAGCTCCCCGGCATCATCCTTTGCCTGAAGGCTCTGTTTCGGCTCGTTCTTCATCTTCACGTCTTGCCCCTCTGCGACTTTACGTACTTGTAGCACCACATTCCGCTTGTAGGCGACAAATCAATGTAGTATGTACTGCATACTAAATGACGTTGGGAGAACGTCGGGAGGATAAGTTGATGCAGTATGCATTCATGCATGATCGCGCGGTCCATCAGGCGGGCAAAGCGGTCAGTGAAGATCCCTTGAGATATCGCGCCACTGTTGCGCCCGGGCGCGCAGCCGTCTTAGAGATCGCCAGTGGTTTGTCGCTTACCTTCGAGCAGTTCGATCATTACGTCGCGCGTACTGCGGCTGTTATCAGTCGATTAAATCGTGGCGATGATGATCTGCCGCGAATTGCTTTTCTTGGGCGTAATTCAATCGCTCAACTGGGCCTTTGCTTCGCCTGCCAGCGGATCGGTGCCGTATTCGTGCCGTTGAACTGGCGGTTGAGCGCGGCTGAGTTGATCGACATTATTGAGGATTGTGCCCCGGCGCTGTTGGTTTATGCGGCCGAATTCGAATCCGTCATACCCGCATCCAAAGACGGGACGCACTTCATGCCGTTGGACGGCGATTCCGGGTTGGAAGCGGCTATAGAAACGGCCTCGCCGATTGCTCCGGTCTATCGTGGTGCGGATACGCCTTGCATCATGCTTTACACCTCTGGAACGACCGGCACTCCGAAAGGCGTGGTGCTGTCATCAGCCAACGTATTCTTTTCATCGCTGAACTTCTCGTTCGTTGGCGAGGTTGGCCCGCAGTCGGTCATCTTATGTGATCTGCCATTCTTTCATATCATCGGCTTGGTGGCGCTGGCCCGCACGGCGATGTTGATGGGGGCGCGGCTGATTATCTCGGATCGTTTTCAGGCGGATCGAACCTTGGCAACGCTGGCCGATACAGCGCTAGGTGTGACCCATTATTGCGGCGTCCCGCAGGTAGCACAGGCGTTGCGGAATGCTCCCGGCTGGGATGCAAAGGCGCTGCGCGGCTTAAAGGCGATGTTCATCGGAGGAGCACCTTCGCCCCCGGTCCTCATTGAGGCTTACCTCAACGATGGCATACCCCTCGTCAATGGCTATGGCATGAGCGAAGCGGGAACCGTGTGCCACATGCCACTCGATCCTACTGTCATCGCGGCTCATCAGGGCAGTATTGGTTTTCCGGTACCTCTGATGGAATTAAAAATTGCAAACCCGGAGGGAGACGAGGTCGCTGACGGGGCAACAGGTGAAATATGGCTACGCGGCCCTTCGGTTATGTCAGGATATTGGAACAAGCCGGTAGAAACAGCAGCCGTGCTCGTGGACGGCTGGTACAGGACGGGCGACCTCGCCTATCGAAAGGCCGGCGTCATTTATCTCGCGGATCGACTGAAGGATATGTACATCAGCGGTGGCGAAAACGTCTATCCGGCTGAAGTCGAGGCGGCGATTGCGACCCATCCCGGCGTGCGTGATGTGGCTGTGATCGGCATTCCAGATGCTGTCTGGGGTGATGCGGGTCTTGCGGTTATCGTTCCTGCAGACCCTGCTCCTGATGCCAGCGAGATCATAGCCCACTGTGCGACGCGTCTGGCCCGTTACAAGCGACCCGGAAGAATTCTTTTCGTCGACAATATTCCAAGAACCGCATCGGGAAAGGCTCAGAAACACATTCTGCGCCAGACCCTCGGCAGCCATTCGGAGTGATAATCCTTCGCGGTAGCCGCAACAGCAGACAAGGAGACTGAGATGACACAAACAGATATAGCCGGGCAAAATCCGGTGCTGGTCGATTTTGATGGACGCATCGCTTTCGTCACTTTCAACAGGCCTGAAAAACGTAATGCGATGAACCCCGAACTCAACCGTCGGATGATGGACGTTCTTGATGAACTGGAAGGGGATGATCGTTGTGGTGTCCTGGTATTACGTGGGGCAGGCGCCTCATGGTCCGCAGGTATGGATCTCAAGGAATATTTCCGGGACAATGATGACAAGCCGCGTGCGTCGACGCTCAAAAGCCGCCGCCAGTCAGCGGGTTGGTGGGGTAGATTGATGTATTTCGAAAAGCCAACGATCGCCATGGTCAATGGCTGGTGCTTCGGAGGAGCGTTCAACCCGCTCATCGCCTGTGATTTGGCGATTGCGGCCGACGAGGCAAATTTCGGCCTGTCGGAAATAAACTGGGGCATTTTGCCCGGCGGCAACGTAACGCGCGCCGTCGCGGAAGTCATGAACCACCGCGACTCTCTTTATTACATCATGACAGGCGAGCCCTTTGGTGGCCAAAAGGCCCGCGACATGGGCCTCGTCAATGAATCCGTACCATTGGACCAGCTGGAAACCCGCGTGAGGCAAATCTGCGAAAGTCTGCTGGAAAAGAATCCAGTGACTTTGAAAGCGGCGAAAGACACGTTCAAGCGTGTCAGAAACATGCCGTGGGAGATGGCGGACGATTATATCTATGCAAAGTTCGAGCAGATGTTGCTTCTCGACAAGTCGGGCGGTCGAGATGAAGGGCTAAAACAGTTTCTTGATGACAAAACTTACAAGCCCGGTCTCGGTGCATACCGGCGCTGAGCGGTCTTCCATGCGCATAACAGGCAAGCCAGCGTCGGGCGTTCAAGCTTGCTTTCGATGGGATCGGTCGGGCTGCGCTGTTACAGCCCGCGGCCCGCCGATCCCGCGCCATTTGGAAGGCGAAGAAGAGCATCGCATCCAAGCGCCCACGTTTCGGTTATCGCTGCATACATCGGATGGTGGGCGAGTATGGGACCGAAAGCGTGGGCACGTAAACTCCCGCCTTGTGTAAACGGTCGGGCCGCTACATGACATGAGCGAGGGCGATTGCGTCCGCGACTTTCTCGTAGTCGTCACAGAGCATCGATGTCGCGACCCGGATGTTGCCGGTATCCGTGACGTGGAATTTCTTTCCCGAGACAACAGCAATGTTTCGGGCTGCAAGCGTGACCATCGCAAACGATTCCGAGACGACAGGAACCCACAGGCATAATCCTTCGCCATCAGGAGTGGGAAGACCCCGATCTCGCAACGCGCTGGCAAGGCTGTCACGTCGCGTCTTGTAGTTAGCGCGCGCATTTGCCACGCACACTTCGGTTTCAGGTTGGCGCAGCAACCAAGAGCCTGCAGCCTGCAGCACACGGCTCGTCCAGGCGGCGCTGAAACTGCGATAGGATTGCACCTGCTCGATAAGCGGCTTGGTGCTGGACATCACGGCAAGACGTAGATCAGGGCCAAGCGTCTTTGAGAAAGACAGCACATGGATCACCCGGTCGGGAAAAGCCGTGCCGAGTGAAAGGCGTGGGGTGGACGCAATATCGGCAATGCCGTCGTCCTCTATGATGATTGCGTCGCTGTCGCGCAAGACATCGGCCAGTTCGTCCATGCGCTCTGGTGTGACCGTGTGTCCGGTTACCGAGTGCAATCTTGGTTGAAATAGGAAAACGACGGGTTTGTAACGCATTGCGGCCTGTAAAGACGATGGAACGGGGCCGTTTTCATCACATTTGACCGGTAGGATGCGGGCACCCTGATGCTCGAGGATGTCAAGGAGGCGCATAGCCGTGGGCTCTTCGATTGCGACCGGCGCACCCGGCGTCACCAACGCATGGATGGCAGTATAAACGGCATTATAACCACCATTCATCGCCAGAAATGCCTCTGCGTCATAAGGCCATGTCTTGCGGACTTCGGCCTCCAGTTCGGGCAGGATGCGGCTTCTCTCATAGCTGTTCAGCCCCTCGGCGGAGGCGCCATATGCCATTGCCTTTTCCAGTGGCGGCAGCAAAGTTGGATCGGGGACCGCCATGGTCAGATCCAGCACATTCGTGCCGTAATGACCGGCACTTGCCAGCCGCTCCGGCTTGGCGATGAAGCGATCACCACTGACCCAGGTCCCGTTTCGGCCCCGTCCTGTGATGATTTTCTGCCTTCGAAGCTCGCTCCAGGCCTCCGAAATCGTCGCGGGGCTTACGTTAAGCGAATAAGCGAGATCCCGGATAGGAGGCAGCTTCGCGCCTACCGGAAGCGCGCCCGCCCTAATTAAGGCGCTGGTTTCCAACGCAATTCCGCGAATTGTGCGGTCGCTTAATTTTTTAGCAAACCAGCTTGAGTCGTAGACGTCGCTCATTTTGTCACCAGATTTAATGTTCAATAACGTAATAACATTTGATCATTTGCAAATGAACATTTTAATCTTTGTCTATCAGCAAATTCTGACATGAGTAGCTTAAATGACACTGCGCCTTCGCATTGCACTTCGTGACTGGGACTACATCACACCTCTCGTCCTTGGTGATGTCGCGTCCGACAAGCTCGATCTTCAGGTAGATCGTATCGGCACGCTTGTTTCGCATCTCGGCAACGACCCGAAGTACGATTCTGCCGAAATCTCGTTCAGCCGCTATACGCAGCTCCGCCATGATGGCGATGACAGCGTTGTCGGCATTCCCAACTTCATCATGCGCGGTTTTCGCCATCGGTGCATCATGACCACCCGCGACAGCGACATCCACACGCTTGCTCAGCTCGCCGGAAAGCGCATCGGCGTGACTGGATGGCGCGACAGCGGCAACACGTGGACACGCGCCGCCGTGCGCCGAGAAGGTGTCGAGGTCGAAGATGCAATGTGGTATGCTGGACGTCTGACAGCGGCCCATCCGATTACCGACCGCCTCGATGGCTTTGGCCAACCCGGTTTGATCGAAGCCTGCCCCGGCGAGCGTCCGATGGTCGACCTGCTGCGCGAAGGCGCACTGGATGCGATCTTCACTCCGTTCATGCCAGATGGCTACTTCGAAAAGGAGTCGCCCTTCCGTCAGGTTCTCGCCGATTTCCGTGGTGAAGAAAGGCGGTATTTCGACGATGTAGGATACGTACCGGGCATGCATCTGATCGGAATCAAGGCCGAGATCGTTGCAGAGAACCCATGGGTCATTGCGGAAGTCAGCAGGCTGATCGACGAATCTCAACGCATGTGGACCGCCAAGCGCCGGAAATATGCCGAAACCACGCCGTGGATGTTCGAAGAAGTTTTGAAAACCGCACGCGATCTGCCGGATGGCTGGGATGCCAGCGGCTTTGCTGTGAACCGCAAGATGATCGACGATTTCGCAAGCGAACTGCATGCGCAAGGCATCCTGAAGCGTCACATGACGCCAGAAGAGCTTTTTGAATACGACACAGACGGCAGCCGGATCTGATCCAGCACCGCCGTAACTCCAGCACTTCAAGAAACGTAGTTCTGTAAAAAAGGGGAATGAACATGTTGAACAAGAAACTTATCGCTCTCGCGCTCGCTGGCATATCATTGGCAGGCGTCGCCAGTGCTCAGAACGCCGCACCGAAGCTGGCAATCAACAAGGAACTGCACGACCGTCTTCCCGAGGACATCAAGTCCGCTGGCAAGATGGTCTCCGTCAACAACGGCTCGTTCCCGCCCTACGAAATCGTGACGGGTACCGAAATGAGTGGTGCCAGCGCCGATCTCACCGATGCACTTGCTCAGGTTCTCGGCGTGAAGATCGAACATGCTACCGTCGGCGGCTTGCCCGCACTTCTGTCGGGTGTAAATTCCGGTCGATATCAATTTGCTTTCGGTCCTATTGGCGATTTCAAGAGCCGCGAAGAAGCGAGCGATTTTGTCAACTGGGTTCAGGAATTCGTCGTATTTGCAGTACAGAAAGGCAATCCGAAGGGCATTGTTTCTCTCGAAACAGCGTGCGGTCAACGCATTGCCGTTATGGCTGGCGGCAGCGCAGAGCGCGTGATCCAGGCACAGGTCGAAAAGTGCAAGGCCGATGGCAAAGCTGCCGTCGAGGTCCAGTCCTACACAGACCAGCCCGCCTCGATCCTCGCGGTTCGTTCCAAGCGTGCAGACGCGTTTTTCTCTTCACAGGCACCGCTCACCTATTTCGTGACGCAGGCCAACGGCCAGTTGGAACTGACCGGGATCGGCCAGAAGAATGGTTTTGACAGCCTGTTTCAGGGCGCCGTCGTACCGAAGGGATCGCCGCTCGGTCCAGTCCTTCATGATGCAGTCAAGGTGTTGATGGACAACGGCACATACGCAGCGATCATGACCAAGTGGGGGCTTGAAAATAATATGCTCGAGCAACCTGGCATTAATCTTGGCGGGAAGCTTTCGAAATGAGTTCGAAAACACAAAAGAATGCAGCGCCTACGGGCGCTGCGGTTTTCCGCGATGTTGCGACTGCCCAAAAACCGTTTCCGATTGGCACATTCCTCCTGCGGATCGCGGTTGCGCTTCTCGCAATTTATTTCGCCTGGATCGTTGCCAATAACGAGAATTTCGGCTGGCCGGTCGTCGCCGCGTATTTTTTTGATCCAACGGTGATCGCTGGTCTATATGTCAGCCTCGGCCTTACGCTGGTCGCGATGGTGTTCGGTGTCGTTCTCGGTCTTTTGATTGCCATTGCCCGCATGTCAAACGACCGGTTGGCCAGCGGTTTTGCCTCCTTGT
This sequence comes from Agrobacterium larrymoorei, assembly GCF_013322225.1. Classification (GTDB taxonomy): domain Bacteria; phylum Pseudomonadota; class Alphaproteobacteria; order Rhizobiales; family Rhizobiaceae; genus Agrobacterium; species Agrobacterium larrymoorei_A. Next base: position 219,338 of record NZ_JAAMFB010000022.1, read on the forward strand.
TCATATGGTTTTTCCGAGGCACGCCGCTGCTGGTTCAGCTGATTTTCTGGTACAACATGTCGACGCTGTTTCCCAACTTGTCGATTACAATTCCTTTCGGTCCCACACTGGCGAGTTGGGACACGAATTCGGTTATTACGCCAGTGACGGCTGCAATTGTCGGCCTCACACTCAATGAAGCGGCATATATGGCCGAAATCATCCGAGCCGGTCTTTTATCGGTCGATCGCGGACAGGCCGAAACCGCCGAGGCATTCGGTATGACCAAAGCGCGAGCTCTTTGGCGGATCATCATTCCGCAAGCGATGCGCTCGATCGTGCCGCCCACGGGCAATCAGTTGATCAGCATGATCAAGGCGACCTCCATTGTCAGCGTCATCGCCATGGCGGATCTGCTCTATTCAGTGCAGTCGATCTACAACCGTACCTTCGAAATCATCCCCATGCTGATGGTGGCCGTGATCTGGTATCTGTTGATCACCTCTGTGCTGAACGTGGGCCAAAGCTATATCGAAGCGTATTATGGGCGAAGCGACCGTCGTACTGGAGCAGCTGCCAAACCGGCCGTGGTGACAGAGGAGGCAAGCCATTGACTCTCATAGAGAATGCGAAGCCTCTGGTTCGGGCCGTAAACGTGCACAAGTCCTTTGACCAGCTCGACGTTCTGAAGGGTATCGACCTCGAGGTGAAGCCCGGTGAAGTGGTGGTCATTCTTGGCCCGTCCGGTTCAGGCAAGTCCACATTCCTACGCTGCATCAACCATCTGGAGCCCATCCAGAAAGGCTTTGTCGAGGTGGACGATGAGCAGATTGGTTATCGGGTCAGGAAAGACCGTCTCGAAAAACTTTCCGACAACGGCATTGCCAAACAGCGCCGAAAAATCGGCATGGTGTTCCAGCAGTTCAACCTCTACCCGCACATGACGGTCCTGCAGAATATCATCGAAGCCCCGGTTGGCGTTCATGGTGAGAAGCGGCAGGATGCCATCGCAAATGCCCGGCAACTTCTCAAGCGCGTGGGTCTGTCGGAAAAGGCGGATGCTTATCCCCGCCAGCTTTCCGGCGGCCAACAGCAGCGTGTGGCGATCGCCCGCGCTCTGGCGATCAAGCCGAAGCTGATGCTGTTCGATGAGCCGACCTCCGCGCTCGATCCGGAACTCGTCGGCGAAGTGCTGGCGACAATGCGGGATCTGGCAAAGCAGGGTCTGACCATGATCGTCGTGACCCACGAGATTGGTTTTGCCCGTGAGGCTGCCGACCGCGTTGTGTTCATGGATGGCGGAGTCATTGTCGAACAGGGCAAGCCGGAGGACGTGATCGGCAATCCCCAGCATCCGCGTACACAGGCCTTCCTGTCGCGCTTTCTTTAAGTCCTCCCCAACTAGCCCCGGTCGAAAGGCCGGGGTCTTTTTGTTCAAACTCTGAAAAGTCTGGATATCTCATGCCTAGCCAAGACAATCTCTACGCCCGCACTGCCGATTTCGACGCCATGGAGGCCGAGCTGAAGGCGACCCGTCAGCATCTTCACGCTCATCCGGAACTTTCGTTCGAAGAAGCCGAAACTGCCCGTTACGTCGCCGAAAAGCTCGAGAGCTGGGGTTACGTCGTAACACGCAATGTTGGCGGTCACGGCGTGGTGGCGACGCTGAAGAACGGCACCGGCACCAAAAGCATCGGCATTCGCGCCGACATGGATGCGTTGCCGATTGAAGAAGAGACAGGCGCGGTTTATGCGAGCACCTTCCCCGGCAAAATGCATGCTTGTGGCCACGACGGCCACACGACCATGCTTCTGGGCGCAGCCGAGTATTTAGCGCGCACCCGCCGGTTTGATGGCACCGTGACCCTGATTTTTCAGCCCGCTGAAGAGGCCGGTCAGAACAGCGGCGCGCAGCGGATGATTGCCGACGGCCTGTTCGAGCGTTTTCCCATCGACGCCATATTCGGGCTGCACAACCATCCGGGCATGCCTGCCGGTGCAATTCTGACCCGCCCTGGCGCCATCATGGCGGGCGGCAATACGGTGCGCATTACCATTACCGGCAAGGGCGGCCACGCCTCTCGTCCGCATTTGACAGTCGATCCCGTTCTCGTTGCCTGCAACCTTGTCGTGACGCTGCAATCCATCGTTTCACGAAATGTCGACCCAACCCAGACGGCAGTCGTGACGGTTAGCACTATTCATGCAGGCGAAGCCTCGAACGTCATTCCCAATACGGCAAAAATCTCGATGAGCGTGCGCTTCTTCGATCCCGCCATCGCAGAGCTGCTGGAGGAACGCATCCGCAAGCTGACAGCCACCGTCGCAGAGGGCCATGGAGCCACGGCTGAAATCCAGTATGAATACGGCTATCCGGTCGTGGTCAACTCGGAGGCGGAAACGGCATTTGCCCGCGAGGTGGCAGAGGAGCTGGTTGGCGTCGGCAGCGTCTCCACCTGCCCACCGTTGCCCGGCAGCGAAGACTTTGCCTATTTCCTCCACCACCGCCCCGGCAGCTTCCTGCGCCTTGGCAACGGTAAAGACTCACCGATCCTGCACTCATCGAAATACGACTTCAACGACGACAGCTTGGTCGTCGGCTCCGCATTGTGGGCGCGTCTTGCCGAGCGCTATCTGTCAGCGTAAAAACGGTGTCTATCTCAAAATCGGAGCCGCTGGGGCGTCGGGGAGCTAACAATTTCAAATCGGCGGCAGTTGGAAGGACAACATCGTCCAATCTCAGCCGCTGACTTGAGAAGAACCCATAGCCGGGAAGCGAAGCATCTTTGCTTGAAAAGACTGAACCTATTGCGCTCCAGTCTTATTGGGGCACAGCAGCGCAGCCAAACTTCCTAGGCCATGTAAACTGATTAGTTTACGTTGCAGGTCTCTTCATGTATATTTTGTGCCTTGGCAGTTTGGGAGCATGTAGTGCAACAGGACAAAGGCACAGCAGGCAAGCGGCTTGAAATAGTGGAGCAGGCCTTTGAACGATTTTACGATGGCGGTTTCCATGCGACCGGCGTCGATACGGTCATGGCGGAAACAGGCATTTCAAAGCGAACCCTTTATAAATACTTTCCCTCAAAAGAAGCGCTGATTGCCGCCGTTCTCGAGCATTACGGAGAAAAGATAGGCGAAGTCCTGTTCAAGCCCGTCACGGAGCGCACGTCAGATCCAATAAAGCAGATATCAGAGTGTTTTGACGCTCGCCAAGACATGCTTGAAAGCTACCCAATTCGAGGGTGTCTTGGGTTAAAAGCCGCTCAAGAGTATATCGGCAAGAATGATGAAATTTCCGATCAGGGTAGGATTTTTGCGATCTTCGTAGAGAACTGGTTCATCGACAACTGCCGCAGGGCTGACGTTCAGTTGCCTGAAATTCTTGGTCGGCAGATCAGCATGCTTTTCCAAGGCGCAGTCCTCTTGTCACAAATCTATGGTAACACATCGCCGTTCGCTCCAGCAAAGCTGGCAGTCGAAAGACTGGTGGAAGCCGCGATGAATACGTCCCTGCCAGCATAAGTCGCTTAAGCCGCTCAAGAACAAGCGCGGTAGATTGATCGTGCGATCTGTGTGTGTAACTTCTGAAAACTTGCGTCGAGTTCGTTCCGCTTTACGATTACTTGTCCTTACCTTTGTGCGAAACGCGAAGGATATTTGAGCCTCGTCGTCAATTCAGTTGCAGCCGTGCCAATGCCAAGCGCTTATTTGCTCGCTCAAATTACGAGCGAGATCGCCGACCAGTCAAAGATCAAAGCGCAGGAGTTCACAACAGAGAGCTTTTCCATCTTGATGATGTAAACAGATCTGTTTACCTGTTTGATGTGCCTGACATTGCTAGCTCGCTGTCGGCCTAGCAGGTTCTGACACCCCCAATAATTCAAGGGAAAAAATCATGTCATTGGAAAACAAAGTCATCCTCATCACAGGCGCCTCGCGCGGCATAGGTGCTGCAACAGTAAAAGCAGCGCTCGCGGCTGGAGCGGCCAAGGTCTATGCAAGCGCGAGAAATCTTGCCTCACTGCCGGATTTTGGCGATGCGCGCGTTGTACCGCTTCAGCTTGATGTCACGGATGAAACGTCTGTTTCTAATGCTGCCGTTGCGGCAAAGGACGTCGATGTCTTGATCAACAATGCTGGTACGATGACGGCCAGCAATTTCCTGAACACGCCCGTAGATGCCGTCGAGGCAGATATGAACACCAATTATTACGGGACCTTGCGCGTAATCAGAGCCTTTTTCCCGCAGTTTAAAGCGAAAGGGAACGGCGTCGTCGTCAATGTGGCGAGCATCGTCGGTCTGGCACCTATTCCACCGGCCGGTTCGTATTCCGCGTCTAAGGCAGCCCTACACTCTCTTACGCAGAGCCTTCGTACAAGCCTGAGCCAAAGCGGGATCAAGGTCCTCGGCGTCTATCCCGGTCCGATAGACACCGATCTTGCGAAAGATCTCCAAATGCAAAAGGCAAGCCCGGAGGAAGCGGCTGCCAATATCATCAACGGAATCGTTGAAGAACAGTCATACATTTTCCCGGACCCTGTGTCCTCGCAACTTGGCGGGCTCTGGGCTTCTAATCCAAAGGCCGCTGAAGCAGCTATCCTCAGCGGCGGCTAAACTTATAGGACAGTTCAGAAAATCAAAGCCTGCAATCATGCGGGCTTTGAGCTATGTAATTGTTGTCCGAAAAGATCACGGTCGAGCTTGAGCATCAGTTCTTGAGTGACGATTGTGCGGAAGGGGAGGTCGGCCGATTATGGATCAATCACCCGTTTCGATAGCGCACGATTGCCCGATCGCGCGAAGCACACTGCCCTAACCAATTTTTGCTTCGGCTATCACACGCTCAGCATCTCAGCTGAGTGGCCGATGATATGGACCACGCTCAGTTACTGACAAGGTCAGCGGGAGGTGGCACCCGCTGACCTTTTGCGGCGTATTGTGGTTTTATCCGACGTTCAACATTTCAATTCGATCACTGCGATCATTCAAACCAATGAGTTCTTTTGCTTTTGTCAGGCTCTGCGGCTGCTCAGCGCGATAACGACGACCGATTTCCATCATCAGCACGGTATCGGGCAGGAAGGTGAGTTCGGAAAAAATCAGCTCCCAATCGATGTCGCCCCAGCCAAGCGGCATGTGCAGATCGCCGATGCCAAGGGCTGTGTTTTCCTGAAGGTGGTGTGGTTTGTAGAAGGCCTGCGGGCGTCCAAAGCTATCATGCACGTGCAGGTGCCCGGCTACAGGGGCCATGGCGCGCAGTTCCTCAAAGAAATCCAGCCCGCGATAAGTGGATTCGATATAGGCGTGACTGAAATCAATGAGCGCGACGAGATTGGGATGGCCGACCGACTTTACTGTCTGTGCAAGCTCGGTCGGTGTCTGCCGATATTGGCCGGGTTCGGTTGTGAAGATGTTTTCGAATGCGATACGCACGCCGTACGGTTTACAGAATTCAGCCAGTTCATGAAGCGCGTCGCGCTCTCGGCTCTCGGCATCGGCGCGTTCGACCAACTGGTCGGCGCGCAGGCATCCGCCGTGTTGAACCAGAATTCGCGCACCGATCCGGTCGCAGATGACGGCAAGCGCCTTGGCAGCATCGAGCTGGTAACGACAGGTTTCCGGGTCCATGAAGTTCGATGAAACGAGACCGTGCACGGTGTAGCGGAAATCGAACTGCTTGGTAAGGGCAACGAGCCGCTCAACCCGCTCCTCGATGATCCGCCCACCGGCGATGAGGTCGAGACTGGTGAGGCCCAGCTCGACGGTATCGACGCCGATATCGGCAAGAGCGCGCAAGTCTTCTTCCAGGCTCGCAAGCTCCCCGTCTGTGGAGCCCGCATTAAAGCCGGTACCTATGATATTTCCCATGTTCGTTTTCCTTCTTCAGGCCGGTTGCGTTTGGGATTGGATTTCTTGGTGAAGTCGCACGGCGAGATCCGGGCTATCGGATGTCAGATGGCCTATTCCCCGTTCAAGCCAGAGCCTGATCAAGGGCTCGTCGTTCAGCGTCCAGACGCAGAGACGATGAAGTGGCAGCTTTTCCGTAATAAGCGCCCATTCTGCCGCCATCAGCTCGTGTTGAATGGCGATGATATCGACCAGCCCTTCGACCCTGTTCAGGAAACACTCGATGCCACCCTTCTTGGCCGCCCATTCGGCGTTGACCGAAACCAGCCGCGCGATCTGCGGGGCGACCTGGCGGCACTCTTCCAGAACTGAAACGTCGAAGGATGTCAGGTGGCAGCGGTCTGCGAGCCCGAAGCGCTCGATCTCCGCGACCACTTTTTCCGTGATGCCGGGATAGGGCGTTTTTGCTTCGTCGGATTTGATTTCGACATGGATCTGCTTGCCGTGGGCCTGCGCCAGAATATCCAGCACGTCTGCAAGCGTCGGGACGATATCCGCCGATCCTTCCAGACGTGCCGTGGCACGGTCTTGCGGTGTCAGCGCGCGGACAGATCCCGTCTTATCCGTGGTGCGGTCGAGCGTAGCGTCGTGGATGACCACCAGCTCGCCAGCATCGGTCAGGTGGACGTCGAATTCGATGGCATCGACGTCCAGAGCCAGCACGTTGCGGAAACCGGTGAGAGAATTTTCAGGCCAGATATTGCGGGCGCCGCGATGGCCGACGATCTTTGTCATGGTTGATATCCTTCATTATCGCAGGGTCGGGTCGAGCTTGTCGCGCAGCCAGTCTCCAACCAGCGAGATGGAGAGTGTCGTCATCATGATCACGAAGGCCGGGGCCAGCATGATCCAGGGTGCGCGCGTGAGATATTCACGGCCGAAACCCACCATATTGCCAAGGCTGGTTTCCGGCGGCTGGACGCCAAGGCCCAGAAACGACAGCCCGCTTTCCATCAGGATGATTTCCGGGAAGGTCAGCGTCATGGAAACGATGAGGGTCGCGGCGACATTGGGCAGAATGTGACGCAGGTAAACGCGTGCCGGCGTGGCACCCAGCTGGACGACAGCCGAGGCATAGCCCTGAGCGCTGGCTGAAATTGCCAGACCGCGCGCGATACGGGCATAGCGCTCCCACCCGTAAAACCCCATGAGGCCGATCAGAAGCGGCATGGACGAGCCAAAGAAGGCCAAAACGGCCAGCGACATGACAAGAAACGGAAGCGCTGCCTGAAAGTCGGCCAGCATGAGAACGAACTGCTCGACCACACCCCGGAACTTGGCGGCGGCAAACCCTAGCGCGGTGCCGAAAACAGCCGAAATGATCGTCGCGCCAAATGCGATGGTGAAGGACACCCTGATCGATTGGATGAGGCGTGACAGCACGTCGCGGCCGAGCTCATCTGTGCCAAGGAAATGTGCAGGGTTCCCCGGCAGTGACAGGCGGGCTCGCAAATCCATGGCGGTGATACCATAGGGACGAAGTGTGTCTGCAAAAAAGGCGATCAAGATCATCGCCGCAAGCCAGACCATGCCGAAGGCGACGGAGAACGGGACCTTTCGCACCTGCCGGATAAAGCGGACGGAGAGTGAGGTGTCGCGTACCGATGGACGAGTGGTGTCTGCGATGGTCATCACGAATATCCTCAGTGAGCGGCCTGGCTGCGCAGCCGCGGATCGAGCCAGCCGTAGAGCAGGTCCACAATCAGGTTCGAGACGACCATGGCGGCGGCGATGAGCAGCAGAATGCATTGCACGACGGCAAGGTCCCGGTTGGTCACCGACACCACCAGCAGGCGGCCGATGCCGGGCCAGGAAAAGATCGATTCCACCACGACAGCACCGGCGATCAGCGTGCCGACCATGAAGCCGACGATGGTGACGATGGGCACGGCGGCATTGGGCAAAGCATGTCGCCAGACCACATCCTGCCATCTCATGCCCTTGGCGGATGCCACGCGAATATAGGGCTGGCCCATGACCTCGATCATGGCACTGCGCGAAAAGCGGGCCAGAATGCCGATGCCGCCGATGCTCATAGTGAGCGTCGGGAGAATACCGTGCTGCCATGTGTCGTGGCCGCCCGATGGGAGAAGTCCAAGTGTGATCGAGAAGATCAGCACCAAGAGCAGCCCCATGACGAAGGATGGAATGGTGAAGCCGAAGATCGCCGCCAGAATGACGCCGCGATCAACCGCGCTCTGGCGATGAAGGGCGGCATAGACGCCTGCGGGAATGCCGATCAAAACCTTCAGAAAAAGCGCGGGGATCGTCAGTTGCAGGGTGGCGGGAATGCGCTCGATGACGAGCTGCATGGCAGACGCCTTGTCGCGCATGGAAACGCCGAAATCGCCTGTCAGGATCGACTTCATATAGGCAAAATACTGGATCCATAGCGGTTGATCCAAACCCCATGCCTTGCGGAAAGCGTCGACCGCCTCTCGCGGCACATCGGGGCCGAGCATGATCTGCGCCGGATCTCCCGACATGCGCAAGACGACGAAGGCAAAGGTCATCACCGCTATGATGGTGATGAAGGCGCGAAAGAAACGGACGGAAACGTAACGCAGCATCGGAAATTCCTTAGGCCGCAACCGGTTGATCTGCACCGGCCAGCAGATGGCAGGCAGCGCTACGGCCCGCCGAGATCGGCGTCAGTGGCGGGACGCTCGTGCGGCACAGATCGACGGCAACCGGGCAGCGGGGGTGGAAGGCACAGCCGGATGGACGGTTTGCGGGATTTGGCGGCTCCCCTTGCAGGATCGTGCGCCCGTGAAGAGGTTTGCCCGGGACCGGCACACTGGAGACCAGCGCCTTGGTGTAGGGATGCAATGGCGTTGCGAAAATGACATCGGACGATCCCTCTTCGACGATACGCCCCAGATACATGACTGCCACGCGGTCTGCGATATTGCGTATGACCTTCAGGTCATGGCTGATGAAGACCATGGCGATACCGTTCTTCTCCTGCAGGTCGCGCAGCATGTTGACCACCTGCGCCTGGATCGACACATCGAGCGCCGACACCGGTTCGTCGCAGACCAGAAGCTTGGGGCGAGATGCGAGAGCCCGGGCAATGACGACACGCTGACGCTGCCCGCCGGAAAGCTCGTGCGGGTACGATCCGGCCTGATCCGGCCGCAGGCCGACCGCAGCCATCAGTTCGGCAATACGGGTCTGCCGATGCTCTTTCGGGATCAGATTATGGATGGCGAGCGGCTCGCCGATCTGCTCGGCAATGGTCAGGCGCCGGTCGAGAGCCGCCAGCGGGTCCTGATAGACAAGCTGCATCTTTGCCCGCAGCGCACGCCACGCGGATGTGCCAAGCTTCGGCATCGGCTGTCCCTCGAACAGCGTTTGGCCCCATTGTGGCGGATCGATACCCAAAAGCATGCGGCCGAGCGTCGACTTGCCAGAACCGGATTCGCCGACGATGCCCAGCGTCTCCTCCGGCATGACGTTCAGGTCGATCCCGTCGACAGCCCGAACGGCTGCCGCCTTGCCGAACAAGCCCTGGCGAACCTCATAGGTCCTGACGAGATCTTTCGCCTGAAGGAGCGGAGCTGTCACGACACGACCTCCAGAATACGGGTTTCCGATGGAGACCGGACGCCAACCGGGTGATGGCAGGAGAGAAGACGGCGATCGTCCAGTGCGGTGAGCTCAGGTTGACGAATGCGACAATCCAGCGCCACATGCGAACAGCGCGGTGAAAACGCACAGCCATGCGGCAGATCGCGCGGGTGCGGCACCGTCCCAGGAATAGGGATGAGCCTTGAGCGTGGACCATCAAGCCTCGGAATGGCGTCGAACAGGCCGCGCGTGTAGGGATGCCGGGGATTTTCGAACAATGTCGCGATCGGCCCCTGCTCCACGATGCGACCGGCATACATGACGCAGGCGCGCTCGCAGACCTGGCTGACGGCACCCAGATCATGGCTGATGAAGATGGTCGCCATGCCGGTCTCATGCCGCAGCGCGATCAGAAGATCGAGGATCTGCGCCTGGATGGTCGCGTCCAACGCAGTTGTCGGCTCGTCGGCAACCAGAAGGTCCGGCTCTCCCGCCAATGCCATGGCAATCATCAGACGCTGGCATTGGCCGCCGGAAAACTCGTGCGGGAAGAGATCGAAGCGATTGCGGGCGTCGGGAATGCCGACCATATCGAGAAGGCGCAACGCTTCCGTCTTGGCAGCCTCACCCATCAGGCCGCGATGAATGGCGAGCGTTTCGGTGATTTGCCTGCCAATCCGCAAAACGGGGTTGAGCGAGCTGGACGGGTCCTGAAAGATCATGGCGATGCGTTTGCCACGGACACCTTCCAGAACGGGACGCGGCGCGCCCAGAATCTCCTTTCCATCGATTTTAACCGATCCGGAAACCGTGGCCTTGCCCGGAAGCAACCCCAGCGCCGCAAGCCATGTGACGGACTTGCCGCAACCGGATTCTCCGACGAGGCCGATCGCCTCGCCTTGGGCGACATCGAGATCGATACCGTGCAGCACCTGTACGCCATCGAAAGCGACTTTTAGGCCGCGCAGTTCCACAAGATTGGAAGCCATAGGAGATCATCTCCAGTTTTATAAAAGAAGCAGCCGGTCGCAGTCAGGCGACCGGCATGGAAGATCGACAGGATCAGGAATTCCAGTTTGACGTGCGGAAATCCATGGCGAAGGCGGGGGCGGCCTTCCATTTCAGTGAGGACTTCATGCCCGTGAAGACGGCATTCTGGTGCAGGACCTGATAGGCCGGGTCTTCGCGCTCGCAAATTTCCAGCATGCGTGCGATGGCCTTCTTGCGCAGTGCGTGGTCGGTGGATGTTTCCATGACGACGGAGAGCGTATTGACCTCCTCGTTGGTCCAGTCCTTTTTCTGCTGGGCTTCGCCATTGGGACCGAACTGCACCACAAGGGGCGTGATCGGGTCGTTGATCGAATTGCCGGCCGACCAGTCGCGAACGCCTTTCAGACCTTCAGGATCGTGGATCTGTGCCCAGTTTTCCTTCATCTGTATCTCGACGTTGAGACCGACCTGCTTCCACATCTCGACCATGATCTGCGCGGTGGCCGTCTGGTTGGTGTAGTAATTGTTGAGCAGGCGATAAGGGATCGGATCGCCTTTGTACCCGGCTTCTTTCAGCAGTTTCTGGGCAAGTTCCGGGTTGAACTCCGGTGTCGTCCAGCCATCGACGAACATGTCGGTGGTCTTGAAGGATTCAAATTGCAGACCGGCCGGAACGACCGTCTGGCCAGCCCAGAGAGCGTCCACGATGGCCTGCCGGTCGATCGAATGCGTCATGGCGCGGCGCACGAGCGGGCTTTTAAGAATAGGGTTTTGCGTGTTGAAGGTGGAGATGCGGTGGTTCCAGATGGTCGAATTTTGGACTTCCAGACCTGGCGCGGCCTGTATGGCTGCAATCTGGTCCGGCGGCAGGTCGCAGGCAAAATCATATTCACCCGAAAGCAAACCGTTGACGCGCGAGGCAACTTCCGGGACTTCGACAAAGCGGATCTGCTGAAGCGGCGGACGGCCACCCCAATATTCATCGAAGGCGGCCAGCGTCAAAGACACGTCGGGCCTGTATTCGGCAACCATATATGGACCGGTCGTGACAGGCTTGCGCGCCCAGTCGACATAGGTCTTGGCTTCATCCCAGGAGCGGCGGCTCGTGACCTGGCTGCCGAACGAGTAAAGACGGCCCTCAAGCGTGACGTCGGGCGTGGCATTGTGGAAGCGAACGGTATATTTATTGACGGCTTCGACGCCAGCCAGTGCAGGCCAGAGACGACGACCAACACCGGGAACAATCGCTGGTAACTCCTTGGCGGTGACAGGCTTGTTATCGTCCTCGAAAACCGTCTTTCCCCCCTTCGGCTCGGTGTTGCCGAAAACGCGTTCCCTGGAGAAAGAAAAGGCAACGTCTTCGGCGGTCATCTCGTCGCCATTGTGAAACTTCACACCTTGGCGGAGCTTCAATTCCAGCGTCTTGTCGTCGATGCGTTTCCACTCGGTCGCGAGACCCGGAACCGGCCCTTGGTCACCCATCCAGTTGCGGTTGATCAGTCCTTCCCACAGATTGGGGAAGAAAACGCGTTCGCCGACATTCGACTGTTCGTTCCAGATATCCAGCGTATTGTTGTTGGTAATCTTCTGAACGGCAATCGTCACGGACGGACGGGCGCTTTGGCTGAATGACATGCGCGGCAGCACGATGCTGCCCGCAGCAGCGGACATGAGCCCCAGCGCGTGGCGCCGATTGATGGAAAGCATGGATCACTCCTGTATAGCGAGAGGTCGATACGAGCGCATGGATACACGCGTGGCACCGGTGGGTACCTCGTCAGGTTTCGTTCAAGATGGTTGTCGATTTCCTAGCGAGTGGCTGGTCGGTCGAAACGGCTTTACCGGCCTCTCGAGTTTGCCTAGGTCTAGGTCACAAATGTTACGCTGCTGTGACGCTTTGGGAAGAGGGCCTATGCTTCAGAAAAGCATTTCGCGCGTCGTGGCCCTGATACTTAGATGGATCGGCATAGGCTTAAATCAATGAACGCATGGTTTGGAGGCATTGTTTAGGCCAACGACTTTCTGGCTGCAGCGCTTGGCTTGGATATGGTGCAACATTTGGAGAGACGGCCAAAAATATTACGCCAGCCAATAGTTTTCCGATCAAGGTCTGCTTGATGATGACGCTTGACGAGGAGCTTAGGGATCAACATGTCTGTATCTGTTCAGGATTTTGCTGAGATGCTGAAAGGCGAATACCAGTATCTCGTACCACCGATCTGTGTAGACAGCCTTCTCAGCCGCGATTTCTACCGAACCGTTTTTTGCGTGGACCATCCCGCTTTGTTGAACAAATTGGCTAGGCGTGACGCGCATAGCGACGATTTATAATTTTTGTTGAACAATATTGACAATTTTGTAGATGAGGCCAAGATCACTTCAAGCATCCGCGAGGGGCGGATGAAGTTGAGAGCGGAGAAATCTCATGGAACAGGATATTTCCAGACCTGCCGATCAGACTGCGGTCGTGCAGAATACCACCGGGGGCAAATCCCGCCGAGCGGCACTCGTCGCTGCCATTTTTCTTATGGCCACGTCTGCCATCGGCCCTGGCTTCATTACCCAGACCGCGACCTTTACCACAAAGCTCGGTTCGGCCTTCGCATTTGCCATACTTGCATCAATTCTTATCGATTTCGTCGTTCAGTTAAACATATGGCGGATCGTGACATTGACGCGCATGCGTGCCTCCGATCTGGCAAATGCGGCAATACCCGGTTCCGGCTATTTGCTCGCCATTCTCGTTATCGTTGGCGGTCTATTTTTCAACATCGGCAATATCGGCGGATCCGGACTTGGCATAAACGCCATGATTGGTCTTGATCCGAAAGTTGGCGGCGCGCTCAGTGCGCTGCTCGCCATCGGTATCTTCCTGTCAAAACGTGCTGGCATGGCGGTTGACCGCTTTATCGTTTTCGCCGGTATTTTGATGATCGTCCTGACGGTCTACGTGGCTTTCGTCTCTGGTCCGCCTGTTGGCGATGCCCTGTTTCAGACATTCCTGCCTTCCACGATCGATTTTGCAACGATTACGACAATTGTTGGCGGTACGGTCGGTGGCTATATCACCTATTCCGGCGCGCACCGCCTTCTGGATAAGGGCATGGTCGGTGTCGAAAACATTGGTTCCATCAACCGTGCGGCGCTGACCGGCATCGCAGTCACCGGCGTGATGCGTTACGTGCTGTTCCTCGCCATTCTCGGCGTCGTCGCAGGCGGTGTCATGATCGATGTGTCCGGTAAAGGCGCTAACCCGGCTGCTCAGGCCTTTCAGGCTGCTGCTGGTAACCTTGGCTTGCGCATCTTCGGTATCGTATTATGGGCTGCCGCCATCACGTCGGTTATCGGTGCTGCTTATACGTCTGTGTCCTTCATTGCCATCTTCAAGAAGGACATTACGGAACGCGCCCGAAATATCGCAACCGTGATCTTTATCGCCGTATCACTCTTCTTTTATATCATCATAACCACCCCACCGGCACAGATGCTGGTCTTCGTTGGCGGCCTCAATGGTCTTATTCTTCCAATCGGCCTTTCGATCTTCATCTATGCGGCATGGGCGCGTTCCGATTTGATGGCAGGGTATCGCTATCCACGCTGGCTACTCGTGCTGGGCGTGATTGTATGCGCCTTGACCTGGTATATGGGCTATAAGTCGATTGGCCCTATCTTCGCCCTGCTGTCGCCAGCAGTTTAAGGAGTGCAAAGACATGGCTTCCATCGATCTTAACAGCGATTTGGGCGAGAGCTACGGTGCATGGAGCATGGGGGACGACGAAGCGATGCTCTCCATCGTCTCCAGCGCCAACATAGCCTGCGGTTTCCATGCGGGTGATCCGGCAGGGATTTTTCGCACGGTCAAGGCGGCTGCCGAAAAAGGTGTGGTCGTTGGAGCCCATGTCTCCTATCCGGACCGCGTCGGCTTCGGCCGCCGCGATCTCGACATGACATCGGAAGAGCTGATCGCAGACATCATCTACCAGATCGGCGCGCTGAAAGGCATTGCCGCCGCCGCCGGTACGACAGTGCGCTACGTGAAGCCACATGGTGCGCTTTACAATCGCATCGCCAATGATGCGAAACAGGGGCAGGCGGTTATCGATGGCATCAAGGCCATCGATGCCTCGCTGTTTTTGATGGGCCTTGCCAATGCGCCCATTCTCGATCTTGCCCGCAAATCAGGTCTGGCGGTTGTGGCGGAAGCCTTTGCCGACCGCGCCTATACGCCGCAAGGCCAGCTCGTTTCCCGCCGTGAGGCCGGTGCCGTGCTGCACGATGCCGAAAAAATCGCCGATCGCATGGTTCAGCTTGCCCGTGAAGGCACGTTGGAAGCAATCGATGGCAGCATCGTCAAGATCGAAGCGCAGTCGATCTGCGTTCATGGCGATAGTCCCGGTGCGGTCGCCATAGCGCAGCAAATCCGCCAGCGTTTCGAGGCGGAAGGCATTGAAATCTGCTCCTTTGTATCCGGCGTCCAAGGATAATTGCGATGATACCCACATCCTTCCTGAACCATACGGATGCGACCTCGGCCCGCAATGCCCGCAGCGATTATCGCAGCGGTCTCGTTGCGCCGACATCCGGCATTGCTCCCGGCTTTACGCAGGCCAATATGATTGTACTACCGCGTGACTGGGCCTTCGATTTCCTGCTGTATGCCCAGCGCAACCCCAAGCCTTGCCCTGTGCTGGATGTGTCCGACCCTGGCGTGCCGACGACGCTTCTCGCCCCCGGTGCCGATCTTCGCACCGATCTGCCACTATATCGCATCTGGCGCGATGGAAAGCTGGCGGAGGAAACCTCCGACGCCACAGCCGCATGGGCAGAGCGCGACGATATGGTGGCGTTCCTGATCGGTTGCAGTTTCACATTTGAAACGCCGATGGTGGAAGCGGGCATCGAAATCCGTCACATGACGGATAAATCCAATGTCCCCATGTATCTAACCAACCGGCCATGCCGGCCCGCGGGCCGTCTACAGGGCAACATGGTCGTGTCCATGCGCCCTATTCCTGCCTCGCGCGTCGCGGATGCGGCCACCATTTCCGGTCGTTTTCCCGCCGTCCACGGTTCGCCCGTCCATGTCGGCTCACCAGCAGAAATCGGCATTGCCGATCTTTCAAAGCCTGATTTTGGCGATGCCGTGAGGATCGAACCCGGCGAAGTGCCGGTGTTCTGGGCTTGCGGCGTAACACCACAGGCCGCGGTCATGGCGTCTGGCGTGCCCTTCGCCATCACGCATTCTCCCGGACACATGTTCATCACCGATATTCCAGATTCGGCCTATCATGCTTGAGAACACGATGCGATTTTTACCCGTCAGTCTGACGACCATTCTGGTGGAACTTGCTGATCTGGATCAGACGCTGGCGCTGTTTGCATCGCTTGAGGCTGATCCGGTTGCAGGTGTTGAAGAAACGGTGCCCGCCGCACGCACGCTGATGATCCGTTTTCGCCCTGAAAAAATCACGGCGGAAGCTTTGGCAGCGCAGATCGCAACCCGCGATCTTTCCGCCAAGATCGCCCCATCCGATAATCTCGTGGAGATTCCCGTTCGCTATGACGGTGAAGACCTGGCCGACGTGGCGCAACTGACCGGCCTCAGTATCGCAGAGGTCATTCGCCGCCATACGGAAAGTGAGTTTACGGTCGCTTTCTGTGGCTTTGCTCCCGGCTTTGGATATCTCGTGGGTGGCGATCCGGCGCTGCATGTGCCACGCAGGCAAAGCCCACGCACCCGCATTCCGATGGGCTCGGTTGCGCTGGCGGGTGCGTTTAGTGGCGTTTACCCACAAAACAGCCCCGGCGGCTGGCAAATCCTTGGCACTACGCCTTTAAAAATGTGGGATATCGAACGTGATCCCGGTGCGCTTTTCCAGCCAGGTTATCGTGTCCGCTTTTTCGATATGGAGAAGGCTGGCGGCAGCATCGATATTCCGGCAGCAAAACCTGCGGCGGCTAGAGCAAATGCCGATCGGGACACAGCTCGTTTCGAAGTGCTGGCTGCACCGATGCCTGCGGTTTTTCAGGATCTCGGACGATTTGGCCAGACAGGGCAGGGCGTGTCTGCCTCCGGTGCGTTGGACCGTTCCGCTTTCAATGCGGCGAACCGTATCGTCGGCAATCCCGCCAACACCTCATGTCTTGAACTGACACTCGGGGGCTTTTCATTCAAAAGCTCAAGCCGCGCCGTCATTGGCGTTGCGGGTGCCTCATGCACGATTACCGTCAAATCCGACGCCCACAGTTTTGAAGCGGCTCCTTACGCTCCTATCTCACTGGAGCCGGGCGATATCGTCAGCTTCTCAAATCCTGCAAAAGGGATGCGATCCTATATCGCTGTTCGCGGCGGTTTCGATGTCGCGCCGGTTCTCGGCAGCACGGCCACGGATACGTTGGCAGTCGTTGGCCCGGACACAGTAACCGCTGGTACCATTCTCAACCTTAGACAGGAGAAGACGGGCCTTTCCAGTGTCAGCATCGATGAAGTCCCGGCTTTTCATCTGCCTCAGCCGGGGGATGTCGTCACACTGGATATCGTGTTCGGTCCCCGCACGGACTGGTTTACACAACAGGGGATAGCGACGCTGACAAGCCAGCTCTGGCAGGTCACGCCACAGTCCAGCCGTGTGGGCATCCGCCTTTCCGGTGAAACGCCGGTGGAGCGCAAGGATAGCGCCGAACTGGCAAGCGAGGGCACAGCAACCGGCGCAATCCAGATACCCCACAGCGGACAGCCGGTTCTGTTTCTGGCCGATCACCCACTGACGGGTGGATACCCGGTCATCGGCGCGGTCGCCGAATATCATCTCGACCTTGCGGGTCAGATACCTGTCAATGCCAAAATCAAGTTTCGCCCACTTGGGCGCTTCGCCGAAATTACGGCCGCGAAGAACATAGAAATTTCGGGAGAACGCCCATGAAAAAAGTCCTGATTGCCAATCGCGGTGAGATTGCGGTGCGCATTATTCGCGCCTGTCGCGATTACGGTATCGGATCGGTCGCCGTTTATGCGGACCCGGATCAGAACGCGCTATTCGTCCATCTCGCCGACGAAGCATACGGGCTGGATGGCGTGCGGCCTGCGGAAACCTATCTGGACATCGAGAAGCTTATCGCCATTGCGAAACGCTCCGGTGCAGACGCTGTCCATCCCGGCTACGGCTTTCTGTCTGAACGCGCCGAATTTGCGCAGGCGGTGATCGATGCAGGTCTGATCTGGATCGGCCCCAACCCGGACGTTATCAGGGTTTTGGGTGACAAGGTCGAAGCACGCCGTATCGCCACCAGCGTTGGCGCACCTTTGGTCGCAGGCAGCGATGGTCCGGTTTCGACGGCAGCGGAAGTCATCGCCTTTGCCGAGAAGCATGGCCTGCCCGTTGCCATCAAGGCGGCCCATGGCGGTGGTGGACGCGGCATCAAGGTCGCTTGGAAAATGGAGGAGATCGCCGATCTCTATGAGTCCGCCGTACGTGAGGCCACCGCTGCGTTCGGTCGCGGCGAATGTTTTCTGGAACGGTTTCTCGACCGCCCGCGCCACATTGAAGCGCAGGTCATCGCCGATAAGCACGGTAGTGTACTGGTTCTCGGCACGCGTGATTGTTCGCTACAGCGCCGTAACCAGAAGCTGATCGAAGAAGCACCGGCGCCATTTCTGGCACCAGAACAGCGACAGAAAATCCACGTTGCAGCAAAGGCCATCTGCGCAGCCGCGGGCTATTCCGGTGCGGGCACGGTAGAGTTTCTGCTGGGGGTCGACGGCACCATTTCATTTCTGGAGGTCAACACCCGTCTTCAGGTGGAGCACCCCGTCACGGAAGAAACCACCGGCATCGACCTCGTCATCGAGCAGTTCCGCATTGCGGAGGGTGAGCCGCTGCGTGTCCTCGAAACACCGGAGCCGCGCAGCCATTCCATGGAATTCCGCATCAATGCGGAAGATCCCGGTCGAGGCTTCTTGCCGACCCCCGGCGCAATCACTCGTTTCGACCCGCCCTCCGGTCCCGGCATCCGTCTGGATAGCGGTGTCGCAACTGGCTCGACGATCCCGGGTGTATTCGACTCTCTGATGGCAAAGCTGATCGTGACGGGTGCTGATCGCGAACAGGTGCTGCGCCGCGCTCGCCGAGCGCTGAAAGAATTCCACATCGAAGGCGTTGCCACGGTTTTACCGTTCCACCGCGCCGCCATCGATACCGATGACTTCATCGGGGCGGATGGTTTCAGGGTTCATACACGCTGGATCGAAACGGATTTCGCGGATATGCCGGATGCCATGGAGCGGCCCGCACCGGCAGAGGATGCTTCCCTCACCCGCACATGGCTGGAAATCGATGGAAAGCGTGTTGCGGTCGGTCTGCCGCATCTGTTACTGGCGGGTCTTGGCGGAGCCGGTGGTGCAGCTTCCACCTCTCCGAAAGCCGCGGCAGAGCCGCATACGGACGGCATCACGGCACCCATTTCCGGCACACTTCAATCCTTCAAGATAGCCGATGGTGATACGGTATCGGAAGGTGATCTCGTCGCCGTTATGGAAGCCATGAAAATGGAGACGCAAATCACGGCACCGAAATCCGGCACGGTTCGCTTGCGCGTCAAGGAAGGCGATTATCTTCAGGCGGGCGATGTGGTGATCGTTTTCGAAGGATAGGAGCGCCTGTAAAACAGGACGATTTAGGCTTGCATTGCATCTCGCGGTCCTCAGTCGGATTGCGAGGTGTGCTGCCTGAGGCTAGCTCCATTTTCACCAAAGTGAGCCATTTCGTGGTGCGTCACCGCCAGACTCGCCTTGTGTGGAGCGCGCACAGACTGAATAGGGGAAGCACCGGCGGCTTTACCTTCAATGATGATGGTCGTCGCCGGATTTTCATCTTAGCTGAATTCGATGCTCATCCGGTCGAGATCATCCCAGAGGCTTTCGGCAAAGCCTCTGAGTACGGTAATTTCGAAAGCGTTTTCATCCACACGGGTTACATGCGCGGCGATATGGCCGATCAAAGTCGTTGTGGCATTGCCGACCGGAAACGCAGCGTGAGAGAGATCCACCGCCGTGCCTTTCGCGAGAACGCGGGCTGCCATCACGCCTTCGAGACGAATACGCACCCGACCGTGGCTCTGGTCCACCACATCGGCATGAGGCTTGAGTTTCGCTTCGAATGCCCTGAGCTCGCTCTGAGCCAAGCGTTCGTTGCCGACGGCAAACCATTGTCCAGGCGATACGGATCGAAGATCAAGCCCGGCGGCGGATGTTTCTCCCGACAGCGCTGAGGGATCAATCTGCGAGGCGTGGGCGAGAAGCTGGAGCAACGTGCCTTCCGGAAGCGCCTCCATGCTAACGCCGTTGCGCTGCAACGATCGCTTGTCGGCAAGTGCGCGGCGAAGTTCGATGTGGAATTTTGACATCGTTTGTCTCCCAGTGTCACGCATGGAGCTTTTCATTGGCCGGATCGAAAAAGACGGGACTGCACAGTTTGCCGGGGGTAAATTCGTCGCGCAGACCATTCCAGATCGACACCTCTTCGCCGTGGCGTTCCGCGCCGCGTCGAACAAGCGCGAGGCCGATAGTCGAGCCGACATGCGGCGAATAGCAGCTTGATGTCACGTAACCCTGATCGTTCTCGAGTGTTGCCGATGCATCCTTGGCCAGAATATGCGAGCCGCTGCGAAAGCTGGTGGATGGATATAGGGGCATGACGCCAACGAGCTGGTGGCGGCTCGGATCGTTCAGGCCTTCGCGGGCGAGCATGCGCTTGCCGATGAAATCCGCTTTGGCAGAAGACGCCATCTTTCCGAAGCCTAGGTCACCGGGTACGACCGTGCCATTGATCTCATTATGGGTGACATGTCCCTTCTCGATACGCAGCACGGACAGCGCCTCTACGCCATAGGGCTGGATGCCGTATTCGGCACCTGCCTCCATGATCGCATCGGCGACCGCCTCACCATAACCGGCGGGTACGGCCAGTTCATAGGCCAGTTCGCGGGAGAAGGAGATGCGAAACAGCCGACCATGGATTTGACCGTCGAAAAAGGAGACCTCGCGCGCGCCGAGAAAGGGGAACGACTCGTTCGACAGATCCATATCGACAATCTTTTCGAGAATGGCGCGGGCCTTTGGGCCTGCGATGGCCATCTGCGCCCACTGGTCTGTGACGGAGGCGAGGTTCACGTCGAGTTTTGGCCAGAGCGCCTGCGCGCAGAATTCCAAGTGATTCATCACGCCAGCTGCGTAAGCCGTGGTGGTTGTCATGAAATAACGGTTTTCTTCCATGCGGCTCGTGGTGCCGTCATCATAAATCATACCGTCTTCGCGCAGCATCAGCCCGTAACGGGCCTTACCAACGGGTAGCTTCAGGAATGCGTTGCTATAGACGCGGTTGAGAAATTCGGCGGAATCTCTGCCGGTGATTTCGATTTTGCCCAGCATCGAAACATCGCAGATGCCCGCATTGAGCCGAACGTTCTTGACTTCGCGATCAACGCTTTCTCGCCAGCTATTTTCATCTGCACGTGGAAACCACGACGAGCGGTACCAGAGGCCGGTTTCAACAAACACGGCGCCATTCTTTTTCGCCCACTCATGCAGGGGGGATTTTCGCACCGGTTGGAAATGGCTGCCATGTGCGGTGCCGGTCAGGGCACCAAAGGAAACGGGCGTGTAGAATGGGCGGAATGTCGTCGTTCCGACCTCTGCAGGTGAAATGCCCCGTGCTTCTGCCAAAAGGCCAATGGCGTTGGTGTTTGAAAGCTTGCCCTGATCGGTCGCCATGCCATTGGTGGTGTAGCGTTTGGCAAGTTCCACATGGCCGTAGCCTTCCTTCACCGCAAGGCCAAGATCCTTACTGTGAACGTCATTCTGGTAATCCACGAAAGCTTTGCCGCGCACACCGGGAATATTCCAGAGTGGTTTGTCGGCGGCTGCAGCAAACTCGTCCTCAACCTTACCAAAGGCAGGCAGGGTCGAGGCGAAGCCGAGCGACTGCGCAATAACGAAACCCTTCGATGCGCCATCCGCAAGGCAGGTTTCGATCCCGTCTATATCATCGCCTTTCCGGCCTCGGCAACATGTTCCACCGTCGCCATGTTGCCGCGCTGGGCGTAGGAATTGTAACCATCGATATCGCCACCAAAAACCAGTCCGCCCTTATCTGACTGAGACACATAGAAATGTCCGGCACCGAAGGTCACGACATTATCGATGAAGGGTTTGAGACCTTCCGAAACGAACGCCTGCAACACGTGGCTTTCAATAGGCAGCTTCATTCCCGCCATTTCCGCGACGCGTGATGAATTGCCTGCAGCAGCAAGCGCCAGCTTTCCGCAACCAATGAAGCCAAGGGAGGTTTCAACCCCGACGACGCGGCCGTTCTCCCGGCGAATACCAGTGACCTCGCAGTTCTGAATGATATCGACACCACGGCTGTCTGCCCCGCGTGCATAACCCCAGGCAACGCCATCATGACGCACGGTACCGCCGCGGCGCTGCATCAATCCGCCCGACCTCTACCTTAACGGACGTGAGCATGGCTATCGCGCCGTAAGAGGTGTGACGCCGATGCGCGCTTCCGCTGAGGCGGTTTTCAGGCGGTTCAATCTTTCGCCGCGGATAACCATGATCGCCAGCCACCGTATTCGGTGATATCCTCAGCGCCATCTATCGCGTGGGGCTCTACCAGGAAGCCCTTCGCTGAACTGCCGTCGTCCAGCTTGATCGTTCCAATACACATAGGTGCCGGAATAGCATTCACGAACTGCCCAAACGCGGAGGGAGATAGTTGCCAGATTTCGATGTCGATGGACGCCCCATTTCCCACATCGACCAAGCCCGGTTTTGGGGGCACCTGGTTATCGAGAGCATAAAGCGCATAGGCTGGCGCTGTTTTGCCAGCACGTAGGAATTGACCGTTCAAATTTGTGAGCTGATGGTTCAGCGGCATTCCGGACAGGTGTGCTCCCACGACGACAATCGGTATCATCGCTTTGTTGAGTGATGACGAGTGCTCGACCGAGGGCGGCAACTGCCAGCCCGTTGCGCCTGTTGTTTTACTGGTCCTGCGGTGCAGAGCGTCGGATATGGCAGCAACGAGACCATCGGCACCGAATGGTGCCAAAAACGTAACGCTTGAAGGAAGTCCGTCGGATCGCTCGCCTGCCGGTACCGCCATGCCGCAAAGGTCCAGCAGATTGACGAAATTGGTGTAAGTGCCGAGCCGTGAGTTGGCCTGGACGGGCTCAGCTTCGAGATCGGATAGTGAGTAGTGTGTCGGCGCGGTCGGAACGCACAGCAGATCCACAGAGGCAATCAAAGGAGCGAGCTGCTTTTTCAGTGTCTGCAGCCGGTACAACCCAGAAAAGGCATCCGCCGCGGAAAGCTGTTTCGCTGCGCCATAGATACTGCGAGTAACGGGATGAAAACTTTCAGGATGCGTATCGTAGAATTGTTTTACAGCCTGATAGCGTTCGGCAACCCAAGCGCCTTCGTATAAAAGATGCGCGACGTCGTAGAAGCCGGAAAATGGCAGTTCGATAATCTCATGTCCTTGTGACACCAGTTGTCGAAGGGCGTTTTCGTAACTCGCCTGCATCAGGACGTCACCGAAAAACTCCCTGTCTGCCACCGCTGGGACACCTATCTTCAGCATTGGCGGCGCTGTCATGGTAACGTCACAGGGAAGCTGTCGCGAATACGCATCGATGGAATCGGGTTTTGCTGCGATCTTGAAAATGTCCAGCGCGTCCGCAGCACAACATGCAAAGATGGAAACGCAATCAAGGGTGCGGCATGCCGGGATAACGCCAGTGGTGGAAATGGCCCCGACCGATGGTTTCAGCCCTACGATATTGTTCAAACCTGCCGGAATTCTGCCGGATCCTGCCGTATCCGTGCCAAGAGCGAAAGTGACGATCCCATGTGACACGGCAACGGCGGAACCGGAACTGGAGCCGCCCGGCACAAGGTCCTTGTTCAGCGCATTGCGCGGGACAGGATAGGGCGTCCGAATGCCGACCAGTCCGGTTGCGAACTGGTCGAGATTGGTTTTTCCGATCACCAGCGCCCCGGCCTGTTTGAGCAGCTGAACAACGGTCGCGTCCTCTGAAGGTGTGTAGGCGTAATCTGGACAAGCGGCTGTCGTAGGCAAACCTTTCACGTCGATATTGTCTTTCACCGCGAAGGGAATACCAAAAAGAGGCGTCCGAACAGGATCGAAGTTCCCAAGTGCCAAGGCGTCTGCCAGCAAACTTTCCCGGTCCGCGATGCTAATGAAAATACCGGGATCGTCGATTGCATCGATGCGCGCGAAAACCTCTTCCACCATCTGGGCCGGGGTAAAGCCCGAAGAATACGCAGCATGAAGTGATTGAATGTCGAATGCGGGGGTAAATGCCATGATTAGTCTTCCAGAATTTCTACGGGTCGGTCCCACTGAATGAGAACCACGCAGCCAGCTTCACTCCATACGGAATGCTCGCTACCCGGTGCATTGACGAGATAGGTGCCTTTTTCATATCTGCCGTCCTCATCGGACTGGCTGCCTTCAAGAACCAGTATGGTCTCAAGGCCAGGGTGTCGGTGGCGCGGAACCGATGCTCCGGCTTCATATTTCAAAAGTGCCACACCCGGCTGATCACCCGAAAAATGTCTGATCCAGTGGATCGTTACACCCGGGCGAAAAGCTTCGAAGGTTAGTGTTTTCCAGCCCCTTGAGATCAGGTCACTGCGCATGCATTCAGCCATTTTGAACTACCTTGATGACGTCATCTAAATGAGCGGTCCAGCCGACGATGCCGCCCTGTGCACGGATCATTGCAATCGCCGCCTGCTTGAATTCAAGGAAATAGGAAGCGGTGGCCTCTTCCACCAAAAGGCATTCAAACCCGCGATCGTTAGCTTCCCGCATGGTGGTCTGCACGCAGACCTCGGTCGTAACACCTGCAAATATAAGCCGCTCGATGCCCTTGGAAGCGAGTATGTTGCCAAGTTCCGTCGCATAGAATGCACCTTTGCCCGGCTTCTCGATCACGGTTTCTCCCGGCGTTGGAGCAAGATCGGGAATTATTGCCGTTCCCGCTTCCCCCGCGATCAGAATACGCCCCATCGGTCCTTCGTCACCGATCCGCAAAGTAGGGTTGCCACGGCTACGCTTGGCGTCTGGCAAATCGGAAAGGTCGGGCCGGTGGCACTCCATCGTATGGATGATCGTAAGACCTGCATTTCGGCACGTTTCCAGCAAACGCTTCACGTCTGGAACGATGGACGCTACGAGGCTGACATCGTTACCCAAAGTCTCCCCAAAGCCACCCGTTTCGATGAAATCGCGCTGCATATCGATGATGATGAGAGCCGTGCGGTTTGGGTCGTAAACGAAATCGTTGGGAAGAGCCTTGATGATCGTCATGCTGCATGTCCCGCCATGTGCGCTCCGATAACGGAAAGGTCCGCATCCCTTGCCTGTGTTTCGTATACGAGACGCCCCGCCGACATCACGAGGATGCGGTCGGACAGCGCCATCAACTCATCGAGATCCTCTGAGAACAGAAGGACGGCGGCACCATTGTTGCGGGCCTTCATGATCCGTGCCCGAATTTCCGCGACCGCAGAAAAGTCGAGGCCGAAACACGGGTTGGATACGATCAGGATGTCTACGTCGCCCGTCAGTTCACGCGCCAGCACGGCGCGCTGAACGTTACCGCCAGACAGGGCTCCGATCGGCGTTTCGAGTGACGCCGTCTTCACCTTGAAGGCGGAGACGAGTTCTCCGGCATATTGACGTAGCAGGCTATTGCTCAGCCAGAACCGCTTGCTATTTCGCTCATCGATGTCGAAGCGACGCAAACCCAAGTTCTCCGCCACAGTCATCCTGGCAACGCAGGCGTTTTGCAAAGGTTCTTCAGGGATGAACGCCAGTTTGCTCGCGCGGCTCTCACCGCGCGTAGCGTGATAGGTCACGCCTTTCACGCGCACATGGCCCTTTTCAAGCCGTCTTTGCCCCGCCAGTACCTCCGCCAGTTCCTTTTGCCCGTTCCCTGAAATACCTGCTATTCCGACGATTTCGCCCGCCTTCACGGAAAGGCCGTCTACGTCGATTGTTTTCAGGCCGCTGCTGTCGCGTGCCATTAAGTTTTCAAGCGTCAGGAGGACTGGAGCTTCTGGTTTAACTGGAGTGCGACTGTCGAGAGCCGGCAGGATGACGTCGCCGATCATCATCGCTGCCATGTCCTTTGGGGACAGTTCGGAGGTACTCCCGCCACCGACCAACCGTCCCCGGCGCAAAACGGAAACCGTGTCCGCGAATTTCATGACCTCGTGAAACTTGTGGGAGATCATGATCACCGAGAGGTCGCCTTGCGCCGTCATGTCGCGCACGATCCCCAGCATGTCATCCGCCTCCGCGGGCGTCAGCACCGATGTCGGCTCGTCCAGGATGAGCAGCCGTCGTCCAAGGTAAAGTTGGCGTATGATTTCGAGCTTCTGTTTCTCGCCCGCCGAAAGTTCACGAACCGGCCTGTCGAGCGGAATGGGAAAAGGCATGGTGCGCATGAACTCGGCCAATTCCGCGCGTTCTCGCCTCCAGTCGATGATCCGTGCAACGTCGTTGCGGCTGATGACGAGATTCTCGGCACCTGTCATGGAAGGGACAAGTGTAAAGTGCTGGTAGACCATCCCGAGGCCAAGGGCCGCCGCATCGCGGGGAGAGTTTACGGTGACCTCGCGATCATCCACCATCAATTGCCCATCGGTCTGGTGGTAAAAGCCCATGATGCATTTCACCAGTGTGGATTTGCCCGCACCGTTTTCGCCCAGAAGAGCATGAAACGATCCCGCCTTGACGCGAATGGAGACGTCGTTGAGCGCGGTGAACGATCCGAAGCGCATGGTCATGCCAACGGTTTCAAGCGAAAGCGCATTCATAAGGGCAAACCCTCCTTGCGTTTGACTATGATCGCCACAGGACCGCCACCCGCTGGCCCCTGATGCTCGGCGCCACCCGACACATAGAGCATCGTGTCCTGGAAAAATCCGGCAAGCACTCCGCCGACGAAACCGCGAGCGTGACGCGTGGAAGAGATGTCGGAGTCATCGAGCATTGTGTGACGAGCCCCACGCACATGTCCTGAAGTGCTGGCCTCCGCCTTCGCCAGAACGGCAACCATATCCCCTTCGGGCAGACGCTCCATAGCCTGCTTGATGCCCGAGATGTCGATGCAATCACGCATTACGGCATGATCCACAGCAAGCGGACCGGACCAGCCTTCAGCCGTGCCAATCACTACGATTTCGTGGTCCGTTAATTCCACACCGGCAGATGTCGAGGCGCGACTGGAATAAAGATTGAGGTTTTGGCAGATATCCTCCTCGCCAATTGCCTCTATTGAAATTTCATTAAGCGCAACTGCAATCCCGAGTGCGGATGCCCCGCGTGAAAAGCCCATGGATTTCAGCGTATCGCTGACGACTGTCGTGTTCCCGCGCGTCGCGGCTTCGCCTATGCGGGCTGAAGTGAGAAGCGGGCATTTGATCTGTACGAAATGGACCCCGCTCGGGTCCTCAATCCCGGCATGGCGCATTGCAGCGCGAACGCCCTCCGCGACAAGCGCGACTTGCACCTTACGTCCAAGGTTTTCCGGTGGCATGACTGCCGTGCGGGCGACGCCCACCGCAAGCGCCCTCGTCGGCGGCGCATCGACCTCTTCCCGGGTAAAGATCGTCCAGTGCGGGGAGAGAGCGCCCTCCGTGCCGCCGGACATGACGATAGAGACATCATTCACGCCATACGCATCAAACATCCGCTCAAACGTCGTTGTGGCGAAGCCGCGCGTAAAATCGTTGACGCAGCCATTGCCTTCCGTTTTTCCAAAAACAGCAACGATGGTCTTTGGGTCGAGCCCGCTGTCGATAAGGGTTTGAACACCGGAAATATCGTCGGGCGAAGCGGCTGCGACGCGGTAGACATTGGCGCGAAGTGAACTCATTACGGCAGCACCTCGATCAGCGCTTTGGAGTTCGAAACCGCGCCGAATACGCCACCCTGCATCTTGATCATCTTGATCGCAGCGAGATGATTGCCATGATCGGTCGCGCCGCAGCAGTCCTCCAGCAGCAGGCACTCGAAGCCGCGATCATTGGCCTCGCGCATGGTCGTGTGGACGCAAACATCCGTCGTAATGCCTGTGAGGATGATGTTTTCGATACGACGCTGGTTGAGAATGAGTTCAAGGTCGGTTGCGCAAAAAGAGCCCTTGCCGGGCTTGTCGATGATGACCTCGCCCTCAATCGGCTTCAATTCGTCGATGATCTCCCAGCCCGGTTCTCCTCGCACGAGAATTCGTCCGCAGGGGCCAGCGTCACCAATTCCCGCATTGATGCGCTGCGATCGCCAGCGCTTGTTTGCCGGAAGGTCCGCAAGATCAGGCCTGTGGCCCTCCCGCGTGTGGATGATGTGGTAGCCTTTTGCTCGCATTGCGGAAAGCACGGTCTTGATCGGTTCGATGGGCGCTCTGACCAGCGAAAGGTCGTACCCCATGTGATCGACGTATCCGCCGGGACCGCAGAAATCCGTCTGCATGTCGATGATGATCAGGGCCGTGTTGTCCGGCCTGAACTTGCCATTGTAAGGCCAGGGATAGGGATCTGCGTCCAGATAGTGTGTGGAGACGTTGCTAGACATATCCATAATAGGCTCCTATTCCGCGGCAGATTTCATTGGGCTTTCAAAACGGCGGCTTGGCTTTTCAAAGCCGCAACCGGTGCCGTCAGTGACCTGAACATCATCCTCCCACGGCAACCGGTATTTGCCTGCCATGAGATCGTGCATGTAGGTGTAGGGCGCATCCTGCGCGCCGCCGTCCACGGCAACGTATCCGCGATGGCCAAACTGGTAGATATTGTTTTCGACGCCCCATCCAAGCCGTGCTTCCCGCACAAGATCCGGCCGCACCTCGGCGGTAATGATCTCGTCCGGGCGGCCGCTGGTGCCGTGCGCGATGATGGAACCGTCGAAATTGCAGATCATGCCTTCGCCCATGCTGTCGAATGTGCCATCGGAGCCCGACATGCAGACGTTCGCCGTAACCATGAGATTACAGAACGCGTTGGACTGATTGGTGAAGCGCCATGCATCGCGGATCGGTGCCGTATAGCCAGCCGTGCGGATCATGATTTCTGCGCCCTTATAGGCGCATTCGCGGGCCATTTCCGGGAACATGCCATCGTGGCAGATGATGAGCGCGATCTTGGCACCCTTCGGCCCGGTAATCACCGGTATGCCAGTGTTTCCTGGCTCCCACGGCTCCACCGGCACCCAAGGATGCATCTTTCGATAATAAAGCTTTAGGTCGCCCTGGTCGTCGATGATTATCCCGGAATTATAGGGCATGCCATCGGGATTATACTCCATGATGGAGAAACAGCCCCAGATGCGGTTATCCCGGCAGGCGTCCTTGAACGCTGAAACTTCAGGTCCGTCGAGACGGCACATGATGTCTGGATTGATGTCCATGGAGAGGCCATGGAGAGAGTATTCAGGAAATACGACCAAATCCATGTCAGGTTGGTTGCGACGTGCCTTGCCGACCAGCTCTACGATGCGTGCCGTTTGCCGCGCAAGGTCTTGCCTTGTAACGGTTACAGGCAACTGCAACTGTACGAGGCCGATGCCGACGCCATTCTTTGAGATGTTCAGTCCGCCCAATCCATTCATGATTGTACTCCTTTCCTGCATTGTCACTTCGTCAGCGACAATTCTTCCGGTGCACCGGAAAGACGACGCTCCGGCGATGAGGTGATGATGAGGATGATGAGGGTCAGCACGTAGGGCGCTGCATAGAAAAGGTAATAGCCTTCCGTAACCCCAACGGATTGCAGCGCCGGACCCAGAGCACCCGCCCCACCGAAGAGCAGTGAAGCGAGGAGGCACCCTTTTGGATTCCATCTCGCAAAAATAACGAGTGCGACCGCCATCAGTCCTTGGCCGGAGGAAATACGCTCGTTCCACGATCCGGGGTAATAGAGCGAGAGATAGGCTCCTCCCGCGGCAGCAAATGCACCACCCACTGCGGTAGCAAAAAGGCGAACATGATCGGGATTGATACCCATCGCCCGTGCAGCATCAGAGCTATCGCCCACAACCCGCAGGATCAGCCCCCAGCGCGTGGCTTTCAACATCCATGCGATCAGGAAAGTCAGCACGATGCCGAGAATGAACAGCACGTTGATGTTGAGCGCGGATTGAACCTGTGGAATGGACGACCAGCCACCAAGCGAGATGGCGGGCAGCTTCGGCGCAACCGGCTGGATGAAGGATTTGCCCAGAAAGAATGCCAACCCCAGCCCGAACTGCATCATCGCAATCCCGATTGCGATATCGTTTACCTTGGGAAAGCGGCAGATGAAGCCGTGTACTAGGCCGAAAACGGACCCGGCCACCATGGCGGCAAGAACGCCAAGCCATGGTGACTGCGTCATGACGGCGACGGCATAAGCCGACATCGCACCGAAGACGAGCGTGCCTTCCAAGCCAAGATTGATACGTCCGGAACGTTCGGTCAGCGTCTCGCCGAGGCTGACAAAGATGAAAGGTGTCGATACCCGAATTGCTCCGGCCAGAATGGCCAGCGGTACACCCCATAGGCCGAGTGCTGAATCCTCCATCAGACCGCCTCCCGGCCAATGCGATTGGCAAGCCATAATTCCGGATTAAAAAGCTTGAACCTGCCATACAGCGTTTCGCAGAATAGCACCGAGATGAACAACGTGCCTTGCAGCACGAGAACGCTTGCATCGGGCAATCCCATCCGCCGTTGGATCAGGCCACCTGCCGCCGTGATGCCGCCAAGCAAAATAGCAACGGGTATGATGGCGAGTGGGTTCTGGCGTGCAAGGAAGGCCACAAGAATTCCCGTATAGCCATAGCCCGCAATCAGTGCCGCATTAGCGCTTCCCTGGACGGCTGCAACTTCTAGCATACCTGCAAGGCCCGCAAAAGCGCCCGCCAGAAACGTGAAGCCTATGACGAGCCTGCCGACCGGCAAGCCCTGAATCTGCGCCGCTCTCATATTGCCGCCAGCCACCCGCGCCGCAAACCCGATCGTCGTACGCTCCATCAAAAGCCACGCGAAGAGGCAAGCAACGATACCGACTCCAAAGCCCCAATGAACATCCATGCCGGGAAGATTGCCGACCATCGCATCGGCTGGAATAGGTGTGGTAGATGGCTTGTTGAGGCTGGCCGGATCGCGCAGCGGTCCTTCGATCAGGTGGTTCAACACCGCAATCGCGATGTAGGTCAAAAGCAGAGATGATATGGTTTCATTGACGCCGCGATATTGCTTCAATGCCCCGACCAAGCCGATCCAAAGACCCGCTACGATCATCCCCGCCAGTGCCATGGCGATCCATAGCCAACCAGCGCTGACAAGACCAGCCAGGGGCAATGCTGCTGCCGACGCGGCTAAGCCACCCAGAACCAGTGCGCCCTCGCCACCGATGACAACGAGACCAAGCCGCGCCGGAAGTGCAACGCAGAGCGCCGTGAGAAGAAGAGGTGCGGCCCTGCTCATGGTATTCTGTAATGAAAACCAGCTACCGAAGCCGCCGGTGTAGATCAGTTGAACGAACTGCATCGGCGACTTGCCGAGCAGCAGGAGAAAAATGCTGAACAGCCCAAGCCCGGCAAGGGACGCAAAGAATGTCACTGCCAACGGTTCGCTGCGTCGTGCCGTAAATTCCCGCAGGCGTTTGCCTGGAGGGGCGGCTGTGGCAGCGTTGGTTTGAGGATTGAGATCGTAACCCATGGGCTGTTCTCCATTCATCAGCCGGCAGAGCCGACCACGCCGTCCACCAGATAATTCATGCTTTCCAGCTCGATCGAGGTTTCGGTGTAGTCCGTGCCTGCCGGTATGACAACATTGCCCTTGTTGTCTTTCTGGCCGCCTTTAAATACGGAGAATTCGCCCGCCTTCATCGAAGCCATGGTTGCCTCGAATTTGTTGCGCGCCTCGGCCGAGACAGCAGGCCCCAGCGGGCTCATTTTGACGAAGCCGTCCTTCAGTCCACCACGCACGAAATTGCCAAGCGGCTCTCCTGCCTGCATCTTCTTCACGAAGTCGGTATAGACGTTGCCCCATGCCCATTCGGCACCGGTCAGATATTTCTCAGGCGCGAGTGGAGACTGGTTGGCGTGATAGCCGCAAACAAATGCGCCACGGCCCGCCGCTGTTTGTGCGATAACCTTCGGGCTATCGACATGGCAGGTAATGACATCTGCGCCTTGATCGATAAGAGCGTTTGTAGCCTCCGCTTCCTTGACAGCCAGCGACCATTCGCCGGTGAAGATGACTTGGCAGGTTATGGAAGGATCGACGGAGCGTGCGCCCAGAAGGAACGCGTTGATGTTCTGCACCACTTGCGGAATTGGTTTGGCCGCAACGAAGCCGATCTTCTTGCTCTTCGTGGCATGGCCCGCGGCAATACCGTTCAAATACTGGCCCTGGAAAATATAACCGAAATAGGAACCGGCATTCACCGGGTTCTTGTCCTTCTGCCACAGACCACCGCAATGGCGGAACTGGATGTCCGGGTACTTTTTCGCCATGGCAAGCACATGAGGATCGAAATAACCGAAGGATGTCGGGAAGAGCAGGGTTGCCCCGTCCAGATTGATCATCGACTCCATCGTCTTCTGAACGTCGACTGTCTCGGGAACGTTTTCCTCTTCGATTACAGTGACGTCGGCGAGAGCCTTTACCGCTGCTGCGCCTTCGGCATGGGCCTGGTTATACCCGTAGTCATCCTTGGGGCCAACATAAACGAACCCTACAGTTAACGTCCCAGCCGCCAGCGCGCCGCCGCCATGAAGGCCCGAAAGCGTAAGTGCGGATGCCCCGGCAAAAGCCGTTTGCAAGAATTGACGTCGAGATGGCTGTAACAACTTGATCATGACTTTTTCTTCCCCTTGTTTGGAAACCGAAACAGCGGCTCGAAAAAGTGTATGCAATGTGCGTGCCAGAATGCTTGATGGCTTCAAATTGGCATCAATGCCGCAGGGATCGTTGTTTTTCTGCCTTCTTGCTGTGCACAATTTCGTTGCAATGCCCCGAAATTAGCCGATCCTCGCTTATTAACCGGTCGAGCTACGGCTTGGCATCAACTCCGAAATTACGCGTTATAATTTGCATGCCTGCTAAAAGTAGCATTACGAAGCGATTTGATTTTAGCTATAGTCTTAAAAATTGTATGCAGATTCGGATTGGGCATGAGGCAGGCAAGAGAGTTGGTCAGAACTGGCGAAACCGTGGAGCAGATGGTTCGTGCCATCGCAGACCTTATTGTGGAGGGGGACCTGAAGCCCGGCGAAAAGCTCGACGAAACAAGTCTGGCCCTTCGTTTCGATGTATCACGTACGCCAGTACGAGAAGCCCTGCGGCAGTTGTGTGCAATGGGTCTGGTAGAGCGGCCGCCGAACAAAAGTGCTGTCGTCACAAGCGTGTCGGATAGCTTCCTCACCTCGATGTTCGAGGCGATGGCGGAGCTGGAGGGGATATGTGCGCGCCTTGCAGCCGAGCGTATGTCTATTCGCGAGCGGCTCGACCTTCAGGATGTTCAAAAGGCGGCTAACGTTCTGGTCAAGTCAGGCGACACTGAAGCTTACGCTGCCCTCAACGTCGAGTTTCACAATAGGATTTACGCGGGCGCGCACAATGGCCACATTCAAGCAATGGTCAGCCAAACCAGAGCACGTCTGGCGCCTTTTCGCCGTGCGCAATTCCGGCTGGATGGGCGACTTGACCAGTCGTGGCGGGAACATGGAAAGATTGTTGACGCAATCTTGTGCGGTGACGGGCAGGCCGCCGCGGCGGCAGCCTATGCCCACGTGTCTATCGTCGGAGCCGCCAGTATCGTCTTCGCCAAAGCGTCGGATAGCGAGTGAAGTTCACACAGGCCTAACTGACGCGTAAATAGCCGGGAGTTTCGTAAGCAGGTTCGGGTCAGCTTTTGTACTTCTCGAATTCGATGGGAGAAAGCTCTGCGATTGCAGTCGTTGCTTACGAGGAAGTATCGCGTAAAGGCCTGTGGCAAAGGATTAACGCCATTTGCTACTTAAACTTCACAACTGACGATACGGGTATGACGGCGATCAGTTGTCCATCGGCACGGACAACCTCGAAGCTGCTGTCGGCGATGATTTCTCCGGCCATGATCTTTTCGGCAAGCGTCTCCCTTGCTGCCTGGACCGCTTCCCTTACTGCCTGCTCGTCTCCCTGAAGTATTGCGCCTTCGAGATCGACAGAAAGGGTGTCTGCTTCCCTGACGTGGAAGTAGTACCTTGGCATTTCACATTCCGATTTGTTTCCTCTTGTCTCCTCGCTGAGCAACGGAGCGGGGGACATCATTGTTCCAGATCGTAGGCATGCCTCAAACAAATGCTTTCGGTACGGGAATCGCATCCGTGCTTTAAGAGCGGGTGGAAACTGTGAGCGAAGATGCATCGCCGGATGTGCTTATCTCGGCAATGGTGCGGAACTCCGGTTTCGCTGTCGTTCCCACTTGCGTAAAGAGACCGCCGGTTATCCCAGCAATGATAGTGTTAGGGCCCGATCTTTCGACCGAGCCCTGATTTCATCAGTGATGGTGTTCTGGCATGTCTTTCAACTGGTCCTTCGTCCAGGACGTCACGGCGTGAACATCTCCGTCCTCGTCACGCATGAAATCGAGGTCGCTGAGGGCAACTGCGACAGGCTTGGCGCCAATTCCGAGAAATCCTCCGACATCGATAATGACCTGACCGCTTGCTCCGCCGTGGACGTGATCGACTTTGCCAACCTTATGGTCATCTGCGCCGTAAACAGTGGCACCTTCCAGAATTTCTGGGGTCAACTCCGTTGTCGACAGGCGAACGTGATTTGTATGATCCATGGGTTTCCTCCTTGTTGGATAATCACGTAACGGGATCTGACGCCACAGGTTCCCTTATCATGCGAGAGCGAGCTGGCTTTACGCAATGCTGCCATGATGCCCGTTCAACGAAGAAGTCCGTCGAGGTCGAACTCTTCCCACCCGCCGAGCTTCGGCGCTGCGTCCTCAGAGCTGTCGCCTGCATTCTTGGATCGCTTCGCAGCCTCCTTCTTGAGCGAGCGCGTCAGCTTCGCCTGATAGGCCGCCCGCTGTCTTTTTTCGGCCTTCGCCTCTGCGTCCTCCACGCGCCATTCTTCGACAGCTCCCCTATCGAGAAGCTCTTCCACCACCCTGGGGTCGAAGACATGGAAGGTGATCTGCCGAGCGCGTCCGTTCAGTCTGACGGTTCTCGTCCCTGCACTTTGCAGACGACCGTCGGCCAGCCACCGGTGCCGCTCGCTGGTCTTCATCGTCAGGATGTCCTCGATTTCGCGCGGGATGACCGGTAGGGCTACGGCCTCCGTCACCACCTTTGTAGCGATAGCCGCGGCGGCGTTGAAGGCGGTCTTGTCACTGGCTGCCATCGCCAATATGAGGTCGACACCATCAAGGGAAATCGACTTTTTCGAGACTGCAGGCAGCCTTGCCTGTATTTCTTGCAGGACGCCTTTCGCCCGAACCGCCGACCCCATTGTTACAGCGGCCGGTAGGGTCCATGTCCTGATCAGTTCGATGTCATTTTTTTCACGCTTAGGCATGGCGAACAGATGGTGTTTCGGCTCTTTCGAGTCAACGAGCTTGTTGGGTCACGATTTTACAATGCTGCAAGCGTCGTTTGATCGACTTTGCCTTGGTAAAACACCTGAAGGCCCGTTTCAAACAGCGATCCACTGTGTGCGACTGCTCCAAACAACGTCATACTGAAACGAAACTTGAGGTCGTCGGGATGCCCTAGAATATTATGTGCGGGAAGGCTGGGATGACTGAGCATGGTACGCGTGGATTCCTCAAGACGAGTCCCTAAAACAGGATGCTGAAGGTAGGCTTCGGCCTCCGAGTGTCCAGAGATCGCATAAAAGCGAGCGGTTTCCGATCGGCCGAGCCCGCGAAGCTGCGGGAAGATGAACCACATTCAATGCGACTTCTTCTGTCCGTCACGCAATTCCCGCAAAGCTTTGCCGTACACGTCGTGTTGCGCTGTGACGAACCGCGCCAGATCAAACTCCATACGATGGCCTCCACTCGCGTCATGAGATTTCGGTCAACGAAGTATCATTACCACATCAGCCCATTTCCAACGGTGTAAACCATAATACATATGGAGTGTTCCTAGCCGAATGCTGATCGACATCCGACGCGCTAGACCGGACCCTGTACGCTCAGCGCAATCTTGGCGAGGTCCCTTGCATAGCTACGAAAGCAAAAGACATTTGACGACTGATAAATAGACTGATTATATCAGTTGACTTATCAGGGAGGTTTAATGTGATTTCCGCGTTGAAGGGTATCGTTGCTGCATCGATCACGCCCGTTAAAACAGATTTTCAAATTGACGTAGCGCGGCTTCATGGACACATCGATCAGCTACTCGAAAGCGGGTGCAGCTTTATTTCGACGTTTGGAACGACGGGTGAAGGAGCCTCGTTTTCGACACGCGAAAAATTACGCGCCCTGCATGATCTGAAGGCGGTTGGCGCGGATATGGGACGGCAACTTCCCGCCATCATCACATCAAGTTTCGGCGATGCGGTGGAATCGCTCATCGCTTATAGCGAGTTGGGATGTCGTGTGGTCCTAGTGCTCCCGCCGTTTTATTATGGCGCAAGCGAAGACGGTATTATCGGCTTCTTCGATGCATTGATCGCGCAGACCGAAGACCGTAGTCGGATCGATCTGGTGTTGTACAATATCCCGCAGCTAAGCGGCATCCGCTTCACACCTAACTTGGTTGCCGCCATAGTTGGGAAGCACGGAAACCGCATCGCGGGGATAAAGGACTCGACCGGCGACTTGGAAAGCGGCTTGGCATTGATCGCTGCTTTTCCGGAAATTGCGGTCTTTACGGGCGACGACCGGGTCCTGCCGACACTGTTGAAAAAAGGTGGTGCGGGCATGATAGGTGGAATGCCTAACCTCTTTGCCCGTGACCTGAAAGCCCTTTACGACAATCCCGAGGACGGCATGCTGCTGGAAAAACAGGCGCGCCGGATCGAAGCCGTGGACGCGCATGGTGCACTGGTTGGCATCAAAGCTGCTCTGGCCCATTACCGCGGGGACGAAAACCTTGCTAATACTATGCCCCCATTGGTTGCGCTCGGACAATCTGACCGCGCCAGGCTCATTGAACTTTTAGAGCAAACAGGTTATCGCGCCGCAGCCTGAACTTCGGCCATGTACTGGCCAGAGGAGTGAGATGATCAACCCAAATACACACTCCGGTCGCGAGCAGACCGAATTGCGTTCGGTCAAGCAGATCGCCCATGAGCGCTTCCGGGAAGCGTTGTTCGATGGCCGGCTGCGGCCAGGTCAATTCGTATCTCAGCGCGAACTGGTTGCCCTCCTCGGTCTCTCGATCGGTGCGTTGCGAGAACTTCTTCCGCGGCTGCAATATGAAGGGCTGCTCGCCGTCATGCCGCAACGCGGCATCCAGATCACCCAGATCGATCTCTCGATCATCCGGCAGGCATTTCAGATCCGCATGGCGCTCGAGCGGGAAGCGGTGCTGACTGCGGTTCGGAAAATGTCGGACGCGATTCTGGACGAGCAGAAAATTCTGCATCAGGCAATCATAGAGGAATTCCGTTCATCTCCGTCGCCCGACGTGTTCGACCGGGGGCAGAAAGTTGACGACGGTTTCCACAATCTGCTGATCGACGGTACCCAGAACGATCTTCTAATCCAGTCCTATGCGGTAAATGCCATCCGCATGCGCCTGATCAAGCTTGATAGGATCACCTTGTCCGATCGGGTGCTTCCGCCGGCGTTCGCCGATCATCTGGCGATCATCGAGGCAATCAAATCCCGCGATGCGCGGGCCGCTACCGACGCTATAGATCGCCATATCCTCAATGCGCGCGAGCGGGCGATCGAGTTCTGACGCGTTGATAATAAGCCCTGTATTTTCGTAAGCCCGTGAACGGGAAGGTGGCTCGTTCTGACTGTATAACTGATACTATCAGTTTTCATAGAGCTTATTAGACAACATGTTTACACAGTCGTTTTTTTGTAGCATGGTGGGCGCGTCAGGTAACTGACGGTAGGAGAGAGCAGGGGGAGGAGTACTCTGTGGCACGCTTGGAGTTGTCCAACGTTTCTAAAAGCTATGCGGCGTTCGACGCCATCAAGGACGTTTCTCTCGCGATCGAGGACGGAGAGTTCGCGGTGTTCGTCGGACCCTCGGGATGTGGCAAGTCCACTTTGCTGCGGCTGATAGCAGGGCTCGACCCGATCAGCGATGGCGCCATAAAAATCGGTAGCACCGACGTGACACGACGTCCGGCTGGCACGCGCAGCGTGGCAATGGTGTTTCAGTCTTATGCGCTTTATCCGCACATGAGCGTTTACGACAACATCGCCTTTCCATTGCAGATGGAGCGTCGCTCCAAGGAGGATATCCGCAATCAGGTCGAGAAGGCGGCAAACACCGTCAGGCTTTCCACCCGCCTGAAGGACAAGCCGTCAAAACTGTCCGGTGGCCAGCGCCAGCGCGTGGCGATTGCCCGGGCAATCGTCCGCAAGCCGGAAATCTTCCTCATGGACGAACCCCTTTCGAACCTCGATGCGGCACTTAGGATCGAGATGCGTACAGAGCTCACTCAGCTCCACAAGGAACTGGGTGCAACCATGGTCTACGTCACTCACGACCAGCTGGAAGCGATGACCATGGCTGACCGGATCGTTGTGCTGAACGGCGGCAGGGTGGAGCAGGTGGGCCGCCCAATGGATCTATATCACAATCCAGTCAACCGGTTCGTCGCTGGCTTCATCGGTAGCCCGCCGATGAACATGCTGCGCGCCAAGGTGGAGGAGACGAATGGCGACCACGTCAGTTTTAATGTCGACGGCATGGGCATGGTTGTCATCGAAGATCTGGCCTGGAGGCTGAGGCCCGGCGACGTGGTCACTCTCGGCATTCGTCCAGAGTTTCTGACACCGCATCCGGCGGGCAGCGCGCCGCAGGTGAAAATTGCCATAGTGCCGACGTCGGTCGAAAGGCTTGGCGCTCAGACGATCATCCACGCAGCGATAGATGGGCAAAGCTTTACGAGCGTCTTTTCCGGCGATCGGGCTTTGCCACCCGATTCCGAAATCGACGTCTATTGCGGAGCATCAAACATCCACGTTTTTGATGCCGAAGGAATGACAATTCGACGGAAATAATCATCGAGCGACTGGGAGGAGTTAACGATGAAAAACGATTATATGCATGCGATCAGGCCCACGCGAAGGGCTTTTCTGGCAGGAACGGCGACAGGTGCCGCAAGCCTGTCAATCCTGATGGCGTCCGGCCAGGCGGTGGCGGCCGAACAGCTTGTCTTCTGGTCGCAGCTGGCTGGCAGTAAAAAGGTTGCCGGTGAAGCGCTGGAAGCCGCTTTTACAGCGGGCAATCCCGATGTGGCGTTACAGTCCAGCCTCTATGCCGAACCTTCTCAGCTCAATGAAAAAATGTTGACCGCAATCAACGGCAATACCGGGCCGGATCTGATTGTCCAGCATTGGGACTACAATCTTACCTACGCATCCGGCAATAAGCTGGCAGACCTCACTAAGGCGCTTCTGGGTGTCAAGCAGAATGAACTCGATCCGTCACTTCTCGCTTACGGAAAAATTGACGGCGCACAATATTCGATGCCGCTTTACGGTACATCAAGAGGGTTGGGGATCAATCGCAAGCTCGTTGCCGAGGCAGGCCTTAACCCGGACAAAGGGCCACAGACCTGGGCCGAACTTCGCGAATGGGCAAAAGCGTCCACCAAGCGTCCAGGCGGCGGTATGCTACAGGCGGCAGGCATTCAGCTCTACCAGAACGATTTGGAGGCCTTTGAACTTTTCACCCTGTTTCTGCAGGGGGCAGGTGGCTCGCTGCTGAACGCCGATCTGACAGCACCGGCATTTGCCGGCCCCGAGGGGATAAAGGCGCTGACCTTTATCGGCGAACTGGTCGCGGTCGACAAGATTACCGATGCCGGTTTCGGTGTTGGGCCGGGAGGCATGGCAAACCCCTTCAACCAAGGGCGCGCGGCAATGATGATCGCGGGCAATTATTCGACCAACAACGCCCTGAAGGGCGGTATCGAGTTCGATGTCCTGCCGATCCCAAAGGAAAACGGTGGTTTCACCTCACTTGTAGATCCGTTCTGCTTTGCCATCCGCGCGGGAGCGCCAAACGAGAAGGAAGCTGCGAAGTTTATCGAATTCGCGATGTCGGCAGAGCAACAGATCGCTTTCGCGGTGAAGAGTAAAAACGTGCCCGCCCTCAAATCGGCGCAGCAGGACCCAGCCGTTCTCGCTGATCCCTATCTGGCAAAGTTCATCAAGACAGCCAGTTATGCTCCGCAAACGGCACCGGCAACGCCGGTCTTCCCGCGCATGATGTCGCTGGTCGCACGTGGTGTTCAGGAGGTCGTCTTCCAGAAGAACACGCCTGAGAAGGCACTCAAGGCGGCCTCGGACGAGATCCAGGCAATCCTGAAGAGAGGTTGAGGACTTGGCAATGGCGCTCCAGCGTACCACTTCCCGGCCGACCAGAGCGGTCAGTTTCAATCAGACCTGGAGCGCCTACGCATTCCTCGCGCCTGCGCTGGTCATCATGTTCCTGTCGCTGCTTCTACCGGCGGCGGCGACAGTCGTGATGAGTTTCACCGACGTATCGTTTCTGAAGCCGACAAGCTTCGTCGGCTTCGACAATTACATCAAGCTATTCCAGGATACGCGTTTCCTGCAGGCTGTCGGCAATACCGCCTATTATACGGTGGGCGTCACCTTTCCCACCATGATCCTTGGTCTTTTTGCTGCGGTTGCGCTCAATCGTCAGGTGCCCGGACGTATCGTCTTTCGGACTATCTTCTATCTTCCGGTGCTGACATCGCTGATCGCGGCTGCCGTTGTCTGGGCTTACGTCTACGAACCCTACGCTGGCCCCCTGAACAACATCCTCACTCAGGTCGGCATGCCGCCGAAGCCCTGGCTGCAGGATCCGAGCCTTGCGATGAACGCGCTGATCGTCATGGCGATCTGGCGCGATTTCGGCACCGCTATGATTATCTATCTCGCTGGGTTGCAGGATATTCCCAAAGACCTCTATGAGGCCGCGCGTCTGGACGGCGCCAAGGGCAAGGACACGTTTCTGCGCATCACCGTTCCAATGCTGAGTTCGGTCAGCTTTTACCTGCTGATTATCTTGATCGTGCAGACGTTCCAGGTTTTTGGCGCGATCTATGTGATGACGCAGGGCGGGCCGCTCGGCTCGACTGAAACCGTTGTCTATCAGATGTATCAGACGGCTTTCAGCTACACCGAATTCGGCTATGCCGCCGCGATGTCGACGGTTCTGTTCTTTACGATCCTGCTGTTCTCTATCGTCGGAACCAGGATCATGCGGAGGAAAGACGCATGACGGATATCGCACAACCTGCGGCAATGGAACGCCAGCTCGCCGCGCGCGGCAGAGAGTTTCCCCGCTTCGACATCATGAACGTGATCGGCTACGGGCTACTGATCTTCGCGGCGGTCGCGACCATCATGCCGTTTCTCTGGATGGTCTCAACCTCGTTCAAGACAGACCAGGAAATTTTTCGCTTTCCGTTGAGTTTCGTGCCTGACGGCGTGGAGTGGCAGAATTATGTGGATGCGATCAGGTCGCCGGAGGCCGGTCGGCAGCTAGTCAATAGCCTGATCTATGCTCTCGGTTCTACGGTCTCCAATCTGGTGTTCTGCTCACTGGCGGGATACGCGCTGGCGCGCATGCAGTTTTCCGGCAGGAATGTGGTGTTCGCATTGGTGGTTGGTCTTTTGATGGTGCCGGCTCAGAGCCAGATCGTCCCGGTTTTTCTGATAATCCAGAAAATCCCGTTCGCGGGCGGCAACGACTGGCTTGGCAGCGGTGGCACCGGTTTGCTCAATACTTATTGGGGCATGATTCTGCCCACGGCCGCGACGCCTTTCGGGATATTCATGATGCGGCAGTTTTTTACCCGCATTCCGATGGAATACGAAGAATCTGCCAAGCTGGACGGCGCTTCCGCATTTACGATCTTCCGCCGTATCCTATTGCCACTGGCGCGTCCATCTCTCGCTGTCCTTGGGGTTTTGAGTTTCCAAAGTGCCTGGAATGATTTCGTCTGGCCGCTTATCCTCAATTCACACCGCGAAATGGCGACGCTGCAGATCGGCTTGCAGCTTCTGCAAAGTGGGCCGGATGCCCGCTGGAATGTCGTGATGGCGATGGCAACGCTGATCACCATGCCCGTCATCATTGCTTATCTTCTGGCGCAGCGACACGTCGTTGACGGCGCCGTGTCGAGTGGCGTCAAGGGCTGATCAGGCACACATACCAAAATTGAAAATAGCCGCATTGGCGGCGGGGAGGACACTCGTGTTCAAGAACGTAGAAATTTACCGCAAACCTGATGAGTTCGCCGCCTGGCCAGCCAACTATGGCCTGTGGATCTGGGGAGACGAGGTCGTCACGGTTTTCCTGCAGGGCTTCAGGGGTACATCGGAAGACCTTCATGCGCGAGACAAGACGAGACCCTTCATACCGGTCCAAGCCCGCAGTCGCGATGGCGGAGAAACATGGGCGGTCGAGCGTTTCAACGGTTTTGTCCCTGGCAGTCAGACGTTGTCCGGCGATGAACATGTCATTCCGGCGCTGGAGGCCCAGCCGGGTATTGATGTCGAGCGCGATCTGCGGACGCTGGATGCGCCCATCGATTTCACCGATCCCGAGACGCTTGTCATGTGCGCCCGCACCGGCCTCTTCGGCGGCGCGATCAGCTGGTTCTACGTCAGCAACGACCGGGCGAGAACGTGGCGCGGACCCTATCGGATGGGCGACTTCGGTCTTCCGGGCGTAT
This sequence comes from Agrobacterium larrymoorei, assembly GCF_013322225.1. Classification (GTDB taxonomy): domain Bacteria; phylum Pseudomonadota; class Alphaproteobacteria; order Rhizobiales; family Rhizobiaceae; genus Agrobacterium; species Agrobacterium larrymoorei_A. The sequence goes on from NZ_JAAMFB010000022.1 coordinate 261,753, forward strand.
CTGCCCGGACTGATATCGTCCCGCTCGGCAAACACGACGCGCTCTTCCTGCTGACCGCCGCCAAGCCGGACGGGAAGGAAGGCCATGTCTTCTGTGCACGAACACGCGACGGCGGCATCTCTTTCACCTTTGAAAGTTTCGTTGGCGAGGAGCCCGCTGGTTTTTCCATCATGCCAGCGTCCATCAAGCTCACCGATGGCAATGTGATGACGCTGGTTCGCTGCTCGACACCTGGCAAGGGGCCGGACCGAAAAGCTTGGATCGACGCATATTTGTCGAACGACGAAGGAAAGAGCTGGGAATATGTCGGTCGTCCGGTGCCGAATACCGGCTACGCGGGAAACCCGGCGACACTCAACCGGCTACCGGATGGAAGGCTTGCGCTTATCTTCGGTTATCGCGATGCACCTTTCGGCATTCGTGCGCGGGTCAGTTCCGACGAGGGCAGGACTTGGAGCGATGATATCATCGTCCGAGACGATGGCGGCATGTCTGATCTTGGCTATCCAAGGACGGTGGCTAGAGACGATGGAAAGTTGCTGACTGTATATTACTACAACTACAGCGGCGACCAAGAGAGGTTCATTGCCGCATCGATCGTTGACCTGTAACGGCTGGGCGAACTGACGCACATGGCTCGCCGCTAACCACTGTTGGCGATACGGCAAGGGGGTGTCTCGCGCGCTTGCCATCGATAGTCTCGACGTGTTTGCACCCGTTTCCTCTACCGATGGGATAACGGCTCGGGGGACGATGCCGGGAAATCGCTCCATCGCAATATTTGGCTGGATAAGGATCAGAGCAACTAAGGGTCGTCGGTTCAAGTATGTTCAGTTCGACGTCGACGTTTCGTTGCCGTTGACCGCGTTTCGCACCATTAGCGTGGAACGCTCTACGTTAGCCCTTCAACGATATAATTCATAGGGGCTCGCGATCCATGTTTTCTGGCGTGCTCCCGGTCAGTACACCGCCAGCTTTTATGACGGCTTCAGGCGTATCTACGTCAATCTGCGCGGCATGGCCAATGTCGACCTCGATCACTTTTAATCCAGATGTTTCAATCAGGTGACGGGCACCCGTATCGCCTTCCAAGCTTAATACGGCGTTTTGTAATATACTTGGCAATATGACAGGGTTTCCCGGCTGGCCATGTGAGGATGCGCGGACGATAGCGGTGCCGCCTGAACGCTGGAACGCGGTGATAAGCTGGTCAAGATTGGCAGTGGAAATTTGCGGCATGTCTGCCAGAAAAACCAGAATACCTTGTGCCTCGCTTGCTTGCGCAGTCGCAAAACCCGTCGCAAGCGAGCTTGATAGTCCTGAGGCATAATCAGGATTAACGACGATATTTATGTTCAAGTCAGAAAGGGCGCGTTTGAGTTCATCCTGACGATGACCCAGAACAACGGTGACTGACGATGCCTGGCTACTGGTCGCTACCATAGCCGTTCGGCGTATGAGTGGTATGCCGTTAAACTCTGTGAGCAGCTTGTGGAAACTCCCCATTCGGCTCGACATACCTGCTGCGAGAATAACGATTGCAACCGATTTATCGCTTTCCTTTTCGGGTAGCGGGTCTCGTGGCATTGGCCGGGTCTGAATTTCCATCAGCAGGCCGCCGACGCCCATTCCAGCGATATCACGTTCGTCCAGAACCTCGCCCGCCAGAATGCGCTCCAGAACCCAGTCAAAGCCATTTTCTTTCGGGCTACGGGCACATCCGGGCGCGCCGATAATATAGCTTGTGCCTATCTTTCCAAGGACAATGAGATTTCCGGGGTCAACTGGCATGCCAACGCGAAGGACGATACCGCCAGCCTCGCGAATTGCCTGCGGAATAACATCGGCATTATCGATCACCGCTGATGCGCCGAAAACGATAATCAGTTTTGGTGCTTCATCCGGTAAAGCGATGACCTCCGTCAACGATTGCGAAAGGCTCAGCGTGTCGTGGGGAACCCGAATTTCTCGTTGTAGTCGATTACCACAGACGACCAGCCGACGATCAAGAATGCGCGCTGTCTTATCCATGACGGAAGGCTTCAAATGCGGCAGTTCTGTTGCAATCAGGCTGATGGCATGTTGTTTGAAGGGCCGGATTTCGAAAGGGGGGCGCTCGCGTAACAGTTCGCAAGCTTTTTCGACTGTTCTGCCGGAAACGGCGAGCGGTATGATCTTGAAGGTCGCCACCATATCGCCACTGTTGACCCTGCTATGGTCAGAAAGACATGCAAGGGTAATGGCCTGATCAATAGCGTTCAACTGGTCAACAATCGTCTTTTCTACAGAAAATATACCTTTTACGGTCGAGTAGACATTCACTCGGCCCGTGCTTGCCTCGGAGACGCGCAGGTGATTGACCGGGATAGATTGCGACAGAATCCCTGCGGCTTCATCTTCCCCTACATCATCTTCGTCCATCCGGACGCCAATGACGTTGTTCAACCCTGCAGCTGCTATCCGAAATAAATCATCAGTTTGCAAAACATGTCCTTTTGCAAACTGGCCATCCGGCAGTTTCAGCGTATGCGCCAACACAAGACCATCGGCTTCATTGACGTTGAAGTGACCGAACTTCATGTCTCCATTCCCATAGAAGACGATTGTAAATGCAGCGCCTGGACAATCTCGGCGAGGATCGCGATGGCGATCTCCGCCGGATTGTCGGCGCCAATATTCAGTCCGATAGGCGCATGAATTTTCGATAATGTCCGGGCATCAAGGCCTTCCTGCAATAGGCGATCAATGCGCGTAGCATGCGTTTTGCGACTGCCCAGCGCACCGATGTAAAAACAGCGTGCCCGCAATGCTTCCGCAAGCGGAGTATCGTCTATCTTGGGGTCGTGCGTCAGGGCTACCAACGCGGTGTATCGGTCCAGCGGGTGATTTGCGAAATGGTCCAAAGGCCAATCCGGCGTTAGTGTTGCTCCCGGAAATCGTTGAAGTGTCGCAAAGGCCGTGCGTGGATCAACCACATGCACATCGAAGCCAGTAAACATCGCCATTTGCGTTAAAAACTGTCCAATATGCACGGCACCGATGATAACGATGCGCGGGGTAGGCACGTAAACATTCAGAAAGCTGCTCCCTCTCTCTGTCTCAACGAGCAGCGATTGACCGAGCCGAAACGCACTGCCGATGCCATCGTCAAATTCTGCTGCTAAATCATCGCCGACAAATACACGTTCTTTGCCGCTTGAAATATCGGTCAGTAATGCTGCGGGAAGACGATTTCTGCGGGCCTCATTCAACCGCTGAAGATTGTCGCGGCGCATCAATCGATCCTTTCGACATAGACTCGAATGCGCCCGCCACAGGACAGCCCCACGCTCCAGGCGGTTTCATCCGCCACACCAAATTCCAGCATCACGGCTTTTCCGTCTTCAATGACGTCCATGGATGCAGCAATGACCGATCCTTCGACACAGCCGCCTGAAACAGACCCTTCGAAGTTTCCATTGCCGTCTACCACGAGATGACTTCCGACCCGACGGGGTGCCGAACCCCATGTTTCCACGACCGTCGCGATGGCGACCTGCCTTCCGTCACGCTTCCATAATTCTGCGGTGACCAGAGGATCGGCTTCGTCCATGCCTCGTGAGTGCTGCGCCATGTCCGGGTTTCCTGTATATGGGCATCGCATGAAATTATCGAAGCTGCGCGGTAGCCCTCAATGAAATCAACACTTGGGCTACCGCGTCAGCGACATTTTATTTGACGAGTGCGCTTACCGGAATTGGCTCGGAGATCGTCCAGTTACCGATGACGCCGGGCTTTCCGTTTTTCGTTTCCACGATCAGGTAGCGTGCCTGATTTTGGTGGTGCAGTTCGGATGTGAAGGTGCGGGGTCCGAACAGTGTCGGTTCATCCTTCATCTTTTCGAGTTCCGCGACCACGGCATCGGCTTCTGTCGTTCCGGCCCGTTCAACAGCCTTGGCCCAGACGTCGATGAGCGAGTAACCCGGGAAAACATATTGGCTGGAGGGATCGGAGCCGGTTTTTTGTTTGTAGACCGCGCTGAATTTCTGGACTTCAGGGTTGGGGTCGTCACCGTAGATCGAGCCCTGAACCGGGGTGAAGAAGTTGGATAGATCCGGCACCGCAGAAAGCCAGTAGCTGCCATCCATGCCGGAGCCGTTAAGGATCATCGAATTGATGCCTGCGGCACGGATTTGCTTGATGGCGGACACTGCACCCGGCATCATCGTGCACAGCATGATAGCGTCCGGCTCCTGCGGCAGAGATTTGATACGGGTGATCTGCGCCGCGATGGAAGCATCCTCGTTCTTGAAGGTGTCCTGACCGACCAGCTTGGCACCCTTGGCTTCAAGCTTGGGCATCATCCAGTCAAACCCGTCACAAATGCCTTTGTTGTATTCGGTCCATGTGTCGAGCAAACGGTAATAGGTCTTTGCTTTCTTCTCATTGAAGGCCCACTCCGCCATCGTTGCGCCCTGTACGGCGGCCAGCACGGATGCCGAGAAGCTGTGTGGGCCGACGCCCTGAATACCTGCCTTTACAGATTCGGCGCAGAGGAAGAAGGAAACGAGACCTGCATCTTCCGCCGCCAGCGCTGCCGGTGCGCCGAAATCATAGTCGCAGGACACGACAACGAGATCGGCGCCCTTGTCGATAACGGACAGACCGGCTTTTGCCCCTTCGGCGCGGTCGGATTTGGTATCCGTGCTCACGACCTCGATCTTTTTGCCGAGCAGACCGCCTGCGGCGTTAATCTCGTCAATGCGGATCATCGCCGCGTCCTGCGCGGGCTTGTCATAGGCTTCCATGAAACCGGACGCGGCAGTGGCAAAGCCGACGACAATTTTATCGTCATCCGCCCACGCGGGTAAAGCGGCCATGGTCGTGGCCAAAACGGTTGCAAGCATTCTCGTCATAGAGGCCATTCTGTTCTCCTTTTTTGCCGTACGGTTTCCTCTCCGTCGGCTATTTGTTGTGACTGCGACGAAACAAGGTGATTTCGCGATTGCCTATCAAACCAGTGGGACGAAGCGCGAGGATCACGATCATGATGACCCCGAGGGCTATCTCCTGAAGCCCCTTGGGAAGGGCGAGGGTGATGCTGCCTAACGGGACACCGGCCTCAAGCGTGCGAAGTGCCTGAATGAGAGCGGAGAGAAGGACCACGCCAATCACCGCGCCGGACAGGCTGCTCATGCCACCGACGACGAGCATGGAAAGCGTGATGAAGGTGAGGCCGAGATAGAACGTATCGGGCGTAACGACGCCGATCGAATGCGCCATCAGCGCACCACCAAGCCCCATGACGGCACCTGAGATGGTGAAAGCGACCAGCCGTTCCTTGGGAATATCGACGCCAGAAGCCGCCGCCGCCGTTGGTTCATCACGCGCCGCACGCAGCGCCAAACCGGAGCGGGAGATGGCATGCGCCCAGGCGATGAAGATCGCGATGACCGCTGCGATCATATAGGGCCAGATGGTGCGCACGATAGGGATGCCGACAACCGATGATGTTGCGCCGGTTACATCTTCCCAGTTGGAGTAAATGGTGTTGATCATCGCCAGAACCGCGAATGTCGCGATGGAAGCGGCGATACCCGAAAGCCGCATCAACACGCGCCCGAAGATAAGCGCTACGACACCCGCAAACAACGAAGCAATTAAAGCCGATTGCCAATAGGGCAAGCGGGTCTCCAGCAACCATTGCGGCAGGCCGGGAAGAGCGCTTTTCTTCATGATCGGATTAATGGTGAGCCACGCGGCGGCATAGGCACCGAGACACGTGAACCCGATATGTCCGAAGCTGAGCACGCCGGAATTGCCGATGAAAATATAAAGGCCAACCACGAGCGTCACGCGAACGAAGACATCGATGACGGCTTGATTGAACGGCTTCGATCCAGTCATCACCGTCAGCCAGGCAATCAACACCATCATTAGTGACAGCAGGATAGGCGTCATGATGGTTCGGCGCGCAAGGGAAAAGGGTGCGGGCTTCTGCGGTGCCGCAAGTTCGGCGGCCACAATAGGGGCGGTTACAACAGTCATAGATCAGACCCTTTCCTTGGTGCCGCGCGCGGCAATCAGGCCCTGCGGGCGGAAGAGGAGGATGAGGATGACTGCGCCATAGACGAAGGCATCACGGAAAGGACGGGCATCGACCGGCAGGACGACCTGCATCACCACGGAAGCTGCACCGAGCAGGAAACCGGCAAGTACAGCCCCGCCAAGACTGCCGAGACCGCCAATGACGGTGGCGATGAACGCCATCAACATGATCGATGCACCCATCTGGATATCAGCCGTACCTGTTTGGCTGCCGAAGATGAGAGCGATAGCACCGGCGAGAGCACCGGACAGGGCGAAAGCACCCATGATGACGCGGTTTGCACGCACGCCAAGCATGCGGGCCATGTTGAAGTTTTCAGCCGCCGCCCTCATTTCCAGGCCGAAGCGGGTACGCCGTAGGAACAGCGAAAGCCCGATAAGGATAAGAACAGTGGCGATGATGGTGATCAATTGCAGAAGCGGCAGGCGCGCGCCGAATATTTCCACAGGCTGCGACAACATCGGTAGCAGGGAAATGGATTTGGGCCTGCTGGTGAACAGCATCAGCAGGAAATAACGGATGACGAAACCGAGTGCGAACGAAGCGATCATCATCGTTGCCGGACTGGCGCGCCGGAACCGACGAAATACGACGATCTCGCACAGCACGGACAGACCAGCACCGACGATGAGGACAAATGGCACAAGCAGATACCAAGGCATATGACCGGCAAACACGATTGCCATCGCATCCGTAGACGGCCAAAGCAGTGCAAAAATGCAGAAGGCGATAACATCGCCATGGGCGAAGTTGACCAGACGCATGACACCGAAGATCAGCGCGATGCCGAGCGCACCGAGCGCATAAAGCGAGCCGAGGGACAGCGAGTCGAAAACAATCTGTAACATCTCAGTGATCCTCGTAACCGAAATAGGCGGCTTGAATGGCCTCGCTGTTGCCGAGTGTGCGGGCATCTCCATCAAGGACGATTTCGCCTCCGCGCATGAGGATCATGCGACCCCCCACCATTACGGCGCGGGCCGAGCTTTGCTCGACGATCAGCAGCGTCAGACGCCGCTGTGCCTGTAGGGCAATCAACCGCTCGTAAACCTGATCCGTAATGTTTGGAGCAAGACCAAGGGACGGCTCATCGATTGCGACCAAACGCGGATTGGTCATGAGCGCACGACCGATGACAAGCATCTGCTGCTGGCCGCCGGAAAGAAGACCAGCCTGACCGTTGCGGCGTTCCTTCAAAATGGGAAAGGTAGCATAAACCGCTTCCAGCTCGCTTGCGGCGCGGCTGCGCGAACCACGGTCCCGCGAATGCATTCCGGTGCCGACCAGAAGGTTTTCTTCGATGGTCAGTGAGCCAAATACTTCGCGGCCTTCTGGCACCATGGAAAATCCAAGCCGCGCTATGTCTTCAGGTGCCTTGCCAGTAATATCCTGACCGGAAAAATCGACACGACCCGCCGCGGCCGGTGTAACACCGGCAATGGAGCGCATAAGGGAGGATTTGCCAGCGCCGTTCGGGCCTGTGATGAAGAGAATTTCGCCCTCATTCATGGAGAAAGATACGCCGCGCACGGCGGTCAGTCTGCCATAACGTATTGCAATATCGGAGACTGCAAGGATGCTCATTACATGGCCTCGATGATTGGCAGATTTGTTTCAGCGGCCGTTCCCATGTACGCATGCCGCACTTTTTCACTTTCACGGATGGCGGTAGGTTTGCCTTCTTCGATCACGGCACCGGAATCCAGCACCACGATGTGGTCACAAAGGCCAAGGACAAGGCCGACATTGTGTTCGATAATCAGAACGCCGCAGCCAAGATCGCGAGCTATGCGACGCACGAGGCCTGAAAGATCGGCGGCTTCGTGGCTGCTCATTCCCGCGGCGGGTTCATCGAGAAGAATATATTCAGGGCGACCCATCAGGGCGCGGCCAATGGCAACACGGCGCTCATCGGTGTAAGGCAGCGTTCCGGCAATGCGTGACCCGAGCGTGCCGATGCCCATCCAGTCCAGCATCGCTTGCGCTTCTGCCACTGCCGCACGTCTGCTCATGCCGAGACCAACGCCTGTCACTTCCAGATTGTCGATAACGGGCAGATCCTTGAACAGGCGGCCGCCCTGAAACGTGCGGGCAATGCCGCGACGCCGCACCATATGCGGCTTCAACCCGCCAAGCGATGTACCGTCCAGTTTCACGGCGCCATCTGTTGGTGCTTGAAATCCGGTTAAAACATTGACCAGCGTTGTCTTGCCGGCACCGTTAGGGCCAATCAGCCCGCTGATATGTCCAGGCGTGATGTCGAGCGTGACCGACGACAGAGCCTTGAGCCCCGCAAAGGCCACGGAGACATTTTCCGCAGTGAGATGACCCATTTCCCTGTTCCTTACGTTGTCTCAGGAAAGGGCACGCGGAACCGGACCGTGGTACGGCCTCAAGGTTCCTGCGATGTTCCCCTTTATATTCCGGCAATCTCTGCGGATTGCTCGGCTACCAAATTCACGCCGTTTGACGGCCTAGTCTTGTCGTTGTGCGCGCCGGATTTAGTCATCTGGCGCGGCGGAGAGCCAGCTTTGGCTGACCGAACCCCTCCCGTTCGTTTTCCAGTTCCTCTACTGGAAAATTCTAACCGCTTAGGCGGTCAGAAAATCTTCTGCCCTTGCAAGAGCGGCACGGCGATCTGCGCGTGCAGCAAGCGCTTCCTCAAGGCTCACGGGCGTAAATTGCGCCGGCGTATGCGGCTGCATCTGCGCAATCCGGTCCATATCTGCCGAGATGACGACGCCAAGCATCATGTAACCGCCACCCGAAACCGCATCGCGGTGCAGAACAATCGGCTCTGTTCCGCTCGGCACCTGAATTGATCCATATGGATAGCAGGCATCGACAATATTGGATGGGTCTGAGCCTGCACCAAACGGCTGTTCGCGCGGTATGAATTCAAGCGGTGTGCCACCGCGGAAACGATAGCCGATGCGATCCGCTTCGGGTGCCACTTTCCAGGTATCCTCGAAAAAGCGCTTTCCGGCAGCTTCCGTAATTCGGTGCCAGTAAATGCCCGGAAGCATTCTCAGCTCCGGTGATTGCGCATCGAGACCACGCAGTTCAAGTGGCAGCGTCAATCCGGTTTTGCCTTGACCTGTCCCAATTGGAAGCTCATCACCAGCTTGGAGTACGCGGCCTTCGAAGCCACCGAGAGCGCCCAGAACGTAGGTCGATCGTGATCCCAGCACGACAGGAACGTCTATGCCGCCAGAAATTGCGATATAGGCCCGGGCACCGGATTTGAGATAGCCAAACGTCAGGCGGTCTCCGGATTTCACCGTGAAGCTTTCCCATGTCGGCTGTTCCATGCCGTTGACCTTCGGCGGCAGTTCACCACCGGTAATCGCAACGATTGCCGGTGCGGTAAACTCAAGTTCCGGTCCCATGAACGTAACTTCCAGCACCGCGGCACCCGGATCATTACCCACCAGCAGATTTGCAATGCGGGTGGAAAAACGATCCATGCCGCCGCCTTCAGGAATGCCGGAATGATAATAACCAGGGCGACCCAGGTCCTGAACCGATGTGGAAAGGCCGGGAGTGATGACTTTAACGGCCATTGAGAAGCTCCATCAGTTTGGTGTTGGTGCCTAAAATGTCCTTGTTGAAATCGGTCAGGCTAAAGGTGCAATCCTGCGCCGTCGGTTGCCAGCGATTTGCGTCGATCTCCTCCAGCGTTGCATCATATTCATCACGGGTAATCGACTTGAACTTCACGATATCGCCCGGCTTGAACAGACACATTTCATCGGTCAGATAGCGCACCTTGCGCGTCGGATCGTAGATCGGGGCCGGTGTGACACCGTACATCTGGTAACCACCGGCACCGCGCACCGAATAGATCGCTGCAAAGCAACCGCCATGGCCGACGGTTAGTTTTGGTGTGTCGGTGCGGGGCCGCAGATATTTTGGCGCCTCGATCTGCTTCTTGCGCTCGACCATCTGATAAAGCCAGGGCAGACCAGCGACAAAGCCAACCATCGAGACGAACCAGGGCTGGCCGGAATAGGCAGCGATGAATTCATCCACTGTCGCGTAGCCGTTAATGCGGGCCGAATATTCAAGATCGGTCGAGCTTGGGTCCTGATGACGCTCCCGAAAACGCGCGCCGGTTTCGTGGGTCCACGGGTCCTGAAAATACACCGGCAATTCGATGATCCGTGTCTTCAACGCAGCATCGGATTTCGACGCCGCATCCTCCATGGATTTGAGTTCTTTCAACAGGTCATGAGGTGAGATCACGTCCGGGTCGAAGCGTATCTGGAAGCTGGCATTGGCGGGGCAGGTTTCCGTTACACCGCGAATACCCGCTTGCCGCACGGCATTGATCATCGACAAGCCGGTGAAAAACGAGGCCAGCGACATGTCTTCGGACACTTCCCCGAAGATGTGTTCGTCGCCGCCGAAGTTGAATCGTATCGACATCGGTTCTCCTTTTCAGCCGGCAAGCGCCGCTGCGTTTTCGGTAAGCCAACCTTCCAGCCAGCGTGTATGCACGTCTCCGGCCTGCACCGCGGGATCAGCGGCAAGCGCCATGAATAGCGGCTTTGTCGTTTTCATCCCGGCAATTTCGAGTTCGTTCAGCGCCCGCTTCAAGCGGACGATTGCCGCGTCCCGCGTCTCGCCGTGAACGATGAGTTTTGCCAGAAGAGAATCGTAGAACGGCGGGATTTGATAGCCATTGTAAAGCATGGAATCGAAACGAACGCCGGGGCCTCCAGGTATGCGCAGATTATCGACCTTGCCCGGGAACGGTGCGAAATCTTTCGACGGGTCTTCCGCATTGAGACGCACTTCAATGGCGTGACCCTTGACCTTTATGTCATCCTGCGAAAGCCGCAACGGCTCACCACCCGCAATCCGCAGCATCTCCGCCACGAGATCGATCCCGGTGATTGCTTCGGTCACAGGGTGTTCCACCTGAATACGAGTATTCATTTCGATGAAGTAAAATTGGTCGGCGATATCGTCGTAGAGATATTCGATCGTGCCTGCACCGGAATAGGAGACGGCCTTTGCAAGTGCGACTGCGGATGCGCAAAGTTCTTCTCGCAAGGCATCGGAAAGTGCCCGCGAGGGCGCTTCTTCCCATACCTTCTGGCGTCGGCGCTGCAACGAGCATTCCCGCTCATAACAATGAATGGCGTTATGGCCATCTGCCAGAATTTGCACCTCGATATGACGGGCGCGTCCAATGACCTTTTCCATATAAAGGCCGCCGTCACCAAAGGCGGCGAGCGCTTCGGCCTGCGCCTGCGGATAGGCCTGCTCGAATTCGGCAAGGGAATTGGCGATGCGGATGCCGCGACCACCGCCACCGGCGGCAGCCTTGATCATCACCGGGAAGCCCGTTTCCGTCAGCACATTCCGGGCCTCATCAATGCTTTCCACGCGCCCCGCAGAGCCGGGAACAACTGGAACACCCGCAGCCGCAGCGGCATTGCGCGCCGAAACCTTGTCGCCCATCAAGCGGATGGCGTTACCGGAGGGGCCGACGAACACAAGCTCCGCTGCGGTGACCGCATCCGAAAATTCCGCATTTTCCGCCAGAAACCCATAACCGGGATGTACGCTGTCACATCCCGTATCACGCGCCGACGTCAGCAGCGCCTCCATATTCAGGTAGGATTTCTTGGCGGCGGGTGGACCGATGTTTACGGCTTCATCGGCCAGTTGCACATGCAGCGCATCTGCGTCGGCAGCGGAATAGACGGCAACGGTCGCAATACCAAGGTCTTGGGCGGCACGGATCACCCGCACCGCAATCTCACCCCTGTTGGCGATCAGCAGTTTTTTCAGCATCAGCCGAGTTCCGCAAGTGGTGCGCCCGCCATGACAGGGTCTTCATTATCCACGAGGAAGTTGATGCTAGTGCCTGCCACGTCAGACCTGACTTCGTGAAAGGATTTCATCACTTCGATGAGGCCGATCACATCACCCACCAAGACCTCGGCTCCATCCGCTTTCAACGGCGGCTGGCCGGGTGCTGCACTGCGGTAGAATGTTCCGGGAAGTGGCGAAAGAATCTGTGTCATGGCAAGGCTCTCCGAATCCGACGATGCAAGATGAATGCAGGCAATTGGGCCGCCGCGTGGCGGCGATCGATGTCAGTGCCAGGGCGCGATTGCGCTACGCACGGTCTTCGCAATATCGATGGCGTTCGGCGTATCGGAATGAACGCAGATCGTTTCACATCGAACCGGGAAGAAACTGCCGTCGTTCGCGGTACCCTTATTATCATTCAGGGCGCGGACACAGCGTTCAGCCATCAACTCAGGGTCTTTGGCATCGTGTTCGCGTGTGACGATCAGAATGCCGCCGGGGGCATAATCCAGATCCGCATAATATTCCGCAACGAACTTGATGCCACGTTGCTGATAGACCGTTTCATGCAGGGTATCGGTCATGCCAAACAATGGCACGTCGAAGATTTCAGCCACATCGCAAATACCGTGCGCAATCTCTTCTTGCCGAGCGGCCATGCCGTAGAGGCTGCCATGTGGTTTGATGTGGTGAAGGGGCATGTTTTCGGCTTTCAGAAAGCCCATCAATGCGCCGACCTGATAGAGAACGCAGTTGGCGATCTCCTCGCGGCTCATCTTCATCTCACGCCGACCGAAACCCTGAAGGTCTGGAAGCGATGGATGTGCGCCGACCTTGACGCCGTTTTCTTTCGCACGGCGAACGGTCGCTCGCATGTGGTTAGGATCGGATGCATGGAAACCACAGGCGACGTTGGCAACATCGATCAGCGGCATCATGCCGGCATCATCACCCAGTCGGTAGAGCCCAAAGCTCTCCCCCATGTCACAGTTCAGCGTGACGCTCATGATAGTCGAACCCCTTATTATGCTGCCGTCTTTGCGGCGTTGCACAATTCTTGTCTGAGGTTTTGCCTCTTGTGAAATAGTAATTTTTTTATTGTATTATTGAAAAAACTGATAATTGTTTAGAGGGCGTGTAGGTATGGGCATCACATTGAAACAGCTCGATTATTTCATCGCCTCAGCTGAAAGTGGGCAGGTCAGCCATGCCGCCGTCAACCTCAACATCTCTCAATCCGCGGTCACCGCAGCGATCAAATCGCTTGAGGATGAGCTGGGCGTGAAGCTGTTGGAGCGCACACATGCTGGGGTGCGGCTGACGATGGAGGGGGCACGTTTTCTGGAGCATGCCCGCATCATCACTGGCGCGGTGGCAGCGGCCGTGCGAAGTCCGCTACGTGAACGGGAGAGCGTCTCCGGCAAACTGACGCTTGGAATGACCTACACCGTCACCGGTTATTTCATGTCCAAGTATTATGCGCGCTTCCGCAAAACCTATCCTCAAATCTCTGTCGAGTTGAAAGAACTTCCGCGTGTTGAGCTTGAGCGGCAGTTGGCGCGGGGACAACTTGATATCGCGCTGATGCTGGTTTCAAATCTCGCCAATACGCAGGAGCTGGAACAGGAGCTTTTGATGCGATCAAGCAGGCGCTTATGGCTGTCATCGGATCACCATCTGCTATCGCGCAACGAAATCAGTCTGGCGGATGTGTCGGAGGAAGACTACGTCATGTTGACCGTGGACGAGGCCAACCAGACGGCGGGGAGATACTGGGATCAAGCGGGATACCAGCCGCGCACCGTGCTGACCACAAGCTCTGTAGAAGCTGTGCGCTCACTCGTCGCGGCAGGCGTTGGCGTGACCATTTTGTCGGATATGGTCTATCGCCCATGGTCGCTGGAAGGGCAGCGTATCGAGCTGCGGCGGCTGGTGGAAACCATTCCGAGCATGGATGTCGGTCTTGCCTGGGCACGGGCTCGGCCTATCAAGTCCGCAGCCGCAACCTTTCGGGCCTTCATGTCCGTCACCATGGGCGGCGGCGGATAGTGCTTTAAACCAGACCTTCTGCGGCAACTGCGGCGGGCAGTCGGCTCAACGTGCGGCGCATTCGGACCATGATTTCGTCCACATCATCCGAGGTGACGATCAAAGGTGGGCAAAGAGCAAGCTGATCGCCGATGGCGCGGAAAATCAGGCCTTCTTCATGACCGATGACCGACGCAAGTGCGCCCGCCTTGCCGATTTTCTCGAAAGGCCGCCGCTTTGCCTTGTCGGCCACCAACTCGACAGCGCCGATCAGCCCCGCACCGCGAGCTTCACCCACAAGTGGATGATCTGTGAAGGATTGTAGTCCAGCGTGGAACTGTGCTTCCAGCCGCGCCGCATTGCCTATCAAATCGCGCTCTTCGATAATCGCTATGTTTTCAAGCGCAACGGCGGATGCGACGGGGTGGCCGGACGCTGTAAAACCATGACCGAAAGCGCCGATCTTTTCAGAATTGTCAGCAATGGCCTGATAGATGGCGTCGGAGAACATCACCGCCGCAAACGGCATATATGACGAGGTGATCTGCTTCGATAGCGTCATGATGTCCGGCGTGAAGCGGTATTTCTGGCAACCAACGGGCGTTCCCAGACGTCCAAACCCGCAGATCACCTCATCGGAAACAATCAGAATATCATTGGCACGGCATATGCGCTCGACACCTTCCCAATATCCTGCTGGTGGCGGTAAAACTCCGCCCGCCGACATCAAAGGTTCGCCGATGAATGCGGCGATCGTATCAGCGCCTTCCTTCTCGATAACGGCCGCAAGTTCGGCAAGCAGCCTGGCCGTGAACGCTGCCTCATCTTCACCTTCCACGCCGAAACGATAAAAATGCGGGCAGGTCAGATGATGAACCGGAATGGCAGGCAAGTCGAAGTCGCGGTGATTGATAGGTAGGCCGGTCAAACTTCCGGAAGCAATCGTAATCCCGTGATAGCCTTTGATACGCGACAGAAACTTTTTTTTCTGAGGGCGGCCCAGTGCATTGTTCATATACCAGACCATCTTCACGATGGTATCGTTGGCTTCCGAGCCGGATGAGGTGAAAAATGCACGGGTGATGTTTGCGGGCGTCATTTCCACCAGCTTTTCAGCCAGCCGGATAGATGGCTCATGCGATTTGGATGAGAAGGTGTGGTAGTAAGGAAGCTTCAGCATCTGCTTGTAGGCCGCTTCTGCCAGACGAGGCTCTGAAAAGCCCACTGCAACGGACCAGAGGCCAGCAAGCCCCTCGATATATTCCTTGCCGCGATCATCATAGACACGAATGCCATCACCGCGTTCCATCACCAGCGGACCCGTTCGCTCATGCTGACGCAGATTGGTGTTCGGATGCATCACGGACGCGATGTCGGCGGCGGCAAGAGAATTGGAAATCACGGTCATGTCAATCTCATTGGCTGGAGCAAACTGTAGTGGTTGTCGTTGATTTTTTATGCCAGCGGCGACGTCTTCATATCCAGCGTATTTGCCGTCCAAATCTCGGCAATATGCGTGTGCGCGATAGCAGGCTCGACGTCTTTAAGCAGGCGCAGCACGCGCGGAGGGGTTAGTGGCAGGCGAGAGACCGGCTTGCCGATGGCGCGGGAAACAGCACAGGCGATGGCCGAGCCAACGGCGAGAATCGGCACCTCACCCGCGCCTTTCGTGCCAAGTGGACCCATAGAAGGCGCGCCTTCGTAAAGATCGGCAACGATAGGGATAACATCCTGCGCCAACGGGACGCGGTAGGTTTCAAAACCATCCTGCGCGATGCGGCCATCATCTGTGATTGTAACTTCTTCGTGCAGTGCATAACCAAATCCCTGCACCACGCCGCCCTGTATCTGGCCCATGATGGCGCGTGGGTTAAGGGCGCGGCCAACATCCTGCACCACGCGATAAGCCAGAACTTCGACGTGGCCGGTATCTGGATCAACGGCCACTTCGGCCTCGTGCACCACAAAGACGGGAATATCCAGCGCATCGATAAAATGGCCCATGGCGCAGCCAGACATTGCCGGGGTGTTTTTGGCCGTAAAGCTTCCGGTGCCGGTAATCGGCCCGGTGGTTGCCTGCGCATGCGCGACAACGGCAGGTATTGCCACGCCAGAACCCGGACGTCCCGCAATTTCCACACGCCCGTCGCGCAATATCAGATCTTTCGGCGCGGTCTGAAGCATTTCTCCAGCAGTGCGCAACAGTTTCTCTTTCACCTCCGTCGATGCACCAATGCTGGCGGCGCCGATTGAGACCGTTGTTCGACCGCCACCCACACCAACATCGAGGCCAGCCGCATCCGTATCGGCCTCCTTGACCACTACCTGATCTGGTGTCAATCCGAGTTGACCCGCAACGATCTGGGGCAGGGACTGTGTCATCGTGCCAGACCCGATTTCGACACCGGATGTGACGAGTGTGGCACTGCCATCCGCGTTCATGTTGACCGTCGCGGCAGATGGGCCGACGAAGATGAACCACGTTCCCAGCGTGGTCGCGCGACCGTAAAGACGTCCATCGGCCTTATGGTCAACGGTTCCCGTTTTTACGCGTAACTCATCCATGCGCTCGAGCATCGGGCGCAGCACATTGCCTTCGAACACTTGGCCGGTCGGCCCTAGATCACCATCACCCAGCACATTGCGCTTGCGAAACTCGATGGGATCCATGCCGATTGCAGCGCAAATCTCGTCAGTGTGCCGTTCGAGCGCAAAGCCGTTATAAACGCCATTGCAGGCGCGGAAGGCACCATTGGGTGGGGTGTTGGTGTAGACCGCTCGGCTGACCAACCGCGCCGCGCCCAGCCGGTAGGTGCCGCCGAGCGTGTGCGAGGTCATGGTGGTGAGAAACACCTGTTCTCCACCATAGGCACCACAATCCATCAAAACCACGGCCTCACGACCCACGATCTCGCCATCCGCCGTCACAGCCGAGCGAATTTTGATCTCCGCGTTTTCCCGGCACAGACAAGTCGCCATTTCCTCCTGCCGGGTGTTTTCCAGCATTACGCTCCGCCCGGTCATGCGTGCCAGAAGCGCTGTTATCGGCTCGATAGATGCGTCGAATTTCAAGCCGAAGGCTCCGCCGACTGGCGGCACGGTGACGCGCACCCGACCTGGCGGCAATTGCATGACGCGGCCAGTCACATTGCGAACAGTCCACGGCACCTGCGTCGAGGTCTGGATGTGGGCGCGCCCGTCTTCCCAGCTGCCAATCGCCACGCGTGGCTCAAATGGTACGTGGCTCTGCCTGCCAACTTCAAAGTTGCTTTCAACGATGGTTACATCTGATCGCGCAAAGGCGGCGTCGACATCACCCCGCACGGACTTTGCCTCCCATGCGATGTTGCCGGAGCGCAAGCCACCTTCATACAAAATCTCATATTTGCGCCAATCCTCGTGGACCAATCGAGCTCCCGGCGCAAGCGCAGCGGCCATAGTCAACACAGGTTCGAACGGTTCGATTTCGAGAATGATAGCGGCAAGTGCCGCGCGGGCTTCAGCCTCGTTTTCAGCGGCGATTGCGGCAATAGGCTCGCCGTTGTAGCGAATGGTATCGACGGCAAAAAGCGGATGGTCGGCAATGCCGATGCCGTAATTTTCCGGCGCGTCTGCCGCAGTAGCAATCGCCAGAACGCCGGGGCATTCCAGTGCAGCAGACACATCGAGCCGGACAATTCGGCCGCACGGGACGGTGGAACGCAACAGAATGGCGTGAACCGTATCAGGCCGTGCCCGATCATTGGTGTATTTGGTGCGTCCACGCAACTTGTCGCGGGCATCGCGCCGAGGCAGATTCATAACCGTCGTGGAAACATCAGCCATGTGCATGTTCTCCAGAGACGACGGACATCGCAGCATCTATGATCCGCTCATAGCCGGTGCATCGACAGATATTGCCCACCAGCGCCGCCTTGATATCGATCCGGCTCGCATCAGGATTATCCCGCAGGAAGTGCGAAAGGCTCATCACCATACCGGGGAAACACATTCCGCACTGAACGGTATCTGCCGCCTCGAATGCCGCTTGGAGCGGATGGAGCGGTCCATCCCCGCTCGACATGGACTCGATGGTGGTCACCTTGGCACCATCCAGCAAGCCGACAGGCCGGAGACAGGACATAACCGCTTCGCCGTCGACATGCACGGTACAGGCCCCACAAAAGCCTTCCCGACAAACGGCCTTCGTTCCCGTCAAAAATCGCTCACTGCGTAGCACGTCAACCAAAGGCGCCATGGGATCGCCATTGAAACGGCATTCGGAACCGTTGATGCGGAATGTCACGGTCATCGTGCGGCATCCTTCTGCAAAAGCACCTCCATGCTGCGGCGAATAAGCGTCGGCAGAACCTGCTGTCGATACCAACCATCAGCTTCAATGCCATCGCGGCCTTTGAAATCATCGCACTGGGTGGCAAGAAATTCTGCCATATCCGCGTTTGCGGGCTTGCCGTCAGTTTCTCCGGCAAAAGCCTCTTCAAGCCGGGTCCAGCGTCTTGCCACGTCCTCGACCGATCCCACCCCAATGCGTATGCGCCGCTGGGCGGAAAGAGCGACAGAGACGATGGCGACCGGATAGTCACCCGCGCGGCGCAGTGGCAGCCGCGCATGGGCGCTCGCAAGGTTATCGCGGGGCAGAATTATCTTCGTGATAATGGAATCGCCCAAAAGTTGTCGCCGGTTGGCCAGAAAGGATGCCACAGGGATACGCACCTGGGCACCGTCTGTCTGTAGTTCTACAAGAGCATCGACGGCCAGAAAGGCGGGCGCAAGGTCTGCGGCAGCAAAATCGGACGAACACAGGTTCCCGCCGATGGTTGCAGCACGGCGAATGGCGGGGTTGGCGGCACCTGTTGCAGCAGCAGCGACGGCCTCAAGTCCAGTGACGCTGGAAAGTGCCCGACCGAGCGCCTCGTGCGTAACCGCTGCACCGATGGTAATCTGATTGGCCTCAACGTCGATTGACGTGAAGCCGGGAACTGCGTGCAGTGACACGAGCGCTTGCGGAAGATTCAGTCCCTTCCTCATATCGCGCATCAACCATGTGCCACCGGCCAAAATCGCAGCGCCTTGCCGGCGTTCGGCAAGAGCTTCATCGATAGTGCCGGCAACGGTCAAAGACCGTTCCAGATTATCGAACATTGTTCTGTAACCCCTTCGCGTGCCGTCTTTTGCGGCGTTGCAGCATGGTGTCTCAATCCACTACCCATGTGAAATAGTAGTTTCTTGAAAGTCATATCGATAAAACAGATAACCTGCCGCCGAGAACAATATTGCTGATCGCGGCGGCAAGATCGGTTAGGCCCAATGGGCAACGCTGCGCTTTTCGAAGCTTTCGCGGAATTGCGCCGTGGTGTTTTCCAACACGTCACCATTTTCCCAGTCGAGAATGACAGCGAAACGGCGGACAGCATCAAGGGAGTTGATTTCGCCCGCCTTATAGCGCGCAGAAACCTCATGCGGGTCCATGCGCGCCCACTCCTTGCGCTTTGACCGTATTTCAGCCCGTGTGGCCTGCGTTGCTGCAACGTCGATTTCATATTCGCAGAGATCACGATCGATGACCTTTAGAACGACACCATAGTCGAGTGCCGCGCGTTCGATTGAGACATAGTCGTCAATCACGTCCGTCTTAACATGAAGCGGATCCCGCTCCAGCGGATCGCCAAAGCCGCCACCGCCCGCAGTTGGGCGTGCAAATTCGTCACCCGTAAAGACCGGATAGTCCGAAAAGACGGAGCCAAGCCAGGTATCCTTGTCCTCACCAGCGCGGCGAATTGTCAGGCCGTGCGGCATCGACGGAAGGCCGCCTTCGACACCCCAAACCACTGCCCGCTCACGGTCGCAGATATAGGACATGACAGCGCCTTCGGCTTCCAGCAGCAGCGATGTTTTCTGGACACCGGCGCCACCGCGCCATTTGCCCGGGCCAGCGGAATCCTGCTTGATCTGGAATTCGGTGGTGCGGGTGGGATTGACGCGCTCGTTTCCTTCGTTCGGCTGAGACATCAAGCCGGTGCCGAAACACGCGGTCGTCACGTCAGCGCCATCCTTGCCATTGCGACCGCCCCAACCACCGGGCAGCCATTCGTAGAACATGAAGATCGGCTTTTCCGGCTTGCGCGCATCGCGGCCGCCAGCCAGCAGATATTCCAGATTGAAGGCGCAGGCGATGGCGCGTTCCGGCATGATCTGCGACCACATCTCGAAGATCGCGTTCATGATTTTCTCGAACGGCATGAGGAAGCCCGTAACGGCGACCGGCCACTCGGCGCTGACGACGCTGTTTTTCGGCGCTGAAACCTGAATCATCCGGTAAAACCCACTATTGAGCGGAAGGTCCGGGAAGAAAGTCTTCATTCCGGCAACAACTGCCGAAAAGGTTGCGCCGGGGGCGGAATTATACATGGAGGCAATCGTCGAATGGCTTCCGGTGAAATCATAATGGACCGTGTCGCCCTTGATCGTCATCTTGATGCGAATGGGGATCATTCCCTCTCCACCACCCAGATCACGGTCGATATAATCGACCGTTTCCCATGTGCCATCCGGCAGCTCGGCCAGACGCTTGCGAACGGCGCGCTCGACGTAGTCCTGAACTTCCTCCATACCACGCGTAACCTTGTCGCGGCCGTATTTCTTGACGAGCCGCAACAATTCACGTTCCGCCACCTGCGTCGCCTGCGCCTGCGAATGGATGTCGCCGATGATCGAAGCTGGATCACGGGTGTTGGCGGCAATCATGTTGGCGACATCGGAGCAGAAACGACCTTCGCGGAAAAGCCGGATAGGCGTAATGCGCATACCTTCACGGAACATGTCTCGCGCCGTCACATCGAATGAACCCGGTACGGAGCCGCCCAGATCTGACCAGTGCCCGTTGGACTGCGAAAAGCCGATCAAAACGTCTTCATCGAAGATCGGACGCACGAGACGGACATCGCTGAAATGGGTGCCCCCAGCGTAAGGGTCATTGATGGCGTAGACATCGCCTGGGGCCATATCACCTTCGAAAACGCGGATCACCTCTTTGCAGGTATTGTGCAAAGTGCCGACATGTACCGCGATGTCGTAGTTGCCCTGGGCAACCGAGTTACCATCCGCATCGTGCAACGCATTGGAAAAATCGCGGTTATAAATGACGAAGGAATAGCAGGTACGCAGCATCTGTTCGGCCATCTGATCGACCGTGGTGATGAAGGAGTTCTTCAAAACCTCGAATGTTACCGGATCAAGGCCGCTTTCAATTTCCGCAAACTTGGTCATCTCTCAGCCTTTCGTTCCAATGAGGATATTGAGGAATGCGTCCACTTTCGCGCTCATGCCCGGTGGAACGACCGTGGTGGAATCGAACTGCTCAACGATGGCAGGACCGGAGAACATGGCACCCGCTTCCAGAACTTCGCGCTGGTAGATGACCGCATCGTGGGAGACACCGTCGAACCAGACCGGGCGGCGCCCGATCGGCTCTGGCGAATGGTCTCGCAGTTCGTGTTTGGGCAGTTCAGCCTTGGGAACAATGCCGATGGCCCTTATGGCAAGGCGGAAGATCGAAACCGGGGCTTCATCGCGCCTGTAGTTGAATTCCCGCTCATGCTCGGCATGGAAGGCTTCAATCAGCGTGCTGATGCTTTCGATTTTTGCCGGGGCGTTGACGGCAAGCGAACGCCACTGGCCCTGATACATCATCTCGACAGTTCGCTGCAAAGCCATGTCTGCAGGGGCAATGCCTTCGTGTGAAAGTCGCTCTGCGGCCTGCGTTTCCATGCGCTGGAACGCGGTCTCCATTTCATCCGGAGAGACAATGCAAGCATCTGCCATAAAGCTTTCGGAAAAGTCGTGCTGCACATCCACCAAGAGGCACCCTAGTGCCGATGTAACACCCGGATTGGGTGGCACGATCACAGTTGGGATCGATAGTTCTCGTGCCACTGCCGCACCGTGCAATGCTCCGGCCCCACCAAAGGCAACGAGCGCGAAATCACGCGGATCGTAACCTCGGCTGACGGAAAGCAGGCGCACAGCGTTTGCCATGTATGCATTGGCAACCGCGATAATGGCTTCAGCTGCTCTGTGCAGTCCCATTCCGAACGGATTGGCGACCGTTTCCTGGACCGCCTTTGCGGCCAACGCCGGATCAAGCGTAATCTTGCCGCCTGCAAGGCTGCTGCCGAGACGACCCAGAACCACATTCGCGTCGGTGTTCGTTGCTGTAGCGTTGCCGTTGCGATAGCAGGCAGGGCCGGGAAATGCCCCGGCGGATTGCGGGCCATTACGAAGTGAACCGCCCTCATCTTGCCAGGCCAGGGAGCCACCACCGGCACCGATGGTCAAAACCTCAATCGAAGGAAAGCGGATCGGATACCCATATTCGATGTACCAGTCCTTGGTAATGCGTGACTGACCGTTCCACGCCAGCGAAACGTCGGTGCTGGTTCCGCCCATATCGAAGCCAATAGAGTTGGGGAAACCGCAAAGATTGCCGATAAAGCGGCTGGCGATGGCACCGGCGGCAATACCAGAGCCTGCAAGGCGCGCGGAAAATTCCCTGACGCTGGCGGGCGTCATCACGCCGCCACCTGAATGCAGCAGCAGCAAATCACGACGATAACCACCCGATGCCAGTTTATCGCTGAGGCGCGAGACGTAATCGACAACCACCGGAGCGCAAACGGCATTCGCCATGGTGGTCGAAAAACGTTCATGCTCGAAAATTTCCGGCATGACTTCAGACGAAATCGAAACCGGAATATCGGGCATGACAGCTTTCAGAATGTCGCGCATGCGCCGTTCGTTTTCGCCATTTACGTAAGCGTTCATGAAGCAGACGGCGACGGACTTCACATCACGCTTTTTGAGGATTTCCGCCACACGATGGGCGTCGTCATCGTTCAGAGCTTCCAGAACCACGCCCTCGGCATCCACCCGCTCACGAACGGTCAGGCGGTCACGGCGGGGGATATAAGGCTTGGCTACATCTTTGTATGTATCCCAGAGGTCCTCCTTGTTGGCACGGCGGATTTCCACCACATCGCGGAATCCTTGGGTGCAAACCATGGCCGTGCGTGGCAGACGGCGAGTAATCAGTGCGTTGGTCGCGACTGTCGTGCCGTGCGAAAACATGGTGACTTCTGACAGATCGATGCGTGCCTGTTCGACGCCGCTCAGAATTGCCC
The DNA here is from genome assembly GCF_013322225.1 of Agrobacterium larrymoorei. GTDB lineage: Bacteria > Pseudomonadota > Alphaproteobacteria > Rhizobiales > Rhizobiaceae > Agrobacterium > Agrobacterium larrymoorei_A. The sequence goes on from NZ_JAAMFB010000022.1 coordinate 284,871, forward strand.
GCATCGGGTCATCCGGTGTAGAGCCGGTTTTCTCGATGCGAATTGCGCCTGTTTCTTCGTCCATGATGCAGATGTCCGTAAAGGTTCCCCCCACATCCACGGCCACTCTCGTCTTGGTCATGCTCTTGTCCTTTACAGGCTGTTTGTGCAGACAATATTCCGCCTGCGCCCGCCCCATTGCGGGGCAGCGTGTCTTGTTTTCATTGGTGAAAGGTTTCCGAACCAACCGTCCGGCGGACGTCAGTTTTCGCGCCTGGCCACATATGATGCAGCCAAAGTCAGTTTCTAGCGTGGTGCCGTATTCTGTTAATGCCGGTATTGCGTGTCCGGCGACATCCGTGCACGAAGCGCGGCTTCGCGGCGTGTATCACCCGGAGAGCACCCAAACCTGGTCCTGTAATGCCGGCAGAACTGCGACTGATCGGCAAATCCCCAGCGATACGCGATTTCCGCGATGGTTGAGTTGTTTGTCACCGACATCAATTCTTCGGAGCAATGGTCGAGACGGCTGTCACGGATGAAGCCGTTGATCGATTTGTTGCTCTCCTGAAACAGCCCCTGAAGATAGCGCAGAGATATTCCACCGGCTTCAGCAACGGCGTGCGGCCCCAGCGATCGGTTCTTGATGTTGTCGCGGATATATTGCTCGGCGCGATGCAAGTGTCCGGCCCGAATGGAGGATATGCTGCTGTCCAGCACCCGGTTGTCGCTCACAATAGAAAGGCAGAGCATTTCGAGAATATGCCTGCCGGTCATTTCACGAGCGGCCTCGTTGATATTGTCGATATGGCCTATCGAGGTTCGTACCGTATCCAGGAAAAGCGCGGCGACCCCGCTTGTGCCATCAAAGCTCAAGGCGCTGAACCTGTCCGTCGAGCCGATGCGTGATCGCACGCTGGCGGATGGCACCTTCAGCACCCAAAGCGCATTGGGTTTGCCATGCCAGAACTCATAAGGCGCATCTCCACGTTCGAGCAGAAACCCGCCTGGATTGCATTTCACGCTACGCGATCCTTGCAAAAAATTGATCTCGCTAACCTCTGGAATTGAAACCAGAAGGCTGGCGTCACGCTCATTCAGAAAATGGCGGCGGTGGCGGTGATAGCTGACGCCGTCACATTGCATTCGGGAAACACCGACCAACCCAAGAGACCATGTCTCCAGTTTGCCGGTAAATTCCCGCCTGTTGCGATACTCAGTATCCAGCGGAAAGTAGGTTTCCGTAACTGCGGCCTGCCAGGCATCGCCTCCAGCAAGACCGCCGACATTATCGACGACGTATCTCATTCTTCGATATTCCCCTGTGGTCCGGCTTGGCCGGTTCCTCTTTATTGACTTCAGACTACATCAATTCCGGGAAGCGTATTGGTAAAAAACGCATAAACTTCTGAACGAGGCCGCACCGGGGATATGCTGGCATTCTCTTGTATGTTTCCGAAATAACCACCGCATTTGCCGACGGCTTAGGTGTTCGATCCCAAAACTCCATGGCTTGGGTCCAATAAAGCTTTTTATCGCTGAGTTGCCTGATTGCTTTACGGCGTCTCTGATCGTTCTGATCATGCGCGGTGCCGGATTGGCATAAGAGTTTCCCGGAGTGTGATGGCGACAATGATGCGTCATCACACCCCGGGAATAAATTGCTAGGCCTTATGGGCCTTCAAGGTCTCCACTAGCGATGCGGCGGTTGCTACCGACGATCCGGGATTTTGACCGGTAATCAGCAACCCGTCCTTGACTGTGTAAGACTGCCAGTCGCCGATCTTGGAATAAATGCCACCATTCTCCTTGAGCATGTCTTCGACGAGGAACGGGACGATATCGGTGAGTTGCACCGCATCTTCCTCGGTGTTGGTAAAGCCGGTAACCTTCTTACCTTGCACCAGCGGAGTGCCGTTTGGAGCCTTCACATGGCGTAGGACGCCCGGAGCGTGGCAGACGAAAGCGACTGGCTTTCCAGCTGCATACATGCGTTCGATCAGGGAAATGGAAACCTTATCCTCTGCAAGATCCCAGAGAGGACCATGGCCACCGGGATAGAACACACCATCGAAATCGTCGATGGACACGGTCGATAGAGCGACGGTGTTTGCAAGGACCGACTGGGCATCCGCATCGGACTTGAATCTGGTGGTCTCTTCGGTCTGCGACTCCGGTTCGTCGCTTTTCGGATCAAGAGGTGGCTGTCCGCCCTTGGGCGACGCAACAGTGATCTTGGCACCAGCTTCGAGAAACGCGTAGTAGGGTGCTGCGAACTCTTCGAGCCAGAATCCTGTCTTTTTGCCCGTATTGCCGAGCTCGTCGTGCGATGTAAGGACCATAAGTATGTTCATCTGAGTCTCCTTTTGGCCTAAGGGCCTTTATTGATTGGGCGGAAATCTGTGGCGCAGGTAGAAACTGATATTCGCGATTTCAATGGTTGAGCATTGCTGCGAGACCGTTACGCTTCTGGAATTATAGCTGGAGGCCGGACGTGCCTACATCACTTTGGATGATCGCTGGCTTTGCGTGGGCTGAATCTGAAGAAGCCGTGGGCGGTGGGTTAGGCACCCACCCGGGTCGCGCTCGCTCTGCCGAAGAAACTCATCACCATAATTCACCAAAACTGGCAGTCTTTGGACGCATGTGAAATATCAAATCAGTTGCCAGACGACAGCTCCCATTGGTGCAAACCCCGTCTACTCCGCTCCCTAGCACCGTCTCAAAGAATATTTCACACCGCTTCACAAAGCCGTGAAACCTTTCTCGTTTTCCGCCGTTCAGCGACCATGAAAAATAATGAAGCAGGACTGAAATCGGTCGCTGATGCCGACGAGGCTGGCACCGAAGCCGCATCCCCTAAAGATGCTCATGACAATGATGACCAGATTCCCCCAGAGGAAATGGAACCTGCTTCGGGGTTGACGCCGGAGGAGGCTGAAGAGGCACGGCGAAAATATCTGCTAAAACGCTTCTGGATCAGCGCACGCGGCTTTTGGAGCCGCCGTGGCGATAAGCTGGCATGGCTTTTCACGATCGGCCTTTTGGCCATGATCGGCATCAATGTCGGCTTCCAGTATGGCATCAACGTCTGGAATCGCGGAATATTCGACGCGATCGAAAAACGGGATGCGTCGACGGTCTATTCACTTGCCTCCATATTCCCTTTTCTGGTTCTCGGAAGCGTCTTCATCGTCACCTCGCAAGTCTATGTGAGAATGCGCATTCAGCGGCGCTGGCGCTCCTGGCTGACCAAGGTGCTGGTTGGCAGATGGATCGCAAATGGTCGCTACTATCAGCTCAACCTTATCGATGGCGATCACAAGAATCCCGAGGCAAGGCTCTCGGAGGACATGCGCATTGCCACTGAAGCGCCGGTCGATTTCGTCTCCGGCGTTATCGCCGCGTTCGTGTCCGCTTCCACCTTCATCGTCGTCCTTTGGACGATTGGCGGGGCGCTGACGTTGTCCATCGGCGGTGTATGGGTCACGATACCGGGCTTCCTCGTCATAGCGGCCATCATTTACGCGGCAATTACCTCCACCGCTATCGCTTTCATCGCCCGAAACTTCGTCAAGGTGTCTGAAGTCAAGAACCAGGTGGAAGCAGAATTTCGCTACACGCTGACACGTGTCAGGGAAAATGGTGAGAGCATTGCCCTGCTTGGCGGGGAAGAAGAGGAGCGCAGCGATCTCGACAAACGCTTCGGTAATGTCCGGCGACAATGGCGGCTTATGGCGCAGCAATATATGCGTACAACCGTCGTTTCCAACGGTTCGATGCTGATTGCGCCAGTCGTACCACTCCTTCTCTGTGCACCGAAATTTCTCGATGGCAGCATGTCGCTCGGCGAGGTCATGCAGGCAGCGTCTGCATTTACCATTGTCCAGTCCGCGTTTGGCTGGCTGGTCGATAACTATCCGCGCCTTGCCGACTGGAACGCCTGCGCACGACGTGTCGCCTCGCTGATGATGTCACTGGATGGCCTCGAACGGGCTGAGAAAAGCGACACTCTTGGTCGTATCGTTCGTGGCGAGACTGAAGGTGAGACCATGCTTAGCCTCAAGGATGTGTCCGTGTCCTTGGGCGATGGAACCGCCGTCGTCAAAGAAACCGACGTGGAAATCGGCGCGGGCGAGAGGGTACTGGTGTCCGGTGAATCAGGCTCAGGCAAAAGCACGCTGGTCCGCGCTATTTCTGGCCTTTGGCCATGGGGCGGCGGCAGCGTGAATTTCCGCGCCGGCAGCCAATTATTCATGCTGCCACAGCGGCCATACATTCCGGCCGGGACACTGCGCCGCGCGGTGTCTTATCCGCAACCGGCGGAAAGCTGGACGGCGGAAGAGATCGTCGCCGCTCTCGACAAGGTCGGTCTTGGCCAACTCAAGGATAAGATCGAAGACGAGGCGCCTTGGGACCAGACTTTGTCAGGTGGTGAAAAACAACGACTTACCTTTGCACGCCTGCTGCTCAACGCGCCCGATATCATTGTCATGGACGAGGCTACCGCAGCGCTGGACGAGAAAAGTCAGGACAAGATGATGCAGACCGTCATCGATGAGCTACCCGATGCCACGATCATTAGCGTGGCGCATCGCGCAGAACTGGAAGCATTTCACAGTCGCAAGATTACGCTGGAGCGCCGGGAAGGTGGTGCAAAGCTTGTTAGTGATATCGAGCTTATCCCGCGTAAATCAAGGAAAGGCTCGATGCTTAGGCGGATGGTGAAGCGGAGATGATTGGTCCTGGCCGGAGGCTGCTTCTTTAACATGAGGAGCATTCAGCAATACCAAGACTCGGCTAAGCCGCGATTACCTCCCGCGCATTCTCTATGATATTGCACAAGCCCTTACGAATGATGGTCTGGTTCGCATGTTGTTTTGCTAGGCTATCGAAAGCAGCTTCTGTCTGAGCCGCATTGCTCACGATAAGGGCTCATTCAAATCCACTGGATTATGTTTGATGCCATGGAAAAGCAGCCGTGCAGGCAGTTAGTATTATAAGCCTATCTCGTAGCGGCTCCAACTCATGCTTCTTGACTAATGATGACGATCATCATCATTAAATTCTTGTCCCGCTCATCTCGAGGCTGGCCAGAATTGAGCAAGAGGTTAGTCGCGTGAGCAGGCAACAGAAGACAGCGTTCTTGACGGGCGCATCAAGCGGTATCGGAAAGGCGACAGCGATTGCTCTGGACAAAGCGGGATATCGTGTCATCGGGACAAGCCGTAAAGCGAAGCCGGGTGAAGTTCGTGACGGCATACGGCTGATCGCATGCGATGTCACCTCAGACGCGTCGGTGAGCGTAGCCGTTGCGGAAGCGCATACGGAGCTTGGTCATATCGATCTTCTTATCAACAATGCCGGCTTCGGTATCGTCGGTGCCGCCGAGGAAAGTTCGATCGAACAGGTGCGGGCGCTCTATGACACCAATGTGCTTGGTGTCGTGCGTGTAACGAACGCTATTCTGCCCATCATGCGCGCTCAAGGCCGCGGTCGTATCCTTAATGTCGGGCCTGGTCTCGGGTTCATCCCAGCGCCATTTAACACCCATTACTCGGCAACCAAACATGCGATTGAGGGATATTCGGAAGCCCTGGATCATGAGGTGCGGGGATTTGGTGTGCGCGTTCTGGTGATCGAGCCCGGCACGACCAGCACCTCCTTCGAGGCAAGCTCCGTGCCTGCCGACGCGCCGCTTAAGGAGTATGATCGCCTCCGCTCCGGCTACAACATCGCCTACGCCAAGGCGATGCAGGCGGCAGACACCGCTCAAAGCGTTGCTGACACTATTGTCCGTGCCGCCACAGAGGAGTCGCCGAAGCTTCGCTATCCATCGGGCAAGGTGGCGCGGCAAGGCGCTTTTGCGCGTCGCTTCCTGCCGCGTGGCTTCTTCGACAAAGTGCTGCACAAACAGTTTGGTCTCGGTTAGGCGGTGCCTTGAGCCTCTAAAGCCCTGTTGAATATGTCGTAGAACTGGAGAGCAAGCCTATGAAGGCTTTCATCGTCGAGAAATATAAGAAGAACGGCCCTCTGAGCATGGTCGATGCAGCCGAGCCTGTCGTCGGGGCCAATGACGTTCTGGTCGAGATAAAGGCAACAGCGGTAAATCTGCTGGATTCCAAGATCCGAGATGGCGAGTTCAGACCGCTGCTGGCGTACAAGCCGCCCTTCATTCTGGGCCATGATCTTGCTGGCACAGTCATTTCCGTCGGTTCGAGCGTCCGCCGTTTCAGTGTTGGCGACGAAGTCTATGCGCGTCCTCGTGATCACCGTATTGGCACGTTCGCAGAGCGCCTTGCAGTCCATGAAAGCGATCTTGCCATAAAGCCCAAAAGCCTCACCTGGGCGGGAGCGGCTTCCATTCCGCTGGTCGGCCTTACGGCCTGGCAGGCGCTGGTCGAACTCGCCAAGCTCCGCAAGGGTCAAAAGGTGTTCATTCAGGCAGGATCTGGCGGCGTGGGTACCTTTGCCATCCAGCTTGCCAAGCATCTGGGTGCCTTTGTCGCCACCACCACCAGCGCGAAAAACATCGAGCTGGTCAAAGGCCTCGGTGCTGATGTCGTCATCGACTACAAGACGCAGGATTTCGAGACGGTCCTGAGCAACTATGATCTGGTGCTGAACAGCCAGGATCAGAAAACCCTAATGAAATCGCTCAGAATTCTGAAGCCGGGTGGTCGGCTGATTTCGATTTCCGGGCCGCCGGATCCGCAGTTTGCCACAACGCTTGGGCTGAATTTCGTCCTTAAGCTTCTCTTCACTGTGCTCAGCAGAGGAGTGCGCAAAGAGGCGAAAAGACGCGGACTACGCTATGACTTCCTCTTCATGCGTGCAGATGGCCAACAGCTGGCAGAGATAACATCTCTCCTTGAAAGCGACGTCATCAAGCCGGTTATCGATAAGGTTTTCCCGTTTGAACAAACCTCTGAAGCACTGTCCTATGTCAAGACAGGGCGTGCCAAAGGTAAAGTGGTCATCGAGGTGCAATAAGAACAGATGCGCAATAACCCAGAGACTATATTCGCCATTGCAACGCTGCGGCAACTTGCCAGCAGGCAACATCATCGACGGTGATGGCCCACGGAACATCTACGGTGATGTTTCTGCCGCGATAATCATCCAAACCGATCCGTTGGAGCAAACTCCGTTAGGGCGGCGCTTTATGTTAATAATGACGATCATAATCTTTATGCTTGGATCGTAATCGAGACGATTGCGATCAGCGATGAAAACGAAAGAGGCTACGAATGTCTTCCAAATCCAAAGTTCTCATTACGGGTGCATCGACAGGGATAGGCGCAACTTATGCCCAAAGGTTAGCGGAGCGCGGTCACGACCTCGTTCTTGTCGCGCGGTCCGTCGAGAAGCTTGAGGCGAATGCTGCCGAGATCCGGCAAGAAGCTGGGGTTTCCGTCGATCTTCTGCCAGCCGACCTGACCAGTGGGACAGGCCTGCATGCAGTCGAAGCGAGATTGCGTGACGATACGTCTATTGGCATCCTCGTTAACAATGCAGGCAGCAATGTTGGTGGCACCTTTGTCACCCAGAGTATCGACGAGCTGACGAAGCTCGTTACGCTCAACGCGACCAGCGTCATGCGTCTCTCGCACGCCGTGGCACCCCGTTTCGCGGAAAAGGGCGAAGGCTCGATCGTTAACATCAGTTCGGTATTGGCATTCGCGCCGGAGTGGCAGACTTCCGTTTATACAGCAACAAAGTCGTTCGTCCTGTTGCTGTCTCAGGCGTTGCAGGCGGAGCTTGGTCCGAAGGGCGTGTATGTGCAGGCCGTTCTTCCTGCGGCAACGCGCACCGAAATCTGGAACTTCGTTGAAGAAGACAAGCGTCCCCCGTTGATGGAGGTGTCGGAACTGGTCGATGCGGCTTTGGTCGGGTTCGACCGTCGCGAAGCCGTAACCATCCCCCATCTCCATGAGGAGCAGCGCTGGCAGGCGGTGGAAGCTTCGCGTCAGGCACTTTTGCAGGATACGGGGCATACCACTGCTGCCAGCCGTTATCTGCAAGCGAAGTAATATATCTCCATGAGAATTCGCGACTGAAGAATTTATGGCATGATATTTAAAGCGCGACCGGCTAAAAAGGCCGGTCAAGCAATTTCCGGCGCACACTGCCTGATCGCCGCAAATGATCGGCGATCTAACCTCGAGGCCTGAGTGTCTCCACTATCTGTCCGCCAAGCATCGTGACAGCCCGGGCGTTTGCTTTGGGAGCGCGCATGGTGCGATCGTTGATTACTTCGTCAAGATGGATTTGGCAGCCGCATCGAGGATCTCGCTGGAGAGCGCCTTGTTCTCGACTGCACGCGCCAGCACCATTGCGCCGACCATCGTTGCCATCGTCGCAATCGCTTCTTCCCGGTTGGAGATGTTTTTCTCCGTCTCGACCACAGACTCCAACAGCGCAAGCTGCTCCTCGATGCCGTGTTGCATGACGCGGCGAGCCTCTGGACCGTGGCGCGCTACATCGGGACCAAGTGCCGCAAATGCGCAGCCGTCGGCAACACCGTTGCGGTGCTGGTCGGACAGATAAAGGCCGACGGCCTTTTCCAGCGATGCTTGCTTGTCCTTCTCGGTCAAGGACGACAGGCGTTGTAGTGCCTGATCCAGAGCTGCCTTCGTCGCTTTGGCAATGAGGTCATCCTTGGATTGGAATTGCTTGTAGAACGCTCCATGGGTCAGGCCGGCGGCCTGCATGAGCGTGTTCACGCCTACGCCGTCAAAGCCCTTTTCGCGAAACAGCCTGCTTGAGGTATCGATGACCTGCTGCCGGTTTTCTTCTGCTTTTTCTTTCGTGACCTTCATGGGCATTCGTCTCGGTTGGTTCTTGTCCATTTATATATGATGATTGGCATCTTACTCAATGGCTACCTTGAACACACTTTCTTCGCTGTTCGACAGCCGTTTTGACGCACGACACTCGTAGTTTGGCGTAGACAACGCCAAACTACGGGTATATACATCAAGAAATGGCTAATTGTTATTCAGTGATGCTGCGCGAAGCGGCCCGGAAGGTCTCAGCACTTTATGATGAAGCGCTGGCTCCGTTCGGTATCAATATTGCTCAGTTTTCGCTGCTTCGGCGCATCGAGCGGCTTCAGCCAGTCAGCATGAGCGATCTGGCACGCAGCCTACATCTGGATCGCTCTACGGTCGGGCGCAATGTCAAAGTCGTCGAACGTATGGGGCTCGTCGGGTCAGGGCGTGGTGATCGTGATCAGCGCGAGGCACTCATCCGGCTTTCCGAGCAGGGTGTCGACTTGCTGAAAAAAGCAGGTCCCATCTGGGATGACTGTCAAAGCTCCATGGAGGCCCGGCTTGGGCCGGTAAAGATCACGGCTCTGCAGGACATTCTTCGCTACATCTGATTTTTTTGATCGTATTCGTGTATATACCCGTATATTGGAAGGCTTGTGATGTCAGAAATGCCTACCGCTCCTGTCGCGAAATATCTTTCGCAAAAGGGGGTTCACTACGGCTGGATCGTCGTCGCGACGACGTTTCTCACCATGATGGTGGGAGCAAGTGCTGTTGGTGCCCCTGGTGTTTTGATCGGCCCCTTGCAGAAGGAGTTCGGCTGGAGCGTTGCCGAGATTTCTGCGGCATTTGCCATTCGCTTTCTTCTGTTCGGCGCAGTTGGTCCATTTGCGGCGGCATTCCTCAGCCGTTTCGGCGTGAAGCCTGTTTCCGTGTTTGCGCTGTTGCTGATCGCAGTCGGTGTGATTGGCTCTTTCACGATGACGAGTTTGACTGAGCTCTTCCTGCTCTGGGGCGTCGTTGTCGGGCTTGGAACCGGATTGACCGCGATGGTACTGGGAGCAACGGTCGCGACGCGATGGTTCGTTGCCAAACGTGGTCTGGTGGTGGGTTTGCTGAGCGCAAGCGTTGCGACGGGGCAGGTGCTCTTTCTTCCAGCATTCGCGGCTCTTTCGCAGGCTTGGGGTTGGCGCATTGCTCTTGCCCTGCTGCTGGCGATGCTGGCATTGAGTTCTATTGTCGTACTTCTGCTGATGCGTGAAAGGCCAGCGGATGTCGGTCTGCTGCCATACGGTGCATCCGAAGTTCCTCCGCCGGAGCCCAATACTCTTTCATTGTTCGCGACACTCGTCGCGCCGATCAGCGTGCTTTGGGTTGCCGCTCGATCCAAGTCATTCTGGATACTGTTCGGTACATTCTTCATTTGCGGCGCGACCACGACAGGCCTTGTCCAGACCCATTTGGTCGCGATCTGCGGTGATTTTGGTATCGCGCCGGTGACTGCGGCCGGGATGCTCGCGGCGATTGGCGCATTCAATTTCGTTGGCACCATTGGTTCAGGCTGGCTCTCCGACAGGTTTGACAGCCGCTGGCTGCTCTTCTGGTATTACGGTCTGCGTGGTCTTTCGCTTCTCTACCTGCCCAATACGGAATTCGGGTTCTACGAACTGAGCCTCTTCACTCTGTTCTACGGTCTTGATTGGCTGGCTACCGTTCCACCAACGATAAAGCTTACCTCAGAAAAATTCGGGGCCAACTCCACCATCGTTTTCGGCTGGGTGTTTCTTGGTCATCAAATCGGTGCGGCGATGGCTGCGTGGGGTGCCGGGCTGACCCGTAGTCTCTACGCCACTTATCTGCCTGCCTTCTATCTCGCGGGCGCAATTTGCCTGATTGCTGCAATCGCCGTGTTTGCCCTTCAGAAATCACCAGTCGTCAATCAGCCGCAATTAACTTGATCTTCTCGCAGTAAGGAAACGTCATGAATTACACCCTCTTTGGAAACACGGGTCTGCGCGTCTCGCAGATCGCACTTGGAACGGCAAACTTCGGCACGCGCTGGGGGCATGGCGCCACCGCGGAGGAAAGCGCCAGTGTCTTCAACGCCTATGCAGAGGCCGGTGGCAATTTCATCGATACCGCCGACATCTATCAGTTCGGGCAGTCAGAAGAGCTCGTCGGAGAATTGTTAATTGGTCGACGCGAACAGTTTTTGCTGGCAACCAAATATACCAGCGGAGCCGCACCGGATGCGAACCGTCTGGTGACGGGCAATAGCCGCAAGGCCATGGTGGCTTCACTGGAAGCGAGCCTGAAGCGTCTGAAGACCGATCGCGTCGATCTTTTCTGGGTCCATCATCCCGATGGCCTGACGCCGTCTGAAGAGATTGTCCGAGGCCTTGATGATCTCGCGTGCGCAGGCAAGATTCTCTATGCGGGCTTGTCAAACTTTCCCTCCTGGCGGCTTTCGCGAGCGGTGACCATCGCCGAGCTTACCCGCACTATCCCGATTGCCGCCGCCCAATTCGAACACAGCCTCGTGCATCGTGAACCCGAGGCTGATCTGTTCCCCGCAGTCAATGCTCTTGGTCTCGGTGTCGTAACATGGTCACCTCTCGGCGGCGGGGTTTTGACAGGCAAATATCGAAAGGGCGAAACGGGCCGGGCCGAGAAGATGGGCGGACGCGTGTTCCAAGCTGAAAACAGCGAGCAGAGGACGCGCATTCTCGACACTGTTCTGGACATTGCGCAGGAGCTCGGAACAAGCCCGGATCGTGTCGCGATCGCCTGGTCCATCGCCCATGGCAGCATTCCGTTGATCGGTCCGAGATCCTTGGATCAACTGAAGGCCAATATCGGCGCGGTATCCGTCACTCTTTCCGAAGATCAACTCCGGCGTCTTGATGAAGTGAGTAATATTGCAGGCGCTGCTACCACAACGGCTGCAAGCTCGCAGGACTATGGCGTTGCACCCAACAGAACCGTTGCTTGATCGGTATTTCTTGAGAAGTATCTGATCACGGCGAAAATTAGATATATCAGCTATCAGCCATCGTGCTGGTGGGTAAATATTAAATTGGAAGAAGGCAGACTACCGATAACCTGCCTTCTACCGCCTTTGTTACATAGCCGGAAGAACAGCGATGTCGCGAACTTCGTTGTCCGTGCCGGTAATCGCACCGACTTCTGTCGCGGCTCCCGTTTCTAGATTGACGGTGTACAGCATCTTGTTTGCCGCGAGATAGGCCGTGTTCTTGCCGCCTTCCATGCCCTGAATGTCGAAGGCATAGGTGGCAGGTTTGTCTTTGAGCCCGAGCTTGCCGATAGCCTTCAGTGTGCCGTCATTCGGCTTGGTCTGCTGGATCAGAGCACCGATGGTCGCGTCGATGTTGTACATCGCGGTCTTTTCAGGCTTGCCGATGGAGTTGGTGTAGGCGGCAGCGACAATGTTCGGCGTTTCGCCCTTGTGCATATCGCCATCCTCAAAGGCCAGCGTTCCGTCTACCGTGACTGCACCGGTATCAGGGTGGACGCGGTGGTTGGTGGTGCCGCTCATGAAGCGAAGGCGGTCTGCCATCGGGTTAAAGTCGACGACGACCGGAGCCTCGGTCATCGTCAGCATCTTGTCCATTTTCGCGAGATCTGTCGCTGCACCGCTTTCGAGATTGATGGTGACGATGCGATGATCCGGGGTAACGCCGATCATCGTCTTGTTGCCGGGGCGGTAGTCGATGCCGACGAGCTTATCGACGCCGGTTACTTCCATGGTCTTCGTCACCGCGGGTTTTTCAGTATCGAACATGACGAGTGTCTTGTCGCCCGTAAGCCCGAGAACGGGTGCCGAAAAGGCTACAGATGCTGTGGCGGCGAAGGCTGCGGAGGCAATCAGTGCGAAACGAATGGTCTTCATGTCTTTCTCCCGTGCGTTCAACAGTTAAGAAGGCATCATGCACTCGGCTCTTGACCCTTCTTTATTGAAGACACTGCAGAGGATGCGTTTGGATGCAGGTGATAAAAATAATTTTAAGACTGCATCCATTCGCTGGCTGGATGGGTATAGTTCCAAAAGGCTGACGATGTTCAACATCGGCATCAGGGGAGGGTAAGGATATTGATGGGCTTAGGGCCGGATGATCTGGATAAGGCGCTTGCCGCCTGTGCCAAGGGTGACCGTTTGGCACTGCGACGCATTTTCGATCAGGAAGCCGGGCGGCTGGTCGCTGTGGCGCAACGCATCGTCAGGCGTCGCGAACTTGCCGAAGAGGTGGTGCAGGAAGCCTTTATCCGAATATGGACCCACGCTTATCAATACAATGCCGACCGTGGTTCTGCGCGCGGATGGATTTATGCCATCGTTCGAAACAGGGCGCTCAATCTCCTCAGGGATGGCAAGCGTGAACATTCGGTCGAAGAGGTCGAAACGCTTCAGGAAGCCGAGCAGGCAGACGCGATTATGGCGGCGTGGCACCGGCTGGATCGACAATCCCGCCTGCACGAATGCCTCGGATCGCTCGATGAGACGAAGCGGCACGGGATTCTGATGGCCTATGTTGGAGGATATTCTCACGGGGAGATCGCCGGAAGACTGCGCATTCCGCTTGGGACAGCGAAATCCTGGATCAGGCGCGGGCTTCTGACGCTTCGGGAGTGCATGGCATGACATATGATCGCAAGGACATACCAAACCTCGCCGATGAATATGTACTGGGATTGACCGAGAGCGCAGCCGCTGCGGAAATCGAGGAAGCCATGGAGCGCGATCCCGAACTCAAGGCTGCGATTGCCGCAAGCCGTGAGCGCTTCCTGCCGCTGGACACTTCTGTTACAGCCGCAACGGTCAACGAGGCCCTGTGGCATCGCATTGAATCGGCGCTGCCTGCGCAGCGTGGGACAAACGATACGCCTGTTTCCACGGTTGCGAATGACAACAGCAGAAAAGGCTGGAAGATCGCGGCACTTTCATCGATTGCCGCTGCCTTGTTGCTTGCGATCGGTCTTGGATACAGCCTCACTCGCACGATAGAGCCGCTTGTTGTCGCCGTTCTAATTAATGAGGCTGGAGAGGTTCAGGCCGTCGTTGAGGACTTTGGCAATGAGAGAGCAACGATCCGGATGCTGGCTGATTTTGCCGTGCCAAACGATAAAGCGATAGAGGTCTGGACGCTTCCGTCGCGGGAAATGGGGCCTGTTTCGCTTGGATTGCTGGAGGGCGTTCACTCGGCTCGCCTTGACGGCCCCGCATTGCCCAGCCCGCGTGACAACCAGCTATACGAGATCACGCTGGAACAGACGGGTGGGTCGCCAACCGGTCGCCCGACTGGCCCGATACTGGCCAAGGGACTGGCGAAACTTCCGCGTTGAAATCGTTCAAAATGGCGTCTGGCCATTGAGACTTCGGGCGCATCTTATCATGTGCCCACGTCAGAGCAGGCTCGATCTCGTCCGGGTTCAAGCGATCAGCCGCAAACAAGCCATGACGCTCCCGTCATACTCGGTGAGCTTTACCCCGGCGATACCGTTCGTAGGCGCGCGGCTTGTTGGGTCGATTGGTGCCGTCTTGTTGCCAGTGGCGTGGATAATGAGCGTAGGAAATTTAAACGCCGCGAAATCCGGTCGGAAGTCAGCTTGAGCGGCCGGCCGGTACAATCCGGATTATGCTGGAAGAGAAAGGCATACGAGAGGTTCAGGCCAAGATACTGTAAACGACCTTGATAATATCGAAGCTGCTATCGAGCGAGGTCGGCGCGATGAACAAGTCTTGAATTACGCGATGCTAACCGCCGCAATGGTGATCCGCGATCTGCATATTGTTCTGGAAATCGGCCCGAAGATAAATCTTCGGGCCAGACCGAAATTATAGGTAAACAGGCAGAACATTCTGGTTCCGTTACAGGGACCCAGCAGTTCGTGCCCGTTATGCGCTATTACAGAACGCGAACGTTTTCGGCTTTAGATTTGCCCGTCTTGCGATCCTGGCCGACGTCGTAGCTGACTTTATCGCCTTCGCGAAGCGCGCCGCCATAGCCCAAAGCTGAGACATGAACGAAGACGTCCTGGCCGCCGTCATCAGGAGTAATGAAGCCAAAACCCTTGTCCTGTGCGAAAAATTTTACTGTACCGTTAGCCATTTTACGTCCTTCAACGTTTGTGTTTGCCGTTGGTCGATGTTTTGGGCCGTGTTCGCAAGAAGTGCAAGTCCATCATTGCGAAAAAACCCAAGAAAGAAAAAATCAAATCGCCACGGGATGCGAACCCGCGTGGAGATATTTTATAGAACAATCAGGCCTCGGGCCGCGTTGCCACTGCGCGATAACTCTTTGTGCCACAAATCAGCCTCTACACAATGATGTGGTCGTCACTCCGATTTGCGCGCCTTGCGCAGGTTTCACTGCCTTGGCTTTGCGCGGTCATATTGTTCCGTTGAGGTCTTTCGAGAGTGTCTGGAGTTCTTTTCCTCCTGCCATGAGGTTTTGGACGTCCTCCATGGAGATTTCGGATTTGCCGAATGTGCCCAGCGTCTGGCCCCGGTTGAGGACGGTGAAGCGGTCACCGACGGCATAGGCATGGCGGACGTTGTGGGTGATGAAGATGACGGCGAGGCCCTTCTGCTGCACCTGGTTGATGTATTTC
>NZ_JAAMFB010000036.1 GCF_013322225.1 Agrobacterium larrymoorei
AAGCCGGGCTATGGTTCCGGCGCGGTCGTCTCGTCATGGTATCTCCTGTTCTCAGCATTTAAGCTGAAGTCAGGCAGAAATTCCACTTATCCTAGCTGTGCAGATTTTCCGAGCCACCTCTGTAGGCGTGTTGCTGCGCATTTCGCTACGCAGTGTCTTCCTACCGTCATGCTCGACGAGCATTCTGAGATCTGCAGCGATTGATTTTGGCCAAGCCGATAGCTCGGCTGGGAGGTCTCGATGGTGCGGACACCTGACAGGATGCTCATCAGCCAGACAGCTTGGCAAAAGGCTGTGGCGCGCGAAGCCGTCATTCGGCCCATCGCTTTTGTAAAGACCCTAACCGCCCCGGAGAGATTTGCCGCGTGCAGGCAGCTGGGCCTCAAGCCCACAAGGTTCTATCAGTTACTCAGTCAGTTCCGGCAAAAGCCGGTTACCAGCTCATTGCTGGATGAGACGCCCGGCCCAGAGAAGGGGAGGCGGCTTTTATCACCGGAACAGGAAGACGCAGTCGCCTGCGCCATCCAGGAGATCTATTGCCGTCGCGAGCGGCCGACGATCATCGCCGTCCATGATCATGTCCGGGCAATTTGCCGTCAGCGAAACCTGTCTGCACCATCGTGGAAGGCAGTGAAGGCTCGCATCCATCAGTCCGACCGGCAGAAGCTTACCAAGGCCCGAGAAGGTGCCAGCGCCGCGCGTCAGCGATACACGCCGGTCGTCGACGAGTATTCAGCAGGTCACGCGATGGAAATCGTGCAGATTGATCACACATTGGTCGATCTCTTCGTAGTCGATGCTGTGAACCGCCAACCACTGCAACGTCCTTGGCTGACACTGGCGATCGATGTCGCTAGCCGCATGGTGGCGGGTTTCTATCTGAGTCTAGAGCACCCATCGTCCACATCGGTCGCCTTGGCCATCCGGCAGATGGTTTTGCTGAAGACCTCGTGGCTCGCGGAGCGAAACGTGGTCGGCGACTGGCCCGTTCATGGTTTGCCCACCGCCATTCATCTCGACAATGCTCGTGAGTTTCGAGGAAAAGCGCTCGCATGGGGAGCCGCCGAACACGGCATCAAGCTCATCCATCGACCGGTTGCTCGCCCACATTACGGTGGCCACATCGAGCGGCTTATCGGTACGATGATGGGTGCCGTCCACTTTCTGCCCGGCTCAACGTCGAGCGATATAGGCTCCCGCGGCGACTACGATCCACCAAAACATGCAGTCATGACATTTGTCGAGCTGGAGCGGTGGCTCACCCTTGAGATCGTCGGCCGCTATCACGCCGATATTCACCGTGCGCTGAAAATTCCACCACGCCTGGCTTGGGAAGATAGCGTCCTTGCGCGTCGGGAGCCTTTGAGGCTTCCCTACGACGAACACCGTTTCGTCCTGGATTTCCTACCGTTTGAGGAACGTGTCGTCCGCCGCGACGGACTGCATTTATTCGGCCTCAAATATTGGGACGATATCCTGAGCCCCTGGACCGGTGCGCCGGACAAGATGCGGGTTCGTTACGATCCTCGCGATATTTCCTGCGTGTTCGTCGACGGGCCAAACGGCGAGAGCTGGCCGGTACGGTTCGCAGACCTCGGCCGGCCGCGGGTCACGCTCGGGGAGCACCGGCAGGCCGTGGCCGCTTTGAGGGCTCGTGGTCTGCAATCGGTTGATGATCACCTGATCTTCGAGACCATCGAAGCCCAGCGACGGATTGTCGAGATGGCAGGTCGTCAAACGCGGAGCGTCCGCCGGGGAGCCGAGCGGCAGTTGAGGGCACTGGCGGCGACCGATCGGCAGCAGGCGGAAATCACCGATGATGTAGACGGAGATGATTTCTTCGATTTGGCACCGTTGTCGGTGGAGGAATGGTCATGACGGTATATTCCCATCTGCTGCCTGCCTATCGCCAGTATGCCGAGATGGAGATTGAAGAACGGATCGCCTGGATCCGTGCAGATCGTTGGTTTGAAACAGCCGATGCGAGGGCCGCGCTGGCGAGGCTTGAGGATCTGCTAACCTATCCGCCAAGGGACCGAATGCCCTGTCTGCTTCTCTACGGCGATACGGGTATGGGAAAGACCAAGATCATTCGAAAATTTCTTCGGGATCACCAGCCCGTCTTCGATCGTGGAACGGGTGTCACGAGCATGCCGGTCGTGGCGATGCAGATGCCGGCCGAACCCGTCGAGCGCGATGTCTACGGAGAACTCCTCAATGCATTGAGTGCACCAGGTCCAAGTGGAGACGCGACCTACCGACTGAAGACCACGTGCCGGACCTTGATGCGAAGGATAGGGGTACGGATGCTGATCATCGATGAGATCCATGCCATGTTGACGGGGACATATCGGCAGCAACGGGTCTTCCTCAACGTAATCCGCTTTCTGGCGAACGATCTGAAAGTGCCGATGATCTGCGCAGGCACCGATCTCGCCCGGCAGGCGTTGTTGACGGATCCGCAGCTTGCCGAAAGGTTTGAGGCCTTTCACCTGAAGCGCTGGTCCAATACGCCGCAGCTCGCCCAATTGCTCGCAAGTCTCGGGAGCATACTGCCTCTACGCGAGCCATCACAGCTCGGGACCGCAGCGTTGCGTCGCAAGGTGTTGGATATGACCGACGGCGTCACGGTGCGAATTTTTCGCTTGATCGAGACAGTTGCCGTCGAAGCCGTCCGAAATGGCAAAGAGGCGATCACCTTGGAGAGCTTCGACGGCGACAACTTGATCCTGCCGCTTGTTGCGATGGCGCGGCGCACTGAAGGCCGCCTGCAGCGACGTGCAACCCAGTGAGACCGGTGCGGCTGCTGGCTTTGGCTCCACGACCCTTTGAAGATGAACTCCTAAGCTGTTGGCATTGGCGGGTGTCGAGCCATTATTCTTGCTCACCTCGGCAGGTGGAAAACTGGATAAGTGGGGGCTCGGTAGGCCCTAACCCGCATCTCTTTCGCCACGATGTTTCGGCCGACCAGCCCGCAACCCGTTTATGGGCGCTTGCCTGTCGCCTGCGTCAAGTCGATCTGGAGCGGCTGTCTTTGCAAAATACCGGGCGCAGCGGGGCTTCATTCGTGAGCGATCCCGCCCATCGAGGCGTTTGTCCGACATGCCTGGATGAAGACGCAGAAGAGGGGAGGGATCACTATTGCCGGCGATCTTGGGCATGTGTCGAAGCAGTTGCCTGCCCCCGCCACAAGATTGGCCTCGAGATTAACTGCAGTGGGTGTTTCCGTAGTGGTCTGTTTCAGTTTCGGTCCACACCTGTTGGCGTTGTCAGACTGTTTTGCCGTGATTGCGATGCGATTGTCTCGGCGCGGCGGTTCCCGCGCCGCGATCAAACAGACCTGCTGCAGGTTGCTTCGTTGGTAGGTGAGGCTATCGGCAAGGGTGGGTCGGAGTTTGAACGTATCGACGCGGCAAGCCGCTTTCTCTGGTCGCCTCGGCCGGAGGGGATGCCATACATCGCCGCGCTGGGCTTATCACTGCCTTATGGTCAGCGGCCGTCAGTCGCGAAAGGCGCGGCGCCGCTGGCCAGCCTTCCACCGGCATGGCGAGCTGTAACCATTACGACCATTGCCAACCTCCTCTTTCAGGTGGCTCCCAAAACGGTTCCGCTCTCTTCCTCCGTTCGCGAAGCCTTTCGGCAATTCGAGCAAGGGCCGACCGAAGAGTGTCATCAGGCACCTCCACCAACGCGGACGGCGTCAGTCGTGAATCTCCGTGCGGAAACCGAATACCGGCAGTTGGCACGCGGCATTATCCAAAGCGAAGGCTGGAAATCTTTGCCATCCAAAGCAGGGCGCGCAAGAAACCGGGCAATCGGCAAGCTGATGCTCCGCGCCCTCAATGACGAATGAGGCCAAACCGATGTGCCTCATCCAGCAGGTGGCGAACGGAGGAAGGCTGCCATTTCCGCCCACCGCGCGCCGGCCGCTCACCCATTTGATCCAGTTGGGCGGCAATATCGCGCAGTGACAGGCCGGGATCAGCAATGGCAATCGCTGCAACGAGCTTCATCAGGTGATCTTCCGGGGCACGACGGGGCGAGCGCGCCAGAAGCTCGGGATCGACCAGCTTCTCGCGGACCATCCGATGCACTGCGCGGCGCAGCCGTTCGACCGTCCAGTCATGGCCCCGGCGATTGAGTACCCGGACGACATTGTCCCAGCTGTGTTGGGGCCGCAGCTGCCGCACCATCGGCAGCCAGGTTTGGGCGGAGGAGATCAGCTCGTCGAGATAGAGTTTCTCTCGTGCCTTCGACACCGCCTTGATCGCCTCTGGTCGCCGCTCTCGGAGTCCCGGATTGCCCGGTAGCTTGCCACGCGCTTTTGCCGCCTTGATGCCAGCTTTGGTTCGTTCGGCGATCAGAGCTCGTTCAAGCTGTGCGACGGCGCCGAGCACCTGGAGGGAAAACATCCCTTGTGGCGTGGACGTGTCGATAGGATCGCGGATTGATCGGAAATGAACACCGCGCTCTTCAAGGTCCTCGATCACCTGCAACAGGTGGCTGACAGAGCGGGCGAGGCGATCCAGGCGGACGACGACGAGCACATCGCCGGCAGTCAGGTCTCCGAGCAACCTTGTCAGCACCGGTCGAGCTCGTGATGCGCCGGATCCGTGCTCCTGAAAAATCCGCTCGCAGCCGGCGGCGCGCAGCTCGTCCATCTGCGCGTCATGGACCTGATCGTCGGTCGAGACGCGCGCGTAGCCGATAAGACGTTTCGGGGCCGGCGACTGATTGGCAGCTTGCCGTTTTGCCATGGTTTTCTCACGCGTTTTTCAGGTGCTTTGTACAGATAATGAATGCGCGAGAAAATGAACAGTTGCAAGCATGGTTTATAGCTCAAATGCAGCCTCGCCAGACTCGACACGCGATGGCAAATGGGCGCAGACCCATCAACTGCGTTAAATGCATTCTGGTGGCTATCTGAGGCGGAAATGCAGGAAATTAGGGCATTCCGGAGAGGGGAGAGGGAAGAAGCGCCGCCCGAGGGAGAGATTGCTTGGGACGTCTGCTTCAGCTCGAGAGGAGATGAGCGCTCAACGCGGCTCTAACAGCCGCAGTTATTCCGCCGATCCTCGCCCAAATCTTCCTGAAAGGCCGGAAAATCAGGCGTTTCCGCTCATCCAGGCCGACCGACATTTCTGATTTACGCCTTGAGATCAACAGCCATCGATAAGGGATACTTATCGATGGTTAGGAGACCAAGCAGAAATCATACCATGTAAGGAACCGCAATATTCATATAGGTTTCCTGTAAGAAATCATTTACCATGATTTCAATGGCTTACGATCTCGCGAAAATCAGCATGACAGCCTTGATGCGGCCCGCTTTCGACGCCGGTGTCGCTCTCACGCGTCTCGACGAGCGCATCGCCCGATCCCCGGTCGGGCAGGGCTGGATCGAACGCCAAAACTTCGCCGACGCCTGTGCCTCGCTGTGGATTGAGGGCGAACTGGTCCATCTCGAAGATCTCGTCCTCCACGACGCGACCCGCGATATCCGCACCCCCACCCACGAACTCACCATCGCCCGCGACGTGTTGCGCACGCGCCGGCGTGTTGCCGCGCAATTGCCAGCTTGGGCGTTGTCGGCCGAAGGCATTCGGGCGCTGCGAAAAACAGCGGAGGTCAATCCGGTCGGCGTTGATGCGGTTGGGTCCGCTGGCGCCATCCGGCCCGCGGTCGCGGCAGATGCGGAAGGGGAGGGGAAAGAAATCGATGAAGCCGAAGGGTTGCCCGGCGTCGATTATGCCGCCATCGATGCGGTCTTGGCCCGGTCTGAGGTGGCTATCGAACAAGCTAGAAAGCGGGGCCGGGCTTCGACCGATACCGGCGAGCGAGACCCTCTCGTATACGATCTCGACTGGGACGAGGATGCGCGGATCGGCGAATGGCGCGGTGTATTGCACCAGGCCGAAAACCTGCCGGCGGTGCTGCAGGCCATCGTCGCCCTCGATGCCTGGAATGAATTGTCGGTGCTGCAGCACGCCCCCTGGCTCGGCCGCCTGCTGGCGTCGTCGATTCTGCGCCAAGGCGGCGTCACGTCAGGCGCGCATCTTGCCGCCATCAATCTCGGCCTCAAAACCATCCCCGTCGATCGGCGCCGGCATCGCGACCGGGAGACGCGGCTGCTGGCCATCGCCCACGGATTTTTGGCGGCCGCGGAGATCGGCATGAAGGAGCACGACCGGCTGGCGCTGGCGCGAAAAACGATGGAGCGCAAATTGGTGGGGAGACGAACGTCTTCGAAATTGCCGGAGCTGGTCGAGCTGGTGATGGCGAAACCGTTGGTGTCGGCCGGGATGGTGGCCAAGACGCTTGACGTCACGCCGCAGGCGGCGCGGCGGACTGTTTTGGAGCTCGGCCTCAGGGAGATGACGGGAAGGGGGAGGTTTCGGGCGTGGGGAGTGTTCTAAGTCATTGCCATCTCAGATAGGATAGCAATCTTTCCGGACGCGCCGAACGCATCGAGCAGTGTTTCGCCAATTCATCACTCAGCATGCAGGATTTAGCTCGGTAACCGTTTTGGCAGAAAGCCCGAAAGTCATATGCTAAAATTCAGGTCTGCGGAGATTTGGCAAGGGATAGCCCGACGAGGCCCAGATCCCAAACGCACAGACAACTCCGACCAGTACGGATATCCGTATCCACGTCAACGGATCGTTGACCACTTCTGAGAAGTTGCGCCGTCGCGTGTCAAGTTCCGCCGACTGCTGCGATGGATGATCATCTACTTTCCATCCCGACGATGCGGGCGTCGTTAGGCCACCGTTTTTTCCCCACGCGATGAAGAAAATCACAAGACAAATGATAATTCCAACCATCCAGGCAGCCATACATGATCCCTTTCGCCAATTGCAGCGTTTATCACCTATGCGTTAGATGATTAAAGAGCTGCTAAGGCGCCGTCACTATCCTTACCCTTAGGAAAGTTGAGGCGGTTTTCACAATTCTGCAAGGAGGAGAAAGAGCCTTTTGAGGCTGAACCATAGATCAATTTTGCGAGCGTGCCGATGGAGGACACCCTTATCTCGGGCCTGCTCTTCGTATTGATCTTGAATCAAACGGCAATAAATGGATCTGGAAAAACACGTCGCGCGATAAAAATTCCATATATCGGCACACCGGGAAATCTAGAAGACAATACGGTGTGCATAGCTCGATAGTGCGTTCCGACCGTCAGCACATCGTCAACGATTGCGATTGACGTCGGAGCGGGATTCGCGAGGTTTTCATCTATCTGATAAACATTTAACAGCTCATCGACTGTGAGCCGATTTCCGTCCGCCGACTCGTGCGAGGCGGTCGTGGACTGTATTTGTTTCACCAGTGTCCGAACATCGGCATTTGGCGAAATGCCGCAGCAGATTTGCTCGATGCGATCGTCGTAGTCGGGGTGATCGCTTGCTTTCGAACATGGAATGGGAACCAGCGTCCCCGAAGCCAGCCAATCTGGCCTCAACACTTTTTGAAGCGCGAGGCTACACTCCCGAATGGCTCTGCCCTTGTACCTGTAAGCTGCTGAGCCAGAGGCGCTTGGCTTCTTTTTGAGATTGCTTATTAGATTGTTCGTTGAGCTAAAATCGTAGCCCATACGAGATGTGTACTCATACAAATACAAGCACATATCCGTCGCCACCAACCTCGTATGATCGGGGCGAGTTGTGTCGTCGATTTCTCGAAGAAGGATGCTATCCAAGGGCCGACCAGATATCTTCGGACGTCCTAACTCGGATTGCGCCTTCGGCTTCAAATCGTGCCGGCCAAGTGATGTCTGAGCGATGGAAGCAAGAATCCAATATGAAGAGCTTCCGGCCTTGGTGCAGCGCCGCTCGCGCCTGCGTTAAGGTTCCCGAGGTCTCTCCAGCTTCAACAATTATGGTTCCCTCCGTGAGGGCGCTCATCGTAACGTTGCGCTCGGGAAAGAAAAATCGGTTTTGAGGTGGGGCCTGTCTTGCATATCTCAAAACTGGAACCTGCGAAATAAGAAGATATTCCTTCGCAATCCGCTTTTGCATTTCGGCATTTTCCCTGGGGTATGCTTGTCCTAGCGGAGTGCCGATAACGGCTATGGTTTTGCCGCCGCGCTCAATGGCAGCTGTGTGGGCGGAGATATCGATTCCTTTAGCCAGCCCCGAGACGACCGTAAAGTCCCTGTCGACCAGCTCTCGTGCAAGACGTGCGGCTCGGCGCTTTCCTTCGTCCGAAGCCTCCCGGCTTCCAACGACTGCCACTGCTCGTGTCTCCGTCAGCTCCCATTCCCCTTGATAATAAAGGAGTTCGACCGGATGACGGGCGTCCCGGAGCTTCGGTGGGTAGTCGCCAGCGTGATTGATGCGAACGCCAAATTGGTGGATGTCTGCCTTCTTAAGCGCCCTCATAACCTCTTCGGCGCATGCCGTCGCATCACTATTGGATACGAAGTCGGATGGCAGGGCGGCGGGATCAGACGCGAATTTTTCGGCCAGCGTTCGAAAAGTTGCGCCTTTTTCGAGCCACAGCGCTTCGTATGCACCGAGCTCGCGGCGCGGGGATATTGCGTTGGCGGCAGGTCCATCAGCAACGCGATTCAACCACATAATTGTATCTCCCAGGCGAGTTGGGACTAGCCATCCAACTCTGCTGTTGTTCTGCGCTGCGACTAGACTAACGAAGGAAACCCTGCATGCAAGGCTCGATCGCAGTCGTGCACTGCGCAATCTCTATAATTAGGGCTTTGCTCCAGCCCTGAGCTGTTCGCATCTCAACGGTTGCGTGCTTTTCTCCCGCGAGCCTTACAAAACTTCATGATTCTCAGCTCATGGTACGCAACTTTGGTGCGCCTAAACTTCTTTCGGGTTGAGAAACATCACCGGTCAGTCCAAAAACCAGATTTTCAAGCTCGTCGGCCGGAATGTGCAGTGCTTCGGCGATCTTGCTTTTCGAGATTTTCTCACTCCAAAGCGCCGTAAACACCTTTTTCCAGACAACAGACTCCTCGCGTGGCAAGCCACCAGGCTCTCCTGTGCGGAAGCCACGATCGTTCATTTGGATGCAGAATGTTCGATATTGCCAGTCGCTCAAAATGTGAAGCTTGTGTAATCGGTAGGCTAGGGCGGCGGTTGAGACACCCCATCGCCGCTTCGCGGCGATAATCTGATCTAGTCTGTGTGCTACGGGGATTTTGGCTCTCACATCTGCTTCCGGCATCAAGAATGACGACGCAAAGCTATTGGCCTCGACCTCAGCCTCGCGACCTTGCCTTGGGCCTCCGTGTTTATGAAGTACCAAATGGGCGAGCTCATGCGCGGCGTCGAGCCGACTTCGCTCAGCAGTCTTGAAGGTGTTCAGAAATACGTATGGAACGCCATTCCGCCAGCAGGAGAACGCATCGACGTTCTTTGTATTTTCGGCAAGAGAGAAAATACGAACGCCTTTAGCTTCCAATAGCTTGATCATGCTGGTGATCGGCTGCTCACCGAGTTGCCATGCTTGACGCAGGGAACGTGCGGCGGTTGCGGGGTCGCGCTCGTTGGAAAGGTCGAGGACGTCGACGGCAGGCAGATTGAACCGATCAGCGACGTAGTCTGACAGAAGATAAGCGAATGAAGCTGCCGCAAGAGCCGCATCTCTTTCCTTGGCTGTCATGGCTGTAAGACTTCGAAAACTGGCAGCGTCTTTTTCGACGTCGTCAATATCCTCGCCGAAAAAGAAGTCGATTGGGAAGTCGAGTGCCTTTGCAAGGCGCTCGACTGTGCCGGGCTCAGGTTCGTTTTCGCTGCTTTCAAGCCTTGTTATTGTGACCGGCGAAATACCGGTCATCTGCGCGAGCGACCTGCTTGTGAGCCTCCGGCGCCTGCGGGCCAGGGCCAATCTTTTTCCATTGAACATTTCAAACTACTTTTTGCGCGTAACTTCGATATCGAAGTCCTGCGCAATAGGTTCCGCGTCTTCCACAGATTCCGGCGAAATGCTCATCCACTCACCGGGCTTAATGACGTAGACACGCTCATTGAAGCCCTTGAATTGACGATCCTCGATGCTTTTTGGGAACGAGAGTTCCGCTCTCACATCGTCCCCGTTAATGTGGACGAAAAAATACCAAAGCGACGCGTTCTCTCTTGCCTGAGACTCAGCATGGGCCGCCTCGATTTCGGGAAAAAGATACATTTGTCCTGAATCGACAGCCTTAGAGGCCGCTGGTCCTTTCTCCGAGATGGCTTTTGGATCCCGGCGATCTTCACAAGCGCTATCAGCGTTTTGAAAGACGATCTTGATGCCGATCGCTGGATTATAAGTCGCCTCGATATTTCCGGTGCGATCGATTTGCCAACCCTTCAACAGCAGCACATCCCTGATCGCTGCAGTTCCGAAGATATAAGAAAGTTGGCCCGCTGCGTTTGCAGGGAATGTGGAGACAGCGCTTGCTCTTGCTGCAACCGAGCGCTTGACCACTTCAATAAGATCGCCAGCGGTGAGACCCAGCGTTTCTAATCGGACTCCAGCTTCATAATCCTGAGAGTAAATTTGGGTTTGCGGCACAGAAAAGCTTCCATGTTAATTTTCGATACCTCATTTGTGGCAGAGAAAATTAACATGGTCAAGGGTTGCCAGTTTTCGGACCACGTCAGCCGGGCGGCCGCCACGGAAAGGCCGGGCAAATTCAAATGAGGTAAGGAGGCGCACATGGGGGCAAGATTTGATTGGATCGACGACTCCATTTCCACCCATACTGCCGGTGTCTCTAGTCCATCCTTCCAACCTTGATGCCGGATTGCGCCTTGTAGATGCCGTTCAGGGGAGCTTTGGACGGCCTCCCAAAGAGCATGCCATCTCACGCACGCTAGCCGATACGATCCTTGAAATATGACTTTACGATTTCCAGAGCGCAGACCGCGCTCGTATGAGCGGCGTAGTGCTGGTAGGTATCGTTCTTCTCGGAGTTCGCGAAATCGCATACGGATTTCACCACTAGGGCAAGCGGTCTCGGAGCAGGCATCTCCTCGGCTGTGGCATAGACGGCATACGCCTCCATCTCGACGGCGACGACCTTCCGTTTGGCGGTGGCAAGCTCCTCGAAGAACCCGTCGTCCGCACGGACTGCCGCCCCCGACGCCATCGCGCCGATTTCGACGTTCAAGACGCTATTGATTTTCTGTTTGGTATAGCTGCGGCGGATTTCATCTAGCTTTCCTTCGTTTGCCTTGAGCGCTTCGGCGTGCTTTCGAAGCATCGGATCCAGTGCGATTTGCACGGGGTCGGGGGCGAAACGCATCGCCTCACCTTCCTTTTTGTGAAATTTTCCACTGCCATAATCCCAGGAGATATTAACTACGACAACGTCACCGAGTTGGATGTCGCCCTCTCTCCCTGCGCAAATTCCCGTCATCACGACGAGGCGGGGGCGGAACGCTGTGGAGACTTTCGACACGGCGGCCGCGGTGGCCACCATACCCATCTGCGCCGCGTGACACGCAACGCACCTTAATGTTTTGCCATCCACCTTAAAAGTGCCAACCCAGTAACGTGTTGGGTCGGTCGGGCGCTGCAGTTCCCTCCAATCGCAATCGAGCGCCAAGACGGCTTCGAGTTCAGGTTTGGCAAGCGCGCAGACGAACGCCACGTCATAGTCGTACTCTTGGCCAAGATTAGCCGCTTCGGCCGACGACTGGATGTATCGAACCTTGGTCGTCAGTTGGTCGATCCAGTCCGCCGATTTCGTGTCGAACTTGAGGATGGACCATAGACCGTTGTTGAAGTCGGCTTCAGATTGATCGCGCGCGTCGTCATACGAGGTCAGGCCTACGATGTAGCGCGGCCTGAGGTACGTCGTTCTCGCCATGATGTCCCGGAGTAGGGTTTGCCCACCATCGATTTCGGGCTCCGCCAGCCTCGCTTTTGGTATCATTAGATCCAGGATCAATAGATCGAACTGCGTCCTGCGCATTTCCGCGCTGGCATCGTACGCGTTGGTCACATGGGCTATGTCGTCCGTGGACGGCACGCCAGCCTCAATCAGAACCCTCGAGATGGCTGCCGCCTTTGCGGTGTCGTCGTCAACAATCAGGACCTTCATTTCAGTTCCAAGCTTTCGATCATCGTTTTCAAGCTATTTCCCCATTCGTTTATTGAGGCGTGGTAGTAGACGGCCCCGATATAATGCTCCGGGAATTTGAGTTTCAGGTCTGCGTCAAGGTCGCTTAGTCCCGTCACGTTGGGCGCTTCGCCGAAGCTCTCGAACTGAGTAAGGACAATCACCTTACTGGTTCCGGACATCCTCGCCATCTGACGCAGGAACTCCTTGCCACCGAATGCATGCATGCGACCATCTGGGTCTGGCCCGCTTGAATCGTAGTTTGGCAATGTCATATTGTTGATTTTCACTGAGAACTGACCCGGTATTTCCACCGAGATTTGACCCGCCTTTTAGATATGTTTCGGGTCTGGTGATTTGGTCAAGTCGCTGTTTTTCTCCTTTGTATTTTTCGGTTCGTGGGCGGAGCTGTTCTTGAAGCGGAAGCTGTCGTTTCCGGTTTCGAGGATGTGGCAATGATGAGTGAGCCGGTCGAGCAGCGCGGTCGTCATCTTGGCGTCGCCGAAGACGCTGGCCCATTCACTGAAGCTGAGGTTTGTGGTTATAACGACACTGGTGCGCTCGTAGAGTTTGCTCAGAAGATGGAAAAGCAACGCGCCACCTGATGCACTGAACGGCAGGTAGCCAAGCTCATCGAGGATCACCAGATCGGAATGGACAAGTCGGTTGGCGATCTGCCCTGAGCGACCTTGCGTTTTCTCCTGTTCAAGCGCGTTGACAAGCTCGACGGTCGAGAAGAACCGGACACGTTTGTGGTGATGCTCGATTGCCTGGATGCCGAGAGCGGTCGCGATATGGGTTTTGCCTGTGCCTGGCCCGCCGACCAGCACGATGTTGTTGGCATCATCGAGAAAGTCGCAACGGTGGAGCTGTCGCACGAGCGCTTCGTTGATCTCGCTGCTGGAGAAATCGAAGCCGTTCAGATCACGATAAGCTGGAAAGCGAGCAGTCTTGAGCTGATAAGCGGTTGAACGAACTTCACGTTCTGCTGTCTCGGCTTTGAGAAGTTGTGACAGGATTGGAATGGAAGCTTCAAAGGCAGGTGACCCCTGTTCGGTGAGCTCACCGATTGCCTGAGCCATGCCGTGCATCTTCAGTTGTCGCAGCATGATGACGATTGCGCCGCTGGCTGGGTTATGACGCATGGCGTACCTCCGTTGTCTTTCTCAGGGAATCGTAGCGTTCGACATTGGCCTTTGGCTCGTTGGCAAGTGTGAGAGCTTGGGGCGCATCTATCGTCGGTGGTGTGGAAGATTTACCGTCGACCAAACGATGCAGCAGGTTCAAAACATGGGTCTTGGTCGGAACCCCGGACTTCAAGGCCATATCGACGGCCGAGAGCACAGCCTGCTCGTCGTGCTGGAGAACGAGCGCCAGAATGTCGACCATCTCGCGATCCCCGCCCGGCTTTTTGAGCAGGTGCTGCTGCAGTATTCTGAAGGCTTCCGGAAGCTCGATAAACGGTGCACCATTGCGAAGAGCGCCTGGTTTGCGTTGCACGACGGCGAGATAGTGTCGCCAATCGTAAATTGTTTGCCCAGGACCATCATGCGAACGGCTGATGATGCGACGGTGCTCGCATATGA
Organism: Agrobacterium larrymoorei; assembly: GCF_013322225.1. Taxonomy (GTDB): domain Bacteria; phylum Pseudomonadota; class Alphaproteobacteria; order Rhizobiales; family Rhizobiaceae; genus Agrobacterium; species Agrobacterium larrymoorei_A. The sequence goes on from NZ_JAAMFB010000036.1 coordinate 13,660, forward strand.
TCAGACCTTCTGCTGCAACAGCGATACGATCCGGGTAAACCCGAACGCTGACGGGCCGATTGGCGAAGGATGCCGGAACACTGTAGCGATTACGATCAAAGTGCACGAGGCACGTCGGGGAAACCCGCTTGGTATGTTCGATAAATCCATCGAAGACACGTGCTGTTGGCATGAGAGCCTGCGTTTCCTCGGCCCATATCTCAGCGATGGTCCCACGCATCTTTCCATGCGGGGTCTGTTGCCAAAACTCCTTGCATCGAAGCTCCAGCCAGTCGTTCAGGGCTTCCAGCGATGGAAAGCGTGGTGTTGGTTGGAAGAACCGATGGCGTGAATCCTGGACATTCTTCTCGACCTGGCCTTTCTCCCAGCCAGACGCTGGATTGCAGAATTCTGGCTCATAGAGGTAGTGGCTGGCCATTGCCATGAAGCGGACATTGACGTCGCGCTCTTTGCCGCGACCTATTTTGTCGATTGCCGTGCGCATGTTGTCATAAATGCCACGTCGAGGAACGCCGCCAAAGACACGGAATGCGTGGTTATGGGCATCAAACAGCATCTCGTGTGTTTGGAGAAGATATGCCCGAACGATGAACGCGCGGCTGTAGCTCAGCTTCGTATGGGCCACCTGCAGTTTGGTACGTTCATTGCCGATGATTGCCCAGTCTTCCGACCAGTCGAACTGAAAGGCTTCACCCGGATCGAAAGCCAGCGGAACGTATGTCCCACGTCCCGAGGTCTGCAGTTCTCGCTGAAGATCGGCCTTCCATTCCCGAGCAAATGCAGCAACACGACCATACGACCCATCGTAGCCGAGGCTCATCAGGTCGGCATGCAACTGCTTCATCGTCCGCTTCTGCTTGCGGTTCTTCTTCGCTTCCGTCCTCAGCCAGGCCGTTAATCGATCAGCAAAAGGGTCAAGCTTACTCGGTCGCTCTGGAACTTTGAACTTCGGTTCCACACTCCCCAGACGCAGGTATTTGCGGACGGTATTCCGAGACAGACCGGTCCTGCGACCAATCTCCCGGATCGATAAATGCTCTCGAAAATGCCAGCGTCGGATCACGCTCAATAACGCCATGTCGATCACTCCATAGCCCTCGCTGAAAACACGCAGGGCAAGGTTCAAACATGGGTCAATTCTCGATGGAAATATCCTGTGCTACCGGGTCAGTTTTCAGTGGCAATCAACACCTTCAGCGTGTTTCGCAGCGCCGGGTCGCTGTGTGGATCAGTTGATGAAAAAGGCATGGGCTCCTCCTGATCAGCAGGCAAGAGCACGTGGAAACCCTCAGTTGCCTCCGCCTACACAATCGGTTTTGGGGCAATGAGGCACCATACCACGTTTCGCAACACGGGCAAATGTTGATAGTTGTGAGCCAGATCTAGCATTTGCGCGACCGCGTGATCCAGAAACTATTCCCAGACTGGATCGAGGACTCGACCATCAGATTAGAGCGCCGATTCATCCGGTTGGACCGCGTTTAAAACTCCCAGTCTCGTTCCCCCGCCCGCGGTCAAAATAGAAAGGTTGTCAATGGTCGGAGAACTCTATCCCACGTCCTGCGGGACGTCGTCCACGAAGAGTTCAGGTGGCGTTTCTGTAGGCTGTCGTGTTTTCCCACTACGAAAATCGCAGCCCAGTAGCCTGGCATATTCTCGCTCGGCCAATCCGTAGGCTGGGCCAGCGGCAGAGCGGAGGCCTTCCAGATCTCGCAAGATCACGACATTTCGTTGTGAAAAGATAACGCGCTCTCCTTCGAGCAAGTGCAAGGCCTCAGTGGCGCTCGCTCGTCTTACAGCCAACATCCAGGCAAGACTTTCATGTGATGCGAAAAACCTGTCGCTGTGGATGCGATCAAATCCCATGACCAACCACCGAGCCAGGCGTTCCTTCACTGATCCACGCTGATTGGATGCGGCGGTTGAGGCAAGCTGCAGCTGCTGAGCGCGTACGTAAAGAAGTAATAAGTTCCGTAACTCGAGATTTTTTCGATTTCGTCGCAGAGGCGTTCCGCCCTAATCTGCCACGCAGTTCCCGCCATTTGCGTTCTCAAGCCGAATGGTGACCTGTCGTCTCCAAGTGTAATTTGATCGCCGGTCATCCCCTCGTAGCCGATAAAGCCGAGTTCGACATCCCGTTCGCCATCGATGTGAGAGATGATGGAGACGACGCCATCTTCGATAAAGTAGACATATCGGATTGGCTCTCCCGGCCTGACAAGCATTTTCAGTCTAGGCATTTCCACGTGTTCAAGATGGTGCTCAATGTCGGAAAGACACTCTTTTGTCATCAGCGACAAGAGCGTGTTTTGATATCTGTCCATTGTGAAATTCCGATCGTTGCCGGTTGGGCACTCGATCCAGATAGCTGAATTTTCGGCGCCAACTCTTCGCGTCGCATACATCTGTGAGGCGAAGAAATAGTACGGGTACGTACGACATTTTGCAAATCGTGCGTAGTAAAGTGCTGATCTGTGCAATCTGGAATTCGTGAAATCGAGACGGTCAAGCACAGGCCGCTGGAAGGATCTAAAATGCTTGCATCCAGCCTTCGAGACTATCTGCAGCTCTGTGCATGGCGATTGGTTCCAACTGAAGATGAGCAGGCTGCGCTCATCGAAAGAACGGTTGCCGTCCTGACCACAGACCCAGACGCGCTTGAGAACGGTACGGTCGAGAAAGCAATTTTTGGTACGATGGTCGGAATCGTGTCACGAGATGCAGAGAGATATCATTCTGCGGTAACGTAAGTGGAGTTGGACATTTATGGTTAACCGCATTCAACTGCGCGATCACGGCCGTCAGGCTTTCACTTCCTACAGGATGCCGTCGATCACATAGCTTCCCCGCTCCTGCGCGTTTCTCGAAATTGCCTCGAGCACCTCAATCTGACCTGCAGTCTCTTCTTGATACGAGGTCAAGGCCTGAGCCGAGATTTTCGCCTGGTATGCGTTGCCAAACTCAGAGTTCAACTAAGTCGCCAATCATAGCTCATGACAACCGCGTGACCGCTGCTATCGAAATTGAATCAAAAATCCTTGGAAACCACCTCGTATCACATCGGTTCGTTTGGCAAGACAGGAGAAGACCATGAAACAGGAAGCCCCCAAACCCGGCGCTCCGGGAACAACCGATCAGTCTCCGCGCTGGGAAGGACCGCAGGATACTCGCCCCCGGGGCTATATGCCGGCGGTGGACGATCCAGAAGTCGACAGAGATGCAGTTGGCGAAAATCTCCGAGATCCGCGCCGCAAAAACTTGGGCGATGCAGGCAAGGTCAAAGGCGATACGCGATGGCCCGGGCAGGCGGTGCCAATCGGGCGGTTACGATTTACCTAACGGAAGTGCGAAATTACAAATCTTAACAGTTACAACTCTGCCTAGTAATTGGGCGCATTGCATTTTTTGTATGCAAGAATAACGAAACTTCAATGGTTTATCTTTACATTGAATGAGGCAATTTCCACCAGACACGCTTTCATCATCAGAGGCCAACGTGAGCATATTCGGCAATCTAAAAATCAGGACGCGCATCATCATCGTTGCGGCCATCCCCACTATCGCCTTGGTTGGCGCGGCCTTGCAAGACAATGTGAAGCGTTTGCAAACAGCTTCCGAAGCGAAATCTGTTGCGGAAATCGCCTCAATGGCTCCCATTTTGGGCGCCACAATCCATGAAATTCAAAAAGAACGTGGGGCTTCAGCCGGTTTTGTGGGCGCCAATGGAAAGGGCGAGTTCGGACCCCTGCTTGAAAAGCAAAGAGGTGCTGCGGATCTGGCAATTCAACGCTTCGGAACACTAAGTCTGACAGACGAAAATAGCAATCTGGCGCCCGCGCTTAGAGAACTCGCTTCTGCCGCGCAAGCCAAGCTTGATAGGCTCACAGCCATGCGGCAAGACGTGACGTCGCTCAAGGCCGGTGTGCCGGAGATTGCCTCGTACTTCGCCGACACGATCAGCAGCCTCATCAAGATCATCGAATCCATGAGTTCCTTGACGACGGACAGCGCCATATCCAACAGGATTGTTGCTTACTCAGCACTGCTGCAAGGTAAGGAAAGGGCGGGACAAGAGCGTACGATTGGAACTGCGGCCTTCACATCCGGCAACTTCAGCCCTGAAAGCTACCAGCTCTTCGTAAAATTCGGTGCGATGCAAAATGTCTATTTCTCTGATTTCAACAGCTACGCGGGCGCAGACCAACGAGCTTCATTAAAGGATGCGTTGAGCAGTGATGCAGGCAAACTTGTCGAGAGCCAGCGCAACATTGCAATGGCCAGCCCGTTTGGAGGGCAACTGAACAGCGTAAGCGGCGAAGAATGGTACAAAGCGTCGACCAATCGCATCAATGCCCTGAAAGCTGTTGAAGACAAGACAGGTCTTGACCTGCGGGACTTCGCCGCCGCATCTGCTGCGCAACAGCACAACAGTCTTCTCATCTCCCTGGCGATATCCTTTGGCGTTCTTGCACTCGTTGGCGTGCTCGCAACAATCGTGACACGGTCTATCACAAACCCTGTTGCCCGCATTGTGAAAACAATGCGCGAACTGGCGAATGGCCACGCGGAGGCCGAATTAAGCGTCGTTGCCGACCGTAGTGAAATCGGCGACATGGTGAAATCCGTAGCCGTGTTCAAAAGCAACGCACAGGAACGATCGAAACTGGAAGCGGAAGCGCAGGTTAACCGCGCGCTATCAGAACGTGAACGGCTGGAGCAACAGGAAAGAGAAGCAGCCGAAAGTGCGGAAGTTCAGTTCGCGGTCGACACTCTTGCTGCGGGTCTGGGCGCTATGGCCAATGGCACGTTGAACTACCGCATCAACCAGACCTTTGCGAGCCGTCTCGACAAGATCCGTGTGGATTTCAACGGCGCTATCGAGCGCCTTGAGGATGCCATCATAGACGTGAGCGGCAATGCGCAGGCCATCTCTGCTGGATCAAACCAGATTCGCGCCTCGGCGGACGATCTCGCTAAGCGCACCGAACAGCAGGCGGCATCCGTCGAAGAGACCGCTGCTGCGCTGGAGCAGATCACGACGACAGTTGCCGACACCAGCCGCCGCGCTGAAGAAGCCGGTCGCCTGGTGACCGCAACGCGTGAGAATGCCGAACATTCAGGTACAGTGGTTACCAAAGCCATCAATGCGATGAATGCGATCGAGACATCGTCCAACGAAATCTCCAACATTATCGGCGTTATCGATGAAATTGCATTCCAGACCAATCTGCTTGCCCTGAATGCGGGCGTGGAAGCGGCAAGAGCCGGTGAGGCTGGCAAGGGATTTGCCGTCGTTGCCCAGGAAGTTCGCGAACTGGCCCAGCGTTCAGCCAGTGCCGCAAAAGACATCAAGGCTCTGATTGCCAAATCAGGCGATCACGTCAAGAGCGGCGTTGGTCTTGTCGCACAGACAGGAGAATCACTCGGCAAGATCGTCGATCAGGTCAAGGAGATCAGCGTCAATGTGCTGTCTATTGTCGAAGCATCGCGCGAGCAGGCGACCGGCATCAAGGAAATCAACCAGGCTGTGTCCCAGATGGATCAGGGCACCCAGCAGAATGCGGCAATGGTCGAAGAATCAACCGCCGCAAGCCATGCGCTTGCACGAGAAGCCGAAGCCTTGTTCGTTCTGGTTGGAAAATTCGAGACAGACGCCAAAGCAGGGCCTTACTTTTCGTCCGACGCAGACCGGCAGCCTAATCAAAAGCGCTCGCCTGCCCGTCAGTTGATAAACCGAGTCAGTTCCTCATTCTCCGGCAATGCAGCCCTTAAAGCGAAAAACTGGGAAGAATTTTAAACAAACTAAGCCTTTGAGCCTATGATTAGGTCACGTCCCTTGGGTTCAAGGGACGTACTTTTTTAGCTATAGAGGCGTGTGCTTCGAACCCCAGATTGTCAAAAACTCTATCATTTTCAACGTCTCTCTCTAAAATAATTTTTCCGGTCTTGCTCGCATGCTTGCCACGAAACGTTCGGTGAAATCGTCCGCCCTCACAGGGCGACCGTAGAGATAGCCCTGTCCCTCATCGCACGCATACTCGCCACGCCTATTCGGAAGAGTTTTGATAAATTAAAATCCATGTTGGTCATCTCGAGCACTTGAGAAAATCGCTTCGCTAATGGCGACCAGCCACTTTGCGCCCAGACACCATCCATCCACAATTTACGGATGGATGGTTTCCAGCGCACCCCCTCTATAGGTTTCATGCGTTTCGATTACCGTGGTCCCATCATTCCGATCGATAATTCAGTTTGAAGCTCAATATCGTCGCCAAAAGAACTGTCCTCAAGCGCAGATCGGTTGCGGCCGTTCAGTCCTGCGATCTTGTTCGCTAATAGCCAGCCGAGGAAGGCATCGCTGCCAAGCGGACGACTGATCCAATAGCCCTGAAGCTCGTCGCAGCCCATCGTGGCCAAAAGATCGGCCTCTTCGCGCGTTTCCACTCCTTCTGCCACCACCTCGTAACCGAGGCTGTGCGACAGGGCGATCATTGACCGAACGAGAACGCGCTCCCGGTTGCCCTCCTTCATGTCGCTGATGAAGGACCGGTCGATTTTGACGACTTCGGCGGGAAGCTTTTGCAGATAGGCAAGGCTGCTGTAACCCGTACCGAAATCGTCGATGGAGAAGCGAATCCCGGAATTGGTCATCTCGGTCAGAAGATCGAGCGCCGAGGTCGTGTCCAGCATCATTGCCGATTCTGTCAACTCGAATTCGATCTGGTTGCACGCCACGCCGAATTCATCGAGTATCGCATTGAGACGCTTGAAGAAATCGTTCTCCTGCAAATTGACTGCGGACAAGTTGATGGACAGCTTGATGTGCAGGCCATCCGCGTTCCACAAAGACAGCTGGCGAATTGCCGCCATCACCACCCATTGGGTCAAAGGTCGGGCAAAAGCAGACGCCTCAATGACCGGAATGAACTCGGCGGGCGAGACAGTGCCAAGCGTTGGATGGTTCCAGCGCAACAGGACTTCCGCGCTCTTGTAGCCGCCATTTACGGCATCGACACGCGGCTGGAATACCAGCGACAGCTGCCCCTTCTCTTCCAGTGCAGTGGGAAAATCCCGCTGGATGACAAAGTTACGCTGATGACGGACATCGGTTTCGGCTGAGAAGTAGGCGATTTTGCTATCGCTGTCGCGGGCATCTTGGACCGCGCTTTGAAGCGAGCGCAGGATTTCTTCGGTGACGACAGTGCTGGCGGGCGTGAACTGCATGGAGCCGATGGACGGCGTGGCGACGATCTGGAGTTCAAGCTCTGCATTGAGCGAAGCGATGATCCCATTGAGAAAAGCTTCATGCTCCGGTAGCGACATCGTTTCGGGGCCGAGAAACGCGAACTGGGTGGGCGCAACGTGATAGGCATGCGCATCTTCGCCGAGATGCTGCTTGAGAATATAAGCAACCTTTTCGACCATGCCATCCACATGCGACAGGCCGACGACGCGCAGCATGCGGTCGAACTGGGATGTCTGTGCAAGATCAAGCAGGCTGATGATGCGCGACTGGCCGTTGCAATTATGGCAAAGGTCGCCGAGATCGCTGAGCAGTTGATAACGGTTGGGGAGGCCGCTGGAAGGTTCGATTCGGCCGAGAGAATGTTGCAGCTCGACCTGGTCCATCACCATGGCGGCGAGATCGGACAGCGTCTGCACCTGTTCGTCAGTCACGTCGAAGGGTTCGGTTCCAAGCACGCAAAGTGCACCAAGACCATGGCCCTTCGGTGTCAGCAGCGGGACGCCGCAGTAGAAGCGAATGCCGGCATTGCCGAGCGTGCTGTCTGCATAGAACGGATCGGCGGCGAAGTCGCGTATGACCACCGGCGCGCAGGTTTCGGCGACCTGCGCGCAAGGGGCTTTGGCGCGCGGGATTTGATTATGGTCGACGCCGACCTTAGACTTGAACCACTGGCGGTTCACATCTGTAAGCGAGATCGCTGCGATTGGCAGTCCGAAATAATTGGCGACCAACCGGGTAATACGGTCGAAATTTTCGCTGGGCATCGTGTCGAGGAGACGCAAATTCTTGAGAGCGGCAACACGGGCGGATTCGTCATGCATAGCAAGTGTCCAGTCGCAGGCACACGCTGTGCGGCGATAAACAAGAAAACAAATCGACATTTTTAGGAGCTATGCTGGCCTACTGCAAAAATCAACGTCGTCTGCAGGATGGCTAGATTTCAAGCATCATGCCTGGAGCTTTATAAGAATTAGGCCTCATTCTTATGCGCAATAACTATGACAATGGTAAATGGTTCAAACCGAAATGAATTGTTGGTTATCGCTGCATTAACGGGAACATTTATTTAAATAATCAGAGGTAACACGTCCGCGAAACAATATTATGCCTCATCCAAATGTCGTCTTGTCTGCGCAAGCATTATTTGGGAAGCGCCGGGCAACACTAGAAGTGTTCTTTGCATAATTCCTGTAGGCGCCGCTCGTTTTATGTTGAGCGAGGAAACCCGCGACCGCCTTCTTGATAAGACGATCCTTGCCGTCACAGAAAACCCTGGCCTCGTTGACCCGGAAAACATCGAACAATCGTTGGCATGGGTGATCGATTACAGTCCTGATTCTTCCGGTTGGACCGCGATTAGAATCCCTATTCTCGTTCACCCGACCGAGGTCGAAATATAAATGTCAGTTTGATCACTTGACGCTTTTCGGTGATGATTTCGGTGGTGGATTTGAGGTGCGCAGCTGGCATATGGTGGAAATTGGTTCTTCATCGGGCGTGCCTAGAAGGCTTGATACATCTTTTGAAAATTTATTCAAAACATGATTGAGGCCCCAGATCGGCGGAGATCTCGACCTCCAGCGAACCTTCCTAACAGATTCAATTGCTTAGGGAAGGGAGGAGCACACCGATGGTTCGAGTCCTTTCAAGGCGGGCGCTACGGCTGCTTCGCGCATTGCCTTTGGTAACAATAACACTCTTCCGAGAAGCGGTCGCTTCGCTTGTCACGCTTTTCAAACACTAATAGTTTCGAGGTTGCGATTGGCCGATGGATTGGGGCAGCGAGCGGCCTGAGTTTGGTTAACAGCTTCTCACGCTTCAAAAATTTGCGACAAGCCGCATTAATAACTGAGCGCGGAGGCTATACCGTTTTCTATACGTTTTATCAGACTCATGTAACCGCAGCGCGCGGCAGCCAAAATCTTGGTTTCAAAGCAAGGCGTCGACAGCCTCGGCGACACTACGTACGCATAAATCGGCGAAGGGCCTCGCAGCATCGGTGTGCGACAGGTCCCTATCGATCAGTATGGTTTTCATGCCTAGCGCACGGGCACCTTCTAATTCGCGGTCCCCACCGTCTCCCACGAAAACGCAATTCGCCGGAGTAACGCCTATCATCTTACAAATATGCTCATAAATCGCAGGTTCCGGCTTCATGGATCGGACTTCGTAGGAGAGGACGCTGGCTGTGACGAGCTCGTCGAGGCCACTCCTTCCTAATACCGCTTTAGAATGCGCCGACGCATTACTTGCAATTCCTGTCGCGATGCCTCCTTTGCGTAACCGAATGAGAGCCGAAGCGGAGTCGTTATAAACCTCGATAGCACTGTAAAACAATTCGATATTACGTGCGACGACCTCCCGCACCACATCGCGGTCTCGCTCCAAGTCGCATAGGCGAGTTGTCTTCCAAACGCGTTCTTCCATACTTGATATTTCTCCCAGCATAGACGACCTGGACAGAGACCGGAATGCGGCCAAAAACGTGCCTGCATCAATGCCGAGGTCCCTAGCCATCGTACGATAGAAAGGCCCGGTGAAGTCCTCCTTGAGCAATGTGAAGAAGAGGTCGAATATGACGCCGCGAGGCTGGCCGAGTGAGTTGAAGTGTCCTATCATTGTGTTCTCTCTTGCAATTCGGAATATGATTTATGCCTGCTCCGCCCGAAGCCATATTTCTAGAAACGTTGCTTGCCCGGGTTGACCGAAGCTGGCGGGAATGCGGCTCGGTACTTCTGGTCGTTCGCTTCGATCCAGAGGCAGGCGGACTCACAGAGGCCGATGTCCCACTGACCGCGGCTGAGCGCCGCCGCTATGCAAGGCTTGCTATGCCGTCGGACAGACGGCGATTCCTGATGTCCCGACTGGCATTCAAGATGCTCGTCGAGCGAATAAGCGGAGAAGCTGCCTGCAAACTTGAGTTGGTTGCCGACACCTGCCATGGTCGACCGGTTCTGCGGGGCACAGAAGGGCTCGATATCAACATCTCTCATTCGGGTGGATGGGTAGCAATAGGTTGCTCGAGCACCGGCATCGTTGGCGTAGACGTTGAGGAGCAGACAACCGGAATGAGCAGCATTGCCAAGCTCATGCTGACGCGTGGTGAGCGCGATTACTATGAGCAATTGGAGTCCACGGGAAAAGACACCGTCCTTCTGCGAACCTGGACCGTCAAGGAGAGTGTCGCAAAGTACTTCGGAAGCGGCCTGCCGTCTATGCTTAGCAGGATTGATTGTGCGTGGAATGGCGATCATCTTGCGGCTTTGAGCGTCGATGGTAGAGTCTCGCCGGATGTGGTCTTGACCGAGATCTCCGAACATGTGTGGTTGGCAGTAAGCCTTTCTCCGGGGAGCAAGCATCCTCGTCCCGTTTGCGTGGACCTGCGGTGTTAGTTCCCCATCCAACAGCATTTTCACCGGTCGGCCACTCCGCCGATTTCTGTTAAAGCAAGCAGTTCACCGGTCGACTGCTTTCGCAACCGCGGTAATTGTATAGTGCCGCCGATAAAGTGGATGCCAGATCGGCAGCGCTCCAGCGTAACAACGTGATCAGCCTGTTTCACCTCGGGATCGCGCAAGCCGCGGTAGGAAACGACGTCGAAAAGTTCACCTTCAATTTCGACAAACGCCGGAATAAGTTCAGTCTTAAGTGGTCGAAAGTCCATTGCTCGAAGAAACCGGTAGGCGATTTCAAACTCTCCACCAATCGGAACTTTCCCATTGTTGGGGATCTCGCGCCCTAGGAAGAGACGCGACGATGGCCTCACAGTAACGGGGGAAGGGGTGACATCGGCAACGAGCAGGTCGATTAACTCCGGGAACATATGAATCCCCACCTCGACACATCGGACGATAAGAGAATAAGCGGTCTCGTTTCCGCACAGAGGGAACCGTCGCTGAAGAACGTTCGCCCCTGCATCTATGCCCTTATCTGCGTCAATGAAGTGCCACGTGACCCCGTACTCCTCTTCGCCATTGTATATTGCCCACGAACAAACATTTAGTCCACGATAGTCTGGCAGAAAACTGTTGTGAAAGTTGAGGGAACCTCGAGTGGGCAGCTCGAGGATTTCCTTTCTTAGGATGACGCGAGAGTTTACGTTGAGCAGGTAGTCGATGTGCAACTTGCGTAGATTTTCGATCTCGTCCTGCAACGAAGAGAGTTCGAAGATAGGAATATTCTCTCGGCTCGCGGTCCGCAGGAGTTGAGAATTAGCTAGCCGGTTGTCTACGCCCAGCGCAGCCACCTTGATGCGTGTATCGCCTAAAGCAATATTCAGACATTGATCGCCCATGGCGCCGTTCGCGATAAATGCAAGCCTAACCGGATCCATAGCACAGCTCAAACTACATTATTCAGTGCAGGTGTGGGCAGCAGGAAGTTATCGACGATTGCATTAACGGAGCTGAACTGTTCAAGTTCAACGGAATCCATATCCACCTCTTGGCCAGTAACCCGTTCGATCAACAGCACCAGTTGCATGAACTTAAGGGAACTGACCAACCCGCTGTCGAAAAGATCTTCATCAAGATCCACGTCACGCATCCCGTCATTCAGGGTCTTAATCCAGTCGACGATCAACTGCGTCTGCTCTTTTATAGATTCCGTCATTTTCCAAACTCCTCAAAAAGCGAACCGAGCAATTCCTGACTAGCGGCTCTGCGATCCTTCTTTCCGTTGCTGTTGAAATAAGCCCGTTGCAGCGACGAAATTCGTCTCGGCATCATGTAACTGGGTAAATGAGCAGCGCAGGCGCGCCTCACGTCCTCCAGGGAAACTCCTGGATGATAGACGCGTAGCTCCAGACTGGTTGCACCATCCACCTGAAGAGCAAAGGCATAGGCAACTGCTTCCACGAGGTGCCGCTCTACGGTCGCTTCGATGTCGAGCAGTTCGATCCTGAATCCGTTGACTTTAACCTGGTCATCGGTTCGGCCTTTAAAGACGTATCCAAATCTGTCCGAGAGTGCCACGATATCACCCGTCCGGTAGGCGCAAACCTTAGCGCCGTCGATCTCTAGCTTCGCGAACGCCTGATCGTTTCGGGATCGATCCAGATAACCTCCGAAAACTTGCCGCCCGCTTATGCATAACTGACCCGCGCCGTCGGCTTCGTCCTCTAGGTGGAAGCGCGAGTCACCAATGGGAAACCCGATCGGTACCGTGTTAAAGGAAAGCATCTCCAGATCCTGAGCATTGCACCTGAAGCTCGATATAGCGATGGTCGCCTCGGTGGGGCCATAAAGGTTGATGAGGGTGGAACGCTCAGCCACTTTCAACCACTGCCGTGCATCGTTTGTGGTGAGGGCTTCTCCGCAAAACAAGCTGAGTCGCACACTATCTAGTGCCGCTCGGAGCCGCGACGAACCTATCAGGATCGAGCGGATGGCTGAGGGCACGCAGAAAAAAACGGAGATATTCTCGCGCATGATGTAGGCGCCCAAATTGAATGCGTCCCGTTTGGACGGAATGCAGAGGCATGCACCAGCCATCCAAGTTGCAAACATGTCGTGTACCGACAAATCGAATGATAGCTCGAATACCTGGGAACAGCGGTCACTGGGTCGGAGTGCGACGATATTACTAATAGCCGTAAGATAAGCGTCGAGCTGGCTATGACGGATAGGTATCCCCTTTGGAGTTCCGGTCGTGCCAGAAGTGAACAGAACGTAGGCGATCGGATCGTGGTTTTCAGTACCAGCCCCGTCGGCTGCCAAGGGCAAGTCCGGAAGCTTCCCTAGGATAGAGATTTCATTTGTTGTGCCCCCTATAGGCAAAATGATGGCATTGCGAACCAGTCCCAGATCTATCAATGATTGCGCCCATCCGCGATCGGTTTCCGTGGCAACCAGGACGTCGGCATCCACTGCGTGTAAGATGCTTTCTACTCGGTCCGGCGGAAGAGCTGGGTTGATTGGAACGTATCCCAGTTCATGGACTACGCCGGTCAACGCCGCTAGGTAGGTGCCATAATGCTTCGTCGTTGCGACGAAGAAGCTCGATCTATCACTCAACCGACTGATATGCAGGAATAAATTTCGACTATCCTTCAACATCTCGTCATAGGTGCGCGTGCCATCTGGCGCCGATATCGCAGGAAATGTAGCGTGACACACAAAGGCTTCGACTATACGCGTTGATATCCGCGGCGCTTTACTCATCGGTCGCCACCCAAATAGGCAGTGACATCGGCGATCAAGGAGGGGTTATCAACTATCCCGTAGTGTCCACCTCCTGCATAAGTACTAAGGCCTATGCTAGGCTTGGCAGAGCGGATGGCTTCGAGATAGTCCGTTGAAACAGCCTCGTCATCCAGGCAATAAAAGGCGTGCAGTTCTCCTTTTACGCGACGAAGCACGTGGGTCTCGTCGTCGCAACGATAATCCCGCAACATCCGGGAATAGCCAACAATGGAGCGTGGGCTGGCCATGTGGGCCTTAGACAATGCTTCCTTTGACGCCACCGCAGGTCCTCCACGGTTTAGCACGCTGTGAACGAACCTCGCTGCTCCTCCTTCGTCAGTTGCAGCTTTCATGAGCAACGGGACGAGGGCTGTTTCGTAAGGGCTTTGATGCGGCACGTGCAAGAGGTTAAAGTAGGGGCTGATCAATGCCGCGCGCGAGACAGCAAAGGGCAGTTCTGCCTGCAGTCGGGCAAGTACCGATGCGCCATTGCACAGAGTGACGGCTTGACAGTCCTCAAGGCCGAGATCGAACAGGCCGGCACGCAGGTGACCAAGTAACGCCCTATATGACTGAACGCGAGAAAAGAACGTGTCCCCATCGTCGCCGACACGGCCGTATTCCCAGAGCACGACGGAATGCCCGGCCGCTACCAACGATAGACTGAGCGGGAGAAACAATGCCGACGAAACCCCAATGGCGTTGAAAATCAAAACGGGGGAGCGAGTGCCTGGGGAGGTGCGAGCAAACCGAATGAAGGCACTGTCATCTATGGGGGCAAAACTGGAGGAGACCGGAGTAAGTTCTTCCAGTGCTGCGATCGTTGCGTCCATGGGTTAGGCCCTTTTCATTGGCAGCGTATTAATAGCTGCTGCGAGAGAAGAGGATATTTGTTGGCGTCTGGATCGGCCAAGCGGCCATGTTTCCCAGGGCGGTAAAGCAAAGGATACCCTTGCGCAGGTTCGTGCATCATTGTGCAAGCAACTTTTCTGTCGGCGACAAAAGAACTAGGTTTGCATTGTTCTGTCGTATTCTGTCGTTCGAGATCATAAGCGGTGCGGAGTATGCATCCCTTAGAAGACGTCCCAAGCTTAGAGGCCCTGTATTTCTGTAAGCAGCGACTCCAATGATCATCATCCCGTGCGCAATGATCTCGATCAGGCGGTCGGCAGTGGTGATCTTTAGATTGTTCATGGCGGTCTGAAAGACGGCTGAACCATAGCTGTCGACATGCATCTGCGCTTCGGAGGCTCTTTCGATAGCGGCGCGGATATCGGAACGAACGGACCGTAAAACCGCCTCCGCATCAACAAGCCTAAGCGTGCCTGGAGGAACGCTCGCGCCCGTTGTACGAGCAGCTTTGCGCAAAGCAGATCGAGAGAGGGCAATTACTTCTGCCGCCATGCCATACCACGTAGACGACCATAGAATATGAGACGAGGAAAGCATCGACTGCGCGGCGATCTCTGAAAATGGCTTAGGCAGTATGCACGACAAACTACCTGCTGCACGAACGACAAAACCATCACTGCGGGTGCCACGCATGCCCAGCGTGTTCCAGTGGTGCGTCTTCTCTAGCGTATAGTCTTTGCGCTCGACCGCTACCAATACTTGATCTCCGGTTGAGGCGTCAGGATTTCGCCGGGCCGTTATAAGGAGCATGTCCGCCTCAAGGCCATAGGAGATTACCGGCGCCACCTTTTCGAGCGTAAAACTGTTACCATTTATTACGACCGCACACGAGGAGTTGCGGAGGTCGCCGCCAACACCCGCCTCAGTAGTGGATGATCCCAAAAGCAACTGATCGGCCGCGATTCTGCGCTTCAATGCATCATGCCACTCATTCGGCTCGGAATAGATAGCAAGACTCGCCACTTGGACTTGGTGCATCGCGAATATCATCGCCGATGATGAGCATACCGCTCCCAAGCAGGCGCATATTTCGGCCAGTTCCTCCAAAGTGGCGGCCTCGCCACCAAACTGTTTTGGCAAATGTATCCCTAGCAGCCGCTGCCGCTTCAACTCTGCAACTGTCTCGGAAGGAAAGCGTCCAGACTCATCGACATCTTCCGCATGCAGCCTCGCCACTTCAATCGCGGCGGTCACCCTCGTGAGGAAGCGATGATCCACAAAGTGCTTGTTCATTCTTGCGTACTCCTCCTCAGGCGCCACGCCATGCTTGCTCTTATTCCGCGGCCCACAGCGCTGCACCTTCGTGGCGACCGCGATTAGCCGCGTCGGCAGCCGAACTCAGCAACTTAAGACCGTGGGGCATAGGTGTTCTTCGCAACCGATTTCGAGAGCCTCGATCTCCAAATAAGTAGAGCTTCGGGGCGGAGCTGTTTCACATATGCTTTTTCAACGTCGAAGCTGAGGACATTGTGGCTCATTTGTGAGAGACGTGCCGCGCTCATCAACAAGACGTATCCTGCGAAAATGCATTCATTTACGTTCTTTCAGTTCCGATGATTGCTCGAGAAACCGAGTTCGGTCATGTCGTCTCAAGATGCCATAGACACTGGAGATAAATTCCAGCGCCCTGTTTTGTACCGCAAAGTCGTTAGTGTGAGGCGGACTGTCTCCTCGACCGCGCGCCCCATGAAAACCGCCGATATTCCGAGATCTGTTAAGTGCCAAAGCAGCAATGCCACTGGTAGGCCGACCAACAGAGTGGCGACCGCGTCGATATAGAACAGGAAGCGGGTATCACCTCCTGATGCGACGATGCCAGAGCCTATAGCCATGTTTAGGACGATGATTGGTATTGAAAGTGCTGCTATGATGCCACACGCATTCAGCTGCCAGACTTGGATTTCCGATAGTCCACCATAGATGGTGGGCAGAATAGGCAGGGAGGCCACCATGATGATGACCAAGATAATCGAGAACACGGCAGAGATGACGATCACCTTTCTGGCCCGATCGCTTGCAAGAGTTGCGATGCCTGCGCCGACGGCATTACCAACTAGGGAATTGGCTGCGACCGGCACACCAGAAGCCAACATGATAAACGCGGACTGAACCGCGATTACGATCTGGCTGACGGCCAGAAGCTCAACCCCTTCCTGCGCAAATACCGCGGTGAAACTAGCCAATCCGCAAATCCAAACCAACTTTGAGGCCGACATGGGAAGGGCGATAGCGAATCCTCGCTTCATATAGCTGGGCAGCGCCGCATTCCCACTCAGCTCTGCAACCGAGAAGCCCATATGGCGCCATAGCAAGTAGACCAACAGACCTAGCCGAACAGAATAGCCAGCGAGAATGGCAAGGCCCACTGCAAACATGCGTTGCGGGTCGGTAGCATTGCTATAAACGGCAAGAGCGGTAAGGCAATTCGCTACCGCCAAACTCGAAGTCGTAACGGCCATCGGTAGCTTGGCCCGACCTTCTACGCGTAGAATATTGGAGATGACCGAGCCCACTATCATCATAGGTCCGCCAACTAGAAGGACGCCTAAAAATTCCGTTGCTCCAGGGATGTCGTTGACGCCAAAAAGCTTAAGTAATTGGACGTTAAAGAGCCAGCCCAATAGGCTCAGCAGGGAAGAGATCCCCGTCGTTGCCACGATCGAAGCGATTGCAAGCGTTTTAACCCCGTCGAAGTTACCTTGCCCCCTGACTTGAGCAATTAAGATGGAGAACCCCGCCCCAATCGGCAGAAGGACTACAAGCGTCATGTAGAGAAGGTTGTTTACAACTCCGGCTAAGGCGACACACCCAATGCCAATATAGGCGACCATAATTTGTTCAACGATCATGAAGACGCGTTGTATAGCAGCTTCGACACCTACGGGTATCGCAATCTTCATGAACTCAGATACGTCGCTTTGGCTTCTAGTCATGGAGCACTAGCATCCCTATCATGGCCGTTTGTGATCCGGGCAGCTGGATGTCTGGCCTACGCAAATATGGCGGGTCGTGGAGAATTGGCCAGGTCGGCAAGTGTATGCCTAAGTTCGTTCGATGCCTCGCTCCACAGAGCTTTGGTCATTATCTTTCGCTCGAACGGCCAGCCTTGACCGAGCGTTGGCGTCCCATTTCCCTCGGCCACCAAAGTGTTGACTAGGGCTTTGAAGCGTTCGCGATCTGCATGGACTTTCTCAATCGTTTTTTGGCGAATGTAGCTGGCAGGCACGCAACGCGCCATCGCGTCCTGCACTGCCCGTGCTACGGCAGAAGGCGTCGGGTCGCACATTACGCAGTATTCATGGTCGAAATACCACTCGCGTCCGCCGCGCGATGGCGTGCTAACTATAGGCAAACCGGCTAGGAGATATTCAATCGACGCCTGCATTGCACCCTCGCTGCTCGAGAGACACAACCCGACCTTGGCAGTACTCAGCGCCGAGTTGACCTCGGAGTACTCCATCTTAACCGGCCCTTCGTCTGTCCATCGATTGAGAAATACATGTCCCGGCCACTGTTTGTGACGCTGAATAAGCTGCTGCTCCTGCTGGTGGGCAACAGCAGGATCCATGTGGTCAGGGCGATAGCAAATGAATGCGCAACTCTCGATCTCTGCAGTAAGTTCGTGACGTTTCCAGTCAGAGAGACGAGCGTTGTAGATCGCGTGGAAAAGTCTGGGCCCCTCAATTGGGAATAAGAGATTCTCGTCGCAGGTAAGATTATGATTCAGCAAATCTGCGTCGAGGCCGGCGGCTCGGGCGAACTCATATTCAACCTCACAATTGCACAAGTAGATGAAACGATGGAGAGGGTTCCTCGCCCTATACTCGGCAACCTGGTCAGCCATCCAAGCTGCCATATCGTGAGACTCGATATTCCAACGAAAGGCCATAAGAAAAGTGATAGGGTGAGTGTGGAACTCGTCGCCCACTGCTCCGGCCATTCCCAATGGCTGCCCGTGGTCGAAGGCAGTGTAGATCACGACCGGATCATACGATAGCACTTTCGACCAGCCGCGGTCGATATGCGCATCAACGGTATAACGATACCGCTGTTCCACACCTGAGCTCATGAAATTCCTCCTCCCAGATCACGCTACACCCAGAGTGCTCGACTATTTGATAAATCGTTATTTCAGAAGGATGTAGCGTTAAATTGCATTGCTCGGGAACGAGCCTATTATGGATGCTGCAAATGTTCAACTCGAACTTGCAGTGATTTTTAGTCAATGATAAATTGTTCCCACAACATATCCGTTATATATCAAACAGTTATAGATATATTTGGCTAGATTGACCCCGTAAACTCCTTCTGGATTTTCCGTAAATACTCGCATACAGTTGAGTAGATGTGAAAAGTGCATAAAGGGCGGATGAAACGCACTTCCCGTATAGCGAGAAGTGCGAGAATGTAAATCGGGACCGATTGCCCAACTAGAATATTGAGTTTCGAATGAGCGGAGCTTCAATGCGCAGCAATCCTTGGAGTGAGATGGAAGGCAGGCATTTGGGATTGGGGCGCTGGCACCATATCACGCAGTCGACCGTCGAAACGTACGCCCGCTTAACCTACGACGAGCAGTACCTTCATGTGGATTTACTTCGAGCCACAGAGAAGTTCGGAGGGACAGTCGTCCATGGCTTCTACCTTCTCTCTCTTCTTCCAGATGCGGTTTTCGAGTTGACGAAGCCATTGCAGGAGACACACACTTACATGTTCTATGGGCATGATGAGGTGCGGGTGCATTTTCCCGTCTTAACAGGCTCCTATGTTCGCTACGACCTTACAGTTGTGAAAGTAACCTTGCTTAAGCCCCACATGTATAGGCTCGATGTCGACGCTAAACTTGAAGTACAGGGCCGGGACCGACATGCGGTCACATGTAGATATCTTTCTGTCGTGAGTCGAAACTGACCTTTGCCTACTGCGGAGTACCTGATGGGCCAGAAACTTGAGGAGCGCCTACGCACAGCTTGGAGACAGATAATACCTCACGTAACCATCGGTCTGGAGGACAGCGCTTTTGACCTTGGAGCCAATTCACTTCAGGTCCTGATGCTGGTGGCTGCGTCTTCTGAAGTCTTGCGAATTGATATCGATCTTGATGCGTTCTTCACAAACCCGACGATGGCCTATCTTCTGAAGCAACACGGGAAGAACACCGCCAATAAAGCCAAGCCGGAAGAGGCGGTGCAAGAGATTCCGCTGTTGCCCGCGCAGCGCTGGCTTCTTTCCAGTGGTAGCAACCTTAATCAGTGGTGGACCGGCCTGCTGCTGACGGCACATCAAGTATTCGATACGGTGTTGCTTCGCGTTGCGGTTGAAGCATGCGTACAACGCCACGCGGCGTTGCGTTGCACGTTTAGCCCAGACGATCGGGCCGCGCGCGTCGCCGCTACCCCACACCCCGGAGTTTTCACAACACTCGACTTGCGGAACTGCCCGCTGGAACACCGTCAACGCGTGCTCGAGTGGTTCACACTGCGCGAGAACAACTCGGTCGATCTAGAAAATGGTCCACTCTTCTCTCTCACCTACATTCACTGGAACGACGCCGAGGTTCGCCTGTTTCTCAGGGTACATCACCTGATCAGTGATGGATATTCCAACGGGGTTGTCCTACGCGAGATCATCGATAACTACTGGAATCTCGCTGCCGGTTCGAAGGTCCGCGCGAAATTGCCCACGAGTGTCGGGGAGCTTGCCGAGCACCGTCGGCAATTCGCCGATACATTCATGCTGCCCAACAGTTTTACACAGGCCCTTGATAGCTACCACTTCGTCGAGTTACCCAAGGACTTTAGACCGTCTCCAGTGAGCAATCGAGCGGTCTACAATTCCGCTTTGGTTCATACTCTGTCGGTGCAGCAAGCGGACCAGCTCGAGCATCTGGCAAAGGAAGCCGACGCGTCGATTATAGACGTGTTCATGTGGGCGCTAGCGCGGACGCTGTGCAAGTGGACAGCCGAGAACCATGTCCGGATCGTCAACATCGATGCCGGGCGAAGATCGGCGGGTATCGGTTCGCTGGATTCGTCGGAGACGGTAGGATGGCTATCGGTGCTGTCGCTGTTGGTATTCGAGATCAACTCGCAACTATCACTAATCCAACAGGTTCAGCTTGTGCACCGGCAGCGTTGTAGCGCGCCTTTGGCGGGCGCCTGGTTTGACGATTATCGCGAGCGGAGCGACTGGACTTATAACATCGCGCCGCAGGAGATGGTGATCTTCAATTTCCAGGGCAACGTGGACCAACTGCTGCAACTGGATCGCCTCAAACTCAAGATTGCGAGTGAAAAGATTCGAAAGGCGCCCGCGACCGACACCGAACGTCAGAGCTGTTTTTACATTGACGTTCGTAGGGAAACGGCCGGCATGAAAATAGCTTGGCATTTTAGCCGTGCCTTACACTTAGACCGCACAATAGAAACATTGATGAAGGATTTTCTCGACCATCTCGCCGGGGCTTCTAGCGGTATTGGGATGCGACGCTTAATTTCGGAGCCTAAATGACTGAAGAAGAAACAGTAAACTTTAAAGTCGGCGGCCAGCAGGTCATAGGTACTCTTCGAATGCCTGAGAAAGTCGAGGGTCCCTTCTATTTGCTCCTGCATGGCTTTGGCGGGAGCCGTGACGAGTTGAGTATTGCTTCCACCGGAGAAGGAATTTTTGCCTATGTTGCAAGGACGCTGGCGGCTCTCGGGATTCCAAGCCTTCGGATTGACTTCCGTGGGTCGGGCGACAGTGACGGTCATTTTTCCGACACAACTTATTCAAAGCAAGTCGAGGATGCCATCGCAGCAATTGAGTTTCTCGACAGCCGAACCGCGTCCTCCCAGATGGGAATCATTGTCCTAGGGTGGAGCCAAGGAGGGCTCGTCGCCGCGATAGCCGCGGCTCAGACGAAACGTCCTGCCGGCGTCGCCTTGTGGGCGGCGGTCGCAGAGCCAAAGGTGTCATTCCCCAAGCTCATCGGGGTGGAGGTATACAACCGAGGTCTGAATAGTGCGACTCCGACGGACCTGATAGTGCCGTGGGGTGCCACTCTAAGCGTCGGTCCAGACTTTTTTGCCGAGGTCGAAAATGTCGCCCCGCTTTCTGAGATTGGGGCCTTCCCGGGGCCGCTTTTCATTGCGGAGGGCACACTGGATATGGACATTCCTGCGGGAAGCGCCCAACGATATGCCAGCGCGCATAACGGTCTGAATCGGGTGTGGACGGCACCTATGAATCATATCTTTAATACCGACAAAGGCACGGCAACGCTGGAAAAGTTGATTGATGCAACGGTAGCATTTTTTCGAGAGGCTGGGTCTTTATCCCAAACCAAGCCTTGTCCGTAGCCGAATAGTTGAGGCTTTTTAAGGGGCTTGTCGCAAACGCTTCGGTTGATTACGTCCGCCACGGGGGTCGATCAGCTTGGTTCAGCGGAATCCATTTCTTTGGAATGATACGGGAAGACGGTGAAGGTCTACGCGTCGTCTCGTCTTGGCGTGCCGCTGGTCGGCGCGGTCAGAGCGAACAAGACACAAATCACGCGCGAAATTTTCAAAGTGGCTTTGCCGATGGCGCAGCCTGATGGTCATTCCCTAGGCTATGCACGTTTCATGGGCCGCGGTTCGATATTGGTTCAGGAGCTGCAGTTCAGAACGTCTGCGTTTGGGACAAAGCGGTCTTTGATGGTGTTTCGTGGGGGGTGCTACTCAAGGAATACACATGGGCCTTGACTTCGGCCAGAACTAGTGTGGACTGTTATTGCTGTGTCATAAACCTTCGTATGCGCAGGCTTATTTTGTGAATCAAAAAAGGAGAGCATTCATGGCACTTAAACCAGGACCAAAGCCGATAGCGAAATCCACAGGGAAACCCGATCAGCGCCGCCGTGATAACAAAGGCACACCAGGGAATACACCGTCCCTCAAACCTAGCAAGCCCAAATAAGGCACTTAAGAGGGCTCTCGCTGATTTGCACTTCTACCCCGGTATTCGATCGAAGCTGCGAAATACCGCGCGGACTGTGTGCCTGTCTGATGTAGGATGACAGCTTTCTAATTCCCCGCCGGCAACCGTCGGTCCGATAACGGCCCTGTATCGGACGAGTGCCGCCAAAAGCGAATGTCTGCTGTTGGTGCTAGCTGCCGAGATCGTCGACCCAAGTCGACCACTCCGAAAAGGAAGTAGTTGGCTACATTAGAAAAAATTTAGCCAGACAGAGCCAACTGAACTGAGGGTCGGCGGTCCGATTCCATTCAAGGCGTGAATGTCATTTTGCGTGCCGCTTGCGTAATTTCGGCGGTTGGCGGCACTAATAGTTGGCTCTGCCATTGCAATTCCTACAGCCAGCCAAGGATGAACCCACCCTCCGCAGAGAACGAGCGGCTGGAACTTTCGGTCGCCCAATGTATTCTGACGGCATGAAACTCAATATCGCAATCATAACTATGTTAGGCGCTTGTGTTGGCTGCGTGTAGCCCAGTTGGGCCTTCAGGCAATTCGTCTGTACCTCAGCCGATCAAAACGGTCGAAATTGAACGATATTTAGGTCACTGGTTTGAGCTGGCGCGCTATGAGAACCAGTTTGAGCGCGATTGCGGGGCTGTTACTGCTGACTACTCGTTTCGCAAAGACGGTACCGTCCGCGTGCTCAACACCTGCCGGGAAGGCGGAATACACGGTAAGCGCAAAGAATCCGAAGGCAGAGCGAAGATTGTGCCGGATAGCGGCAACGCCAAGCTAAAGGTATCGTTCTTTGGCCCGTTTTACGGGGACTACTGGATTCTTGATCGCGCCGCGGATTATTCTTGGTCGATTGTTGGGGAACCTTCGGGCCGATATTTATGGATTCTGACGCGCACACCCAAACCCTCAAAAATGACCCGCAACATGCTCATCGAGAGGGCCAAGGCGCTCGGATACGATGTTGAGCTGCTTCGATGGACGCAGCATTAGACGCTTCACGAATTCTTGCTGCATATTTCGGGGATTCTCTGCCGAGACCGGGGAAGAAAGCTTGCGCTGAAATAGAGGTCCCAGAGACCCCTCTCATAACGACCAGCGATACCAGCTCTTGAATTCCGGACATACAATAAGCGCCATTTCAACTCTTGCAGATCACAAATGTAGCACGGCGGCTTTTCGTCACCTGGTGGGTCTTGCGAACGGCGATCAGTTTAACGCGGTGGCCCTCCGCTTCAGCGGCTCTGGCTTTTTGCCATCTGGTAGCAATCGCTGAAGGTGATCGTAGACGACATCTGCACTGAATGGCTTCCTAACGAAAACCGCATTAGGGGGCAGGTCGTCGGCCTGTGGCTCGAGCATTCCTGACGCCACAATTATCCCCACATCCGGCCAACTTGCTGCGCATTGTCGTGCAAGATAGAAGCCATCCAGCTTGCTCGGCGGCATTTGTACGTCGGTGAAAAGAAGCTGGATGCTGTCGCCGCGCTGTTCAAGGAGAGACAGCGCCTCTTCGGGATTTGCTGCCTCAAGCACCCGAAATCTTGCTTTCTCTAGGATATCTGTGGCGTCCATCCTGATGAGCGCGTCATCGTCGACCACCAAGGCAAAAGGCATATGCTCGTCTGACATGTCTCGTTCCTCTCCAAGTCGACAGCGAGACAACGCGTCGTCAACGAGTTCGATCCTCGGGCGCCGACAATTAGGCTAAGGACTCGCTATTGAGACATGCCTTTGCTAGCAGGAGAGAGACGGCGTTCAATCTATGGGGACCGTTGCAACGAATGACAGGCCGTCTGGATCATATGAGATTTCTGCCACGCCGCCGGCCTCGCTCACCAAAAGTCGCTTTATCAACTGTGTGCCGAAACTGGTTCGAGCCGGAGCGGTCACGGTAGGACCATGTCGTTCGCGCCAGTTCAGGGTGAGTTCACTCGTACTGCCTGCGGTGTCAACGAACCAATCAATGTGTACCTGGCCGTTATCGTTCGACAGAGCGCCGTATTTGGTCGCATTCGTCGCAAGTTCATGCAACGCGAGGGCATAGGCTGGAATGACGCTAGGAGGCAGCTCGATCTCTTCGCCGGTAATGGAAAACCTCCCCTCATCTTCGACACCGAATGGTGCGAGCGTCCGCATGACAAGCGTCCTAAGCGAGGCGTTACCGAAATTCTCGTTGACCAGAAGCTCGTTGGCGGTGACCATCGCGTGTATTCTCGACGTCAACGTGGCACCAACATCTTCGAGGGACTTCGCACGCCTTACGGTCTGCGAGACGATCGCTTGAAGCGAAGCAAGCGTATTTTTCAGGCGGTGGCTCAGTTCACGAGCGAGGAGCGCGCGATGGCCCTGCTGCTGCCGTCTCAACGTGATGTCTTGCGTTACACCCGTGATCGACAGCGGTGTTCCATCCGTCGAATATCTAGCCTGGCCCCTGATCTGCACCCATCTAAGATCGCCAGCGGGTGTAATCAGTCGGTACTCTGCCTCAAGAAGTGACCGCTCCTTAATTGCCTGTTCGATCGCTTCCACTTGCAGAAGGCGATCCTCCGGATGGATTGAGGCTCGGAGGTCATCAAGGGTCAGGGCATCGTCTGGAGCTCGTCCGCAAATAGATTTGCATTCCGCTGACGCGCTCAGCTCACCAGTGAGGAGGTCGATCGTCCATATCCCGAGTTTACCCGCTTCAAGGGCCAAGCGAAGGCTTTGTTCGCTAGCATCCAGCTTGGCGGTCCGATCCAGGACTTCCGCTTCTAGATGAACTTTCCGTCGTTCGATCGCCGCAAGCTCTTCGAGCTCAAGTGTGACGTCCTGCTGGGATGCAACGAAAAAGGTGACAGCCCCTCCTTCGCTCACGGGAGAAACGAGAAGTCTATTCCAGAACGTAGTCCCGTTTTTACGGTAGTTAAGGAGGTCGACTTCTATTTCCTGATTTGCTGCAATCGCTGTCCGAAGCCGATCCACGGATGCCGAATCTGTTTCTGCACCCTGCAAGAAACGGCAGTTCTTTCCAATAATTTCATTCTCAGAATATCCGCACATCGTTACAAACGCGGAGTTGGCGTAGACAATAGGGTTGTCTGGGAGACGGGGGTTGGTCACAACCATCGGGGTGCGTGTCGCCGAAACCATAGCGAAGAAGGGACCAGAGCGGTCGAACGACGTAGCGTCTATGATGGGTCGTTCATTGGTGGTGTCCATTCAGACGCTTTCGAGCACAGGTTTTCTAATATTTAAAGTGAACCAATAAGAACGTCCAGATGCGCATGGGAGGTGACCACGAGTTTCATCAGAATGATCGCTCGGGAACAATTGCCGCCACAAATTTTCGTCCCAGTATTTCTTCCTCTGCAGCATCAGGTGACCCGCGCTTTGGTGAGGTTGTTTCCGAAAAACCACTCAGGCGCGGAAATAATTTGGCGTCATCATCAGGCAATTGACTTCATGTGCAAGAGCGCAAATCTGACGGTATGAGCACGACGACAGATTTTGTGGGTGAACTTGTCCGTGACGCAAACCGGATATCGCATCTGGACGCCTATCAAAAGCGTCGCATGCTTGAGCGAGCTGTTCTAATCATTCGCGAACTTCGTGAAGAAATCGGAGTGCCACAAGGGCCGGGTCGAGATACCGCACTCGACATTCACACCACGGCCTTGGCAATCGAACACGGATGGCGTGACGAGTCCGAAATCACTCAAGCATTTCTGACTGCAGCGACGATGATCCGGGATCTCCACATCGTTCTTGATAGTGGTACGACCGTGACGCTCGTTTAGGCTGAGAGTGCCACATGCCGCCAGCCATCCCCGAAATCATAGTGATTGCTGAAGATGGAACCTTGTTCAAAGTTCAGCAAGCGAATCTCTGTCTTAGAGAAGACTCAATTCGTCGTCGGTCGCATCCTCTGTCAGGAGCTCCACATCGACATAGCGCAGACCACCGATTGAAAAGTCTTAGAGATGATTTCGCGAGTTGAAGGCAGCTTGGATCCTAACATGCCGCTGCTGAAAATTCTAATCGATGGCCAGCACTAACCGACGCCAGCCTTTCGGCTCGATCTCGTCGATGGAAACTTGATCTGCACGGCGTTTGCGGGCGTGAACATGGCAAGAATGAACTAGGTCTTAAAACGGTCGCCAGGAAGGCCGATCGATGTTGCTGCTTGGATAGGCTCGCTCGTGGCACACACCTGCCGGCTTGTGCAGCTGTCGATGCTTACTATCTCTGGCGTGAGCCTGAACGGGAGCATCGCCATGGATCAGAGCGCGGCCGAAATTGTGTCGAAGGTGTGCATCGAAATTCTACCGCCGAAACGGAATGACACGTGCGCTTCGGACGCAAAAACCTGTCCTTGCTGTCAAATGTTGTGCCCGGCGTCGAGCATGGATGACGATGGCTGTGGGATCTGTGACGAATGTCTGGCGCCGTGATCTGTGGCGGAGAAGCGCCTCTTGGTTCTGCCTCGTTTGAAGCTGCGCTTTCCAGGCTACCCAACGGCTATGTTGACGGAAATTTTGGCGGTCGTGCATGGGGTGTGACCGTCAAGCGGTCGCAGGACGGCAAACGGATCTGGCTCTATGGCGAGGAGCTTGGCGGAACAGATATCGTCAGCTTCAACCTTTATCGACTGGCGGGATCCCGGCCTATGCTGAAGCCATGCGAGATGTCGTCTGCCAAGGTGATCGACTTCGTTCTCGGTTTCGAGCCTAGCGCTCAAGAGAGCTGCGGATAACAACCATGACCGAAAAATAGGCATGGACTTGATTGTGCATTGCACCATAAGCGTGGCTGCATTGCGATCTGAACGCTGGCGATCAGGGCTGGATCTGGTATCTTCTGATCATCGAAGCGATGCACCTCATCCCGCAAAGCTTCGTCAAATCAGGCGACCCACTCCTCCTCCCAAGGGGCGCCTGAGCGGACAGCGGCACTCCTCCTCCCAGCCGTTGTTCAATTATTTCGAAAAGCCTGCCGCACCTCCTCCCGCGGCAGGCTTTTTCGTTTTCGAACGTTTCATGTTCTAAAGTGTCAAAACAGACTGCCCTGTTCCACCGGCTCTCCGGATGCCGACACGATCGTGGATCCGTAGGGCTCACGCGAGGAAATGATGAGCGCATCATTCGGAAGTGGTCGGGCAAGGTGCTTTGCTTCGTCCCACGACGCGCGCATAGAGGTGGCTCGGAAAATCTGCACAGCTAGGATAAGTGGAATTTCTGCCTGACTTCAGCTTAAATGCTGAGAACAGGAGATACCATGACGAGACGACCGCGCCGGAACCATAGCCCGGCTT
>NZ_JAAMFB010000033.1 GCF_013322225.1 Agrobacterium larrymoorei
CAAAGCTGAACTGAGAACCGCTCTTCATCGCCATGCCACCGCCCCTTCGATCGCTCACAAACAAAGTGAATCATATTCGTCGGGTTTTGCAATGGTCCCCTTGTGGGAGAGGATAGAAAACCTCAATCTTCGCAAAGCGAAGTCATAGGTTTTCTTGGTGAGGGGTTCTTCCCCCCCATGCCATCCAAAAAAAGCGGGCCATCTGGCCCGCCTCTCCAAAACCTATCAGCAGTGTCTCAGAGTATCGCCTGGCCAGCCATCAGTGCCAGCACGAGGAAGATCACGAAGATCACCACGGCGATGAAGAACAGAATGCGCGCGATGCCCGACGCCGCGGCGGAGATTCCGGTGAAGCCGAATACACCGGCGATCAGCGAGATAACGAAGAATATGAGGGCCCACTTCAGCATGGTTTTTCTCTTTCGTCAGAGTTGAAACGGGCAAACGCGGCGCGTTTGTCTTGCTCATATTGACGCGGAAGAATGGGGTACGGTTCCACCGCTCTGAAAAGATACTTTCAAAATGCGTGTGGTATCGAGGTGCAGGTCAGATAACTGCGTGGTTCTCGCTCGTCCGTCGCGCTTTTACCGTCGTGCGGATGAAGGCG
Source organism: Agrobacterium larrymoorei (assembly GCF_013322225.1). GTDB lineage: Bacteria > Pseudomonadota > Alphaproteobacteria > Rhizobiales > Rhizobiaceae > Agrobacterium > Agrobacterium larrymoorei_A. Next base: position 608 of record NZ_JAAMFB010000033.1, read on the forward strand.
GCGATGAAGATCGCGGTCATGATGAGGACGATGGTGGGCGCGGGCGCGCTGTCGATGATGAAGCTCGCCCAGATGCCGATGAGCGAAGACGATACCGCGACGATCACCGCCACCACCATCATGCTCGAAAATCGGCGCGTGAGCAGGAAGGCGATTGCTCCGGGCGCTACCAGCATGGCTACGGAGAGGATGATGCCGATCGCTTGAAGCGCACCGACGACAGTAAGCGACAGCACCGCCAGCAGGCCGTAATGCAATATGCGCACCGGAAGGCCAATGGCCTTGGCATGCTGCGCATCGAAAGCATGAACCAGCAGATCCTTACGCAAGATGCCAAGAAACAGCGTGGCGGCAAGCGCGATCAGCCCGGTCTCGATGATATCCGCCACCGAGACGCCCAGCATGTCGCCGAAAAGGATGTGGTCCAGATGCACGTCGCTCTGCACCTTCACATAAAGCACGAGGCCAAGCCCGAACATTCCGGAAAAAACGATGCCGAGCACTGTGTCTTCCTTGATGCGGCTGTTTTCCTTCAGGAAACCGGTGCCGAGTGCGCAGATCATGCCAGCGATGAATGCGCCGATGGAAAAAGGAATGCCAGCGATATAGGCGATCACCACGCCGGGCAGCACCGCGTGGGACACGGCATCCCCCATCAGCGACCAGCCTTTCAGCACCAGCAGGCAGGATAGCATCGCCATCGGCACCGCAATCATCAGCGTAATGATGAAGGCATATTGCATGAAGGGAAGCTGGAAGGGCAGGAAGGTCAGTTCGAGATATTCGCTCATGCGTCTGCCTCCAGCGCAGCTTTCGCCTTGGCGCGCGAGGCGAGATAGCCGTGCTTGGGCGCGAAAACGAATGCGGTGAGGAAGATCAATGTTTGCAGCACGACGATAATGCCACCCGTTGCTCCATCCAGAAAATAGCTGAGGTACGCACCGGTAAAGCTTGTGCTTGCGCCAATCGCAAAGCTCATGCCGATCAGCCGCTCGAAACGGTCGGTCAGCAGATAGGCCGTCGCCCCCGGCGTCACCACCATGGCAACCACCAGAAACGCGCCGACTGTCTGCAATGCCGCGACCGTTGAAGCCGCAAGCAGCGTGAAGAAGATGACTTTCAGTATCTCGGGTTTCAGGCCGATGGTGCGGGCGTGGTTCTCATCGAAGAACACCACCATGAAATCCCGCCATTTCACTGCCAGCACCAGAAGGCTGATGCCGCCGATCAGCGCCAGCTGGATGGTATCCTCGGTGGTGATCGCCAGAATATTGCCGAGAACGATGGTCTGGATATTGATGGAGGTGGGCGACAGCGACACCATGAACAGGCCAAGCCCGAAGAAGGAGGTGAAGATCAGCCCGATGATCGCATCTTCCTTTAGTCGCGTCTTCTGGTTCAGGAACAGCATCGACCCTGCCGCGAGGCCACCCGACAGGAACGCGCCGAGCGAAAAGGGCAGGCCAAGCATATAGGCACCCGCCACACCCGGCACGATGGCGTGGGACAGCGCATCGCCGATCAGCGACCAGCCTTTCAGCATCAGATAGGAGGACAGAAACCCGCAGACGCCACCCACCAGCGCGCTGACCCAGATTGCATTCAGCATGTAGGAATAGGTGAAGGGCTCAAGAAGAGTGTCGATCACCGCTCTTCCTCCTGCACCGGTTCGGGCTTGTGTCCATTCTGGCCATAGATGACGAAGGGCCGCTCGTCGTCGGTAATCACCTTCAGGCGCCGCGGATCGGCATCGTCGTGCAGATCGGTGCCGCCGAGAATGAAGTGGCGCAGGCTGCCGCCGAATGCCTTTTGCAAATTCTCTTCGGTAAAGGTGTCTTTCGTCTTGCCAGAGGCGATCACGGTTCCCTTGACGAACACGGCGCGGTCGCAGAACTCCGGTACGCTGCCGAGATTGTGGGTGGAAACCAGCATGACGCGACCTTCGTCGCGCAGCGATTTCAACAGGGCGATGATCTGCTCTTCGGTCGTCACATCGACGCCGGTAAAGGGTTCGTCCAGCAGAATGATCTGGCCTTCCTGCGCCAATGCGCGCGCCAGAAACACGCGCTTCTTCTGCCCACCGGAAAGCTCGCCGATCTGCCGTTTGCGATAATCCAGCATGTTGACGCGTTTCAGTGCCTCTTCCACCATTTGGTGGTCGCGTCTGGAAGGAATGCGCAGGAAGTTCATGTGGCCGTATCGGCCCATCATCACCACGTCTTCCACCAGAACCGGAAAGCTCCAGTCCACCTCTTCCGCCTGCGGCACATAGGCCACGAGGTTCTTCTTTAGCGCATCTTTCGCAGGCTCATCGAAAATCGAGACGGAACCGGCAGCCAGCGGCACGAAGCCCATAATGGCCTTGAAAATGGTGGATTTGCCAGCGCCATTGACGCCGACAAGCGCGGTGATGGTGCCGCGGGGAATGGAAAAGCTGGCGGACCTCAGTGCCGTGTGACCGTTTCGATAGGTCACCGTGACATTGTCGATGGCAAGGCCGCTACTGGTGCTTTTCCGTTTCCCCATCATCATTGCGCAAGGCCCTTTACGATTGTGCTGGTGGTGACGCGCAGCAGGTCCAGATAGGTGGGCACCGGGCCGTCCGCTTCGCTGAGCGAATCCACATAGAGAATGCCGCCATAGGCCGCGCCCGTTTCCTTCGCCACCTGCTTTGCCGGGTCGGCGGAAACGGTGCTTTCACTGAAAATGACGTGAACATTGTTGGCGCGCATGGCATCGATCACACCGCGCACCTGCTGCGGAGTGCCCTGGCTGTCGGCATTCACCGGCCAGAGGAACAGCTCTTTCAGCCCGAAATCCCGCGCAAGATAGGAAAACGCCCCTTCGCTCGTCACCAGCCAGCGCTTGGCCTCCGGCAGGGATGCGATGGCATCGCGCATCGGCTGGATTTCCTGTTTGATCTTCTCGGAATAGGCTTTCGCATTGGCCGTATAGATTTCGGTATGGGCGGGATCGATCTGCGCCAAAGCCTTGCGGATGTTTTCGACATAGATCAGGGCATTGTCGGGAGACATCCAGGCATGCGGATTGGGCTTGCCCTGATAGGCGCCACCGCTGATCGAGATCGGGGTAATGCCTTCGCTCACCGTCACGTTGGGAACGTCAGAGAGATTAGCGAGAAATTTTTGAAACCAGAGTTCGAGGTTCAGCCCGTTCCACAGAACAAGGTCGGCGTCGCGCGCTCTGAGTATATCACGCGGGGTTGGCTGGTAATTGTGAATTTCCGCGCCGGGCTTGGTGATGCTTTCCACCTCGGCGGCATCGCCTGCGACATTGCGTGCCATGTCCGCAATAATGGTGAAGGTGGTTACGACCTTCGGCTTTTCCTGCGCTGTGGCGGCGAAGGGCAGCAGGAGTGTTGCGGTGAACAGGGCGGAAATCAAACTCTTCAGCGTCATGAACGACATCAAACCTCTTTTGCGATTAATTCGCAATAGCAATTTGAGTTCCATTTTTCGAAATGTCAATGCTATTGCAACTCATTCGCATCACGGGAGAATGACTTTTCCCGACGGGCTCAAATTCACAACGAAGGCACAAAACTGCCGAAGTCCAAAAATGGTTCAGGTGAATTCTTGGAATCCTTCATGAGTTAAACCTTCTTCAATGAGAATTGTTCAGGATCATACCTTGCACGGAAACGGTCACGCCGTTGCCGCGCTCATTCGTTCAGCGGGTTGCATGCCTGTGGAGCGGGGCTTGAAACGGGGTAGTCGATGTCGAGACGTTCGACGTGAAGGCAGTGTTCAAAAGAATACGGTTTTCTCGCAAGATTTTGGTGGCAGGCGGCGCGTTCCTTCTTTTCGGAGGAGCGTCGGGCGTGGCCGCTATTCTTGTCGGGAAAGACCGTTTCTTGGGACCGTCCGAAGCCTCCGTCAACGGTCTGGAATGCCAGACCGCGCAAAAGGTCGACATAAAGAAGAATGGTACTTTCTGGGTCAGAAAATTCATTCGCACGGAGGGAGGCGATGGCGTGGAACGCGCCAAGACCGCGCTTCGCGTGGCAAAGGCGGTCTATGACCGTGAAAAGCCTGACCTTGTACAGATTTCCGTTCTGGACACGGACGGCCCGCAGATGCGCTCCGAAATGCGTGGACGGGCGATAGCCGCACAGGCCGTCTTCATTCCCGATACGAGCAAGCTCCCGCAGGATGCGCATCCGCAGGAATATTCCGTTTTCTATTATGATGGCGACGCCAGCGGCGATGGCCTGTTCTATGGCATGCGTATCGATGTGACGGTCGAAGATGCCGAAGGCATGATGGCGGGCCTGACCAGATTTGCCGATTGCGCAGACCCCGCCAGCGAGACGCCCGCCGGTGGTCGTGGTGAGACGGCCAAGTCAACCGGGCACGAGGCGGCAGCGCCCTCTCACGACGCACCGGGCGCGACCAAGGAAGACCATCCCCCGGTCACTGAACCGGCTCACCCGGAAAGCACGTCCGGTCATCCGCCGGAAAATAACAGCGCGCAGGACGAACAGTTACTCACCTCGACGCCGGAAAGCGAAAGCCAGAGCTTCTTCAGTCTGGGCTATCTCAAATCCCTGATTTTCGGAAAGGGTTCGACGACGGCAATCGCGGCACAGCCCGAGGCTGCGGCAGGGAAAACCGAACCCGTAACGGAAGATGCGCCTCCGCCTGAATCCCACGGTGAGCCGCCTGTCGCTGCAGGGCATTAGAAGAGGTCTCAAACGATTTGGGGCCGCCATTTCTGACGACCCCAAGCGCTGCGGTGGATGGGCGTGAGCGGTTATGATGCCGCCAGTTATCTCAATGCGCGGCGTCCGGCGGCGGTGCCGCCTTCGGCTTGTTGATCAACAGCGTCAGCAGGACCAGACTGCTGAACAGGATGGTCAGGCCGAGGAAAACATCTGCGAAAGCCAGAAGCCATGCCTGCTGGGAAACGACGCCGACCAGTTTCTTCACGGCAACGGATGCACCGTCGAGACCGTAGGAATCGTAGTTGGCTCCAACGCTGTTCAGCCATTCCAGTGCTGCCGGATTGCCGTAGTTCACATGCTCGGCAATGCGCACGTAGTGGTCGTCGGTGCGCTGGCTGAGCAGGGTGTTGATGATCGCCAGACCCACGGCACCGCCAAGGTTTCGCGTCAGGTTGAACAGGCCCGATGCGTTCTTGATACGCGCTGGCGGCAGCGTTCCAAGCGCAATGTTGTTGATCGGCACCATGCACATCATCAATCCGAAACCGCGCAGGATCTGCGGGATCAGCAATTCGTAGAAATCCCAGTCTCCCGTCACGTGCGTCATGATCCATGTGCCGGAAGCAAAGCTGATGAAGCCGATGACCATCATGATGCGCAGATCGAGCTTGGCGGAAAGCTTGCCCGCGATCGGCGCTGTGAAGAACATCGCAAGGCCCGAAACGAACATGGTCTCGCCGATCATCAGCGCATCGTAGCCGCGCACGCGTCCGAGATAGAGCGGATACATGTAGGTCAGACCGTAAAGGCCGATGCCCATGACGAAGGAAAATAGCGAGCCGATGGAAAAATTCCGGTCCGCAAAGGCGCGCAGATCCACCACCGGGAAATCCACCTTGAAGGCGCGCCAGAAAAACACGACCGCGCCGATTGTCATGGCGATGGCACCGAGCACGATATGGCTGTCGTTGAACCAGTCGTTGTTGTTGCCCTCTTCCAGAACATATTCCAGCGAACCGAGGAAGACACCCATGGAGATGAGGCCCCACCAGTCGAACTTCTTCCAGAGCGATTTTTCAGGCTGGTCGAAATCGATCAGGTTCCATGTCAGGAGGGTGACGATGATGCCCGGAATGATGTTGACGAGGAACAGCCAGTGCCAGGAAAAGGCATTGGAAAGATAGCCGCCGACGGTTGGCCCGATGGTGGGCGCAAGCGTTGCCACAAGGCCGATGATGGGCGAGACCACGGAACGTTTCGAAGGTGGGAAGATGGTAAAGGCGGCGGCAAAGACGGATGGGATCATGCCGCCGCCTATGAAGCCCTGAATGGCTCGGTAGACGATCATCTGGTCGATGTTCGTCGCGGTCGCACACAGGGCACTGGAAATGGTGAAGCCCGCAGCACAGGTCGCAAAAAGGACGCGGGTGGACAGGATGCGCGCCAGCGTTCCCGACAGCGGGATCATGATGACTTCCGCAATCAGATAGGAGGTCTGCACCCAGGCGATTTCATCCGAACCGGCACCTAGGCCCGCCTGGATTTCGGCAAGCGATGCGGACACGATCTGGATGTCGAGGATCGACATGAACATGCCGAACACCATCGCGAAAAAGGCGATAAGGCGTCTGCGGTCCATCGGAGGATCGGCGGCAGGCGCTTTGCCGACCGCCATGCTGGCTGTTGCCGCCATGATTTTGATCCCAACTCATACTGGCAGGCGCGTTCAGCGGCTCTGCCTCAATGATGTTACTTCGTTTGAACCTGTGCCGTCTGGCTTTGGTCGGGTGCGGTACGGGTGTCCACATCCACGACCACGCTCAGACCGGCCCGCAGCTTGTGCTTGGCAAGGTCTTCCTTGGAAAAGACCAGACGAACCGGGACGCGCTGGATGACCTTGGTGAAGTTGCCCGTCGCGTTTTCCGGCGGCAGCATGGAGAAGACCGAGCCGGAGGCAGGCGAAATCGATTGAACGGTGGCCGTGATCGGCTGGTCGTCGTAGGCATCGACATGGACGCGCACCTTGGAGCCGGGCTCTATCCGGGCAAGCTGCGTTTCCTTGAAGTTGGCATCGATATAGAGCGCATCCATGGGAACCAGCGAGGCCAGCCGCTTGCCGACCGAAACGAGATCGCCCGTCTGGACGGAAAGATTGCCGATGACGCCATCGTAAGGTGCGCGCAGGACGGTGAAGGACAGGTCGCGGGCGGCCTTGTCACGGGCCAGTTCCAGCGTCTTGACGGAGCCTTCGGCTTCCTTGCGCTGGGCCTTCAGCAGTTCGATATTGGCCTGCGCCGAAACCACGCCCGCCTGTCCGGCCACGACATTCGCCTTGGCCTGCTCCAGTGCAATCTGGGCGTTGTCGGAAGAGGCGGCCGTGCCGACATCCTTCGACTGGAGTTCGCTCGCACGCTTCTGGTTGATTTCCGCGCCGCGAAGCGCTGCATCCAGCGAGCCCTTCTGGGCCTGCGCCTGCGCAAGTGCTGCATCCGCACCGGAGATTTGCGCATCGATACGGCCGAGCGAGAGCTTCTGTGTTTCAAGCTGGGCTTCCGCCTGCTCAAGGGCATTGCGATAATCGCCATCGTCCAGCGAAACCAGCGGATCGCCCGCCTTCACTTCCTGGTTGGCGACGACTTCGACCTTTGCGACGTAACCGGAAACCTTCGGCGAAATGACGGCGATGTCGCCCTTGATATAGGCGTCGTCGGTGGAAATCAGGAAGCGGCCATCCGTCCAGTAATTATAGCCGTACCAGCCGCCTGCCGCCAGAAGCGCAACGGCGACAACGGGAAGGAGAAACGATTTGCGCTTCTTCTTCTCTTCGGGTGCGGGGGCAGGCTGCGCGGCGGCGGCCTGTTCTGCCGCTACGGGCTTGTTTTCTTCGGTACGGGCTTCCGTATCCTCGGAAGAATTGACTGCACGAACTGCGCCATTCTTTTGGGCTGACATCGCTGACACCATGGACTATGAATTAGCAAATACTTCGAACTGAACCGTTCGGTTCGATTGACATAGTCCTTTTCGCATCACATATCAAGTGGGATCGAACCACTCGGTTCGATTCATATTGAAAAAGACATGAACAACGATTACGGATCGTATCGTGAGTAAAGAAAGAGAAATCGAGGACAATTGTTCCAACCAGCCCGGCGGAAGGTTCGCGGCGGGTGAGGACCCATTGAAGCGCGAGCAGATTCTGGATGGCGCATGGCGCATGTTCAGGTCCAAGGGTTTCGATGCCTCGAGCATGAACGACATCACGCGGGAAGCAGGCGTTTCCAAGGGTACGATCTACGTCTACTTCGCGAATAAGGAAGACCTTTTCGCGGCCCTGATCGACCGCCACCGTAGCGAATTTGCCGATTCCATGCGTCACACGCTGGAAGGTTCGGAGGAAGTGCGCGACGGCCTGTGGCAGTTCGGCATGGCCTTCGCAACCCGGTTGATCGACACCGACATGATCCCGGCCATGCGCTCGGTGCTGGGCGTGATCGATCGTATGCCGAAGCTTTCGCGCCGTTTCTTTTCGGCAGCTCCCAACAACGTCAAGGTCGTGCTGGAAGAGTTCATCCGCCACCACATTCAACAGGGAAGCCTTCAGGTCGATGACGTGGAGCTCGCGTCGCGCCAGTTCATAGAGCTTTCCACCGGCACCTTCTTCAAGCTTCGCCTGTTTGGAGAGCTCGAAGGGGATCTCCCCAAGCAGGAACTGGAACGCGTCATTTCCAGCGCAGTGCGTGTCTTCATGGCCGCCTATGGAACAAAGCAGCCTTAAATCCATTCGCACCCGTCAGGGTGATGTTTAAGCAGAGGATTTGCATCTGACGATTGTCATGTGCTTGTTTCCTGTCGATTCGAAGATAGATTGCATTCTGTTTCGAACGTCGCCGAAGATCGGCTTTTTTGGAAAAAGGAAAACAGGCCAGTGGATTCTATAATCCCTCTTTTGTCGGACCCCGCAGCATGGGTGGCGCTCGTCACCCTGATCGTCATGGAGGTCGTGCTCGGCATCGACAACCTGATTTTCATCTCCATCCTCACCAACAAATTGCCTGAAAACCAGCGCGAAAAAGCGCGAAGGATCGGTATCGGGCTTGCACTCGTCATGCGCCTAGGCCTGCTTGGCACCGTCGCCTGGATCGTCCAGCTGACCGAACCTGTCTTCGAAGTGTTCGGCCAGGGCTTCTCCTGGAAGGATCTCATTCTGATTGCCGGTGGCCTCTTCCTCGTCTGGAAGGCTACCAAGGAAATCCACCACAATGTGGACCCGGTCGACCACAAGGAAGACATGGTCGGCGGCGGCAAGGCCATCACCAGCTTCTCGGCTGCCATTGCGCAGATCCTTCTGCTCGACCTCGTTTTCTCCGTGGACAGCATCATCACCGCAGTCGGCATGACGCCGCATGTGCCGATCATGGTCGTTGCCGTCGTCGTCGCCGTCACCGTCATGCTTTTGGCCGCCAACCCGCTCGCTAATTTCATCGAGCGTAACCCGACCGTCGTCATGCTGGCGCTCGCCTTCCTCCTGATGATCGGTACGACGCTGATTGCCGAAGGCATGGGCTTCCACGTGCCGAAGGGCTACGTCTACGCTGCCATGGCATTTTCGGCAGCAGTCGAAGCGCTCAATATCTTCGCCCGCAATGCGCGCGCGAAGAAGAAGGCTGGCACACTACATTAATACTCAGAATGCGTGACTGCGCCGCTTCTGGCGGCGCGGTTCGACCACCGGAAGGTGAAGGGAGCCCGGCATGAAATTCGTCGTGAAAGCCGATTTTCCCTACCCACCACCGGAGCTGATCGATCTGCCCGCGCAAAAGACGATGTATGGTGGCAAGGTTATTGCCGCGGACGATCGGATTTACCTCTTTGCCGACAGGGGCTCGCAGCGCACCGGTCTCATCGCTCGCGGTGCCGTCGTTCATTCCAAAGCCCTTGCCAAAACCGCAGGCCTTGCCAGACAGACACCCCGCGTCGATCTGACGATCAGGCTCGACGCTCTGAGCGCGCGGCTGCTGGCGCGCGAGCAGTTGTGCGGCTTTACCGAATGGAGCGACGGGCGGCCTGAGACCGAGCTTAACTTCAAGCTTTACAGGCAGGGCACGAACAAGGTGGTCGGCATTTCCGATGCGACCGCGATTTACCTCGATGCCTTCTTCAAATAATCCAAGCGCGCCCGGTTCCTCACAGGAACTTCGGCTTTGCCATAGACGTTGTTTCAGGCACCCGCCCCAGTTGGATATGGCGTTCCCGCCTTTTCCAGTTTTGAAAGCAAAATTAGACAGATGACGACCGCACAGATTCTCGCTTTTCTCGTCATCGCAGGCATGATGGTCGCCTTCATCTGGGACAGGTTTCGCTATGACGTGGTGGCGTGCAGCGCGCTGCTGATCGCTGTGCTTCTGGGCGTCGTTCCCTTTGACAAGGCTTTCTCCGGCTTTTCCGACGATATCGTCATCATCGTCGCCAGCGCCTTGATCGTCAGTTCCGCCGTTGCCCGATCCGGTGTCGTGGACTTCACCATCAAGCGGTACTTTCCCGAAATGCACTCCAAGGGTCTGCAGCTGGCCTTCCTGATGATCGTGGTTGCCGTCATGTCGGCCTTCATCAAGAACATCGGCGCGCTCGCCATCATGATGCCCGTCGCCTTCCAGTTTGCCCGCAAATCCAATAGTCCGGTCTCCTTCTATCTGATGCCCATGGCCTTTGCCGCGCTGCTGGGCGGGCTGATGACGCAGATCGGAACCTCGCCCAACATCGTCGTCTCACGGCTGCGCGAAGAGATGACCGGCCAGAGCTTTTCGATGTTCGATTTCACGCCCGTCGGCCTTGGCCTGACTGTCGTCGGCATCCTGTTTCTCACTTTCGGTTATAAGCTGTTGCCGGTGCGGGCAAAGCAACATGCGTCCGTTGAGGATATTCTCGACCAGGCGAATTATACGGCGGAAGCCACGCTGCCTGCAGACAGCGAACTGCACGACAAGCCCCTGCGTGAACTGATCCGGCAGGGTGATGGCGGCGTGATCGCCAGCGCCATCCTGCGCGGTCCCCGGCGCATTTCTCCTTTCCCGGACGTTAAGCTGAAAAGCGGCGATACGATCATGCTCGAAGGCAGTCCGGAGGGACTGGATCGGCTGGTCTCGCAGGCCAAGCTGACGCTTTCCGGCAAGCCTCTGACCGACAGGGGTGAAAAGGCCGTCGATCTCGTCGCCATGGAAGCGGTGGTCAGCACGGATTCCCCGCTGAACGGTATGTCGGCGCGTGAACTCGCTCTGTCCTATACGCGGGGCGTCAACCTGATCGCGGTTTCAAGACGTGGACAGCGCGTCAGCCAGCGCCTCAGCGAACTGACGTTGCAGGCCGGTGACGTCATTCTTCTGCAGGGCAGCCGCAAGAACCTGCCGCTCGTGTTGCAGGAATTTTCCCTGCTGCCGTTGGCGCAGCGGGAAATTCTGCTCGGCGTCCAGCGCAGGGCCATACTCCCGGTTCTGGTGCTGGCCGCAGCCATGATCTCTGCCGGAAGCGGTCTTGTGCCGGTTTCCGTCGCCTTCTTTGCCGCCGCTTTCATGATGATCGTGGTTGGCGCGATCCCGTTGAGCGAAGTCTATAAATCCATCGATGGCCCGATCCTCGTCATGCTGGCGGCGCTGATACCCGTCAGCGATAGCCTGCGCACCAGCGGCGCAAGCGAGCTGATTGCAGACTGGCTGGGCAGCGTGGCCCATGGCCTTCCCCCCTTTGCCGCCCTCGCCATGATCCTGCTGACCGCCATGGCCGTCACGCCCTTCCTCAACAATGCCGCTACGGTGCTGGTGATGGCACCGATTGCCGCCGGTTTTGCCACCACCCTCGGCTTTCGCCCGGAAGCATTCCTGATGGCTGTGGCCATCGGTGCAGGCTGCGATTTCCTCACCCCCATCGGCCATCAGTGCAACACTCTGGTGATGGGGCCGGGCGGTTACCGCTTCAGCGATTACCCACGGCTCGGCCTGCCGCTGTCTTTCCTGATCGTCATCGTCAGCATCCCGATGCTACTCTACGTCTGGCCGGTTTCCTGATCCCTATCCATATTTCCTTGACGCCTGCGGTGGAATATGGCCTAAGCCAATGCCTAATGGGAACGTGCGAAAGCTGCGCGTCTGCGCCTGTTTGCAACCGTTCCTGCCGCATCCAACGTCAATTTTCGTGACAACGGGCATCGATGCTCAAAGTCACGCCACGTTACGACGAGTGAATTTCAATGACCACTTCCGGCGTCCGCGTCCGTATTGCACCTTCCCCCACCGGCGAGCCGCATGTCGGCACGGCCTATATCGCGCTTTTCAACTACCTCTTTGCCCAAAAGCATGGCGGTGAGTTCATCCTTCGCATCGAAGATACCGATGCGACGCGCTCCACGCGCGAATATGAAGAGAAAGTGCTGGAAGCGCTGAAATGGACCGGCCTGAAATGGTCCGAAGGCCCGGATGTCGGTGGCCCATATGGCCCCTACCGCCAGTCCGAGCGCAAGGACATGTACTGGCCCTACGCGCAGGATTTGCTGGACAAGGGCCATGCCTTCCGCTGCTTCTGCACGCCGCAGCGTCTGGAAGAAATGCGCGAAGGTCAGCGCGCCGCTGGCAAGCCGCCAAAATATGACGGTCTCTGCCTGCATCTGAAGGCCGAGGAAGTCACCGCGAAGATGGACGCGGGCGAAGTCTCAGTCGTGCGCATGAAAATTCCTGCCGAAGGCTCGTGCGATTTCAACGATGGCGTCTATGGTGACGTATCGATCCCGTGGGACTCGGTCGACATGCAGGTGCTGGTCAAGGCAGATGGCATGCCGACCTATCATATGGCCAACGTCATCGACGACCATCTGATGAAGATCACCCATGTGGCGCGCGGCGAAGAATGGCTGGCCTCGGTGCCGAAGCACATTCTGCTTTATCGCTACTTCGGCTGGCAGGAGCCGGTGTTCATGCATCTGTCCCTGATGCGCAACGCCGACAAGTCGAAGCTTTCCAAGCGCAAGAACCCGACGTCGATCTCCTACTACTCCGCACTCGGCTATCTGCCGGAAGCGCTGATGAACTTCCTTGGCCTGTTCTTCATCCAAATCGGCGAAGGCGAAGAGCTTTTGACCATGGAAGAGCTTGCCGCCAAGTTCGACCCGGAAGCCCTTTCCAAGGCTGGCGCGATCTTCGATATCCAGAAGCTGGACTGGCTGAACGGCCGCTGGCTGCGTGAGAAGCTGACACCGGAAGAGTTCATCTCCCGCACGATTGCATGGGCGATGGAAAACCAGCGCCTGACGGAAGGTTTGAAGCTTTCGCAGAGCCGCGTGTCCAAGCTGGGTGAACTGCCGAACCTTGCGGGCTTCCTGCTGTCGAGCGATGTCGGCCTGACGCCCGCATCCTTCGCTGGCCTCAAGAGCAAGCCGGAAGAAATCCACGAAATCCTGACCACGGTCGCTGCCGATCTGGAAAAGATGCCGGACTGGACGCTGGAATCCATCGAGCAGGAGCTGCGCGATGTGGCCGAGCGTACCGGCAAAAAGCTGCGCGTGGTGACACCGCCGCTCTTCGTCGCCATGTCCGGTTCCTCGCGGTCGCTTCCGCTGTTCGACTCGATGGCGCTGCTTGGCCGCTCGGTCGTTCGCCAGCGTTTGAAGACCGCGATTGCCGTTGTGGCGTCGATGGTTGGTGCAGCCGGAGCATAAGCCTACGCGGCTTGGTCTTGCTCGACATTGCCCCAATCGTCATCATCGCCCACCAACGGCCGTCATCCTCGGGCTTGACCCGAGGATCCACGCCGGGCGCTCAGACCTCGATGGTGAGAGTGCCGCGAGTGGGTTAGATCCTCGGGTCAAGCCCGAGGATGACGACCGAGAGGCCCAAGGATGACGACCGAGAGGGTCGAGAATACCGGATACGGAAAGGTGCGGGCGCAAGAGGCGACCGCAGTAGCATAGAAAACAACACAGCCCGAAAAAGGCCAAAGACGATGACCGACAAGACAACCGAAACCACCGCACTTTCCTCCGACGCCACCGAAGTGCGCCGCCAGAAGCTGGCGCTGCTGCGCGAGAAGATCGGCGATGTTTACCCGGCCCACTTCCACCGCACGCTGACCAATGCGGAACTTGCGGAAAAATATGCGGATATCGAGCCGGACGTAGAGACAGGCGACACGGTAACGGTTGCGGGCCGCGTTTATTCCAACCGCAATTCGGGCATGTTCATGGATATCCATGATGCCTCCGGCAAGGTTCAGATCTTCTCCCACAAGGACACGACGCCTGAAAGTGCGCGCGAAATGCTTCCGATGATCGACATCGGCGACATTATCGGCGTGACCGGCAAGGTACGCCGTACCAAGCGCGGCGAATTGACGATCAATGCCGAAGAAATCACCATGCTGACGAAGTCGCTGCTTCCGATGCCGGAAAAGTGGAACGGCATTTCAGACGTCGAAATCCGTTATCGCAAGCGCCATCTGGACATTCTTTCCAACGAGGAGTCCAAGCTGCGCTTCCAGCAGCGCTCCAAGATCATCTCCGGCATTCGCCGTTTCATGGAGGCTGAAGGCTTCCTCGAAGTCGAAACGCCGATGCTGCAAACCGTCTATGGCGGTGCGACGGCCGATCCGTTCAAGACCTTTCACAACACGCTGAAGCAGGACATGTATCTGCGCATCGCGCCGGAGCTTTTCCTCAAGCGCACGCTGGTGTCGGGCCTGTCCGACAAGGTGTTCGAAATCAACCGCAACTTCCGCAACGAAGGCGTTTCCACCCGGCACAATCCAGAATTCACCATGATGGAGTGCTACTGGGCCTATTCCGATTACGAAGACATCATGGGTCTCGTCGAGCGGATGTTCGAAACGCTGGCGATTGCGATCCACGGCACGACGGAGCTGGATTTCCAGGGCCAGACGATCTCCTTCAAGGGTCCGTTCAAGCGCGTGCCGATGCCGGATGCGGTGAAGGAAGCAACGGGCATCGATTTCCTGTCGATCAAGACCGATGAAGAAGCCCGCGCCGCTGCCAAGGCTGCCGGTTTCGAGGTGGAGAAGGACTGGACGTGGGGCGAATGCCTTGCCTTCATCTTCGAAGAAAAGGTCGAGAGCACGCTGATCCAGCCAAGCCACGTCACCCATTTCCCCAAGGACATTTCGCCCTTCGCCAAGGAAGTACCGGGCGAGCCGCGTCTGGTCGAGCGTTTCGAAAGCTACTGCAACGCCTGGGAAGTCGGCAACGCATTCTCCGAGCTTAACGACCCGGAAGAACAGCGCCGCCGCATGGTGGAACAGCTGGAGCAGGCCCATGCCCGCGGCGAAAAGGATAAGCAGCTCGACGACGAGTTCCTCGACGCCATCGATCAGGGCATGCCGCCCGCCGGGGGCCTCGGCATCGGCGTGGACCGCCTCATCATGCTTTTGACCAACGCCCCATCGATCCGCGACGTCATCCTCTTCCCGGCCCGCCGCCAGAAGAACGATTGATTTCGGTCAGGCTCTAGTTTGAAAGTTTGAAGCCGGAGGCAGCCATGTCTCCGGCTTCTTTCATATCAAAATTGAGGTACGTACATCATTTTCTGATTTACGTACCTCAGAAACTCTACTATGACACTTCGCGGGAGGAAGCATGAAGCCGACAGTTCATGATATTGCTGCAAAAGCGGGCGTCAGCCTTGCGACCGTGGACCGGGTTATCAACCTGCGTCCGGGTGTGCATGCGGCCACCCGTGCCAAGGTGGAAGCGGCGATTTCGGAGCTGGGTTATGTGCGCGATATCGCTGCCGCCAATCTGGCCAAGGGCAGAAGTTACGCGCTGGTCTTCATCCTTCCCAACAACGACAATTCCTTTATGGCAGGTCTTCGCGCCGAGGTGCGGGCGGCGGCGGCGCGGTCTTATCTGGAGCGAACCTCCATCCGCATCATTGAGGTGCCGCCGTTTGATGCCGCAGCCCTGTGTCAGGCGCTCGATGTGGCGCGGCAGGAAAAACCCTCCGGCGTCGCCTTCGTCGCCATCGATGCGGAAGAGGTGGTGGAAGCCACCGACCGGCTGGCGGGCAGCGGCATTGCCGCCGTAACACTGGTTTCGGATTTGACCGGCTCGAAACGCGATCACTTCGCCGGTATCGATAACGTCGCGGCTGGCCGCACGGCAGGCAGCCTCATGGGGCGCTTCCTGCCGAAATCGCAGGGCGAGATCGCCGTTCTGGCGGGCTCGATGCTGGTGAAGGATCACCGTGAACGTCTTTCCGGTTTCCAGTCGGTCATCGAAGCGGAATATCCGCATCTGCGCATTCTGCCGGTGCTGGAAGGCCGGGATGATCCCGAAACCGTGGAGCGGCTTGTGAGCGAATGCCTGCGCAGCACTCCCAGTCTGCTCGGCCTTTACAGCCTCGGCGCGGGCAATCGCGGCCTTGTTCGTGCGCTGAAAACATCAGCCGGATCGAAGCCCTGCGTGATTGCCCATGAACTCAACGACAACACGGCAGCGGCGCTCCGCGACGGTACCCTTGATGCCGTCCTCAATCAGGACGCGGGCCATGAGGTGCGCAGCGCAATCCGCGTGCTCAAGGCGCGCGCCGATGGCCTCACTGTCATCGAGGCGCAGGAGCGCATCCGTATCGACATATTCCTGAGGGATAATCTCCCTTGAACGCAATCTGAACTGGAGGACAGCATGTATCTCGGTCTCGATCTTGGAACATCCGGCGTCAAGGCGCTGCTGATCGATGGTGATCAGAAGATCATCGGCTCGGCCAATGGCTCGCTGGAGGTTTCGCGCCCGCATCACGGCTGGTCGGAACAGGACCCCGCCCATTGGATCAAGGCCACGGAAACAGCGGTCGCCGGTCTGAAAGAGAAGTTCCCGAAGGAACTTTCGGCGGTCAAGGGCATCGGCCTTTCCGGCCAGATGCACGGCGCAACGCTGATCGATGCATCCGGCAAGGTGCTTCGCCCGTCGATCCTCTGGAACGATACGCGCTCATATGAGGAAGCCGCCAAACTCGATGCCGATCCGCGTTTCCGCAAGATCACCGGCAATATCGTCTTCCCCGGCTTCACCGCACCGAAACTTGTCTGGGTTGCCAATAACGAGCCGGAAATCTTTTCCAAAGTCGCCAAGGTTCTGCTGCCGAAGGACTACCTGCGCCTCTGGCTGACGGGCGAATATATCTCCGAAATGTCCGACTCGGCT
This sequence comes from Agrobacterium larrymoorei, assembly GCF_013322225.1. Classification (GTDB taxonomy): domain Bacteria; phylum Pseudomonadota; class Alphaproteobacteria; order Rhizobiales; family Rhizobiaceae; genus Agrobacterium; species Agrobacterium larrymoorei_A. The sequence continues at coordinate 17,488 of NZ_JAAMFB010000033.1, forward strand.
GGCACGTCGTGGCTGGATACCGGCGCGCGCAAATGGTCGTCCCAACTGCTGGAAGCAACGGGCCTCAGCGAAGACCACATGCCATCCTTGGTGGAAGGCACGGATGAGGCGGGAACGCTTCGCCCTGAACTTGGCAGCGCATGGGGCATTTCCGGCAAGGTCGTCGTCGCCGGTGGGGCAGGGGACAACGCGGCCTCGGCTTGCGGCATGGGCACGGTGTCGGAAGGCCACGCCTTCGTTTCGCTCGGAACGTCTGGCGTGCTGTTTGCCGCCAACGCGTCCTATCTGCCAAAGCCGGAAAGCGCCGTTCACGCCTTCTGCCATGCGCTGCCCGACACATGGCACCAGATGGGCGTCATCCTGTCGGCCACCGATGCGCTCAACTGGTATTCGCACATCGCAGGCAAATCCGCCGCCGAACTGACGGCGGAACTGGGCGATGAGCTGAAAGCCCCGACCGGCGTCACCTTCGCGCCTTACCTCTCCGGCGAGCGCACCCCCCACAACGATGCCGCCATTCGCGGCTCCTTCATCGGCCTGTCCCATGAAAGCGACCGCAAGGCGCTGACGCAAGCCGTGCTTGAAGGCGTGACCTTTGCGATCCGCGATAATCTCGAAGCCCTCAAATCCGCAGGCACCTCCATCTCCCGCGTCACCGCCATCGGCGGCGGCTCGCGCTCGCACTACTGGCTCGCCTCGATTGCGACATCGCTGGGCGTGCCGGTCGATATTCCGGCGGAAGGCGATTTCGGCGCAGCCTTCGGTGCGGCCCGCCTTGGGCTCATTGCAGCAACGGGAGCCGATCCAGTCAGCGTCTGCACCCAGCCGGACACGGAAGAAACCATCGAGCCGGTGGCGGCACTCGGCAGCGCCTATGAAGAGGCCTACGGGCGCTACCGGACGCTTTATCCCGCCATCAAGCCGCTTTCACACTGAATATTTTCGAACAAAAGGGAGAACGACACATGACCACCGGATTTTTCGGCGAAACGCCCAAGGTCAAATATGAAGGCCCGGACAGCACCAACCCGCTGGCATTCCGTCACTACAACCCGGATGAGGTTGTCCTCGGCAAGCGTATGGAAGACCACCTGCGCTTTGCTGTCGCCTACTGGCATTCCTTCGCCTGGGAAGGCAGCGATCCCTTCGGTGGCCGCACCTTCGACCGCCCATGGTTCGGCGATGAAATGTCCAAAGCCAAGCTGAAGGCCGATGTGGCGTTCGAGATGTTCAGCCTGCTCGGCGCACCTTATTACTGCTTCCACGATGCCGATGCGCGCCCGGAAGGCAAGACTTTCGCTGAAAGCACCAGGAATCTCAACGAAATCGTCGATTATCTTGCACAGAAGCAGGCCGACACCGGCGTCAAGCTGCTCTGGGGCACGGCCAACCTCTTCTCCAACCGCCGCTTCATGGCGGGTGCTTCGACCAATCCGGATCCGGATGTGTTTGCCTATTCCGCAGCCACCATCAAGACCTGCATGGATGCCACCATGAAGCTCGGCGGCGAGAACTATGTGTTGTGGGGCGGTCGTGAGGGTTACGAAACCCTGCTCAATACCGATCTCGCTCGTGAATTCGACCAGATGGCGCGCATGTTGCACATGGTGGTCGAATACAAGCACAAGATCGGCTTCAAGGGCGCGATTCTGGTCGAGCCAAAGCCGCAGGAGCCGACCAAGCACCAGTACGACTACGACGTCGCCACCGTTTACGGCTTCCTCAAGAAGTACGGCCTTGAGAACGAAGTGAAGATGAACATCGAGCAGGGCCACGCGATCCTTGCCGGTCACACCTTCGAGCACGAATTGGCGCTGGCCTCCACGCTCGGCATTTTCGGCTCCATCGATATGAACCGCAATGATTACCAGTCCGGCTGGGATACCGACCAGTTCCCCAACAACGTCCCGGAAATGGCGCTGGCCTATTATCAGGTTCTGCAGGCAGGCGGCTTTACCTCCGGCGGCACCAACTTCGACAGCAAGCTGCGGCGCCAGTCTCTCGATCCGCAAGACCTTTTGATCGGCCACATCGGCGGCATGGATTGCTGCGCCCGTGGCCTGAAAGCTGCGGCCAAGATGGTGGAAGACGGTGCGCTGTCCAAGCCACTGGCAGAACGTTATGCCAAGTGGGATGCGCCGGAAGCCCAGAAGATGCTTCGCGGCGAATACAAGCTTGAAGACATTGCAGCCAGGGTCGAGCGCGAAAACATCAATCCTGAGCCCAAGTCCGGCCGTCAGGAATATCTGGAAAACGTGGTCAACCGCTACGTTTGATCGGAAGTAGAGGCATCACGCGGGGGTGGCCCCGCGTGATGCGCCGTTGGACCAGCATCGCTTTGCTTCGGCGTTTTGCGGTGCGGATAACATACCCAGTTCCGTCAACCCGCACTTGATGCACTGCTGTCCGGTTTACGTTGACGAGCGTTCCTGCACCGTTACCCAGATAGGGTCCCTCGACGGCTCCGCCCCCACTGCCGTCATCCTCGGGCTTGACCCGAGGATTCACAACCGTTTGAATTCATCTAGACGGGAATGGATCCTCGGCTCAAGCCCGAGGATGACGGCAGTGGGTTTGGTTATGGTCCCAATCACCTATCCCGTGCCGGTCTTCCGCTAATGTCCAAATTCACGAGAACGGACAGAATATGCATGAAATCAATACCCTGCATCATTCCTGAATATTGAAGTCGGACAGTAGTGGCTCAGGGCCGGGATGACGGAAGTGCGTTGGCGCCACCAACCCCTCACTGCGTCAGTCGCAGCTTATTCGTCACGATCGCTTGCGAGATCTGGTCATACACGACGCTGATCGTATCGGTCGAAGCCACAAGGGCCTGCGATGGCTTTGAAGCGCATTTGCGTAGATTGGCGATATCCGCGTCCTTGCTATAGGAAATGGTATAGATATCGATCCCGGCCTTCTTGATGGATTCGCAGATGGTCAGGAAGTGCGTGACTGCGGTGTCGCTGCATGCGTCCGAACGCTGGTTGAGGCAGAGCCAGTCCAGACCGTCATTATCGTCCTTGCCGTATTTCGCGTTCATTTCGCCGTCTGTCATGAAGACGAGTATCTTCTTGGTTTCCTTGCTGTAGTCGCGTGGCAGCTGCCCGCCCCAGCTGGTGCGCCATCTGGGCGAAAGCGCATACCATCCGGCAATCAGCCCAGCGTCGAGGCGTGTCGAGCCTTCCGAGATCAGCGACGAGACGGCGTTTTGCAACGTCTTGAAATCATTGGTCAGCGGCACGATCGGCTGCGGACAGAAGCTTTTCTTGGAGCGCGGATTGGTGTCCATCGGCACGAAACGGCTTGTCTGCGGCGGGTCGTCGGAGAGGCTGGCGGGGCTTACCTTTCCGGTGTCTTTCATCGAGACATCGGCGCGAGGCTCGATGCAGCCGATCCAGTATTGGTTGCTGGAATTTCTCGCGCCGACTGTCTTGCCGTCCACCCATTTTACGAAGGTGTACTTGCTGGGGTCATAGGTCGATTGCGGGTCCGTCCAGCGGGCGGGGACCGCAGGTTGGCCATCATAGGCGCGCAGCCAGCCCGTTCTTGTCGCACCGATGCTCACGCGGCTTGAAAAGGGCACGATGGAGATCGATGCGTTGCTGTTGTTGCCATCCTGCGAAACACGGCTGACGAACTGGCGAAGCGCCGTCTGCATCGGCACGAAACGCTTGTTTTCTTCCATCGAACTGGAAACATCCACCACAAGCGCGATTTCGGCCTGGCCGGTGGAGGTCACGGCAGCGCAGGATTCGACGGATACCGCCACGCTGTCGATGGCGACGATCTTCATCAGCGTCGTCGGCACGTTTTCCGCCACTTCGAGGCACAGTTCGCGGTTGGCCACGTTCAGCGTCGGGCCGGTAATCTTTGCCTCCGTCAGCGTGCCGTGGGCAGAAAGCCATTGCTCCGTCATCAGTTTGACGGCGCCGTCCTTCATGCCCTTGCCGTAATTCGAGGCAGCGGCCAGAACGGCGCTGTCTGTAGCCTCCTGTAAATCCGCCTTCCGGTTCAACGCCTGCATATGATCGAGCGCCGCGCCCGCCGAAAGCATCACGGGGATGATGAGCAGCGAGGTGAGTATTCCGAAATTTCCGCGGGTGGACGCATGAAGTCTCTTGAGGTTGTGAATGATCTTCATCTTATCTTCCGAAAAGGCTTAAATAGAAATCGCCAATATTTACTGCCGTTGATATTGACTTGCTCCGTTTGCCGGAAATAAACTGAAATATAGCGATATTTATACAGTTCGAATTTTTATATTTTGATGTTTGACGAATAAAACATTATCAAATTTCATGGTTTTATTTGAGAGCGTGACCTAAATTAGATTTTTTTATTTTAGATGCGTCTGCGTAAGACGGGCTGGCATCGCTTATTATTTTTCAGCTCATTTGGGTAATTTGCGCTCCGACATCTGCTCTTCGGTGAGAGCAAAAGTCTGACACCGATATGACGATTTCAATGAAATCAGATGGTTACAAAAAGTTTTTCCCCGCCCAGTCGGCGCTGCACCATTATGGCGGTGCTTCGAAGCAATGGGCGTAACGCGCGGCGTTTCAATGTTTCGAAGCCGGTATCGACAAGCGGTCACTCCAGAAGAGGGCCGCTTCTCTCACCGCCCCGCCCGCGTCTGGCCAGCGACGGGGGTGCAGGTGTCGGGATAGGTATCGTGAAAGTGAGTGCAGTAACGGGTCCGGCAGATGCCAAGACCTTCATTACATCCCGATAATGCCAAAGGCATCTGCCGGATGAAACATAACCCCGGCTCGCCTGGTGAAACAGGCGGGCCGGAGAGTATTTGCATGGTTACTTCCCGGTGCCGTCTTGTGTGCGCCGCAACACGACCTATCTCTGTCGGGTTTCAAAACGAGTCCGGTTCGGTTGTCGTGCCGCCTCAAGGAGATTGTTGTGCTTATTGAAAAACTGAACTGGCGTTATGCCACGAAGAAAATGGACCCTGCCAAAACCGTTTCGCAGGACAAGGTAGACCGTATCGTCGAGGCCGCCCGTCTGGCGCCGACCTCCAGCGGCTTGCAGCCATTCGAAATCATCGTTGTTACCAACCCGGAAATCCGCGCCAGAATTCAGGAGATTTCCTGGAATCAGGCGCAGGTCACCGAAGGTTCGCATCTGCTCGTCTTCGCCGCATGGGACAATTACACGCCTGAGCGTATCAACCACATGTTCGATCTGACCAATGACGAACGTGGCTTCAAGAACGAAGGCTGGGAAAAATACCGCCAGTTCCTGCTCGATTCCTATCCGGGTCGCGATCCGCAGGTCAATTTCGAACATGCGGCCCGTCAGGCCTATATCGCCTTCGGCATGGCCGTTGCGCAGGCAGCCTTCGAAGGCGTCGATTCCACGCCGATGGAAGGTTTCGATCCGGCTAAGCTGGATGAGATCCTCGGCCTTCGTGAAAAGGGCCTGCGGTCCGTAACCATCCTGCCGCTCGGTTATCGTCAGGAAGAAGGTGACTGGCTGGCCAAACTCAAGAAGGTTCGCCGTCCGCTGGATCAGTTCGTTTCCACGGTGGAATGATCCCCGGGATCGTGGAAAGTGGCAGATTTTTTTCTCGATTAGAAATAATTGAAAAATCTTCCCTGTGAAATGGTATCGCATACGGGCATGTATGCGGTACAACATCGCCGATCCCGGCGTCTGCAGGAAAGTTGAACCAATGCTCGAGGCCGTCTTTCATTGTCGAATGTGCCATCCGGCTGCATAGGCAGTTGCGGCTCTTGAAGCCGCCGGGACGAAGAGACAAGATCCAAGAGCAGAGTGATGAGTTCCCAATTTTCCGAGGCGGCGCACCAGCAGCCACACATACCCATTGCGGACCCCATGGTGGTGTTCGAAGCCGTGACCAAGACGTTCGGCGGTAGCGGCAGCCAGCCCGCCTTTGCGGCTCTCGGTGGCGTGGATTTCACCGTGCCGCGCGGTGGCATTTCCGGCATCATCGGCCGCTCCGGTGCGGGTAAATCCACCATGATCCGCCTCGTGAACGGGCTGGAGCGTCCGACATCCGGCAAGGTCGTCGTGGATGGCGTCGATGTCGGCGCGCTGGATGAGGCGGGGCTTCGCACGCTGCGCCGACAAGTCGGCATGATCTTCCAGCACTTCAATCTTCTCGCTTCGCGCACGGCTTACGACAACGTAGCCCTGCCGCTTGAAATCGCCGGTGTCTCGAAATCAGAAATCAAGCGCAAGGTCGGCCCGCTTCTCGATCTCGTCGGCCTTGGAGACAAGGCGAAGCGTTATCCTGCTGAGCTTTCCGGTGGTCAGAAACAGCGCGTTGGCATCGCCCGCGCTCTGGCAACCGAGCCGAAGCTGCTGCTGTCCGACGAGGCAACCTCCGCACTCGATCCGGAAACCACCCAGTCGATCCTGGAGCTTTTGAAGCGCATCAATGCCGAGCTTGGCCTGACCGTGCTTCTCATCACCCATGAGATGGAAGTTGTGAAAACCATCGCCTCTCAGGTTGCTGTCATCGACAAGGGTCTGATCGTAGAGCAGGGCAACACCTTCGATATCTTCACCCGCCCAAGCCACGAAACCACCCGCAGCCTGTTGTCTTCCGCTGTTGGCGTGAAGTTGCCGCATTGGGTCACCTCTGGTTTGAAGCCGGAAGCCGCGCCCGGTGATCGTGTGCTGGTCCGTCTGGTGTTCTTCGGCGCTACTGCATTCCAGCCGTTGACGGCCCGCCTCGTCAGCGAGATCGGCCCGGACCTGAATATTCTGGCTGGCACCATCGAGGAAATCGCGGGCGATCCCTTCGGTTCGCTGGTCGTATCCTACCCGGCAACGCCGGAGATACTGGCGCGTGCCGAACGCTTTTATACGCAAACCGGTCTTCATACGGAGGTGCTCGGTTATGTCGCCTGATATGATTTTCAATGTCCTGTTGAAGGGCCTCATCCAGACCCTGCACATGGTGGCCGTATCCGGTCTCGTCGGCTCGCTCCTCGGCCTGCCCATCGGCATCTTCCTTGCCACCAGCGGCAAGGGCGAGCTTTTCGAAGCGCCGATGACGAACCGCATCATCGGGCTCATCGTCAATGCCGCGCGCTCCACGCCCTTCATCATTCTCGTGGTCGCCATCATTCCGTTTACGCGACTTGTGGCTGGAACCTCCATCGGCACCAGTGCCGCCATCGTGCCGCTCACGGTCGCGACCGTGCCCTTCATCGCGCGTCTGGTGGAGGCGGCCATCCGCGAAGTGGACAAGGGGCTGATCGAGGCCGCCCGCGCCATGGGTGCGACGCCGCTTCAGATCGTCACAAAGGTTCTGCTGGCGGAAGCAAAGCCCGGTATCACACTGGCGCTTACCCTGACTCTCGTCAGCCTCATCGGTTACTCGGCCATGGTCGGTGCAGTCGGCGGCGGCGGTCTGGGAGATCTCGGCATTCGCTACGGCTATCAGCGCTTCATGCCGGATGTGATGCTGGCCGTGGTCGTCGTACTCATCGTCCTTGTCCAGATCGTGCAGAGCGCAGGCGATGCGCTGGCCCGCAGCTTCGACAAGCGAAACCGTAAAAACTAAAACACGTCTAGGTAAAGGAGACATCTACATGAAAAAACTCATCATCGCAGCATCGCTCGCAGCACTCTTCGCAGGCAGCGCGCTTGCCGAAACCATCAAGATCGGCGTGACGCCGGCCGAACACGCGCAGATCATGGAGCAGGTGAAGAAGATTGCCGCCGCCAAGGGTCTCGACCTCGAAATCCTCGAATTCTCGGATTACGTCGTGCCGAACCAGGCGCTGGCCGATGGCGAGCTTCAGGCCAATTCCTTCCAGCACCAGCCTTATCTCGACAACCAGATCGCTGACCGCAAGTTCGATCTCGTCAGCGTCGGCACCACCATCACCACGCCGATGGGCATTTATTCTAACAAGGTGAAGAGCCTTGACAACCTGAAGGACGGCGCGACCATCGGCATTCCGAACGACCCGACCAATGGTGGCCGCGCGCTGCTGGTTCTCGCATCCAAGGGTGTGATCAAGGTCAAGGAAGAGGCTGGCCTCAAGGTAACGCCTGCCGATATCACCGAAAACCCGAAGAACATCCAGATCGTTGAGCTCGATGCGGCGCAGTTGCCGCGTTCGCTCGATGATACGGACGCCTCGGTCATCAACACCAACTATGCGACCGCGGCTGGCCTCAACCCGAAGAAGGACGCCATCGCCATCGAAAGCGAAAAGTCCCCTTACGCCAATGTTATCGCCGTTCGTGCCGAAGACAAGGACAAGCCTTGGGTAAAGACGCTGGTGGAATCTTACCACAGCCCGGAAGTAAAATCCTTCATTCTTGAAAAATATAACGGCACCGTCATCCCATCCTGGTAATCATCCAGAGTTGTAATGACTGCGATATATGCTGGCCTTTCCCGCAAGCCGGGAAAGGCCAGCTTTTTTAGGGCCACCAGCCCGCTTTTCCTATGTTTACTACCCTATTTTTAGGGGTGGTTCGGGGTCCTTGCCTTAATATCTTTTGAACACTTCACCGCAAAGATGAGGTCTTTCAAAGGGCATGTGGCTTGCGGGAAATACGGCGTGCAAAAATGGGAATGATGTCGCTTGGCAGAAGGGCTGCCGTGGCGGGCGTTCTCTTTGCCTTCGCCACCGTGATCGTCGTCGTGACCGCGCTCATTTTGTCGGCGCTCAGCAACGTCACGGAAATCACCAACGCTCTGGATGAGCAGCGCTCGCAGGAAACCACGGCGGGCGCGCTGGAGACCTTTCTCGACCAGCTCGGCGCGACGCTGAATGATTATGCGGCCTGGGATGACGCTGCCCAGTTCGCCTATGCGCCGGATGGCCACGGCTGGATCGTCAGCAACTACGGCGATATGACGGTCAACAAGGACCTGTTCGATACTGCCATTCTTCTCGATGGCGAAGAGCGCGTCATCATGGCCTATCATAACGGCAAGCCTGCGGACTGGTCCTTGGGTTCCTATTTCGATGACGGTCTTTCGGAACTGCTGGACAAGGTGCGCGCGGCAACGCCTCAGGATTTGCCGGAAGCGACCGGCTTCGTCAGAACCCGCGACGGCATTGCAGCCACCGGCGTGGCGCTCGTTCGCCGCAAGTCCGCCAGCGCGGAAAGCGCCACGGAGCAGCGTTACCTGGTATTTGCCCGCCACCTGACGCAAGACAAGGTTCAGGGGCTGAGCCAGACTTACGTGGTCAGCGGCCTTGCCCTTGCCGACGCACAGTCCGAAACGCCTTATTACGTCGATATCGTCAGCCCCGGCGGCGAAGTGCTGGGCAAATTGACCTGGCGGTCGAGAATGCCGGGCAATGTCAGCCTCGATGAAGTTCGCCCTCGCGTTCTCACGGCGGTTGCGCTTGCTGGCGTCTTCTTTCTGGCACTGCTGGCAATAGGCTTTACCGCATTGAAGCGGTTGAAGGCCGACGAGATGGCCGCGCGTGAGGAATTGCTCACCGATCGCCTCAGCGGTCTTTACAACCGGCCCGGCCTGTTCGTCGGCCTGAAGAAGATGATCGAGAAGGCGCAGGATGAAGGGTCTTATGTCAACCTGATCTATCTCGATCTGGATGGCTTCAAGGAAGTCAACGATGCCTTCGGCCATGTGGCGGGGGATCTGCTCATCAAGGCTGTCGCGGCGGCGCTGCGCGTGCTGGTGCCGCAGCAGGCGCTGCTGGCACGACTTGGCGGCGACGAGTTCGCGGTTGCACTTCAAGGCAAGCAAGCCCGCATCGAGGGGCGGCAATTATGCGATGCTCTGCTGGAGCTTTTCTCCGAGCCATTCATGCTGGGCGAACGCGTAGCAGCGATCGGATGCAGCATCGGAACCTCCGTTTCCAAGGGCGGCGATATAGACGGTGAAGAGCTTCTGCGCCGCGCCGACATGGCGATGTACGAGGCCAAGGAAAGCGGTCGAGGCCGCTATATGGCCTATGAGCCGCACATGGACACGCGCCGCGAGGAAAAGAACCAGCTTGAGGCAGACCTGAAATACGGCATCGAAAACGGTGAGATCAACGTGGTCTTCCAGCCGGTGGTCAATACGCTGTCCCGGCGCGTTTCCGGTGTCGAAACGCTGGCGCGCTGGAACAGGCCCGGTTACGGCCCGGTTTCGCCCGATGTCTTCATCGCAGCGGCGGAATCGAGCGGGCTGATCGATCAGCTAGGCATGTTGGTGCTGGAGGCGGCCTGTGCATCCGCTGTTCAATGGCCGGGTGTGAAGCTTGCGGTCAATATTTCGCCCATGCAGTTTCGCAACCCAGCCTTTGCCGGGCAGGTGGAGAATGTCCTGAAGCGAACCGGCATCTCGCCTGCACGGGTCATGCTGGAGATGACCGAGGGATACTTCATCCACCACCCGGAACGGGCGAGTTCCTCCATCGAAAAGCTCAAGCAGATCGGCGTCAGCATCGCGCTCGACGACTTCGGCTCCGGCTTCGCCAGCATCGGCTATCTGCGCCGGTTCGGCTTCGACCGCATGAAGATCGACAAGTCACTCGTGGAGGCGCTGGACGAGGGCGGGCGCTCGCTCGAGATGCTCACGGCAACCGTTGCCCTTGCCCGCTCGCTCGGCATCCCTGTCACGGCGGAAGGCATCGAAACGGAAGATCAGGCAGCCATCCTCCAGCTTTGCGGCTGCGATGAGCTGCAGGGATATCTATTCGCAAAACCGCTTAAGGCAGAGCAGGTGACCGCGCTTCTCGCCGCGCAGGATGACGTGGGCATCCAGAAGGTTTCCTGAGCCTTCAAGGGTACGATCTCGCGACCCCACTGCCATCATCCTCGGGCTTGTCCCGAGGATCTACAACCGATTGATTTCATTCGACGTGAGTAGATCCTCGGGACAAGCCCGAGGATGACGGCGGTGGGTGTGTTCGCCATTTCACCCGGACAGCAAACGGCCTATCTCAGACCTTTGCAGCCGAAACAGTGGCTTCGATGTGATCGACGAGTGCGTCCGGCAAGCCGAGGCGTCCTGCCAGAAGGTCGAGATAGCCGCGTTCGGCGCGGCTGTCTGGCTCGATTGTCAGGCGGGAGGCAGTGTAGATTTCCACCTTCTGCTCCTCGGTCTTCGCAGCCGCCACCAGGGCGTCGAGATCGAGCGGATCGGACAGCTCCTTCTCGATGAAGGCTTCGGCCTCATGGTCGAGGCCGGAAATCTTGACCTTCTCCATGATGTGCGCGCGTTCCCCATCATCGATGTGACCATCCGCCTTGGCAGCAGCGATCATCGCCTGAACCAGCGTCAGGGCAAAGCTGTTGGAAAGCGTCGGAGACTGGGGATGGAACGGCGAGTCGCTCGGAGGAGGCAAAAGCTCCTGTGTCGGCTGCGGCTGAGGCGCTGCCTGCGGTGCCTTGCCGGACTGGTAGTTCCTGTATGCCAGATATCCGAGGCCAGCGATGGCGGCGATGCCACCGACGGCTGCCGCATTGCCCGCCAGCTTGCGGCCTGTTTTCGTGCCAAGGAGAGCCGCGGCCAGAGCGCCGGTCTTCAACGGATTGTTCCTGGCAATCTCACCGGCCTGACCCGCCCTGTCCCGAACGCTTCCAGACAGACCCGGAACCTGAGAACCCAAAAACTGGTCCAGAAGCTTCTTGGCATCGAACATCAACATCTCCTGTTTCAACTGAATGTCAAAGGAGAAGATAGGAAGTGGAAGATAGATTACAAAGGGGGAGGTGGGATTTGGGTGGCGGGGTATGACCCCTCACCAAGAAAATCTAGGACTTAGCTTCGCTAAGATCGAGATTTTCTATCCTCTCCCACAAGGAGAGAGGAAAAGGCGCAAGCGGCGCGGCATCTCCTTTATCTCTCCCCCTGTGGGAGAGAAAGCAATTTCAACATCTTAAGCTCGCTTAAGTGTTAGAAATTGCAAGTGAGGGGTTTTGCTTTCCGCAGCGTTACCCGCGCAGCGCCGCAGCCTCTGCTGCAAGCGTGGTGATCCCCGCCCAGTCGCCAGCGGTGATGAGTTCCTTCGGGGCAACCCAGGAGCCGCCGACGCAGATGACGTTTGGCAGGGAGAGGTAGTCTTTGGCGTTTTTCAGCGAGATGCTGCCGGTGGGGCAGAAGATGGTACCCGCGAGCGGTGAAGACAGCGCCTTTAGGTAAGGTGCGCCACCGGCCTGTTCTGCGGGGAAGAACTTCAAAACCCTGTAGCCCGCATCGCGCAGAACCATGACTTCGCTTGCGGTGGCGGCACCCGGCAGCAGCGGAACGCTGGAATTTGCGGCGGCATCCAGTACGCTCTTGTTTACGCCGGGGCTGACGATGAAGGTCGAACCTGCATTGACCGCCGCATCGAAATCCTTCGCGTTGAGAATGGTGCCGGCACCCACATGTGCGCCTTCGACTTCTGCCGCAACAGCGCGGATAGCGTCGAGGGCGGCAGGGGTGCGCATGGTGATTTCGATGGCTTTCAGGCCGCCTGCGACAAGGGCGCGGGCCAGAGGCACGGCGGAGGCGGCATCTTCAACAATGAGAACAGGCACCACCGGCTGAAGTTTAAGGATGGAAAGAAGCTTTTCGGAATCCTGTGCCACTGCGATGTCTCCTCATTGAACCGATTGAATTGCGCCCTCAATTACAGCGCCCGGCTTTTCATGTCGAGGCAAAAGCAACGATTTCCGCTTTATTGCTTTTTCATGACAGAGGCTTAGGCTAAAGCTTATCCGTTTGATGAAAAAGCGCTTTACCGTTCGCCGAAATTATACAGGGTTTTGAATGGCAAAAGAAATTGAACGCAAATTTTTAGTGTCCAGCAATGAATGGGCCAGTGAGACGACATCGCAGACGCCTTTCCGGCAAGCCTACATCGCCTCCATGGAAGACCGTTCGGTTCGGGTGCGCATCAAAGGCACCGAGCAGGCGACCCTGACGATCAAGGTCGGCACCAGCGCTCTGGTGCGCGATGAGTATGAGTACGATATTCCGGTAGACGATGCCGAAGAGCTTCTGGCCTGCGCACCGGGCATCGTCATCGAAAAAACCCGTTACACGGTGGATCACGAGGGTTTCGTCTGGGAAGTGGACGTCTTCGAGGGCCTTTACAAAGGTCTGGTCGTGGCGGAAGTGGAAATGGACGCCGAGACGGACCGCCCGCCGCTTCCCGCATGGCTTGGCCGCGAAGTGACTGGCGACCGGCGCTATTCCAATCAGTATCTGTCCACCGACGATTTCAGCGAGGAGCTGTGCCGTGCCGTTCAGGATTGATCCAGGCCGTTCCTTCATCGAGGAAGTCAGGCGTGTGGGGCTGGAGCTGATAGACGACGCCATCGCAATTCTGAAGGAGCAGCCGGGCGGCCCGCATGAGGCCGTTCACGATGCCCGCAAGAAATTCAAGCGCATCCGTGCGCTCTATCGGTTCCTGCAAAAGGCCGACCCGGATTTCCGGCGAAGCGAAAATGCGCGCTTCCGCGACATTGCCCGCACCCTCAGCTCCGCCCGCGACGCGGCGGCGCTGGTGGAAACGATGACCTATCTGGAAGGCTTCTCCCGTTCGGATGCCGAGGGCCAGGCCCTTGCCAGCGTTCACGCGACGCTGGTGGAGAGGCGGGATGCGCAGACCCATGAGGCTGGCGATCTTCCCGAGCGTATCGAAGCGGCAATCGTGGAATGTGAGAAGGGCCGCGAGGCGCTTTCAGCCCTGTCTCTCTCCCATAGCGACAAGGCGGCGGTAAAGCTGGTGCGCAAGACCTCTGCGAAGCAACGCGAAAGGGCGCTGGATGCTCTTGCCGCCTGCCGCAAGGATGCGCTGGACGAGCATTTCCACGATCTGCGCAAGAGCGGGCAGGTCTACTGGATGCACCTTGCACTCTTGCGCAAGATCTGGCCCTCCGCCATGCGCGCCAAGAAGAGCGAGGCCAAGCATCTCGTTCAGCTGCTGGGCCATGAACATGATCTTTCCGTTCTGGCAGCCTTTGCGGACCGTGAGCCGGACCGTTTTTCGGGCGGTGAAACGCTGGCACTGCTGTTCGATGCCATCATTGCCCGCCAGCAGGCGTTGCGGGAGGAGAGCCTCGCGCTCGCGGATCGCGTTTTTGCCGAGACTGCCGCCAAAGAGAGCCGGATCGTCGCGCTGCTGTGGAAACACGCTGCAAAGTGATGGCAGCGGCGGGCGATTTGACGAAATTCAAAACGTAATCGCTGGTGGGGCATAGAGCGGAATAGGATTGCGCAAAAGCCCGCTACGCTGTATTTCAGCCGCCATGACCGACACCGCTACACTACCCCGCCCAGACGCAGCTGGCGATTTTCTCGTGGCTGCCCTTTATCATTTCGCCCGCTTCCCGCGGTTTGAAAGCGTGCGCGAGCCGCTGTTCAGGCTGTGCCAGGAAAACGGTGTGAAAGGCACGCTGCTTCTTGCCGCCGAGGGTATCAATGGCACGATTGCAGGCACGGATGCGGGCATCGCAACGGTTCTCGCCTATCTTCGCGCCCAGCCGGAATTTGCGAACCTGGAGCATAAGGAAAGCCGCGCTTCCAAGATGCCCTTCGTGCGCATGAAGGTGAAGCTGAAGCAGGAAATCGTCACGATGGGCGTGGCCGATATCGATCCCAACAAGATCGTCGGCACCTATGTCGATCCGAAGGACTGGAACGAGTTGATTTCCGATCCTGACACGATTTTGATCGATACGCGCAACGATTACGAGACCGCCATCGGCGTTTTCAAAAACGCCGTCGATCCGCAGACCAAGACCTTCCGCGAGTTTCCCGACTGGGTGAAGAACAATCCCGGCCTGCACGACAAGCCGAAGATCGCCATGTATTGCACCGGCGGCATCCGCTGCGAAAAGGCCACCGCCTTCATGAAGGAGCAGGGCTTCGATGAGGTCTATCACCTCAAGGGCGGTATTCTGAAATATCTGGAGGAAGTGCCGCAGGAAGAAAGCCTCTGGGAAGGCGCCTGCTTCGTTTTCGATGAGCGCGTGTCGGTGGTTCACGGTCTGGCCGAGGGCGACCACAAGCTCTGCCACGCCTGCCGCAATCCGATTACCGAGGACGTGCGCACATCTGAGAAGTTCGAAGAAGGCGTGTCCTGCCCGAGCTGTTATGACGAGCGCACGGAAGAAGACCGCCAGCGTTTCCGCGACCGCCAGAAGCAGATCGACATCGCCAAGAAGCGCGGCGAAAAGCACATCGGGCGGTAGTTGCAGGTGTAGGATCGTTGCAAAGGGTGAGGCGGGTTGTCATCGATCCGCAGCTGGCCTATTGATTTTCCTCGTATAGTCGGGGAGTGAAATGCGCGATCTCAATCAATTTGCCGGATGCCCGGCACCGTCTCCCGTCACGCTCGAAGGCCGGTTCGTAAAGCTCGTGCCGTTTGACCGCGCAGCGCATCTACAAGCACTGTGGGCGGCGCTTGGTGGCTTGGAGACCAACGCGCTTCTCAAATATTTCCCGCAGGATGCATTCCCAAACGCCGAAGCCTTCGGTGACTGGATAGAAGGCGCGCAGAAAGCGCTCGGTTGGGTGACGCTCGTCTTTATCGAACAGGCATCTGGCGAAGTCGTCGGCATGGCCAGCTATATGCGCCCCGACCCAAAGAACGGTGTGGTCGAGGTCGGGTCCGTCGCGCATGGCGCAAAGATGAAGCGTTCGCCAATGTCCACCGAAGCCCATTATCTGATGGCAAGATACGCTTTCGACGATCTTGGTTATCGCCGCTACGAATGGAAATGCCACAACGAAAACGAACCTTCCAAGGTAACTGCCGTGCGCTACGGCTTCACCTTCGAGGGCGTTTTCCGCCAGCACATGATTTCCAAGGGCCAGAACCGCGATACCGCATGGTTCTCGATGATCGACGGGGAGTGGCCGGTCATTCGTCAGGCGTTCGAGGCATGGCTTTCGCCCGACAATTTCGACGAGGATGGCCTTCAAAAGCGCAAGCTGGACGATATCCGTGCCGAACTTTCCGCAGGAGAGCAGGCATGAGCGGCAGCAGCACGAAGTCGGCAGCACTGGCCGCCGTCGCCATCATCCTCGGCTTCGGCATGTTGTTCTACATCATGCCCATCGTGACGCTATGGCTGGCGAATAATTTTTCCGTCTGGCTCGCCGTGGCATTCGATGTGGTCGCGGTGCTGGCTTTCTTCCTGGTGTTCTGGCTGAGAGCGCGCCACCAGCGGCGTAGCTGATTATCAAGCCTGCACCGAAGCCCCCAGCAGTGCAAGTCCCATCAGCAACACGAAGAGCGCGCCGATGATTTCGATGCCGTGGGTGACGCGGGAGGCTTTCGTGCTGCCGGAGCCTGCCAGACGCACGGCGATGTCCTTTGCCTTGACGGCGAGGACGGCCAGCACCGAAACGGTGATTGCCGTGCCAATGGACATGGCAAGAACGGATAGCACGCCGCCCAGCAGAAGGCCGTTCAGCAGTGCAAAGCTCATGACGATGATCGCGCCGGAGCAGGGGCGCAGGCCGACCGCGACGATGGCGGACCAAGCTTCCGCAAGGTTGAACTTGCGCGACTGGAACAGCGACGGGTCCGGCGCATGCGCTTTACCGCAGGCATCGCAAAGATCGCCGCTGCCGCTCTGCGCGTGATCGGCAAAGACCGGCTGGCCCTGAAAACGCAGGCCCGTGCCCATGCCTTTGTTCATGGCTGAACGGCGGGCGGTCTCATTCTCTCCACCACTGCTGGAGCCGAAGGATGAAGTGCTACGCGCATTGAACATGATGGCAGTGCTGGATGCAGCCGTGCCCGCCGATGCACCGGAGGCGGCAAAGGCCGATGCGGTGGCGGGCTGTGCCGGTCGTTGCCGCACAAGGCTCCATATCTTGCGAAAGAGAAGCCATGCGCCGAACAGCGCAACCATGGCAAAGCTTGCGATCTCCATCGCCTGCGTCGCCCTGGTCATGGTGATGGACGTGCCGCGAAGCAACAGGTAGGCCGCACCGACAAGACCGATCGCAACGGCACCCTGAAGGAGCGCTGATACCAATGAGATGAGAATGCCGCGCTTGAGCTGTGTCTCATTGGCGATCATATAGGACGAAATGACCGCCTTGCCGTGACCGGGGCCCGCCGCGTGAAAGACGCCATAGGCAAAGGACAGGGCGATCAACGAGGTCAGCGCCCACGGGTCTTGCCGCATGGCACGCAACGCTGCGGTCAGCGCCCGGTAGAAGGATTGCTGGTGGACATTGATCCACTGGAACAGCGGCCCAAGCGGCCCGCCCACGGATATGGAGGGTTCGGCAGAGCCTATGCCGAGGGGGGATTGGGCGTGGGCTGTGGTGAGCGTGGCGAGAAGGAGGGTGATGGTGATCAGTGTGGCGGCAAGCGCCCTTACCCCCTCATTCCGCTGCTGGTCACAGGAATCCAGCCAGCCCAAGTCCTTGGGCTGAAAAGAGCTCTTCCGCCGCGCAGACGCGCGTCGACTGTATTCCTGTGATAGGCACAGGAATGAGGGGAGTGGGAAACCCCTCAGCATGTCAGCTCCATCCGCGTCGCAAACATCTTCGTCATGTCCGTGCCGGTCGGATCGTTGAAGAAGGCGTCGGTCAGGCTGCTTTGGTTCTGGGAAAGCACCTCGTCCGGGTCGGGACGGACGACCTTGTGCTTGCAGGCTGAAAGATGTGGACCCTTGATGACGATATCGCTGTCGTTGGCAAAATCGATGGCCGTATACATGGTCGGGTCCCATGCGCCGAAGGTGAGCGTGCCCTTGGCGGAAAGGGGCTTTTGCGGCTTCACCGAAAAGAACATCAGGATCTGGCCATCCTTGTAATCAACGTGAATGGCATCCGGCTTGCCGAAATCCACCGGCTTTCCGTTTTGGGTGATGGATGTGTAATAGTTGAATTCCGCAAGCGATTCATGGACGGTATTGCCGATGTCGGCCAACTCGTCCTTCTCCAGCTTGGCATCGCTGTTCTTGTCGTAATCCATCACCACGCTTGCTGAGAACATTTCGTCGAAGCGCCAGATGTTGCGCACCTCCTGCACATTGCCATCCGCCCCCTCGATGATTTCCATCCGGGCTTCGGCGAAGATATGCGGATGGGCGAGCGCGGCGACGGGCATCAGACAAGCAGACGCGGCCAGTGGCAGGAGCAGTTTTTTCATGGGCGCGGTCTGTCCTTCGCGGCGATCTCTTGGGATCTCAATCTGGGAGGCGAATCTGCGGTTACTCTATAACAAATTGGGACTGAATTTCGACGGCGAGATCAATCAACCGTTCTTGCGGAACCAGTTGGACAGATAATCCACGAAGCTGCGCACCTTTGCGGGCAGGTAGCGCCGGTGCGGATAGACCGCGTAGATGCCGCGATCCCGCGAGATGAATTCATCGAACAGCGTCACCAGCTCGCCGGACTGGATGTGCGGCTTGGCGATGAAATCCGGCACGATGGCCACGCCAAGCCCGGAGCGGGCGGCGCGAAGGGTCGCCTGCGGGCTGTTGACTTCGATGGGGCCGCTGGTAGCCACCGAATTGGTGCCGCCGGTCGGTTCGAAATAGCGGATATGGTTCTGGAAACGCGAATTGGTGTCGATGATGCAGGGCACCTTGCCGAGATCCTGCGGAGAATTGAGCGGGCCGTAGCGATCCACGAAATCCGGTGTTGCCACCGCATGGACGCGGAAATCGGAAAGCTTGCGGGCAATCAGGCCGGAATCTTCAAGCTTGGTGATTCGAATGGCGAGGTCGAAACCCTCTTCGATCAGGTCCACGAACCGGTCTTCTGCGACGATTTCCAGCGAAAGCTCCGGGTTCTCCTTGGCGAAATCGATCAGGCTCTGGCCGATTTCCGCATCGATGAAGGTGCGTGGCACGGAAAGCCGCAGCTTGCCTTTCAGGTCTGAATTCTTCTCGCGCACGAGGTCTGCAAGGTTGTCGATCTCTTTCAGAATATCGGAGGCGGTGCGGTAATAGGTATGGCCTGCCTCGGTCAGAGAAAACTGCCGTGTGGTGCGGTTGAGGAGCAGCGCGCCGAGATCGTCTTCCAGTTCGCGAACATATTTGGACAGCAGCGCCTTGGAGCGTCCCGTCTTGCGCGCGGCGGCGGAAAAACCCTCCGCTTCGACAACATCGATAAAGGCGCGAATGCGGGTCAGCGTGTCCATCAGAATCTCCTGTTCGTTCCATATTATTGAACGGCTGAAGCGGCTTGTTCAACAAGGGATTTCGCTGCCGAAAAAATCCGCGAGATGGTGAAAAATTCCTCTTGATTATGACGGCGAATATTCTTATCTCCCGTTCTGCCCAAAGTCGCACGTGCCCATGTGTGTCCGCCGACCCTCGATGTGGTGAGGAAATCGGTAAGGTACCTGGAATTAACCCCTCCAGTCGCTAATCCGGCCAACCGGAAAATGCGAGGACATACGAAGCAACGACGGTGCGGGCCTTTCTGGTTCTCTGCCGGCTTTCCATCAGCCGGGGTACTGAAGAGGCACACCATCATTGCCGTAAGTGCGGTTGGGTATATTCCCTCCAATCCCATGGCAGACAAAGCCGAATAATGCTCCTGGCAGGGCGTTGTTCACATTCATGCCTTGAGCATGTGCGAATGAATCTGCGCCTCCACCGGCTGATTCGTATTTGCATATCTCGAGCGTTCTTTGTCCTTCGGATTTTCCGAAGCAGGATCAGGTTAGGGAAAACAACGATGACGACTGCTCGCATCCTCGACTTCATCAACACGCGCCGTCCCGAAGGTCCCTGCCTCGTGGTCGATCTCGACGTCGTACGCGACAATTTCCACGCTTTCCGGCATGCCTTGCCGAATAGCGCGATCTATTACGCCGTCAAGGCAAACCCTGAGCCGCAGATCCTTTCGCTGCTTGCCTCGCTCGGCTCCAACTTCGATTGC
The DNA here is from genome assembly GCF_013322225.1 of Agrobacterium larrymoorei. Lineage (GTDB taxonomy): Bacteria > Pseudomonadota > Alphaproteobacteria > Rhizobiales > Rhizobiaceae > Agrobacterium > Agrobacterium larrymoorei_A. The sequence goes on from NZ_JAAMFB010000033.1 coordinate 37,310, forward strand.
GCCTCCGTGGCTGAAATCCAGATGGCGCTCGATGCAGGTGCAACGTCCGACCGTATCTCCTACGGCAACACCATCAAGAAGGAACGCGATGTTGCCCGCGCCCACGCGCTTGGTATCGATCTCTTCGCCGTGGACAGCCATGAGGAAGTCGAGAAGGTCGCCCGTGCAGCCCCCGGCGCCCGCGTATTCTGCCGCGTTCTGACCGATGGTGAAGGCGCCGAATGGCCGCTTTCCCGCAAGTTCGGCTGCGTGCCGCAGATGGCTGTCGACGTTCTGGTCTATGCTCACCAGCTGGGTCTGGAATCCTACGGCGTTTCCTTCCACGTCGGTTCGCAGATGATGAACCTCGACGCATGGGATGCAGCCGTGGGCGATGCCAAGCGCGTGTTCGCGTCTCTCGCCAAGCAGGGCATCCACCTGCAGATGGTCAACATGGGCGGTGGTTTCCCGACCAAGTATCTTCGCGACGTTCCTGCCGCTGAAGAATATGGTCAGGCTATCGACAATGCGCTGCGCAAGCACTTCGGCAACCAGATTCCGAAGACCATCATCGAGCCGGGCCGCGGCATGGTTGGCAATGCGGGCGTCATCAAGGCGGAAGTCGTTCTCGTCTCCCGCAAGTCCGACAATGACAACCATCGCTGGGTGTTCCTCGACATCGGCAAGTTCGGCGGTCTGGCCGAAACCATGGACGAAGCCATTCGTTACCCGATCCGCACCGTGCGCGATCAGGATGCGATGGAGCCCTGCGTTCTGGCCGGTCCGACCTGCGACAGCGCCGATGTGCTCTATGAGAAGAACATGTACCCGCTGCCGGTCTCGCTGACCATCGGCGACGAAGTTCTGATTGAAGGAACGGGTGCCTATACGACCACCTATTCCGCGGTCGCGTTCAACGGCTTCGAGCCGCTGAAGGCTTACGTGATCTGAGCCAAACGATCTGAGCGAGTGAACCGCCTGTCTGGGGGCAGGCGGGTTTCTCCCGGATCTTCCCGTTCCGGCCCAGCCAGCGTTGCTTTCGGCGCAAACCCTGCTTGCCGCCCCTCTGTCCAGCCGAGGGAAAGTGTGCGTGAGCAGGCCGGAACGGTCTCATCTTTTTGTTTTAGGGTGCCGCTTACGTGGGCGGCTTGGTGACGGGAGGCCGGGATGGCCGCTGTTCTCAACTCTGTACGTGCATTCTTCACGCCGCAGACATTCCATATCGATGCTGAAAATGCAGGCGATGTCGTCGCGCGTGAAAATCTTCTGGACCGCGCCATGGGCCCAGGCCGCCGCCGCAAGTCTTCCGAAAAGCTGCGCGCTGGCCGCGTTCCGGCTGAAGGTCTGGCACTGGTTGCACGCGACGAGGACGGTCATGTCATCGGCACCGTGCGGCTGTGGAACGTCGAGGCAGGCGTGTCCCGCGAGGGTCGCCCGGTCGCAGCCCTGCTGCTGGGACCTCTCGCCATCGACCCTGCTCACGAAGGCAAGGGCATCGGCTCTGCCCTCATGCGCGCGGCAATCGCTGAGGCTGCCAAGCGCGACCATGGCGCTATCCTGCTCGTCGGCGATGCGCCCTACTACGAACGCTTCGGCTTCTTTGCGACCAAGGCGCAGCACCTCGTCATGCCCGGCCCGTTTGAGCGTGGCCGCTTTCTGGCGCTGGAGTTGAAGACCGGTTGGCTGGATGGTGCTGCCGGTATGCTGGTGGCGAGCGGGCGGCGGTTTTCTTGAGGTTGTGGGAGAGGGGTTAACCCCTCACCAAGAAAATCTAGGACTTCGCTTTGCGAAGGTCTGAGATTTTCTATCCTCTCCCACAGGGGGACCGTTGCATAACCACGTGAGCCACACAGCCACCTGACATGCATGCGCCTTACCCCGCCGCCCTTTCTCTTGAGGGGCGGTTCTTGGTTCATGTCGGCTGGTTGATGGGTGATGTGGCTGACTGCGGACACAGTTCTCCCCTCGGCTCACGTGCTCAGCGTCACCCAGCG
>NZ_JAAMFB010000032.1 GCF_013322225.1 Agrobacterium larrymoorei
ACTTCAACGCGCTGACGCCAATGATGGTGGCGGCATAATCGAGGCGGAAATCCACTTAGCGAAACGCCCGAAACTGTTCAAACAAACTGAGCCACCTCTATCGACGCGCTTGCACTAGCGGTTCGACCCGGACGTGGCCTGGAGCAAATCCTGTCTATCCTCGAGGTTCTAGGTAAACAGGCGCGTGCGTCCAGCAAGTCTGATGATGACGGCGAAGAACTGGGCTCTCGGCGTGTCGGTGACCGGTCAGGGCGAGCAAAGGTCAAGGGTCTCCGTTCAGATGGTGACAGCGATGATCCTTCCGGCACCCTGGATGGTATCGACATCGTTCAGCCCGAAAAGCTCGTGGAGACCTCCGATGAAGAGCCGAGCGTGGTTGCCGATCTGGGTCAGACTGCCGTCGACCGCAATCTCGTAGGTCAGCTCCGTGTCGAAACACTATCTGGTTACGGCGAGGCGCGGGAATGGGCCCTCGACCTGAAGACAGACCTTTCGCTCTGGCGCGAGGGCGAACTGGCCTGGAATGAGATGAGTACGAAAATCATCCTGTCCGGGCCGCCCGGTACCGGCAAGACAACCTATGCCCGCGCTCTATGCAACACGTTGCAGGTGCCGCTGCTCGTAACGTCCGTAGCGTCATGGCTTGAGCCGGGTTACCTTGGCGATGTTCTCAAGCGCATGACCAGGGATTTCGAATTGGCGCGCAAAAACGCACCAGTCATTTTGTTTATCGATGAGATCGACAACATCGGAAGTCGCTTTGGTGGAAACCGAGAGCAGCACGACGACTATTGGCGGTCTCTAATCAATCGTCTGCTCGAACTTCTCGACGGAACCAGCAAGACCGACGGCGTCATCGTCGTGGCAGCGACGAACCTTCCCGAGAAGATTGATCCAGCCCTTCTCAGGTCAGGCCGATTGGAAAAACACGTCGCGATCCCCATGCCGGATACGGAGGGTTTGATCGACATCCTGGCCTATCATCTTGGCGCTGACCTTAGGAACGTGTTGTCCACCGCGCCATTAATCGGAACGAATGGGGGGTTGCTGCGCGGGGACCTTATTGAAGGTGGTGGCAGCGCGGTTAACTCGATCATTTCTGGAGCAACCAAAGATGTCTGAAGCGATCCATACAATCGGGACTGAGCAGCGATCCCTCCTTCAGCGCCTTGCACTCTTGGCGACGGGCAGTACCGGAGCCGATATCGAGCGGCTTGTTCGTGGTGTCCGACGCAAAAGCAGACGGCAACGACGGCCATTGACCTTTATCGATATCGAGCAAGCTTTGCTCGCCGGTCAGCCACGACTATCTGATGATTTGCGGTGGCGCATCGCCATTCATGAGGTCGGTCATGCAATCGCCTTCTCGAACACAGGCATCGCCGAGGTCATGACCGTCAGCATCGGGATCGCTGGAATGGGGCAGGTCATCAGTCGCCAGCATCAACACCTTGAACAAACCGAAGATTGGTTGATGCGTAAGGTGGCCTGCATGCTTGCAGGACGAACGGCGGAGCTGCTGATCTTTGGCGACACAGTTGCTGGCGCGGGTGGCTATGACGATAGCGACCTCGCCATGGCAACCGACCACGCAGTAGCTGCCGAGACCCGGCTCGGGTTCTCGAATGAACAACCCCTTCTGTACCGGTCGGCGGCTGTCACCATCAACGAGCTAAGCCTCGACCGGCATCTGGCGGATCGCGTCAATGCCCGGCTGGTAGCCGCCGAAGCGATAGCCCGAGACCTGCTGGAAAGCCAACGCAAAGCTTTGATCACCATCGCCGAGCGGCTGAAGGGTGTAGGGGTGATGACCGGCGAGGAGTTCAGGAGGCTTCTGGGGACAAACAACCGACCCGAAAACTGACGATAATATTCGGACTGGCACCGAAACCACGATTCCTACCGGCGCCACTCCGATTCCCAATTCCCGAATCCCGACTCCGAAATCGCAGAGATCGATTCCCATTGAGGAAATTGCGATTCTAGCGCGTGCCGCGACAGCGTTTGGCGGGTTGGGTAACCCGCCGTTTCGATGCGTTATCCCGATCTGGCGGCAAGTGGTTTTACGTTCACGCACTTCGGCTCACGCCAGATGAAAGTATGGATACCGTCTTCTACGTTTCAGGCAATTTGAAACACATCATCTCAATTTACCCTTCCGCGATTCATAACCCAGTTTCGTCGTTCCCAATGTCTCGATCACCGATTCCGTTGCAAACCGGCTTTGCGCAGCGACGGTTGGCGGGTTGGCGATCCAGCCATACCATCCGGAATGCCAACGTCGGCGGCTAAGCTTGTTTCTTGCACAGCCGGTAGCGACGCTGAGCTCCAAACCAAGGAGACAATGCAATGGCAAGGAAATCGAAGAAGCAGCGCAACGCGGATCAGGTAGTGCGACAGCAGAGAGTTAGAGACGAGGCCAAGGCCCGACGCCGACCGTCTCGGGATGATCTAGCCAGGATGCTTTTATGGCAAATGATCGTCGCAGCTCAACGCCGGAAAGATGCCCGGCTCGCTTTGAACAAGCTGTCCGAGGCTATCGTCTCAGACCTCGAACGCCAAGGCTTCGATGTCAAAGAAAGCGAGGACGTTTTCGAGGACCTGGCCGATCGGTACTCCGATGGTCTGTTTCCGTTTCGGCCGAAATGGCATCTCGTTTCTCTGCGAGCTTAAAGGAAGTATTGATAATTGAGCGTTGTTGGATTCATTTCGTGTACAACATAAAAATTAACACGTGGCTTTGCAAACGAAGTTCTTTAATTCCCAGCGTACTCTCCCCATTACTTCTTATCACGACGTTTGCAGGGGAATCGAAATGATGAATTAAAGTTTAACTAGCATCGTTCTGATGAAGTTTAAGTGTTGCAGGAGATTCAACCAACAGTTATCAACAGTCGGGGAAAGTTAGGGGGAAGCATGAGTACCGATGTTGAAGCGGCGCGTCAGTTAGATCGCCATATCCGTGCGCCACGACAGATTTGGCTTACCGGTGCTGGTATCAGCTACGATGCTGGGTTACCGTTGATGTATCCGCTCACTGACCGTGTTTTTCATCTCCTCGAAAAAAACGCAGAGAGTGCAGAGGCCTTCAAACTGGTCAAAGCGGTGAGAGCCGATCTTCCTGACGACTTCCACATTGAACATGTTCTCAGTCACTTCGGTGATTTGGTAGCGCTTGCCGAGCGTGCAAAAGGTGCATCGGCCTTCGTGGATGGCGAGCGGGTGCCAAAAGCAAAACTGCAGGCGGCGCACCATACGATTCTACGGCACATCCGAGACGTGTTGCGTTGGGGCTACATTCCTGCTTCTGGGACATCCGCCGAACAGGAAGGCAAACCTGGAAATCCGATGGTTCGGATCGAGCATCACCGCCGTTTCATTCGAGCACTATACAAAATCAATCGCGCCGGCCTTGATGAGCGCCGAGAGGCGATCCAGTTCGTCACAACGAATTACGACACTCTTCTCGAGGATGCTCTGGCGCTCGAGCTCGTTCCCTACATTGATGGGTTTTCGGGCGGTGCTATAGCCGGGTGGGACGAGCAGTCTCTTAGCCTCGCGGCCAGCGCTAAAGCTGTGATAACCAAGCTTCACGGATCAATTGACTGGTACAGGAGTGGTCAGGAGAACGGGCGCGTTTTCAGAGTTCGCCATGACGACGCCTATCCCGATCGCTCTGACAACAATGGCAACGTAGTCATTTATCCGCAGTCGACGAAATACATGGCATCGCGTGAAGACCCATTTGGCTTTCTGTTTCAACGTTTTCGCGGTCTTCTGTCTGCAGAAAGGCAGCAAGTCCTCTTCGTGTGCGGATATTCGTTTGGTGACGATCACATTGATGCAATCATCGAACATCAGTTGCTCCACGTTGACAGCAAGACGACCCTTGTAGCGCTCTCCAAAAGCCGCTCCGCCAAGCTGAAGGCTTGGGGAGAAAGCAGTGCGGGTGAAAGGGTATTCGTTCTCGCGGAAGACGGCCTCTTTCGGGGGAGTGCCGGACCATTCTTCCCACCCACGTCCGGTATCGTCCGCGATTGGTGGAGCTTTGGAGGAACCACGTCATTACTTGAGAACGGCTTGCCGACCGATATTGCTGAGGCGATCGAATGAGCGACTTTGATCTTGATCCCAATCTTCAGATTGGCACCGTTTTTGAAACCTCTGGTACGACGTTGAAGATATCCCTTCGGCGTAGCTTAACTGAGCTCGTTCAAACCCACGGCGGAACGGTATACTCCGTCGGTCAGATTGGCAGCCTGATCAAGCTGCATATGGGACGAACCGTCCTCTTCGCCATGGTGCGGCTCCTTCGGTTGCAGACCGAGGAGGAGGCTGCAGCGCAAGGGGCGGCCGAAGCTATGGATCGTCGAGTACTTGAGGCCGATCTTTTTGGAGAGGCGCGTTGGCAAAGGGCGGATGAGATTCTGTCATTTGATAGGGGTGTACGCAATTCGCCACTCCCGTTGCAAGCGGCATACCTTGTTACCTCTTCTGAGACACGCCGCCTGTATACCGCAATTGAAAAGCACGGCGGCGAGGGTCCTGATCGTTTCATCAGCTTCGGTGGTTACGTCGGAGCTGAAGGCGTCGCGTGTCACGCCGACATGGATAAACTCTTCGGGCAACATCTAGCGGTTCTGGGTTCTACCGGCTCAGGCAAATCCACAGCAGTCGCTGCGATACTTCATGCGGTCCTCGACCACAAAGCTGCCGAAGGCGGACAAGCCTGTGCTCCTAGAGTGATCATTATCGATCCTCACGGAGAATATGGTGCGGCGTTCGGTGATAAAGCCATTGTCTATCGTGCATACGACGATGCCGATGAGGGGGCTGCAGGCACTCGTCAAATCAAGCTACCCTACTGGCTTATGTCCAGCGATGAATTCCGGCGCATGGTTGTCGGAAAGGGAGAATTTGAAGCAACCTCGCAAGCAAACGTGGTCTACAAAGCGTTGTCGCATGCGCGCATGCATATGCTTGACCTCGTTACTGCCGCCAGTGATACCAATCGCAAAGCAGATGCTATGGGCCACCCTGATGTGCCCAGGCCCGCAGAAGATGTGGACCCCGCCAGGATCGCTGAATTCGATAGAGACTGGCCAGTCCCCTTTGATCTGGAAGAGTTCAAACGACATATCGAAATCTGCCAGAATAATCGCAGACAAAATAACTCTTGGCAGCCCGTAACCGATAGCGAGTATCAACAGAAATTTGCGTCAATACTCGATAAGCTATCCGTCTTGCGCTTGGACGCCAGGATTGACTTCTTGATGCGCAACTATGTTGCTGGCGACCCAAGCCTCGCGGATGTCCTTGCACAGTTCGTTGGGGCCGACGCCGAAAAACCCGACGCTCCTATTCGCATCATAGATATCTCTGGCCTTCCGACCGAGGTGGCTGGGCCGTTGACGGCTGCTATAGCTAGGCTACTATTCTCCTACAAGCTTGCGCAGACACGAGAAGAACGGGAGAAGGACCCTATTCTAATCGTGTGCGAAGAAGCTCACCGATATGTCCCCGACCGCGGCGAGGCCCAATATGCCGCCGCGCAAGAGGCAATACGCAGGATCGCTCGTGAGGGCCGGAAATACGGCATGGGCTTGATGCTCGTGTCCCAGCGCCCATCTGATGTTGAGAGCACGGTCCTTTCGCAGTGCAATTCGTGGGTAGTCTTACGTCTGACTAATGGCGGGGACCAAGAGCATGTGAGCCGCTTTCTGCCTGACACAATGGCCGGTCTCATCAAGCTACTTCCGTCGTTACCGCGACGCGAGGCACTATTCGTGGGAGAGGCCGCAGCCCTTCCAGCGAGGATCAAATTGACCCACTTGCCAAAAGAAAAGCGGCCAAACTCCAACGACATTTCTTTTGCTGCAGGTTGGGCAGAAGGATTTCCAAACGCCGAAGCGTTGGGTGTCATCGCTACTCGGATGTCGTCTCGATCGTGAACGTGAAGCGGAAATTATTTCCGCTTCAGAGTGCTCGTGCCACACCTGCGTCTTGAGCGCGCGCCTGAATAGACGTCACCGCTCCATGCCGCTCCCGGAACACTCAGAGTACCGGGAACCGCAGGTCTTCGTCGCGATGAAACCACGCCCCTAAACGTGGTCGAACACATCCTCAAGCTTCGTCGCCTTGACGTATTTGGCCGGATTGTTATCTCTCACCAACGCGCGGAAATGCGCCTCACCACAGGATATCTTCGCCGCCTCTTGATCACGAAGATCGTCGGTGAACAAACTTGCCTTCGTTTCAACAACGAAATACAGCCGCTCCCGTCCATCGACCTCAAGCAACACGGCCCAGTCCGGGTTGTAGGTGCCAAGCGGTGTCGGAATCTTGAACCAGCCCGGAAGCTTCGCATAGACCTTCACGGCATCGTTCTTTTCCATCTGCTCGGCGAAAGTTCGCTCCACGCCCGCAGAGTCGTGAATGACATGCTCGTAAACCGATTTCTGGGTGTTGGTCAGCATGTTCTTCAGATAACCGGTCAGCTCTTCTCGCTCGAACAGTTCCTGAGCGTAGAATTCCTGGTCACCGATCCGCTGGTACTTGATGCCGTCCACCAAGGCCAAGCGCTTCGTGCGATTAATGATATCAGCCGCCAGTTCGATGAAGGCCTGCGGGTTTCTCTTGAAGTCCGAAAGCCGGCCGCTTTCGATCAGGATCGTCACGAGGCTGCGCCGCGTGAGCTGTGTCCGGTCCTGGAGATCGGTCAACAGGTCGGGCAGTACGATGTCGCCTTCGTCGATGGCAATAGGTCCAGAACTCGACGTCTCCTTGGCAAGCACGCCGCCCTGACCGATCGCGAGATCGGCCTTCCGTACGGTCACACGCGCCTTTGCGATCGGTGGCCCATTGGCTATATTGCGCGCGCAATCAGCAATGAGTTTCTCATTGTCGAATTCCACCCGGTAGGTCGTCGTATGCTTGATCCGATCCCACAGTGCACGGAACTCCTCGCTGTGAAAAACCTCCTTACGAATGGCCACCGGCTTGCGCTCGTCGGCATTCTTGACTTCCAGGCGGCCAGCCACCTTACGCAAGATACCTGTGACGGCAGGGAGATATGGCTCCAGGCCGGCCGGCAGCGCAAGGGTCCCAGTCTTGATGGCGGTTTTCAGGCTATCCTGCACTTTGCCGCTTCGGTCGATAAAGTCCAAAGCACGTAGGTGGCGATAGATGTCCGAGGAGCGTTCATATCCTAACACCTCCGGCACACCAGCGTCGTAGGCTGCGCCTTCCTCTTCCATCCCCGGTCCCTGTGAAGGCTTATCGGCGACAACAGGGATATTCGCGAACAGATGCTCCTCGACGATCCCGAAGCGGATACCTGTATCTGCCTCGATCTCCTTCTGAAGATTTTCGGCAAAGGCCTCGTAACTTTCGGTGGCAATCACCGTCAGGGTGTTCACCTCAAAGCCCCGCAGCCGCTCGCCTTGCTGGTTGACGCAGAGCCGGAGACCGCGCCCGATCGTCTGCCGGCGCTCCCGCTCAGTGCCCATTTCGCGCAGCGCACAAATCTGGAAGACATTGGGGTTATCCCAGCCTTCTTTGAGAGCCGAGTGCGAAAAGATGAACTTGAGCTTGGTGTCGAAGCTGAGCAGCTTCTCCTTTTCCTTCATAATCAGGTTATAGGCACGCTCCGCGCTGTCCCGGTTGGCCTGGTTGTTTTCAGCCGTATCGGTCCAGCGCTTGTTTCTATCGATGGAGAAGTAGCCGTCATGCACCTCCTGGGCGTCAGAGGTGACGTCCACCTCCTTGAACAGGCTCACGAACTCGGGGAGTTTGGCCGCGCGGCGGTACTCTTCCTCGAAGATCGCCGCATATTTGCCCTTAACCGCATTTCCGTTGTCATCGTAGGAGCGGTAGTGCTCGACGGAATCGATGAAGAACAGGCTGAGGACCTTGATCCCAAGAGGCGCGAGCCGCTTTTCCTTCTCCAGATGCTCCTGAATGGTGCGGCGGATCATCAATCGCTTGATCGCATCGGCATCCACATCACCGATTGCTTGGCCTGGCTCCAGGAAAGTCTCTGAACCCGCCGTTTTGACCTCGAGAAAGGACGCGGCGCCCGAAATGCGGATTTCGCCGATACGGCAATCCTTGTAGATCGCGCGGCCGGTTACCTCTTCTATGTCGTCACCGTCGTGAACGGTGATTTCTTCGCGTTGAACGCGACCGCTCCGCTGAACGTCAACTTCAACCCGCGCAGAAATTGTTCCCCTCACATTGCGGGCGGACAAGAACCGCAGATACGCTCTGTTATGACCACCCTCGACTTCAAGCGAAGCGACCTCGATCTGCTTCACCAGCTTACGGTCATAGGCATCGACGGCGTCAAGCCGATAAACCATGTGATGCTTGTTCACGTGGGTTGCAGAATAGCGCAAGGTGCAGAGCGGGTTCATGGCGTCGAGCGCCTGCTTGCCGCGGCCTTGAAGGCCACCGTCAACGCTCTGGGGTTCATCGACGATGATGATCGGGCGCGTAGCGCGGATCAGGTCGATCGGTGCTTCACCGCCGGTCTTCTCGCTGTCCTTGTAAAGGTTGTTTACCTCCTGCTTGTTGATGGCACCGACCGTGACCACCATTATTTGAATGGTCGGACTGGTCGCGAAATTGCGCACCTGGCCAAGCTTGGACGAGTCGTAGAGGAAATAGTCGTAAGGCTGCCCCGAATAGAGCGCCTTGAAATGGTCCTCGGTGATCTGGAGGGTCTTGTTGACGCCTTCCTTAATGGCGACCGACGGCACGACGATCACGAACTTAGTAAAGCCGAACTGCTTGTTCAATTCGAAGATCGTCCGGAGATAGACGTAAGTCTTACCCGTTCCGGTCTCCATTTCCACGGTGAAATCGCCAGATGTCAACGACCCAGACGGAGCCAGCCCGTTGCGGAGCTGGATGTCCTTGAGGTTGGACATGATTTCGTCGTCGAGCAGCGTCAGCCGGTTACCGATGCCAAGCGCATTCTCGACAAAGCCTAGTTCCCCCTGCACGCCGCCAGCCGAGCGGCGTGTCACGGTAAATTCGGTGCGGTTTATCTCCTGCCCACGAAACAGCTGGCACACCGCCTCGACCGCCGCCTTCTGGTAGTCGAGGTCGGATTCAAAATGAAGCTTCATACCGCCCTCCCTTACAGACTGCGCACGTCGAGAATGCCGTTCTGATTGAGGATCGCTGCCATATTGGTTTTGGCAACATCGTCGGAAAAGCCAGAGTCCTTGAAGACGATCCGGGTTTCAACAGCCGGGGCAAGCTCCTTCCACCATGCGACGATACCTGCCGCAAGGCTTTCAACGACATCCTTGGTGAGACCATCTGCAAGGCAGGCGATCAACGCGCCGCCGCCAATGGCGTGAACAGCCTTTCCTCCAATCTGCCGCGTCTCGATGGGGACGCACAGTTCGAGACCGAGCTTGAGCAGAAGTTCATACAGTATATCGTGCTCGGTACGCCCCGGAACAATATGCTCGGCATTGGCGAGTAAGGTCCCTTCGAGATCGGACGATACCGGCTGCCAGGTACGTATATTTGACTGTGCAAGCTTATAAACGCGGAAGCCTAGATCGCCGACGAGCGTCTGCTCATCCTGCTTAATGCGCGCGCTCACTCGCCGTAGCCGTTCCTTCGTCAATTCCGCTATATTTCTTGGTCTACCGAGCTTGTCGCAAAAACTGGCCGCACCTTTTTGTTGTTTATCCTCGACGTCAAGTTCCTCGGGAAGCTGAACCAGAACGAACTTTCGTTTCACACCATCGCGATTGAGTTCCCATAAGGCGCGGCCACTCGATGCCGATCCCGCGAAAAAATCGATGACCGTATCACCATCCGACTTGAGCAAATATGGGAAGAAAGAATTGAGGAGCCGAACTGGCTTCGGGTTCGTGAAAACTTTGACCTCGTCCGGAAAGTCTTCTTTGAGATCATATGCTCCAAGGCGGCCGTCGAGCTCCAGAAGACTGGAGAGCTTTTCCTGGAATTCAGAAGCATAGACTTTTAACTCAATGATCTTTGTTTCGTCATCTCCAAACAAGATTCGACCTTGCCTGAGAAGCTCGTCCATTGTTTCCTTTGGAAACCGATACCCCATCAACGGTTGTTTGCAGGGCTTCGTGGTCGTGGGGTGCAAAACGTCGTACCGATAACCCTCTTTGCCAGGGTTATGAACGCTCTGGCTTCCGGTATAAACGCCCCCCTCGTCGATGTATTTGTAACGGTCAAGTGGCCACAATCCTGCTTTGTGTTCCCTAAACCATTTGTCGTACGCCGCGCTGAGCTGCTCACCCTTCAACCTGCTTGTTAGCTCATCACCGATCTTAACAAGTACTTTCTTCACGTCTGATGCGGCAGACTTCCATTCTTTTTCAATGTCTTCCTTCGATCTTGCCACAAACAGCAGATATTCATGCTCGGTTGCAACGTTCGTCGGATTGTTGTCGGTGGCATTTTTCCAGACCACGACGCCAACTGTGTTCTCTTCGCCGAAAATCTCGTTACAGAGTGCGCGTAGATTGCTGAGTTCGCGGTCATCGATTGAGATGACAATGACACCATTGCGAGCCAACAGAGTGCGTGCCAGCTTGAGGCGCGGATACATCATTGAAAGCCAATCGGTGTGAAAACGTCCTGAACTTTCCGTGTTAGACGTCGCCTTCCGTCCCTCACTGTCTGTCTGTCCGGTCAGGCTCAGGTAGTTCTTTATGCTGTCTTGGAAGTTGTCGGGGTAAATGAAATCTTTGCCCGTGTTATATGGGGGATCGATATAGATGAGCTTTATTTTACCGGCATAGCTTTTCTGCAGAAGCTTCAGGACTTCGAGGTTGTCGCCCTCGATCATTAGGTTTTGGGTCGTATCCCAATCAACGCTTTCGTCAGGACAGGCTAACAAGGTGCCCGTGGAGGGAGTTAATGCGATCTGCCGAGCCTGGCGCTTGCCATGCCAATTCAGTCCATACTTCTCTTCACGTTCATCAAGCGCACCACCAAGCAATTGCTTGAGAATATCGAAGTCGACTTTGCCCTCACGGAAGGCGTCCGGAAAGACGGCCTTCAAAGCGGTGATGTTGTCAGAGACGATATCGGCACTCTTGGTTTCAGGATCGTTGAGTTCGAGCTTCTTCATTACACATCCATTTCGTTCGGGTTCCAACAGCGGCCTCAGGCCGCCTGTTGTCCGAGCATTTTCTTTTTGACGTAGTCCTTGAACGCCGCGGCGCTGGTGAAACAGCGAAATCCTGCCGCACTCGCAAGGGCAATTGTCTCCTCGTTTTCGTTCAGTAACACGGCGACCGGTTCTGACAACTCCTCCTGGAGACCGTTCGGCCAGACGAGATCGAAAACGGCGATCTGATCGCCAGTCTCCGGGTTTGAATGGTCATAGCCGATGACGCCATTGGCAAACCCTTGCTCGACCGCCCAATCATTGATTGCCTGCAATTCCGCCTCTTCATCGGCGCTGGAGATGCCGCCGGCCGCTGCCGTCGTGGAAATCGCCGACATCCGGGCCGGTTCGGCAATCCATCGGTCATCGCCATGCAGCAGCGAGGCAAACCGCTTGTTTGCCTCGGCCGCCAGCAATTCCTTTCTGGCTTCGAGGAAGTCGGCATAACGGTCAATCTTCCACAGGGACTCGTCCATCGGAATCCACTGCGACGCCAGAGCGCCCGGATGCTTAGATTCGATTTTTGGGAAATAGACCTCAGGCAATGTGTCACGGATGTTGAGATTAGTATCCTTGGTCAGGAAGCAGAAATTGGCAATCGCGTTCACCTGGGACCGTGGGACCTTCTGCTTGTAGAGCTGGGCCTTCGGGAAGATGTGGTGCACTTCAAGCGCATTCATTTTCCCCAGCAACCCGGACTTCAATTCGATGCCAGTCCCCCAGTCCCTGGACGCTCCCATGCGGGTTAGCATGTAAAGAACGGGGTAGAAGCGCGCTCCAAGGCTCCATCCGGTGAAATGGCCTTTTTCGACCCGTAAGCCACCATGCCAAAGCCGCAACTGCTCCAGGAGCTTGTCGAGACCGCCGTTTGGACCTTCCAGCGCCTCAAGGTCCTTATCCAGGAAGGATTCGGTCGAACCTGAGTAACGGCCCCACATTCCAGCCTGCGCAAACCAGAACAGTAGTTTATCGCGTTCGATCTCATCGAGTGCACCGCCCTTTTGATCCAGGTAGCGCACGATCACGGGAACGGCAAAACGACCGAAAAATACCCGCGAATGGTCAAGTCCTAGCCTCCCGGAAATAAGATTGAGGCATGCGTCGATCCGCTTAGTGGCACGCTTGAGGCCGTCCTGAATATCGGTGGCAGACTGATTGTGCAGGTAAAGGAATTTGGCCTCACCGGTCAGCGCGGTATTGATCGATCGCAGGAGCCAGTCGAGGTTGAAGTTGTAGCCCGCTTGGTTCCAGGCCTTCAGCTTGCCCTTCATCTCGGCGCGGGCGTCAGGCCACTCCGCGCAGATTTTTGCCAGCGCCAGATCGCCCTTGGAGAGCTTGGTGCCGCCGCTATTCACCTTGTTGAAGATGTCCACGACCACGTCGAGCGTCTTGTCCACGCCGGTCACCTCTTCTTCATGCAGGTTGATATCCAGGATACGGAGAAGACCACTCAGTCGGCCATAGTATTCGGTCTGCATCTTCGGCCCCAGCGAGGCGATTATGGGCCCAACACCTGCATTGCCGGACTTCAAGAGTGCCGATACGTCTATCCAAAGAGGGTCTCCCGACATCTTCAACGGCTGGAAGAACTCAAACGTCTCAGAGGCGAGGTTGAAGTACAGGCCGGTGAAGGCCTTTGCGTTGCCGTCGAAGAATGCGGGTGGCTTACCACGCACCACACCGTAGAGAGAGGTGACCCGCTGCTGGCCATCAAGCAACAGCTTCACGATCCCGGAGGCGAGCTGACCGTCTCCACGATATTTTGCTGTCATGGATTCCGTTGCCCAGACCAGGAGCCCGCCTACAGGATGGCATTTGTAAAGCGACGTGAACAAGCCACGTACCTGCTCAGTATTCCAAACATAGCCTCGCTGAAATTCAGGCAAGGCCATATGCCCGCTGTCTATATGGTCCAGAATAGTCGAAATCTTCATAGCTGCTTGCCCCCCATTGCTCGCTTTGCTTCTTCTATGGCGCGTTCTATCGCCTTTATCTTTTGGTTCAAGTCGACACGTTGACTGATCTGCTTCGCCTTTGCCGCCTGCGACCTCAAAAGTGAGTTTTCTTTAGCCAGCCTCTCGTAGTCATCAATCGCCGCTCGGCGGCGGGTAAGCTGGTTTTCGTCTGTCGTTACCGAGAAGGACCCGACCAGGCGGGCCGCGTTCAAGGCCTCAATCCGTGCCACCCATCCATCATAGAGTGCGTACAAGTCCCGTTGCGATTGCCTCGAAAGCGTCAGGCTATCGAGAAAGGCCTTCTCGTTCGATGTCGGCGTCGTCGGATCGGATAGGCGTGTGTAGGTATCTCTGTCAACGACGACCTTGGCCACTTCGTTCTGAGCACGCCGCTTATGGGCGACGGACACGTCGATCCCTTGATCATCAGCGGTGATCAACACAACCGGATAAGGGATGGCGCGATGAATGAGCTCGATAAGTCGGCTCGTTTTAGCCCCCGCTCGGAAAGCACAGCCAATGACGGCAATTTCGACATATTCGCGTACGTCGTCGGCAAAGGTTGGCACGCCGACAGTTCCGGGCTTGCATGCCGCAACCCACAGCAGCTCATCAATGCCATCCTGAATGGCGCGCTTGTCGGTCGAAGTGGGTGCGCCTTGTTCAATGAGCATTTTCTTAGGGACACGAATATCAACGCGCGCATTCGCGGGTAACCCGAGAGCGTCAACGACAGCATTGATGCATGCTGCTGCGTTCATTCCGCGCTCGTTTCCGGAAGGATCACGAGGAATGCCACGACCTCGAAATCGTTGATGCCGGCGAACTCCCCTTTGAGCGCATGCGTACCACCTGGAGAGAAAAGGCTTGCGACTGCACGTTCCTCGTTCTTTCCCGCAATCGAGGCGACGGCGCGCGCCAGGAGCTTTTGATAGGGCTCCATGTCCCGCCCGAAGCGGGTGGACTTATCGAACCGGCCACAGGCTTGCGCGTCAGGTAGATCGCGTCCGATGGAAACCTTCTTGAGGCGGTCAAGGACCTGCTTCGCTCGGGTGTAGGGCAAAAGCGCCTCTCCCTCATCGCTAACATGGACAACGAAGTGCGGCTTCAGAGGATAGCCCGGTTCAGCCAACCGTTCCGCAGCTTCGCTGACAGCGCGCAGGCAGAAAATGACCCCCGGCGAGATGACGTTTTCGGCACTGACGAACTCGTCCTCAGGCGGTGAAACCACGGCATATGTGCCAAGTGGCAATACCTCGAGCTGCTCACGGTGATCGCGCAGATAACCTGCGAGGTCGATGCGAAAATCATTGAGCGTGAGGTCGGCAATGGAGACGCCGCTGGACAGGTCTTCGAGATCGATCACGGAGTCCTGCATTTTCTGCAACTGAGCGCGGCGGTATTCTAGGTCGTTCATCTGATTGCCCGCCTGAAACTCGATGACGTTTTCCTCACCGGTTGCGGACACATCCAGAAGGACCATGCGCCCACTCACTCTCGATTCCAGATCGAGGTATTCGTCGAGCTCGATGTTGGGCCAGAAGTTGACCAGCTGAATGCGCTGGTTCGTCGAGCCGATACGGTCGACGCGCCCAAAGCGCTGAATGATGCGCACAGGATTCCAATGGATGTCGTAGTTAACGAGGAAATCGCAATCCTGAAGGTTCTGGCCTTCCGATATACAATCCGTGCCGATCAGGAGATCAATCTCACCCTCAACAGCTAGTTCCGGTGGACGTTCCTTTGACCGTGGCGAGAACGCACTGAGGATGGAGCTCATGTCCGAGCGAAGGCTCTGAAGCGTAGTCTTGTTTGCGCCAGTACCGGTTACCACGGCGGCGTGAATTCCAAGTGTCGCGCGCGCCCATTCCGCGAGCTCGCGGTAGAGGTAGTCAGCGGTGTCCGCGAAGGCAGTGAACAGCAGTATTTTCCGGTTTTCGCTGTTGATCGGTGCTTGCACTTTCTGGGTGATCAGCTCCTTCAGCGCCGATAGCTTGGCGTCGCGATCTGCGGACACAGAGCGGGCAGCCGATAGAAGTGTCGCCAAGCGGTTCCTGTCTTCAATGAGGTCCTGCTGCCAGCGGACCCGATCGACGTCCTGCAAGAGAACCTTGACCTTCCGGCCGACAAGTAGCGTCTCGAAAGCAGGGTCGTCGATATCCACATCGTCGATCGCAAGCTCATCGATGGATTCGTCATGGGCCTCGATTTTGGCAATCAACGCATTCACATCGTCGAGCTGACGTTTGATCGTGAGAGCAAAGGAGGCCACCGAGCTCTCCATCCGTTTCAGCAGATTGACGCGCATCAGGTGGATAAGGCTTTCCTCTCGGTCGGCCTGACGAAAATAGCTCTCGCCTCCGCGAATCTTGGTGCTGTATTTCGCGTCGTAGGCCTCTTGCTTTTCGAGCACGACGTAACGCAACGGCGCATAGGCCCCGAGCGTCAGTCGCCTGATCTCATTGTTGATCTCGCGGATCGGACGGAACTCGCCAGCAAGGTCTACATCTGCCTTGACGTTGATCGGCTGCAAGCGATCGGGGAAGTGGCCTGTTTCAGCGGTCCCATAGTAGCGCTGCACGTGTTTTCGGGATCGTGCGATGGTGAGCATGTCCAGGAGCTTGAAGTAGTCAAAGCCCAGCATGTCCATCAGGCGCGATGTGCGACGCTCGCCGTCGGGCAGGTCGAGCCACCTGTTAAACTGTGCCTGCGCCTTACGGATGGTTGCTTCAATGCTTCGGATACCGTGGTCGATCAGGGCGATGTCACTGCCTTCGGTCATGAAGGCGATCTGGTTTTTCAAGTCTGCAAGCCTGTTATTAACGGGCGTTGCCGACAGCATCAGGACCTTGGTTTTGACCCCCGCCTTGATCACGCGCTTCATCAGGTGATCGTACCGCGTGTCGCGGTCCTTGTGGGTCGCCTTGTTCCGGAAGTTATGCGACTCGTCGATCACCACGAGATCGTAATTGCCCCAATTCACGTGTGAAAGATCGATATCGCCCGATGCACCACCATCGCGAGACAAGTCGGTGTGGTTGAGGACGTCGTAATTGAAACGGTCGTTCGCCAAGCTATTTCGGCGATCGTTGGCCTTATAAAGGGTCCAGTTATCGCGTAGCCGCTTGGGGCAGAGTACCAAGACGCGATCATTGCGGAGCTCGTAGTACTTGATCACTGCGAGCGCTTCGAAGGTCTTACCCAGGCCCACGCTGTCGGCGATGATACATCCTCCGATGCGCTCAAGTTTGTCGATTGCCCCGACGACACCATCCCTTTGGAATTTGAAGAGCTTCTTCCAGACGGTCGTGTTCCTGATACCGGTAGCGGATTTGACGATGCGCTCCTCATCAAGCTCGTCGCCCAAATCCTTGAACATCTCGAAGAGGAACTTGAAGTAGATGAGTGAGGGCGGGCGCTGAGATGCAGCGTCGGCCAAAACGCGTTCGAGGTCATCGGCATCAGGTCTGCCCGGCACAGTGTCCCAGGCGGTTTGGAACCAGGATGAGAAAGCCGCAGTTTCATGGTCCGTGGATGTTGTCTGCACGAGGCCCAGCCTGCTTCCAGGCGTTATTCCTAACCCTTCCGTTGTCAGCGAACATGAACCGATCGCGGCCCTGCTGAGGCTAGCGTTGCGGACGATGGCCATAGACTGAGGTAGTTTATCAGCATATCGGAGCTGGACATGACGACCAAGCCAATCAAGGGTGGATTTGGCGTGCCATCGACCCTGGAGCTTGTTCCGATAGCCAATGTCCGAATGACCACCGAACAACAAGGGGGGTAGGGAAGCCCGGTCTTCTACCAATAATCTTACTGAGTCTGCCCTTTTCAAAAGTTCGCGGACTTCAGCGAAGGCATGTAGCGAAAGGCTAGGGGACATGATGTCGACTGCCGACTCGGCCTTCAGCCACTCTCCTAGCTTGTCGAGAACTCGCTCGCGGCCAGTATTCTTGATTAAGTCCATAGTCAGTCCCGGCTGGCTAGAGCTGTTGGAGACGCTGGCGTCTCCGTAAATTTCGGCCAGGTCATTTCATTCATTATCGCAATGCTTGTAAATAAATATTTCATCTCTGTTCCTGTCGATAAGCCCAGTTGCCATTCAAAATCGACGCGGAAGGACTGCCTACATTCTTTGAATTATAACTAAAGTGCGCTCCAACTCGGTTACTCCAATAAGGTGTTTAAATTCTCAGAAAGCCATCGATCTCTTTACGTAACCCAAGTGGTGACGCGTAATTGTGGGACATTGGTTGCAGTTCAGTTTACCGGATAAGGCACCCGACGCAGGCTTGGCGGAATTTTTGTCAGCCAAAGTCGAATAACTTCCGATATCGCGCACGGGGCGGTTGCAAACTGAACTGCGGACGCTTATCCAATTGTTTCTATTGCCTGAAGCGGACATAGATCGGCAAATCACCAGCCGAATGATGAACACCAGAACGTTCATTTCTTACAAAGGTTATAAGGTTGTGCCAGCCCACATCGATTGGATCAAGGATACCGGCGAACGACGCCAGACCGCATGTGGCCGGGAAATCCAAATATGGGAACTCAACCCAATAAATGACGAAACCGCTCTTTCGGCTTGGGCTGCGCATTTCCGACATCACTACTGCGCCGATGCTGATTTGCCAGCACTCGTAGCTGGCACCGGCAAAAGTAATGCAGAGTATCTGAATACAATCCTTTTTCCTGATGAAAAGGTCGCGCCGGGCCCAAGTCTCCGTTCGGGTGATTTTGGCGAAATTCTCGTCGCCGATTTCATTGAATTCATCTTGGGTTACTGGTGCCCAAGGGAGCTTCGATATCAAGATCGCTGGAACCGGCAGGATTCCACCAAAGGGTGTGATATAGTGGGCTTCAAGTTTGTGAATGAGAATGGCGAACATCCAAACGACGAGCTTTATGTCTTCGAGTCAAAGTCCGGTTTATCCGCGACCGAGAAAAACCGTCTACAAGATGCCGTGACAGACTCGATGAAAGACCATTTGCGCGAAGCCATGACGCTGAACGCAATGAAACAGCGTCTCCTCGTTCGTGGTAAAGCCCCTGAGGTTGGTGCCGTCCAGCGGTTTCAGAACGAGACCGAGCGCCCCTTCCGCAGAATTAGCGGTGCGGCAGCCGTCTTGGATATAGATGTCTTCAACGGGACGAATTTTGAGGAAACGGACACTGACGGACACAAGAACGCGGAAAATCTGCGTCTTCTCGTGATCCGGGGGGCTTCACTTATGAAGCTAGTTCATGCCCTTTATGAAAGGGCCGCAAATGAAGCCTAGAGCCACTGCCAACAAGGTGCTGTCCACCACGCGGGCCCGGGCAAAAATGCATGAATTTCGCGTCGCGCCCGAAGATTTCATTGAGTTGTATCGTGATCCAGCGATGCTGTTCGACCTGGCGGTCGGTATCCTTGGCGACGTTGCTGCCGTGACAGCAGATCAGTTTCGCGGGGTCGAGGCACTGGAAGGGCTTGATTGGAACGTCGCCCCAGCTAGTTGGGAAACTGAAGAGCTATCCGTTTCTGAAGGCCTGCGCTTCGCTTCGACCTTTTTCGATGCCTATCTCAACGCCAAGCTCGACGGGACGATCTCGATCGAGTTTTCTCTGCTCTGCGCGGCGGCGTATTATCTTAACGGTAGCGTTGGTAACGCGGCCGTGATCGTGAAAAACATAGAGGCTCCGCCGCTCGGACTCGCCAACGGGCTTGCACGACTTATTTATCAAATTCTGAGAAACGACTTTTCTCCAGTCGATGCAGGTGGTGACGGGGTGAACACCGTCCTGAGTAGCATGGCAGGGTTCGTGACGTTCGCATCTGGTGTAACTGCGGTTTCAGCCGCATGCGAAGCTCTCAGGGATGCCGCATACCAGAATGGAGCACCTCGGGAACTGCTGTATGCAGATTTGACGGCGGCGATTTGCTCGAAGAAGCTCCGAAATGCATCGCGGACTATACTTCCTGGAGCATCCGGACTGGACGTCGCGAGCTGGCAACCTGCTCTAGCAAAAGTACACTTCCCGTTCGAGTTGTGGCCTGCGCAACAGCGAATTGCGGAGGCAGGCCTTTTGCAAGGGCGCTCGGCCGTCATCCAGATGCCCACAAGCGCGGGCAAAACGCGCGCAACCGAGTTGATTATTCGTTCCGCCTTTTTGTCTCAACGGGCCTCGTTGGCGGTCATTGTCGCTCCCTATCGCTCGCTCTGCCATGATATTCGGGGCGATCTGGTAACGGCGTTCGCCGGTGAACCGATCAGACTCGATGAAGCTTCGGATTCCTTCCAGTTCGACATCCGGCTCGAAGAAATACTAGCGGTGAACACGGTTCTTATCGTTACGCCCGAAAAATTGCTCTACATGCTTCGTCGTGCGCCGGAACTGGTCGAGCGTATCGGCCTAATCATCTACGACGAAGGTCACCAGTTTGATGGTCTGACGCGTGGCCCAACCTACGAACTACTTCTGACGTCGCTAAAGTTAACCTTGCCAGAAGCGACGCAGGTAATTCTGATCTCGGCGGTGATTGGCAATGCGAGCGCCGTGGCAGAATGGCTAGTAGGTGATCCCGACGCCGTTATAGATGGAGCTGGCTTGCTTCCAACTTCGAAGAGCATCGCCTTCGCAAGCTGGCAGGATGCCAGAGGCCGACTGGAATATGTAAGCCCCACCGATCCCGAGGAAGGCGAATTTTGGGTTCCACGAATTATCGACGATATCGAATTGAACCTTCGTGGCCGTGAGCGAAAGGTCCAGCGCTTTCCTGCAAAGTCTGACGGTAGCGAAGTAGGTCTGTTTCTTGGTTTATATGTTGTCAACAACGGCAGCGTCGCCATTTTCTGCGGACGCAAGGACAGCGTGACAAAAATTTGCCGCCGGGCGGTCGATATCTTTGAACGCGGCGCGAATTTCCCTCGCCCAATCGACGTTTCGGACGCTGTCGAAGTCGGAAAGTTGAGATTGCTATCAGAATGGCATCTCGGGTCAGAGGCTGCGGCCACGAAATCCGCAAGTCTGGGTATATTTGCGCACCATGCCGACACGCCACAGGGGCTTCGGCTGTCGATTGAACACGCCATGAAGGAAGGGCTCGCCAAATTTGTTGTATGCACCTCAACCCTGGCTCAAGGTGTCAATTTTCCTCTAAAATACTTGATCGTCACGTCGACGCGTCAAGGCGCGGAGCGCATCATGGTTCGTGACTTCCAGAACCTGATGGGTCGCGCTGGTCGTGCTGGTATGCACACCGAAGGCAGTGTCATTTTCTCAACTCCCTCCATTTTCGATCAGCGAACCGACTTCAGACAGAGATGGCGCTGGGATGAGGCGAAGGAGCTGCTGGACTCTACAAAGTCTGAGCCAACCAAAAGCAGCATCCTCTCCCTGTTTGCTGATTATGAGCAACGTCAGAAAGGCGCGCCACCGGTAGTCCTGCCGATCCAGCCCCAGTGGCTCGATCTGGCATTTGCGGATCAGGCCCGAATTGAGGCTGTTGTGAATGAGGCTCTTGCCTTGCAGGCGAACATAAGTGCAACAGAATTCCGCAAATTCGTTGAGCGGCGCGCCAGAGCCATACAGGCGATTGCGGCGTTTCTTGTCGCCAATATGACTTTCCTTGAGGAGGAGGGGAAAGATAGGGTAGCGGACCTCGCCGCCCATACCCTAGCCCATCATCTTGCAGGCGACGAAACTCGCGCCGCACTGGTGGCAGCATTTCAAATGATCGCTGCGGCAATCGCGGCAAACACTGATGGTGATCAGCGGGCGGTAATCCGAAAATCCCCACTTCCTCCTGCGACCGTTGCCGAATTGCAGGCTTGGCTTTCTGAAAACGCCGACGACCTACGGGCCGCAGTCAATGCAGACCAGCTTCTGCAAGTTGTAGGTGCAAAGATTATCTCTTGGAATTCGTCGGCCTCGATTAGGTCGCTTTCTAATACAGATTTCCTACCCGAGGCCTTGGCGGACTGGGTGGACGGACGCCCATTCCATCACATTCATCAGCTGATGACCGGGCTAGATATCCGGGTCAGCGGCGATCGCGCGACGATCGAAGACGCTGTTGCTCTTTGCGAAGGGGCATTTGCTTATGATCTTGCTATGATAACGGCTTCACTCTCGGACTTGGCAGAAGCGATGGACGAGACCCTCTACGTTGGTTTCTCCAAACTGCAAAAGCAGATCAAGTACGGACTTAATGATCCTGCCGCTATCGCTTTCATCGAAGCGGGTTTTGCCGATCGCATTGTCGCAAACTTCCTGTCAGCTGTTTGGAACGACGTGCGCGACCGCGATGGGGTTCGCACTGCATGCCGCAATGCCGCTATGATGCCCGCGCTCAGCGTGTACCCTTCCTACTTCTCGACCGTAGCGGCTGAAATCGCTTCATAGTGGTTGGGAGATCACGCCGTCTGAACCGCGAAATGAGGGCGCTTAGTTACCTTGGTGTTTTCCGGCTGCGACGTCCGCTTGGGCCAATAGTCGAACTCGACACATCCCGTGGTACGGTCGCGTTCGTCTCTTACGTTCGAAAGCAATGAGATGGTACAGGTCCCCAGGGCTGTCAAACTCTCTGAGAGGATGGGGGCTGATGAGTTGATATGAGATTTACAAGTCTCTGTGTGCTCAGGCCCCCGCAACCAATGAAACCTGAATGTTTGACCATTCAAGCCGTTTTACACAAAGCTCCTCAGCGTAAGCCGCGGGGTGTTTTGCCTTCTGAGAATTTCTTTCAAGACACTCACAAAATATCAAACCGTCGGACGCCTATACGGAAAAGCGTGTCCGGATAACCTCGTGCGGCATAAAACAGTAACCGGCCATGTCTTGCGCATCGATAGTTCGCGCTGATCAGCTACCGCGCATACTATCCGCCCACGGGACGAAGCGCCGTTATATGAACCGGGCAAGCCACTCCAGTGCGATCGCAACAATCGCGATGACTGCAATGCCTGCAATGACGATGTCGGTGACAAGGAACTGTGCGGCTGACTGGATCATGAAGCCGAGGCCGCGGGTGGCTGCGACCAATTCGGCTGCCACCAGTGTAGACCAGCCTGTGCCGAGCGCTATGCGTATGCCAGTCAGGATGGATGGCACGTATGCTGGCAGCAGAACGCGGGCGATCACCTGTCTGCGGGTCGCGCCGAAGGCCCGCGCTGCATTGACGAAATCCCTGGGGACTGCTCTTACACCTGCACTGGTGGACAAAATGATCGGCGGTAGCATGGAAAGAGCAATCACCGTGATTTTAGACGCCTCGCCGATGCCAATCCAGATGATGATCAGTGGTAGATAGGCCAGAGGTGGCAATGGCCTCAGAAACTCAACGATGGGGTCGAGGACCCCGCGGCCCACGCGACTGAGAGCGATCAACAGACCGACCGGAATGCCGAGGGCAAGTGAGACGGCAAGCGCCGTAACGACGCGCCCGAGGCTTGCAAGTAGGTGCTCGACCAAAGTGGAATCTACAAAGCCTGTGGTGAGCAACGTGCCAAACGAAGCGGCGACGACCGGCGGAGCGGGGAGAAAGACTGGTGAGACGACGCTGAAGGCCGAAGCGATCCACCACGTCCCTACAAGCGCAAGACCCGTTAAAATCGAGATGGCGAAGGTAGGGATACGAAGGCGTGACCGAGGTGCGGCTGGTTGTTCGGTCGCGGCATGGTTCTCTTCTTCTATCGTTGCAGGAAGAGCATCGGCAAGAATCGTCATGCTGCGCGTTCCTCATCTGCGGTCTCGTGAATAAGCGCGGTCAGCTCGTCATGTATGCTACGGAACAGGGCAGACTGACGTAGTTTTCGCGGATCGGAACCGGCGAGTATTTCGTTGGCAAAGCTGCATTCGAGAACGGTGCTTATGCGACCTGGATCGGGCTGTAACACGACGATACGCGTCGCCAGCAGCAGCGCTTCGTCGATACTGTGTGTGATCAGTAGAGCTCCGGACTGGCTTGTTTTCCAGATATTGAGCAGGAACAGTTGCAGCTTTGTACGTGTCAGGGCGTCCAGTGCGCCAAGCGGCTCGTCGAGCAACAGGAATTGCGGTTCGGCGGCAAGCGCGCGGGCAATACCGACGCGCTGGCGCATGCCCCCGGACAGTTCCCATATGTTTCGGTCGCCCGCACCCTCCAGGCCGACGCGAACCAGGAAATCATCGGCAATCCTGCGGCGTTCAACAAGCGAAACGTGCCTGAGCGATAACGGGAAGGCGATGTTGTCTCGCGCGTTGAGCCACGGATAAAGCGCATCCTCCTGAAACACGACGGCCCGCTCTACTCTTGGACCAGATATCGGTTTTCCATCGAGTAATATGGTGCCGGATGTCGGGGCCTGGAAGCCGGCCGCGAGATTGAGGAGGCTCGTCTTGCCGGAACCCGACCGGCCGATAATGACGACGAATTCGCCGCTGGTGATGGAAAGGTTGATGTGATCAAGAACCCGAACATCGGGCACCGCTTTGCTCCGGCCAGAATAGACCAAGCTTACATTGTCGAAGATGAGGTGGCTTGGCATGGCTTCCTCGCACTGCAATTTGAGCAAAACCGGCACGCAGTCGGCGTGCCGGTTTTGAGGGAGGTAAGGTGGTCAGAAGGATAGTTTTGCCGCATCCTGAACCCAGCGCGGCGAGACGTAGGCGCTGTAGTCAGCAAGTGTTGCGGGAATTTTGCCTTGTTCCTTCAGGAAGGCGGAAGTCGCCGCTACGGCCTTGACTGTGCCTCCGCCGAGCAAATCGGCGCCCGCCTGCTCCTGCAACGTCGGGAAGATGTAGCCCTTCAAAAGTGCGGGAACGTCGTCCTGCTTGGCGCCTGTGAGGCGCGCGATCTTTTCGGCTTCTGGCGACGTCGCGTTCCAGCTTTCCGGGTTGGCGCGATAGGCGGCGGTTGCATCCCCCGTCACCTTTACGAAAGTTGCAACAAGATCAGGATGTGCATCGGCGAAGCTTTTGCTCACGATCCACGCATCGAATGTTGGACCACCCCAGTTTGCGACATCGGCTGATGTGGCAAGCACGGTTCCGTTCTTTGTGATCTGGGAAAGGACAGGGTCCCAGACATAGGCGCCGTCTATATCGCCGCGCGCCCAGGCAGCCGCAATTTCCGGTGGACGAAGATTGAGAATGTTTACCGTCTTCGGGTCAATTTTCCAATGCTTCAGCGCCGTCAACAGGCTGTAATGAGCCGTCGATACGAAAGGCGTTGCGATTTTCTTGCCCGTGAGTTCTTCCGGCTTGGCGATATCTCGGACAGCGAGCGCTTCAGCTTCACTGATCAGACCCACGAGCGCTATCGTCTCAATTGGCAATTGCCTGCTTGCGGCGGCCGCCAGCGGAGAGGAGCCGACATAGCCGATATCGATCGAACCGGATGCAACTGCGGCTATCACGTCTGCACCGCCATCGAATTTCTGCCAGTTGATTTTGGCCTTGGTGGCCTTCTCATACGTGCCGTCAGCTTGAGGCACACGGGATGGTTCCACGATCGGCTGGTAGCCTATGTTGATCGTCGTCTCCGCACCCCATGCTGCTGTGGCCGCGAAAGAGGTGTTGACGGCAGCCGCGACAACGAGCGCGGCAAAGGTACGGCGAGAAAGCTGGGTCACGAACGGTTCTCCATATAATGTCCTGTAATATGTAATTTATTCAATCGATGATTTTTATAGAGATATGCGCTGTCAGAAATAATGTGTTCTTTGGGGTCACATTCTAAATTTCTGAGATTTTGAGGGAGAAATTCGCGACGCGTAGTAACCGTTTCAGTTCGCGCGTGTCTGTGAAGAGGACAGACCGAACTTACTGGCGTCTCTGATAGTCACAGAACGGGCGATTGCAAACGCCGGTAAACTATCTCGAAACCATAGGCCGAGTGGTCACCTCTCGCCAAATGCGGTGTGGCGCGCCGTTAACCATCTCTTATCCATAACGTTAGAGTTTTAGTTAAATTCGAATGAAATTAGGCAACTTGCCTTATCTTTCCGACATTCTCTGGCATAACGGAAATCAGTCAAGGCGGCTGTTTACCGCTTCGTTGTCAAGACATGACCTGGGCCCAAGCCAGGTGGATTTGTATGGAGTACCTGATGTCGAAAATTGCCAAGTTTGGTTCTGTCATGTTGATGGCTTCGGCCGTTGTAGCGGCTCCCGCCTTTGCGGCTGACCTCGGTTCCTACGAGCAGCCACCTGCTTACAACGAGCCACAGACCAGCACCTCGTGGACTGGCGCTTATGTCGGCGGTCATGTCGGTGCAGCAATGCCGAAGGCCAATCCGTTCCGCAGCGGCAAGGGCCTCGCTCTCGGCGCGCAGGCCGGTTATGATTACGATCTGGGCTCGGCGGTCGTCGGCGGTGAAATCGAAGCGACGCATCTGGGCGATGCCCGCGTCGGCGTTCCCGGCGGGAACCTTAATGAGCGTTGGCGCGCAGCCGTCAAGGCCAAGGCCGGTGTCAAGATGGATCAGAGCCTGATCTACGGGACAGCAGGCCTGACAGTCACCAGCCTGCGGGATGGCGGTGGCGTCACCGGTCCGGATGGCATGAAGGAAGGCTACCTTCTCGGTGCAGGTGTAGAACACCGTTTCACACCGCAAATCTCCGGCAAAGTTGAATATAACTACACCGCGACAGATGATGTTCGGACGTTTTCGGGTGGCACGACATCGCACACGGATATCAGCGATCATGTCGTGAAGGGCGGCGTGAATTACCGCTTCTGATCTTGTGAGTCAGCGTGCGCGCATCCATGCAAACACGCTGGTTCCCTTAAATGTGTCAGTTGGTGAAATGACATTCAGTATCAGCGCTTCTCACGCCGGTCCGCGCTATCAGCGGCTTACGCACTCTACGCGTTGGCCGTTAGCGGATGCGTAAGTGTTGTCTGACGCATGGTAGGACGTGTAGCGCTCTGCGCACCAGCGCACATGCTGAACTTCGTCAGCGGACAGCAGAAGACCGCCGGAATTGCCTTCGCCTGTGGTGCCATTACTGAACGCGGATGCGGCGTAGTTATTGCCCGTCGTTTGTCCTGTGACGGCGCTTTGGGGGTCGATGGGTGAAAGGGCACTCAGTGCAAATGACTGCGTGTTTGCGCTGACGAACATGCTTCCAGCGAGAGCGAGCAAAATTGCGACTTTTCCCTGCTTTGACATTGGCCGATCCTTTCCATCGTTCGGAAAAGCAACGTTGAGCGGAATTATTTTGTTCCGCTAACGTCCGGCGTTAACGGAATATCAGTATTTGATTCGGGAAATTGTCAAGTCTGTTCTCGTGTATTGCTTCGAAATAAATCTGTTATAAATCAATCACCTACGTTCTTTAGAGCGCAGGCTTCGCAGTCCTGAAGATTTTTTCACTTCTCGTCTTCGTGATTACGCGTTCAATGCGCGTTGTAGTTCACCAATCCGTTTATACCGTTGCCTTCTTCCGCTTTCATTGCTCTGGGCCAGCGTGTGCAGCATGAATTCGGTGATGGCGACCAGTTGGAGCATACTGTGTCCACCATTTGGAGATAGTGGAATCGTCAGGCATATATCTGCGCTGTCCGGGCCCCACTCATAGAACCGTGTGGTGATGAGCAGTGTTTTGTATCCGGCCTTGGTCGCCATTTTGGCGAGCCGCTGCAAAGCTGAAAGGTTGCCCCCGCAATCCATCAGGATCAGCAGCGTATTTTCAGGATCTTCATCCATCAATTCAATATATGTCGATCCGTCTCTCTGGAGATAATGCACGCGCTCCCGACATTCGAGAAGCTTTGCGTAGAAGTAGCGACAGATGCCGAAGCTTTCCGCAGAGGAGGCGACGAAAATGTCGCGGCTTTGCGCAATGCTGTTGAGCGCGGTTTTCCAAACGGATTGAGCGGCCAGATCATAAACGGCCTGAACCGCCTGGATTTGCTGTAACATCAAGGATGAGAGCGGTTGCTGCGTCTCGCTCACAGGGTTGGATGCGGTTGCTTCTGCAGGGGCCGAGGTCGCCTGGCGAAGGTCGTCCCTGATATCGCTTAGCTGCCGATAACCGAGAGAACGCAGGAAACGGCCGACAGTCATGGGACTGAGGCTGAGTTTTTCCGCCAATGTCGCCGCAGTTTCGAATGGCAGCTCCGAGAGATGCTCGATCAGATACTTTGATATGCGGCGTTCTGCCGGGGTGCCCGTTTTCATCAAGCGGGTGAGATCTATCAGCAACTTTTCCAACATCGCCTCTTTTATTTTTCGTAGCGCGAATAATTGTTCAACACGCTACGCTCTTTTGTTATACGACTGCCAGCTCCGTCAAAAACAAACGAGTCGCTCAGCACGGTGACTATATACCATACTGCGACTTTTTGCCTACACTTTCTTATAGTTTAGTAGTTGCTTTTTTTCAAGCTTAAAATGATGGGTTGAAAAAGATCGTTTTCTCTTTCAAATCATCTTCTTGCAGCGGTGCGCGCTCGCTCCTACGTTGCTCATCGACGACAATGGAGACTTTTGTATGATTTTTTCTGCAGCCCGTCGGGCCGTCCAAAATATTTTTATGGCCGAGGCGCGCAGCGTGCTGATCAAGTCATTGGGTTTGACGGTACTCGTTCTGATCGGCCTGTGGTTTGCCATTCGCGGTATCTTCATCTGGCTGGCGCTGCCTTGGCTCGATGCGCTCGTGCCGGGAATGCCGGAGTGGACGGGCTGGCTGACCCTTGTGCTGGCCATTATCGCCGGCATCGGTCTTGCTCTGGCGCTTGCCCTGTTGATCTCCCCGGTCACCGCCATCATTGCCGGCCTGTTTCTCGATGACGTCGCCGAAGTCATCGAGAAGACGGATTACCCGAACGATCTTCCCGGTCGCGCCATGCCCCTTGGCGAAGCGATTGCGTCATCGATCAAGTTCTTCTGCGTCGTGATTTTAGGCAACATGATTGCGCTGATGCTGCTGCTTGTGCCGGGCGTCAATCTGATCGCCTTCTTCCTCGTCAACGGCTATCTGCTCGGACGGGAGTTCTTCGAGTTCGCGGCCATGCGTTTCCGGTCTCCTGCTGATGCGCGGGCGTTTCGTGCAAAGCACGCCTCCACCGTCTTCATGGCGGGCCTTGTCATCGCAGGCTTTCTGGCCATCCCCTTCGTCAACCTGCTGACCCCGCTCTTTGCCGCCTCGCTGATGGTGCATTTGCATAAGGACATCAGCAGGCGAGATCCGTCATTCACCAATGAGCTGGGCCGGTAGTTCAACGAGCGGGGCAGGGATGTCGAAGGTCTTTTCCGGCGATTTGCAGATATCGGCAATCACGCAGCGCTCACATTCCGGCTTGCGCGCCTTGCAACAGTAGCGCCCGTGCAGGATCAGCCAGTGATGGGCGTGGAAGAGGTAGGGTTCGGGAATGATCCGCACCAGCCTGTCCTCCACCTCGTCCGGGGTCTTGCCCGGTGCCAGACAGATTCGGTTGGCGATGCGAAAGACATGCGTATCGACCGCAAGGGTTGGAATGCCGAAGGCCATGGACATCACCACGTTCGCCGTTTTGCGTCCCACGCCCGGAAGCTTGATCAGTTCCTCGCGGGTGCGCGGCACTTCGCCACCAAAATCATCGATCAACATCCGAGACAGGGCGATAACGTTCTTCGCCTTGTTGCGATAGAGGCCGATAGTCTTGATGTGGCTGATAAGCTCTTCTTCGCCCAGCGCCAGCATCTTTTCCGGCGTGTCGGCTAATTTGAAAAGCGCCCTTGTTGCGCGGTTTACGCCCACATCCGTGGCTTGTGCCGAAAGCGCAACCGCCACGACCAGCGTAAAAGGGTTTGTATGCTCGAGTTCGCCTTTCGGCTCCGGTCGCTGGATGGAAAATCGGCGGAAGATTTCCGTCAGCTCGTCCTGCGAATAGGCGGTCTTTACCCGCGGTGGCTTGCGACGGGTTGCCGAATTTGACTTTTTGAGTGTTTGGGTGCTGGATATTTTCTTGGCAATCGTCATGTCGGATCTACGCAGGTTGAATATGCTCAGCGATCAGCCGGTCTTTTCTGCCGAACTCATCCCCCATCGCTCTCTCGGGCGCAAGGGTTTTCGTGTGTTGCTCATGCTCAGCGCGCTGATGTGCGTCGTTTACGGAGGCTTTTTCCTTGTCAGCGGTGCGTGGCCGGTCGGCCTGTTTCTCGGTCTGGATTTCGCGCTGCTCTACTGGGCGTTTCGTGCCAACTACCGGGCGGCCAAGGTCAGGGAAGAGGTCACCGTTTCGAGAAACAATCTATCGATCCGCAAATTCTCCGCCAAGGGCCGCGTCGTGGAACACCGTTTCAACCCGTTCTGGGCGCGCTTCCGTGTTAAACGGCATGATGAGTTCGGTATACTCTCCATGCATGTTTCCGGTGAGGGGCGGGTGACGGATATCGGCTCGTTCTTGAATCCCGATGATCGCGAAAGCTTCGCCAAGGCGTTTCGCGGTGCGCTGGCAACGGTGCGGCGCAAAATCTGAGGCGTGTGCAAGAAACGGGTGGAGGCGCGCGGCACTTCATGGTTTTCTCCAAGCCAAGGAGATAAGTCATGAACGCCAATATCATGCTGAACGAGGATATCACGCCAGGCGGGACCGATTACGATACGGTGCGGCAGGTCATTGAAATCCTGACGCTGGATTATCGCGACCAGCCCTCGCTTGAAGAAATCGCGGCGCGGCTCGGCCAGTCGCCCACCCAGTTGCAGAAGACGTTTACCCGCTGGGCCGGACTTTCCCCGAAAGCGTTTCTGCAAGCCGTAACGCTCGATCATGCCAAGCGCCTGTTGCGGGAGGAAAGCCTGCCGCTTCTGGAGACGGCCATCGAAGTCGGTATGTCCGGCCCCAGCCGTCTCCATGATCTGTTCGTCACCCACGAAGCCATGTCACCGGGCGAGTGGAAGGCCAAGGGCAGCGGGCTTCAAATCCGCTACGGCTACCATCCATCGCCTTTTGGACTGGCGCTGGTCATGATCACGGATCGCGGTCTTGCCGGTTGCGCCTTTGCCGATTCGGGGGAGGAGCGGGCCTGCCTTGAAGACATGGCCCGCCGCTGGCCGAACGCAGCTTACATCGAAGACAGCGCTGCTACCGCACCCTATGCAGCCCGCATCTTCGATCCCTCGAAATGGACCGGCGACCAGCCGCTGCGGGTCGTTCTGCTCGGCACGGATTTTCAGGTTCGTGTCTGGCAGAGCCTTCTCAAAATCCCGCTCGGCAAGGCCGTCACCTACTCCCACGTCGCCAACGATATCGGTCAACCCACCGCATCCCGCGCCGTGGGTGCCGCCATCGGCGCCAACCCCATCTCCTTCGTCGTACCCTGCCACCGTGCGGTTGGCAAAAGCGGTGCGCTGACCGGATATCGCTGGGGGCTGACCCGCAAGCGGGCGATGCTGGGCTGGGAGACGGGAAAGCTTTGATTGTGGTGTAAACCCCTCACCAAGAAAACCTATGACTTCGCTCCGCGAAGATCGAGGTTTTCTATCCTCTCCCACAGGGGGAGAGGAAAAGACCGCACTGCTTCGATGCCACATAGCTGTAGAAAAACCCGTAAGGGTGCGGATGGGTTTATCTCTCCCCTTGTGGGAGAGAAAGCAATTTCAATATCTTAGCTTCAGCTAAGTGTTAGAAATTGCCAGTGAGGGGTTTGGGCCACAAGTGGAAATATCACATGTGTTTTACCCCTGAAGCTCCAGCAGCGCCCGCGCCGCCGCCTCGTCCGTAATCAGCGTATTGCATCCCACCCGCTTCACCGTCGCCCGGATCGCGGTCGCCCGGTGCGCTCCGCCGGAAGCAAGCACGATGTGCTTCGCCTTCTTCAGCGTATCGAGATCGATGGCCATCGCTTTTTCATTGATGGGATGATCGACCGAGCGGCCTTCGGCGTCGATGAAGTTGAACATGGTGTCGCAAACGCATCCAGCAGCCACCAGTTCTTCCAATGTCTGTTTCGAGATGAAGCCTTCCGATAGCGACGTCGAGTGCGGGCCGATATCGCCACAGCTGATGATGGCGAGGTCGAGATTTTCGGCCAACGCATAAAGCGTGCTCAAGCCGCATTTCTCGATCAGCGCCCGCTTGGTCTCGACGGAATCGACCAGCAGTGGCGCAAGGAACATGTAACATTCCGCGCCCAGCGCACTTGCCAGCCGCCATGTGTAGTCGAGCGGGTTGGTCTGGTGAACCGCGACGATGCCTCCCAACAGCGAGACGACCTTGCAGTTCTCTCTCCGCGGCGGGCGGAAGCTGGAGAGGGACGCGGTCATCGTGCGGCCCCAGCCGACGCCGATCGTGGCATTGTCCGGCACGGCTTCGGACAGAAACTGTCCAAGTGCCAGGCCGACCGCCTTGGCGATGTCCTCTGCTTTTGCGGAAGCCGAAGGAATGATGATCGCCTCGTCCAGACCGTAAGCGATCTCCAGCCTCAGGGCGAGTTCGACGAAATCCTCGATGCCCTCATTGATCCAGATCTGAACCTCGGAGCGTTTCATTGCCTCATCGAGCAGGCGAATGACGGTTGAACGGCTGATGCCGAGTTTCTCCGCTACGTCCTTCTGGGTCATGCCCTGATTATAATAAAGCCACGCGGCACGAAGCCGCAGCGATGCAGCTTCAGAATAGACCGTGTGGGTTTCTCTTCTCAGTTTCGCCACTGTTCTCGCCATGCTTTTGAACTGGCTGGAGTATGGCAGTCGTGAAACTTATGTCAATTGCAATGCGCAAATGTCTTGACTTTCTACCCGGCGCTACGTGATACTCCCGCGTGAAAATACCGCTCGTTCTCTGTACGGCCTTCGTGCGGAACGAAATTCGGTAGCGACGGTTTTTAAGAGTTAACGAGGATTATTCGGCATGACTTCCAAG
The DNA here is from genome assembly GCF_013322225.1 of Agrobacterium larrymoorei. GTDB lineage: Bacteria > Pseudomonadota > Alphaproteobacteria > Rhizobiales > Rhizobiaceae > Agrobacterium > Agrobacterium larrymoorei_A. The sequence continues at coordinate 31,943 of NZ_JAAMFB010000032.1, forward strand.
CTTGACCAACTTCGCGCGATCACCACGGTTGTTGCGGATACCGGCGATATCGATGCGGTTGCCCGCCTGAAGCCGGTAGATTGCACCACAAACCCTTCCATCGTCCTGAAAGCTCTCGGCACACCGGCCTTTGCCGATACCGTCAAGGAAGCCGTTTCCTGGGGTCGCAAGCAGGGTGGCCAGTCGGATGCCGTCATCGCTGCCGTTGCAGACCGTCTGGCGATTTCCGTGGGTGCGGCGCTGTCCGGTCTGGTTCCCGGTCGCGTGTCGACGGAAGTGGATGCCGACCTTTCCTTCGATACCAAGGCCTCCATCGAAAAGGCCCACGCCATTGTCGCTGCCTATAAGGAGCGCGGCATCGAGCGTGACCGCATTCTCATCAAGCTCGCCTCCACTTGGGAAGGCATCAAGGCTGCCGAAGTTCTCCAGTCCGAAGGCATCGATTGCAACCTGACGCTTCTGTTCTCGCAGGCTCAGGCAATCGCTTGCGCGGAAGCCAAGGTCTTCCTCATCTCGCCTTTCGTCGGTCGTATTCTCGACTGGTACAAGAAGTCCACCGGCGAGAACTACACCTCGGAAACCGATCCGGGCGTCGTTTCCGTTCGTGAAATCTACAATTATTACAAGGCCAACGGTATCTCTACCGTCGTCATGGGCGCGTCCTTCCGCAATGTCGGCGAGATCGAAGCGCTGGCCGGTTGTGACCGCCTGACCATAAGCCCCGCACTGCTGGAAGAGCTGGACAAGGACACCGGCACGCTGGAGCGCAAGCTTTCGCCGGACAATGCCACGGCCTCGCCGCTCCAGTCCCTGGACGAGAAGGCGTTCCGCTGGCAGCTGAACGAAGATGCGATGGCGACTGAAAAGCTTTCCGAAGGCATTCGCCTCTTCGCCAAGGATCTCGTTTCCCTTCGCGAAATCGTCAAGAAGGAACTGGCTTCCGCTTAAGCGTGAGCCAAAAAAGGCGGAACCTTATCCGGCTCCGCTCGTTTTCAAGGTATAAATCTCCAGTCAAGAAGGCGCGGCTGTTTCCCCTGGCAGTCGCGCCTTTTCCTTTGACTTATTGCCCCGCCGCAACTTCGGAAATCGATTTCGCCGTCTCGCAAATCAGCGCCACGCAATCCTCCTTTGTCGGGGCGCCTTCAATCAGCGAGCCGATATAGGGGCAGGTGATTGCTGCAAGCGCCGTGCCATCGACGGTGAGAATGGGGGCGGAAATGTTGGATACGCCAGCCGTTTGCAGGCTCGGCATATTCTCATAACCCTTGGCCTTCACTGCATGCAGGCGCTCCACCAGACCATCCGGCACGGCCTCCTCGCCACCGCGCAGCTGCTCGGCAATCATCAGGTTCCGTTGCGCCTCGTTCTGAAATGCCAGCAGCACATGGCCGGAGCCGGTGTTGAACAGGCTCATCTGCGCACCGACCCGGATCGACAGCGCCCAATAGGTGGACGAATCCTGTTGTGCGATGACGACGACCGCGCCGCGATCATAGATCGCCAGATGACAGGCCTGTCCGGCCTTTTGCGAAAACTCCCGCATCAGCGGTGCTGCGAAGGAAACCAGCCGGCGCACCGGTGGATGGAAATGCGCAAGGCCGAAAAGTTTCAGCGTCAGGGCAAATCGATCGCCGTCCTGCCGCTCCACATAACCGCGCCGCACCAGCCGGTCCAGCATCCGGTAAAACTCGTTGGGACTCTTGCCGATGGCCTTGGCGATTTCCACCTGCGTCAAGCCGCTGTGGGTCCTTGCCAGAAGTTCCAGAATATCCAGACCCTTGTCGAGAGCCGGTGCGCGATATTTCTCGCTGTCTTCGTCGGTCATCTGCCCTCTATCCGCCGCCGTCCCGTCCAATTGCACGCCCATTGGCACGTCCGCTGATACTTCACTCAGCTTGACGTCATATGAATACACTGTTTACATATGAATTGTCGATATAGGCAATTTGGAGATGCCGAAAGGCACAAGAGGGAGGACGTCATGGCGCAGGATTTTGCAGGTCGGACAGTCGTTATAACCGCTGCCGGGCAGGGCATAGGCCGTGCCACAGCGGAACGTTTCATCGGCCTCGGTGCCCGCGTCATCGCAACCGATATCAATGAAGCAGCACTTGCGACACTCGCGGATGCAGAGACCCGTATTCTCAACGTACTGGATGGCGATGCGGTCAAGGCGTTTGCCGCAGACGTCGGCCATGCGGATGTTCTGTTCAACTGCGCTGGCTTCGTCCATGCGGGCAGCATTCTGGAGTGCGAGGAAAAGGACTGGGATTTCTCCTTCGATCTCAACGCCAAAGCCATGTACCGCACCTGCCGCGCCTTCCTGCCATCCATGCTCGAAAAAGGCAAAGGCTCCATCGTCAACATGTCATCGGTCGCCTCCAGCGTAAAGGGCGTACCGAACCGCTTCGCCTACACCGCTTCCAAGGCGGCCGTCATCGGTCTGACGAAAGCCATCGCTGCCGACTTCGTCACAAAAGGCATCCGCTGCAACGCCATCTGCCCCGGCACCGTTGACAGCCCTTCTCTGCACGACCGCCTTCGCGCGACCGGCAATTACGAGCAGGCGCTCAGCGACTTCATCGCCCGCCAGCCCATGGGGCGGATCGCGAAGCCGGAGGAGATTGCGGCGCTGGTTACGTATCTCGCCTCGGATGAAGCGGGTTTCACCACGGGACAGATTCATGTGATCGATGGTGGCTGGACGGCTTGAGGGGGCGGAAGCGAGACCCCTCACTGGCAATTTCTAACACTTAGCTAAAGCTAAGATGTTGAAATTGCTTTCTCTCCCACAGGGGGAGAGATAAGCCCGGCCGCGCCTGCTTACCCTCTTCTGCAATGTCGATAGGAAGCGAAGCGTTGCCGCTTTTCCTCTCCCCTTGTGGGACCGTTGCATAACCACGTGAGCCACACAGCCACCTGACATGCATGCGCCTTACCCCGCCGCCCTTTCTCTTGAGGGGCGGTTCTTGGTTCATGTCGGCTGGTTGATGGGTGATGTGGCTGACTGCGGACACAGTTCTCCCCTCGGCTCACGTGCTCAGCGTCACCCAGCG
>NZ_JAAMFB010000037.1 GCF_013322225.1 Agrobacterium larrymoorei
ACTTCAACGCGCTGACGCCAATGATGGTGGCGGCATAATCGAGGCGGAAATCCACTTAGCGAAACGCCCGAAACTGTTCAAACAAACTGAGCCACCTCTCATCCAGATGTCGGTTTCTTCTTTCGTCAGCAACAGGACCGGCATGGCCTTTTCATGGATCGGCTTGACGAGGTCGTTCGGATCCGTTGTCAGAAAACCATAGAGATCGTCGGTGGTCAGCCCGTCCCGGACCTTACGGACGCTTTTCCATTGGGGCACATGGATACCGGCAAAAAACATCAGCGATTGTTCTTCGTCGCGTACAAACCAGGCGTTGGGCACATTGCCGCCGTCTTGTCTGCTCGCCGGATCCGGTTCAGCGAAACTGGTGACAGGAACGATGCATCGGTGCTCAACTCCGAACCATCGTGTCCAGTGCGGGAAGTTGAGCTTACGCACATTGGTCGTGCCACGGTCTGGTTCCATACGGATCAATTCGTCAAGGTCGAAGGGCTTGCCTTTAGCCGCGAGTTTCTCGGCTCTGCCTTTTGCTGCTTTCTCAAGAGCGAACCGAGGGGAGGGAAGGCCCCATCGCGCATGCACGAGCTGCGTCTTGCCGTCAGCCGTATTGCGGACGATCGGTCCCATCTGGTCGGGGTTCATCTGATAGGCCGGCATCAGGTTGATCAGGCTTTCCGCATCCTGGGCCCATTTCGAGACCCAATCCTTGTTTTCCATTCGATACAGGTTGCACATACAGCGCCATCCCTTTCGCTTAGGTCGCAGAAGGCAATCTAGCGGATGCTAGTAATTTCGCTAGACGAGCTGGAAAACGTCGGCGTTGTCCTGCCGTTCCCGCAAGCCTTTATAGGAAGCATGCCGCAGCTTGGCGTCCCCCGTCCAGGCCCTGAACTCGATCTCGGCGATCAGGGTTGGCTCCACCCAGACGATATCTGATTTTCCGGCAAAGGGTACGGGCGGCTGCTTTCGTTTCCAGCGCAGCCTGTCCAGCATCTTGCGCAGCCTGATCATCTCGGCTTCCTTGAAGCCTGTGCCGACGTTTCCGACGTGGACGAACTCGTCGCCACGATAGGCAGCCAGTACCAGGGAGGCAAAGCCGCCAGGCGATACCGCCGATGGTTCGTAGCCCACGATCATGAATGCTTCGCTCGCAACGCATTTGATCTTCACCCAGTCGCCAGTGCGACCGGAACGATAGGGCTGATCGATGTTCTTGCCGACGATGCCCTCGAGGCCAAGGCTGCGGAAGTATTCGAGCAGGACGTCAGGCTCGGCATCGACGGTTTCTGACACACGGATCGCACCGTTACAGCCCTTCAGTGTGTCCTCAAGAAGATGCCGGCGCGATCGGTATTCCATCTCCCTGAGATCATGGCCATCCAGATAAAGGAGGTCGAAGGCGTAGAGAACAGCATCAGAGGCGCGTTTGCCAGCTGTCCTCCCGGACGCACCCAATGACCTTTGCAGTAGCCCGAAATCCGGTCGCCCCTCATCGTCAAGCACCACCGCCTCGCCATCGATAATCATGGTCGCAGGACCAAGCGCTCTGGCGGCCTGTTCAATCGCCGGAAACCTGTGCGTCCAGTCATGGCCGCCACGGGTGAGGATGCGAACTCCTGTTGGCTCGATATGGACGGCCAGACGATAGCCATCCCACTTCAGTTCCCAGCTCCACTGGTGACCTTTGGGTGGATGCGCCTTGAGCTGCGCAAGCGCCGGCTCGACGCGATCAGGCATCGGATCGATCAAAAGCTGTGGCTGTGCGGGATTGCGCTTCCGCCGCGGCTTTGAGCGGATCGGGGCTTCGGTATCACGAAGGAGCGGTTTTGATCTCGGTGGCTTCGTCATTGGAAGAGTTCAGCACGAAAAGCTTAAGAAGATTGTGACGACTACGCTTTGTCCCCGATATCCACGTGTTAGGGGCTGACAGACGCGCCGCCTTCAAAATTAATTCCGCGATGCTTAGTCTTTGAATCCGTTTCGAATCTTCAAGGTTGCTAATCCTGGGACAATATTCCTCACCCTTGTCCCGCTTGACTCTTATTGCTCATCGGAACAAACAATGAACAAATAATCTGTACGACATGACGTCGATCTACTTAGCACGACCTTGAAGGGAGCCGTGAACGATGACCGCTGCCCGCCCCAGGGGGGTCTCCGATGCAATCTGCGATTTGCGCGATCGTATCGCCGCCTTGGAAGGTGTGACCGCAAAACGCGCGGGCACTCTCTCCTTTGGCGTTCGCGAGATCGATGCCTCTCTGCCCGGCGGCGGACTTGCCTATGGCGCGCTGCATGAGTTCGCGGGCGGTGGCTCAGGGACTGTGGATGGCGCGGCGGCGGCACTGTGTGTTGCCGGTATCGCTGCGCGAACGAAAGGCCCCGTCGTCTGGTGTCTGACGCGGCCGGATCTGTTCTTTCCGGCACTGGCCGAGGTGGGGCTTCATCCTGATCGGGTGATCTTCGTGGAGTCTGACAGGGAAGAGGATGTGCTCGCCAACATGGAGGAGGGCCTGTCATTTGGTGGACTGGGCGCGGTTGTGGGTGAGCTTGTCCGTTTGCCCATGGTGAGCTCTCGTCGCCTGCAGCTTGCAGCCGAACGGACGGGGACCATGGCGCTTGCGGTCCGGCGATGGCGACGGCAGACGGAGGCGAATGATTTTGGCCAGCCAACGGCGTCAACGACGAGATGGCGCGTTAGCGTGATGCCATCGGAGGAGTTGCCGGTACCAGGTGTGGGCAGGCCTCAATGGTTTCTGGAATTGATGCGCGTGAAAGCGGGTGAGTGTGCTGAGTTTCTCGTGAGGGCGTGCGATGACAAGGGTCGTCTCGATCTATCTTCCGGATCTGCCGACGGATCGCATTCGCCGCGGCGATCCGTCCATTCCGCCTGAATTGCCAATCGCCGTGATCGCAAAGAGCGGTTCGAAGCGGTGGGTGTCGTCTGCGGACGCAAACGCTCGAAAGGCAGGCGTGCATGTCGGCATGGCGGCGGCGAAGGCGCAGTCGCTGTTTCGCGGTCTGATGCTGGTCGACGCAGACGATGAAGCGGATCGTGCCGCACTCGAGCGCATCACACTCTGGGCCTTAACGATCTACTCTCCGATCGTCGCTGTCGACGGGATCGACGGCATTGTCATGGACACAGAGGGCGCCGACCATCTTCAGGGCGGTGAGTTGCCCATGGTCACGAAAATTGCCAACCAGTTTCTTGCCAAAAAGCTTACCGCCCGTGTAGCTGTTGCCGATAGCTGGGGTGCTGCCCACGCCTGTGCCCGCGCGATCAACCGCGAAACGATCGTCATTCCACCCGGTAAGACGGCCCGCGCCGTCGAAAAGCTGTCGATTGCGCTTCTGCGTCTTCCGGCAAAAATTGTGAGCGATCTGCGCCTCCTCGGTTTCCAGACGGTCGGTGAGCTCGCCAACACTCCACGCGCGCCACTGACCCTTCGCTTCGGTCCGGAGGTCGGGCGTCGTCTCGACCAGATCTTTGGCCGCATCGCCGAGCCGATCGAACCCATCCGGACTCCGGAACTGGTCGAAGTCTCGAAAGCTTTTGCCGAACCGATAGGGGCGGCAGAGACAATCGACAAATATGTCGGGCGGCTTGTCATCGAACTGGTCGCTGCTCTTCAGAAATGCGGTCTCGGCGTCCGCCGTGCTGATCTCATCGTTGAGAAGGTCGACGGTACCAGACAAGCGATCCGTGCGGGAACAGCCAAGCCTGCCCGCGATGTGGCATGGCTGACAAAACTGCTTCGAGATCGGACGGAAAAGATCGAGCCCGGTTTGGGGATCGAAAAGCTCACTCTGGTCGCTGTTATGGCCGAACCACTGGAGGAGGTGCAAAAGACGTCCTCAATGGTTGAGGAGGAGGTGAGGGACGTCACGCCTCTCATCGACATCTACGGAAACCGCGGCCAGCGGGTTTACCGTGTTGCACCGGTGGCCTCGGATGTGCCGGAACGTTCGGTCCAGCGGATCAGTCCTGTTGCTGAACCGATCACCGTTGCTTGGGTCGGCCATTGGCGCCGGCCAGTCCGCCTGCTGCCACATCCGGAGCTGATCGAGGCGATTGCGCTGATGCCGGACCGCCCACCGGTGTCGATCCTGTGGCGTGGCAAGCGCCGCAAGGTCAAGCGTGCCGACGGGCCTGAGCGCATTTTTGGGGAGTGGTGGCAGCGCGATGCCGAGATGGAGGCTGTGCGCGATTATTTCGTGATCGAGGACGAGGCAGGAGAGCGGCTATGGGTATTCCGCTCCGGCGATGGTGTTGATGCCGAAACTGGATCTCATCGCTGGTTCTGCCATGGGATTTTCGCATGAGTTACGCCGAGCTTCAGGTCACGACCCATTTTTCGTTTCTGCGTGGAGCTTCGTCTGCGCAGGAACTCTTCGAGACCGCAAAGCTAATGGGAATACGAGCACTCGGTGTCGTTGATCGCAATTCGCTCGCCGGGATTGTCCGTGCGCTCGAAGCGTCGCGTGCAACGGGCATACGGCTTGTCGTGGGATGTCGTCTGGATCTCGCCGATGGCATGTCTCTGCTTGTCTATCCCATGGATCGAGCCGCTTATTCGCGGTTGACGCGTCTCATCACGCTCGGCAAGTCGCGCGGCGGCAAGAACAACTGCATCCTGCACTGGGATGATGTCATGGCCTACGCGGAAGGCATGATCGGCGTTCTCGTACCGGATCTACCGGATGCCACCTGTGCCGCACAGCTTCGCAGGATGGCGCAGCTGTTTGGCGATCGTGCATACGTGTCGCTCTGCCTGCGCCGGCGCCAGAATGACCAGATGCGGTTGCATGAGTTGTCCAACCTGGCCGCCCGATTTAAGATGAAAACAGTCGTTACCAATGATGTGCTGTTCCATGAGCCGGGCAGGCGGCAATTGCAGGACATCGTGACCTGCATCAGGCACAACACAACGATTGATGATGTTGGATTCGAGCGCGAGAGACACGCCGATCGATACCTGAAGCCACCGGAAGAGATGGAGCGGCTCTTTCCGCGATATCCGGAAGCACTATCGCGAACCATGGAGATCGTCAGACGCTGCAAGTTCAGCCTCGAAGAGCTTACCTACCAATACCCGGAGGAAGCCATCGTGCCGGGCAAGGATGCTCAAGCCTCGCTGGAGCATTATGTCTGGGAATTTGCGCCGGACCGGTACCCAGAAGGTCTGCCGCCGGATGTCTTGAAGACCGTACGCCACGAGCTCGATCTCATCCGCACCATGAAATACGCCCCGTATTTCCTGACCGTGTTTTCGATCGTGCGCTTTGCCAGAAGCCAGGGCATTCTCTGTCAGGGCCGGGGATCGGCGGCCAACAGCGCCGTCTGCTACATTCTCGGCATCACCTCAATCGATCCCTCGACCAATGATCTCCTGTTCGAGCGTTTCGTCAGCCAGGAACGAGACGAGCCACCGGATATCGATGTCGATTTCGAACATGAACGGCGCGAGGAGGTCATCCAGTGGATCTACAAGACATACACCAAGGACAAAGCGGCCCTTTGTGCGACCGTCACCCGCTACCGGGCCAAGGGCGCAATCCGCGATGTCGGTAAGGCGCTTGGCTTGCCTGAAGATGTGATCAAGGCGCTGTCATCGGGCATGTGGTCCTGGTCAGAAGACGTGCCCGACAGAAACATCAAGGAGCTTAATCTCAACCCAGGCGACCGGCGCTTAGCGCTGACCCTGAAGCTGGCACAGCAATTGATGGGGGCACCACGCCATCTTGGTCAGCATCCGGGAGGTTTTGTCCTGACCCATGACCGCCTGGACGATCTCGTTCCCATCGAGCCGGCGACGATGAAGGACCGCCAGATTATCGAATGGGACAAGGATGATGTCGAGGCGCTGAAGTTCATGAAGGTCGATGTTCTTGCACTCGGCATGCTGACCTGTATGGCAAAAGCGTTTGATCTCATTCGCGAACACAAAGGCCAGACTATAGATCTGTCGTTGATCGAACAGGAAGATGCGGCGACCTATGCGATGATCCGCAAGGCTGACACGCTCGGCACGTTCCAGATCGAAAGCCGCGCGCAGATGGCGATGCTGCCGAGGCTAAAACCGCGCACCTTCTATGATCTCGTCGTGCAGGTGGCGATCGTGCGCCCTGGCCCTATCCAGGGCGATATGGTGCATCCCTATCTTCGCCGGCGTGAGGGCAAGGAGCCGGTAGAGTATCCCACGCCCGAATTGGAAGACGTTCTCGGCAAGACGCTGGGCGTGCCGCTGTTTCAGGAAAGCGCCATGCGCGTCGCCATGGTCTGTGCCGGCTTTACTGGCGGCGAGGCCGATCAGCTGCGCAAATCAATGGCCACCTTCAAGTTCACCGGTGGCGTCTCGCGCTTCAAGGACAAGCTCGTCTCCGGCATGGTGAGGAATGGATATTCAGCCGAGTTCGCCGAAAAGACCTTTTCGCAGCTCGAGGGATTTGGCTCCTACGGTTTTCCGGAAAGCCATGCTGCTTCCTTTGCGCTCATTGCCTACGCCTCGAACTTTATCAAATGTCACTATCCGGACGTCTTCTGCGCAGCGCTCCTGAACAGCCAGCCGATGGGCTTTTATGCTCCGGCCCAGATCGTCGGCGACGCGATCAAGCATGGCGTCGCGGTGCGGCCGGTCTGCGTTAACCGCTCGCGCTGGGACTGCACATTGGAGAAGATCGACAGCACCGATCGGCATGCCGTTCGGCTTGGGTTTCGGCAAGTGAAGGGATTGGCCGTGGCGGACGCCGCGCGGATCGTGACAGCGCGCATGAACAGCCCGTTTGTGTCTGTCGATGATATGTGGCGCCGCTCCAGTGTGCCGACGGAGGCTCTTGTCCAATTGGCGGAAGCCGATGCGTATCTGCCGTCGCTGAAACTCGAGCGGCGTGATGCGCTCTGGGCGATCAAGGCGCTGCGCGATGAGCCCTTGCCCCTGTTTGCGGCGGCCGCCGAACGGGAGGTGGCAGCGATTGCGGAACAGCAGGAGCCGGAGGTCTTGATTCGGCAGATGACCGACGGCCACAATGTCATCGAGGACTATAGCCATACCGGCTTGACCCTGCGCCAGCATCCAGTTGCCTTCCTGCGCAACGACCTGTCAGAACGTAACATCATCACCTGTGCGGACGCGATGAATGCAAGGGACGGGCGGTGGGTTTACACCGCCGGTCTGGTGCTCGTGCGCCAGAAGCCGGGATCTGCCAAGGGTGTGATGTTCATCACCATCGAGGACGAAACCGGGCCTGCCAATATCGTCGTCTGGCCGTCACTATTCGAAAAGCGCCGGCGCATCGTGCTGGGATCATCGATGATGGCGATCAATGGTCGCATCCAGCGGGAAGGGGAGGTCGTTCATCTCGTGGCACAGCAACTGTTCGATCTCTCAGGCGACCTCGTCGGGCTGGCTGATCGCGATACGGAGTTCAGACTGCCGACCGGGCGAGGGGATGAGTTTGCTCATGGCGGCGGGCCGGATTCACGGGATCGACCGAAGCCAGTTGTTCCGCGGGATATGTTTACGCCGGATCTTCATATCGATACGTTGAAGGTGAAGAGTAGGAATTTTCAGTGAAAAATGCTCAGACCGAGCGTGTCGAGGGTGCGCATGCACCTTCAAAACCGCTTTAATCCTCAGGCGTGATGACTTGGGATGCGACGGCAATAGCTTTCGGTGTCGCGTTCGGAAAAGGGTGAGCTGGAACTGGAAGCGAGGCGAGGCGCGCCTCTGTCTCTGGCGAGACATGACAGCGCAGGCCTGAGACTGGCCCCATGCCATACCGGGCAAAGTAAGGCCTTACGAGGTCGTAGCCACGTTGGTCGCCTGACTGAAAGTGACGAAAAATCCAGTAGGCGATCAAATCCGCCATCTGAATCAGGCGCGATGCCTTTGAATCCAGAAAAAGCGGGACTTCGGCAAAGTTGCGAAGTTGGCCGTGGGCATGCCCCACGTGCTTGAACACGTGAGAGAGGGTTTGGATTTTCTCCTCATAATTGCTTTTGTCGAGGATGACCAAGCCGCGCTGGGGGTTCTTTTTCTTATAAAGCGTCTTCAGATAGCCATCAAAACACGAAGCCACCTCCTCGAAGCTGCGAGCCAGAATATCGTTCGGAGAGAAGAGCTTTTTTTCGATGACGCAGGCGTAGACCTTCAACTGCAACTGCTTGTCGGCCAGTAGCGACAAGATATCGACGACGGCTTGAACTCTGTCGTTGGGAGGCACACCTTTCCAGGTACCGTTGCCCGAGCGCATTGGGTTTCCGTGGAACTCAATTTCTCGAGGATTGCTTGAGCTAAAGCGCGCCGCTACAGGATCTATCTGGGCTTCCAGCCAATGCGTTTGGCGCTCGAATATGCTAAAGCCTGCAAGGACAAAGAAGTCGGAGCTTGGATCATGCGAGTGACCAGACTCGTCGAGATATAGTAGATGCAACGAATCCCCCTGAAACGAAAAAGCGGACCGCATGCGGTCCGCTCCAATTCGGTAAGCCGAGTGAAACAATCGTTCAACGCACCGACGGATCAGCGCTCTCGACTATGACCAACATATATCTGCTGCCGACCGTCATTTCAAGGGGCGGCTCCATATGTGTGGGTCCGCAATCGCGACGGCCGGCATTCGTGGCTTCACGTCGTATGACCCTTCTCCTGCAGTCGTGGGCATAGCCTCCAACCTGATGTCCAGATCGGAAGAGCAATAGCCCTGGAGGGCGCCAGCAGCAACGATGATATGCGCACATCAGTATGATCATTGTTTGTCGGAGGCGACCTATGGAGGCGTGCCAATCCCGCTCTTGATGGATGGCTTCCTGGTCCGGCGCCGGATCTCCGCCGATCAACCCGCTGACGGGGTCCGCTAGCAAGCTGCGGCCGCTCCTGGCTTTCGCCTCCGCGGTGATCGCGACCGGTTCCGGACACTGACGGTTGCCATCGAGCGGGAATGGCCCGCTCCAAAGATGGAGCCTCAGATGAACACCGATCTTCCTCTTGCGCAGAACCACGCCTTCCAGCTTTCCCGCACCCTCATGGTTCCAGTCACGCTGTTCAGGTCCGGCGACGAGTTCGGCGTTCTGCCGAGCGACGAACTCGATGACGAAGACGATCTGGAGATCGTGCATGAATATGTTCCGGGGGGGTCTCATTGAGACCCTTCATCTCCTGTGTGCCGCTTGCGAGCGGCAGGAGGCAAGGGAAGCTTCGCCGCGGCTGGCAGGTCATCCGAGGCGGAATGCAAATCTGCAGATTGCCAGCCGCGCCCTTGCCCCCTTTGCTCTTCGCGGCCGCCGGAAACGGTCCCGCAAAGTGCGGGAGACATGAATCTGGAGAGAAGGGCGGCGCCAAGCGCCGAGAAAATAATGGAAAAACAGAAACTGGAGGAACTTCGGGACCGCGTCTTGTGCGCAGCAGTGCTGGAACAGGCCGGTTTTGCCATCGACATCAAGGAAAGCACCCGCAAGGGACAAAAATACCGGCGCGGTTCGGAAATCGTGATCGTCATCCATGAGGGGCGGGGATGGTTCGATCCACTGTCCGACGCGAAGGGCGATGTCTTTAGTCTCGCGGAGCATTTGGACGGCGTGACCTTCGTCGAGGCGCTCGACCGGGTAGCCGCTCTTGTCGGCATCGTCGCCAGGGATCCTGCCTGGTCTCGACCGGCCGGAAAGCCCGCTCACAGCAGTTCCGTCTCTGGACGCTGGGCAACACGACGTAGGCCGTGGCAGGGATCAATGACCTGGCGCTATCTGCGCACCGAGCGCTGCCTACCGGCAACGATCATCCGGGAGGCCATCCAAAGTAATGTCCTTCGGGAAGGCCCTTATGGCAGCATGTGGGCCGCGCATGTCAATGACGATGGTGTTGTTACTGGATGGGAGGAGCGCGGTCCCGATTGGCGCGGCTTTTCGGCAGGCGGTTCTAAAATTCTCTTTCGCTTTGGCTCTTTCGACGCCAAGCGTCTTTGCGTCACTGAAGCGGCGATCGACGCCATGAGCCTTGCGGCATTCGAGGGGCTTCGCGAGGGTAGCCTCTATCTCAGCACCGGCGGTGGGTGGTCGCCGGCGACAGAAGCGGCAGTCCGCAAGCTGGCCGCGCGTCCCGGTACTGTTCTGGTCGCGGCCACCGACGCCAATATCCAGGGCGAGACCTTTGCCGGCCGCCTCCGCGCCATTGCCGATGAGGTCGGTTGCGACTGGTTGCGTCTGAAGCCGCCGACCGAGGACTGGAATGAAGCGCTCAAGGCGAGGGAGAAAGAAAAGAGGGAGAGACGAATGGAAACAAGCGGAGGCCTGCCGCATGCCCGCCGGTCGCGTCAAGGGTGAAGCTTCGCCCGCTCAAGAGCGGCCCTTGACCCGCCCGGACGGAGAGGCGGCGTGACGGGAGGGGTCATGAAGGACTGAAGAGGATGGTGGGTCGGCAGGCACCACCGCGCTTCGGTTCGGACAGGGCCAGAGGAGCCGTCAATGAGCACCCCTTCCGCAATCCGTAAAGTCTACCAGGGCATCACTGAGCGCCATCAGATGTTCCGGCTGTTCGATCGGCATGCACAGCGTCCTCACCGTTTCGACGGTGACGCGCGCGCGCTTTATGCTGGCGAATGGTTCGAAATCACCGACCGCGAACACGACTACATGTTCGAGATCCTGCCGCCGCTTTGGATCCGGGGCTCGATGTTCGCAATGCGCGAATTCCTGACAGGATCCGTCACATCGGTTTTCTTCGCTCTACGGATCGACGGGGTCATCCGTCACTTCCATGGCTATTGCGATCTCTCCGACGGCCGGTCGGTGGAAGACATGCGGCTGGCGATCATCGAGCGGGAGACGCGTCCGGTACGGGCGATGACGCGGGACGAACGTCTTGAGCACATCTGGAGCGCCACGTCGGATGCCTATCGCGGCTACTCCGACGAAAGCTCTCCCCATTATTTGCCGGGTTATCGCCTCATCACTCTCTACAGCGAGGCTGGCTCTGCCAGGTTGAAGCTGCTCGACGACCTGACCGACGACGAGATCGCCAGCAAGCTGCCCGTTCAGCTGCGCCATCTTCCCGATGCGGCAGTCGCAGCGTGAGGAGATGCGTGCCATGCTTTCCTTTCCGATTGAATCCGTGCGGGCAGTGATCGCGCGTGGTCGCGCCGACGCCGAGGCCAACGGCGGCTACCGCAATCCCCATTACGGCCTTCATCCCAGCCGCGACGAGCAGCCGGGTGTATGGCTCGTGGGAGACCACGGTGTCTACCTGTGCTCGAACGGCAAATTGCCGGATGGAGAAAAGCCGTTCGTCGCCTATGCGCTCGAATGCGACCCCCGCACGAACGAAGACTGGTTCGCGGTCAAGCGCAGGACGTTCGGCGGAGACGACGGCGTCGAATTCATCGAGGCCGCGCAACTGGAGGCGATGATCTCTGCCTGCCCAAACGCGAGGCATCTTGGCGTTAGCTTCCAGCCGGACTCGATGGAAATCTTCGTCATCGAGTGGTCATAGCGTCCCCGCTGCATCGGGTCCCCAACGTCAATCAGCGTCCTTCGCCGCCAATCGCCCTGGCGGAACGATGACGCGCGCTTTCACTAGGAGATTTTATCATGAGCAACGATCCTTTCACCCTCGACATATTCGGCAATACCGCACTCACGTCCGGTCTTGGCCTCGGCGTGACGGCCTTTGGGAGCTTCGCGCCCGAGGCGGCTGTCGAACCAGCCAACGATGACGATCCAGATCCGACGCCGCCGGCGCCAGCGCCGGCAGCCGCACCCCCGCGGCCCCCTTCACACCCAAGGAGGCTCCGGGCAAACTTCTATATCGAGGGTGACCGCAGGTTACCTTCGACCTGGAAGGATCGTGCCCGCGCCAATGTTGCGGCGATCCTCGTTGCCAATAACATCTCCAAGCAGGACCGGCCGGCGACGCCAAAGGAGCAGGCGCAGTTGATCCGCTTTACCGGCTTTGGCGCCGGCGAGCTGGCCAACGGCATGTTTCGGCGGCCGGGGGAGGTGGATTTCCGCCAGGATTGGGATGAGCTCGGGACCTCGCTCGAAACCGCCGTCTCCGAAGCGGATTATGCGTCTTTGGCCCGCTGCACCCAGTACGCCCATTATACGCCAGAGTTCATCACCCGAGCGATCTGGGTTGGCATCCAGAGGCTCGGCTGGCGCGGCGGCCGGGTGCTGGAACCGGGCATCGGTACGGGCCTGTTCCCGGCCATGATGCCGGAGACATATCGCGACGCCGCTTATGTGACCGGGATCGAGCTCGATCCGGTCACAGCCCGCATCGCGCGCCTGCTTCAGCCGAAGGCCCGGATCATCAATGGTGACTTTGCTCGCACCGATCTCGCGCCGATCTACGATCTCGCCATCGGCAATCCGCCCTTTTCCGATCGGACGGTTCGATCCGACCGCGCTTATCGCTCACTCGGCCTACGCTTGCATGACTACTTCATCGCGCGCTCCATCGAGCTCCTGAAGCCGGGCGCGCTCGCCGCCTTTGTTACCTCGCACGGCACGATGGACAAGGCCTATACGACGGCGCGGGAACATATTGCCAAATCCGCCGATCTGATCGCGGCGATCCGGCTTCCCGAGGGCAGCCTTCGCCGCGACGCCGGCACGGACGTTGTCGTCGACATTCTCTTCTTCCGCAAGCGCAAGGCGGGCGAGCCGGAGGGGGATCTGACATGGCTCGACGTTGATGAGCTTCGCCCCGCGACTGACGACGAAGGCGCTATTCGTGTCAATCGCTGGTTCGCCCGCCACCCCGACTTCGTGCTCGGCAGCCACGCGCTGACCTCCGGACCATTTGGCGAAACCTACACCTGCTTGCCGCGCGACGGTGAGGATCTTGAAGCCCTCCTCGCCGCTACGATCGATCTCCTGCCGGCTGATCTCTATGACGGCGAGCCGACACCGATCGATATCGATCTGGAGGACGAGCTCGGTGAGATTGTCGATCTGCAGCCGAGGGAGAGGGCCATCCGTGAGGGCAGCTTCTTCCTCGACCGGACAAAGGGCCTGACGCAGATGCTCGACGGATCTGCCGTGCCGATCACTGTCCGCAAGGGCCGATCGGGCGATGGAATTTCCGAGACGCATGTGCGGATCATCAGCAAGCTGATCCCGATCCGTGACGCCGTGCGCGAAGTGTTGAAGGCGCAGGAACAGGACCGCCCGTGGAAAGATCTCCAGGTTCGGCTGCGGATTGCCTGGTCGAGTTTCGTGCGCGACTTCGGGCCGATCAACCACACCACCGTCTCCATCCAGGAGGACGCCGAGACTGGCGAGGTCAGGGAGACCCACCGCCAGCCGAACCTTGCGCCCTTCCGTGATGATCCCGATTGTTGGCTGGTCGCCTCGATCGAGGACTACGATCTTGAGACCGATACGGCCAAGCCGGGTCCCATCTTTTCGGAACGCGTGATTGCCCCGCCGGCGGCGCCGACCATTACATCTCCTGCAGATGCGCTCGCCGTCGTACTGAATGAACGCGGGCACGTCGACATCGACCATATCGCCGAGCTGCTCCACAGCGATCCCGCGACCGTGCTCGACGAACTGGGCGACGAGGTGTTTCGCGACCCGGCTGACGGATCCTGGCAGACGGCCGATGCCTATCTCTCTGGTTCGGTCCGCACCAAGCTCGCCGCCGCAGAGGCCGCAGCCGCGCTGGATCCCGCCTATGAGCGCAACGTGCGTGCGCTTCAGGACGTTCAGCCAGCCGATCTTCGCCCCTCCGACATCACTGCCCGGCTCGGTGCGCCGTGGATCCCGGCTGCCGATGTTGTCGCGTTCGTGAAGGAGAAGATGCAGGCTGATATCAGCATCCATCATATGCCGGAGCTTGGCTGCTGGACGGTGGAGGCTCGGCAGCTTGGATACAGCGCCGCCGGCACGTCGGAATGGGGAACGAGCCGCCGCCATGCTGGTGAGCTGCTCGCTGATGCACTGAACAGCCGGGTTCCCCAGATCTTCGACACCTTCAAGGATTCCGATGGTGAGCGCCGGGTCCTGAACGTCGTCGATACCGAAGCAGCCCGCGACAAGCTGCAAGGGATCAAGCAGGCATTCCAGGACTGGGTGTGGACCGATCCCGATCGCACCGACCGCCTGGCGCGCGATTACAACGATCGCTTCAACAATATCGCGCCGCGTAAGTTCGACGGCTCCCATCTCAAACTTCCCGGCGCCTCTGGCGCCTTTGTTCTTTATGGGCACCAGAAACGCGGCATCTGGCGGATCATCGCCGACGGTTCTACCTATCTCGCTCACGCCGTCGGCGCCGGCAAGACAATGACGATGGCCGCCGCCATCATGGAACAGCGCCGGCTCGGCCTGATCGCCAAGGCGATGCTCGTCGTGCCCGGCCATTGCCTGGCGCAGGCGGCGCGCGAATTTCTAGCGCTTTATCCGAATGCCCGCATTCTCGTCGCCGACGAGACCAATTTCACCAAGGACAAGCGGGCCCGCTTCCTGTCGCGGGCGGCAACCGCGACCTGGGATGCGATCATCATTACTCACTCGGCGTTTCGCTTCATCGCCGTGCCATCGGGCTTCGAGCAACAGATGATCCAGGACGAATTGCAGCTTTACGAGGATCTGCTGACAAAGGTCGAAAGCGACGACCGTGTTTCGCGCAAGCGCCTCGAGCGGCTGAAAGAGGGATTGCAGGAGCGGCTCGAGGCTCTCGCGACCCGAAAGGACGATCTTCTGACCATATCCGAAATCGGCGTCGACCAGATCGTCGTCGACGAGGCGCAGGAATTCCGCAAACTCTCGTTTGCCACCAACATGTCGACGCTGAAGGGTATCGACCCGAGCGGCTCGCAGCGAGCCTGGGATCTCTACGTCAAATCCCGCTATATCGAAACGAAGAATCCCGGCCGCGCTCTGGTGCTCGCATCAGGCACGCCGATCACAAACACGCTCGGCGAGATGTTTTCGATCCAGCGCCTGCTCGGCCATGCAGCACTCGCTGAACGCGGGCTGCACGAGTTCGATGCCTGGGCCTCCTGCTTTGGCGACACGACGACCGAACTCGAAATCCAGCCGTCGGGCAAATACAAGCCCGTGAGCCGCTTCGCGTCCTTCGTCAATGTGCCGGAACTGATCGCCATGTTCCGCTCGTTCGCGGATGTGGTGATGCCGGAGGATCTTAGGCAGTATGTAAAGGTGCCCAACATCTCGACCGGGCGTCGGCAGATCCTGACGGCCAAGCCGACGGCTCTGTTCAAGACCTACCAGCAGATGCTGGACGCGCGCATCAAGGGGATCGAGCAGCGCGAAGGTCCCGCCAAGCCGGGCGACGATATTCTGCTCTCGGTCATCACGGATGGGCGCCACGCGGCGATCGATCTACGTCTCGTCATGCCAAGTGCCGACAATGAAGAGGACAACAAGCTCAATCTGCTCATCCGCAATGCGCACCGGATCTGGAAGGAAACGGCCGCGGCAATCTACCGGCGCCCAGATGGTAAAGAGTTCGAGCTGCCGGGCGCGGCGCAGATGATCTTTTCCGATCTCGGCACGATCAACGTCGAGAAAACGCGCGGCTTCTCGGCCTATCGCTTCATCCGCGATGAACTGATCCGCCTCGGCGTGCCGGCGTCGCAGATTGCCTTCATGCAGGACTACAAGAAGACGGAGGCCAAGCAGCGGCTGTTCGGCGATGTCCGCGCAGGCAAGGTTCTTTTCCTGATCGGTTCGTCGGAAGCCATGGGCACCGGTGTCAACGCCCAGCTTCGGCTGAAGGCGCTCCACCACCTTGATGTGCCGTGGCTGCCGTCGCAGATCGAACAGCGCGAGGGACGCATCGTCCGCCAGGGCAACCAGCATGACGAGGTTGATATCTTCGCCTATGCCACAGAGGGCTCGCTCGACGCCTCGATGTGGCAGAACAACGAACGCAAGGCCCGGTTCATCGCCGCCGCTCTCTCCGGCGACACGTCGATCCGCCGGCTGGAGGATGTAGGTGAAGGGGCCGCCAATCAGTTCGCCATGGCAAAGGCCATCGCCTCCGGCGACGAGCGGCTGATGCAGAAGGCTGGACTGGAGGCCGATATTGCCCGGCTTGAACGGCTGCGGGCCGCCCACGAGGACGATCAGTATGCCGTTCGCCGGCAGATGCGGGACGCGGAGCGTGAGATCAAGATATCGACCCGGCGGATCGCGGAGATTGGGGAGGACATCGCGCGGCGACAGTCGACAGGTGGCGATGCCTTCACGATGGTAGTGCTTGGGCAGGACTACACCGAGCGCAAGGAGGCCGGGCGGGCCCTGATGAAGGAGATCCTCACGCTGCTGCAGTTGCAGAGGCAAGGCGAGGTGCATCTGGGGACGATCGGCGGCTTCGATCTCGTCTATGAGGGCGAGCAATTCGGTAAGGGCGATGGCTATCGTTACGAGACGCTGCTTCAGCGAACCGGCGCAGACTACGAGATCGAATTGCCTGTGACAGTGACGCCGCTCGGGGCGATTTCGCGCCTCGAACATGCGCTCGACGGGTTCGACGAGGAACGGGTACGTTATCGCCAGCGGTTAGAGGAGTACCGACGCCGGCTGACCTCGTATCAGTCACGACAGAGTGGGGAGTTTGCCTTCGGTGATGAGCTTGCCGACAAGCGCCGGAAGCTCCGAGAAGTCGAGGAAGCGCTCGCGAACTCCCTGCTCGACGACGTGGACACCGAAAGGACGGCCGCTTAGCCGGTCTGTTGACGCAATTCGTCAACCAGTTCCGGGTGACGGTCAAGGAGACGCAGCAACTGACTGGTCGGCCCGCTCGGCTCGACCAGTCCGCGTTCGTACTTGTCGAAGGCGTTCTCACCGACCTTGAGAATGCCTCCTGCCTCCCGCTGCGACAGGTTCAGTTTCTGTCGCACACGCCGGATCGTGGTGGGTGAGGGAATACCCTCGACCTCTTCCTTCAGCGCGCGCAGCGCCGCATCCGTCACCTCCATGTCGTCGCCAACATGCACGCCGTCGTCGCCATTTTCCGGATAATAACCGGGAAGATCGACCGTCCTGCTCTTGCCCTTATAGGTCACGACGAACGGGCGAACGTCACGGCGCAGGACCTCGCCGGTCTCCGGAGAGACCATCGTGTCGGGCAGTATCTTTTCCGCAGATGCCATCCTATTTCTCCTTGAACGACATGACCCGGAATTCGGTGATCACGTCCGCCTGGAACTTTACATAGAGCACCATGTCTTCGTCCGGCACGGGAACATGGTAGACGACCTGCCAGACGCGATGATCGGCATTGGTCGTCATCGACTTGTAACACATGCGCCGGTCGATCCCTCCGATCGTTGAAACGATGGCAGAGCGATCGTAGCCGAGAGACGCTGCGTCACGAAGGGCCGTTGTCGTGATCGCCAAAGCCCGCACGGAGCCGAAGGCAGCCTTGATTGCTTCGAGATCGTATGTCGGCCGCATCTTTTCAATGTCTCAATATGCCACCTTAATGGTGGCATATTGAGATGAGCAAAGGAGGGAAAGAAAGGAAAAGGAAAACCCCTCTCGCAGATCGGGCTTCCCGGCGACGCTTCGCTCAACCGCCCCCTGCGCAACCCTGCCGTCGTTCTCGCAAGGCTTTGCCCCGCTCGCCCTGACAGTCAGGGCCGCTCGCACGCAGTTGCGCCGGTGCACCCGCCCTGCGGTCCGGGAGATGTCTTCGGAAAGAACTGAAGGCAGGAAGGACCGGTGAGGTGCCGGTTCCGATATCCCGGAAGGAACAGATCCCATGCAGATCCTCAAACTCGATCCCCGTGCTCTGAAGGACAATCCCGACGACACCCGCCGCTCGAAATCGTCTCCGCAATCCGATGCGCTGCTTCTGGCGACGGTAAAGGCTGTCGGCATCATCCAGCCCCCGGTCGTCTCGCCAGAAGTCGATGGCGGCAATGGCTATATCATCCAGGCCGGACACCGCCGCGTGAAGCAGGCAATCGCGGCCGAGTTGGAGGAAATCACTGTTCTTGTCGTCGAAGCGGCCAACGACAATGGCGCCATGCGTTCGATGGTGGAGAACATCGCCCGTGAGCCGCTCAATCCTGTCGACCAATGGCGCGGCATCGAGCGCCTCGTCGCACTCGGTTGGACCGAGGAAGCGATCGGCGTCGCGCTCGCATTGCCGCTCCGCCAGATCAGGAAGCTCAGGCTTCTCGCCAACGTGCTGCCGGCCATGCTCGATCAGATGGGGCTTGGCGACATGCCGAACGAGCAGCAGCTCCGGACCATCGCCGCAGCCTCTCTCGACGAGCAGAAAGAGGTCTGGAAGGCCAACAAGCCAAAGAAGTCCGAGCGGGCCGACTGGTACAATATAGCGCGGGCGCTCTCCAAGACCCGTATGTTCGCCAGGGATGCGAGCTTTGACGATGATCTCGCGCAAGCCTATGGCATCGAGTGGGTCGAGGACCTGTTCGCGCCTGCCGACCAGGACAGCCGCTATACGACCAATGTCGAAGCATTCCTTGGCGCCCAGCAGGAATGGATGACATCGAACCTCCCGAAGAAGGGCACGATCGTGGAAGTCAATAACTGGGGCCAGCCGGACCTGCCGAAGAAGGCGGAACGGGTCTACGGCAAGCCGTCAAAGTCCGATCATGTCGCCATGTACCTAGACCGGGACGGAAAGGTGCAGTCGGTCGCCTTCCGCATGCCGGAAGAAAAGAAGAAGGGCAAGGGCGGCGCCGCGATCGCGGTCGGCGATGGGGCCGTACACGACGGTTCCGTCATCGATGCGCCGAAGCAGCGTCCGGACGTGACACAGAGGGGACAGGACATGATCGGTGATTTCCGCACCGACGCCCTGCATGAGGCGCTCGGCCGTGCGCCGATCGAAGACGACATGCTGATGGCGCTGCTTGTACTCGCCTTCGCCGGCCTCAACGTCCGTATCGATTCCGGTGCGAACGACAATGTGTTCGGACCGAAGCGGTTCAAGCGCCACGCAGCTCGGCTGATCGGTGAAGGCGGAAAGCTTGCCTTCGATACGGAAACGCTGCGGGTCGCAGCCCGCTCAGTGCTGATCGACGTCCTGTCTTGCCGCCGCGGCATGTCGAACAGCGGTGTCGTCTCTCGTATTGCCGGGGACGCCATCGGCGCCGACAGCTTCCTGCCGAATATGGGCTCGGAGGACTTTATGTTGTGCCTGTCGCGCCAGGCGCTCGAAGCGGCGGCCAAAGAGGCGAACGTGCTTCCACGCCAGAAGGTCCGGGAAACCCGCTCGGTGCTGGTCGACCACTTCAAGGAAGAGCGTTTCGTCCATGCCTCCGCACTGTTTGCGCCGGATGCGAGCGAAATCGCCGATCTGCTGAAGCATGCCGACGACCTCGACATGGATGAGGCATCCGTCGACACGGATGCGACCGCGCCAGAGGATGACGCTATCGACGGCAACCCTGTCGCTCCAGACCCTGAGAACGAGGATGGCGGAGCTGTCGAAAACGGCGCCGCGGATGAAGCGCCAGCCGAGGAAGACGACAGCCTCGATCGGTCCTACGACGAAGATACCTCTTCGGAGATTTTCGACGGTGACGCCGATGAGGCCGATCCCGATGAGCAGTCCGCCTACGGGATCGCGGCGGAGTAGCCGCGTCCTCCATTTCCCTTCCGAATGCTCTCCCGCCGCCGATGGTCTCCATCGGCGGCGGTCTCGTTTTCACAACCCCTAGAATTGAGGGAGAATCCGCATGTCCGCACACACAATCCTTTCCGCCCCCTTGGGCTCGATCGTTTCCTGGTCAGATGGCACACCGCGCCCGCCAGAGCGGCACAGCAAGAAGCTGGCCGTCTGGAAAATCCGGAACAGCTCCGGCCGCCTGATCCGCAAGGAGGACTCTCGAGCCCTTGGCGGCTACATCGCGCCGGCCGCCTTTACCCTGCATGAGGGTGATATCGGCAGCCGTGGCACGATCGTCGTCAAAATCCTGAGAACATTCGGCGTTGACAGCACGCTGGCCTTCACCGTGATCGAGCGTCCGCCGGTCGGATCGATCCGCGTCTTTGATCGACCCGGCCCATCGCATGAACTGGTTCATCTTGCCGTGAACCGAGAGGCGGCTGAGGCATGGCTTAAACTCCACCCGCATCCCTTCGCCGTTCTCGAAGAGGTGACGGCCGACGAAGTCGCGGCCAATCACGTCGAGGGGAGGGCAGCATGACAACGCCTCTTCCCCCAGCCGCTACCACCGTCTCTACCCCTGAATATTCAGGGGTAGAATTCAGCGTCAGCGCCGGCGGCTTTGCAGTCGCCCGGATCGGTGAGATCACGCTTACCATGCTGCCCTTATCCGGGGGCGGCGGGCTTCTGGCGAGCGCATGGCGCGCGCACCGCCCACTTTGCGACCTGACACGCGCTGACTTCTACAGCCACGAGGGCCGGCTTGCCGACGAGGCCGATTTCCGGGCGCGCGTGCTCGAAACGGCGGAGCACAGGCGCGAGCTTGCTCTGCTCAATCGCGTGCAGACACGGATGTCGTGCAGCACGCCATGGGGTGCGTCGCAAATGGCGACCATCTATGCGGAAGGGATCGTCTCGCATGTCACCGCCGGTCACGGCGGCTTCAAGCTGTCGGCCCAACGCAACAGCAAGGTTCATCCAATGCTGTGCGCGCCGGACGGCTGGTATGAGGAGGACTGCGCCTGGTCGATCGTCACTTTCACCTATCCGCAGTTCTTCACGTCCTGTGAGCGCCGGAGGGCGGAAAGGCATCTCAAGGATTGGTGGCCGGAAGCGTGGGAAGCAATTTCCGGGCAGGTCCTGGCGCCGGGCGAATCCCATGCGAAAGATCGCAAGGCGTTTGAGCTGGCGCATGCAGACGATTGGGTGGCGATCTCGGCGCTGAAATCCGATCATCATCCCGGCATGACCGAGGTGATCGCCACCCGTGGTGGCAAGCGTGATCACCATGTCGATGAGCGCCGCTTTCTGGTTCCGACCACCGAGTATACCGTCGGACGCTTTGGCTTCGTGATCGATGAAGCCCGTCATGCTGCGTATGACGGCCCGTCAAGCTTGGTGTCATGGGCGGGGAGGGGCGCGATATGACAACGATCAGCCCCCAGGTACTCTTCGCCCGCATGGAGGCATCGCGCCGCGAGACCCGTCATCTCGATCTGGTGCAGCGACAGATTGCGGCCCGTGCCGAGCGTGTGACGGTCACCCAGAAGGCGAAGTCCAGTGAAAAGGTCGGGGTCGCGCTGGACGCGCTCCGAAGCGGGTTGTTCCAGTCTCATCTTCAGGCTCTGGAATTCCAGCGGCGGGGCGAGATCGAAGCGCTGTCGCGCAAGCTCGCCCGACAGGATGCGGCGATTGCCGCTCTCCGCGCGAGGCTGGAACTGCATCCTGGCATCAATGAGAAGAGTGCAGCATGCCCCGCCTTGTCATTGAAACCACCGCCATCTGCCGATTGATCGGCAGGGTATTTATGCGGCGGCAAGCCACGGGACGAGGAGGTTGATCCGATGAGTGCAAAGCATCACGACAAGCTTCCGCCGCTTGACCCGCAGGAGGAGGCCGCACTTCAGGATTACGCGGCCCGGCACGGGCGGTCCTGGAAACGCATCCTCAATCGCGCGTGGATGGGCGAGGCGCCCTGTGACGACGGTCAGGTGTTGCGCAGGCTTCGGAACACACATGGACCCACATGGCTCGACCGTTACCGCCTGCCGAAGCGCCCGGTTGATCCGAAGCGGTTTCCGGCTGAGCATCCCTGACCGCTGACCGCTGACCGCTGCCCCCTGACCCGTGACCTAGCGCGTACCCGTCGCCTGCCCACGAACGCGGCGCGCTGGACAAGAGCCTGCGATCTCATCGCGGCGGCAATCATCTCGTCGGATTGTCGGTAATCCGTATCGAGCGGGTGACAGTGCCCCGTTGTCTGGTTCATCGGCAGTCTGTTCGTCAAACGGGGCGGGAGGCTTCCGATTGGTGGTGTTGAAGCCGAGGTGCCTTGAGGTGGGTCCGGCGAACACCCTGCATGAGATTCCTCCCGGTGCTCACATCTGGTGTCGCCCCTGCCGGCCTGTCCTCCGGTTTTGCTGCGGTCTGAACCAGCGCCCGTTCGGTTCAAGGCCGCGTTCCGCGCCGCGGGGCGGCCGGTCATGCCGCTCTCGGCAAAGCAGCCATATGGGCGTCGCAGGTCTGTAAGACCCGCTTGCCCGCATGACTGCTTCGCTCGATCTGGCCCGCCCGGACCCTGAACCGCCCGGTTTACGCCGGTTCTTGTCGACCGCACCGAAGGACAGACCGGCAGGGGCCGGAACCGCTTCGGCGAACCGAAAGGGAACCACCATGGCAAAGTCCGCGACCTCTTCCCGCCAATCCACACACTCGGCCAACCGCCCCACCGCCCGCGTCGTGCAGCTCCGCAAAGGCGCCACGATCGAAATGGTCCGCCTGACATGCCCGGATGAAACGCAAGCGCTGCGCATCGCCGAAAGCTTCGGTACCGCCATCCTCGATAGCGACTGCATCCGCGACATGCACGAACGTCTCATCGTCGAAACCGCGACTGGCCTTTCAGACGGCCTCGGCGAACGGGCAATGCAGATCCATCTGCAGCGGATCGTCGGAGCCTATGTCGGCTCGGCCCACGGCGCCGGCCAGTTCTACAGCAAGGCTGTCACAGAAGCGCGCGATGCCACCGCCAAGGGTGCCGCAGACGCCCGCGACGAGGACCTTGATGGCCCCGTCGGATATGACAGCGCCGCGCAGCGCAAGCGCGAATTTGCGGCTGACATGGGCATTCAGGCCCATGCGCTCCGGATGGCCGCCGAAGGCGCCGTTTCCGCCTACGAACAGATCGTCGGAGAAGCCTGGAAGCCCTTTGACCGCCCGGTCGATAATCCCGGCCAGACACTCGACCGCAAGGCTGCCGCTGCGCAGATGTCGGCCTTCGATTGAGGCCAACAGGGCGGAGCTTCGGCTCTGCCCATTTTTCTCGATTACGGTATTTACTGCACTAACGGCGTTGAGCGAGGCGGGCTCAGGGTTTTGTTGCGATCATGCTCGTTACAGTCTCGATTTTGTCGATCCAGTCCGCTGCGGTGGCGTTGGTCCAGGAGACAATCTTGCGAATGCGATCATATTCCTCCTGAACGTTCCGCCGAAAAATCGGCTCGTGATGGGCAATGCGATTGCGGAGGTCACGAATCTTGAACAGTGTATCGTTGCCTTCCCCGCGCAGAGCCTGAATCGTCCTGGTATTGTCGGTGTGTGGAAACACAGTTCGGAAATGCGCGTTCCAGATCGCACCGTCATGACCGTAAGTCAGCATCTTTTCCCAGAAGACGAAATTCAACTCGGCAACGATTTTGCCGGATGTCGGGAGTGAGCGATGTCCCATCAGGTTTCGGCGCGGACTATATCCGGTCGGCGGGTTTCGCAAACTGATTTCGAAGCCGCGCTCCCAAGGCCAGTTTGCACCATAAGTCGCTTCGATTGCCGTGACGATTGAATTTCGGACGCTGACTTCACATATCTGCAGAGGAACAAAGAAGGCCGCCGAAAGTTCAAGGTTCCATCTGTAGAGTTCCAGGGCCTGTTCCTTGTCACCGCTCTTTTCGGCCAGATAGGTTGCAAAGCGAGGAGCAGACAGGACAGCGGGAAGATTCTGGATTTCGTCATGTGTGAATGGCAATTCAATCAGTTCCTTGCTGATCCGGAAGTCGGCTTGTCGTTGACAAGTACACCGGATTCGGACTAAATAGAAATCGAAAGGCGCGTGAGGTCGCGGGGTAACACCACCCTCATCGTCATACGATAAATGGAAAAGGCCCGCCATTGGCGGGCTTTTTTCATTCGGGCAGGATCTTCCGTCCGCGTGTGCCTACGGACACCAAATTTCTCTCATCCAAGTCCTGACAAGCACGGACAATTGCCTTTCCATATCCCGCGCGCCGGTGAAAATGGCACCGACGTGTTGGTTTCCATGCGGAACTGAGCCGGTTAGGCAGATAATTTCCATTGAGAACTGAGCCATGTGAACCTTCCCCCCAACGCGGTGAGCGACGGGGGCA
>NZ_JAAMFB010000029.1 GCF_013322225.1 Agrobacterium larrymoorei
GAAATACATCAACCAGGTGCAGCAGAAGGGCCTCGCCGTCATCTTCATCACCCACAACGTCCGCCATGCCTATGCCGTCGGTGACCGCTTCACCGTCCTTAACCGGGGCCAGACACTGGGCACATTCGGCAAATCCGAAATCTCAATGGAGGACGTCCAAAACCTCATGGCAGGAGGAAAAGAACTCCAGACACTCTCGAAAGACCTCAACGGAACAATATGACCGCACAAGGCCAGGCAGTGAAACCTGCATTCGTCTGGAAAAGCGTTCGAAAGCAACCCGTTTGCACCTGTGGCCGAAAACCGTAAGCCACGTAAATTCGGCATCCTTATCAGCAAAGAGAAATAAGACATGACGCAATCAAATGCTATCTGCACGTTTCAGCTGGGTGCCTGCGCCGAGATGCTGTGGCAGGATCGCCCAATCGAATGGCGCGCCAGCCGCTTGAAGGAGCTTGGTTTCGGTGTCGGCCTATGGAACTGGCCCGACCATGATCTCGACAAGCTCGAGAAGACTGGCGCAACATTCACCATCATGAATGGATATCTTTCCGGTCGCCTGACTGATGAAGACGGCGCGCAGGACCTTCTTCGAACTGCGCGGGACACTATCCGCGTTGGCAAAAGACTGGGCGTTCAAAGGTTGAATTTGCATGGAACAGGCCTTGGCGAAGGGGGGCTTCCCGTTCAACCCGTCGAGGTTGTCACCGGTGATATGTGGCTGAAGGCTCGAGACACGCTCTTGCGTGTGACAGATATGGCCGAAGCGGAAGATGTCGTTTTTACACTGGAGAACCTCAACCTTGAGGTCGATCATCCGGGCGTGCCTTTCGGTCGTGCCGCAGACACACTGGCGCTTGTAGCCTCGATCGGCAGCCCAAGGCTCCGTCTCAATCTCGATCTGTACCATGCGCAGATTGGAGAAGGAAATCTGATTCAACTCTGTGAAAAGTGCTTGCCTTACATAGGCGAGATCCAAGTGGCAGATGTCCCGGGGCGTTGCGAGCCAGGAACGGGTGAAATCAATTGGCGCAATATTGCCGTTTCGCTCAAAAATATGGGCTATAAGGGCCCGGTCGGCCTTGAGTCCTTTGCGTCAACAGACGCTGAGAAAGCGTTGGATGCGTTCCAAACTGCATTTTCCGTCTGACGGAGTCGTTACGCGATTTTCAACGCCCTCACGGTAATGGCCACTTACGGAAGACGCACTTTGCAACGGCGCTGGCTCGAGCATGAAGCGTTCATGGGTAACTCGCGGATCGAGGAGACAGACAAGTTAGCTGCCTTTATCGATTCGAATGTTGGTTGGATGCGCTTTTTGCGTGCATATTACCTCGGGACAACGTCTTCACAGCGATTTATGGATCTAAGGCCTCTAGAAGCAACTATCATGGTTCGCTTCTAGCGTAGGGACGACACCGCGCTTTGTACCGCGTTTCAAAAGCAGGAACATCCGACCTTGTGAATTGGTCGGTTGTTGACACTCGGCAACGCGCAACTGGCAGAGAAATTTCCCGGTTGAGGAAGAAGGAAGATAAAGCCTGCGATCGCTTTATGGGCCATTAAAAGTTCTTCTGACCCCATCGGCGTGGTGCTCGTGCTAGGTCTAGGCCGCCGATGATGATCTGCTGTGTTGGGTGGATCACATCAGCGGCTCCCAACGATGCCGAGTATGCTTATGGACCTGCTGAAGATAAAAACGCTCATAGATT
Organism: Agrobacterium larrymoorei; assembly: GCF_013322225.1. GTDB lineage: Bacteria > Pseudomonadota > Alphaproteobacteria > Rhizobiales > Rhizobiaceae > Agrobacterium > Agrobacterium larrymoorei_A. The sequence continues at coordinate 1,713 of NZ_JAAMFB010000029.1, forward strand.
TTGTCGGGCGATCAAACGTTACCGAACTGACCGTCACAAAAAAGAAGATGACCGTCAGGATATTTCGGCAGACGAATGATGTCGCCGTTGGCAACGCTTATGTGGGTCCGGAGACAAATTTAGACACAGAACCGAAGACAGCCGAGAGTGCGACGTCCGTCACGGCCGTGCGCGCGCCGATCTTTGGCGTTTTGCACCGCAGCTCTGCGCCCGGACAACCTCCTTTCATCGAGACAGGAGACAGTGTGCAGGCGGGAGATACGCTGTTCATCATTGAAGCCATGAAGGTCTTCAACAAGATTGCCGCGCCATGCTCCGGGCGTATTACTTTCCTCACCGATATCGATGGTGGAGAAGTCAGTGCCAACGATATTCTGGCGGAGATCGCATGATGGCGCAGGGTCTTGATGATTCCAAATCCCATTTCGACACTGTCCTGATCGCAAATCGTGGTGAGATCGCCGCACGCATCCAGAAGGCATGCCGGGAACTTGGTCTGAAGACCGTTGCCATATGCTCGGAGGCCGACAGGCAGGCGTCCTATGGTGAGACTGCGGACACATTTCTTTGCGTTGGCCCGGCGAATGCGACGAAGAGCTATCTCAACAAGGACGCAATATTGCTTGCGGCACGCTTGACGGGCGCTGGCGCCATTCACCCCGGTTACGGCTTTCTCTCGGAAAATGCCGCCTTTTCTGAAGCTATCGAAAAGGCCGGTCTCGTCTTCATAGGCCCCGATGCTGGCTCGATCGCCATGATGGGTGACAAGATCGCCGCCAAGCGGACCATGATCGCGGCAGGTGTGCCATGCGTTCCCGGCCCTGACACAGCACTTCCAGATGAGCCGGAGGCCGTTGCACGTATCGCGCAGGAGATCGGCTATCCTGTCATCATCAAGGCGGCTGGCGGGGGCGGCGGTCGTGGTATGCGGGTGGTGCATCAAGTTTCGGCGCTCCAGGATGCCATTAGGGTGACGCGGGAAGAGGCGCGGCAAGCTTTCGGTTCCGAAGCTTTGTACATGGAGAAATTTCTTCAGCATCCGCGGCATATAGAGATACAGGTGCTGTGTGACACGCATGGCAACGCCATCTGGCTCGGCCACCGTGACTGTTCGATGCAGCGGCGTCATCAAAAGGTGGTCGAAGAAGCGCCAGCCCCCGGGATATCCGAGGAGATCATTCAGCCTGTCGGGCTTGCTTGCGTCGAGGCCTGCCGGCAGATCGGCTATCGGGGCGTCGGCACGTTCGAATTTCTTTATGAAGACGGGCGTTTCTATTTCATCGAGATGAATACTAGGCTGCAGGTCGAGCATCCAGTCACCGAGATGACGAGCGGGATCGATATCGTTCAGGCGCAGATCCAATCGGCGCAGGGAAGGCATCTGGAACTTCGGCAGGAAGACGTAACCTGTAACGGACACGCCTTCGAATGCCGCATCAATGCCGAGGACCCCGCTACATTTCTCCCCTCCGCTGGTGTGGTGACAGATGTGATTTGGCCCAAGGGCGAGGGTATCCGTATCGATACGCATATCCATGAAGGATATCGCGTTTCCCCTTACTACGACTCTCTCATTGCCAAGCTGATCGTGCATGCGCCAACGCGCGAGGAAGCGATGGCACGGATGCGCAGCGCGCTCGCCGAGGTTCGTGTTGAAGGCATTTCCACCAATCTTCCGTTGTTGCGCGCATTGTTTGAGAACGATGCCTTTGGAGAAGGCGAAACGGACATTCATTACCTCGAGCAGTGGCTTACAACATGGAGAGCAGCATGAGCAGGCTCGACTTTACTGATCCGGCCACGCTTGCAGCCTTGACGGATATGTTGAAGGCGGCTGGGGTCGATGGGCTGGAGATCACCACGCCTGATGCCCAAGTCAAGCTGGTCGTTTCCGCCTCGCAAGGAAGCGCAAAGCATGCCTCGAACTCTTCCGCGCGACCGACAGCGACTGCAAACTTTGCGGTGAAAGCACGAATAGCAGGGCATTTTCACGTCGCTTCCGGTGGAGACGAGACGTTTCCATACTCTGTAGCCGGAGATGCAGTGGTCGGCTTTATCCGGATTGGCCACGTTCTCGTTCCCGTCTTCGCCGGTCGCGCCGGTTTGCTGACTGGCCGACTTGTCGAACACGGTGCGCTGGTCGGGTTCGGTGATCCTCTGTTTGAAATCGAGTCCCACTCATGATTGCCAGGTCAAGCATCCGCGTGTCGCACCAGGAAATTCAGCCAGTCGTTAAAGGGCAGGCGAGTATTTCCTTTATTGGTTCACGATCCTTCCTGCTTGAGGCGCCGGGCGAATTCGATTTGCCGGCACAGCGCTGGATCTGGTCTTTGTCACAGACTGTCGGCACTTGGGCCGATGTCGCCGAAGTCATTCCCGGCATGACCAACCTTCTTACCATTTTCAAGCAAACGCCTGCCGATCCCGATGCGGTTATTGGACGTCTGCTGGAAGCATGGGACAATGCCGCGAGCATTGATCTTGCCGGAAAGACGGTTGAGATACCGGTTCACTACGGTGGTGAATATGCAACCGACCTTGCCGCAGTCTGCGACTTTTCCGGTCTCAGCGACCGAGAAGTTGTGCGCATTCATCATGAAGCGACTTACCGGGTGTTTGCGCTCGGCAGCGCGCCTGGCTTTGGTTATCTGCATGGGCTTGATGCCCGTATTTACATGCCGCGCAAAACGGTACCGTCGATCAAGATGGAAAAAGGTTGCGTGACCATTGGGGGGATGCAGACCGGTGTCGCCATGCTGACCGGCCCCAATGGCTGGAATTCAATCGGCTACGCGGATCTGAAGATGTTCGATCCGACGTCGCCGACGCCTGCGCTTCTGGCGCCGGGTGACACAGTCCGCTTCGTGCCAGCGAGGGTAGAGCTATGATCGAAATCCTCGAAACCGGCCATTTCAACACCGTTCAGGATCTCGGGCGTCCGGGTTTTCGCAATATTGGCGTGACCGCTGGAGGTGCCATGGATCCGGTTGCGGTGAAAACCGGCAATATTCTTGTGGGTAATGAGCCGGATGCTGCGGTTATCGAAGTACAGACCTTTCCGTTCAAACTGCGCGTTTCCAGGCCTATGGTTTTTGCGGTGAGCGGCACTGATGGTTTGGTGTTGCTGAATGGCAAAGAGCTGTTGCCATGGTGCGCGCATGTGGCCGGGGACGGTGATGTGCTGGAATTGCGCCAGCCGGTCAAACGCGCTCGTGCCTATGTTGCTGTTGGTGGCGGATTGGATGTCGCGGTGCTGATGGGATCACGCAGCACGTCGCTGCGCGGTAATTTCGGTGGCAATGATGGCCGGCCACTCACCAAGGGCGATCATTTGAAAATCGGGACGCAGACTGACGTCTTGCCGCTGCCGGAAGGTGGCCTCGCGGTGGTGGAGCCATCAGAAGCTCTTGCCCATGTCTTTCCTGAAATCGTTGACGGCGTATTGCAGGTTCGCGCTATTCCGGCTGGTGAGCATCATCTGTTTGCCGATGACGGCGAAGCGTTCTGGGGACAGGTCTGGCGTATGTCGTCACGCAGCGACCGAACGGGATACCGGCTGTCCGGCGATCCCATAAAACCGACCGAAATCAGGGAAATGCGCTCGCACGGTGTGGTGCCTGGCGTCGTGCAGGTTCCTCCGGGTGGTGAGCCGATCATTCAGATGAGCGATGCCAATACAGCCGGTGGTTATCCGAAGATTGCCGGTGTGATCGAGGCTGATCTGTGGCGGCTCGGGCAAGCAAATCCCGGTGGGAAAATCCGGTTCCTGCGCTCCAGCCACGAAGAAGCGCGCAAGGTTGAGCAGGCATTGGAAGCCTATTTCGAAGACATCAAACAGACCGCTGACATGGTCAAGCGCGCCTTGAAGGCGATGGCCTGAGCAGAAAACCGGATGAAGAGTGAGGAACTGATGAAGATCGATCTCAATTCCGACATGGGTGAAGGTTTCGGCCCGTATCGTTTGTGTGATGACGAAGCGATGATGAAGCTGGTTTCATCCGCCAACATTGCCTGCGGCTTTCATGGCGGTGATCCTGATACGATGGCGCGGATGGTGCGCTTGGCCAAGCAAAATGGCGTTGGTATCGGCGCGCATCCGGGCTTGCCCGACAGGGCTGGTTTTGGACGTCGTGAGCTACCATTTCAGCCCGATGAATTGCGTCAGCAGATGCTCTACCAGCTCGGCGCGTTGATAGCGATTGCCAAGAGCGAAGGTGTTGAGGTCGGGCATTTCAGTTTCCACGCCGCCATGGGCAATATGGTCAATCGTGATCCTGTGCTTGCCGATATGATGATGAGCGCCATTTCGGCGGTGGATTCGCGTCTGGTCGTTTTCGTAACGTCGGGCAGCGAGATCGAACGAGCCGCAAAGCGGGCAGGGCTGAAGACGCTGGCGCTGTTTCTTGCGGACCGCGCCTATGATGCCAAGGGCAACCTCGTCACCCGTGGTCTTCCCGGTGCGCTGGTCAAGGACGAAGCCTCCGTGCGCGCCCGCGTTCGCCGGTTCCTTAAGGATGGAACCGTCGAAGCCATCGATGGTGCGGTGCTGGAAATGCCAGCCCGATCGATCCTCGTTCACAGCGATACGCCGGGTTCGCTGGAACTGGCCCGTATCGTGCGCAGCGAAATCGACGCCGCAGGTGCCACGCTCGCGCCAGCGTCCGAACTCGCATCCTGATCGCACCAGATCGCAATTTTTGAAATCATCTCACTGAAAGATCGCCAAGATGCCCACGACAGCCGACCGATTGAAAAACGTCTCCATTTCCGCTTCCGCCGCCATGACCCAGCGTGCCAGAGAACTGGCCGCGCAGGGCATCAAGGTCGTCAGCCTGTCTTCGGGCGAACCGGATTTTCCGACACCCGCACATGCCATCGAGGCAGCACATGAAGCAGCTCTGGGTGGCCAGACGAAATATCCGCCTATGGACGGCACGCCTGCGCTGAAGGCGGCGATTGCCAGAAAGTTCAAGCGCGACAACAATCTGACCTATGACGCCAGCCAGATCATCGTATCCGGTGGCGGCAAGCAGGTCATTTTCAACGCCATGCTGGCAACTTGCAATCCCGGCGATGAGGTGGTTATTCCAACCCCGTCCTGGGTCAGCTATGCCGATATCGTGAAGTTCGCAGGCGGCGTTCCGGTTGCGGTCCCCTGCTACGAGCAGACCGGGTTCAAGCTTCGCCCGGAGGATCTGGAGGCGGCAATCACGCCCCGCACGAAGTGGCTCTTCCTCAATTTCCCCAACAACCCCACCGGTGCCGCCTGCTCCCGCGCTGAAATGGCCGCCATCGCCGAAGTGATGTTGCGTCACCCGGATGTCTGGATCCTGACGGACGACATCTACGAACATCTGATCTATGACGGCTTCGAATTCGGTACCATTGCCGATGTGGAGCCACGGCTCTATGACCGCGTGCTGACCATGAACGGCGTGTCGAAAGCCTATGCGATGACCGGCTGGCGTTTGGGTTATTGCGCAAGCGGCTCCAAGGAGCTGATCTCGGCCATCAGCAACGTCAACGGCCAGAACAGCGGCGGCATTTCCACGGTCACGCAGGCCGCAGCAATCGCAGCGCTCGACGGCCCGCAGGACCTGCTGAAAGAGCGCGCGGCGATCTACCGCGAGCGTCGTGACTTTGTGCTCAGCAGGCTTGCGGAAATCGAAGGTCTGCGCTGCCACAAGCCGGAAGGTGCTTTCTATCTCTACCCGAACATTTCCGGTGTGATCGGCAAGACTACCAAGGGTGGCCGCAAGATAGAGACCGATGTGGATTTCGTCATGGCGCTGGTCGATGAGCACCACGTCGCTACGGTGCAGGGTGCCGCTTACGGAATCAGCCCCTATTTCCGCATCTCTTATGCAACCAGCATGGAAATGCTGAACGAAGGCTGTGACCGTATCGCACAGTTCGTCCGCGACATGCGCTGAGACAGATGATGCGCCCCGGTTAGGTACACCGGACCGGGGCGTAACTTCAAATCTTCAGCTTTTCCGTCAGCTCCAGGAGGATGTCCTTGACGGCGAAAGCGGGTTCCGACAGCGAGGTCTGATCGGAAATGCAAAGCGACAATGTCTCTTCTATCCGGGGAGAGAGAGGCCGGCAGGTGATGGGCTCGTTCGACTCGGAAACGATCCGGTCGGCAATGGCCTTTGGCATGATCGTTGCACCAAGACCGGTTGCAACAGCGCGAACGAGCGTTCGCACAGTCTCGATTTCAGCCACGACCTTCAGATTGATCCTGCTGCGTGTAAATGCCGTTTCCACGGCACGGCGAACGAAATTATAGATCGGCGGCATCAGCATCGGCATTCCGTCGAGTGCTGCAATCGGAACCGGCTTCGAATCCACATCGATGCTGAAGTCGCGATGCGCGACGAGATAGAACTCTTCGCTCAGCAGCGGCTCGAACCTCACCCCCTTGATGGGGCCGGTGCCGTGGATCAATGCCAGTTCCAGACGGCCATTCATGATCATCTGGCTATATGCCTGTCCCACGCTTTCCGTCAGATGGATCAATATGCCCGGATGGCGCTTGCGCGTTTCGGCCAGCAGGTCGATGGACAGGGTGGCTGCGCTGCTGAACGGTACGAGACCCACGGACACGCGCCCGGCGATGGAATTTCCAGCGGCGGCGGCATCGGCCTGCGCCTGTTCCATCTGCCGCAGAATGATCTGCGCATGGCGATAGACGGCGTGGCCGGCATCCGTCATCGTGACGCCTTGCTGACTGCGTATAAGCAGCTTCTGACCGAAATGCTCCTCAAGTGCGGCAAGCTGCTGGCTAAGCGCTGGCTGCGCAAGATGCAGGATGTCCGCGGCCCGGGTGATGCTGCCGCTGTCCACGATAACGATGAACGATTTTAAACGTCTTATGTCCATGATGATGCAAATGTATTTTAAGTTGATCGCAACTTACATCCTCCCGCCGTTTTTGCAATGTGACACCAGATAACTTCGGATCAAATCGTAAAAAACGACGCGCCTCAGGAAGGCGAAGCGCCGCTTGCTCCCGTCCATAAAACTTCCTTATTACCTCAAAAGTAATCGGTCTTAGGCAAGACCCCGAAGCTCCGCTAATGTTCATCACAACAAAAAAGGGGATCAGAATGCCATTCTCCGATTACAAGACCGCATTGGTCACCGGCGCTTCATCCGGTATCGGCGCAGCAGTCGTTGAGCGGCTCCGCCGCGAAAATATCGAGGTCCATGCAGTCGCTCGCAGCGCTGATGCCTTGAAAGAACTGGCCGAGCGCACAGGCTGCATCTCTCATGCCATCGACGTCACCGACCGCGCGGCTCTGAGCGAGCTTGCCGACAGGGTGCAGTTCGACATTCTGGTGAACAATGCCGGTGTAGACAGACCGAAGAAGTTTCTTCAGGCGGATGCCGAAGATATCGATCTTCTGGTGGACGTGAACCTGCGTGCCGTTCTTCATATCTGCCGTCTGGTCGTGCCGGGCATGGTGGAACGTGATCGGGGCCACGTCATCAATATTTCCTCGATCGCGGGGAACTACAATTTCGGCGGAAACTCTACGTATCACGCCGTCAAGGCAGGCGTCGCCATGCTGTCGAACCAGCTGCGCATTGACGCCTTTGGCAAGCGCGTTCGCGTGACCGAGATTTGCCCCGGACGCGTCGCGACGGATATCTTCAACCATGTCCATGGCAACGATCCGAGTGTGCGTGAGCGCTTCATCGATGGTTTCGAACTGCCGAAGGCCGAAGACATTGCCGATGCGATTGCGTTCGCCATTGCGGCACCGGTCGCCGTCAATATCGGCCATATGGAAATCACCCCGACATTGCAGGTAATGGGCGGGCTGCAGACGACCAAGCCGCAGGACGTGCTGGCGGCTGAAGCAGCGAAGGAGCAAAAGCCGTGACCGGCTTCGATCTTCTAGCGATCCTCAGCAATCCGGAATATATCGGAATGCTGGTCCACGGCATTCAGATGACTTTCGTCATCTTCGTCGGCTCTTGGACGCTTGCGATGACGCTAGCGCTGATACTCCTCTGCATCCGGTTTTCGCCGTTTCGGTTCGGTGTTCGTTTCGTCGCAGCCTATGTTTCCTATCACCGCAATGTGCCGACACTGGTGCAGTTGATGCTTTGGTACTTTGGTATCTTCACGCTGCTGCCCTCCGGTCTTACCAACTGGCTGATCGATCACAACGCGGAGACGATTTTCGCGATCGTAGGCCTAGGCCTGTGTCAGGCGGCCTATTTCAGCGAGGACCTGCGCTCCGGTCTACGCTCCGTCGGCCCCGGCCAGATGGAGGCCGCAAAAGCGCTGGGTCACGGCTATCTGTCCGCCATGCGTTTCATCATCATGCCCCAGGGTGTGCGTAACGCATTGCCGCCGCTGATCAATCACACTGTCTCACTGTTCAAGAACAGCTCTCTCGCGCTGGTGATCGGCGCCTCGGAATTGACCCATGCGGTCAAGGAAATCGAAAATCTGAGCTTCCAGACATTCGAGATCTATCTTGTGGGAACAGTGCTTTACCTTGCCATCTCGTTACTCATCATGGCGGCTGGTGCTTATATCTCGATGCGGCTAGATCCTGTCTGGAGGGCGCGCGCATGATAAGCGACATGATCACCATTATCCATGACTACTGGTTGCTGCTTCTGATCGGTCAATATCCGAACGGTCCTCTGGGTGGACTGGCGAACACGATTATCCTCTCCGCACTCGCCATTGCCTTTGCGTTTCCTGTCAGCATCCTGATGGCGCTGGCGCGGCTTTCGAAGTGGCGTTTGATCCGGTGGCCGGTGACGGGGCTGGTGTATGTGACGCGCGGCGTGCCGCTTCTGATGCTCATCCTGTGGACTTACTTCCTTATCCCTTTGTGGACCGGCGCTGATGTGCCGAGCTTCATGATCATGCTGGTGACGCTGGTCGTCTATCAGGGGGCGTTCCTCAGCGAGGTCGTCAGGGCAGGCATCGTCGCTCTCGGTGCCGGGCAGATGGATGCGGCGCGGGCTCTTGGGCACAGCTATATGGGCGCGATGCGCTTCATCATCCTGCCGCAGGCGCTCTACAACATGATCCCGAGCATGATCTCGACCTTCGTCGCGACGATCAAGGACACGACGCTTGGTTACGTCATCAACGTGCCGGACCTGACCTTTGCGGCGAGCCAGGTGAATAACCAGCTTCTGACGCAGCCGTTCCAGGTCTTCCTCATCCTCGCGGTGGTCTACTACGCCATCTGCTGGAGCCTGACCTATCTGGCGAACTCTATCGAGCGTCGTATAGCCAAGCGCCGCGCGGGCGTCGTTGCCCGCCCGCAGCAGGTAGCGATGGCCCAGGCCAAAATCATTACGGAGCAGCCATGACCACCTCAGCATCCCCAACGCAGCAGACGATCCGCATCTCGAATGTCTGCAAGAGCTATGGCGATTATCAGGTCTTAAAGAACGTCGATGCCGAAGTGGCGCGTGGCGAAGTGGTCGTCATCTGCGGTCCTTCCGGTTCTGGCAAGTCCACATTGATCCGCACAGTCAACCGGCTGGAGGAGATCAACAGCGGCTCGATTACGCTCGATGGACAGGATATCCATGCGGCGACGAAGACGAAGGAACTGAACCTCTTGCGTAGCCGCGTCGGGTTCGTGTTCCAGAGCTTCAACCTGTTTCCGCATCTTTCTGTGCTCGAAAACATCACGATTTCCCCGATCCGTGTCAAAGGCGTCGCGCCAAATGTCGCTCGCGACAAGGCGCTGAAGCTTCTGGATCGGGTGGGACTGTCCGACAAGGCGGGCGCTTACCCCGGGCAATTGTCTGGTGGTCAGCAGCAGCGTGTGGCGATTGCCCGCGCTCTCGCCATGGAGCCGCCCGTTATGCTGTTCGATGAGCCGACAAGTGCGCTCGACCCCGAAATGGTGGGCGAGGTACTGGCGGTCATGAAGGGGCTGGCTGCTGAAGGCATGACCATGATGTGCGTCACCCACGAGATGGGCTTTGCCCGTGAAGTCGCCGACCGCATCTGGTTTATCGATGCCGGTGAAATTCTTGAAAAAGCTACGCCAGAAGAGTTTTTCAACACACCACGCCATCCGCGTGCGCAGCGGTTCCTTGCCGATCTGCGCCACTGATAAACATCAATCAATAAGAGGAGAACAACAAATGAACTGGAAATCCCTTACACTGACTGCGATCCTTGCCGGCACAGCACTCGCCTCGCCAGCGGCTGCGGATCAGCTGGACACCGTTATGAACAACAAGGTGCTGCGTTGCGCAACATTCGCGGACGTCGTTCCTTTCGCTGCACCCGATCCGAAGACCCGCGAAATGGCTGGCTTCGACGTCGATCTCTGCAACGCCATTGCCAAGGAACTGGGCGTAAAGGCTGAAGTGAAGCCTGTATCTGTCGAAGCCCGCGTGCCGGAAGTCAAGCTCGGTCGCGTCGACATCACTGTCGCCAACCTTGCCTACACCCAGAGCCGCGCCGAGCAGATCCAGTTCAGCGACCCCTACTATCTCGCCAAGGAAATGCTGATCGTTCCTGTCGACGATGCCGGTCAGAAGAAAGCCGACTACGAAGGACAGCGTGTCGCCTCTACCAAGGGCTCGACCTCTGAAATGTCGATTAAGCTCAACAAGTCCGAGCCATTGACCTTCCAGGATACGGCGTCCGCCTATCTCGCGGTTCAGCAGGGCAAGGCGCGCGGTATGGTGGCCAACACCATGACGACAACCAAGTTCGTCAACGAATCCAAGACCAAGGGCAAGCCGATGCGGATGATCGAGGAGCCGATGCTGTACCAGCCGATCGGTATCGGTATGGCAAAGGACAATCCGAAACTGACGGCGAAGATCAACGAAGTGCTTCGTAAGCTCGACGCTGACGGCGAGATCAACAAGATCTGGGACAAATGGCTCGGGCCGAACACCGAGTACAAGATGACCCGTACGGACAAGGTCGTTCCGCTTTCCGAACTAAAGTTCGATCCTATTCCCTGATCTGTCCGCCAAGCGGCGGCAGGACTTGAAAAACAACACCTGAATTCAACGCGAGCGGCGGGACGTTCCCGCCGCAAGCCTTACCGTGGGAGGTTTTATGATCCACATCAAAGATATTGCAGAACGGCCAAGCCAGGCAGACATCGAAGCCCTTTCGAAGTTTTCGCCTGCCACCATCCACGAAGCACAAGGCCGCAAGGGCGCACTATCCTCCCGCCTCAAGCCGGTCGATTACCGGATGAAGCTTTGTGGTCCCGCATTTACGGTCAAGTGCGCCCCGCGGGACAACATCATGTTGCAGCTTGCCATCAATTACGCAAAGCCCGGCGACATCATCGTTGTTTCGGCTGGCGAATATGAAGAAGCCGGTTCTTTCGGAGACGTTCTGGCGAATGCCTGCCTTGCGAAGGGCATCGGCGGTCTGGTAACGGACACGGGCGTGCGTGATACCCTGCAGTTGAGAGACCTTGGTTTCCCCGTATTCTCGCTAAGCGTCTGCATCAAGGGCACGGTGAAAGAAACGATTGCAGCTGTGAACGACAGCATCATCGTTGGCGGCGAAATCATCAATCCCGGCGATATCATTGTCGGCGATGCGGATGGTCTGGTCGTCGTGCGCCGTGCCGAAGCACAGGAATCGGCGCGGTTATCGCAAATCCGCGAAGATGCTGAAGCCGGATACATTGAAGCTTACAAGCAGGGCAAATCGGTGATCGAAGTCAGCAATCTTGAACCTGTCTTGAAGGCTAAGGGATTGGTTGTCGATATTTGATATCGACGGGTTGATGTGAGACGCACGAGGCGTTTCGAATTCGATCATCCGGGCGGCGCCAGTATTGTCGCGCCGCTCCATTTTTTGACGTGTGCAGGCATTCCTTGATGCAAGGGACGAGGTTTTGATGACTTTTCCACTTTTCGATCTTACCGGTTGCCGCGCCCTGGTGACAGGTTCATCCCAGGGCATTGGTCTTGCTCTTGCTAAAGGATTGGCCAGCCACGGCGCCGAGGTAGTGCTGAACGGCCGTGACAGGAGCAAGCTGGATGCTGCCGTCGAAGAGATGACCGCTGCGGGCAGCAAGGTTTCCGCGTCCGATTTTGACGTGACGGATGCTGCTGCGGTCAAGAGTGGTGTCGATGACATCGAGAGCCGGATCGGACCGATCGATATCCTGATCAACAACGCCGGTATGCAGTTTCGAACGCCTCTGGAAGACTTTCCCGTCGATCGATGGGAGCAACTGCTGAAGACGAATATTTCAAGCGTCTTTTACGTGGGTCAGGCAGTCGCAAAGCATATGATCGGTCGCGGTCGAGGCAAAATCATTAACATCGCCTCCGTGCAGAGCGAACTCGCGCGTCCCGGCATTGCGCCTTATACGGCGACAAAGGGCGCGGTGAAGAACCTGACGCGTGGTATGTGCACCGACTGGGCAAAGCACGGGCTTCAGGTTAACGCGATTGCTCCTGGATATTTCAGGACACCGCTCAATCAGGCGTTGGTCGACAGCGAGGAGTTTTCGTCCTGGCTTGAGAAGCGCACGCCGGCCGCCCGTTGGGGCAACGTCGATGAACTCGTCGGGGCCGCTGTATTTCTCTCCGGTAAAGCTTCCTCCTTCGTGAACGGTCACACGCTCTATGTCGATGGCGGCATTACGGTCTCCCTGTAAGGAATTGAACACCCCCGCCTGATCGTGGTGAGGGGTGTTTCGGCCTGCTGCAAGTCTGTCAGCCAGAAGTTGGCGTCTGTCACGGGAAGACTCTGAAGCGGATTGCTTCGGAAGTGTTCGCGCACATCGCCGCAATGATTTTGCGGCAACACGATAAAATCAATGAAACTGTCATGGAGGAAGCGGTGGCCAAGCCGGAAATTCTACTCATCGGGCCCTACCCGGAATGGGATCTTGTCGAACTCGAGGCCCAGTATAAGGTCCTCAAGCTTTACGAAGCAAAGGATCAGAAGGCGTTCTTAGAGGAGTATGGTCCCGATATTCGCGCCATTGCCACACGGGGCGAGCTTGGGGCATCTGCTGAACTGATCGGCAAACTTCCAAAGCTCGAAGTGATTTCGGTCTATGGCGTAGGCTATGACGCCGTCGACCTTCAAGCCTGCCGCGAACGCGGTATCCGTGTCACCAATACGCCCGATGTCTTGACCAATGACGTTGCAGATCTGGGTATCGGCATGATGCTCGCTCAGTCGCGCGGAATCATCGGTGCCGAAGCATGGGTCCGTGACGGAAGCTGGCAAGCCAAGGGCCTGTATCCTTTGAAGCGCCGTGTCTGGGGCCGAAGAGCGGGGGTGCTAGGCCTTGGTCGCATCGGTTTCGAAGTCGCCAAGCGTCTCAAGGGCTTCGATATGGATATTGCCTATAGCGATGTAGCTGCAAAACCCTATGCCGAGGGTCTAACCTTCATCTCTGATCCGGTCGAACTGGCCAGACACGCGGATTTTCTATTCGTCACGCTCGCGGCATCGGCTGCGACGAGACATATCGTGTCCAGCGAGGTGATCGAGGCGCTGGGACCAGAGGGCATGTTGATCAATATTTCGCGCGCCTCGAACATTGATGAGAATGCTTTGCTTTCCGCGCTGGAAAGCGGCGCTCTAGGATCGGCTGCGCTTGATGTCTTCGAGAACGAGCCCAAGCTCAATCCACGGTTCCTGGAACTTGGAAACGTGCTTGTGCAACCGCATCATGCCTCTGGGACGATCGAAACCCGCAAGGCAATGGGCAAGCTGGTGCGCGATAATCTTGCCGCGCATTTTGCGGGTTCAGCCCTGCCAACACCCGTAGTTTAAGGAGAAGTCGATGAAGGCCGTCGTTATCCATGCCGCCAAGGACCTCCGTATCGAAGAGCGTGAAACGGAAGCCCTCGGCACAGGGCAAGTCGAAGTTGCAATCGAAGCCGGTGGTATTTGCGGGTCAGACCTGCACTACTATAATCATGGAGGGTTCGGGACTGTGCGCATCCGCGAGCCCATGATCCTCGGTCACGAGGTGGCAGGGACCGTGAAGGCGGTTGGTTCCGGGGTCTCCGAGCTTGCCGTGGGCGATCGAGTTGCGGTATCGCCCAGTCGCCCGTGTAATGCGTGTGACTACTGCCTGCGCGGTCAACAGAACCATTGTCTCAACATGCGTTTCTATGGCTCTGCCATGCCAATGCCCCACATCCAGGGCGCCTTCCGGGAGCGACTGGTTGCTGAAGCCTACCAATGCCACAAGGTTGCCGAGGGTGTCTCGATCAACGAGGCGGCCATGGCCGAGCCATTCGCCGTGACACTTCATGCCGTCAACCGGGCTGGCAGCCTTGCTGACAAGCGGGTGCTCGTGACGGGGTGCGGACCGATCGGCGCGCTTGCCATCATCGCAGCGCGTGCGCATGGTGCCAGAGAAATCGTCGCGACTGACGTCATGGATGCCGTGTTGAGGAAAGCTCTCGATGTCGGCGCCGACCGGGTCATCAATGTCGCGGAAAACGCGGAAGACCTTTCGGCCTATTCGGCAAACAAAGGCTACTTCGACGTCCAGTTCGAAGCCTCAGGAAACGAACGGGCTGTTCGCGCGGGGCTGGAAGTCTTGCGACCACGATCGACTGTCGTTCAACTCGGTCTCGGAGGAGATGTCTCTATTCCACAGAACATGGTCGTCGCAAAAGAAATCGAGATGAAAGGCACGTTCCGATTTCATGAGGAGTTCGGTCAGGCGGTCAATCTCATCAACAAAAGCCGCGTCGATCTCAAGCCTTTGATCACCGGGACCTTCCCCCTCGATGATGCGATTTCGGCATTCGAAGTCGCGGGTGACAGAAGCCGCTCAATGAAAGTGCATATCGCTTTTTGAAACTGAGCCTATGGGCATGGTGACGCCTCGATAGGCGTCGCTAAGCGCGGACAGTGCGACCGAATTTGAGAGGGCGGGATATTTTCCTCGCCGCGCTCGGTATCGCCTGGGCCGCCGGTACTTCAACGGCCGATGGGGAATCCCGCCAGTCGCTCAGAGATATTCTGCAGTCCGGCTGGGCAGTCAAATAATCGCGAGCGGACCGACAAACCACCATCCGAAGTTTGGAGAACTGTTTTCTCGCTCAAGGGCGCTTTTCCAGTGTCGATAAATCGTCCTCGATCGTCCCATGCTCCCGCTCGCGTATTCCGGCGATAGCCATAACGACAAGAGAGAGGGCCACGAGACAATACGAGGCGCTCCATGTTCCTGTGAAGCGTTGTAGCTGACCGAAGAGAATTGGGCCGAACAGAGCGATGGCGCCACCTATGCCCTGCACGAATGCGGACGTCGTCGCAGACCCGGCGGCGGTTCGGCTATGGGTATTGATCATCGTTGTTGCGACGATGAAAAGGCTTGAGGCCGCACCAAGGAAGATCACCCACAATGGCACAAGATTGTTTGCCCCAAGCGCGAGCCCGGAATACCCAGCTCCATACAGTCCGACGCAGAACAGGATGAGCGGTGCTGGATTTCTCAGGCGCACCGTTGCAGAGGGGGCAAAAACGCCAATAAGCATGCTGACCCCAATAAGAAGGGACACCATAGCGCCAGCAAAACCAGCGGAATGCCCGCTGTCTATGACAAGACGCGGCAACCATGTGAACAGGATGAAGACGTTCCATGATGTCATGCCGTACAGTATGGTCAGATTCCAGAGTGTCGGCGACCGAACGGCATCGCGAAAGCCCAACGTAACTTGCGGCGCTGTTGTCTCTGCTAGAGCCCGCTCTCGCTTGTGCGTCAGCATAAATTTGACAGTAACCCATAGCAGCGAGGCAATAACGGCGACGACCGACCAAAGCGCAATGGCAAGGCGCCAGCCGATGATTTCCGACATGGGTACTGCAACAAGAGGTGGGATGAGAGCTCCCAGATGCATCGCGATAAGGTAGACCGTGCTGATATAGGCAATACGTTTCGGGAAGTACACTCGTACCAGCGGCGGAATGACGACGCCCGCAACGCCCGCACCCGCCAGTGTTAGGATTGTCAGTGCGATAAAGCTTTCCGTGTCAGATGAGAGTGCCCGTGTTGCGGTTCCGATGGCAACAAGCATCAGGCCAAACGCCGCCGTATTCTCCAAGCCAAATTTGCGGACCAGCAAGGGCGTCATCGTACCGAATAACGCAAAGCACGCTGGCGGAAGCATGCCGAACACGCCTATCGTGCCAGTGTCGAAACCAAATTCCAGACTGATTTTTTGTAGCAGTGGTGACAGCGATGTAACGCCGAGTCTGAGATTGAGGGCAGACACCGCAATGGCGGCAAACGTGATCCACAGACCCTTCGTCCCCGACTGTTTTCGATCCGTCAAAGCGCGCGCGGCATTTGAAAAATATGCGTTCATAGTAGCCAATGCAAAAATTATTTACTGTCATTTCTGACTAGGCAATATTAAATTCGATAATGAAAATGTGAAGCAGAATTAAATTCGGTTACAGGACGGTGGATTGTCTTTGGACGAAATTGATCGCAAGATTTTGGCCCGCTTGCAGCAAGATGCTCGATTGAGCAATCGTCGCCTGGCCCGCGAGTTGGGCATTGCCGAATCAACTTGTCTTGCTCGCGTAGCAACATTGCTGGATCGAGGCATCCTCACTGGCTTCCACGCAGAGGTCGATCTGAGCAAGATTGGCCGCGGTGTTCAGGCCCATGTGTCTTTGAAAATAAGACCCCAGGCTTTGCCTGACGCTGCGGCATTTTGTGACTATGTCGCAGATCTGCCAGATGTCATTGCGATCTACATGGTGACGGGCACGGCAGATCTTGTCGCACACGTCGCCGTCCCATCGACAGATGCGTTGCGCGATTTTGTATTATCTCTTGCTCGCAGAGAGGAGATTGCCGATATCACGTCGTCGATCATTTATCTTAGCCGGCGAA
The DNA here is from genome assembly GCF_013322225.1 of Agrobacterium larrymoorei. Taxonomy (GTDB): domain Bacteria; phylum Pseudomonadota; class Alphaproteobacteria; order Rhizobiales; family Rhizobiaceae; genus Agrobacterium; species Agrobacterium larrymoorei_A. Next base: position 18,578 of record NZ_JAAMFB010000029.1, read on the forward strand.
CGAAACAGGTTCCTGTTTCCCAGGCTTAGCAAAACCGAGACGACTGTTGACGCAATAGCATCGCGTTTTCCGATGGTCGCGCGGGTGTCAGGTTCACTGAACGCTGTTGCTCAATCGTACAGCCGGTCTTTCGACGAAAATTTCTTCGAGAGTTGCTAAAAGTCGCCGCACTGCCTCGGAGTGGCTGAAATAATAGATCGTTTGGGCATCGCGACGAGTCTGCACGAGTTTGGCACTGCGCAGTTTGGAAAGATGTTGCGATAAGGCTGATTGGCTGAGACCAACTTTCTGCGACAGTTGCCCGACCGGCATCTCTCCCTCAAGCAGTATCTGAAGTATCACGAGCCTCTTTGGATTTTCCATCGCTGATAATAGCGTAGCGGCGTTACTGATTGTTTGCCCGTCTAAGCGCATACTCACCGAATTTTTCTCCAACGCCATTTCCGTCTGTATCGTTTCGTCTGCATTGCCGGGCGGTTGACCCGGCGCCAAGGTACTGAAAACAAAGCTCTGTCGAGTGACAAAACCAGTTTTTCTAATTTAGAGTAACTATGATATTTCGATTTTGGAACACGGAAGAGGCCCATGAGTTCGTCTGGGGTGCATTGATGTCTGTGAGGTGCAGGTTTATTGTGTTGGTCGATAAAACTTGGGCCGAATCTCGTCGGATTACCGCTTCGCCAAAGCGTCGATAACGGCGTCCTTTATGTCAGGCGGATGGGGAGCATCACGACGTTAAGCAAAAACTCCGGCGACCTGTCCACTTCGCAAGCTCGTGTGAGTTAGCCTTACCGAACCGGGTAAATCCGGGGTTAATCAGAACCGATAAGAAGATTGAGGAAGGGTTGAAGTGGGTTCAATTTCGCTATTCAATCATGTCAAGGAATATCGGATTTATTGCGAATGACGAACAGTCCTTACAAAGAGCTCAAAATTTCGTCCCGGGACATTGGTGAAGTTGAGGAGTATCTTAGTGAGGCCTATGCTCCGGTTTCTGCAACTCCGATTGGTTCACACTATAAATACGGGGTTCATGGGCATCTCGCCGTCCTTGATGACGTTTTTTTTGAATGGTCAGAAACGATAGGCAGCTATCGGGTTACCCCCGTCGCGATGTTCGATTCTGTGCTATTTAATTTTGTGAGTAAGGGTGCGGCCGGATACCAGTTCAAGGGCAATAAACTGTCGGTGACTGCGGATCAGGTTATTGGCTATCGTCACGCGGACAACGTCGATGTCTTTGACGGGAGCGTACATTCGACTGTTGTCATGTCCGACGCACTGCTATGCAAGAGGATGTCGATATTGCTTGATAAGCCGGTTGTTCAATCAGTCGAGTTCAGCAAATCCGCTCTGGATCAGGGCAACCTCAAAGGTCTTGCGGCTCTTGTTCAGTTTTTCAACGGCTCACCGTTGCAAGACATCGCCAGGTCCTTAAACGCGCATTCTCCTGCGGTCGGCAATCTGGTTATCGATAGTTTTCTTCTTAACTATCCGAATAATTACACCCAGAAGCTCAAAGCGCCTCTTCCTCTGGTTGCTCCACGACAGGTCCGAAGGGCGATAGAATATATCCATGCGCATCCGGCTGCTAGAAGCTCCCCCGAACACTTAGCCAGCCTCAGCGACGTCAGTGTGCGCTCTCTGCAGTATTCTTTTTTGCTTTGTGTAGGCCAAACGATCAGCCAGTACCAGTTAGCCTTGCGACTTGAGAAAGCGCGCAACGAAATTGAACAAAGCAAGGATCTTTCCGCAAAGGAAATTGCCGAGAAGTGGGGCTTTGCATCGCAGAGTACTTTTTCCCAAAGTTTCAAGAAGGCGTTCGGCGCCACCCCGTCGCAAATCCGTAAAGGCGGCGTCTAAACCGGAGACCTCTGAGCTGTCGGAAATCAACGAGCTGATAAAAGCCGTAAGTGAGTAAAAGCAGCCAATCTCGACTTGCCGGACTCGGATGCGCCCGGATCAAATCTCGCCGCGTCCTGTATGTTTAGAGTCAGCGACTTGGATCGCCTGAAGCATATCCCCGGAGCTTGCCGTGCTTGAAATAAACTACGTCGATCCTCTCCTTGTGACGTGGAGTGGGTGTCAGCCACTCCCCGTCATTTGATCAGACCTGAGCCTGACCGCCGTCGGCGAAGAGCTCTGCGCCGTTGACGAAACTTGCATCGTCGGACGCAAGGAACAGCGTTGCCTTGGCTATTTCCTCGGCCTCGCCGACGCGGCCAAGCGGAATGCGCGATGCCAGATAGTCGAGGAGGCCCTGCTGCTGGTCCTTGTCGTCGCCGGCAAGTTCGACGAGGCCGGGTGTGCGGGTGGCACCTGGCGACACGACGTTGACGCGAATGCCGGTGCCCTTCAAATCGAGGGCCCATGAGCGGGCGAGGTTACGAACGGCTGCCTTTGAAGCGGAGTAAACAGAGAAAGCGGCGGTGCCTTCAGTGCCAGCGGTCGAGCCGGCCAGCACGGCCGATGCGCCATTGCTCATCAACGGGAGTGCCTTCTGAACGGTAAAGATGACAGCCTTCACGTTGCGACCGAAGGTGTCATCGATCTGCTCCTCCGTGATTTGGCCGAGCGGCAACATAGTTCCGCCACCTGCATTGACGACGAGGACGTCGAGACGACCCTGCTCTGACTTCACCTGCGCAAAGAGCTTGTCGAGGTCCTCGTTCCTTGAGGAGTCCGCCTGGACGCCGATGGCTCCGTGGCCGATCTCGGCAACAGCCTTGTCCAGCGCGTCACGACGGCGACCCGTGATGTAAACGCGGGCACCTTCTGATGCAAAGAGCTTGGCGGTTGAAAGACCGATACCGCTTGTGGCACCGGTGACAACGGCGATCTTGTTTTCAAGTCTGTTGGTCATCTTACTCTCCTGTTGGTAGGCGCGCGAAAGGGCAGGGCCGAATGTGCGCGGCCGTTGAAGTTTCAAATCTGTTCGGGGAGGTGGCATTGGCTAAGAGGCCATTCGTCGCCGTCCGATGAAGGAAATTTATTCAGTCAGCGTGACGACCGGAAGCCGCCCGGAATGGAGACACTATCCATCTGTATGAATAATCTCGTCTGTCGCTTTCCTTCGAGCATCGATCTGTCCGAAAAGCCTTGTAGCCCAGTCAGAAAATGCACGTAGCCGGGGGTTGGGAAATCGGTCGGCCGGGTAAACAAGGTGGAGAGTGTGGTTTTGTGGCTTCCACTCAGGAAGAAGCTCAATCAACCCGCCGCTCTGGATAAGCGGTCTCGCCAGGAAACCGAAGCTTTGGCCAATGCCCAAACCAGAGACCAGGGATTTCAGGTGCGCCGTACTTTCATTGACAGAGATTCCCGCCGAGTTTGGCAAATACTCAGAACGCTCTTCACCTCGTTGGAAGCGCAAGGGAAAGCGTTTGCCAGACGAAGCCGAGAAGTAGCTGACGATTCTGTGCTTATGCATATCGTCTGGATGCGTCGGCAATTTGTGCTGGTTGAGATAGGCGGGTGCTGCGCACAGGACATAATCGAGTTCGCAAAGCTTCCGAGCCATCAATGAGGAGTCTGCGAGTAAACCGCCGCGAATGGCGCAATCAGAGGTGGCTCAGTTTGTTTGAACAGTTTCGGGCGTTTCGCTAAGTGGATTTCCGCCTCGATTATGCCGCCACCATCATTGGCGTCAGCGCGTTGAAGT
>NZ_JAAMFB010000052.1 GCF_013322225.1 Agrobacterium larrymoorei
GGGACCATTGCAAAACCCGACGAATATGATTCACTTTGTTTGTGAGCGATCGAAGGGGCGGTGGCATGGCGATGAAGAGCGGTTCTCAGTTCAGCTTTGCGGATGCGCTGGTGACGGTGCGCAGTGGGCCGGATCGGTTGGGCAAGCTGTCGTCGGTGGTGAAGTGGTATCGCTTCGAGAAGGTGCTGCGGCCGCTGGAGCGTGAAGGCGAGACTGGCGGTCGGCCTGCCTATCCTGTTCTGACGATGTTCAAGGCTTTGATGCTGCAGCAGCTTTACAGCCTGTCCGATGCGGAACTGGAGGAGGCGATCTATGACCGCCTTTCCTTTCGCCGCTTTTGTGGCATTGGTCTCGATGAGGCTGTTCCCGATCACACGACACTGTGCCGCTTTCGCAACCGGCTGGTGGAACTGAAGCTTTTGGAGAAGCTGTTTGGCGAGCTTGACAGGCAGCTCGATGCCGCAGGCCTGATCCTGCGGCGCGGCACGATGCTGGATGCGACTGTCATCGAGACGCAGGCCGCCCGCCCGCCGCGTGATCATGACAGGAACAACAGCACCGAGGGCACTGAAGACAAAGAAGACGAAGAAGACAAGGCACAGACGAGCGCACGCGATCCGGATGCGGCGTTTACCCGGCGCAAGGGTCGGCAGGGTTCGAGCTATGGCTACAAGGCCCATGTAGGTGTGGATGAAGGTTCGGGCCTGATCCGGCGAGTGATCACCACGCCAGCCAATATCAACGATACCGTGCCTGCCGATCTGCTGATTGTGGGCGATGAGACGCGGGTTCTGGCCGACAGCGCCTATCACACGCATCAACGGGCGGCGATGCTGAAGGAGCGCGGGATCTTCTGCGGTCTGATGAAGCGCCCCAACAAGCATCACCCTGTTCTCAAAGCCGCAGCCCGGCGTTTCAACCGTGCGGTGGCCAGACGACGCGCTGCGGTCGAGACGACCTTTGCTACGCTCAAGCGGCGCATGGGGCTGAGCCACATTCGCTACATCGGTCTTGCCAAGGCATCCGCCCAGGTTCTGCTTGCGGCCATGGCGTTCAACATGCGCCGCTGGGTGACGCTGAGCACGTGAGCCGAGGGGAGAACTGTGTCCGCAGTCAGCCACATCACCCATCAACCAGCCGACATGAACCAAGAACCGCCCCTC
>NZ_JAAMFB010000039.1 GCF_013322225.1 Agrobacterium larrymoorei
ACTTCAACGCGCTGACGCCAATGATGGTGGCGGCATAATCGAGGCGGAAATCCACTTAGCGAAACGCCCGAAACTGTTCAAACAAACTGAGCCACCTCTTTGTATGGCTCGTGGCCGCCCAGTTATCTTGAAAACTCTCTCTTTCGATAAGAAAGGCGATGCCAGCAAATACTTTGCAGAGATGCTAAATCGCTATCGACCAGGAGAGACTGTCTCGGAAGCGGATGGCCAACACCTAGCAAGTTTGCTTGAGCGGCATCCGGAAAGCGTAGAGAAAATTGGCGACGGTATTCACCATTTCGAGGTCCAAGCAGCGGACTATGCAACGCAATGCTTTCGCGTCGTCCGGCTCGACGGGACTTGGGATAAATTTTCTTATCATACCTGCATCTCTACTGAGCCTGCGCCTGTAGATTAAGCGGCTCCAGCGCTTTCAAGAACTCTGACGATATCCTGTCTAACCATGGGGGAAGCGATACGGCTGTCGAAATTCTCCTGTCGCAACCATTTCAAAGCAGTAGCGGGGTCCATTTCTTTTTCTACCGTAAACTCCATCAGTTCCTTTGCGGTATGACGTGACAGGCCCAAGGCGATGAAGCTGATCATTGTTTGATCGGACGCTCCCATTTCAAGGTAAGTCGGCAAAGAGGATAAGCTGGACAGGTAGTCGGTATGGCCTGCTTCCTTCAGGCAATGTGCCAGTACACTGATATAGCATGTGGCCAACCGGAAATACTTGAAACGCACCTCCTGCTCGATGTCGTTTAGGGTATTGCGGATGACTGCTGATATTGTGTCGCCCTTGTTGTATTCCCGGTTTTTTTCAATGATTGCGGGAAGAGGATCACCTCTCATCCAGCTTAGCGATATAGCCGCCATTCTTAAGTGGAGCCTTGGGACATCGACCGACAGAATTTGTTCATGGCATATGCGATAAATCTCAGACAGGGTCTTCCATGCGTCGTCGTCACGGGGATGGCGCGGGATCAACTCCTCTAGTCTTCGAATACCACCGCCCTTGATCTCCGATTTTAGGTAGGTCGCAAGGCGCTGCTGTCGGAGCGCGGATACCGTCGGCGCTGACTCAATCGTTTCCGAAGGAAGTGACACTCTGGACTGCGCGACATCGAGCGCCTTACGCAACCGATCTCGATCATCCTCCTCTACATCACAACGCGTGAGCGTCTGATCAAGGCGTCCCGCCATGTGATCTGCCAGCAATCTAGCGAACGTAGCCTCCACGTCAGCGAGATCGGAGGTTTCACGCTGCGGGTTACTCTCCAATGCACAAGCTTCAACCTCGTCGACGCGGGTGGAAAGGGTCTCCGTCAAAAAGCTCTTCAACTCGATCTCGTTGCCTTTGTCGGCAGGGCTTGTCGTCCAGTCATCGTAGTCGATCAGAAAGATGTTTCCCTGAAACTCCTTGCCGAGCCGCCCTGCTCGACCCGCCAAATTCCAGAATTCGGCAGGTTCAAGATCGGTTGATTGGCCTTTCTTAGGTTTGCAAACAAAAAGATTGGCTGCGGGGAAGTTCACGCCTTGGATAAGGGTGCTTGTCGTAACGAGAAAGCGGATGTCGCCGTCGCTGAAGGCGCTTTCTACGCCCCGGCGGACCAAGGCTGGGATACGACCGTAGTGGAAGCCGATGCCACGCAACAAGCATTTCGCCAAATCGTACTCTGGGTGTACTGCAACTTTGACGAATTCCGATAACTCAAGCAGCCGCTCATTCGGCTCAGTCGACCGATTTAACTCCTCTAATCCGAGCGCCACACCCTCAGCGTCGGATGGCCTATTGGCGTATACAATCGATGGCTTCTGCCGACCAAATCGGTCCGCAATTCGAACGAGGCGTTCCCTGGTGCTTGGAAGTGCTTTGCCAATCTCCATGTATCCCAAGTCGGTTCGACCGTCAGCCGTCAGCCGCTGAACAAAAACCCGCCCTCTAATCGGTGATCTCGTATTCACGACAACCAAGTTCTGTACGACACTTGGTGATCGGCTCTGGACTTCTTCGACCTTATCGATGCCAAATATCTTGGCGAATGCATCTAGGTTCTTGATGTTAGGGCCAGCAAATACGAGCTGAGCGTTCGGTGCCCGAGCCAACAGCTTGTCGATGACATTCTGCAGGAGCACGCCCCGAGAGCCTTCTTCGATACTCTGAGCCTCGTCAGATATAATCAATGTCGGCGCAAAATCGGGATGAGACCCCATAAGCGCCTGAAGCCTCTCCTGTGTCAGCACGAAGATCGCTTTCCTCGGCAGCTCGACCTCAGCAGTCATAGGCACATTGACGACAGACACATCCACAAACCCGTTCGCTTGACGCCACGTTACGATTGCGTCTGTGACCTGAGCTATTAACGCACGGCTGGGCACAATGTAGCAGGCCTGCTCAAGCTTTCCGGCCCGGACCAGCCCGCGCAAATACTGCTGTAGGACGAAAGACTTTCCAGCTGAAGTCGGCGCTGATATTGCGACGCGATATCCGCCAGTCAGCAACTGCCACAGTCGGGCCTGAAAATCAGTCAGTACAACCGTTTCATCCCCGATTGATACCGCATTCGTTGCGCGACGGAGTTCCTCATAGACTGCCGACTGCATCGGCAATCGGCGGAAGTCGTTAATTACCGCAGACGTTGTAAACGCCGGAAAGTTGCCAAGTCCCGTAAGCACCAATCGCAAAGTACCAGCTAAGCCAGGAAGTTCCTCAGACCGAAGGTCGTTTGCGCACGCAGCGATGCTGTAGGCTGCTCGCTGACGCATAGGATCGTCGCTTTTCGAAAGGATTGCTGCAGCTTGAATACAACGCGCCATGTCCTTGTCCGACAGGTTCATTGTTGCTGTAATCTGCAGTTCATGCTGAAGCCAAGCGCTGATCAACGTATCGAGCTGGCTGTGAAAGACGGAGTTTTTCCAAATTCGATCCGACAACTCCTGAATCATGTTGTCCACCCGATCCGGTTTTGAAACTGTTCGCGCAAATCCTTGACTGATGCGACAGGAAGGAAAAACACCTCGATGGCGTGGCTTGGTACGCTGTGCTTGGCTAATGTATCATCGATACGGACTGCCAGCGCTGGGAGCGCATTTCTTAGTTCTTCTGCAAAAGCGGCCTCCACTAGGCCGGGTTCCAGTGCTTTCATTTCGGCAAAGGCCGCAAAATCAAACGCTATGAAAACGACCGAAACGTCGACCCGAATGTTCGAGTTTTCGGAATAGGGATCGAGGAAGGAAAGGATCGCTTCTTTGTAGTCCGCAGGAAACCCCGACAGGTCAAAATGCTGCTCGATCAGGAACAATTCGTGTGACATCTTGTTTTGCTGAAGGTTCTCACCAACGGATTTGATAGCGCTTTCTATCGCTGTATTTACGGCCTGATAACATTTAGCCTCTCCCCAATACAGTTTGAGCTGCTTGGTTGCTGCGTCGTAGCTCAGGTGGATTCCATCTGACCCATGTACCGGCATCTGTGAGTTGGTTTTGAGGCTCATCTTCGCGATGAATTGCGGGGCGCGAAGAACCGATTCAATCAGCAAGTAGGTGATGACCTCACCAAATTCTCCATTTCTGCTGGAGCTTTTGTTGGCCCGCTTGAAAAGGTCAATGGCCTTGTTCTGGAGGTGGACGGCCTTCTCTAACTGTTTCATCGGTGGCAAACCGGCCCATCCCGCCTGAGCGTCTTGGATGTGTTTTCTCGGCAAGCAGAAGCCAATCAGCTTGGCCGACAGAATTTCCACAAATTCATGTAGGGTTGGAAGCCCATTGCGGAAAGCGAGAAAATGCGCGTGGATATTTACACAGGCAGAACCAGATTTCGCGGTGTGCGATACCTTGCGGATTCGCGCTCCCAAGTCGTCATGATCGCCCGCAAGCGCGGCGACAAAGTCGGCCATCGACTTACCATGGTCAACGTCTTCCACAACCACCCCGCACGTTACGACTGATTCGCTCAACCATCTTCATCAAAATCTCCTCGATCATAAAGCCCGACAAAATTCTACTTTTGAAGCCCTTCTTGGTCTGCTTGGAAAATGATGTGCTACACCTCGACCTAAGCGAACGCTATCGTGCGCGGTTCAGCTCATACTCAAGCTTCCTATGGATCGCGCTCCTTAGGTTTTTTATCTGACGTTCTATTGGCTTACCCAAAGGTCCCATCGTTTTTGATGCGCGTTTGGCATAGGTTGTGAACGTCCATTTGCGATAATCAGCTGACTTACTTTTGAAGTCCTTCACCGAGCCAAACGCCTGAATTAGTTTTTCGATGTTGGTCAACGCAAGGATGTCGTGAACAGTCTTTCCACGATATCGCTTCGCTTGCCGGATTGCCGTTGCTCTACAAACCGATGCAACTTTTCGATGAAGATTGCTCATCGTCTTGTCGCGTATGTAAACATGCTTCCCATCGTAACGAAAACCAAGATACTCAAACGGCTTGCTAGGCATAGGATTGCCACTCTTGTCGGCGGCTTTGACCGTGAATACTGCCTGTCTGTCACCATTGACTTCGAAGCGATGGATGGCTGATTTTTCCTCCTTGATTACAAGGCCTTTGCCGTAGGTAGATATTGCTCCTCGGATGTCAGCTTCGAGCTTGCGTGCATCTATTTCAGAGATTGGTGCGATCACAAGTATGTCGTCAGAATACCTGAAAAACTTACCACCGAACTCGCTGCAGACGTCGCGAAGGTATTTATCAAAATCCAACAGATAGGCGTTTGCCAAAAGGTCGGAGAGCGGTGCCCCCTGAGGGACGCCCTTGCCGCATTTGTTGACTTCAATAATGGAAGGTTGGGTTGCTGACCGCGCGATCTTGGCTTGGAAAGTCCGCCCATCGCAGAGTTGGACTGGGATTTCCTTCCTCGGTTTCAAATAACCAGGTCGTGTTCTCCCGTGGCGGTCCGTTTTATCACCGTAGAACCCTAGTCGCGTATAGGCCTGAATGACGTCAACATGAGCGTAACGTGTAATTGCCTGAAAGACCTTGAAGTGGTCGTTTGGCAATCTTGGGACACCAAGCAGTTCGGCCCAGACATCGCGGAGACGGTCGTGGTCAAGGGTCTCAAAAAAGCTGCTGATATCAAGCGCGATGCTGCAACAATCCCCCTGTGACTGGATAGCCTCTACAGCCGATAGACTGAAATCGATGTTGCTCTGTCCGCCTCCTCCGCTGGCTTTTGCAATACGACGATAGGCGATGACCGCGTCCGCCAGTCCCTCTGACTGGAGTTTCGTTTCATAAGGAGCTGAGAGAAGGTGGCGATAGTAAGAGAATATGCAGCTATCAAGTCGGGCTGCAAACCGAATGGGACGATCCTTGCGCTTGCCGCTTTTGCCTTTTTCAGCATAAGCGTTCCAGCCTTCATCGTACCGAAGAAAAGGATAGAACGTATGCAACCTGACGCGATCCGGATCAGTGGCTATATCCGTTGCTTCAGCTTCGGAAATTACGGGGTCAAAATGTGGGTATCGCCTAACTGAAGCTGTCCAGGCTTTCACGGTGGTCCTCGGAAGCGAGAGGGGGCAAAAGGACCGGTGTGCTTCCAGTTAACCTTTCGCCCCCGACTGTTTAGCACAGGTATGAAATACCCTAACGGCACATGTATTCGAGATAATGGACTATATTGGCTGCATGTACGATTGCTCGTCATGTACCTTGAGCGTCCAGCTATACCTGGAGGTCCGGATGGACATCATGGCATACCTGCTGGCGGCCTTCGGGCTTGACAGCTTCAAGTAATTCTCCGCTCCCCCAGGTTTCCCTTCGTGATCGGATGAAAGATATGTGGGTCGAATCGCTCCAAAGTTCAATAGAGATGAAATCTCAACTGCACGCTATCCTCAAGAATAACGTAATGAAGGTAGCGTTGGAATAACTCTGAATATCGAAACTCCTTTCTTTCTAGTTAGGTGCTCGTTGTCCGCTGCCTCTCACGCTCTCGTCGTAATGCATACAATCAAATCAGGATCAGGATTTCCCGTTACCTCGCCTCGCAAGTCTCGGCGCAGCAGTGAATTTACACAAGCATATCCACTAGTTTTAAGTTGTCGATGTTAGTATTGCGTCCCACGCACAGACCTGAGCGTCGGCGTCAAAATACCGCTTTAGGCCGTCGGCTCAAATAGCGGCGGACGGTTCTTGGGTGTACGCCGTATTTCAATGCGATGACGTCAATGGACAGGTTTTGGCGGAAGCGTGCTTGACGTACATCCTCGATCTGCTCGGTTGTCAGAGAAGGTCGCCGACCGAGTTGTTGCCCCCTAGCTCTGGCGGCGGCAATTCCCGCAGCAGACCGCTCTGCTATTAGGCAACGCTCAAATTCGGAGATTGCCCCGAAAATATGGAAGACGAGATTTCCAGCTGGCGTGCCAGTGTCTATTGCCTCTGTCAGGGATCGAAACTCGATTTTTCGCTTCCTCAGTGATGAGACAGTCTTGATCAAGCTTGGCAGAGAACGACCCAGGCGGTCTAGTCTCCAGACGATCAGGGTGTCTCCCGATTTCAGTTTCCTAACGGCTTTCGATAAGCCGGGCCTCACAGCCGCAACCCCTGAAATTCCATGGTCTTTAAAAATGATATCGCATCCGGCATCGATTAAAGCGTTGAGCTGGAGGTCCAGGTTTTGATCCGTTGTAGATACCCTTGCGTAACCGATTTTCATGACTATCCCGAATTTCCGCCGCCGGTTCGGTTGACATAAGTCACCAATTTTGTCCCGTGAAGTTTACCGGCATTGAGAGGTTGTTTCCGGTCGAGAATCTCAAGGAAATATGCATGTCACAAAGGCTCCGTCCGCTGGGTGACAAAATTGGTTCGTTTTGTCCGGCGGTTGTTTTCGCTCGATTTCCTTAACGGCCCTTGGTCTCAGGCGACACGCGGCATGAAGTCATTCTCTGCATGCGTTCAAGAGTTGCTTGATGCCTGGATTTCCCGGGGCGAAAGCGCAGAAGCCATTAGCCTCTACCACACTACCGTTGCGGCAATTCGGCCGGATATGGTGCTAGCCGTCGTCGACTGTACAGCTGCTAAGCCGATGGACTTTTCCATCGAATTTGTACGCCGATACACCGTCGCGACCAAAATGTCCGATTTCTTACTAATGCAGGAAACGTGTTTGTTCGGCAGTTTTCCAGACCGCAAATACCTGGAAAATGTGGCCATCCCGAAGTTGAGCGAGGTGCTTGAAAAGCAACGACCGTCGCTTTCGAAAGGTATGACGACCATTGCCGGTGCAATAATAGCATATGAACAACTGTTGATCCCGCAAAGACGCGCCCGGGGACGGAGCGAATGGTGCATTGCTTTCTTGAAGATCAACCGACTGCTGCCCCAAGCGTCACGTCTCGATACCGACAGCGTTGATGCCAGCGTGCTCCAGCTTTTGAGCGAAGGCCTGTCGCACAAAGAAATCGGCCATCATCTGCAGCTCTCGTATCGAACAGTTGAACATCGTTTGGAACGACTAAAGCGGAAGTCTGGTGCCCGCAATCTTCAACACCTCGTAGCATTGTGGATCGCGGGCGGGCTGGTCATTTAGACAGATCGTTTTCAAGTTTGTTTCGATTCATATCGTCCGGACGATCCCGGTTTCTGTTCCGCCGTTACCTCCGCCAGCATGGGCGGCGTAGGCGGACAGCGCAAAACGATAAATTGTATATGTGAAGACATACCAGAGGGCAGCAACTGCGACTGTCATCCATAAGAGAGGGATAAAAATCAGGAACGTGAAGAAGCCAATAATGAGCGTGAAGACGAGAAGCATCGCGAAGAATGTCGCAACGTTGGTTACAAAGCTTTTCTGATTTGGCACATGGGAACGCCCTGCCGCATCCAACCGAACCACGGTCTTCATCTTCAAAAATAGAAACCGGAAACTCATGAAGAAGATTACAACGTCGCGGCCGGGAGCGATCAGATCGGCTATGTCGGCGGCCGCGCGGATCGACGTAATTCGTGTAATCACCCCTGCCTCCCGGTCTTTGATGTCAATGTAGCTGTACTCATTCTCCTCATTGTGCTGATTATAAGAGCCCACCGAGATAATTTCACCGCTTACGCTATTAAGATTTTTCCCTGCACCTTTCATACCGCGAATGCCGGTAATTTCGGCCAAACGGCACAGGAAACCGACAAATGCGAGCGCGAAAAACATCAGTGCATTGAATGCGCTGTCCGGGAAAAGATCACCACCGAACACAACTGCATTCAAAAGCCCAATGCCAAGGAAGACAGCAACAAGGCTAAACAAACGGACATTCCAGACGGGGAACCTGAATGATTTTGTCGCCAAGAATGCAATTGTGGTGATGCCAAGTGCGGTGAAGATCGTTGGCGCAATATCAATCACATCAAATAGCGACAACACCCATGAGGATGTCGAAATGCCGGAGAGTGTTAGAATCCAGGATACGGCTGAGATCACGAGCCAGAATGCGAGCATTGCCTTTTTGTTTGCGAGAAGAGCGAACATCTTTTCATTCCTGAGGCGGGTTTCGAGTTTTTTCGAGCAGAAGATTGGGCGGTTGGCCGAGCTGCAGTTTTTGATCATCTGGGTGATTGGCCGACCTTGCCATCGCTATCCAAGAAGCCGTCGCCCCATCCGGGTTGGCTCTCGTCGTCGTAGATCGCCGCTGCAGCCGCACCCTGCTCGCGCTTGGATTTCTGTTCCGTGTCTACAAACACTAGCCGCGCATTAGTGGATTTCGCCGTGTAGCCGATGACTTTGCATCCGCCTTGCCCGCGAATTGGCGCTTTTCTTATCAGAACGAAACCAGGAACTGAGGCGTCATATCGCCCCGAAACGGGGTATTCCACCCAGTCACATCCCCGTTTGTAGACGTAGGCTGTCCCTTCGGCTTTGTCGCGATATTCAATGCGCCCGGCGAATGCTACCTGATTTCGTTCAATGATGCCTTTTAGGTTGGCCTTTGGCAATGCGTAGCGGACGGCGTCAAATTTGTATTCGACGGTCATCTGACTGCCGTTGTGGTCACGCCATTCGATGTCAGGAGGTGCCGCAAATGCTGCGGTCGACACAAGCATACCAGCACATGTCGCCCCCAAATTAAAACCAGTCTTCACAAGCTTACCCAACACATCGTGCTAATGCGCTGGAGGTTAGAACCTTCGGATTACCGAAGCTGGTTATGGCCCAGGGGGATTCCCCCCTGTACGGACAGGCGATTCGCTGCCTCCTATTTTTGCTGTCATCAAATTGATATACATGGGCAAAAATTGCGTATGCGAAACAACTCCAAACCGAGATTTCCACTGCACCCCTCAGTGGGGAAGGCATTGCGATAGAATATGTTCAATGTCCGTTGGTTAGCGACTGCCGTTAAAATAGTTTGACATATGAAAGCCAGCAGCCCATATATAGCTTGCTAGGTTGGACCAGCTGATTGCTTATGTACCTATGGTACCGTGCTCATGGCATTCAGTGACGCCCGTGCTTTTCTGTGAGGCTTGAGTGTACATCAAAGCCGGTACGAAAGGAGCCTCCAACGGACAACGCATTTTGCAAATGCTGTTCGTTGTGGAAATGCAAAGCCAGAGCACAGTGAATTTACCCTGCTCAAGCAATTGGGCAGGGTATTCTTATTGTATTTCGTCATTCGAGAAAATGTTTAGATGGTCACCACTGAAATGGTCGTGGTCATTAGTCTTGATCTCCACCATTTTGACTTTTCTAACATATGCGTCATCCTTTTCCGTCACATCGTAGTGATGGCGACAGTCAAACCAGAAGCCATGCCTGTAATGTGCGTTCAGCAAATGAATTTTGTCTACGTCGTTCGTTGGATATCGATGTGGGATATCCACTTTAAACTCCATATCGCGTTTATCGATAATCTTCTGACCTTTTTTTGTCACGATGTCTTCTACCATGTCTTTGAAGGCAATAAAGTCCGCAGGGCTCTGAATAGAATTTAAAGCAACTACGCGCTCACCGTTCTCGAAATTTCTAAGCGGGAGCAATAACATTCTCCTGCTTGCTTTCTCACTGAACGGTATCCAGCATTGCTTTTCTTCAACGTAATCAATTTGGCTGATGCAGTAATGAGCTAAGCGCTCACTTTTGCCGAAAAGGTCTTCCGGACATTTCAAAGGCAATGCGAAGCGCCCGACGCGGCCACCCATTCGAAAACTTGGATTTGCCAGGTAGGCCAGGATGATAACGTCTGGCCTACTTTCTCGGCACCGAGACGGGTCAAGATTTACGCACGACTTTTTTGTTCTCCCGAACTGGAGAGCACACACTTTGTGTTCGTGATTGCAGAATAGCGTTTGACCTTTATCCTCGAACAATGAGCGGTAGGCTGCGTCAATGACAAAGTCAAAATCTGAAGAGTCGAACGTATTTTGTTCAATACGAGATTTTTTTGGATATGGACGACTGACAATCCGAATACGGTCGGAAAAACCACGTTTAGCGACTTCCAAATGTAAGACATCTAAATTCTGGGTGGTGAAGCCAAGTGCAATTAAAAGATACCGCTTCAAACTTCATCCCTCAAAAGGGACAACAGAAGTGCGCCGTCTAACGAGAACTTTTTCCTCTCTTCTTCGCTGAGTGCCAATAAAAACGCGCGTAATTTAAAAAGCTTTTTGGGGATTTTCGAACTCGCATTTACGGCTGGAGCCTCTTGAAATTCTCCGGATAAAGCTGAATTCGCTCTAGCGAAAATTTTTATTGGGTTGCTTGGGTCTTTCGCAAGCTTAACTTCGTCCGACAAATTATCTTTCAAGAATTGAGTTATGGTTGTGTCCGGGAACACTTCTTTAAAAGACCGACTTTGTGGGTCTCTATTTTTAAAATACTCTCCAATTTTTGAGGTTAATACGCCATTCTCTTGAAAGGCGGGCTCGTCTTTTAAGATGCTCAAAATTAATTTTCTTGCGTCCGCTTTTTCGACTTCATTCGAAATTTCATTGCTACTCATAATTCTTAAATTCCTTCATTAGATCAGATAGCTAGGGCTAACAGATGGCAGCTAGAATTGTAATAATCTTATGACATCTGGTGCCGTTTGTTGAGCGCTTTTTGTATTAAAATAAAGCGGAGGGAGACGAGGTCATAGAGCCCCAAATACTGATCCAGATCGCAAAGTACAACTATAAGTGTTAAGCCACAGTTTTCATAAACATGTCTTTTCAATTGCGCGTTTTGGCTCAGTGAAAATTCCTACTCTTCACCTTCAGCGTATCGATATGAAGGTCCGGTATGAAGATGTCGCGAGGCTTCGGCGTCCGCGCATCTGTGCCCGGTGAACCGTGCGCGAATTCATCACCTCGACCTGTCTGTAACTTGAAATCGAGATCACGATCAGAAAGACGCGATAGATCGCCGGACAGATCGAAGAGCTGCTGGGCCACGAGATGGACCACATCACCCTCACGCTGGATGCGCCCGTTGATCGCCATCATAGAGGAACCGAGGACCACTTTACGGCTGCGCTCGAACAGCTTCGGCCAGACGACAACATTTGCTGCACCGGTCTCGTCTTCGATAGTCAAGAACATGACGCCTTTTGCTGACCCAGGTTTCTGGCGAACGAGCACCAGTCCGGCCGTCATCAGCCACCGGCCGTCACGGGCGTTCATCGCCTCCGAGCAGGTGACAATACGCCGCCTGGCCAAGTCTTGGCGTAAGAACGTCAGTGGGTGGTCTCGAAGAGTCAGACCGATGTGGCTGTAATCAGCAACCACATTATGACCTTCCGTCATCTGTCGCAGCTCGACGTCCGGTTCTTGCTGTTCAGCAATGGCTCTGGATTCTCGTTCGGCAGCGGCAGCGAACAGAGGCAGGGGCTCATCGCGAAGAGCCTTGATGGCCCACAATGCGTCCCGTCGCTCCATCTGTAACGACGGCAGGAATGCATCAGCTTCGGCTAGCTCCACCAGAGATGCAGCAGGAACTCCAGACCGCCGCCACATGTCGTCTACGCTTTCAAATGGCTGATCCATGCGGGCGGTCACGATCCTTGCAGCGTCCGCCGCCGCAAGCCCCTTGACCAGGCGCATACCGAGCCTGACGGCGTGCCGGTCGGTATTTCCAATCCTCTCCAGGGTGCAGTCCCATCTAGATCGATTGACGCAAACCGGACGTATCTCGACGCCATGGTTTTTGGCGTCGCCGACGATCTGCGCGACGGCGTAGAACCCCATTGGTTGGGAGTTTATCAACGCAGCACAGAACGCGTCAGGATGATGCTTCTTCACCCAGCAAGATGCATAGGCGATCAACGCGAAGCTGGCGGCGTGGGATTCCGGAAAACCGTAGCTTCCAAACCCTTCCAGCTGGCCGAATGTCTTTTCGGCAAACTCGGCGGTATATCCGTTTTTCACCATGCCATCGATCAGCTTGTTCTTGAATTTGGAAACGCCGCCTGTGAACTTGAAGGTCGCCATGCTTTTACGAAGCTGGTCAGCCTCGCCGCCGGAAAACCCTGCGCACACCATCGCCACTCGCATTGCGCTCTCCTGAAAGAGGGGAACACCGAGCGTTTTCCCAAGGACGGCTTCAAGCTCCGGCGTCGGATAGTCGACAGGCTCTTTACCTTCGCGGCGTCGCAAATACGGATGCACCATGTCACCTTGGATCGGACCCGGTCGAACTATAGCGACCTGAACAACTAGGTCGTAGAATGTTCTGGGTTTTAGTCTCGGCAACATCGCCATCTGAGCCCGACTTTCGACCTGGAAAGTGCCAAGCGTATCGGCTTTGCGGATCATCGCGTAGGTGGCTGGGTCCTCCTGCGGAATTCTCGCGAGATCAAGATCGATCTGCTTGTTCGTCTTGATGAGGTCGAACGCTTTTGCCATGCAAGTCAGCATCCCGATAGCGAGGACATCGACCTTCATGAATTTCAAGGCCTCGATATCGTCCTTGTCCCACTCGATGATCTGCCGATCCGCCATCGTGGCAGGTTCAATGGGGACGAGATCGTCCAGGCGGTCATGGGTCAGTACAAATCCACCAGGATGCTGACCGAGATGACGCGGGGCTCCCATCAGTTGCTGTGCAAGCTTGAGGGTCAACGCGAGACGCCGGTCTTCCGGGTTCAGGCCCTGATCCTTCAGCTTTTGGTTACTGACCATCTCCTCAGACCAATGCCACATGCCAGACGACAGGACTTTGATGATGTCTTCTGGAAGGCCCAAGGCTTTGCCAACGTCGCGGATCGCACCCTTGGCGCGGTATCGAGTGACCGCCGAACAGAGTGCAGCCTTATGCATGCCGTATGTCTTGTAAATCCACTGGATGACCTCTTCGCGCCGCTCGTGTTCAAAATCCACGTCGATGTCTGGTGGTTCGTCGCGTTCTTTCGATACGAACCGCTCGAACAGCAGATCATTGGTCTCGGGATCGATTGATGTGATCCCCAGGATATAGCAAATGGCGGAATTTGCCGCTGATCCACGACCCTGGCAAATGATGTTTTGACTACGAGCAAAACGGACAATGCTGAATACGGTCAAAAAGTAAGGGGCGTATCGCATCTCTTTTATGAGATCGAGTTCGTGCCTGACGGCTTTCAGCACCTTTTGCGGCAAGCCTTCTGGATACCGGTCCGGGATGCTCTCGCGAACATAATGCTCCAGGGATTGCTGGGCATCCATGCCGGATACGATTGCTTCCTCTGGATATTGGTATGTCAGCTCCTCAAGCGAGAACGTGCAGCGATTGACGATCTCCATCGTCCGGTCGAGGGCTTCGGGATATCGTGGAAAGAGACGCTGCATCTCCTCCGGAGGCTTGAGATATCGGTCGGCATGACGCTCACGCTGAAACCCGACCTCGTCGATGGTTGTATTAGTACGAATACAGCTGACAACGTCCTGTAGCTGGCGACGGCTTGGATCATGGAACAGGACATCGTTGGTGACGACAGTCTTCACCTTGAACCGTGTGGCCAGGTTGGAAAGCTCGAACAACCTCACCTGGTCGTTCGGACGTCGGCGGAGATCGAGGGAGACGTAAGCGCGGTCTTCGAAGATATCTCGCATCTTGCGGAGATGGATGGCGCAGGTTTCATCCGGAAAGTCCGGCACAAATATGCCGATCATTCCTTCCGCATATCGCGATAGGTCATCGAGCGTCAGAATACAGTTCGCTTTCCCGCCGCGCTCTTTGCCGAGTGTCAGCAGACGGGTCAGCCTGGAATAGGCCGCTCTATCTGTCGGGTATACGAGGATGGAGATGCCTTCTTGAAGATCAAGGCGGCAGCCGACAACCAATCGCACGCCAGTAGAGCGTGACGCCTCAAGGGCTCGGACAATCCCCGCCAGCGAGTTCCGGTCGACAATCCCGAGGGCTTCGATGCCGAGTTCTTTGGCTGTGGCAAACAGCTCTTCCGCACTGCTGGCACCACGAAGGAAGCTGAACTGGGTTGTGACCTGTAGCTCGGCGTAACTCATGCGAATAGTCCATGCAGAAACCAGCGATGGGACCCGGTCTCAGGGTCCACTCCATCTCCGTGACGAAAAATCCAGAAGCGCTCGCCGTTCTCATCCTCAATGAGGAAGTAGTCGCGGACTGCCTCCATTTCGGTCTCGCGCGTCCACCATTCGCCAAAAATGCGCTCCGGGCCATCGGCTCGTATGACCTTGCGCCGCTTTCCTCTCAACGTGACGCTGGCGGGTGGATGATCTGGCAGAAGGGCAATGGCTTCGATGCGCTCCGGATAAGCCAGCAACCGAACCGGTCTCCGCCACTGTTGAACCCATGAGACCTGATCGTCAGGTGCAACCGCAGAAATGCGAGCGACGCTGCGTTCGGGAACGTCGGACGCTACCGGCGAGACACGATAAACACGCTGCCCGCGATTGCCGTAGATATCGATTAGCGGTGTAAGGTCTTCATCCTGGTCTTCCATCAGCTCGGACGAGCGCTGCTCTTCTTCGAGCGGCTGCGTCATGATGGCTGAAAGCGTTAGTTTTTCGATGCCGAAACCAGGATCGATCTTCTCAGTGCGATCCCGAAACAGCTTTGCCAGCCACGCAACATTGCGGGCCGGTTTAGCGGTACCCGCGCGAATAGCCTGGCGAGTGCCGTCTACTTTCTCAACAATGAGATCGGTGCGACGAACGCCAAGCCCTCTTTTCTGAAGTTCTCCGACAAGCTGCTCCACCAGACGACCGACATACTTGTTGATGGTCTCTGCCGATCCAATCGGTTCGGCAAATGATCGACTGACTTCGATGACGTCGGGCGTTCGTATCGGATTGATAGGCTCGGAAACCCGCCCAAACATCTGGTCGATACGTCGTCCGATTTCGGGTCCAAAACGGAGAGCAAGTGGTGCCCGAGGCACCGCCGACAGCTCACCAATGCTCTTGAAGCCGAGGGTGTGGAGATCGTCGACGATCTTTATTGGAAGTCTCAGTAACGACAGCGGCAGATTCTCAACTGCTCGCACCGTCTCACCGACAGGAACAATTACGGTTTCCCGCTGGATCGCTCGGGCACATGCATGCGCTGCGCCCCAAGTATCGGCAATGGCAACGCGGGCAGTCAGCTTCTTTGCGCGAAACCGATTGGCAATGCCGGTAATCATCGGAAGCTCGCCTCCTTGAAGATGGTCAGCTCCTTCCGTATCCATAACGATGCCGCTTGGTTCGTCGACTGCGACGATTGGGGAATGATGGCTCAGAGCCCAGAACGTAATCCGTTCGAGTGCGACGAAATCCGCAGCGGAATCGGCGTCGACCATCAAAAGGCCTCGGAAAATCGCCTGTGCCTTCGCAGCGGGCATGCCAACTTTCAGCCCTGAGGTACGCGCAGCCTTGTCTACTGCCGAAACCCATCGTTTGGAGCCGGATTTCGATATGACGGCAATAGGCTGTTCAACGGGAATATTGGGATCGTCTCTCCTGATCCTGTCCGTCGCCAAATCCGGTAGATAGATCGATACGACCCGAGGCATCACACGCTCCTACGATAAACTCTGCGCACTCGCCCGCTTTCACTCTCATCAGTTCAATGAACCATCTCGGCCTGCCCACGCCCGGCACTGGTAACTCTTCAGATGGAAGGACTGATATCCGCCACCGTGTCGACGACGCGGTCGGTTGCCCGAAGTCCGATGCTTCGGTTTGCCTGCGCCATCGTCGGACAATCAGGCCCATGGTGCCTGTCTTTTCCGCAGCAAGCTGAAGCCGTCTAGACGCCGTCATTGGTAAGCGAACCAGCTCGCCGACCACGGCACCAAGACCACCAAACGATAGACCCTCTTCCAGGGAGGCAAGGACATCTTCCTCCTTGTCTGCTTTGACAAAGACGACGCGGCTATGATGAAGACCGGCCTGCGCTAAAGCTGGAAAAAACAGGTCCGGCCTTGTCAGACACCAGACGATTTTTCCCTTGGTTCGTGCTGCTATACCGGCGGCAAAAAGGGCTGCAGCAGCGCCATCGACCGTGCCTGTACCTCCGCCAGCAAATTCGTGGATCGCTCCATAACTCAAACCACCATTCGGCAGACATTCATCGATATCGTCGACACCGAACGGCAGTACCTTTCGTTTTCGGACAACGGTGCCTTCGAGGTGTCCGATTTGCTCTCGAAGCTCGGCAATGACCGCATTCGCGTTGCCTATTCCCATGTTGAACTCCGTTTGCGGACGATTACGCCACCCGGCAAAAACTGGGCTTGTTCTCTATTTGTTCCTTTGCGTTATTTGAGTCAATCGTCATATTTGGTGAGCCAAATTGTCCACCTTCGATCCACAAGACAAGCAGGGTCGGAATCTTGAGTTAAAACAGAGAACTAGACACCCGCTGTCCACAGTTGGGAGTTTGTTGAAAAATGCATAGGGTCAGAAGTCTTATGAACGATCATCAACCACGCGATATCTATCTCGCTTATCTTGACTGCCTGAACCGTCAAGCATGGCATGAACTCGGGAATTTCGTGGATGACGAGGTGAAGCACAACGGTCGACCGTTTGGTCTGGAAGGATACCGCGACATGCTCGTCAAAGATTTTCAGGATATCCCTGACCTGAGTTTCCACGCCGAGGTTCTAGTTTGCGAGCCTTCGAAGATTGCTGCTCGTCTCAAATTCGACTGCTCGCCAGTTGGCGTATTCATGGCGCTGCCTGTCAACGGGAAGCGTCTCGTCTTCCATGAGCACGCATTCTACGAATTCAAAGGCAAGAAAATCAGTCGCGTGTGGTCTGTGATCGACAAGGCTGATATCGAACGGCAATTGTGAGCGGCTATTTAAAGCAGAAAGCTTCATCGATCTCGTCATTAATGGCAACGAGCACCTACCGCTATCAAGGAACCATATGTGCTTTGGCAGGCTTTACCGACGGCATCATCAAGGGAGTCACCAGATGGCATTCATCGAAGCAAAAGACGGTACGAAACTGCATCTCAAGGATATGGGTGAAGGCAGGCCTGTTATCTTAATCCACGGCTGGCCGCTGACCGGCGACATGTTTGAATACCAGACAGTGGCTCTACTGGAAGCAGGTTTCCGGGTCATCACATATGATCGTCGTGGTTTTGGCCAGTCTGGACATCCTGCCAGCGGCTACAATTACGACACCTTCGCAGACGATCTGGCTGCAGTTATCGATGGCCTTGAACTTCAAGGCGTAGCTCTGGTCGGTTTCTCCATGGGTGGAGGCGAGATTGCCCGTTATCTTTCACGCCATGGCGCGGCGAAGGTATCGAAGGCCGTTCTTGTCGCATCAGTCGCCGGTTATTTGCTAAAGGATGAAACCAATCCTGACGGTGTGGATGTCAGCGTCTTTGAAGGCATGAAATCTGACATTCGCAAGGACCGTTTCGACTTCTTGCAAAGCTTTGCCAAAACGTTCTACGGCGTCGGCTTCGTAACCAGCCCGGTCAGCCAAGGCGTGTTGGACTGGTCTTTCGTCCTCGGCGTTATGGCGAGCCCGAAAGCGACAATCGATTGCGTTGATGCTTTTGGCAAGACGGACTTCCGACCAGATTTCTCGGCGTTCACGGTTCCCACACTCGTCATACATGGGACGGGCGACAAGACAGTGCCAATCGATCCGACAGGCCGTGCCGCAGCAAAGGGTATCGCCGGAGCGAAACTGATTGAGTATGACGGTGAGCCTCACGGCCTGTTTGCGACGGTGCCAGATCGCCTGAACCAAGACCTGATCGAATTTCTCGCCTGATTCAATTGGTGGGCGCATATCTGGTGCGCCCACCATGAAGAAATGAGACTTCATTACGAAGGATTTACTTGAGCATCACATCTTCGGAAGCAAGACTTTATCGATGACGTGGATGACGCCATTAGATTGCTTCACGTCCGCGATGGTGACATGCGCCACTGTACCGTTCTCATCTGTCAGCGTGATCTTGCCTTTGCTTTCCTTAGCTTTTAGAACGCAGCCACCGACGGTTTTTACGTCATGGGTGCCGCCATCGTCTTTGATCATCTTTTTGATGGCCATAGACATCGCGTCGGCTGCGACGACGTGGCAAGTCAGGATTTTTGTAAGCTTCGCTTTGTTTTCAGGTTTGAGAAGTGTTTCCACGGTACCTTTCGGCAAAGCAGCGAATGCCTCATTGGTTGGGGCAAAAACGGTGAACGGGCCTTTGTCCTGCAATGTCTCAACCAGACCAGCGGCCTTGACGGCAGCAACCAGCGTTGTGTGGTCCTTGGAGTTCATGGCATTTTCGACGATGTTCTTGTTCTCGTACATCGCAGCGCCACCGACCATCGGGTTCTTGGCTTGCGCTGCAAATGCGACGGTCGAAACTGCTGCGGCAAGCGCGATCATGCGCAGGCTGGACTTCATCATGGCGTTTTCTCCTCTGTTTCCGCCAATCGCCACAAGCGTCCTTGCAAGTGACGTATCCGGTACATGAGAAGCTACGAGCGACTTTCAGCCAGAGTTTCAGTCGTCCAGAATTTTTTTAGAGTTGTCGCGTTGTTCCGCTTGCAACAACAGGTCCGGTTGGCTGACCTGTGGGAGACCCGCCAAACGGCTCAAGACTAACGGCGAGCGTCACGCCGTTGCGTAATTGCTCGCGCATTTCGACAGGTATGACTATGCCATCATCGTTCTGGGTATCAAAAATCCCTAACGAGCGAGGCGTTCCGTCCGTGGGGATTAGCCATAGTTCGAGTGATTGCTTTGACTTGCCTGTCGAAGCCGTCGGTGCAAGCGCGATCCGGCCCGAACTCGCATCGTACGAGACCATTAGCGCCAAAAGACCGTTAGGCGATGACAACTCTGCCACGTGTGGCCACTTCGACGGCTCCTGCCAATTTGCCGAAAGTACCGCTCCAACGATCACACATGCGATGCTTAAGGCACTGAGCCCGCGCCAGAACGCAAGTGAATTCCAAACTGAAGAAATGAAACCACGAGAAGATTTATCATGTCGTTCGAACAGGCGAGCCTCAATCGCTTCAAATGTGGACGCACTAGGCTCGACAGAGTGATAGTCATCATTAAGGCCGGATAGACGATTTTCCCACTGTTGAACCCTCCGCGCGAAAGCAACGTCAGACCGCATACGCTTTTCCACCTGCTGACGTTCGGTGAAGGACAGCACACCAAGTACGTACTCCGCTGCTACCGGGTCGTCGACTTGCAAGTCTCTATCGCTGTCTTCGCGTTCGGTCATCGGTCCAAGCACTCTTTCAGTTTCATAAGGCTACGTCGCAGCCAGGTTCGCATCGTATTTAGTGGCACTCCATGATCATCGGCTAACTCTTGATACGTAACGCCATCTAAGTAAGCCCTTCGTACGGCGTCTGCTTTTTGATCTCCCAGTTCACTCAGGCAAAGGTCGATCCCGTGTCTCGCGTCTTTTCGCAAGAGGCTCTGCTCTGGGTCTGGGGCGGGCTCCGCCAGATCGGGCACATCGCTCAGTTCGCTCGCGGACGGTTTGCGTGCTCTAATCATATCGATAGACGTGTTTCGAGCGATAGCAGCTACCCAAACATCTGCGGTACCATTGGCGGCAGAGAACAACCTTGCGCGTTGCCATATCTTAACGAAGACCTCCTGTAATGCCTCGTCGGCATCCGTGCGGTCTTTAAGAATACGGAGACAAATGGCAAAAAGTTTCGGGCTGGTTCGTTTGTACAACGACTTGAAAGCTTGCCGATCAGACAAAGCTACAAGGCCGATCAATGTAGCTATATCTTCTTGAACCATTCCGTTGCCCACTAGAACTCAGGTTTGCCAGTAAGCTGGCAGGGCCTTTGCGAAAATACAAGCAGTTAATAGAGAGCTGGGCAATTGCAATTCTGAAATGAAGACAGGTGAAGCAGTCATCCACGATCTCTCATGTTGTCATAGCGCAACGTGGCAGCCTCGACCTTGTCACCATTGGCTTCAGCCCAAGCACAAAGCGCTTCAAATGGCTCCCTCAGGGAATGACCGAGCGGTGTAATTGCGTACTCTACGCCAATCGGCTGGGTTGGAAGCACCGTCCTCGTCACGAGGCCGTTTCGCTCAAGTCGTTTCAAAGCGTCGGCCAGAGCCTTATGCGTGATCCCATCGAGACGACGCTTGATCTCATTGAAGCGTGAGGGTTTGGGACAGATCACTGTCAGGATCATGATCGTCCATTTGTCAGCAATTTTATCCAGCACTGGCCGCACCAGCGGCATGTCGCAGAGTGCACGATGGGAGAGGTCTTCGAGGTCGGTATACTCGTCCATATCTAGGCTATTCCAGGTGCGTAATTGATATCAGATATCCACTGTATATCATGGTGAGACCATTCATTGAAAGGACTTATGATGGCTCGAATGAACAACAAAGTGGCACTGGTCGTTGGCGGCGCGAAGGGTATTGGTCTGGCGATTGCAGAGCGACTTTCTGCTGAAGGCGCAAATGTCTTCATCACCAGTCGCAGAGGCGAAGATGCTGAAACAGCTGCCCAAGGGATCGGTAATGGCGTCATCGGTATTGCCGCAGACGCAGGCTCTCCAGAAGACATGGTCGCCGCTGTCGAGACAGTCCGCAAAGCATATGGTCGGATCGATGCGCTTGTTTTGAATGCAGGGCTTTCTGAACCGTCTCAGATCGCCGAGATCACGCCAGAGCATTTCGACCGTCACTTCGACGTCAATGTCCGAGGGATGGTTTTCGGTTTCCAGGCTGCACTTCCTGCATTGACAGAAAGTAGCTCTGTCGTCCTCATTGGCTCTATCGCTGGAAGTGCGGGCTATGCGGGTTACGGCACCTACTGCGCAACCAAAGCAGCCGTTCGATCCTATGCAAGAACCTGGACAGCAGAACTCGCATCCAAAGGTATTAGGGTCAATGTTGTTGCACCCGGCCCGACGGATACGGACATGATGGTGTTGGTTTCCATGCGGAACTGAGCCGGTTAGGCAGATAATTTCCATTGAGAACTGAGCCATGTGAACCTTCCCCCCAACGCGGTGAGCGACGGGGGCA
>NZ_JAAMFB010000004.1 GCF_013322225.1 Agrobacterium larrymoorei
TCCCAATCCTCGGACGGTCGCCTGTCGCCGGGACTGCGGGCTGTGAAGGGCCCGCAGTCCCGCACCGACAATAACCTCAGAACAACAAACAATCCTCGGCCTTGAGCCGAGGATCCATTCTTCTCAACGAAATCAAAGGGTCATGGATCCTCGGGTCAAGCCCGAGGATGATGTCGAGGGGGGGAGCCGCCGAGACACCCCAGTTGCGGAAGGGTGTAGGAACGCTCGTCAACTTAAACCGGAGAGCAGTGGCTTAAAGCCGACGATGACGGAAAAAAGGAATGCTTCCATCCAATAAGCACCCTTCTTTTAGGGAATAATTTCACTACTTTAGTAGTGTGAAACACACCGACCCTCAAATAGCCGGCACGCATGTTGGCACTTTGCCTCTTCCCTTCCAGAAATGGTTTGCGGAAAAGGGATGGAGCCCGCGTGCGCATCAGCTGGAGCTATCCGCCCGCGCTCGCGGCGGGGAGAACATGCTGCTGATTGCACCCACCGGTGCGGGTAAGACACTGGGCGGCTTCATGGCCTCGCTGACCGATCTGGCGGAGCGCGGCAAGGTGCCGCCGGGTTCGGCCTTCGTAGGCGTACACACGCTCTACATTTCGCCGCTGAAGGCGCTCGCCGTCGATATCGAGCGCAACCTCATGAAGCCGGTGTCGGAGATGGGGCTGCCGATCACGGTCGAGACCCGAACGGGCGATACGCCGCAGGCCAAGCGACAGCGGCAGAAGGTGAAGCCGCCGGATATTCTGCTGACGACGCCGGAGCAGGTGTCGTTGCTGCTCGCCAAAAAGGAAGCGGAGCGCTTCTTCAAGGACCTGAAATATGTCGTGCTGGATGAGCTTCACTCGCTCGTCACCTCCAAGCGCGGGCATCTGCTGTCGCTTGCGCTCGCTCGCATCCGCCGCCACGCGCCTGCCATGCGCACCATAGGGCTATCAGCGACTGTGGCCGACCCGATGGATTTGCAGCGTTACCTCGCGCCGCAAGTGGAGGGGGAGGAGCCTGCCGGTCTCATCACGGTCGATGGTGGTGCGAAGCCGAATATTTCGATCCTCGATACGGAAGAGCGCATTCCATGGTCCGGCCATTCGGCGCGCTATGCGATGCAGGATCTCTATCCCGAGCTGAAATCGCACCAGACGACGCTGATCTTCGTCAATACGCGCTCACAGGCCGAACGCATCTTTCAGGAACTCTGGACGATCAATGAGGACAATCTGCCGATAGCGCTGCATCACGGGTCGCTGGATGCCGGGCAGAGGCGACGGGTGGAGTCCGCCATGGCGGAAAACAAGCTGCGCGCCGTTGTCGCGACTTCCACGCTCGATCTCGGCATCGACTGGGGCGATGTGGATCTCGTCGTCCATGTCGGTGCGCCGAAGGGCGCAAGCCGGCTTGCCCAGCGCATAGGCCGCGCAAACCACCGCATGGACGAGCCGTCTAAAGCGATCCTCGTCCCCGCCAACCGCTTCGAAGTGATGGAATGCCGCGCCGCACTCGATGCGAACTATATCGGCGCGCAGGACACGCCGCCCATTGCCGAGGGTGCTCTGGACGTGCTGGCGCAGCACGTGCTGGGCATGGCCTGCGCCGAGCCCTTCGACGCGGATGAGCTTTACCGCGAAGTGACCAGTGCCTCGCCTTACTTCGGCCTGCCGCGCGAGATGTTCGACCGCGTGGTGGATTTCACCGCGACGGGCGGCTATGCGCTGCGCACCTATGAGCGTTACGCCCGTATCCGCCAGATGAAGGATGGGCGCTGGCGCGTGTCCAACCCGCAGGTGGCGCAGCAATATCGGCTGAACCTTGGTACTATCGTAGAAGCCGCCGAACTGAATGTCCGCATGGTCAAGCGCAACGCAAAGGGCACGGTCGGGCGCGGCGGCATGTCGCTTGGCAAGGTGGAAGAGCATTTCCTCGAGCAGCTGGTGCAGGGCGATACTTTCCTGTTCGCGGGCAAGGTGCTGCGCTTCGAAGGCATACGCGAGAACGAATGCCTCGTCAGCCAGGCCTTCTCGCTGGACCCGAAGATACCGTCTTACGCGGGCGGCAAGTTTCCGCTGTCCACTTATCTCGCAGACCAGGTGCGTTCCATGCTGGCCGATCCCGCACGCTGGCATGCGCTGCCCGATCAGGTGCGAGACTGGCTGGCGATTCAGAAGGAAAAGTCGATTATCCCCAAGCGCGACGAGCTGCTGGTGGAAACCTTCCCTTTCCGCAAACGCTTCTTCATGGTCATGTACCCGTTCGAGGGGCGGCTGGCGCACCAGACGCTTGGCATGCTTTTGACCCGCAGGCTGGAGCGCGCTGGCGCTAAGCCGATGGGCTTCGTCGCGACGGACTATTCGCTGGCGATCTGGGCGATGGAGGACATGGGCCGTCGCCTTGAATCGGGGCGCCTGTCGCTGCCTGATCTCTTGGACGAGGACATGCTGGGCGATGATCTCGAAGCGTGGCTGGACGAATCCTACCTGCTCAAACGCACGTTCCGTAACTGCGCCGTCATCTCCGGCCTGATCGAGCGCCGCCATCCCGGCAAGGAAAAGACAGGCCGGCAGGTCACGGTATCTGCAGACCTTATTTATGACGTTCTTCGAAGCCATGAGCCGGATCACATCCTGCTGGAAGCCACGCGTCGCGATGCTTCGGCAGGACTTTTGGACATTGCCCGACTTGGCGATATGCTAAGGCGAATCAAGGGCCACACGCATCACCGCGCGCTTGAGCATGTTTCTCCGCTTGCCGTTCCGGTCATGCTGGAAATCGGACGTGAGACCGTGATCGGGCAGGCGCAGGACGATGTGCTGGCCGAAGCCGCCGACGAGCTGATCGCCGACGCCATGTCCTGAACCGCCGACAAAGCGGTGCCGTGAACTGACGAAATGAAGAAAGCTTGAACCGGAATTGCTGAGCCGCCTTGCCTTGAGCGAAAGATTTTCCACCGGCTTCGAATGCCAGGGCGCCGAGACCGCCATCAACGGCGTCGCGGCCCTGTGCGATCCGTTGGGCGGGCTCTATCTGCCCGATCTTTCACTGCTTGTCGTGTCCGATCTGCATCTGGAAAAGGGCGCGGCCTTTGCCCGCCGAGGCATGATGCTGCCACCCTATGACACGATCGCGACGCTGAAAATTCTGGCCTCCCTCATCACCCGCTACGATCCGAAGATTGTCGTCAGCCTCGGCGATAATTTCCATGATCGCAAAGGCTCCGAACACCTGCCGCTGCCTCTGCGCGACATTATCCGCGAGATGGCCCGGGGCCGCGAATGGATATGGATCAACGGCAACCACGATCCCGATGGCACGGTGGATCTGCCGGGCTCATCCATTGACGAGATGTTCTACGCAAACCTCGTTTTCCGCCACGAGCCGAAAGCGAAAGCGGCAGACACACTGGGCGAGCTTGCAGGCCACCTTCATCCCGCGGCGACAGTCCGCCGCCGGGACAAAACCGTGCGCCGTCCCTGTTTTGCGACGGATGGTACGCGGCTGCTGATGCCAGCCTTCGGCGTGCTGAGCGGCGGACTGGACTTGCGACACAAGGCCATGCGCGGGCTTTTCGACCACGATGCGCTTGTTGCACATCTGATGGGTCGGGATCGCATCTATTCCGTCAGGTTCAAAAGCCTGCTTGGATAGGCCGCGCGTCACTGGTACAGATTTGGCGCTACCGCGCTTTTGTCGAGCTTTGCATTCGCCAGAGTGAGGAAAAGATCAAGCGGGCAGGCACCTTCCTTCGCCTCGGCTTCGCAACCGGGCATCGCCACTGCTGCCTGAAGCGGTGGGGTGCCGTCATCGATCACGGAGGCATTTCTGATTTGATCGAGCGATGGCGCAATAAAGCCTATTCGCACGTAGCTCCCGCCTGCCGTGTCATGAAGGCGTTCGAAGGTCAGCGCGCCGGTTGGTGGGGTTTCATCGTCCAGGTAGGGCGGAATTTTCCAGTGAATACCCAGAAGCGTTGCAATCTCAGCCTGCTGCGTATCACTACCCATGAAAAGCAGGAATTTTGCGTTGGGCGGCCCGCCTTCGGCTGGCGTCTTGTCAAGGGCGAGCAGAATTTGGTTCAGGAAATTGGACGCATCGCGTTGCGCCAGATAGGGTACACGGTTGCCGACATCATATTTGATTTGCCGAAGTTCCGACAGGCGGATGATGTCTTGGGCGGTGGAAGCCTTGCCGAACGCAACCTGATCGGCGGGCAAGCCGTTCGCATATTGCAGGAGAAAGACCTGCACAACGGTCCCGGCTTCCGACAGTGGTCCCTTGACGGAAACGCTCGTCGTTTTTTTCTGTTCGTCCTGTTTTGCTTCGATCGTCCAGGGGCGATGCTGCATGGAGCATGGGCTATCTGCCACCTCGCAGCCCAGGATTGCATCCAGCTCCTTCATCAGCGGCGCTGCCTTTTTCTGCAACGCGTCGAAACTGCCGCCCGCCGCTTCAAAAATTGCGGATCGGGCTTTATCGACATCAATCGAACCAAGTCCGGCATCCGTAGCGTCGTATAGCGGATCTGGACCTTCGCCATGGAAAGAGCCGAGGGTCAGGCCGCAGCCTTTGAACATGCTGTCAAGAATGACCTTGCCGGTATCGATAGTGCGTTGAACCGTGCTGTTGCCCCAGCCGAAAACGTCTCCTGTAGCCGGGCAACCGGTCGCGGGGACAAGGCCTTTGGCGGCGAGCATGTCGTGCTCCCACTTTGCCAGCTGCGCGGCGGCGTCGGCACCATGCGGGGTCAGTTGACCGTCTTTTGTTCCCCAGACGGGCCATGCCTTCGCAGACATCTTTTCGAGCTCCTTGCTGCTCGTCTGCGGGCGCACGCCATGACGCATGACGGCGATGTACTTATCGCTTACCAATTCATCGGCCTTTACGGGGATGAGGGAGACAAGGACAAGTATCAACGTGGAGAATAATATCCGGAAAGGCATAGCTCAAACCTTGCTTGGAAAACCTTGCCAGATGAATAGGATCGCTTGATGAACGCTTTGTGACGCCTTTCAGTCGCGCCTGAACAGAATACTTGCGCCCCAACCCGTCACGACCGCCAGAAGCACGCATATCAGGCCGTAGACCAAGGGTGTCTGGTGGGCAGCATCGGTGATGGCTTGTTCCATGCCGGTCTTCACTACACGCAGTTTCAGTTCTCGCTGGGCAATCGGCATCCCGCTTTTGAACAGGTAAGCGCGGGCGGTGTGGACGCCGTTCGGTACGTTGGCGGGCAGACGCAGCGTGGCCCAGAACAGGCCGGTGCGTTCGAGCCGCACGCCGGTCGTGTCGTTTCGGTAGATGCCGCTGGATAGTTTTAGCCGTCGATAGGCTTCCTGAAAATCATAGACATTATCCGGCACGCCGGAAAAGACAGCGCTGTTAAGCGTAAGATGTTCGACACCCAGCCCCATGGCTTTCAGCGTTCCGGCAGAGGCGATGTCGTTGATGTTGCGCGTGCTGGCCATGGAATAGGATTCTGGTAGCGGCGCGAAGGTGATGGCGCTTGTGTTGATCCAGATGCCAGCAACGCGGCTTTTCTTGCGCACGGTCGAATATTCGTTCGGGCCTTCCAGCGTCACGACGATGTCGTACTGCCCGATGGCGAGCAGCAGTTGGTCCGCATTGTTGAGCGCGCCGAACATGGTGAAGTCGGCGCCGCGAAAATCCGATGCGATGGAGATTTCCGACGTCGATGCGCCGATCTCGATATTTTCCTGTAGCGTTCGGGCCTGTCCGGTTGCGTCGGGGGAAATGGCGAGCGGCGGCGTCTGTGCGATTGCCGAGCCAGCGCAAAAAGCAAGCAGAGATGCGAGGAGGGCGGTACGGATCAATATCCCAAACCTCCGACCGCAACGGAGAACAGGTCGTCAGGGTGAACAACCAGACCGATGGCCAGACGTATGCCGACCGCCAGAACCAGCAGAGCCAGCAGCGCACGCAATTGTTCGCCACGAAGCTTCTGGCCCACACGTACACCATATTGCGCACCGACGACACCAGCCAGCATGAGGATGAAGGCCAGTACGACATCGACTGTGAAGTTCGTCGCCGCCTGTACCACAGTCGTATAGGCCGTGACGAAGATGATCTGGAACAGCGAGGTTCCGACCACGACATTGGTGGGTACGCGCAGCAGATAGATCATGGCCGGGACCATGATGAAGCCACCACCCACACCCATGACCGAGGTAAGTACGCCGATGCCGAAGCCTAGTACGATGATGGGAATGACGCTGAGATAGAGTTTCGATTTCTTGAACCGCATCTTCAGCGGCAGGCGGTGTACCCAGTTGTGGTGACCGGGACGACGGAGTGTAACCGTTTCATTGCGCGCCGAACGGCGAATGGCTGAAACGCTTTCCTTCAGCATCAGTGCGCCGACCGTGGTCAGCAGAATGACGTAGAGCAGCGAGATGATGAGATCGAGCTGGCCGATGCTGCGCAACAGGGTAAATAGCCATATGCCGAGCGTTGCTCCGGCAAGACCGCCCAGCAAAAGCATCGTCCCCAGTTTCACATCCAGCGTTCCGCGCCTGAAATGGGTGATGGAGCCCGAAACGGACGAGGCTACGACCTGATTTGCGCCCGTGGCCACGGCGACAGCGGGAGGGATGTTGTAGAAGATCAGAAGCGGGGTGATGAGGAAGCCTCCACCCACACCGAACATGCCGGATAGAAATCCCACAGCCGCGCCCATGCCGAGAATGATGAAGATATTCACCGATAGTTCTGCGATGGGCAGATAGACAGTCACAATCGGACCTCGGGTATCGCTTCGTGCAAAAAGGCAAAGCCACCGTCAGCGGGCTTTGAAGGGTCGGTATTTCCATGTGATGGCAGGGGCGTCTAACGCCACTGGTATTCATTGGTCATGCCCGTGGTGGGCATGGCTGTCAATTATTCAAAGCCAAATACGTTGATAATTTGAAAAGAAGAATGGGCCGCGGCGATTTCCACCACGGCCCATCGTTTATTTCTCCGAAAATGGCTTATTTGTTGCGTGCGAGAAGCGCCGTCACCAGCTCGTCGGTGATCCGTCCATCGGGTGCCTGACCGACGGATTTCTGGAATTCCTTGATGGCCGCCACCGTGTTGCGGCCGAGCTTTCCATCCGGCGTGCCAGCCTTGAAGCCATTGTTGTTGAGAATGGCCTGAATATTGCGGATCGCCTTCTGCATGTCCACGGAAGCCGTCGTCACGCCCTGGCCGCCGGTCCACTCCGCAGGTGGGTTGACGGAATTGGCATCCTCGTTCAGCGGCTTGACCTTCCAGGCCTCCACCTTCGCCTTGGCGCTTGCCAGTTGCTCCGGCTTCATGGCCTTTGCGACGTCTTCACGCTTTTGCTCCGCATCGGTGTCACCATCGCGGGCGGCGATGGCGAACCACTTGTAGGATTCTTCAAGGCTCTGCTGAACCCCGCTGCCGCGCGCATACAGAATTGCGAGATTGAACTGGCTGTCGCGCACACCGAGGTCCGACGCCTGGATGAACCAGTCGGCAGCAGCCTTGAAATCAGGCTGACCGGCGGCATCGGACGTCAGCAGGACGGCGAGATTGTGCATCGCGCCCGCATTGCCCTGACGGGCAGCCATTTCGTAATAGCGCTTGGCTTCCGGCAAGTTGCGCTCCACGCCGTTTGCCTTTTCGTACATGTTGCCGAGACGATACTGGGCAACGGCAAGGCCGCGATCCGCCGAGAGCTTGTACCATTTGGCCGCTTCCGCACGGTCGGCTGCAACGCCGACGCCATCCGTGTAGCGCACGCCGATTTCAAACAGGGCCAAACGGTCCCCCTTTGCAGCGGCCTGCGCAAGCGACGCCGGGGTTATGGATGCTGGAACGACGAGATTTTCCGCCGGGGCTTCGGCAACGGGTTGAACCGGTGCTGGCTGAACGGGTTGATCGGCCTCCGCCTGGCGGATTTCCGCCTCGATGGTGGTCGGCTGCAGCGGTTCGGCAACGTCCGAACCGTGCGATGGTGCCGGTACCTGAACGGCAGGGGCCTCTTCCGGCAAGGGTGCGCCGCCAATGGGGCGGGTGTCGATCAGGTGCTGGTTCCTGTCTGCATCCGCCTGCATTCGATCTGCCGCTGCCTGTTCCCGTTCATCGATTGCGACTTCGGAAGGAATGGTGACGGCAGGTGTCAGCGCGGATGCCTCGCTTGCCGCAGGTGTCGCCGTGGGTTCGACGGAGGGCGGCGTCGCGGTGCTTGCGGCGGGTGCGATCTGCGAAGGCTCTGAGCCGATATAGTTCTTGACCATCGGCATGGCCATCATCGCCAGAAGAATGGCGCCGATGCCGAGCAGCAGCGGTCGACGATAGCGCGCCAGCGCCGAGCCACCGATTACAGCACTTGCTTCTTTGGAAGCGCGTGCGCCGGATGCCTTTTCAGGGAGAGTTTCCTGCGCGGCAGCCTGCGCGGCGCGGCGAGCAGCGGCGATGAAATCGGCACGGCTGTCACCCTCTGGGCTACCGGCCCGGGCGGCTGCATTCTGGCTGGCGCGCACGCGCTCAAGTATCTTTTTAACATCCGGCGCACCGGAGCCGGGCTCCAGCAGTTCGTTGTCGTCATCGGCGGACAGAACATCCACCGGATCGAGCGCGGGGGCAGGGCTGACTTGCGCGCGCGCTGCTTCGACAACCGGAGCCTCGTCAGCCCTCGCTGCGCTCGATTTGAAACGGCGTGTCAGGCTTGAAAGAAGGCTGCGCTTTTCTGCCTTGGCAGGCGTCGCCGCAGCGGGTGGTACGATGGTGTCGACGGCAACATCGTCTGCACCGGTGCGAGGCAGTTCCGCTTGGGACGCGAACAACGTTTCCTGCGAGATCAGGCCTTCGTCCGGGTAAGACGCCGCGGGCATGCGCGCATGGTTTGCCGGCGCGGCTTCCTCCTCGTGACGGGTGGGCGCGTTGCGATTGTCCAGCGCATCCAGCCGACCGGCGATCTGGACCAGCGTTTCGTGTAGCGCTTCGAAGGTGCGGTGCGTGCGCTCTTCGGTGTTGCGGCTCAGCCCCTCCAGCTTGCGCAGATCGTCTGCGAGACCAACGAGAACGGCGGTGTCTGCGGCGCTGCTGGTCTGCGAGAGATTGTTGCGCATATGCGCTTCGAGAACGGCTTCCGCCGCCTGACGTGCCGCCTCGATAATATACTCATCGTTGGACGACATGTAATCCTCGATGGCGGCCATGCGCTGGTCGAGCTCGGGTGGCATGCCGATAGTGTCGTGCTGGCCTTTTTCGTTGAGGATCAACGAAAGATTGGCGATCTGCGTTTCAAGGCCTGCCAGCGAACCGGTATCGGTCTGGCCCGCCCGCGTCGTCTCATCGAGCTTCGCAGCGATCTTGCCGAGACGTTCTTCCAGACGAAGGAACGCGGAATCGTAGGATGCCGATTTGGTCGGCGCCGGGCGTGCTTCGATATCTTCGATGCGCCGCGCGATCTTTTCCAGACGCTCGGCGAGCTTCTCATTGACGGCGCCAGCGCCAAGCTGGTCGATCTTCTTGGAAATATCAGTCAAAAAGGCGTTGAGTTCGGGGTTGCTGGACGACCGCTGCGATTTTTCAAGCAGCAGGGAAAGTTGATCGAGCCGCTCTCCGAGCTTCGAAACGCTGCGCTCGGAAGACAGTTCCTCGATGCGATTTGCCAGCGCATCAAGGCGTGTCGTCAGAGCTTCTGACGGCTTGTCATGCGCCTGGGTCGCATCTTTCAAAGCATCCAGCTGACGAGACAAGCCGTTCAGGCGGTTCTCCAGTCGCTCCGCCAGAACATTGTCCGTGGACTGCGGGCGGTTACCCGCGGCAGCGATGGCGCGAGTGATTTCGTCCAGACGCTCGTCGAGGCCGGAAAAATGTTCGCTTAGAATTCGGTCGTTCGGCTGAATGTGACGGCCGAGCTGCTCTACGAAACCGGCAATGGTGATGAGCTTTTCTTCCAGCGCCCGCACCGCAGGGCTGTTGCTCATGGTGCCGAGCTGGCTCTTGATATCGTCCAGGCGATAGGCCAGCGCAACGATTTCTTCCTGCAAGGGCGCAGTGTCGAAACCGCGAAGGGTGTCTTCCACGCTTTCCCAGCGGCTTTCGATGCGGTGGACGCTGTCTTCGCGGGCCATCTGGTCCACAAGGGCGCGCAGTTGCTCGAATTCGACGCGCAGGCCATCGGAACCGGGGGAGGAGGATTTGCCAAGCCGCTCGATGCTGCTTGCCAGGCGGGCGACATCTTCGCGAATGTCTTCGGCGAAATCCTGATTTTCCGCAAAGGAACGGATGTTGCGAAGTTCAGCGCGCAGGCCTTGCATTTCGCGGGCGACGCCTTCGGAGATTTCGTGCTTCAGTTCCTGTCGCATGTTGACCAGCGCCTCGGCGACCTCACGCAGTGCGGTATCGCTCTGCGCCGGGGCGGCTGAAGGCGCCGGACGCTGGCGCTCCAGCGAGGATGCGACGCGCGTGCGCGGAGAGGGAATGGCGGTGGAGGAGCGATAATCGCGCTCCTCGTAACGACGCTCGTCTTCGCGCGCTGAGGTGCGGTAGGACCGGGCGGGCTCAACCTGCTCGCGCTCCCAGCGTTCGTCCAGCGCCTGCTGGCGCTTGCGAATTTCGTCGATCGGGTCAAAGCGCAGGGAGTCGGCGTCTCTGGAATGGCGCTTTTGCGGAAGCAGGGGTTCGCTATGGTGTTCGGGCGGGCGCTCCTGCGGCTGTGCACGGGACGGTTTTCCGCCGAGCAAATCCTCGATACGGGCTTCCAGGCCTTCGATGGTGCGGTTCAGTGCATCCAAAGACGATCTATCGTTAGGCCGCTGGGAATTCGATCGTAATCCGCTCATCTTCCTGCTCACTTCGTCTTTGCCCGGTTTGCTGCTCCACGCGGTTGTCGACATAGCCGGTGCGGAACAAAAGTCTTTTTTCCTTCGGTCGAGGAATTCCCCATGATCTCGAATCAATTCCTCATTGAGAACAATTGACGAAATGTGGTTAACGAAAAGTTAATTAGAGAATTCTACATTAACGATTTCTTTAATATTTGGCTTGCGCGAAGCTTATGAAACAGCGTTGATCTTCTATTTTAGATTGATTTGGTATGTGATCCTGAAATTGGATGCCGCCCAGCCGCAGGTTGACGGGCCGGACGGCGATATATGCTGCTGCTGGCTTTAAGGAGACAGTTCTTCGAGAGATCTGCCTTTTGTTTCGACGGCGAACAACATCGTCACGACCGCCCCGATCAAGGTGATAACCGCGAAGATTGCAAAGACATACTGAATGCCGAAGCTGGACATTACAGTGCCGACAAGGATCGGACCAGCTGATGAGCCGAGGCGAAGCCAAGCGCTGCCGGTTCCAGTACCCACAGCACGAAGACGCGTGGGATAGATTTCGGCAGAATAGAGGTATAGCGAGAATGTTACGGTCTGGAGGATGGCGTAGGCGAGACCTCCGAGAACCAGCACTTGCGTAGCAGAGGTCGCGCCAAGCCACGTCAAAAGTATGAGGGGAACTGGTGCCAGAAGCAACGCTCCTGTGTACCACCGTTTCCTGCCGACCTTATCGATCAACAACGCGCAGATCACCGCGGCAACCACGCCCGCAGCGGACGTGAAGAAGCCATAGAGGATGCTGGTTTCCAGCGGCAGGTTGAATGTCTGTCGGTAGAGTGTCGGCAGCCAGGTTATGGTACCGTTCGCCACCATGTAAGCGCAGAACCACATGGCCCAGATAGAAAGCGTCCGCTTCAGATAGATGCCTTGGAAAAGTTCGCGCCAGTCAGATTTTCTTTGAACAGGACGTGCAGTGATTTTCGGTTCAGGAAGCTGCTTACCAGAAGCACGAGCGCTCTGCTCCATACTCGTGACGATAGCATCCGCCTCCTCGTATCGACCGTTTGCCGCCAGCCAGCGTGGAGATTCCTTAAGGAACCAGCGAAGTGGAATCATGAGTGCGGCGGGGATAAGACCCACAATGAACATGGCTTTCCACCCATAAGTCGGCACCATGAAATAGCCGATCAAACCGGCACCAACCAGACCCAGCAGAAACATGACCTCATACAGGAGAAAGAAACGACCGCGGCCTTTGGAGCCTATCATCTCGTTGATGTAGGCACTGGCGACCGGTACTTCACCCCCGGTGCCAATCCCCTGAACGAAGCGAAACAGCATCATGGAAACCGCCCCAGCCGCAAAAAGGCAAGCGACGTCCATGCTGACAAACAGCAGGATTGTAAAAAGAAGGACCTTCAGACGCCCGACCTTTTCTGCCAGCCAGCCGAATAGAACTGCGCCGATTAGTTGTCCTAGATAACCCATGGACAAGATCATGCCGGTTTGCGCGGGTGTAAGGCTCCATTCCTTGACAAGAACAGGCATGGCGTAGGCGATAGCAATAACGGTATATCCATCGAAGAAAGTCGCTGCGCCGACGATGTTTCTTGCCCAGAACACTTCCCTTGTCACCGGCAAGCGCTCAAGACGCGCACTAATGTCGGCTTGCGGGTCGACGATCCTGTCAGCCCCATCGGGCACGGATTGCATGTAATTCATCGTTCCTCCTCTCGCACCCCGGCACTCCATCTCCCGACCGGTTGCGTTATTTAATTAAGTTACTGTCCGGCTGCCAATCCTCGTCGTTTTTAACGGCAGACGAAGCTGCGGCTCAAAGCCGCGTCCGGCTGGCGGCCCACGAAAATTTCAATATTTGAATGTATGAGGGGTCGCTGCGAAGTCCGGACGGTGACCGCCCCGAAAAACGGGACGGTTTGCAAGCGGCACATTAAGCTTGATGCAGGCGCGTCGTTATTCGGCAGCTTGCAGAAGCTCTGCCCTGCCTATGCCGGCAGCATCGAATGCAGCAAAGATTTCCTGCTCAGCCTTCGTGCCGAGGTCCTTAAGCGGCTCGCGGATAGTGGCGTGATCGAGAACACCTCGGTGAACGAGGCCGAGCTTAAGCGCAACCGTGCCTTCCATATGCGAGCCACGATGATAGACGGACCGCGTAACGGGAAGTAGTTGCTCGAAAATTTTGCGCGCTTTTGGATAGTCTTGCGCCTTGCCTGCCTCGATGAGATCGATCAGAAGTTCCGGCGCGATATTGCCGTATCCCACCAGCAGACCGTCTACGTCGAACATGGTCGGCAGCAGCCATTCATCGTGGCAGCTAAGTATCTGGAGGTTCGGATTGGCTTTTTTCAGAGGTGGCTCAGTTTGTTTGAACAGTTTCGGGCGTTTCGCTAAGTGGATTTCCGCCTCGATTATGCCGCCACCATCATTGGCGTCAGCGCGTTGAAGT
>NZ_JAAMFB010000025.1 GCF_013322225.1 Agrobacterium larrymoorei
CGCTGGGTGACGCTGAGCACGTGAGCCGAGGGGAGAACTGTGTCCGCAGTCAGCCACATCACCCATCAACCAGCCGACATGAACCAAGAACCGCCCCTCAAGAGAAAGGGCGGCGGGGTAAGGCGCATGCATGTCAGGTGGCTGTGTGGCTCACGTGGTTATGCAACGGTCCCATTGTGGGAGAGTCTGGATCGGGGAAATCGACGCTCGCTCGTAGCGTGGTTGGCATGGTTGCCCCTCAAACCGGGTCAATCGCATTAGAGGGGGAACATCTCGCGCCTTCCGCTCCTGCTAGAACCATCGAACAGCGGCGCAAGATTGGAATGGTTTTCCAAGATAGCAGTTCGGCATTTGATCCGCGCTTCACCGTAGAGCAGATATTGAGGGAGCCAATTAAACTGCTTGCACGCGGCACCCCGGAGATTTCGATCAGGGAGTTGCTGGATCTCGTCAGCTTGCCTTCGGATGTGCTTGACCGGCGTGCACGCGATTTGTCAGGCGGTCAAAGACAACGCGTAGGCATTGCAAGGGCACTAGCAGGGTCGCCCAAATTGCTTATTTGTGATGAAGCCGTCTCAGCGCTCGACGTTTCCGTGCAGGCGCAGATCCTGAACCTCCTGGTGGACCTACAGGCGGAACGTCGGCTATCCCTTCTTTTTATTACCCACGACCTAGCTGTGGTCGAATATCTCGCCGATCACATCGCGGTCATGTATCGAGGTGAATTCGTAGAAAGAGGTGTCGCCGCAAAAGTACTTGATCATCCTGAACACGCGTACACCCGCCAACTTCTGTCCGCCGCGGCATGAGGTCGAACTGGCCCTACCTTTCCAAATATCAATAAGGACGCATAAGATGACAACAAGCAGCGAAGACGACAAATCCGCTTCACCTCACTCTCATGCCCACTCGATCGCCGAAGAGCCGCGTTGGAAACACGACGGTATAAGGGTCATCAAAGGGGATCAACTCGATCCAAATACAGCGCAGACGCCGGGTATGTTCAGACAGGCAGCAGTCAATCACGCCCGCGTCGGCGCCCAGAAAATCTGGGCTGGCACAGTTGCGATTGAGCCCGACGCGAAAACAGGCGTCCATCACCACGGTGCTCTGGAAAGCGTTATTTTCGTCATCAGAGGCAAAGCGCGGATGAGATGGGGAGACCGGCTCGAATTTGT
This sequence comes from Agrobacterium larrymoorei, assembly GCF_013322225.1. Classification (GTDB taxonomy): domain Bacteria; phylum Pseudomonadota; class Alphaproteobacteria; order Rhizobiales; family Rhizobiaceae; genus Agrobacterium; species Agrobacterium larrymoorei_A. Next base: position 1,179 of record NZ_JAAMFB010000025.1, read on the forward strand.
CGCCGAGGCGGGGCCTGGCGACTTTATTTTCGTTCCTCCATATGTGCCACACCAGGAAATCAACGCCGATCCTGATAATGTCCTGGAATGCGTACTTGTCCGATCCGACAACGAGGCAGTCGTCGTAAACATCGCAAACATCGACCCGGTCGAGAAGCCGGAAACCGTGTATTGGATCGATCCTATTCATCGCGATGATCAACGAAGTGATGAGGCCGGTCAGTGAGCCCAGCAAATCGGGGTTTTCGCTCGTCATCCCCCGAACTGTGTGGTTTTGCTTCATAAGCGCTGTTCAGCAGCCTCGGCTTGTATCTACAAAGTCAGAATGTCACGCTGCCCGAGCCTGAACGTCTCTTGGGAGATTGCAGATGGGATCAACAAGGATATGCATCGACTGAACTATTCGGGCAATAAATCACCCAACCTGCCCTTGTTCATCTAGCCCGGATTAGAGAATACGCTTTTTAGATTGCGCTCGCCCTTTAAGTTCTATATTGATTTCGACCAACATCTAAGAACGGCGGGATCTCGTGCATTCTACCACGAGGATAAAACCCATCAGGCACAACGAGCTTCTGTTCGTGGGCGATCCTTATGCGGACACCAACGTTGTGATTGGTTTGGCGAGCAGGATCGGTTTGTGACAAACGCAATGAGGAACGCATGAGCAGAGATAAACGTCGCCCGATCTTGGTGACAGGCGCAGCGGGCGCCGTTGGAGCGATCGGCCGTAATGTTACGACAAATCTATTGGCCGAGGGATTTCACGTCCGCGCTCTGGTGCGTCGGGAGGATGACCGCTCAGCCGTGTTGCGTGATCTCGGCGCTGAAATTGTAATCGCTGACCTGACGGACCTTTCCTCCATGCATCGCGCCATGGAGGGTGTGTCCCAAATCTACTTTGGCATGTCCGTGTCTTCGTCCTACCTCGAAGCAACCGTCAACACCGCTGCTATCGCTCGCCATCACGGCGTTGATCTGTTTGTGAATATGTCCCAGATGACTGTTTCGCAAATGAGTATAAGTGAAACGACCGAAAGCCCACAGCATAAGCTGCACTGGCTGGCGGAACAGGCCTTGGAATGGTCTGGCCTGCCGGTGATCACGGTTCGGCCAACGGTGTTCATGGAAGGGTTTTTCCTGTTCTTCGCCGCTGCCGGGGTGCGGGACAGGGATGAGTTGATCCTGCCACTCGGCGATAGCATCACCTCACCAGTTTCTTCCCTCGACGTGGCTGATGCCGTTTCGACTATACTGGCCGATCCAGCCCCGGAAATCGGTCGGGTTTACAATCTGACAGGCCCGGTTGCCACTAGTTTGGAAAATTACGCGAAGACATTCTCCGAGGCGCTTGGGCGGACTATCCGGTACCGGAACATACCGATCGCAGTCTGGGCCGACAAATTGCGCGAACGGGGTGTGCCTGCACACGTGGTCAGCCATCTGGCTGCGATGGCCGACCTTCATCAGCAGGGCCGATACAATCGATTGACCGACGATTTTGCAAAGCTCGTCGGGAGGGAGCCGACGAATATGCACCAGTTCGTCAAGCTTCACGCAAAGCAGTTCGCCAGACAGGATGCGACTGTCTGACCTTGCAAACCCATTGCACGGATGAGACTGGAGCGGCGCGGGATGCAAAAACAAATCCCGAGCACGCGCCGCTGCTTGAGGTTCTGCTGCGAGGATGTTTGGCCACTCTCGCTCATGACTGCGTCTGACTACCGGTATTGTCCAACAAATTTGTAAACCGTAACGTTGCTCGCGATCTGTAACCGAGCCTCGCAGACATCAGCCGGGCAAACAGCAGATTTCTGGCCTCGAATGATTTGCACTGGTTACAGTCCTCGAGTTGCTCCTCCCTCCTCCGCTTCCGTAGCGAAGCAATTGCTGCTGGTTATTGGAATTGCCAGCACGTCCCCTGCAATCAAAGCATGCCTTACCGGCTGTAATCCACAAGCCTGCCTGAACAACCTCTAATGCCGATTGCCCTGCGCTCGCTGCAGATGCGCCAACAATCCAGCACAAGATTTCATCATAGCGGCGCCACGCAATTTCTTTGAGCATTCCCGCTTGCGTACGACTTACCTTCGTGCTTGTATAGACAACTAAGAGATATCGGACCAGTGGCCAAGTCCGATTGTCGACAAAAGGGAACTGCGCCATGATAACGTTCGACCACGTCAGCAAGCACTATCGGGGACCGACAACGGCTGTCGACAATCTCTCGTTGACCGCCCCAAGCGGCAAACTCACAGTTTTCGTCGGTCCTTCAGGCTGCGGTAAAACGACGTCTCTGCGCATGATCAATCGGCTAATCACGCCATCCTCCGGCAAAATTCTTCTCGACGGCGAGCCGACAGACAGGATGGATGTCGCCCTGCTGCGCCGCAAGATCGGCTACGTCATCCAAAACGCCGGTCTCTTCCCGCACCGCACCGTCGTACAGAACATCGCCACAACGGCGCGACTGAACGGAACGCCCGAGGATAAGGCTCTTCGCACTGCCCATGATCTCCTCGAGCGTGTCGGTCTCTCATCCGCCTTCGCCGATCGCTATCCATGGCAACTATCCGGCGGCCAGCAGCAACGCGTCGGCGTCGCGCGGGCGCTCGCGTCAGATCCGAAATTCATGCTCATGGATGAGCCTTTCAGCGCCGTCGACCCGGTTGTTCGGGCCCAATTGCAGGACGAGTTCCTCCGCCTCCAGCGCGAAATCGGCAAGACCATCATCATGGTCACGCACGACATCGACGAAGCCCTGAAACTCGGAGATCAGGTCGCGGTTCTGCGCACCGGCGGCACGCTGGCGCAGATCGCCACTCCCCAGGAATTGCTGGCGAGACCCGCCGATGACTTCGTTGCCGACTTCATCGGGCGCGACCGGGGTTATCGCATCCTCGGCTTTGCCGAATTCAACAATGGCGGCGTGCCGCTCGGTCAGGAGCCGACAGCTGCGCTCGGCACCACACCGGAGGCCCTTCGTCAAATGGCAACCGACAGATGGGTACTCGTCGCAGACGCGGAAAAACGCCCGCTGGGCTGGGCAGATGTCGAAACCGTCAGAGCTCCGTTGAGAGACAGCGACCTCAATCTCAGCGGCACGCTCGCGGTCGAAGGCAGCAGCCTGCGCCATGTTCTCGATGCGGCGCTCAGCTCTCCGTCAGGCCGCGGCGTCATTGTTAGCCAGGCTGGCAAATTGGAAGGCACCGTCACCCTGTCTCATGTGGCAACAGCGATCGAGGTTGCGCGCAGCGGTCGCGTGGGAGCGCAGGTATGAGGTTCGACTGGCTGTACCGCGAGTCCGGCCGTATCGCCGAACTCTTCCTCTGGCACCTTTGGCTTTCGGTGATACCGGTGGTTATCGGCCTCCTCCTCGCTCTTCCTCTCGGCTGGATTGCGCAACGGGCCGGTTTCTTCCGCTCCACAATGCTCGGCGCGGCAGGTTTGCTTTACACCCTCCCGTCTCTTGCCCTCTTCGTGCTCTTACCGCTCGTTCTCGGTACGCGTATTCTCGATCCGCTCAATGTGGTCGTCGCGTTGACAATTTATGCGCTGGCGCTTCTCATCCGCACCGTCAATGACGGCCTCGATTCCGTGCCGCCCGATGTCATTCAGGCTGCGAATGCCATGGGCTATCGTACAGTGCCGCGGCTTCTTCTCGTTGAGCTTCCGCTTGCGGTGCCGGTCATTGCCGCGGGCCTGCGTGTCGCCGTGGTATCCAATGTCAGCATCGTCTCCGTTGCAGCGCTCGTCGGCACACCGCAGCTCGGCCTTCTGTTCACGCAAGGGCTTCAACTGCGCTTTCTGACGCCGATCATCGCCGGTATCGTGCTTTGCGTGATGCTGGCAGCTTTGCTCGACGGGATCGTGCTCTTTGCCACGAAACGCCTGACACCATGGAAGCCCGGAGGTGCAGAACGATGATCGCATGGTTTTCAGACCCGGCCCACTGGACAGGAACCGATGGCGTCTTTGCGCTTGTCATCCAGCACCTGATCTATAGTGGCATTGCCCTCTTCTTCTCCTGCCTGATCGGCTTGCCGATCGGTCTCTATGTCGGCCACACTGGCCGCGGCGTGGTCGTCATCGCTGGCCTTGCGAATGCGCTGCGTGCCCTGCCGAGCCTCGGTCTCATTGTACTCCTCGTCATTCTCTTCGGTCCGATCTTTGCCTCAGACATGGCATTCATCGTGCCCAGCATCATCGTTCTCGTTTTGCTGGCCGTTCCGCCCATCATGAGCGCGACCTATGCGGGCGTTGCGGCGGTGGATCCGGCAGCGGTGGATGCTGCGCGCGGCATGGGCAAGCGTCCGCTCGATATCCTCTTCGATGTCGAGCTCCCCTGCGCTCTGCCGCTGATTTTCTCCGGGTTGCGCAGCGCCACACTGCAGATCATCTCCACGGCAACCATCGCAGCTTACGTGTCGCTTGGTGGGCTTGGACGCCTCATCATCGATGGCCGTGCGCAGAACGATTACTACCAGATGGCGGCTGGCGCCGTTCTGGTCGGTGCGCTTGCACTTCTGGTCGATCTGGTGATCGGCATCATATCGAGGCTCACCGTCTCACCAGGGCTAACCCGCCGGGCATAGAGCGGGCGATCAACCAAGACTGCATTTTCATTCTGAAGACGTTGAAACAAAAGGAGTAGCTTGCATGGCATTCAATATACTAAAGGCCGCCGGTGCATTTGCGCTGTTCGCGCTTTCCGCCACCACGGCGCTTGCCCAGACCGATCCCCTCGCAGCCGCTCCGGCCCAGCGTACGGATACGTCCACCATCGTCGTCGGCTCGGCCGATTTCCCCGAAAGCCAGCTTCTGGCCACCATCTATGCCAAGGCGCTGGCTGCAAAGGGCATCAAGACTGAAACGAAGCTCAGCATCGGCAGCCGTGAAGTCTATATGCCGGCACTTCTCGATGGCTCGATCGATCTCCTGCCGGAATATGCCGGTGCAACCTTGAGCTACCTCGACAAGAATGCGACCGCCCACTCGCCCGAAGACGTTGCGAAGGCTCTCAAAGCCGCCCTGCCCGAAGGCGTCACGATGCTGACACCCTCTCAGGCTCAGGATTCAGACGGTGTCGCCGTCACGCGCGCGACGGCCGAGAAGTACAAGCTGAAGACAATCGCAGACCTGAAGGCCGTCGCCTCCGAACTGGTACTTGGCGGCCCTCCGGAGTGGAAGACCCGCAAGGAAGGCATCATCGGCCTGAAGGATCTCTATGGTCTTGAGTTCAAGTCGTTCAAGTCTCTCGATGTCGGCGGCCCGTTGACCCTTTCGGCACTTCTTAATGATCAGGTACAGGTGGCTAACCTCTTCTCGACAGACCCGGCGATTGCTGCCAACGATCTGATCATTCTTGAAGACGTCAAGAACCTGTTCCCGGCACAGAACATCGTGCCGGTTATGGCAAAGGCCAAGGTCAACGACACCGTTACCAAGACGCTGGATGCGGTTTCGGCTGCCTTGACGACCAAGGACCTGGTCGTCATGAACGGCCGCCTTGCCAATCACGACAGCTTCGATGTGGTTGCCGAAGAGTGGCTGACGACACACAAGTTGAACTGACTGCTGTTTGCGGGTATGGCACGCACCATACCCGCACACGCGCCCGCGACGCGTCAGATGCCGGACCTTCGTCGTTCGCCTTTTGGAGCCTCATGCAAACGGTAGAGAAACAGGTCGACAAGCGCCAGGACGAGCAGGCAGCCGACAAGCCGCTTTACGTCACGCTCAAGGATTATGTTCGAAGCCGTGTCGAAACCGGCGAATGGTTGGTCGGGCAGCGGGTTCCTTCGGAAAACGAACTGGTCGAACTGCTCGGCGTCAGCCGCATGACCGCCAACCGCGCGTTGCGCGAGCTGGCCGATGAAGGCTTCGTCGTTCGCGTGCAGGGCAAGGGTTCGTTCGTCGCCAGCAAAAAGCGGACGTCGCAGTTTCAAAGCGTTCCCAATATTGCAGACGAGATCACCGGTAATGGCGGCATACATACGGCAAATGTCATCATGCTACGGATGGAGAGCTGCAATACCGAACTGGCAGAGGCACTTTCGGTTGAAATCGGCAGCGCCGTGTCCCATTCGATCATGGTGCATGCGGAAGATTCCGTGCCGATGCAGATCGAGGATCGTTTCGTCAACCACTTGATCGTCCCGCAATATATCGAGCAGGACTTCGCCAGAACCACGCCGAACGGCTATCTTACATCCGTTGCACCGATCGTCAGGGCAGAGCAGCATATCGAAGCTGTTACAGCGCAGCCCTGGGAATGCAAACTACTCGCCATTTCCAAGACGGAACCCTGCCTTCTGGTTCGCCGCCGCACGTGGTCCGAAGCTGGCGTGATCTCCTCGGTACGCCTGCTTTACCCCGGCAGTCGCTATCGCCTCTACAGCACCTGATCCTGCCTTTGGGGAAATCGCCACCCTCTTCCCAAAAGAGCGCTCCCTTCCAACGAATATCAAGAAAACCGAATGACCGTTTTGCTCGATGACAGACTGACTTGGCAGGACGTGGCAAAGGTCGGCAAGGGAGAGGCATTGACCCTGTCGGACGCTTCCCTTCAGCGCATCGAAAAAGCCCAACGGATCGTGGAAAGTATCGTTGAGCGCGGTATCCGTGCCTATGGCATCAACACCGGTGTCGGCGCGTTGTCGGACACTGTGGTCGACCGCGCTGCGCAGGGAAAGCTTTCTCGCGGCATCATCCTGAGCCACGCCTGCGGCGTCGGCCCGCTTCTTCCACCTCGCGAAGTGCGCGCCATTATTGCTGCACAGATCGCCAACTTCGCCCATGGATATTCTGGCGTGAGCCGCAAGATCGTCAACCATCTGACAACCTTTCTTGAACGCGACTGCATCCCGAACGTCCCATCTCGCGGATCGGCGGGCTACCTGACGCATAATGCGCATAGCGCGCTGGTGCTTATTGGGGAAGGGTCGGCCCAGATCGGCGGGCGCGCCATTAGCGGGCGCGCCGCACTCGCCGAACTCGGCCTTGAACCGCTCGTACTTGGCGCAAAGGAAGGCCTGAGCCTCGTCAATGGCACCGCCTGCGCCACCGGACTTTCGAGCGTGGCGCTGGACCGGGCTGCTCAATTGCTCGACTGGGCCGATGCCATCGCCGCAATGACGCTTGAAGCCGCCGGTTGCCAGATATCTGCCTTCAATGAGGCTGTGCTATCGCTGCGCGTGTCCGATGGTATTGCAAAGGTAGGCGCAACGCTGCGCGCGCGCCTCGAAGGTAGCGAACTGATCGAGGCCGCCAAAGGCCGGCGCACACAGGATGCGCTCAGCCTGCGCTCCATACCCCATGCCCATGGTGCCGCACGCGATCTGTTCGAAACCTGTGCCGCTATCGTCAACCGCGAACTCGCATCGGTTACCGACAACCCAGCCGTCGCTGGCACGCCGGAGGACCCGCTCGTCTGGTCGGAAGCCCATGCGGTGGCGCCCGCGCTCGGTCAGGCGGCCGACGCCCTTGCCATTGCCATCGCGCAAATTGCAGCCATGAGCGAGCGTCGGATTGACCGGCTGGTCAACCCGCTGGTGAGTGGGCTGCCGCCCTTCCTCGCGTCCGACCCCGGAAGCCATTCCGGCTTCATGATCGCGCAATATACTGCGGCGGCTCTTGCAAACGAGAACCGGCGGTTGGCAGCGCCTGCCTCCACCGATGGAGGTCTGACCTCGGCGCTGCAGGAAGATTTTCTCGCGCATCCGACCGCTGCGGCCAACAAGCTTCTCGCCATCATCGACAACGCCGAATACATCCTGGCGATCGAATGGCTGGCCGCCACACAGGCCCATGATTTTCTGGAAACCGTCGCGCGCAGAGGGCCGGGCACGGACGTGCTCTACAGCCTGCTCCGCTCGCACCTCGACCACTATTCGGACGACCGCCCGATTTCGGCAGACATGGAAAACACCAAAGCACTCCTGTCGAAAACCATGCCTCCAGCTCAATCCGTGTGAGGGTTGCGCCGGTTATATGTGAAAGTCGAGATGGATATTCTTGGCGCGGATAAACGGCAGACCCTTACGCTGCCGCGTCCAACCAACGACGTGCAGGTTTCTTGCCGCAGGCTCGTATCGCTCAGCCAGCATCCATGACCGGCAGTCGATTGCGGCGAAGTCGGCCCTACCCTTTGCAACCGCTATGACCGAAGTGCGATGCGCACCGGTTTCGATCAGTGCGGAAAACATGTTCAGGCTTTTGCCCATCGTTTCCAGATCGCGTTTCAAGGCGAGATGGCCAGACATCGAGCGACGCTCGCAAAGGCAAGCTTTTTTCCTTGAAACGACGAGAGCGGCAGTACCGGTTCGCCAGTCTCAGGTGCCATGACGCTTTCGCCTTCCTCCCTTCGGGCAACGATAGCGCTCGAATAGTAAATTCCTGCGCCCCCCGCGACATCGTCATAGCCGTTCTGCCCAATGACCTGAACATGATCCTGCAATCCAAGCTCCATCGGGCCCCAGCAGGTGGCGGAGATGAGAAGAGCCGGGTGGCGCCACAGGACATCGAGATCAAAAGCATCCGGATCGAGTGTCGCCGGGTCCGGCGCTATGACCGATCCATCCTCGCTGCAAATGCCGCCCGGAACGGGAGGCATGTCGGCGTTTCGACGAACGAGATGTCGGGGTGCATCGATGCCGTTCGCGATGAAGCGGGCACGCATGTTATCCCACCTGCGATCCACTTCGGAGCGCACTTCTGGCCAGTCATACATGGGAAGAGCCGCAACCCAGGTCACGCCAGCAAATCCGGGATCGTGGCACCAGCCGACGACTGATATCCCGCAACATCGCGCTCATCCTTCGTAATGATATCGTTCGCGACGACCGGTTCGTCCCGTCGCCATGCTGGATGCACCACAGTCTCCTTCGCCTTAAACGCAAATGCGCGGAAAACCTCAAAATAGTTGGCGAACACGTAGCCCTCGTTCATCCTTTGCCATTCTGTGCGCCGGGCGTGATAAAGCGATGGAAGCTTGTACCATGCCGCGGTGGGCAATTTATGGTGCACAAAGTGCAGGTTGTTGTAGAGAAAGAGCGGCGCAAGCAGCGAATTTTCAACGATGATCGTTCGCCCGTCCGGCTGCTCCGCCCACTGGTGCTCACAATAGGAGCGAATGGCGATGATCGAAACACCGAGATAGGCTGATACGCCAACATAGAACCAGACCGGAATCCCGAACAGTTGCGAGACTGCCAGCAAAGTCGGAATGAGCCCGGCAAGGTGAAGTGTCCATGCGACCGCGACCTTGCGATCGCCCTTGCGGATCTTGCGCCATTCGGACGTGGTAAATCCGACCACCATAAGCAGAGGACCGATCAGCACACGCCCAACCAGCGTGTTGCTCCATGCGAACAGCCGCTTGAGGAGCGCCGGCATTGTCTCCCAGTCACGCATGGCGCGATAATAGCTTTCAGGATCATCGAAGGGATCTGTGAGACGCTCATCTGCGTGGTGTTGAAGGTGCGTTCGCTTGTAACTGCGGTAAGGATAGAACACGCCAAGCGGCGCAAAAACCAGTGCCTCGTTGACCCTCGCGCTTCTCGTGGGATGTCCGTGCAGGACCTCGTGCTGAAGCGAGGAGTGCAGTGCAACCGCCATCCCTATCAGCACAAGCGCAACGATTGGATATACCGGATAAAGAAAGTAGCCAGCAGCGCCCCAGAGACCATAGCACGCGGCTAGCAAAGCGACCGTCGGCCACTCTATTCGAAGAGCCCTTGGTTGGCGTCGATGGAATCCTTTGTTTTGCTCGTTGAGTGAATTCTTGCTCATCATGTCCCCTGGTGCTTCGTCCCGGTCAGGGTTTCATCAAGCCATGATACGCACAATGAGAGTATGGTGACCAACTGTCGATTTTGATAACAAAAACTATAATATGTTTACTTTAGTAAACATTGAGGTGAGTTATGGACAAGCGTGCGCTGGCGGAACTCTTCCGCGTCCGTTTGCTGGAATTGGTGACGCGGTCTGGCAACAGCCATTCGGCGTTTGCAGCCGAAATCGGCATCGACAGATCGGCGCTTTCGCAGCTCTTGTCGCGTGATTCGGCGCGTCTTCCACGCGTGGAAACGCTTCTCAACATTGCCGAACGCCACGCGGTCTCGCTGGATTGGCTTTTAGGTATCTCGCATGATCCAGGGCTTACGGGGGAGTTGCGACCGAGCTTCGAAATTGAAGAAGGCGGCGAGGACTATACTGACACGCTGCTGATGAAATGGCATGCCGAGGCGGCCGGGTCGAAGATACGATATGTCCCAGCACGCATCCCCGACCTGCTGCGAACCCCGCAGATCATTGCATTCGAAGCCGAGAGTGCGCACCAGAGTGTCGGAGCACAGGCCAGTGAATCGGCCTTCCGGCTCGACTACAATCGCCAGCCGGGCACTGACATGGAAGTCTGCATGCCCTGTGAAACTCTGGAAGCCTTTGCACAAGGGCATGGGATGTGGAGCGGGCTGAATAGGGAGGTGAGGGCCGCACAGCTGCGCTACATGTCCGACCTTATCAATGAGCTTTATCCGTCGTTTCGCCTATTTTTATTTCAGGAGAAGGAACGCTTCTCCGTGCCTTACACGATCTTTGGATCGCAACGCGCAGCCATTTTCGTGGGAGGCATGTATCTCGTACTCAACAACTCTGAATCCATCCGCAAGATGCAGCGCCATTTTGATGAATTGATCCGCTATACTCGCGTGCACGCACATCAAAGCGCTGACTATGTGCGGACGCTTGAGGTCATATGACAGTCAGTTGAAGTCGCTCACTTCTAACTGCTAGAGCTATAGGTCAATCACCGAGTATAAGCACAACCGAGATATCTCCCGCGCCTCGAGCGCCTACGAACCTTCAATGCCTCAAACCAAAACTGAACGAAGCCTGTTATTAAAGTCCTTAACGCCGCAAAGGGCCGAAATTTATCGACGTTTAGCAAGAACCTGCATAGCCCGGCTTACAGACGGGGTATAGAAAGTTATTATGTTTATCTAGCAGCAGGCCTTTCGTGGATCAGATACTCGCTATACGCACTTTTGTCCGCGTCGCCGAAGCCGGTTCCTTTGCGAAGGCTGCCGATACGCTGAACCTGCCCCGGTCATCCGTCAGCAAGCTTGTGCAAGATTTGGAGACGCATCTAGGGACCAAACTCGTTGAGCGTACCACCCGGTCTGTTACGATGACGACAGAGGGCGTGGCGTATCATGAGCGTGCGTTGCGGCTGCTGGCTGACCTTGATGACATGGACGGTACGGTCGCAGGCTCACGGCGTGTTCCGAAAGGGAAGCTTCGGGTCGACATCGGATCCGTTTTGGCAAATAAAATTTTGATCCCATCGCTTTTGGATTTCCAGGATCAGTATCCGGACATCGATCTCATGCTGGGAGTAAGCGATAGATCAGCCGATCTTATCGGCGAAGGCATTGATAAAGGTGGCTCGGAAAATCTGCACAGCTAGGTGTTTAGTCCCGGGAATTGATGGGTCGGGTCGGTGGTGAATCGATCCGGTTCATTTGTCAAGCTCCGACAAATGAATTCGTATGGAGTGAGGCCTTTGA
>NZ_JAAMFB010000053.1 GCF_013322225.1 Agrobacterium larrymoorei
CCGAGGATTGTTTGTTGTTCTGAGGTTATTGTCGGTGCGGGACTGCGGGCCCTTCACAGCCCGCAGTCCCGGCGACAGGCGACCGTCCGAGGATTGGGACAACACCCCACGTCATCAAGGTTCCCTGCCGCCTTTGCTTCACCGCTTGGAGAGTTGATTGGGCCGCTGCTTGTCACGCCCGCAAACAATCCAAAGCCTGCAAAGGATAGCAGACCCATGGACTTTTTGCACACACCACCCCTTCGTTGCCTCGGTGTCGATGTCGCCAAGGACAATCTTGTCGCCAGTGATGGCAAACGCGTCGTCACCTTCGCCAATGATCGCTGCGGCATCCTGAAGCTGCTCAAGGCGATGCAGCCCGACTTCGTCATCTGCGAGCAGACCGGTGGCTTTGAGCTCATGCTTCTGGACGCATGCCTCAAGGCGGGCATCGCCTGTCACCGTGCCGATGTGATGAAGCTCAAAGCCTATATTCGTTCGCTTGGAACCCTGGGCAAAAGCGACGCCATCGATGCGACACACATGGTCGCCTATGGCTATGAGCGCTGGACAAGACTGGCGTTATGGCACGCGCCCGATCCCGATGAGGTTGAATTGCAGGCGCTGGTGCGGCGCAGAGCCGATCTTGTGGCATTCAAGGTCGCCGAGCAGAACAGGGCGGGAGCGCCCGGCGCCAAGGCTGTGGCTGCTTCGTTCAAAGCCATACTCGCCGCCATCAAGCGGCAGATAGACAAGCTCGACAGCCAGATCGACGCGCTCGTAGCTAGAAGCGTCAATCTTGCCCGGCGCATCCGGATTTGCACAACAGTGAGCGGTGTCGGCACAATCAGCGCGGCAAGCATTATCGCACAGATGCCGGAACTCGGCTCCCTGCATCGCCGTCAGGCCGCAGCCCTTGCAGGAACCGCTCCGCATCCAAGCGAAAGCGGAAACACTAAAGGTCGCAGAAGGCAGCGCGGCGGAAGACCTCAAGTCAAAACTGCACTGTTCATGCCAGCAATGTGCGCAGCGCAGGGAAAGGGGCAGTTTGCCCCTTTCTACAAACGCCTCATCGAAAACGGAAAACCACCCATCGTCGCAATCGCAGCAACCATGCGCAAAATCATCATAACCATCAACGCAAGGCTCAGA
>NZ_JAAMFB010000001.1 GCF_013322225.1 Agrobacterium larrymoorei
TCCGACAATGATCGAGTGAACGCCCGCGTCGTAGATCGACGACTGGACGCACTCGAACCGGCTGAGCGTGCCGGGGATGATCGGCGCGCCCTCGGGGTTAGGTCGGCATGCTCGCGCATGTAATAGAAGGCGGAGTTGATGACCAGCTCGACGGCTTCAGTGCTGACTTCGGCTTTCAGCTTCCTGATCTTCTCTCCGAAATCCTCCTTCACCGGAGCGTGGCTCAGCCGGGCCTCAATGTGGTGCTTTGCCTAGTCGCAAACACATCGAACTTTTCGGCAATACTCTAACTTCCAGCTTCCTTGAACAAGACATTCTGATCAAGAAGATACCGCGAGAACAACGGTAGGCTTGCGCCTCCGATAGCGCGTGCTTGGCTGCCTACTGTTCCTTCGACGATCTCTGGCACCGCGACCCCCTGCAGGTCGTGGGAATCCAGAGCTCTTCGGGTCGCCGTTACAATACGCGCTCGCACCCAGTCGGGAAAGCCGCCGTCGATGATGACCGAGGAGAAGTCGATGATTGAGGCGCCTGCTACCACTGCTTGAGCCAGTGCTGCGGCGGTATTCTGGATCCAGCGCTCCAAGGGTTCTCCGAAATCGATCCACTCGTCAGGTGAGAACCATAGCGGCTTCGGATCGATATTGGCCTCCCGCAACATGTCTTCTAAGACGAAAATCGATGCAATCTTTAGCAACTGGACCGTCGACCCATCCCGGCCCTGTACCGGAAGCGGGCCTATAGCCCCTGCCGTTCCGGTTCTGCCCGAAAATAAGGCGGAGTTCAAAACGATCCCGCCCCCGATAAAAGAGCCGATGAATACATAGAGAAAATCTGGATAGTTCTGGCCTGCTCCAAACACGAGTTCAGCGCCACAGGCACTCGTGGCGTCGTTCTGTAGGAAGACCGGATAATCGACCTCTTCAGCAATGGCAGAGCGAAGATCGACGCCGCGCCAGCGGTCCATTTCGTTTTGGGGCGCTCCAACTTCCTCAGCCCAGCTCCACAGTTCAAAAGGTGCGGCAATACCGACCCCTGCAATCTTCTGCGAATGGTTTTCGGGCAATTGCGATTTAAGCTCTGCAATCCCCTTCACAACAAAAGGCAAAATCCATTCAGGCAACGGATAGGGGTAAGTATTGCGCATTTTTAAACGAATGCGGCCGACGAAGTCCATCAAAACGAGATCGACGCTTCGTCGACCGATTTTTACGCCGAATGAGAACACTGCATCCGGGTTGAGCCGCATGGGGGTCGAAGGTTGGCCAACCTTGCCGCGCAGAAGTTCACCGCGAATGAGAAGACCGTCGTTCTCCAGCGAGCGCATGATGACCGATACGGTCTGTGCGGAAAGGCCGCTTCGTCGAGCGATCTCGGCTTTTGATAGGCCGCTGTGCCGACGCACAAGTGACAGGACCAGTCGCTCATTATAGGCGCGGACGCCTATCTGATTAGCGCCGCCACTCAAATCCGATGTGCTCGCTACTCCTTGCTGTGCAGGCTCCGCTGAGCGTGTCATTCGCATTCCTCCCCGGCAAGTGCGTGCATAAGTGCCCGGACTATCTGCGACAAGTCAAAATTTGGAATAACGGCCTCCTCTTACCGTACTCCGGACCAGTCGAGTGAAATGAAAGATGACATATGGAATTAATAATTCAATCGGATTTATTTATTGACAGTTTTTTCATTTGATGGTTCCATTGGGACAGTGGATCCCGATCTTGGAGGAGAGGGACCGCAGGAAAAGCTTTAAACGAAGCAGCTCGGCTCATCATTGGGAGGATTACATGAAGAGCACTGTTACCGCCTTTCTTGGCGCGCTTGCGCTTGGCGTTTCTTTCGCATCCGTCGCATCGGCCGCCGATACATCGGTCTGCCTCATCACAAAAACAGATACGAACCCCTTCTTCGTCAAAATGAAGGAAGGCGCGACTGCCAAGGCCAAGGAATTGGGCATTACGTTGAAATCTTACGCTGGTAAAGTAGACGGCGATTCCGAGAGCCAGGTGGCTGCAATCGAATCTTGTATTGCAGATGGTGCAAAGGGTATTTTGATCACCGCTTCCGACACAAAAGGCATCGTTCCGACCGTCAAGAAAGCCCGCGATGCCGGTCTACTTGTGATCGCTCTCGATACGCCGCTAGATCCGATCGATTCCGCGGATGCGACATTCGCAACCGACAATCTTCTGGCGGGTAAACTGATCGGCCAATGGGCAAAGGGCACCATGGGCGATAAGGCAAAAGAAGCCAAAGCAGGGTTTCTTGACCTGACGCCTGACCAGCCGACCGTCGACGTCCTGCGCGACCAAGGCTTCATGATCGGTTTCGGTATCGACCCCAAGGATCCGAATAAAATCGGCGACGAGGATGATCCGCGCATCGTTGGCCATGACGTAACGAATGGCAACGAAGAGGGCGGACGAAAGGCAATGGAGAACCTTCTTCAGAAGGATCCCGGCATCAACGTCATTCACACCATCAACGAACCCGCAGCCGTCGGCGCCTACCAGGCTCTCAAGGCCGTCGGCATGGAAAAGAACGTTCTGATCGTTTCGGTTGATGGCGGTTGCCCAGGTGTGAAATCCGTTCAGGAAGGGGTCATCGGCGCCACTTCTCAGCAGTATCCGCTGATGATGGCATCCCTCGGCGTAGAAGCGATCAAGAAGTTTGCCGATACGGGTGAAAAGCCAAAGCCGACTGAAGGCAAGTCCTTCTTCGATACCGGTGTTTCTCTCGTCACCGACAAGCCTGTTGAGGGTGTGCCGTCGATCAGCGTCAAAGAAGGTTTGGCGAAGTGCTGGGGCTGATCAGCCCTGCCCTGTAACATTCGTTCGGCCGGGAGGTATCCCGGCCGTTTTGATCAGAGACTTTCGCATAAAATAATCCGGCTAAGTATTTGCGCCGAGCTTCTTTGCCGAGGCGCGGAAGCGGGAGGAGGAAACATGAGCGGAATACAGGAATTCGAGCGCGCGCTCGACGGGAGCGACAAGAATGTCGCCTCGTTCGATCAGCAGAACGTTTCAGTTCTCAAGCGCGCGCAGCATTTTTTACATTCGACACCTGCTGCCGTCCCGCTGATTGTGTTGATCATGTCGGTCGCGATTTTCGGCATGACCATTGGCGGGCGCTTCTTCTCATCCTACACACTGACGTTGATCCTTCAGCAGATCGCAGTCGTTGGTATCCTCGGCTCTGCGCAAACGCTAATTATTCTGACTGCTGGTATCGACCTGTCGATTGGCGTGGTGATGGTGATATCGTCGGTTGTTATGGGAAATGTGGCTGTAACTTACGGCATGCCGACCGGCATCGCTATCCTGGCCGGTTTCGTGGTTGGCGGTATTTGCGGGCTGTTCAACGGCTTCCTCGTTGCTGTTGTGAAGCTTCCGCCGTTCATCGTGACGCTTGGTTCCTGGAACATCGTTATGGCGACGAACTTCATATATTCCGCCAATGAAACCATTCGCGATGCGGATGTCGCGCAGAATGCGCCCTTGCTGCATCTCTTCGCCACCAATTTTCGCATTGGTACTGCCATCCTCACTCTTGGCGTTATTGCGATGGTCGTGCTGGTTGGTATCCTCTGGTATGTAATGAACCACACGGCATGGGGACGCCATGTCTATGCTGTGGGTGACGATCCCGAAGCCGCAAAGCTCTCAGGTATCCAGACGCGCAAGGTTCTTCTCAGTGTATACACACTCGCAGGGGTCATCGCGGCTTTTGCCGCGTGGGTTGCAATTGGCCGTAACGGCTCGATTTCTCCATCCGCCGCTGTGACGGATTACAACCTTCAGGCCATCACGGCGACCGTTATCGGCGGTATCTCGCTGTTCGGCGGACGCGGGTCCATTTTGGGAACGCTGTTCGGCGCCATGCTCGTCGGTGTGGTCTCGATGGGTCTAAACATGCTCGGCGCAGACCCGCAATGGAAAGTCATGCTCACAGGCTGGCTCATCATAGCCGCCGTGGCAATCGATCAGTGGATCAGAAAGGCAGCCGTCTGATGGCCCAGGAAACACACAAGCAACCTATTCTTTCTGCTCATAATCTCGTCAAACGCTATGGCCGAGTGACGGCCCTTGATAATGCTGATTTCGATCTCTATCCGGGTGAAATTCTGGCGGTGATCGGCGATAATGGCGCAGGAAAATCTTCCCTGATCAAGGCACTGTCTGGCGCTATCCGCCCGGATGAGGGCGAGATAAGGCTTGAAGGAAAGCCCGTCAACTTCAAGACTCCGCTGGAAGCCCGGGATGCCGGTATCGAAACCGTTTATCAGAACCTTGCTCTGTCGCCGGCACTATCGATTACAGACAATATGTTCCTCGGACGTGAAATCCGTAAGCCCGGGTTTATGGGTTCTGTTCTTCGCAAGCTCGATCATGCAGCCATGGAGAAGTTTGCGCGTAACAAGCTGTCCGAGCTTGGCCTGATGACGATCCAGAATATCAATCAGGCAGTGGAAACGCTCTCCGGTGGCCAGCGTCAAGGCGTTGCCGTTGCGCGCGCTGCAGCCTTCGGCTCCAAAGTCGTCATTCTCGACGAGCCGACTGCCGCCCTTGGTGTCAAGGAAAGCCGCCGCGTGCTGGAGCTGATCCTGGATGTGCGCTCTCGCGGTCTCCCCATCGTATTGATATCGCACAACATGCCGCATGTCTTCGAGGTAGCCGACCGTATACACATTCACCGGCTTGGACGGCGTCTCTGCGTCATCAATCCGAAAGAATATACGATGTCTGATGCGGTCGCCTTCATGACGGGTGCCAAGGAGCCGCCTAGAGAGACACTCGCTGCATGACGATGACTCTTTCAGCTTTGCTCGATGTGCTTTTCGAAAGAGCCGAAGGATCGAAGAGATTTATCTTAGCGATCGCCGGCCCTCCGGGGGCCGGTAAATCCACGCTGGCTGATGCGCTTCGTGACGCTTTGATAGACCGTGGTGAAAAGGCCGAAGTCCTGCCCATGGATGGCTTTCACATGGATAACGGCATTCTCGAAGATCGCGGACTTCTGGCAAGAAAAGGAGCCCCGCAAACATTCGACGTACGCGGCTTTTCGGACATCATCGATGCCGTTCGCAAAGCGGATGAAGAGGTTCTGGTTCCCGTTTTCGACCGCTCCCGTGAAATCGCCATTGCTTCGGCACGGGCTATTTCAACGCAGACTCGTTTCATTCTGGCGGAAGGTAACTACCTTCTGCTCGCCGACGATCCCTGGTCCCGCCTCGCGGAGCGCTTTGATTTTACAATCTTCGTCGGCCCATCATCAGAGGTTTTGGAGCAGCGGCTTCATGATCGCTGGATGGGGTACGGGCTGGACGACGAAGCCGTCAAGGCGAAGCTTTATGGTAACGACCTGCCGAATGGCCAACACGTTATCGAGCATTCAAGACAGGCAGATATCAACATCGATATATGGGAATAGGCTGCTTCTTGGATGAGCACCCTATTTGCTGACAAACTCCTCGTGCCTTGACGCTTTTGCGCGACATCTACCCGGCAATATTGTAGGTCACGGGCATGACGATTCTGGACGCGGCATGACCGGCAAGGTTTATCTCTCACGCCTGAAATTGACGGATTTTCGCAACTACGCGGAAATGTCACTGCGCCTTGATGCGCGGCACGTGGTCCTGACCGGAGATAACGGATCGGGAAAAACCAATCTGCTGGAAGCTGTTTCCTTCTTGTCACCCGGCCGAGGTCTGCGGCGCGCTGTCCTGTCGGATGTTACGCGCGTTGGCGCAGAGGCGGCTGGCTTTTCCATCTTTTCCGATGTGGATGGTATGGATGGAGAAGTTGCCATCGGAACGGGCCTTGATGGGGAAGGCGAAACGCTTTCGCGCCGACTGAGATTGAACGGTACTCCAGTAAAATCGGTGGATGAGTTGACGGATCACCTCCGCGTTCTCTGGCTTACCCCTTCAATGGACGGGCTGTTCACCGGACCGTCGGTAGACAGACGTCGATTTCTTGACAGGTTGGTGCTTTCGCTCGATCCGACGCATGGGCGACGCGCGAGTGATTTTGACAAGGCGATGCGAGGACGAAATCGGCTCTTGTCCGAAGGGCGCTTCGATCCCGTCTGGCTGGACGGCATCGAGAAGCAGATGGCTGAGCTTGGCATGGCTATGGCTGTCGCGCGTCACGAGATGCTGGGGCTGTTGCGTGCGCTGATTGAAAGCCGTGCCGATGATTCGGGTTTTCCAAAAGCGTCGCTCGCTTTATCCGGCTTCATTGATGGGGAGTTTCATCGGCCCGCGGTCGATCTGGAAGACGAGTATCTCTCTACCCTCAAAGAAAGCCGTTACCGTGACGCGGGTGCTGGACGCACGCTTGACGGCCCCCACCGAACGGACCTTTTGGTACGGCATACGGAAAAGGATATGGATGCTGGCCGCTGCTCTACAGGGGAGCAAAAGGCACTTCTGGTTGGCCTTGTTTTAGCGCATGCGCAGCTGACGACAAATATGACCGGTTATGCTCCTGTCCTTCTCTTGGACGAGATTGCCGCACATCTGGATGAAGGCAGACGAGCGGCACTCTTCGATCTCGTCCATGCGCTTGGCGGGCAAAGTTTCATGACCGGAACGGATGCCTCCATGTTTTCGGCACTGGGCGCGCGCGCGCAGTTTTTCAACGTTTCCCATGGCAGCATCGGTCAATAGGTCCTAGATAGGATCACACAGCCGGAGACACGATCTTGGACCCTCTCAGCCCTAACGAAATCGAGCGTTACAAACGCCATATCCTCTTGCCGGAAATCGGTGGAGCAGGGCAGCAGCAGTTGAAGGCGGCGCGGGTATTGGTGATCGGTGCTGGAGGCCTAGGTGCGCCCGTACTGTATTATCTCGCGGCGGCAGGGGTTGGTACGCTCGGCATAATCGATGACGATATCGTTTCACTTTCCAACCTTCAGCGGCAGGTCATCCACGACACCGGTACCATCGGAGAACGGAAAACCGAAAGCGCCCGGCAAGCAATTGCCCGCCTCAACCCGTATGTGCGAGTGATGCGGTTCGAGGAACGATTCTCCGCCGTCTGGGCGCAAGAGCACCTGAATTCCTTTGATCTGGTTATCGATGGTTCGGACAATTTCGACACACGTTATGCCGCAGCCGATGCGGCTGAGGCGGCGGCAGTGCCTCTGGTGACGGGCGCGGTCGGGCGCTTCGACGGATCGGTAACGGTTTTGAAGCCTTATGAAACCGATGCAGACGGTGATCTTCGACCACGCTACCGCGATTTGTTCCCAGCCCCGCCACCGGACGGTTTGGTGCCCTCGTGCGCGGAAACAGGTATTATCGGCGCACTGACCGGCGTGGTTGGCACGATCATGGCAATGGAAGCCGTCAAGCTCGTAACGCAGACGGGCGAACCGCTGGTTGGCCGATTGCTGCTCTACGACGCGCTTGCTTCCCGTTTTGAAACCGTGCGCTACAAGCGCCGCAAGGATAAGTCATGATCGAGATCGTTCAAATCGATGATGGGTTTGATCGCATCGACGAGTTGCTCGCACTCATCATGTCATCCTTCGCTTACATGGATGGCGTTATAGACCCGCCATCCTCGGCGCATCGACTGACGCCAGACACTCTGCGTCAGAAAACACGCGATGAGCTCGCCTTTGCCGCTTTGGGTAACGGCGAGTTGCTCGGCTGCATCTTCTGCAAGCCTGAAAGTTCCTCTCTCTACATTGGAAAACTTGCCGTTTCACCGGCAGCGCAAGGGCGCGGTCTCGGTCGGGCCTTGCTCAGAAAAGCAGAGGAAACAGCGCATTCGCTTAGTCTTCCTGCGCTGCGGTTGGAAACGCGGATAGAGCTTGTCGGCAACCACAAGCAATTCTCGTCCTGGGGATTTACAAAGACGGCTGAAAACGCGCATCCAGGCTTCGATCGTACCACCTCCATCGAAATGAGGAAGCGTCTGGCTTAATCAAGCTCTTCCGGGCAGCACTCGGTTCGGTGGCCTGTGGCCGTCGAAGAAGGCGCGGATATTTATGATGACCTTGTCACCCATGTCGATGCGGCCTTCGATGGTGGCAGAACTCATATGCGGCAGCA
The DNA here is from genome assembly GCF_013322225.1 of Agrobacterium larrymoorei. Taxonomy (GTDB): domain Bacteria; phylum Pseudomonadota; class Alphaproteobacteria; order Rhizobiales; family Rhizobiaceae; genus Agrobacterium; species Agrobacterium larrymoorei_A. Next base: position 8,069 of record NZ_JAAMFB010000001.1, read on the forward strand.
ACACCACCTTGCCCTCTTTGGCGAGCTTGATGAGCTTCGGGTTGACCGCAGGCTCGTTCTCGTAAACATCGAGCCCGGCACCGGCGATCTTGCCACTTTGCAGGCAGCGAATAAGCGCAGCCTCATCAATGATATCGCCGCGCGCCGTGTTGACGATGTAACTCGTCGGCTGCATCAGCGATAGATGGCGAGCCGAAATCAGGTGATAGGTGGCTGGCGTCGATGGGCAGTTGACAGAAACGATGTCAACACGCGCCAGCATCTGGTCGAGACTGTCCCAGTAGGTCGCCTCCAACTCCGCTTCCGTCGCAGGATTTACCCGTTTGCGGTTATGATAATGAATGGAGAGGCCGAAGGCCTTGGCGCGGCGTGCGACCGCTGTGCCGATCCGCCCCATGCCGACAATGCCCATGCGCTTGCCCGAAAGGCGGCGTCCCAGCATCCATGTCGGCGACCAGCCTCCCCATTCGTCTGCCCCATTGGCCAGAACGCGTGTGCCTTCAACCAGGCGGCGTGGCACGGCCAGAACCAGCGCCATTGTCATGTCAGCGCTGTCTTCCGTCAAAACGTTTGGCGTGTTGGTAACCGTGATACCCTTGCGAGCTGCGGCGTCTACATCGATATGGTCGATGCCATTTGAGAAGCTGGCGATCAATTTCAGTTGAGGGCCTGCCTGCTCGATCATGGACGCGGTGATTCGATCCGTTACGGTCGGTACCAGAACATCTACCCGCTGCATGGCGGCGATGAGTTCCTGTTCGGTGCGTGGCGCATCTTCGATATTCAGTTCGGCCTCGAACAATTCGCGCATGCGTGTTTCGACCAGATCCGGCAGCTTTCGGGTGAGATAGACGGTCGGTCTTTTCTTATTCGTCATTGTCTGCAGGCACCTTGTTCAGAGGTCGTTAACCAGAAAGAGCGATAATTTCTTCCATCAAGGGCGTTTCTACCAGACCCACCGGCGAAGACAAACAAATCTCGCATGTTGCCGCCTTGGCTTTAGGGAAAGAAGCGCCTGATCGTCATTCTCTTTTGCTCGTCGCAAGGAAACGGAAACCGGCATGCGTAGCATTGTCTCCATCGTCTGCATTGCATTGTCCCTGGGTTTTCTCGATGCGGCAACCGCTCCTGTTTTGGCGCAGGGTGCCGCGAAGGGCGCAAGCGGCCTGCCGCTGCCGCGCTTCGTCAGCCTCAAGTCCAAGCGCGTCAACATGCGCATCGGCCCCAGCACCGATTATGCCGTCTCATGGATGTACATGAAATCCGGCATGCCGGTTGAAATCATCCAGGAGTACGAAAACTGGCGGCGTATACGCGATGCGGACGGTACGGAAGGCTGGGTTAATCAGGCGTTGCTATCGGGTGAACGGACAGCAGTTGCTGCGCCCTGGATGCGGGGCAAAGGCAAGGAAGTCTTCGTCAATGTGCGTCGTGAGGCGCAGTCCAGCGCGTCTGTTGTGGCGAAACTGGAACCTGGCGTCCAGATCAAGATCGGCGAATGTAATGGTGACTGGTGCCGGGCAGAAGCCGGTCAGGTGACCGGCTGGGTGTCTCAAGGCGAAATTTGGGGCGCTTACCCCGGCGAAGCTTTTAAATAAAACGTCTATAGAAGACTGTGCTTTTCAGCCAATGTCTTCAGCGAAGACATTGGGCGCGGGCCAACCTGCTGGATAACCGCAGCCGCTGCAAGGCAGCCGAGCTTACCGCTGTCTTCCAGCGAACGCCCCTGCGTATAGCCGAACAGGAACCCGGCAGCAAAAAGATCGCCCGCACCCGTCGTATCGACCACATCGAAGACTGGATAGGCATTGACCTTGATACGTTCTTCACCCCGTACGATGACGGCACCTTCTTCGCTAATGGTCACGGCTGCAATCTTGCAGTCAGCCGAAATTTTCTGAAGTGCGACATCAAAATCCTCGGTCTCGTAGAGAGACAGCGCTTCCTGTTTGTTGGCAAAAACGATGTCGACTGTGCCGGACCGCATCAAATCCAGAAACTCGTCGCGATAGCGTCCGACGCAGAAGCTGTCCGAAAGCGTCATGGATACTTCTCGGCCGTTTTCGTGAGCAATTCGAGAACAATCACGGATCGCATCCTTGGCACGTGGCGGATCCCACAGATAACCTTCGAAATAGGTGACCTTGGATTCGGCAACAACTTCCGGCTCCACATGTTCCGGGCCGAGTTCTACGCACGCACCAAGATAAGTGTTCATCGAGCGCTCGCCATCTTCGGTCACGAAAATCATCGAGCGGGCCGTGGGCGGGAAGGTGCCTTCAGGCTTGGTCTCGAAGTGAACGCCCTGAGCGCGGATATCGTGCTGGAAGATTTCGCCGAGTTGATCCTCAGCCACCTTGCCGAAATAGGCTGCACGACCGCCGAAATTGGCAATGCCCGCTGCCGTATTGCCAGCGCTGCCGCCGGAGGCTTCCAGAGCCGGACCCATGAGCGAGTAGAGCAGCTCCGCACGCTCGGCATCGATCAAGTTCATCGCGCCTTTGGTGATGGCGTTATCGCCGAGAAATTTATCGTCGCAGCGAGAGATGATGTCCACGATGGCATTGCCAACGGTCAAAACGTCGAATTTTGTCATGAGCCTCTTGTCCGAACCGCATCGATGGATGCGTAACCGGAATTCGGTCTTAAAGATTTCTACCGCATTGAAAAGGAAAAACGGTGCTGCGAAGCCATTCTTCGTCTCGTCATTTCCCTGTCATGGAAAGTTGCTAAATCATACTCGTTCTCATCACGGATGTACTGGTGAGGGCGGTTGCGAAGCGGGGTTGATCCCCGCTTTTTGCATTTTAAGAACTGTGCGCCACCTTATCGATACGAAACGCTAAAAAACGTTTCCGATCCTTATTTCTTTCCTATACACCGGAAGGACTGTCCGTACAGGCCTCGAAAGTCCCGATAATGTATGCTGTTGCCGTCAATGTCGCACCGATCTTTCTTCTCATTCTGATCGGGTGGCTGACAGTCAAGGTAAAACTCTTCAAGGCCGATGCCAGCGATATTCTCAGCGACTTTGTTTTCAAGATTGCGGTGCCGACCCTTATTTTCCGCACGCTCGCGGAAGCGGATTTTCATGGTGCATCGCCGTTTAAGCTTTGGATAACCTATTTCACCGGTGTCGCGATAACGTGGGCCGTCGGACAGGTGGTCACGCGCCACTTTTTCAAACAGGACTTGCGCGTCTGCGTCATCGCGGGCATCTCATCTGCCTTCGCGAACAATATCTTCATTGGCTTACCACTCGTCGGTCGTTCCGTCGGTAACGATGGCATCGTCGCGATTTCCATCCTGCTTGTCGTCCATCTACCGATCATGATGATCGCGGGGACGATCCTGATGGAGAACGCAACGCATAAGGTGACGGGTGGCGAACGCCGCGCTGCCCTGACTGTACTGAAGCAGGTGGGGCGTAATCTCGCAACCAATCCTCTCGTCATCGCACTGGTTCTAGGCTTGAGCTTCAATATGCTCGCCGTGCCGGTGCATGTCGTCTTTACGACCGTGATCGGCCAGATTGCCGCGATGGCTGGACCTGCAGCGCTTATTTCGCTGGGCATGGCGCTAACGAAATATCCGATCCGCGGAAATCTGCGTATTGCCGCGACCATTACCGTCTTCAAGCTTTTGCTGATGCCCGCATGTGTCTGGTTGACGGCACTGCTTCTTGGCTTAAGCCCGGCATGGACGGCGGCGCTGGTTCTCACATCCTGCGTGCCGACGGGCATAAACTCCTGGTTACTGGCCAACCGTTTCGGCATCGGTCACAGCATTGCAGCCTCTAACATCAGCATTTCTACGCTGTTCGGCGTGATGACGGTGTCTTTCTGGGCGTGGCTGTTGAGCTGAGGCCGCACGTTGCGGCCTCTAGGTGTTTAGTCCCGGGAATTGATGGGTCGGGTCGGTGGTGAATCGATCCGGTTCATTTGTCAAGCTCCGACAAATGAATTCGTATGGAGTGAGGCCTTTGA
>NZ_JAAMFB010000014.1 GCF_013322225.1 Agrobacterium larrymoorei
CGGCACACGTGGACGCTTCTACAATGTCGTTGACCTGGTTAACCGGCTGGAAACAGAGACACGCAACGGCAAGCAAGGTCGGATGGCCGATTACCTTACCCTCTGCAACCCCGGCCAGCGCCGGGCAGGCCAAGCGCTGATCGCATACAGGGGGTCAAAATTGGATAAGTAAAAGGGGTGAATGTTCGGTGCTGATTGACACCCTCGACCGCAATTGAGAACGAAATTCGCAGGTGGGGCCGTAGAAGGCTTTCGCAAGCTCTGCGCGATGATTGCGCGGAAAACTCTGGAGATCGATTCCACGGCCTTTAAACCGCCTTCAATTTTGATCCTGCTGACGAGAGTTCATGTTGCGGAGCGCCGAAATCACCTTTGCCGCCTTTTTGCTGTCAACGAAGCGGAGCGACGACACCTTGTGGAAGCGGTCCAGCCATTTGCTAAGCTCGGCATCGTTCTCGTCGTCTCGGCCAAGGAACTTAGCCCATAACGACCGGATGAGTTCAACCTGCGCCGGTGTCGCCATGGTTGGGCGATAGCCATAGCTGCGCTTCGTCCATGTGGATCGGAAACCCATCGCCGTGAAGTATTTCACGGCTGCGAGAAATCCCGGCTGGTGGAGATCGGCGGCACTATCGTATCCAGTGACCTTAACGAGAATGGCGCGATAGGTGTCCTCATCGAGTCCCAACTGCTTTTTCGCGACATGCAAAAGGGCGATCTGCTTCGGAGTTACTGGCAGGGACGACTTAGGCGCTCGCATTGGCCGTCTCCTTTTTGATCATGTATGGCGGCTTGTCTGTGTGCCGCTCTGTCGGTGGGCCGAGATCGATCCCTGTTGCGATGGAGATCACCCTATTTACCACGTATTTTGAAACGCCTGCCCATTCGGCAATTTGGTCGGTGTCACGGATTGCCAACTTGGATGCGGTGAATTCTGCGAACTCATCACGCAATGCAGTTGCGATGCTTTCGAGGTGACGGCATTGCAGGTTGAGAAGCCGCTCCATACCGTAACCGTCCGCGCTCAAGTCTTCACCAGTTCGGATCGAATGTTCAACCATGGAGCCAAACGACTTGACCGCGATGATTGCCACGTCCATGTCGTCAAGCAGTTCGCGATAGTCCTTGTATTCCTGTGTCGGGTATGCTGGCATTTCATTCTCCTCGTTGAATGTAGGCGTGGCTCCGCACTACGCCGCACAACTGCGCGGAGCCCGTTGGTTGAAAGGTTTTTAAAGTCGGGGAAGCTGCGGTTAGGCTGCTTCGGGTTGCATCAGCCGGAGCAAATCAGGCTTCGTTGTGAGAATGCCGAGCGCACTTCTCAAGTGCGGGAGCCGGACACCCGTTGCTCCGCCCGTAAGGCGCTTGGCTGTTTCAAGTAACTGGACGAGATCGCGGAAATTCGTCTTCGCGCCATAGGCCGCAAGAACCCCATAAGCGTCCATGCCCTCGACATTGTAGGTGCTGCCGATCAGATCACAGTCTTTCCGACTTGGCGCTGGAAGCTGCCTTGTCATTGCGATCCGGCTTTCTATCTGCGCCCATGTGTCTGCTTCCTTCTTGCGCGTGGACGCTAGACGTTCGGCGTTACCTGCCAGCAATAGACCGATCCCGCATTTTTCCTGAATACGGAGAAGTTCGCGGAAAGCAGGCACTTCGAGGGTCTGCACTTCGTCGACAACAAGCAAAATAGGACCGTCATTGTAGGTGCCTGTTTTGTTATTGTATCGATTGCCAGACCGGAAATAGTAGTAAGCTTCGTCGGCAAGCTCATCGATATATTTTTGCTGCGAAAGCTGACCGGCCTCCCGCAACAGCAACTGGATCATACCTCTCGGAGCCTTACTTTGCTGAGAGATTTCGCAATATACGCCTCCGAAATCTTCCGCGATGTGCCACAAGGCCGAGCTTTTGCCTGTACCGGGTTTGCCAATCAGGCGAACCGGAAATTTAAGGTCTAGGCTATATTGCGCGGCTTCGCGCACCAGCTTTACCGTGGCAGTCTCTACGATGATTTCGGGTATGTTCGCAGGGCGAGCGCGCATTATTGTACCTGCCTTCCTGATCCAAAAATTGAGAGAGCAAACTCACCGCCTCGTCATTCGAACGGCGGATTTCGTCGTCGCGGCGCTGACTGTCCAAACTGTCGACAGGAACCGGCAGAATTGCCCGCCGCTGCGATCCCGGCTGGTCGATGGATATGGTCGCGTCCGGCTCGTTCGGAATAACGGGCAACTGCTTGCGTCCGAACTCGATGAGTTCCGCGCCGACATCAATGGTAGGAACCGACTTGGCGAGCTTGGTGAGAGCCTTGTTGCGAACGCTGATGCGGCGGGCGCTTTCCTTTGCGCCGCGCTCGTCCAGCACGTCGAACTGTTTGTCAGAAACCGCGATACCGATGTCGTTGCCGTCTTCGTCAGTGATCCGAAGTTCGGCAAAGCCGTGATACTTCGGTACGTGGGCAATGAAGCTCAATCCCATGCTGACGCACCAGCCGCATGACTGGTTTGGTAAACGATTTAGCGTCGTGCCTTTGGCAACTAGTTTTCCTCTAATAAGATGATAAAGGCCGTTATCAGGTTGTTGCATCAAAGGATTGCCCGTGCGATTGTCGTTGCAATATGCAATCTATGTTGCATTTTGCGACTTGTAAATAGGAATGTTTCAAAATGCGTACTTACGACGCAAACGCCGTCATTGACCGAGCCAAGTCGCTATGGGCGCTCAAGCAGGATCAGGAACTTGCAGATATGTTGGAAGTATCCCGAACCACGCTCGCTTCGTGGAAACGTAGAAACTCAATCCCCACCAAATATCTCTTCAAGATGATATGGGGCCTCGACACGACAATGGACTGGCTTTTGACGGGGAAGGAAGACGAATCTGTTGACGATTACGGGTTTTCCAAAAAAAAGCCGCTGGTTGATGACAGGATTTTCTGGCTGTCTCTTCTTCTTTTAAGACTTCAACTTTCGGATGGAACTGAAAAAGAAAAGAAGATTGCTGAACTACTAGACGACAACGATTTAATGGGCCTGCATATTAATCTCAGTAATTTAATATCGGTGCTGAACGACACTAAAGAGAAATGGCTGAAATCGGGCATCGTTAAAGAGAAGGATGTCTATCGTGCCATAGCCACAGAGTATGGCTTGAGCATCGGTTTTGGAACGAACCCGCCGCCCACATGGTGGGATGACTGACGCCCATTTTCCCAATACTTTCTCAATCCAACCTAAGCCCCTTTGTCTAAACGATCAATTTTCCCAATAAAGTAAGCTTAAACAATACCTTGGCAGCTACGCTGGAATGGCGAAAAGCTTATTCTCCCAATTGGCGCATTGGGAACCCCTATTTTCATACAGAAAGTCTAATGAAAACAACGGAAGTTAGCGGTCTTCATTCCAGCTTATCTATCCGAATTTGATCAGCGCCATTCCCGTTTTGTTTTCGCGCCTACAGAACTTAGCCGAATTTTAAGGGATTGCGGAACACATATGGAACATATAGTGTCTGTTCTGTATTTGTTTCACGAATCTCTCTCCGGGGGTCTTTCTTCATGCTCACGCGCAAACAGCAGGAACTGCTTCTTTTCATTCATGAGAGAATGAAAGAATCCGGCGTGCCGCCATCCTTCGATGAGATGAAGGACGCACTCGATCTGGCGTCCAAATCGGGCATCCACCGCCTGATCACGGCGTTGGAAGAGCGCGGCTTTATTCGCAGGCTTCCAAATCGTGCGCGCGCCCTGGAAGTCATCAAGCTACCGGAAGCATACACACCCTCTCCTGCAAAGCCGCAGCGTGGCTTTTCGCCAAGCGTCATTGAAGGCAGCCTTGGAAAGACGAAAGCGCCAGAGCCTCCCGCCCCGGCACCGAAGCCTGCAAACGAAGGACTATCGGGCGCGGTCAGCGTTCCTGTGATGGGTCGCATTGCAGCGGGTGTGCCGATCTCGGCTATCCAGAACAACACGCACGATGTTGCAGTACCGATGGATATGCTCGGCTCGGGCGATCACTATGCGCTGGAGGTCAAGGGCGACTCGATGATCGAGGCCGGTATTTTCGATGGCGATACGGTGATCATCAAGAACGGTAGTACCGCCAATCCCGGAGATATCATCGTCGCACTGGTGGACGATGAAGAAGCAACCCTGAAACGCTTTCGCCGCAAGGGCGCATCCATTGCGCTTGAAGCTGCAAACCCGGCTTATGAAACACGCATCTTTGGTCCTGATCGGGTAAAAATACAGGGAAAGCTTGTAGGTCTCATTCGGCGCTATCATTAAACCGTCAGGTCAGCGGTGCGCACATCTGGATATACTCTCCGTGCGCGCCAGGAAACACTGGCCAAATCCTAGTGAAATCGCTTGGGTTCTACAGAGTTCGGCACGGCTGAGCGTGAGTAGAAATCTAACTCTGAAGTATATCCCGCAAAACTGCGCATCGGTTTTGCTGTGATGATGCAGGAATAAGCTGGAGCATATTGCGTAAATCCTTTTTCGCGTAACATGCTCCAAATTCTTGGATCATTTTCGACATATAACCGGTTGTCGCTGTCATTTTCACAGACTCATCCTTGACGCCCTTCTTCTTCCCTGCTCGTCGCCTCTCGGTCTTCTTCATATTGCCGCATCATCGGAAAGTCGGGCAGCCACCCTTCCCGGCGGATTGTCCAAAGCTCATAGGTCGGCTCGAATTGATCGGGTGCGTCTAGAGAGCCGATATTGACTTCAATTTCATCGCCGCTCCGTCCGAAAACCGGAGAGCCGCAGGATCCGCAGAAGAAACGGTTCTTGTAATCTCTCGTTTCACCCTGGATCTCTACAGCATTCGCGGGAAAGATCGCTGATGCATGGAAAAGCGAGCCGTGATGCTTGCGACAGTCCATACAGTGACAAACCCCAACGCGGTATGGCTTGCCCGTCGCTTTCAATCTGACTTTGCCGCATAGACACCCCCCAGTCACACTTTCCAAATCGAGCCTCCTCTATCTGAAGGGTGACGCGTAAGGGGTGCGAAAAGTTCCCTTGTTCCTCGGCAACGATGCTGTTGAGGTGCGCCCTCGTGCTTGCGTCCCGAAGCCATCAAATAGTTTGAAGACACTCATCATCCAACGGCCCTGTATTGCAGCGGCATCCTGCGTTACGAAAGTCCACTCAGTCGGAAGGAGAATGCCGTGTACGATCTTTATATTGCCAACAAGAATTATTCGTCCTGGTCTTTGCGTCCGTGGATTCTGATGCGCACGCTCGGCATTCCCTTTGACGAAAAGATCGCACCGTTTGGCGATCCGTCGCAGGACTTCAAATTGTTTTCTCCAACGGGACGGGTTCCCTGCCTCGTTGACGATGCGCTGACGATATGGGATTCGCTTTCAATCATAGAATATCTGGCTGAACGTCATGACGGCGTCTGGCCGGTAGATGCAAAAGCACGTGCGTGGGCTCGGTCGGCGAGCGCTGAAATGCATTCAGGGTTTTCCTCATTGCGCAATGATCATCCAATGAGCGTCGGGCTTCGCATACGTCCAGCCACGATCAGCCCGTCGTTGCAAAGCGATATCGACCGCATCGATACGCTCTGGCAGGAAGGGCTTTCAAAATTCGGCGGTCCTTTCCTCGGCGGTGATACCTTTACGACAGTCGACGCCTTCTTCTGCCCGGTCGCGTTCCGCTTCCAGACCTACGGGACGAAACTGTCTCCCGCCTCCGACGCTTACAAGAATTCGCTTCTTTCGCTGGACGCCATGCAGGATTGGCAGACCGCCGCCTTGAAGGAAACATGGCGCGAAGAGGGCCATGAGCTTGAAGCAAGGGCCGTTGGGGAATGGATCGAAGATTTGCGGGCCGCCTGAACCAGCGTCCGCGCAGATGAGAAAGTGGGAACGACCACTTTCTCATCTGGCTCGGGCATCAGCACGTTTTCAGAACAGCGCTTTCTTGTTCCATGTCCGGAAACTTGCAAGAATTCTCCCAAGGCCTTATATCATCCTCGCGAGGACGACCTCGGCCATGGCGGCGAAAGCATTCGGGACGGCCCGATACTATCTCGGGAGTTACCCATGCGTAGCATTGGCGATCGTATCCGCCACGCCCTCAGCTTCGAAATCATCGGCCTCATGCTGGTCGTGCCGCTCGGAGCTATCATCTTCAAGATGCCTCTAAGCGACATTGGTGTCGTTGGCGTCGTCAGCGCCACCGTCGCAACCGCCTGGAACTATCTTTACAATCTTGGCTTCGACCATCTGATGCAGCACGTCCGCGGGACGACGCAGAAGACGACGCAAATCCGCGTGGCCCATGCCATCCTGTTCGAACTCGGTTTGCTGATGGTGCTGATGCCGTTCATCGCATGGTATCTGCAAATCACCATTTTGCATGCTCTGGTGATGGATATAGCTTTCGCGCTCTTCTACGTCGTCTACGCTTTCGTCTTTAACTGGGCATATGACGCGATCTTCCCGTTGCCTGAATGGCAGAACAAGCCCGCAGCTGAATGAGGATCATATAAAAACGCCGCGCTATCATCTCGATGCGCGGCGTTTCGATTGAGCGGACGAGAAGATCAGAGCGATCGCAATGTCCAGGCAACAATCTCACGGTTTACAGCCGCAAAGGCGCTATCCAGAGCCTTGACGAAATTGGCGCTGCCCGTACCGGCTACGCGTGCGCTGGAACGAAAGACTTCTTGCGCCCGCACCGTGCCGTTGCGATCGTTCAGCAGCTTTACCGAAATCTCGATATTGGCAACATTGCCCTTCGTATCGATCTCGAAGCTGCGAATATCCGTCACGACCTGATAATCGATGGCCAGCCCCTGGCCCGGCCGCCCCACCCCACCAAGTCTGCCCGTATCCTCGAATGCTTCGACCAGCTTGGACTGCACCATACGCGGCAGGCTATCGCTCCACTGCGAATTCGCAAGATACTGCACCTCAGAGTCAGACAGACGCACGACGATGTTTTCGCTGTTCAGCGCCTTAAGCGCCGTTGGCTCCGCAATCAACAGCTGGCGGGAGCGCAGCGATGGCGCCTGCGTAACAGGCGCAGTAGAGACTGACAAATCGAACGTATCGTTCTTCGCGCTACCGCCGCAGCCTGCAAGCAGGGCACCGAGCAGTGGCAGCATCACTACAAATCTGGTCGAGGCTCGGGAAACTCCCTGCCGACGCGTCAGCGAAACCATGAACTCACTATCCCCCATCAACGCCGTGTCCGGCCGTCATATTGTTTTACGTTCTCGCCACCGAAGATCAGACGCTGCGGATCGCGGTCGAAATTAGTGATCGTATTGTTCAGATTGTCCACGGTCTGACGCGTGCTGCCGATCAGTGCCTGGAAATCCTTCAGGCCCGAGCTGGAGAACCGTGCCAGATTGTCCGCAATCGGCCCGATACGCGCGTTGAGATTGTCAGCCACGGCCTTGAAGGATGCGAGCGTCTCACGCGCTTTTGCAAAAAGCGAATTGGCATCGTCGGTTCCAAGCATGCCATCGACCTTGGCCAAAATGCCATCGACGCGGCTTGAAGCGGCGTTCAGCTTGCGGGACATATCGGTGAAGTCGGCGATTGCCTGATCGATATCCGGCGCACGCGTGCCAACGCTGTCTGCAACCTGCTTGAAGGAGGCGATTGCCTGTCGCGCATCCGCCGTTGCAGCCGATACGTCTTCCACCGCATTGCCGACCTTGGCCGCATCGACGGACGCAAGCAGCTCGTCGGCGCGTTTGACCACAGTCTGAACTTCAGCGCTTGCCTGCTCGAAATTACGCGATGTGCGCTGCACCGTTTCCATCACGTCCTGAATACCGCCTGACGATGCGGCGACATCCGACGTCACCTTGTCGACATTGGTCAGTATGGAATCGATCTTCTGCGAATCCACAGCCTTCACCAGACCCTCGACCGCTGTCAGTGTACTATCCAGACGCACCGAAACGGACTGAACGGTTGTCGAAAGCGAGCTCAGGCTTTCGATGAAGTTCTCGATGCCATCCGAATTGGAGGCCAATGCGTTGGAAAATTTCTCGGCGTTGCGCACCGTCTGCGTCAAAGGCCCGCGTGCATCCTGCACGAAACCCTGTAGCTCGCCAATTGCGCCATCGGCACGGCGAAGGATCTTGTCTGCCGTTGCCAGAAGGTTGGTAACGCTGGAAAGATCGGCGGTCAATTCCGCAGGAACGCCGGTTTCGAACGACTTCTGGAGGATGCGCTCGTCATTGTTGCGCCCGCCGGAAAGCTCGATGTAGGCGGCACCGGTCAGGCCCTGAATTTCAAGAACGGCACGCGTCGATGGGAAAACCGGCGCATCCGCCTGCACTTCGGTAAATGCAATGGAGTAGGCAGGGTCATCACGGTCGATGGAGAGCCCACGTACGGTTCCCACGGGAATACCGTTGAACCGCACCGGTGAGCCGACGGAAAGACCGTTTGCAGAACCCGGAATACGGATCGTCAACTGCGCGGTCGGGCCGCCCCGCCCGAATTCTGCCATCCAGTAAACGAAGCCGAAAGCAGCCGCGATCACGATCAGCGTGAAAATTCCGACAATGGTGTAATTTGCCTTGGTTTCCATGCTTATCCGTTACTCCCCGGAATCTGTTGCGTGCCATCCGGCAGGACGACGGCGCGAGCCCGCTTTCCGCGGAAATATGATTGAACCCAGGGATCGTCACTATTGAACATATCCTCGAGCGTACCTTCCACTGCGACCTTATTGTTGCCGAGAACGGCAATGCGGTCGCAGACTGAAAACAGACTGTCGAGATCGTGGGTCACCATGTAAACGGTCAGCCCCATCGAATCACGCAGCCGCGCAATCAGCATATCAAATTCTGCGGCACCGATCGGATCGAGACCGGACGTCGGTTCGTCGAGAAACAGAAGATCCGGGTCTAGCGAAAGCGCGCGTGCCAGTGCGGCGCGCTTGATCATGCCGCCAGAGAGTTCGGACGGGAACTTATCGGCAGCGTCCGGCTTCAATCCGGCCATTTCGATCTTGAGCGCGGCCAGTTCGTCCATCAATTTCTGGGGCAGATCGAGATATTCGCGCATAGGCAACTGAATGTTCTCCTTGACCGTCAGGCCAGAGAACAACGCGCCTTGCTGAAACAGAACGCCGATGCGTGTGTCGAGCGCCATGCGCTCTTCTTCGGACGCCTTGTCGTAGTCCGTTCCAAGAATTTTGATCGTCCCGCCTTGACGCGGCAAAAGCCGAAGAACTGAACGCATCAACACCGATTTTCCAGCGCCGGAAGGGCCGATGAAACCAAGAATTTCGCCCCGATAGACATCGAGATCGAGATTGTCGAGAACAACCTTGTTTCCGAAGGCTACAGACACGCCCTCGACAGAAAGCACGACCTCGCGATCTTTGTTCCTGTTTTCTTTTTCCCTGATGGCTTCCTGTTGCTCCACAGCCCTCTCCTTAAAAATCGATGGCTGCATAGAAGATGGCGAAGACACCATCCACCAGGATCACGACGAAAATCGATTTGACGACCGACGAGGTAACGTGCTGACCGAGCGATTCCGCACTGCCGCCCACCTTCATGCCCTCGACAGCCGCCACGATACCGATGATCAGCGCCATAAAGGGCGCCTTGATCATGCCGGACGCTATCGTCGAACTTTCGACGGCTGCGTGAAGACGCGATACGAACACTTCAAAGGTGATGCCGGAATAAAGCAGTGACACGACCGCCGCCCCGAACAGCGCCGAAAAATTGGCGATGATCGTCAACAGTGGCAACGCAATCGTCAACGCCACCAAACGCGGAAACACCAGCACGCCGACCGGGTTGAGCCCGATGACTTTCAGCGCGTCAATCTCCTCGCGCATTTTCATGGAGCCGATTTCGGCAGTGATGGCACTGCCTGAACGACCTGCGATCATGATGGCTGTCAGAAGTACGCCGATTTCGCGCAATTGCAGGATGCCCACGAGGTCGACCACGAAGACTTCCGCGCCGAAGTAACGCAACTGAAACGCGCCTTGCTGCGCAATGATCGCACCGATCAGAAACGACATCAGCGTAATGATCGGCACGGCGCGCACGCCCATGTGGTCGATCTGGTTGACGATGGCGGCTGGCGAAACGCCGCGCCCACGCCCCAGCTTCATCTGCGCCCCGCGAACGGCGGAGCCGAGAATATACATGCCGGCCAGAAAATCCGCGCCCGCCTGCACCACATTCCTGCCGACAGGATCGAAAATGCGCTGCGTAAGGCTTTTCCTGTTTTTATCCTTCGGCGGCATCGGCGCTTCCGCGGGAAGAGACGTGATGATCTCTTCGACGCGCTCATTGCCTTCGAAAGTTACCTGCGCACCGGACGCCTCCAGCCTGCTGCGCATACGGTGAAGTATCCATGCGCCGGTCGTATCGATATTGTCGATATTGGAAAGATCGATCGTTACGGGACCGGATGTGCTGGCTGCTTCTATCTTGTCGATATCCGGTAGAACCGAACTGATGTTTGCATTGCGCCAGGAACCGCTCAAAACAAAGCGCGCACCGCCTCGCTCTGCGTTGTCATCCGCCGAGATGGCCGCCGATTGCGCCTGTTGCCGTATTTCCTGTTCTTGCATCTTGCTCCAAGCGAATGCAGCTTACTGAAAGATTCTCTTAACGATTCATATCGTTTGCCGGACCAGCAAGCCACAGCGGTGCACACGAAATGGATGGAAATATCTCCGGTTCCAAGGTTTTACCCCGAATTATAGGGCAATTTTCATGCGCCGTTACCTCGAAGCCACAACAGACACCTTCCCAGTTGCAGGCAGCTTTACCATTTCACGCGGAAGCCGCACGGAAATCCATGTGGTAACCTGCACCATCTCCCAAGATGGCGTGAAGGGTATCGGTGAATGCGTGCCGTATGCGCGCTACGGCGAAACCATTGAGGGGGTGATTGCCGATATCAACGCAGTCGCTGACTCGATCGCGAATGGTTTGGACAGGATACAGCTGAAACAACGGATGAAACCGGGTGCTGCCCGCAACGCGGTGGATTGCGCTCTCTGGGATCTGGAAGCAAAGCTTTCGGGAAAGCCAGTCGCCTCTCACGTTGTTTCCGCGTCTCCTAAACCGGTCCTTACCGCCTACACCATCTCACTTGGCGATGCGCAGACCATGGCTGCGAAGGCTGCGGAAAACGCTCATCGTCCGCTGCTCAAGATCAAGACCGGAACGGAAGATGACGAAGCACGCCTGCGAGCCGTTCGCACGGCGGCTCCCAATGCCGCCATCATCGTGGATGCCAATGAAGGCTGGAGCGATAATAATATAGAGCGTCACCTTGCCATTGCAGCGGAGCTCGGCGTCGCCTTGATCGAACAACCCCTCCCTGCCGGCAAGGACGCCATTCTGGCCAATATAGAGAGAACGGTTGCCATTTGCGCGGATGAAAGCGTCCACCTCACAGCCGACCTCGCATCACTTCGCGACCGCTACGACGCCATCAATATCAAGCTCGACAAGACCGGCGGCCTGACTGAAGCGCTCGCCATGAAAACGGAGGCCGAACGCCTCGGCTACACGATCATGGTGGGATGCATGCTCGGCACGTCGCTTGCCATGGCGCCTGCGGTTCTGCTGGCACAGGACGTCGCCTTTGCAGATCTGGATGGTCCGCTGCTTTTGGCGCGGGATCGCGAGCCGGGGCTGGTATATGATGGCTCATGGGTGCATCCGCCTGAGCGGGAGCTATGGGGGTGAATGGCCATCGCCCAAAAAATGGCGGCACCCCTCACCAAGAAAATCTATGACTTAGCTAAAGCTAAGACCATGATTTTCTATCCTCTCCCACAAGGGGACCATTGCAAAACCCGACGAATATGATTCACTTTGTTTGTGAGCGATCGAAGGGGCGGTGGCATGGCGATGAAGAGCGGTTCTCAGTTCAGCTTTG
>NZ_JAAMFB010000019.1 GCF_013322225.1 Agrobacterium larrymoorei
TCAAAGGCCTCACTCCATACGAATTCATTTGTCGGAGCTTGACAAATGAACCGGATCGATTCACCACCGACCCGACCCATCAATTCCCGGGACTAAACATCTAAACCGCCTGCGGCAACCAGATCGTGAAAGCGGTTCCCTCACCCTCACGGCTTTCAACCGCAAGCTCTCCGCCCTGACGGGCGATCAACATCTGGCTGACGGAAAGTCCGAGCCCAGTGCCCTCCTGCCTTTTGGTGGTGAAGAACGGATCGAAGATGCGGGCAACCACGTCCTCGCTCATACCGACGCCCGTATCGGCAACCGCGATAGTCACCCCTCTTGAGCCGTGGCGCTCCTCATCCATAGAAGAAAGCGTCAGCACTCCCCCGTCCGGCATGGCATGAGCGGCATTGACGATGAGGTTGACCAGAACCTGCTGCAATTCAGTCCGGTTCATGGCGATCAGGCCATCGGCCGCGTCCCTGCGGACGACATCAATGCCGGCACGGCTCAAGACATGCTTGACCAGCGGCATGCAGTCGGAAATCACCGTAGCGGGGCTTTGCCGCTCTACATAGCCCGCAAACTCTTCGGGCCGCGCGAATTGCAGCAACTTGCCGACGATGCGGCTGATGCGATCCACCTGCTCGTCTATGAGGTTGAACTCGCGTTTCGCAACATCCGCCTTCTCCCCGAGAGCAGAACGTGCGACCTCCAGATTACCTTGAATGACCGCAATCGGATTGTTGATTTCGTGCGCGACGCCCGCAGTGATCTCGCCGATGGTTGCCAGCTTTTCCGACATGACAAGCTGCTTGGTGGTTGCCTCCAGCCGCAGATTGGCGAGTTGCAGTTGCTGGGTACGCTCTTCTACGCGCACGTTCAGCTCCTCGTTCCAGGCCCGTAGCTCCCCTTCACGCTGCTGCAACCGCTCCAGCAACTCATCCAGATGCACCGCCACCTGCCCGATCTCGTCGCCCGAGGGCAGCAGACCGGTACGGGCACCAAGGTCCCCTTCGTCCACCTTGGCAATGGTTTGCGTCATCCGCTCCAGCGGCTTAAAGATGCTGCGCGCCCAGCGAAGAAACACCGGAATACTAAGGATGGTAATGCCGATGAAAGCGGCGATCACCGAGCCCAGCGTCTCATATTTCGCCTGCGCGAATGGTGCTTCCAGAAAGCCGACATAAAGCATCCCGATCCGCTTGCCGTAGCTATCCACCAGCGGCTCATAGGCCGAGATATACCAGTCGTTGACGACGAAGGCGCTGTCCAGCCAGACATCGCCATGATCCAACACCGCAGCGCGCACAGCCTCTGAGACACGCGTGCCAAGCGCACGGCGGTTCTCGAACAGGCGGACATTGGTGCTGATGCGTACATCGTCCAGAAACAGTGTGGCCGTTCCCTGACTTCCATCCGGCAAGCTTGCTTGGCGATAAACCAGATCGTTGACCGTATCGATGAATTCAAGATTCTGGTTCAAAAGCCTACCGCCGACCAGGGCCACGGTCGTACCGTCAGGCATATGAAGAGGACTGGCAGCATGGATGACCATGCCCCTCGTCTCCTGCCTGTTTTCCTCGGCGCTGGCATTGGCTGTCGCAACCAGCTCAATCCTTGCGCGCTCCGCCAGAGCGGGCGAAAGCGCCAGCAATTCGTCTTCAGAAAAAGCGTCCATTCCATAAGATGACAATCCTGCGAGAGCAGACTTTCGCACCGGCCAATCCGTGCGAGCAGCTTTCAGACTGGTTCCTGCACTTGCATCGACCACGCCATCCGCCTGTAGCACGAAGAGGAAATCGAGGCCGAGCTTTGTCCGGTTTTCCTCCAGAAGAGCGGCCAGCTCAGCCGGCCGGGATGAAGCAAGGATGTTTTGCAATTGCGCCGAACCGGTGATCGCATCCAACCGCTCGCCGGTGTTTTCCAGGATCGTCGCCATGTACTGATGGGCGACGGTCAGATCGCTGTTGACCTTGGTGATAAGAAGAGCATCGAACTTGTCGCTCCAGCGCACCATCGTGACGCCGAGCAGCAAAGGCAGGATCACCAGTGTTGGTAGAAGCGCAATCGCCAGCAGCCGGACGCGGACCGAACGCAATGGATTGACGGAAGCTGGGATGCCCGGGTGCTCAGCCATGCCAGCTGGACATCTTGCGGTCGATGGTCTTGCGTGAAATGCCAAGCCTGCGCGCCGCTTCATCGCGATTACCAGCCGCTTCATTCAGCACCGCCAGAATATGGCGCTTTTCCACTTCTTCCAACGTGCCGGGAACGGCCTGAGCCGTTCCGACTCCGCGCAGATCCAGCGGAAAGCGCCCCAGAATGAGGCTGCGCTCGATAAGATTGCGCAACTCGCGAACATTGCCCGGCCAGTGATAGCCAAGGAGCATGGAGCGCACGGCATCATCCATGGCAACGGGCGGCATGCCGAGTTGCCGTGAAAGCTTCTGCATGAAAAGGTCGGATAGCTCCACCACGTCGCGCTCGCGATCCCGCAATGGAGCAAGATAAATCTGCATCACATTGATGCGGTAAAACAGGTCAGCGCGGAAGCGCCCCTTCGCCACATCCTGCGTCAGATCGGCATTGGTCGCAAAAACGAAACGGATGTCGATCGGCACTTCGCGCTCCGCACCGACAGGACGCACCTTCCGATCTTCGATTACCCGTAGAAGCTTGCTTTGCAGGGCAAGCGGCATTTCACCGATTTCATCCAGAAACAGCGTGCCGCCCTGCGCATGCAGGAAAAGTCCCTCGCGGCGGCTTTCGGCCCCGGTAAACGCCCCTTTTACGTGGCCGAACAGCTCAGTTTCCAGCATATCCGCCGGGATCGCTGCACAGTTGACCGGCACGAAAGGTTTGGCCGCACGATCCGATAATTCGTGGATGGACCGTGCCAGCACTTCCTTTCCCGTGCCGGATTCACCGGTCAGCAAAACAGAAGTCGGCAGCGGTGCGACGCGGGTAATCATATCCCGTGTCTGCTGAATGGTGGCAGAACTGCCCACCAGTCGGTCGCGCAGATAGATGTGGTCCGATGCGCTTCTCAACTCATATTTCAGCGCAAAGTTTTCCCGTTGCAGATTGACCCTGTCGAGCGAACGGGAGATAGCGTTCAATATCTGGTTGGAGCGAAAAGGCTTCAGCACGAAATCGGCCGCACCGGCGCGGATCGCCTGAATGGCGGTGTCGAGATCGGCATATGCCGTCATCAATATTGCTTCGGCGTAAAAACCCACGGCGCGCTGCTCCGCCAACCACTCCAGCCCAGTTTTCTTCGGCATGATGTTGTCGAGTATCACGATATCAAAGTGCCGTTCGTCCAGCTTGCGCGTCGCTTCCGCCGTATCCGCAGCCTCATCGACGTGGGCGCAGCGTGTTTCCAGCGTGCGCATCAAAAAATTGCGCATGCCCGGCTCATCATCGATGACGAGGATGGATGCCTTGGCCAGCCATGGTCCAAAATCCGTCTCCGGCGCTCGACCTGATGTTTTCGCAATGACGTCATGCTGCATCATATTCTCCCGATTCTGTCAGGTCTGACAGCCGGACTGTTCAGCGTTGTTCGCGGTGAACCTTCAAAAAAGCGAGCCGCAAGCCAACCGGTTGCGGCTCTATCGATTGACGATTAGCAAAGCCACCGTCAAAAGCCAAGAAAACCGGCCCTCCTTGCCTGGAAAAGCCGAAGGCTCTTGCGCCAGCCACAGACGACAGAGCTTAAGCCGTAAAGGTGATTTCATCCCCAACATCGCCGCCGTTGCCGTCCATCGTCACACGATGAGAATGTGTAAAAATTTCGAGGTCTTCACCACGAACCAGCGCGACGATAGTCATGCCAGCCTGCTCTGCGGTGTGGATGGCGAGCGCAGTCGGCGCGGAGACGGCTGCAAGTATTGGACTGCCCATGATCGCAGCTTTCTGTACCATTTCCACCGACACGCGGCTTGTGACGACGACAATGCCTTCACATCCTTTGCGGCCTGAGCGCAGCACTGCGCCCGCCAGCTTGTCCAGCGCGTTGTGGCGACCGACATCCTCGCGTACGGCGACCAGCCCTTCGCCAGGCACATGGAAACCAGCACCGTGCACTGCGCGCGTCTCCCGATGCAGCGGCTGCGCATCATTGAGGGCCGCCATCGCTTCAACGATCACCTTGGCGTTGATCTTCATGGTTACGCCAGACACATCGGGAACAGGCCGAACCGCCTGCTCTATCGATTCGATACCGCAGAGGCCACAGCCCACCGGCCCAGCCATATGCCGCCTGCGGGAGCGAAGGGCATCCGCCTGCTCATCCACCAACGTCACCTGGACATCGAAGCCCTGCTCTGTATGAAGGACCTCAACACCATCAATTTGCGAAGCACCCAGGATGATGCCTTCCGTCAAACTGAAACCATAGGCGAAATCCTCGAGATCCGCAGGTGTAGCCATCATCACCGCATGCGTCGAACCACCATAGGAGAAGGCAACAGGCACTTCTTCCGGCACCGAGCGAAGGTCACTCTTGAGGATGCCGTTGCGGCGCGAAACTCGCTCTATCGACTTGAAAGCCGTTCTGGCAGACATTTTTTTCCCTTTCTCGGCGCGTGGCAGCGGCTTCGTCGGTTTCACCTTCTCAGGAGGCAAGTCGTTGTAGCAGCATCGCCTCACATTTTGCGCGGGATGCGTCAGACAATTTTACTTGAAGCATAGCAAGGGCCGCTCGGCGTCAGGACATATATAGCGACGAGGGCGCGCGCAAAGAACACGGTTCGCGTTCTTCGCAAAGCTTCAGCGTCTACAACTATCCGAATGGCGGTAGAAAATTCATATTCCCCCGTTCAGGACGACAAAATTCGCCAAGCGCAAAAACAAAAAGCGGCCCTTTCCGGCCGCCTTTGTCATTCATTATGTGGACAGTCATCCTTGCGAACCCGCCCGGTGCTTTCAAGCAGCGACGAGAACCTCGTGCAGGTTCGTCAGTTCGTACAGGTGCTTTTCAAGCTTGGTGAGATGATCGTGGTGGTGGTTGCCTTCCTCGATCTCGGAACGTGCATTGTCGATGCGCTTCTGAAGATCGTCCGGGCTCAGATCATCCGCCGAAACGGCAGATTCAGCCAAGAGCGTGCAGCCAGTCGGCAGGATATCTGCAAAGCCGCCGAACACGACGTATTTGTGCGTCTCACCAGAGGCGAACTTCACGGTAACGACGCCCGGCTTGATCGTGGTCATGACCGGTGCGTGGTTTGCCAGAACCGTCATTTCGCCAAGGGTCGCCGGAATGACGACTTCGCTGACCGTTTCGGAGACCAGCAGACGCTCGGGAGAAACAAGTTCAAATTTGAAAGTGTCGGCCATGGCTATTCACTTCTTCTGTTTACGCGAATTTGGATTACGCGAGGAGCAAAGGGGCGCGGCCATTACCGCGCACCCGTTTTATCACATTAAGCGGCTTCGCCAGCCAGCTTCTTTGCCTTTTCGATTGCTTCTTCCATGGAGCCAACCATGTAGAATGCAGCTTCCGGCAGGTGGTCGTACTCGCCGTTGACGAGACCCTTGAAGCCCTTGATCGTGTCTTCGAGAGCAACGAGCTTGCCCGGCGACCCGGTGAAGACTTCGGCCACGAAGAACGGCTGGGACAGGAAGCGTTCGATCTTACGAGCGCGTGCAACCGCCAGACGGTCTTCTTCCGACAGTTCGTCCATGCCGAGGATGGCGATGATGTCCTGAAGAGCCTTGTAGCGCTGCAGGGTCGACTGAACCTTACGGGCAACTTCGTAGTGCTCTTCGCCAACGATCATCGGGTCGAGCATGCGCGAGGTGGAGTCGAGCGGGTCAACAGCCGGGTAGATACCCTTTTCAGCGATCGAACGCGACAGAACCGTCGTTGCGTCCAGGTGGGCGAACGATGTTGCCGGTGCCGGGTCGGTCAAGTCGTCGGCAGGGACGTAAATCGCCTGAACCGAGGTAATCGAACCCTTGGTCGTCGTGGTGATGCGTTCCTGCATCTGGCCCATGTCGGTTGCCAGCGTTGGCTGATAACCCACAGCAGAAGGAATACGACCCAAGAGAGCCGACACTTCGGAACCAGCCTGCGTGAAGCGGAAAATGTTGTCCACGAAGAACAGAACGTCCTGGCCCTTGTCACGGAAGTCTTCGGCAATCGTCAGACCCGTCAGAGCAACGCGAGCGCGCGCACCTGGTGGTTCGTTCATCTGGCCGTAAACGAGTGCAGCCTTGGAGCCTTCCCCGCCGCCGTGCTTGTTAACGCCGGACTCGATCATTTCGTGGTAAAGGTCGTTACCTTCGCGGGTACGTTCACCCACGCCAGCGAAGACCGAGTAACCACCATGCGCCTTGGCGACGTTGTTGATCAGTTCCATGATCAGAACGGTCTTGCCAACGCCAGCACCGCCGAACAGGCCGATCTTACCGCCCTTTGCGTAAGGTGCGAGAAGGTCGACGACCTTGATGCCGGTGACGAGGATCTGACCTTCGGTCGACTGGTCGACGTAGGAAGGTGCTTCCTGGTGGATGGCACGCTTGCCGGAAGTGACCAGCGGGCCAGCTTCGTCAACAGGCTCGCCGATGACGTTCATGATACGGCCGAGCGTCTCGGGACCAACCGGAACGGTGATCGGAGCGCCGGTGTCGGTGACGGCCTGACCGCGAACCAGACCTTCGGTCGAGTCCATGGCGATCGTGCGAACGACGTTTTCACCGAGATGCTGCGCAACTTCGAGAACCAGACGGTTGCCGTTATTGTCAGTTTCGACGGCGTTCAGGATCGCAGGCAGGGCGCCTTCGAATGCCACGTCGACAACAGCGCCGATAACCTGCGTAACCTTGCCGGTCGCGCCAGTGATCGCTGCGGTTTTCTTGGGGGTAGCTGCCTTAGCCATTATCCTTACCCTCTTTCCTTAACCTCAGAGCGCTTCCGCGCCCGAAATGATTTCAATCAGTTCCTTGGTGATCTGAGCCTGACGCTGACGGTTATAGGACAGCGTCAGCTTGTGGATCATTTCACCGGCGTTGCGCGTGGCATTGTCCATCGCGCTCATCTTGGCACCCATTTCGCCAGCGACATTTTCGAGCAGGGCCCGGAAAACCTGGACGGAAATGTTGCGCGGAATAAGGTCTTCCAGAATGGAAGCCGCATCCGGCTCGTATTCGTAAATGGCCGTCGTTGCAGACTGCTCGACCTCGACCGCAGGTGCCGCAGCAGGAATGAGTTGCAGACCTGTCGGCACCTGGCTGATCACCGACTTGAACTCGGAATAGATCAGTGTGCAAACGTCGAATTCACCGGCGTTGAAGCGCGCAATGATCTTCTTGGCGATGTTGTCGGCATTTTCGAAACCAACGCGCTTCACGTCGCGCAATTCGATGCGCTCGATGATGTTGGACGCAAATTCGCGACGCAGGCTGTCGTAGCCCTTCTTGCCAACGGTCATGATCTTGACCGTCTTGCCTTCCGCGATCAGCTTGCGGGCACGCTCACGGGCAAAACGGGAAATCTGGCTGTTGAAACCGCCGCAAAGACCACGCTCTGCGGTGCAGACGACGAGCAGATGCACGTCGTCCTTGCCCGTACCGGTCATCAGAACCGGAGCAACGTCCGCCTCTACCGCCTGAGCGATATTGGCAAGAACGGCGCCCATGCGCTGCGAGTAAGGCCGGGCGGCCTCCGCAGCCTCCTGGGCGCGCCGAAGCTTCGCCGCGGCGACCATTTTCATCGCCTTGGTAATCTTCTGCGTCGCCTTTACGGAGGCAATGCGGTTTTTCAGATCCTTTAGTGAAGGCATCCGTTATCCGTCCCAGTCACGAGTCTAATCAGGAGAAAGACTTGGCGAAGTTTTCAAGAGCAGTTTTCAGCTTGCCCTTGGTGTCGTCGCTAACAGCCTTTTCCGTGCGGATGGTGTCGAGAATGCCCTTGCCTTCGGAACGAAGGTAGGACAGCAGACCCTGCTCGAACCTGCCGACATCGGCAACAGCAACCTTATCGAGGTAACCGTTGACGCCAGCGAAGATCACCGCAACCTGTTCTTCCGTCTTGAGCGGCGAGAACTGTGGCTGCTTGAGCAATTCGGTCAGACGTGCACCACGGTTCAGCAGGCGCTGTGTGGAGGCATCAAGGTCGGAACCGAACTGGGCAAACGCTGCCATTTCACGATACTGGGCAAGCTCACCCTTGATCGAACCGGCAACCTGCTTCATGGCCTTGATCTGCGCGGCAGAACCAACGCGGGAAACCGACAGACCGACGTTAACAGCCGGGCGGATACCCTGATAGAACAGGTCGGTTTCGAGGAAGATCTGGCCGTCGGTGATCGAGATCACGTTGGTCGGAATGAACGCGGAAACGTCGTTACCCTGCGTTTCGATGACCGGCAGAGCCGTCAGCGAACCCGCACCGGCGTCGTCACCCATCTTGGCGGCGCGCTCGAGCAGACGGGAATGCAGGTAGAAAACGTCGCCAGGATAGGCTTCGCGGCCCGGAGGACGACGCAGAAGAAGCGACATCTGACGGTAGGCAACAGCCTGCTTGGAAAGGTCGTCGTAACCGATCAGCGCGTGCTGGCCGTTGTCACGGAAGTACTCGCCCATGGCGCAACCGGCAAACGGTGCAAGGTACTGCATCGGAGCAGGATCGGAAGCCGTTGCGGCGATGATGATCGAGTACTGGAGAGCGCCACGCTCTTCGAGGACCTTCACGAACTGGGCAACCGTCGAGCGCTTCTGGCCTATGGCCACGTAAACGCAGTACAGCTTTTCGCTGTCTGGGCCATTGTCGTGAATGGCCTTCTGGTTGAGGATCGTGTCGAGAATGATGGCGGTCTTGCCGGTCTGGCGGTCGCCGATGACGAGCTCGCGCTGGCCACGGCCAACCGGGATCAGAGCATCGATAGCCTTGAGGCCAGTCGACATGGGCTCATGAACCGACTTGCGCGGAATGATGCCCGGAGCCTTGACGTCGACGCGCGAACGGCGCGTTGCGTTGATCGGGCCCTTGCCGTCAATCGGGTTGCCGAGAGCGTCGACCACGCGGCCAAGCAGCTCAGGACCGACAGGAACGTCCACGATCGCGCCTGTGCGCTTGACGGTGTCGCCTTCCTTGATGTCACGGTCAGAACCGAAAATAACAACACCGACGTTGTCGTTTTCAAGGTTCAGGGCCATGCCGCGGATGCCGCCTGGGAACTCGACCATTTCACCAGCCTGAACATTGTCGAGGCCGTAAACGCGGGCGATACCGTCACCGACGGAAAGCACCTGGCCGACTTCCGAGACTTCTGCCTCGTTGCCGAAATTTTTGATCTGGTCTTTAAGAATTGCGGAAATTTCCGCGGCGCGGATATCCATCAGCCAACCTCTTTCAGTGCAAGCTTAAGGGTGGAAAGTTTGGTGCGAAGGGACGTATCGATCTGGCGTGAACCGACCTTTACGATGAGACCGCCGAGGATGGAGGGATCGATCGTCAAAGCGATCGTCACTTCCTTGCCGGTCACACTCTTCAGCGCCGCTTTCAGTTCAGTTTCCTGCGCTTCGTCGAGCGCATGAGCCGAAGTAACTTCGGCAACGACTTCGCCGCGGTGAGCGGCGGCAATGGTGCGGTAGGCGGCAATCATGCCAGGCACGGCAAAGAGCCGGCGGTTATTGGCCACAACCTTGAGGAAATTGGCTGCGAGGCTGGTGATGCCAGCCTTCACGACGATGGCCGAAACGGCCTTGAACTGGTCTTCAGCAGAAAATACAGGGCTCGCAACCAGACGCTTCAAGTCATCGCTCTCATCGAGCAAAGCCTGAAACTTGTCGAGATCGGCACCGACCGCGTCCACAGAACCTGCTTCCAAAGCAAGCTCGAAAAGCGAGGACGCATACCTTTCCGCTACACCGGATGTTCCATGGGAGGCATCTGCCACGGGCAATTTTTCCCTGCTATTCATCCAAGAAACCGGAGCTGATCGCTCAGCTTCGCCAAATTCTTGAATTCGTTTCAATTTCCCCGAAAAAGGCCGGAATTCCCCCCTGCCTTATCTCGATTTCGCCGCCCGTCTAGCATAGGATGCCGGGACTCGCAACACGCGTAATAGCGGAAACGTTCTTTTGAACAAGGGCTAAAACGGTTTAATTTTCTGAAATGCGCGGTCATGATGCAAATGCACGGGCAAAAAGCCTGATTGCGCCTCTCAAACCATCCCGAACACATAGGCGAGTGGCAAAGCAGCCAGAATCATATGAACAACCAGAAGTAGGCAATTTCGCATTGTTGCGCCTCCATCCGAAAGGATGGAAAGAATTGCGCCAAAGACCGCCAGTCCGAAGGACGCACCAAAGGCAAGGTAGACCATCGGCTGCGCAAGGAGCAGTGCCGTAACGCCGAACCCAAGATAAAGAGCAGCGAGCGACGAGCGTATCAAGACCAGACCATCACGGCGTTCAGCAGCGAGTTGCAGGCCGAACAGACGAAATGTGACCGCAGGTGCAAACATCACGACAAGACCGATGACCGAAGCCAGCACCGCAGCGCTGAATGCCAGTTGCTCGCCAAACTCGGTTGGAAAATAGAATTCCATGATAGCCCCCAAATCAGTGGTTCCCCGCGCCGCTTATGCCATGGTGACGTAAATGCGCAAAGCGCCGACTAGAGAAAACTTTGCGGATCTATATCCATCTGCACATGAATGGAGCCGCGCTCCTTCGGACCATTCGCCATCACCGCCCGCAGGAAGGCTTGCATATCCGAATTGCGTTTGCCGTGAACCAGCAGCCGGAAACGGTAACGCCCGCGAATGAGCGCAAGCGGCGCTTCCGCCGGGCCAAGCAGCATGATACCGGCTGCTTGTGGTGCTGCGGCGCGCAGGGCACGGGCATGGGCCTCGGCCTCAGCCCGGCTATCTGCCGAGATGATCAGCGAGGCGAGCCGACCGAATGGCGGGAGCATCGCCTTTTCCCGCTCGATGATTTCCCGCTCGTAAAATGCGCTGGCATCGCCCGAAACGATGGCCTGCATCACCGGATGCTGCGGCTGGTAAGTCTGGAGCAGGCCATGGCTTTTGAGACCGGTTCGCCCGGCGCGACCCGTCACCTGCGAAAGTAGCTGGAACGTTCGCTCGGCAGCGCGTGGATCGCCATTCGCGAGCCCCAGATCGGCATCGACAATACCCACCAGCGTCATGAGCGGGAAGTTATGACCCTTGGCGACGAGCTGCGTGCCTATGACGATATCCGCCTCGCCCTTCACGATGGCCTCAAGCTCCAGACGCAAGCGCTTTACACCCATGAGATCGGAAGAGAGAACGATAGTGCGCGCTTCGGGGAAATGCTTTTCCACTTCCTCGGCAATGCGCTCCACCCCCGGACCACAAGCGGCGAGATGATCGAAGGTGCCGCATTCCGGGCAGTGATCCGGCGTCGGCTGGTTATGACCACATTGATGGCACTGGAGCTGGTTTCGAAACCGATGTTCCACCAGCCAGCTTGAACATTGCGGACACTGGAAGCGATGGCCGCAAACACGGCACAGCGTCAGCGGTGCATAGCCGCGACGATTGAGGAACAGCAGCGCCTGCTCGCCCTTCTCTATCGTCTTGGCAATGCCGCGCAGAAGAACAGGCGACAGAAAGCCTCCGCGTTCGGGCGGATGGCGGCGCATGTCGACCAAGTGCAGATCCGGCATCGCGGCATCGCCGAAGCGCGTATGGAGATGAATGGTATTATAGCGACCGGAATTTCCGTTCACCTGACTTTCTACCGATGGCGTGGCAGACACCAGCACAATGGGAAAGTCACCGATCCGGGCGCGTACAACCGCCATATCGCGTGCATTATAATAGACGCGGTCTTCCTGCTTATAGGCTGGGTCATGCTCTTCATCCACGATGATCAGACCGAGATTGTCGAAGGGGAGAAACAGCGCCGAGCGAGCACCGGCGACGACGCGTACTTCTCCGGTCACGGTCTGCCGCCAGACTTTTTCGCGCATGCGGGGTGAAAGATCGGAATGCCATTCGGCAGGCTTGGAGCCGAAACGATCATGAAAACGATCCAGAAACGCGGCGGTCAGCGCGATTTCCGGCAGGAGTATGAGGACCTGTTTTCCCTGACGCAGCGTTTCAGCCACCGCCTCAAAATACACCTCGGTTTTGCCGGAGCCGGTGACGCCATCGATCAGTGAAACCGCAAAGCTACCTTTCCGGACGTCCTCCAGTATTTCAGATGCAGCCTGTTTCTGCGGACCTTCCAGCCGGGATTCGCTATAGTTCGGGTCCGGCTCCGCCACCACTGGCGGCGCAGGAAGGAAGACGGTTTCAAAAACACCCTGCTTGGTCAATCCGTCGATGACGCTGGTGGAAACCCCGGCGGCATGGGCAAGCCCGCTTTTCGTCCAGGCATGGCCTTCTGCTGCAAGATCGATCACCTGTTTGCGCGCAGGCGTCAGCCGTTCGGGTCGTCCCTCGGTCAACCGCAGACCCTCGATCATCGGCTCCGGATCGAAAGCGGCAGGCGCACGTAGCGCCATGCGCGCCACCAAGCCGGGCGGCGAAAGCGTGTAGGTGGAAACCCAATCGATAAAGCGGCGCATCTCCTCCCGCAGGGGTGGGCAATCGAAGGTCTTGGTAATCGGTCTCAGCTTCCTCGGATCGACAGAGCCACCATCGCTTTCGTCCCATACGACCCCGATCACCTGACGGGGCCCGAGCGGCACCTGCACGATCGATCCCGGCTCAACCACCATGTGGTCAGGAACGGAATAGCTGTAAGGGCCGGGGGCTGGCATAGGCACGAGCACAGGCACTGCCGTGGAAGGCTCGACAGAGCCAAGCTTGGTGCGGTCGGACTGCGGCTGATCGAACAGCGCTCCAAACAGATCGGTCGAATCTTTTGCCATGATGGAGGCGACATTGCCCTTTTGGAAACGAAAAGGGAACCTTTAGCGGAGACCGGGGGACCCTGTCACTCGTATTTTAACCAAATGCTGACCGCAAAGATTTACCATGTGCGAGACTGAGATAGGAACACGCCTTGGACGAAATTCTGACCTTTGCCGATCCCGAACTTCTAGGCGAGCGCCAGACATGGCTTGCAGCACTGGACGGCGAGCGTCGTCTTTCGGATAAGACGGTCGAAGCCTATGAGCGTGATACGCGCCAGTTTCTGATGTTCATGACCGGCTATATCGGCCATCCGGTGCGCATCAAGGATATCGACAAGCTGCGGCCCACCGATTTGCGGGCATTTCTTGCCTCACGCAGAAAAGAAGGTGCTGGCGCACGCTCGCTTGGGCGGCATCTCGCAGGGCTGCGCTCCTTTCTGCGCTATCTTGAGAAAAAAAGCATGGTCAATGCCGCAGGCGCGACTGCCATGCGGTCTCCCAAGCAGCCGAAATCGCTGCCGAAACCGCTGACGGACCGGCAGGCGCTCAAGATCACCACAGCAAATGCGCAACTGGCGGAAGACCCATGGATCGCGGCCCGCAACGCCGCGGTGCTGGCACTGCTTTATGGCTGCGGCCTTCGTATTTCAGAAGCACTTGGCCTCACACCCGCCGACCTTGCCCCGGGCACCCGCAGCCTTCGCGTGACCGGCAAGGGTAACAAGACCCGCCTCGTGCCATTATTGCCCGTGGTACTGGAGGCGGTGGAAAATTATCGTAAACTTTGCCCCTATCACCTGCCCGAAAATGAACCACTTTTCCTCGGCGCGAAGGGCGGAACGTTGCAGCCCGCCATCATTCAGCGGGAAATGCAAAAGCTGCGCGGCGCTCTCGGCCTGCCGGAAAACGCCACGCCACATGCGTTACGTCATTCCTTCGCAACCCATCTTTTGGCGGGCGGAGGAGATTTGCGCACCATTCAGGAACTGCTGGGCCATGCCAGTCTTTCCACCACGCAGGTCTATACCGGCGTCGATATGGCAAGGCTTCTGGAGATTTACGATAACGCTCATCCAAGAGCTTAAATACGTTAATCAATCGGAAACCATAACCATTAACCGTCCGTGCAAATACCTATCCCTATAAGCGATAAGAAGGAAACCGAGGTGATTCGATGACCGTTCTTTCGCGGCCGCAGGGCCTGACATCGCTTTTGATGGGCCGTTTGGGCAATGCTCTTTTGTGGCTGCTTGCGTCCGTACACTTGGCGGCTCTGGTCGTCCTGCTATTGACGCTGTTCACCATGACGGAAGCAAATGCTTCCGAAGATCATGTTACATGCGGCGGCTCGGACATTCTGACAGGGATGCAGAAGGCCGATCCGGCGGCTTTCGCAGCAATCGTCGCGGAAGCAAAGAAAATACCGAACGGAACAGGTACTTTCTGGAAGGTCGAGAAAGACGGTATAGAGCCCTCATGGCTCCTGGGCACCATGCATATCTCCGATCCGCGTGTCCTCGACATGCCCAACGGCGCTGCACAGGCCTTTGCCGCTGCCAAAACGGTCATCGTCGAATCCGACGAAATCACCAGCGAAAAAAAGGCAGCAGCAGCATTACTTGCAAGGCCCGATCTCACCATGTTTCTCGATGGCAAGTCGATCACCGACATGCTGCCAATGGACGAGGTCGCGAAGCTTGAACAGGGCCTGAAGGACCGCGGCATTCCGCTCAACGCCGTTTTGAAAATGAAACCGTGGATACTCTCCAGTTTCGTGGCGCTTCCGGCGTGCGAATTTGCGCGAAAAGCTAACGGCGCAAGTTTTCTCGACATGAAGCTGGCCAATGATGCACTGAGCAAGGGCAAGAAGCTGGTCGGCCTCGAAACTCTGGTCGAGCAGATGAGCGCTATTTCCGAGCTACCCATGTCCTTTCATGTCCAGTCTCTGATCGAGATGCTTCAGCTTGGAGATCGTATGGAGGACATTATGGCGACGATGATAGACCTCTATCTGAAAGGCGAAATCGGCATGATCACGCCGATGATGAAGAGTATCTCGCCGGAACAGAACGCAGAAGCTCGCGACGGCTACGCCGCCTTCGAAAAAAGGATCATCACGGACCGCAATCACGTTATGGCAGATCGCGCCACGCCCCACCTGGAAACGGGAAGCGTGTTCATGGCGGTGGGCGCCCTTCATCTGCCCGGAGAAGAAGGCGTGATCGAGCTTCTGCGTCAAAAAGGCTTCACCCTGACCGCCGTGCAATGATAGGCTTTTTGCTCCTAACCGATTGTAAAATTGGAGATTTCTAAATATAAAAAGTGAATTTCCAAAGCAACTATTTGGCGCGCAATACATTCCTTACTCGCGTCGGACTTCTCCGCGCCGTCCGATACGTCGAACGAACCGGAATCCGGAGAGACCGATCATCCATATAGGATAGTTGAGAGGGGAATGACATGACGGAAGAACAGCCACCAGCCGAGGCCAAACCGGTAGGTTTGACCGAAGGCGTCAACAGACCTGTTTTCCTTTGGTCCATATCGCTCACGCTGCTCTTCGTCATCGCCGGTGTTGTTTCACCCCAAGGCTCTGCGGCGGTTTTCAGCGCGGTTCAATCATGGATCGTTACCGAACTTGGGTGGATCTATCTCATCTCCGTCGCGGTCTTCCTTATCTTCATGCTCTACCTTGGCTTTTCGAGCTTTGGTCGCATCAAACTCGGTCCCAACCATTCCGAACCCGATTTCAGCTATGGTGCCTGGTTCTCCATGCTCTTTGCCGCGGGCATGGGCATCGGTCTCGTCTTCTTCGGTGTTGCTGAGCCCGTGAAACATTTCACCGCGCCGCCCGAGGGGGACCCCGCCACCATAGCAGCTGCCAGAACCGCCATGGAAATCAGTTATTTCCACTGGGGTCTCCATGCCTGGGCGGTCTATGCCGTGATCGGCCTTTCGCTCGCCTATTTCTCGTTCCGTCACGGCCTGCCACTGACCATGCGCTCGGCCCTATATCCGCTGATTGGTGATCGTATTTACGGCCCTATCGGCAATGCGGTGGATACGTTTGCCGTGATCGGTACGATCTTCGGTGTCGCGACATCGCTTGGTCTTGGCGTGCTTCAGGTCAATGCCGGGTTCAACCATGTTTTGGGCTGGCCGATTTCCTTCTGGGTGCAATTGCCGTTGATCGTCATCATCACGGCCATGGCGACCGTTTCCGTGGCGACCGGTCTCGACAAGGGCATCAAGTTCCTGTCGAATCTCAACATGCTCATGGCCGTGGCGCTCATGCTGTTCGTCTTCGTCATGGGGCCGACGACCTTCTTGATGCGGGCTTTCGTGCAGAACCTCGGTGCTTATCTCGATCATTTCGTCTTTCGGACGTTCTACATGTATGCCTATTCGCCGGACAAAGGACCGAGCGAGTGGCTGGGCGACTGGACACTGTTCTACTGGGGTTGGTGGATCGCATGGTCGCCATTTGTGGGCATGTTCATCGCTCGCATTTCCCGTGGCCGCACCATACGCGAATTCATCGCCGGTGTCCTTCTCGTGCCTGCCGGTTTCAGCTTCGCATGGATGACAGTCTTCGGCGATACCGCGCTTTCGCTGCACCTTACAGGCGCAACGACCGCAGTATCCGATGCCGTGGCAAAGGATGTGACGCTGGCACTCTTCGTGCTTCTGGAACAGTTTCCTTTCGGCCTCTACGTGTCGTGGTTCGCCATGGCGCTGATCGTTTTCTTCTTCGTCACTGGCGCGGATTCGTCTGCCCTCGTCATCGATACGCTGACATCCGGCGGCCGTGAGGACGGTCCTGTGGCACGCCGTGTCTTCTGGGCAATCATCTCGGGTGTCATCGGTGCGATCCTGCTTTACGCCGGTGGGCTGGATGCGCTTCAGACCGCGTCAATCGCCGGAGCGCTTCCCTTCACATTCGTAATGCTGTTGATGTGCTGGGGACTTTGGAAGGGCCTGCAACGTGAAGGCGTTCGTCAGAACGCGCTTGTCCAGAGCCTGCGTCCTCGCCAATCCGCAAACTGGCAGAGACAGTTGCAGGGCATTCTTAACCACCCAACCAAGGCTGAAGGCGATCGCTTCATGCAGGAAACGGCGACCGAAGCCCTTCGTGCGGTAGCGGTGGAACTGGAAAAGCGCTCGTTGGTATCCGAACTCACCGAAGAGCCGACGCGGCTGAAGCTGACGGTAGCCCCCGGTGAAACAGAGGAGTTCGTCTACGGTATCCGCATGCGCCGGTACGAGACGCCGGGCTACAGCTTCTTCGAAAGCCAGAGCAACCGTAGACGTGCCGATTACTATTATCGCGCCGAGGTGTTCCTGTCAGACGGCGGGCAGGACTACGACGTAATGGGCTTCTCGAAGGAAGAACTCATTCAGGACGTGCTGTCACAATACGACCGGCACTTCCAGTATCTTCACGCCATTCGCGCCTGATCGATTACAGGACAAAGCACGTCTTCGGAGGTGCTTTGTCCTGATCCCATCAAGCCATACGGCGCAAAAGCCCCGTCCGCCAGTAGAACTGGTGAACGAGTACGCCGACGATATGCAACAGGATCAACGTCCAGAGAAGCAGTTTGAGCGGTCCACCGTGCAGCTCTCCAGCGGTTTCGTTTTCGAAGTAATATTTTCCGATGCCTGTGAAAGGCATGAGGATGAAGATTGCGTAGAAGGCCCAATGGGTGACCTTGGCGACGAGTTTGGCCAGCGGCGGCTCTCCGGGAGGTGCCGCGGGTACGCCTTGGACGAGACGAAGACAGAGCCGGATAAGACAGAGCACCAGAATTGCGATACCCACATAGGCGTGGATATTGGCGGAAGAGACATCCTCCGGCGTCACCGGTTGGCCTCGGCGAATGAGCCGGTTCCAGTGCTCCATGCCATCTGAAAAGACGAGATTGAACAGAATGAGGAGCGCCATGGTCCAATGGAGCGCCTTTTGTGGAATGCTGTAGCCAGTGATCGAAGCTGAACCCATAAGACGATCCTCATATTAGAGCGGTTCAAGACTTCATAATAAAAGCCGCATCAAGAAGAACAAGATGCGGCTTTCTGGCTTACCAAAATATAATGTTCGGCTCTGCTCTAGCCGGTACGTCCGATTACATGTGGATCGGCTTGAAGAAGGTTGCGAGCGCTGCTTCCTTCACGGCTTCCGACATCGTCGGGTGCGCGTGGCAGGTACGACCGAGATCTTCGGAAGAACCGCTGAATTCCATCAGAACGGCGATTTCGTGGATCATCTCGCCAGCGCCGAAGCCGACGATATGGCCGCCAAGTACGCGGTCGGTTTCCTTGTCGGCAAGGATCTTCACGAAACCGTCCGTCACCTGCATCGCACGTGCGCGACCGTTTGCCGTGAACGGGAACTTGCCAACCTTGTAGGCGACGCCTGCCGCTTTCAGCTCCTCTTCCGTCTTTCCGACGGATGCGATTTCCGGCTGGGAGTAGACCACACCCGGAATGACATCGTAATTCACGTGGCCGTGCTGGCCAGCGAGAATTTCCGCCAGTGCGACGCCCTCATCTTCTGCCTTGTGCGCCAGCATCGGACCCTTCACCACGTCGCCGATGGCGTAGATGCCAGCAACATTGGTCTTGAAGTGACCGTCGATTTCGACGCGACCACGGCTGTCCAGCGCAACGCCCGCTTCGGCAAGGCCGAGACCTTCGGTGTACGGCTTGCGGCCTGTGGAGATCAGAACGACATCGGCTTCCAGCGTTTCAGCAGCACCGCCCTTAATCGGCTCAAACACGACCTTTGCGCCGGTGGCACCCTTTTCAACCGCGGTCACCTTCGCGCCGAGCTTGAAATCAATGCCCTGCTTGGCGAACAGGCGCTGGGCCTGCTTTGATACTTCACCGTCCATGCCACCGAGGATGGTGTCGAGATATTCAACGACAGTGACCTTTGCGCCAAGGCGCTGCCAGACGGAGCCTAGCTCAAGACCGATCACACCACCGCCGACAACGATCAGCTTTTCCGGAACCTTGGACAGCGCAATCGCGCCGGTGGAGGAAACGATGACCTGCTCATCGATCTCGACCTGGACGCCTGGAATGCCCGCGACATCAGAGCCCGTAGCAATAACGATGTTCTTCGCTTCAATTTCCTGAACTTCGCCCTTGTCGTTGGTGACGGAGACCTTGCCGGCAGATACGACCTTGCCGGTGCCCTGGAAAGCATCGATCTTGTTCTTCTTGAACAGGAAGCCAACGCCATCGACGTTAGCCTTCACTACGCCGTCCTTATGGCCCATCATCTTTTCGAGGTTGAGCTTCGGTGCAGACACTTCGATGCCGAGACTGTCAACGCCATGCGAAACATGCGCAAACACTTCAGAAGCGTGCAGCAAAGCCTTGGAAGGAATGCAGCCGACGTTGAGGCACGTACCGCCATACGTGGCGCGTTTTTCGATAACAGCGACCTTGAGGCCGAGCTGCGCTGCCTTGACTGCGCAAACATAACCACCGGGGCCGGTTCCGATAACAACTACATCATAAGCCATTTGATTTCCTTCATTGTTGGCGGCTACCTGCCGCCGCTCACATTCAATATTGCGCCCGTGACATAGGATGCTTCAGGCGAAAGGAGATAAAGAACCGCGTCAGCGATTTCTTCTGCTGTACCGGGGCGTTGCATCGGCACCTGCGGCGCTAAATCCCTGGCACGATTCGGCAAGCCGCCCGAGGCGTGAATATCGGTATCGATGATACCGGGCCGGACAGCGTTGACGCGAACGCCTTCGGTGGCAACTTCACGGGAGAGGCCAATGGTAAAAGTGTCGACCGCCCCTTTGGAAGCGGCGTAATCTACATATTGACCAGCACTGCCGAGGACCGACGCGACCGACGAGATATTGACGATGGACCCGCCCTGCCCGCCATGTCTGGTGGACATGCGCTTGACCGCTTCGGAAGCGCACCGGATCTTGCCGATCACGTTGATCGCAAACATCCGGTCCAACCGCTCACGCGAAAATTCATCGACCCGAGCCGTCTGATCGACAACGCCTGCATTATTGACCAGTCCTTCAATTCGTCCGAACATATTGTCGACGGTGGCGAAAATCGAGCCGATACCGTCTTCGGTGCCAGTATCGCCTTGCACGATGCGGGCAATACCGCCGCTATGGGAAATCTCGTCGGCAATAGCCTGCGCAGCGCCTTCATTTACAGCGTAGTTGATAAGAACGCGCCACCCGCGC
Organism: Agrobacterium larrymoorei; assembly: GCF_013322225.1. Classification (GTDB taxonomy): domain Bacteria; phylum Pseudomonadota; class Alphaproteobacteria; order Rhizobiales; family Rhizobiaceae; genus Agrobacterium; species Agrobacterium larrymoorei_A. The sequence goes on from NZ_JAAMFB010000019.1 coordinate 20,077, forward strand.
TTAGCCGCGAGCCGCGAGACCGCAGCGCCGATTCCACGGCTACCACCCGTTACGAGGAGTACCGGTCCCTCTGTCATGCGCCAAGTCTCTTCGACAGAACCAACCGCATATCAGGCTGCTTTTTCCGTTGCGAGTTTGATTCCGAGCGCAATGAAAACCACGCCACTGGTGCGGTCGATCCACTGGCTGGCGCGGGCGAAAGCCGTGCGCATGCGCGGTGTGGTCATGAAGAGGCTGACGCCGACGAACCATGCGATAAGGCAGCTCGCCATGATGATACCGTAGCCGAACTTGATCATGACCGGCGTATGGGCATGAACCACAGTCGAGAAGATCGACAGGAAGAAGAAAACCGGCTTGGGGTTTAGCGCATTTGCGGCAAATCCAAGCGTGAACGCCTTGATGGCAGACTGACGTTTCGTGATGACCGCATCTGCCGAAACGTCTGGCAGTTCCATCTTGCTCGAACGGAGCGCCTTGATTCCGATATAGATGAGATAGGCGACGCCAAGCCACTTCACGATATTGAACAGATAGATCGACTGCGAAATGATGAGGCCCAGACCAAGGATCGTATAGGTTACGTGGAACATCAGTGATGTGCCGATGCCGAAACTGGTAATGATGGCCTCGCGGCGCCCATGCACCATCGCCTGACGCATGACCATGGCAAGGTCAGCGCCGGGAGAGACGATAGCGAAGAAAAAGATCGCCATAAGGGATGCCAGTTCGATCGCATATTGATGCATGAGAATATCCGCCCCTAGATCATCAAGACAATAAACATCAACAATAGTCCCGCCATCGCGCCCAGCCAGACCAGAGAGCGAATGTAGGGAATGCCCGCCAGATAAAGCGGAATATAAATCACACGGCAGATCAGCCAGATCCATGCGCCTATGAGCGCAACCCCTGAGGGATCGCCTGCCATGATCACGCCGAAAGCAAGCGCGATGAAGGCCGGATAGGTTTCACGAAAATTCGAAGAGGCGCGCGCCGCGCGGCATGCGAGCTTACCCTCCGGCTTCCGTCCATCATCTCTCGGCCCGGCATTCCACTGCGAACCAAGTTCCCGGGTCGCCGAAACACCTTGGAGAATGACATGCACCATCAGCAGCAACACACTCAGACCGATGAGCGGCAAAAAGGGGGACGCAGCAAGGAAGGTAGGTGGCACGGTGCTCTCCTAATGCAAATTCAGCGGGATTTCAGTTGAAGCCCCGCTGAACAGAAAAGCAAGTCGATTATAGATCGAGAACCAGACGCTCCGGATCTTCCAGGCTTTCCTTGACGCGAACGAGGAAGGTAACCGCTTCCTTGCCGTCAACGATGCGGTGATCGTAGGAGAGCGCGAGATACATCATCGGACGGATAACGATCTGGCCGCCGACGACGACCGGGCGCTCCTGAATCTTGTGCATGCCGAGGATACCGGACTGCGGTGCGTTGAGGATCGGCGAAGACATCAGCGAGCCGTAGACGCCACCATTGGTAATGGTGAAGGTGCCGCCCTGCATGTCGGCCATGCCGAGCGAACCATCGCGTGCGGACTTGGCTAGACGACCGAGTTCCTTTTCGACGCCAGCGATGGACAGCTGGTCGGCATCACGGATAACCGGAACGACGAGACCCTTGTCCGTACCGACAGCCATGCCGACGTGACAATAGTTCTTGTAGATGATGTCGTTGCCATCGATTTCGGCGTTAACGGCAGGCAGTTCCTTCAGAGCGTGCGTCACAGCCTTGGTGAAGAAGCCCATGAAGCCGAGCTTGACGCCATGCTTCTTTTCGAAAACGTCCTTGTAGCGGTTACGCAGGTCCATGACCGCCTTCATGTCCACTTCGTTGTAAGTGGTCAGCATCGCCGCAGTGTTCTGCGCGTCCTTGAGGCGACGGGCAATCGTCTGACGCAGGCGCGTCATCTTCACGCGCTCTTCGCGAACGGCATCGCCTTCGGCAGAAACCGGACGCGGTGCGGAAACGGCAGCAGGTGCAGCGGCAGGAGCAGAAACGCCCTTGGCAACAGCCGCCAGAACATCACCCTTCAGAACCTGACCACGCTTGCCCGAACCATCGACCTGATCGGCGGAGAGGTTGTTTTCGGAGAGCAGCTTGGCAGCAGCAGGAGCCGCCGGAACGGAACCGCTTGCAGCAGGTGCAGGTGCGGCAGCAGCCGGTGCTGCGGCAAGAGCCGGAGCGGCAGGTGCTGCAGCCGGTGCAGAGGTTGCAGCGCCTGCTGCACCTTCTGCGATCTGGCCGAGCAGCGCATCGAGACCGACGGTCTCACCATTCTGGGCAACGATCTCGGTCAGAACGCCGGAAGCAGGAGCCGGAACTTCAACGGTAACCTTGTCGGTTTCCAGTTCTACCAGCGGTTCGTCAGCCTTGACGGTGTCGCCGACTTTCTTAAACCAGGTGCCGATAGTCGCTTCGCTGACGGACTCACCCAGTGTTGGTACGCGGATTTCAGTGGCCATTTTATCGTTCCGTTATTCAGGTGTCTTTGTTGCGAGGGTCGAAGGGGGAGAGTTTTTACTCTCCCAATGCGTCTTCGAGGAACGCAGCAAGCTGCGCCAGATGCTTGGACATCAGGCCGGTCGCCGGAGAAGCGGCAGCCGGACGGCCCGTGTAACGGACCTTCTGGTACTTGGCGTCGATATGCGCCAGAACCCATTCCAGATACGGGTCGATGAAGGACCACGCACCCATGTTCTTGGGCTCTTCCTGGCACCAGACCATCTCCGCATTGCGGAAGCGGGACAGCTCGTTGATGAGCGCCTTGGCCGGGAACGGATAAAGCTGTTCGATACGCAGCAGGTATACATCGTCGATCCCGCGCTTTTCGCGCTCTTCCAGCAGGTCGTAATAGACCTTGCCGGTGCAGAGTACGACGCGGCGGATTTTCGAATCCTTCTGCAGCTTGATCGGACCGTCCTTGATGACCTCCGCATCGTCCCACAGCAGACGGTGGAACGAGGATTCGCCACCCAGTTCTGTCAGCGAAGAGGTTGCCCGCTTGTGGCGCAGCAAGGACTTCGGCGTCATCAGGATCAGCGGCTTGCGGAAGTCACGCTTCACCTGACGGCGTAGGATGTGGAAGTAGTTGGCAGGGGTCGTGACGTTGGCGACCTGCATGTTGTCTTCGGCGCACATCTGCAACCAGCGCTCCAGACGGGCGGACGAATGTTCCGGTCCCTGACCTTCATAGCCATGCGGCAGAAGGCAGACGAGACCAGACATACGCAGCCACTTGCGTTCACCAGACGAGATGAACTGGTCGAACACGACCTGCGCGCCATTGGCGAAGTCACCGAACTGGGCTTCCCAAAGCGTCAGCGCGTTCGGACGGGCCAGGGAGTAGCCGTATTCGAAGCCGAGAACGGCCTCTTCGGACAGCATCGAGTTGATCACTTCGTAGCGTGCCTGTGTCGGAGCGAGGTTTGCCAGCGGAATGTAACGCTCTTCCGTTTCCTGATCGTAGAGAACCGAGTGGCGCTGCGAGAAGGTACCGCGTTCACAATCCTGACCCGACAGACGAATCTTGTGACCATCGACAACCAGCGTACCGAAAGCAAAGGCTTCGGCCATCGCCCAGTCAAGACCCTCGCCGGTTTCGACCATCTGCGCACGGTTTTCCATGAAACGCTGGATGGTTTTATGGGCCTTGAAGCCTTCAGGAATGGTCGACAGCTTCTTGCCGATTTCCTTGAGCTGCTTCATCGGAGCGCCGGTCTTGCCACGACGCTGCTCATCGGCGTTGTCCGCTGCGCGAAGACCCGACCATTGACCGTCCAGCCAGTCGGCCTTGTTCGGCTTGTAGCTCTGGCCTGCTTCGAATTCCTGCTCCAGATTGGCACGCCAATCGGCTTTCAGCTTCTCGAACTCGCCTTCGTTGATCAGGCCTTCTGCGATCAGGCGGTCGGCATAAATGCGGGCAACCGTCTTGTGAGCGCGGATGACCTTGTACATCTTCGGCTGCGTGAACGCTGGCTCGTCGCCTTCGTTGTGGCCGAAGCGGCGATAGCAGAACATGTCGATGACGACAGGCTTGTGGAACTTCATGCGGTATTCGGTGGCGATCTTCGCCGCGTAGACCACAGCTTCCGGATCATCACCATTGACGTGGAAGATCGGCGCTTCGATCATCTTGGCAACGTCGGATGGGTACGGCGAAGAGCGCGAGAAGCCCGGGTTCGTCGTAAAGCCGATCTGGTTGTTGATGATGACGTGCATCGTACCGGCAACGCGGTGACCGCGCAGACCGGAAAGGCCGAGAATTTCAGCCACGACGCCCTGACCCGCAAAGGCCGCATCACCGTGCAGCAGCAACGGCAGAACCTTGGCGCGCTCGGAAAGCGGAATGGTATCGCCTTCCCAGATTTTCGCCAGCTGGTCCTGCTTCGCACGGGCCTTGCCCATGACGACAGGGTTGACGATTTCAAGGTGCGACGGGTTTGCCGTCAGCGACAGGTGAACCTTGTTACCATCGAACTCACGGTCGGAAGAGGCGCCGAGATGGTACTTCACGTCGCCGGAACCTTCGACATCGTCAGGCTTGAAGGAACCGCCCTTGAACTCGTGGAACACGGCACGGTGCGGCTTGCCCATGACGTTCGTCAGCACGTTGAGGCGACCGCGGTGAGCCATGCCGAGAACGACTTCTTCGAGACCGTCCTGGCCGCCGCGCTTGATGATCTGTTCCAGCGCCGGGATCAGCGATTCACCGCCATCCAGACCGAAACGCTTGGTGCCCTTGAAACGGACGTCGAGGAACTGCTCGTAGCCTTCGGCCTCGACGAGCTTGGACAGGATTGCCTTTTTGCCTTCGGCAGTGAAGGCAACGCCCTTATCCGGGCCTTCGATGCGCTCCTGAATCCAGCCCTTTTCTTCGGGGCTGGACATATGCATGAATTCGACGCCGATGGTGGAGCAGTAGGTGCGCTCCAGAATGTCGATCATTTCGCGCACGCTGGCATATTCCAGACCGAGCACGTTATCGATGAAAATCTTGCGGTCGTAATCGCTCTCTTCGAAGCCGTAGGACTTCGGAGACAATTCGTTGTAATCCTCGACAGGGCTCGCAATGCCAAGCGGATCGAGCTTGGCATGCAGGTGGCCGCGCATGCGATAGGCGCGAATCATCATGATGGCGCGAACGCTGTCACGAGTCGCCTGAAGCACTTCGGCTTCGCTGACGGCCTTGCCGGTCTCGGCGCCCTTGGCTTCGGCCTTGGCCTGAACCTTTTTTTCGATGGCCTTTTCGACCGTCGCCCAGTTGCCATCCAGTGCGGAAATCAGGTCGCCATTGGCCGGGATCGGCCAGTTGTCGCGCTTCCAGGAAGCGCCTTTTGCGGCCGCCTTCACATCGTCGGGATTATCGGAAAGCGCCTTGAAGAAGCTCTGCCACTCTGGCGATACGGAGGATGGGTCCTCTTCGTACCGGGCGTAGAGCTGCTCGATATAGGCTGCATTCGCGCCGTCGAGAAACGACGTGACCTGAAACTGCTCGTTGGCTTCTTGCCTTGCCATTGTTTTATCGCGGACTTGATCGTCCGCCTCCTCAATCCCGTTGATGGCCATTCACGGCCTGCCGCTTAGTCTGCGATGCGAAAAGCATCGATTATTCTTCATGCGGCTTCGGGCAGGCTACCGTTATCGGTCCCTGCCCGCTGCCAGATTGGTTTCAGTCTCAGCCCTTGAGGACTTCGACCAGCGTCTTGCCAAGGCGTGCCGGGGAAGGCGAAACCTTGATGCCTGCTGCTTCCATGGCAGAAATCTTGGATTCTGCATCGCCCTTGCCGCCGGAAACGACAGCACCGGCGTGGCCCATGGTGCGGCCCTTCGGAGCGGTACGACCGGCAATGAAGCCAGCCATCGGCTTCTTGCGGCCCTTCTTTGCTTCGTCGATCAGGAACTGGGCTGCATCTTCTTCAGCCGAACCACCAATTTCACCGATCATGATGATCGAGGTCGTTGCTTCGTCTGCGAGGAACATTTCCAGCACGTCGATGAACTCGGTGCCCTTGACCGGGTCGCCGCCGATGCCGACAGCCGTCGTCTGGCCGAGGCCTTCGTTGGATGTCTGGAACACGGCTTCGTAGGTCAGCGTGCCGGAGCGCGAAACGATACCGACGGAACCCTTGCGGAAGATGGAGCCCGGCATGATGCCGATCTTGCACTCTTCCGGCGTCATGATGCCTGGGCAGTTAGGGCCAAGCAGACGGGAATTCGAACGGTCGAGGCGAGCCTTGACGCGCACCATGTCAGCAACCGGAATACCTTCGGTGATGCAGGTGATGAACGGAATTTCCGCATCGATGGCTTCGATGATCGCATCTGCGGCACCTGCCGGCGGAACGTAGATCACGGATGCGTCTGCACCGGTCTTGTCCTTGGCTTCTGCAACGGTTGCGAAGATCGGCAGGGTTTCGCCCTTGGAGCCGGTCCAGTTGGTGCCGCCCTTGGAAGGGTGAATACCGCCGACCATCTGCGTGCCGTAGTAAGCAAGCGCCTGCTCGGTGTGGAAGGTACCGGTCTTGCCGGTCAGACCCTGAACGAGGATCTTCGTGTCTTTATTGACGAGAATTGACATTATTTCCGGTCCTTCAATTAGCCGTTGATCGCCGCGACGATCTTCTTGGCTGCATCGTCCAGGTCGTCAGCAGCTGTAATCGCAAGGCCAGATTCGTTGAGAAGCTTCTTGCCAAGCTCGACGTTGGTGCCTTCGAGGCGCACGACGAGAGGAACCTGCAAGCCGACTTCCTTCACTGCGGCGATAACGCCTTCAGCGATGACGTCGCACTTCATGATGCCGCCGAAGATGTTGACGAGGATGCCCTCGACCTTCGGGTCAGCCGTGATGATCTTGAATGCTGCCGCAACCTTCTCCTTGCCAGCGCCACCGCCGACGTCGCAGAAGTTTGCAGGCTCTTTGCCGTACAGCTTGATGATGTCCATCGTTGCCATGGCAAGACCAGCGCCGTTGACCATGCAGCCGATGTTGCCATCGAGAGCAACGTAGGCGAGGTCCCACTTGGAAGCTTCGATTTCCTTGGCGTCTTCTTCGGTCTCGTCGCGCAGAGCCTTGACGTCGTCATGGCGGAACAGCGCGTTGCCGTCGAAGGACATCTTGGCATCGAGAACGCGCAGATGGCCGTTTTCCATGACGATCAGCGGGTTGACTTCGAGGAGAGCCATGTCCTTCTCAACGAAGGCCTTGTAGAGCGCCGGGAAGAGCGCCTTGGCGTCTTCGGCAGCAGCACCTTCCAGAGCGAGCGCGCTGGAAATCTTGGCAACGTCGTCAGCCGTGACACCGGCTTCCGGGTTGATCGCGATGGTGTGGATCTTCTCAGGCGTGTCGTGCGCGACAGCTTCGATGTCCATGCCGCCTTCGGTGGAAACCACGAATGCGACCTGACCGACGGAGCGATCGACCAGCAGCGAGCAGTAAAGTTCGCGAGCGATGTCTGCGCCGTCTTCGATGTAGAGACGGTTAACCTGCTTGCCAGCGTCGCCGGTCTGCGCCGTTACCAGCGTGTTGCCGAGCATGTCCTTGGCGTGAGCCACAACTTCCTCGATGGACTTGGCAAGGCGAACGCCGCCCTTTGCGTCGGGACCAAGTTCCTTGAACTTGCCCTTGCCGCGACCACCAGCATGGATCTGGCTCTTGACGACGTAGAGCGGGCCAGGAAGCTGCTTGGCAGCAGCTTCGGCTTCTTCAACCTTGAGGATAGCAACCCCTTCGGCCACCGGCGCACCAAAGCCCTTCAGAAGAGCCTTGGCCTGATACTCATGAATATTCATGGATTAATCCCTGTTTACAGCCGAAACGGCAAATTACTTCAGCGAAGGCGCGATGTTGACGCAGGCTTCGCAAAGACCGGCGACTGCACCGACAGACTTCTGGAAGGCTGCTTCCTCGTCCTTGTTGAGTTCGATTTCGATGACGCGCTCGACGCCACCAGCACCGATGATCGTCGGTACGCCGACATACATGTCGTTGACGCCATACTGGCCGGAAAGGTGAGCAGCAGCAGGCAGAACGCGCTTCTTGTCCTTGAGGTAGGATTCAGCCATTTCGATAGCCGAAGCAGCAGGCGCGTAATAGGCAGAGCCGGTCTTGAGCAGGCCGACGATTTCAGCGCCGCCGTCGCGGGTGCGCTGAACGATTTCTTCAAGACGCTCGGCAGTGAGCCAGCCCATCTTGACGAGGTCGGTCAAGGGAATGCCGCCGATGGTGGAGTAGCGAGCGAGCGGAACCATGGTATCGCCGTGGCCGCCGAGAACGAACGCCGTCACGTCCTGAACCGAAACGTTGAATTCTTCAGACAGGAACAGACGGAAGCGCGCGCTGTCCAGAACGCCAGCCATGCCGACGACCTTGTTCTTCGGCAGGCCGGAGAACTTCTGTAGCGCCCAGACCATCGCGTCGAGCGGGTTGGTGATGCAGATGACGAACGCATTCGGGGCATACTTCTTGATGCCAGCGCCGACCTGTTCCATGACCTTGAGGTTGATGCCGAGAAGGTCATCGCGGCTCATGCCGGGTTTGCGGGCAACGCCTGCGGTGACGATGCAGACATCCGCGCCTTCGATGGCGGCGTAGTCGGACGCACCGGTCAGCTTGGCGTTGAAGCCTTCGACAGGACCGGACTGGGCGATATCGAGGCCCTTACCCTGCGGAATGCCATCGGCAATATCGAAGAGGACGATGTCGCCCAATTCCTTCAGGCTGGCGAGATGCGCCAGCGTGCCGCCGATCATGCCAGAACCAATAAGTGCGATTTTCTTGCGAGCCATCGAATGCTTCCTCTCGAGCTTCAACATCAATTTCACCGCGAGCGTGCGCGGCCCAAATTGTCGCACTCGGCTTAGACTTATTGACCTAAAATGGCAACAGATTATTTTGAGAGTAGGTTTTTCAATCGTTTAGATGATAAAATTCTTACGTAAACGTAATATATTGTGTCATCAAAACGTCAAGCGGCTTGCCGTTTGCCGTTGTGTAGCTCAAGATAATCGGCGCTGCGCATCTCGAAAAGGCGAGATGCCGTTCTGTCAAACTCAAAACCCTCTGTACCCTTGCGCATTCCCAAGAGGTCTTCCGGCATGGCAGCGGCGGAGGCGAAAAGTCTGACCGTATGGTCATAAAGTGCGTCGATCAGAATAATGAAGCGCTTCGTCTCATTGCGACGATCTGCGCTGAGAAAAGGAATATGGTCGATGAAAATAGTGTCGAAACGATTGGCAATCGCCAGAAAATCTGCGGCACCGAGCGGCTTTTCGCAGAGGTCCCTGAAGGTGAAACGAGCGACACGACCCGCAGCCATCGGCACGAAAATGGAGCGACCCTTCATCTCAATCTCGATAGGCGAGGCAGTCTGCCCTGCAGTCAGATGATGCCAGGCCATATCCATCGCCTGATCGGCAGCACTGCCCAGAGGAGTGACATAGACCGGAAGGCTCTTCACCTTCTCCATCCGGTAATCGATAGGACTATCGAGAGAAACGACCTCGACGTGCTTCTTGAGTAGATCGACAAAGGGCAGGAACAGGCCGCGATTGAGGCCATCCTTGTAGAGATTGTCCGGCACCACGTTGGATGTCGTCACCAGCGTGCAGCCGTTAGCGAAAAGTTCGGTGAAAAGCCGCGCCAGAATCATCGCGTCGGCAATATCCGTTACGGTGAATTCATCGAAGCACAGCAACTCCGCCTCTGCCAAAATCTGCTCAGCAACCGGCGGAATGGGGTCTGCCTGCTTTGTTTCTCCAGCTTTCAGCTTCTGTCGGTGCGCATGGACCCGATTATGAACATCGGCCATGAATTCGTGAAAATGGCAGCGACGCTTCTTCTCGACCGGCGCCATCTGAAAAAACATGTCCATCAGCATGGTCTTGCCGCGACCAACGCTGCCATGGACATAAAGCCCTTTGACGGAAGGTGTTGAGGCCGCCTTGCGGGCGAACATCCAGCCGAGCGCGCTTTTCTTTTTGGCCGGCTTGCGCAGCTTCAGGTCAGCCAGAATTCTATCGAGATGCGCCGCCACATCGAGTTGGGCGGCGTCGGCCTTCAGTTCGCCAGATGCTGTCAATGCGTTGAGCTGTTCAACAACACTATGATTATAGGCGGGCACTGGCTGCATGGAGAAAGCTCCGCACGCAGGCACCAACGAGCACCTGCGTCGATAATATTAGCGGCTCAGGCTAAGTGGCTGACCGTTATTGGTCGTACCGTCATAGCGAGCGTCGGAAGTCTTGTAGACGCGACCGATCGTATCGCCCGAGCGGTTCTTGAACTGAACCATCTTGCCAGAGACTTCCCACGAGCCCATTGCGGTCAGGTCGCCCGTACAACCGCGCGTACCGCCGCGCGAGCCACTACCGAGGTTCGTCAGCGTCAGGAACATATCGCAGTTGGCCGCGCCGTTGGACACACGCCAGTTACCCACCATCGATTCCTTGGTGACATCGAGAGCTGTGGTTGGAGCAGCCGAGGCCACATTCGTGCCGCCCGCAGCATTACCGGCGGGAGCAGTCGGAAACTGAGAAGCACCACCGGGCGGCGGCAGATTGCCGGACTGAACGGAAGGAACAGGCTGAGCCTGAAGAGGGGGCGTGTAACCCGGGCCACTATTCTGATTGCTGCCGTAATCGTAGGAGGTGCGCTGGCAACCGGCAAGGCCCAAGATGACCGCAAGGCCTGTCACCACATATCTGAATTGCATCTCTAGCTCCCGACTCTCTTCGCCTTTTGATAGACCATGTCCACACAAAACGGCTGAATTATTACCAAAGCCTTAGCTAAAGCAAGCCGCAGCAACGATAATTGCCATTTCACTCTAATTTTAAGGAAATTTCGACATATCTTCCTTCGCAAACAAACCGCGACTGGTGATCGCGGTTTGTCATTCTTCCACAATTCTGGGCAGTGATCAGACGCGCCGCTCGACCATCATCTTCTTGATTTCGGCAATTGCCTTGGCAGGGTTCAGACCCTTGGGACAAGCCTGCGCGCAGTTCATGATCGTATGGCAGCGATAGAGACGGAAAGGATCTTCGAGGTTATCGAGACGCTCGCCCGTGGCTTCATCGCGGCTGTCGATCAGCCAGCGATAGGCCTGCAGCAGAACGGCTGGACCAAGATAGCGGTCGCCATTCCACCAATAGCTGGGACAGGAGGTGGAGCAGCAGGCGCAGAGAATGCACTCGTAAAGGCCGTCGAGTTTCTGGCGGTCTTCGTGGCTCTGTTTCCATTCCTTGGCAGGCGTTGGAGACACCGTCTTCAGCCATGGCTCGATGGAACGGTGCTGTGCATAGAAGTTCGATAGATCGGGGACCAGATCCTTGACCACCGGCATGTGCGGCAAAGGATAAACCTTCACTGTACCGTTGATCTCTTCCATGCCTTTTGTGCAGGCCAGCGTGTTGGTGCCATCGATGTTCATCGCGCAGGAACCGCAGATGCCTTCACGACAGGAACGGCGCAGCGTCAAGGTCGGGTCGATATTGTTCTTGATGTAGAGAAGCGCATCGAGAACCATCGGGCCGCAATCATCGACGTCGATATAATAAGTATCGATACGCGGGTTCTGACCGTCATCCGGATTCCAGCGGTAAATCCGGTACTCGCGAACATTCTTCGCAGCCGCCGGCTTGGGCCAGACCTTACCTTCGGTCATCTGAGAGTTTTTGGGAAGAGCAAGTTCAACCATGTCCAATTCCTCTCAAATCAGTATACGCGCGCTTTAGGCGCGATCTTCTTGGGATCGATGCCGTCAGCGATGAGTTCGGTATGAACAGGGCGGTAGTCGAGCTTCACGTCGCCTTCGGGGCTGACCCAGGCGAGCGTGTGCTTGCGCCAGTTGACATCGTCACGACCTGCAAATGCGCCTTCGGTAAAGTCCTCACGCGCATGGCTACCACGGCTTTCCTTGCGGGCTTCCGCGCCGTAAACCGTGGTGATGGCGTTGGCCATTAGGTTTTCCAGTTCGAGCGTTTCGACCAGATCGGAGTTCCAGACCAGGGAGCGGTCCGTGACCTTGATGTCCGGCAGTTCCTTCCAGATGGCCGACAGACGCTGGCAACCGCTTTCCAGCGATTCCTGCGTGCGGAACACGGCAGCATCTTCCTGCATGGCGCGCTGCATCTTGTCACGCAGTACCGCTGTCGGCGTGCTGCCGTTGGCGTTACGCAAGCGATCGAAGCGATCCATGATCCTGTCGCAGGCAGCAAGGTTGAGTGCCGGAACCGCGCTGTTGCGGTCGATGACTTCGGCAGCACGGATCGCGGCAGCACGACCGAAGACCACGAGGTCGATGAGAGAATTCGAGCCCAAGCGGTTAGCACCATGAACGGAGGCACAACCGGCCTCACCCACAGCCATCAGGCCAGGGATCACACGCTCCGGGTTTTCACTATCCGCGTTCAGCACTTCACCCCAATAGTTGGTGGGGATGCCGCCCATGTTATAGTGAACCGTCGGCAGAACCGGGATCGGCTCGCGCGTGACGTCCACGCCTGCGAAAATCTTGGCGCTTTCCGAGATACCCGGCAGACGCTCATGCAGGATGGCTGGATCGAGGTGATCCAGATGCAGGAAGATGTGGTCCTTGTTCTTGCCAACGCCACGGCCTTCGCGGATTTCCATGGTCATGCAACGAGACACGACGTCACGGGATGCAAGATCCTTGGCCGACGGAGCGTAACGCTCCATGAAGCGTTCGCCTTCCGAGTTGACGAGGTAACCGCCCTCACCGCGCGCGCCTTCGGTAATCAGGCAGCCTGCGCCGTAGATACCGGTCGGGTGGAACTGAACGAATTCCATGTCCTGAAGCGGAAGTCCGGCGCGGGCAACCATGCCACCGCCATCGCCCGTGCAGGTGTGCGCTGAGGTGGCGGAGAAGTAGGCGCGGCCGTAGCCACCCGTCGCCAGAACCACCATCTTGGCGGAGAAGCGATGAATGGTGCCGTCATCCAGATTCCAGGCCACGACGCCGGTGCAACGGCTACCATCATCAGACATGATGAGGTCGAGAGCGAAGTATTCGATGAAGAATTCAGCGTTGTTGCGCAGCGACTGACCATACAGCGTGTGCAGGATGGCGTGGCCGGTACGGTCGGCTGCGGCACAGGTGCGCTGTACGGGCGGACCTTCACCATAGTTCTGCATGTGGCCGCCGAACGGGCGCTGATAAATCTTGCCCTCAGCGTTACGCGAGAACGGAACGCCATAGTGCTCGAGTTCATAGACAGCCTTCGGCGCTTCCATGGCCAGATACTGCATGGCGTCCACGTCACCCAGCCAGTCGGAGCCCTTTACGGTGTCGTAAAGGTGCCACTGCCAGCTATCGGGCGTCATGTTGTTGAGCGAAGCGGCAATGCCGCCCTGCGCTGCAACGGTGTGCGAACGGGTTGGGAAAACCTTGGTGATACAGGCTGTCTTGAAGCCCTGCTCTGCCATGCCGAGCGTCGCGCGGAGACCCGCACCACCGGCGCCCACGACGACGACGTCGTAGGAGTGATCGACGTAGGTATAGGCCTTGCCGTTCTGAGAAGGTGAACTGATCGATGCCATGACGGATTACCCTGCGAATGCGATTTTCAGGACGGCGAAGAGACAGAGACCGCCTACAACGACCGCGAAGAACGTGTTGAGCATCAGAAGAACCAGCTTCGGCACTTCCGCATGCACATAGTCCTCGATGATGACCTGCATGCCGAGTTTCATGTGGATGAGGCCGGAAACGACCACCAGACCCATGATAACAGCAACGAGCGGGTTCGAAAGGGCGGAAGCGACTTCCTCATAAGGAGCGCCGCCATACATGACGAGAAACACGACGAAGAAGATCAGCAGCGGCACGTTGGCAACCGCCGTGACGCGCTGACGCCAGAAGTGATCCGTGCCGTCCTTGGCGGATCCCAGACCGCGAACCTTACCGAGAGGTGTACGCATATCCATGATAATATCTCCTCAGCGCACGATCAGGGCAACGACCCAGATCAGCGCGGTCAGACAGATGGAAACGACGAACGAAGCCTTGGCCACCTTTGTGGTAAAGTGCTTGTCGAAGCCGTGGCCGAGATCCCACATGAAATGGCGAAGGCCACCGAGCATGTGATGAACCAGCGCCCAAGTATAACCGATCAGAATAAGTTTGCCGATGAGCGAACTCATTGCCCATTGCACCCACGCATAAGCGTCGACACCCGAGGCTGTCGCGATCAGCCACCATGCAACCAGCAGCGTGCCGAAATAAAGCGCAGCACCGGTGATACGATGCACGATCGACGCGACCATCGTCGGAATGGGCTTGTAGATTTGAAGATGCGGCGACAGCGGCCGATTGTTTGTCGTATTCGCCATATGAACCTCACGGCGTTTCCCGGCGCACCGGCCTTTGCGGACGCCCCCAAAACAACGCACTTGACGAAAGAATGTGCATTGCACCAACCGCGACCTTTAATCGCACGATGGCATAACGACAAGCACAATCGGCGAACCGCTTGAATTTAATCGATTGTGGTTTGAAAAAACTGCGCATTTTTACGGATCGAAAATAAAATATCGAACGTTTCCAAGTGAAATACTGGAAATTTTCTTACTTTTACGTAAAAAAATCATCAGCACTTTCATTGGGAAAAATTGAGGAGGAATGTCATGTTTTCGGTGGGAAGAATCATACTGGGCGCCGCCCTTTCAATGCTTGTCGCCGGCAGCATAGACGCTCGCGCAGACGAGTTTCGTGACAAACGCGGTGGTGACCGGCATCATCCCGATACCCATCATTCCATCGCAGGAGGGAAGGGATTACCCTCTTATGACAGGGGCATCGGTACATATGCGGGTGGAATTTCGGCAGTTCGCTTTAAACGAAATGGGATCTACTTCGCCTTAGATCGTGGCAGCATCAATACAGGCTCCATCAAGCGTGCCGGTGAAATCAGATCACGCGTCATCACGGTCAACAGGGAGACGATGGGAGCGGAATGCTCCTATGAGGCAGGCGTTTGCGTCATTCGACCGTAGGAGCTTCAGACAAAACGCCAGACCGTGGTTTTCTTGATTTCGCTATCTTCCAGCGCCCGCGTAACGGGAACATGGTAGGTCGCGCAGGCGTACAATCTCTCCTTCGGAAGGTAAGCCCTACCCGGATCGCCGACCAGCACCGTTATGCCTTTTTCAGCCAAAGCCGAGAACCATGGAATGAGTGCATCGGCAAAATCGCGATCATAAAATACATCGCCAGCCAGCAGGACGTCCGCCTCTATCGCTCTGCCGATGATATTATCAGCACAACTACTCATCGCCACTCGATTGACCGTAGCGTTCAGCGCAATCGCCGTTTTGGCCCAGGGATCGATATCGACGGCCAAAACGTTTGTAGCGCCCACCTTTGCGGCAGCAATGGCAACGAGCCCCGAACCGCTGGCAAAATCCAACACGCGCCTGCCCGCAACTTCATGGGGGTGGTCGAGAATATAGCGCGCCAATCCTTGGCCACCTGCCCAGGCAAACGCCCAGAAAGGCGGTGGCAGGCCAATTTCTTCCAATTCCTCTTCCGTCTTCAGCCAGAGATCATGTGCTTCACCCGCGAGGTACAGCTCGATCTCCGGCACATGTGGCGGTGCCATGAGGCTGGTATTGGCAAGGATAAATTGCTCGGGATCGGTCTTCAATGTCGGCTCAGTCAGGTGAGCGCGGTGGCTTATCGAGCTCGGCCATGCGGCAGACTTCCAGATATTCCGCCTCCGTCACCGGCTGTACGGAAAGACGCATGGAAGTGACAAGCGACATCTCGGCAAGCTTCGGATTGGCTTTCACGGTCTTGAGCGAAACGGGCTTCGGCACATCTTGGACGGCCTTGATATGAACGCAGTCCCAGCGTGCATCGCCCTCTGCGGAGGAATCCGGCTTTGAAAGCTCGCAGACCTCCACGATGCCGACGACCTCAAGCCCTTCGTTGGAATGGTAGAAGAACCCCTTGTCACCCAGCTTCATAGCCCGCATATTGTTGCGCGCCTGATAGTTGCGCACGCCTGTCCATTCCTCGCCAGCCTCGCCCTTGGCTTTCTGCTGCTCCCAGGACCACGTGTCGGGTTCGGATTTGAATAGCCAGTAATTTGCCATGCTATTCACGCTCCAGGATTATTGAAAACCCAATTATAGGGTTTCACATCCACGCTTTCGAACAGGCCCGCCTTGGCGTAAGGGTCGGCATCCGCCAAAGCTTTCGCCGCGTCGATATCGGCAGCCTCGACAATGATCAGGCTGCCATTGGGCTTGCCGTCTGCAGCGAGAAACGGACCGGCGATCTTCAGCGTGCCTTCGGCGTTGAGCGCGTTGAGGTGCTCCAGATGCGCGGGGCGCGTATCCATGCGCACGTTCAGATGGCCGGGCTTATCCTTGCAGATGAAGGCAAACAGCATTTTCGTCTCCTCTTGTGGCCAATCCTTATTCCGTGGTGATTGGCCGTGTCATCAATTGTTGCATGGCAGTGCGAATATCCAGACGCCCATCGATGATGGCCGCCACGGCGTCGGTGACAGGCATTTCGATGCCAAGGTCTGCGGCCAGACGCGAGGCAACCGAGGCGGCATACGCACCCTCCACTAACCCACCATCAAAAGCGGAGGGTCCTCCCCCCTGCCCCAGCGAAATGCCGAAACGCAAGTTGCGCGACTGATGGCTGGTACCGGTGAGAACAAGATCGCCGAGGCCCGAGAGCCCGCGTACCGTGTCTGCTTTTCCACCCATGGCGACGACAAGTCGCGACATTTCCGCAAGCCCACGTGAAATGAGGGCCGCACGAGCCGAGTCACCGAGGCCAGCGCCTTCAACGATGCCCGCAGCGATGGCAAGAACATTCTTCAACGCGCCGCCAAGCTGTACGCCGATACGGTCCGTGGAAGCATAGAGCCTGAATGTCTGTCCGGAAATAGTTAGCGCCAGCCGCTCGGCAATGGCCGCGTCGCTGGCAGCAATCGCCATCGCTGTCGGTAGGCCCTTGGCGATATCGGCAGCAAAACCTGGCCCGGATAGAACGCCTACGGCGTGATGCGGCAGCTCTTTTTCCAGCATCTCTGTCAGCAATCGACCGGAAGAGCGGTCGATACCCTTTGCACAGGTTACCACGACTGCATCCTTAGCCAGATAAGGACCGTAATGCCGCCCCGCATCGCCTTGGGCCTGCGAGGGCATCGCGAAGAGCACGATACCGGCGTTTTGCAAAACATCCGGTTCGGCGGAGTATCTGAGCATATCAGGCAATTCTATGCCTGGAAGGGCAGCATCATGAACACCAGCCGCCAGCAAATCCGCCATGAGTGAGGGATCGCGACCGAGCAGCGTCACATCGTGACGGTTCTCCAGCGCTACGACAACCGCAATCGCCGTGCCGAATGCGCCTGCACCAATGACGACGACGTTTTCACGCGCGCTCATGCCTTTGCCCCGCGCTTGCCGAAGCCAATCAGCGTTTGCGCCTGCGCATCGAGCGGCCAGCGCGAACGGGGCTGCGTATCGAGACTGTCCGCCTCCATCCCTTCCGCCATCCGCTCAAGACCAGCCCAGGCGATCATGGCTGCATTGTCGGTGCAGAGGCTCAAGGGTGGCGCAATGAAACGGAACCTGTGTTTGTCGCAAAGTTCCTGAAGCGTGCGTCGCAGTTCCTGATTGGCGGCAACACCCCCTGCTACAACGAGCGCAGGCCCGCCCTCCACAGCTGGAAACTCGTCAAGAAAGCGCTGAAGCCCACGTCCGATGCGATCCTTCAATGTACGCGAAACAGCCTTTTGAAAGGAGGCGCAAATATCGGAAATATCCTGATCCGAAAGCGGCGCGATGGTCGTTGCCGCTTGCCGGACTGCGGTCTTGAGCCCCGAGAAGGAGAAGTCGAGCCTTGCCT
This sequence comes from Agrobacterium larrymoorei, assembly GCF_013322225.1. GTDB lineage: Bacteria > Pseudomonadota > Alphaproteobacteria > Rhizobiales > Rhizobiaceae > Agrobacterium > Agrobacterium larrymoorei_A. The sequence continues at coordinate 37,983 of NZ_JAAMFB010000019.1, forward strand.
CGCCCACCATCGGACGCGGCAACGGAAATCGGTCTGGATTGCCATTGGCCGCCGCCTTTTCAACAGCAGGTCCACCGGGATAGGGCAGACCGAGCAGCTTCGCCGTCTTGTCGAATGCTTCACCCAGCGCATCATCGATAGTCGTTCCCCAGCGCTCATATTGACCGACGCCACGAACGAGGATCAATTGCGTATGCCCGCCGGAAACCAGCAGCATCAGATAAGGGAAGGCAAGCCCGTCGGTCAGCCGCGCCGTCAGTGCGTGGCCTTCAAGATGGTTGATGGCATAGAGCGGCTTGCCCGCCGCCTTGGCAATCGCCTTTCCGGTCATCAACCCTACGATCAGCCCGCCGATCAGCCCTGGACCAGATGTTGCGGCAACCGCATCAATGTCCTTCAGCGTGACGCCTGCCTCGGCCAGTGCCTCACCGATCAGCGTATCGAGTGCCTCGACATGGGCGCGTGCGGCGATTTCCGGCACTACGCCACCATAGGCGCTGTGCTCATCAAGCTGCGACAAAACGACATCGGAAACGATCTCGCCACGCCCGTCCCCGTGCCGAACCACAACGGATGCAGCAGTTTCATCACAACTTGTCTCTATGCCGAGAATACGAAGAAAGGGGGTCATCTACGGGTTCGTTGATTGCGGTGCTTTTGAAACTTAGGTACGAACACCTCCGGTAACAACGGATAGATACGGATGCAAACAAAACCTTTCCGAATCGGCACGCGCGGCAGCCCATTGGCGCTGGCGCAGGCTTTCGAAACCCGCGACCGGCTGATGGCCACGCATGGCCTGCCGCCGGAAATGTTTGAGATCGTCCCTCTCTCCACCAAGGGTGACCGTATGACGGACCGCCCCCTCTCCGAAATCGGCGGCAAGGGTCTGTTCACGGAAGAGCTGGAGGCGCAGCTCCTCTCCGGTGCACTGGACTTCGCGGTTCATTCGTCCAAGGACATGGCGACGAGATTGCCGGAAGGCCTGCAACTGACCGCCTTTCTGCCGCGTGAAGACGTGCGTGATGCATTTATCGGCAGAACCGCGCCGAAGCTCATCGAATTGCGGCACGGCGCGACAGTCGGCTCCGCATCGCTGCGCCGTCAGTCGCTCATCCGTCGCTTGCGCCCCGATCTCAATGTCATCATTTTCCGGGGTCTGGTCGATACCCGCCTTCGCAAGCTGGCAGAAGGACAGGCAGACGCAACGCTGCTCGCATTCGCCGGATTGAAGCGGCTCAACAAAGCGGACGTGCCGACCGAGCTTCTGAACCCGATGGAATTTCCGCCAGCCCCCGCTCAAGGTGCGATTGGCATAGAGAGCCGTATCGGCGACACCCGTGTCAACGAACTGCTTTACGCCATCAATGATCGCCCGACCTACGACGCCGTTTCCTGCGAGCGTGCTTTCCTTGCAGCACTCGATGGTTCGTGCCGCACACCGATTGCCGGTTATGCCATATGTGAAGGAGAAAACCTGCATTTCCACGGCCTGATCCTGACGCCGGACGGCAAGACGGAGCATGGTGTAACGGTGGAAGGAAAGCGAACAACAGCGGAAACACTTGGCCGCGAAGCTGGTGAAAAGGTCCGCGCCGATGCCGGACCCGGTTTCTTCGAAGGCTGGACCTGACCATGCGCGTCGTCGTCACCCGTCCGGAAAGTTCGGGAAAAAAGACGGCGGCGCTTTTGCGTGAACGTGGCCATAAGGCGATCCTGTTGCCGTTGACGCAACCGCTTCATAAGGCTGAAGCTGCAGCAAATGCATTGTCAGTGCATCCAGCCTTCATTGCGATGACCAGCGCTGAGGCGATCCGCGCTTTGACCATAAGTGGCCTCAATATTTCAGCCATATTTAATGTACCGCTTTTTGCAGTGGGGAGCGCAACGGCGAAAGCGGCGAGGAGCATCGGCTTTCAAAATGTCTTTACGGGTGAAGGCGATGGCCGGGCATTGGCGGACCTGATTGTCAGGAGCATCGAGAAAAGTGATTTGCCATCAGGGCCTCTCGTCTATCTCGCCGGAAACCCGCGTGAAGGCGGTTTGGAGGAGACACTGCACGAGGCGCGGATCGCGGTCAAAACTGTCGAAGTCTACGAGATGCGACCGGTCGAATGGCAAAGAGCCGAAGTCGCGGAGCGTCTCTCTCCTGCACCAGATGCTGTACTGCTCTATTCCAAAGAAACCGCCCGGACATTTTTTTCATTGATGTCCGACATGACGCTCTCGGCGAACTTGGATAACACCAGGTTTATCGGCATCAGCGAGAAGGTGCTTTCCGCTGTGCCAGAAGCATTTCGCAAGGCTGCTTTCGCGAGCGAAATGCCGCGCGAAACAGCCATGCTCGATCTCTTGGACCGGATCGCGGGAACCTAATTCCCTCTCACCTCTTTCCTTTGCCGCCATCACTGACTAGGTTTAGAAAAATGCAAGGCAGAATGAGGTTGTCATGGTATCGGGAAAGCCGCCACGCCACTCCAAGTCGAAAGCCGAACCGGTCACGATAGACCTGGACGCGAAGGACGTGAAGGATATGAGCAGGGAAAGCCAGCCGACCTCCAAGGATGATGCCGCTGCGAAAACCTCATCGGACATTAAGACGGGCAATACGCAAGAACCTGCGAAGGACGCCGTCAAGCCGGAAAACCCCAAGCCAGTCTGGGACCAGACTGTTCAGACTCCGATAGAGCCTGAACCCAACGTCGGCAAGGCGGATGAGACGAAGGCAGAAACCATAAAGCCAGCGGCAGTCGACCAGCCTTCATCGTCCTTTCCGCCGAAAACAGAGGCGACGTCAGGCGAGAAGAAATCTGAATTCGCGAAGCCCGATGCCGCGAAACCGGACACGGTGAAAGCCACTCCCTTCACAGCTCAACCGCCCAAGACCGACACTCCGAAGACCGACGCCGCAAAGTCTCAGTCAACCACGCCGCCTCTCGGTGCAAAGCCGTCCACAAGTACAGCATCGACACCAAAGGTCGCCGAAACGAAAAGCGCAAGCAATTCGGGCCTGATCGCTGTCGGTATCGTCGGTGGCCTGATCGCACTTCTCGCAGCAGGCAGCATGCAGTATGCAGGTTACCTACCGCCCTTTGCCGGAAACGGCAGCTCTTTCGAAGAACTGAGCGCGCTGAAAACACAGATTGCCAATCTTCAGCAACAGGCATCAAACACGCCGCAAGCCTCCGGTGATACGTCAGCACTTGAACAGCGTCTCGCGGCGCTGGAAAGCTCCACGTCTTCCGGCGGCGATCTGACCGGCAAAGTCACGCAGCTTGAGAGCGCGATTTCCAGTCTGCAAGCCGAACGATCCGCACAGGACGAAAAGACTGCGGAGCTGACGCGTCGGTTGAACGATGCCGAAGCCAAGATCAACGAGCCGCGTGACGATATCGAAGTGGCCCGCGCCATTGCATCGGCAGGTCTGAAAGCAGCTATCGACCGTGGCGGTCCGTTTTTGACCGAGTTGGATACGCTATCGCGCGTGACGCCCGACGATCCGGCCATCCAATCCCTTCGACCTTTTGCCAACACCGGTGTTCCCTCCCGTGCAGAACTGGTGCGAAACTTCCCGGGTGTTGCCAATTCGATGCTGAACTCGCTGCGTCAATCCGACCCCAATCAGGGTATCGTCGACCGCCTGGCGGAAAGTGCCATGTCTCTCGTCAAGGTTCGCCCGGTCGGCAATGTCGAGGGCGAAGGCGCGGAGGCGAAAATCGCCCGCATGGAAGACAAGCTGCGCAATGGCGACCTGAAGGGAGCCGCACTGGAATGGGACGGACTGCCGGAACCTGCCAAGGCAGCCTCTGCCGACTACAAGAAGTCGCTGGATGCACGTGTCGAGGTCGAAGACCTTGTCAATGGCACGTTGACGCGCGCCATCAACAGCACCGGCCAGCAGGGGTAAGACATGACCAGAATTATCAGCTTCGCCGTCATCGTCCTCCTCATCGGCTTCGGCTTTTCTTGGCTTGCGGATCGCCCCGGCGTTCTTTCCATCACGTGGCAAGGACAGCTGATTGAAATGAGCCTGATGGTCGCGGCCTCCATGGTTGCGGCCTTGATAGCAGTCGTGATGATCGTCTGGTGGATGTTCAACACGCTGTGGAACTCGCCTCATGCGGCGCGCCGCTACTTCCGCGCCCGCAAGCGTGACCGTGGCTATCAGGCACTTTCCACCGGTCTCATTGCTGCCGGCGCGGGCAATGCCATTCTCGCCCGCAAGATGACGGCGCGTACCCAAGGCTTACTCAGCGCAGATCAGGAGCCCCTCATCCATCTTCTCGAAGCCCAATCAGATCTCATCGAAGGAAAGTATGACGCGGCCCGTCGCAAATTCGAGGCGATGGCAAACGATCCTGAGACACGCGAGCTTGGCTTACGCGGACTTTACATTGAGGCACGCCGTCAGGGCGCACATGAAGCAGCACTTCAATATGCCGAGGACGCGGCAAAAAACGCGCCCTATCTACCTTGGGCAGCACAGGCGACCCTTGAAACCAAGTGCCGCAACGGCGAATGGGACGACGCAATCCGTCTGCTCGATCAGCAGAAAGCTGCCAGTGTCATCGAGCGGGGAGAAGCTGAACGGTTGAAGGCCATTCTCCTGACGGCAAAGGCCGAGGAAAAGCTTGAGAGCGACCCCAAAGGCGCGCGCGAAGACGCCAAGCAGGCGCTTAAGCTGTCCAAGGCGCTTGTTCCCGCAGCACTGGTCGCTGCGAAGTCCTATCTGCGCGAAGACAACCTGCGCAAAGCCGCCGCCGTTCTCGAACCAGTCTGGAAAGCCGAGCCTCACCCGCAGATCGCGGAGCTTTACGTGCGCGCTCGCAGTGGCGATACGGCTATCGACCGGCTGAAACGCGCCGAGCGGTTGGAAAGCCTAAAGCCCAACAACATCGAATCACTCGTCGCTGTCGCACAGGCCGCACTTGCAGCGCAGGATTTTACCCGCGCTCGCGCAAAAGCCGAGGCAGCAGCGCGGATCGATCCACGCGAAAGCATCTTTCTATTACTGGCGGATATCGAAGAGGCCGACAGCGGCGATCAGGGCCGTGTACGTCACTGGATGGCGCAGGCATTGCGAGCGCCGCGTGACCCGGCATGGGTTGCCGATGGCGTGGCGTCTGAAAAGTGGCTGCCGGTCTCACCGGTTTCCGGTCGCCTCGACGCTTTCGAATGGAAAGCGCCATTCGGACAGCTGGAAGGTCCAATCGAGGATGTGAGCGTCGACAGTGCTCTCGCTTCCCTGCCAGATGTCGCTGAGCCACTCATTCGCGAAAAGATCATCGAAGTACCTGTTCCCATTCAGCCGTCAAAAACGGACGCGACTGCTGCTTCGAAAACGGAGCCTGCAAATGCACCTCCGGCCATAACGAAGCTTGACGTGGCAAAGCACGAGAAAGCAGCTACTTCTGCGGCCAATGATGAAGCTGTTCCGTTCTTCGGCGGCTTGCCTGATGATCCAGGCGTCAAGAAACCAGGTGCCGAAGCCGACGAAAAGACCCGATTGAAACTATTCTAAACCGTTCAAGGAGAGCTATGCTCGAACGTATTCAATCTTTCTTTCAAAATCTCGCTCACGGCGGCTCCTCGCGGGATTTTGAGCCAGACGATCTACGCGTCACCATTGCCGCGCTCTGTTTTCAGGTCATGGAGGCGGATGGAACGGTTTCGAAAGTCGAACGCCAGAGACTTCGTGAGCTTCTCCAGGAACATTACAAACTGAGTTCCGGCAAACTGGACGCACTCATGGAGGCGGGATTGGAGGCTGGGAAGGAAGCAGTGGATTACTACCGCTTCACCACCGATATCCGCCGCCATCTGGACGAAGAGCAGCGGATAGAGCTGATCGGTATCCTGTGGGACATCGTCTACGCCGATGGTGAGCGTAACGAACTGGAAGACCACGTTATCTGGCGTGTGGCCGACCTGCTTGGCGTTTCCGTCCGCGACCGTGTGCTGCAACGTCAGCAGGCGGCAAACCATAAGAATGCCGCCGGAGAAAGTGAAGACGAGAAAGATGCTGTTTGATCCGTCCAGACAGGACAGACAGGAAAGCATACTGGTCGTTCTGCATCAGGAGCGATCCACACCCGGACGGGTTGGTCAGATGCTGGTCGAAAAAGGCTACCGGCTGGACATCCGCCGCCCTGCACTTGGAGATGCCCTGCCGGAAACGCTGGCAGCCCATAAGGGCGCGGTGATATTCGGTGGGCCAATGAGCGCGAACGACCCGGATGCCTTCGTCAAACAGGAAATCGACTGGCTGAAAGTTCCGCTGAAAGAAGACAAGCCGTTTCTGGGCATATGTCTCGGTGCACAGATGCTATCAAAACATCTGGGCGGAAAAGTTCACGGCCACAAGGACGGCAAGGTAGAAATCGGCTGGTATCCTATCCACCCTACCGAAAAAGGCCGTCTGCTGATGAAGCACTGGCCGCGTATGGTCTACCATTTCCACCGGGAAGGCTTTGAACTGCCACGCGGTGCGCATCTTCTCGCATCGGGGGACGACTATCCCAATCAGGCATTTCGCTATGGGCACAACGCCTGGGGTCTGCAATTCCATGCGGAACTGACGAGAGCGATGATGCAAAGCTGGGTCGTGCGTGGTGCCGAACGTTTCGGCATGCCGAATGCGCAGGTGGGAGCAGAACATCTCGAAGGGCGAATGATGTTCGATGCCGCCTTGAGGCTTTGGCTGACACACTTCCTCGACCTCATATTCGAGGAACCCGAAAAGAGCGCCGTGGAAGCGCGGAAAGCCGGAATATCAGCTTCGTAACACCTCGATCAGACGCACACCGATGATATTGTCATGATGGTCGGAAACGATCTGTCCGCGACCGATGGTCTGCCCATTGACGCGAACCTCGACGGGATCGCCGAAACGCTTGTTGAGAAGGATGACCTGATCGGATGTCAGCGACATCAGAGCGGACACCGGAACCTCTGCCTTGCCAATCACCACCTCCATGGTGAGCGGAATTTCATCCAGGTTTTTGCCTGATGGCTGCGGCAATTCCCTCACCAATCGATTGGCATCATAAGCTGGCGTACCCCAGTCGCTCAGCTGGTTCTGAACAGCTTGCGCTTCGAGCGTTTGCAGACTTCGTCCGACGCCCACGCTATAGGGTTGGGTGAAGCCGGCACCGAAAGCTGGCCATGCCGCGGGCGTAGCGTCGTCGTTTGAATCCATCATGGAAAACCACCGTCGTTCGAATCAGCCAGTTCGTTGGCCTCGGAACCATTTTAGTATTCCGGTTAAAGCTGGTGGTTAGAATTTTATTAAAGCGTGAGCTTAGGGTTAAGGCTTTCCTAACATCCACAGGCAGCCATCGAATTGCTCCATGAGAAATGAAAAGACGTGTCGAAACGAGGCGTCTGCCTGAACATCGACAATCGGGCTTTCATTTCATCGTCTGACACACGTCAGATTTCGAGAGCATCGCTAATATTGGACGACAGACAGGTCCACCGATGCAATAGTTCCACAGGCCCGGAACGGCGGTACTTGCCGGTTGATGTGGTAATGTCTAAATGTCATCCAACAAAGATATGGAGACATTAATGCTTGCCCTGTTTCAGACCATCGATTTGGCCTTGAATCTCTACACATGGGTGCTGATTGCCAGCGCCATCTTCTCATGGCTTTACGCGTTCAATGTCATCAATTCATCGAACCAGTTCGTAAACGCCATAGGCAGCTTCCTTTACAATGTAACGGAACCAGCACTACGCCCTATCCGCCGCATTCTGCCCAATCTCGGCGGGATCGACATTTCACCCATCATCCTGCTGTTGATCATCTTCTTCATCCGCTCGCTGATGTGGAACACGATCTACCCGATGACGGTGTAAGACATTCATCCAACAAAAAACCCTCCGGTTCGATGACGAACCGGAGGGTTTTATTTACATATCTCAGGCTGGCTCAGCCCTGCGCCTTGTAGCGCTCAATGGCTTCTACGATCAGCCTCTTGGCAACGTCGACATCCTGCCAGCCGCCCATCTTCACCCACTTGCCGGGCTCCAGATCCTTGTAGTGCTCAAAGAAGTGCTCGATCTGCTTGAGCGTGATTTCCGGCAGGTCGGTGTAATTGACGACCTTGTCGTAGCGGCGCGTCAGCTTCGGAACCGGAACCGCAAGAATCTTCTCATCCTTGCCGCCATCGTCTTCCATGATCATCACGCCAATTGGGCGAACATTGATGACGCAACCGGGTACGAGCGGGCGTGTGTTGCAGATCAGAACGTCGATAGGGTCACCATCGTCCGACAGGGTGTGCGGAACGAAGCCGTAGTTACCCGGATAGGTCATCGGCGTGTAGAGGAAGCGATCCACGATCAGAGAGCCTGCATCCTTATCCATCTCGTACTTGATCGGATGACCGCCGACCGGCACTTCAACGATCACATTGACGTCTTCAGGCGGATTCTTGCCGACGGAGATTGCATCGATACGCATACTCTTTCCTCACTGGGTGCGTTGAAATCGGTTCTGGATACTGGGAAAGCTGCCGTATTGCAACACGACTTACGGTCTATCCAGCAATCGTCGCTGGCGGGCTGCAGGTAGGATTTTCGGCTTACCCGAGATTGCGTACCTTAAAGTACGCTTCGATACGGTTTTAGAATCGTGACTTTGGCCAAGGGAGCAACAACTCTCGAATAGACCGTCAGCGAGATAGTGAGTGACTTCAGAGCCGATTATGTCTTAGCGCCAGGCGAAACCGACCTTGCGCAACTGCTTGTCGGCAAAATCTTCCATGCCTTCCGCGATATCTTTTCCACCGTGAGAGCGGAAGAAGCGGCTGGCAACGTCGCTATCTTCGAGGCACCAGGCGACGACGCCATTGCAGCCGAGCGACTTCAGCAGACGGCGAGCCTCGCTGAACAGCGCCGAGCCTAGGCCCATACCCTGATATTCCGGGCGAAGATAAAGCTCATACACCTCACCATCATAGGGAAGCCCACGTGCGCGGTTAAGGCCAAGCGTAGTGTAACCGGCAACCACACCGGCAACCTCGACCACCAACATTGTCGCAGATCCTCGCGCCGCCTTCCGCCACCAGTTTTCACCACGCCGGTCCAGCATCTGCCGAAGCGGCTTGTGGGGAATAAGCCCGGCATAGGCCTGCTCCCACGAAAGCCTGTGCGTTTCTGCAATAGCAGGCGCATCTTCCGGCTCGGCGCGGCGGATATCTATGGATAACGTTTTCATAACGCGATTCTGGCCCCGGCGGAGCAAACTCGAAAGCCGTAAAGGTTAACGGCAGGAAGCTTACCCACAGCCCATTCATGTGGACGATAGGATCAGATTAACGCAATCTTTACCATTCGCACAAGCAGCCATGATTCAAGCCCACAATAAAAAACCCGGCACGATGGCCGGGTTTTTAAAATCAAATACCGTGAAGCAAATCAGCCAGCAAGCTTTGCCTTTTCGAAACGCTTGCGATCGTTTGCGTCGAGGAACATCTTGCGAAGACGGATCGACTTCGGCGTAACTTCCATTAGCTCATCGTCCTGAATCCAGGACAGAGCGCGGTCAAGCGTCATGCGGATCGGCGGTGTGAGCTTGACGGCTTCATCCTTGCCTGCAGCGCGGATGTTGGTCAGCTGCTTGCCCTTCAGCACGTTCACTTCAAGGTCGTTATCGCGCGTGTGAATGCCGATGATCATGCCAGCATATACCTTTTCGCCCGGCTCGATAATCATCGGGCCGCGGTCTTCAAGGTTGAACATGGCGTAAGCGACAGCTTCACCCGAACCGTTGGACAGGAGAACGCCGTTGATGCGACCTGCAATCGGACCCTTGTAAGGCTGATAGTCATGGAACAGGCGGTTCATGATCGCCGTGCCGCGCGTGTCGGTCAGAAGTTCGGACTGGTAGCCAATGAGGCCACGGGTCGGAGCGAGGAACTTCAGGCGAACGCGGTTGCCACCGGAAGGACGAAGCTCGGTCATTTCTGCCTTGCGCTCGGACATTTTCTGAACCACGACACCGGAATGCTCTTCATCGACGTCGATGACGACTTCTTCGATAGGCTCGATGGTCTGGCCGCTTTCATCCTTCTGCATGACGACGCGTGGACGCGATACGGCAAGTTCGAAGCCTTCGCGACGCATGGTTTCGATCAGAACGGCGAGCTGCAATTCGCCACGACCCGACACGAAGAACGAATCCTTGCCTTCGGCTTCTTCGATCTTCAGCGCAACGTTGCCTTCCGCTTCCTTGAAAAGACGGTCGCGGATAACGCGCGAGGTAACCTTGTCGCCTTCGGTGCCTGCAAGCGGGCTGTCGTTGACGATGAAGGACATCGTAACGGTCGGCGGATCGATCGGCTGCGCCTTCATCGCTTCGTTGACGGACGGATCACAGAACGTATCGGCAACCGTACCCTTCGACAGGCCGGCAATAGCGACGATATCGCCCGCATGGGCTTCGTCGATGGCAGTACGCTCGATACCGCGGAAAGCGAGGATCTTGGAAATACGACCGGTTTCGATGGTCTTGCCGTCCTGACCGAGAACCTTGACGGCCTGGTTCGGCTTGATCGAGCCAGATGCGATACGGCCCGTGATGATACGGCCGAGGAAGGGGTTGGCTTCGAGGATCGTACCGATCAGACGGAACGGACCTTCTTCCACCTTTGGCTCAGGAACGTGCTTCAGAACCAGATCGAGCAAAGGTGCAAGACCTTCATCCTTCGGGCCTTCCGGGTTGACGTTCATCCAGCCATCGCGACCGGAACCGTAAAGGATCGGGAAGTCGAGCTGCTCGTCGGTAGCATCTAGGTTAGCGAAGAGGTCAAACACTTCGTTGATGACTTCTTCGTGGCGACCGTCCGGACGGTCGATCTTGTTGATCGCAACGATAGGCTTGAGGCCTACCTTGAGCGCCTTGGAGACAACGAACTTCGTCTGCGGCATCGGGCCTTCAGAAGAGTCGACCAGAACGATAGCGCCGTCCACCATGGAGAGAATGCGCTCTACTTCGCCACCGAAGTCGGCGTGGCCGGGGGTGTCTACGATGTTGATGCGGACACCCTTCCACTCAACCGAGGTCGCCTTGGCGAGAATGGTGATGCCGCGTTCTTTTTCAAGGTCGTTCGAATCCATCACGCGCTCGGCAACACGCTGGTTGTCGCGGAAGGAGCCGGACTGCTTCAGAAGCTCGTCAACGAGCGTCGTTTTTCCATGGTCAACGTGCGCGATGATCGCGATGTTGCGAAGTGCCATATGATAAATCTCTGAGGTTGGGGCGCTAATCGTATGGGATGCGCCAATTTAGTTTGGCGGGCTCATAACCTTTTTTTTGCAAATGCGAAAGGGGGCTTACGACATAAGCCCCTTGCGAAAACGCCATAACAGAGATCTGTGACAGGTTTTTGAGCCTGTTCGAGGTCAGGCAGCGACCAGGCCACGCTTCTTCAACATCGCCTCCGGGCTCGGCATCTTTCCGCGAAACGCCCTGTAGGTTTCCTCTGGGTCCACCGAACCGCCGACCGAATAGATGTTGTCCATCAGCTTGCTTGCCGTCTCCGGGTCGAACGGATTGCCGGTTTCCTCAAACGCATCGAAGGCATCCGCATCCAGCACTTCCGACCACATGTAGGAATAATAGCCCGCTGAATATCCGTCACCGGAAAATACGTGCTGGAAATGAGGCGTCGCGTGGCGCATGACGATGGATTTCGGCATGTTGAGCGAGGCCAGTACCTCACCCTGCACGGCCATCGGGTCCGCGACGTCGTTGCGCGTATGGAACGCCATGTCTACCAGTGCGGATGAGGTAAACTCGACCGTATTGAAACCGGCATTGAAGGTCTGGGCGGCAAGCACCTTATCCAGCAAGGCCTTTGGCATCGGCTCGTTGGTTTCATAATGAAGTGCATATTTTTCAAGGATTTCCGGCACCGTCAGCCAGTGTTCGTAAAGCTGCGAAGGCAGTTCCACAAAGTCACGCGAAACGCCTGTCCCCGAGACGGAAGGGTAGGTGACGTTGGAGAGCATGCCGTGCAGCGCATGGCCGAATTCATGGAACAGCGTCCGGGCATCATCGAGCGACAGCAGTGCTGGCTTACCCTCGGCAGGCTTTGCGAAATTGCAGACGTTATAGATGATTGGTAACTCGCCGACCGCTCCACCCTTCAGCGGCAATTTGTGCTGCGACTGGAAGGAGCTCATCCATGCGCCGGAGCGCTTGGAAGGACGGGCGAAATAATCGCCGAGGAACATCGCCTTCAGATTACCATTATCGTCACGGATTTCGAAAGTTCGTACATCCGGATGGTAGGCCGGGATGCCCTTCAATTCGACGGCACGGATGCCGAACAGACGTTCCGCCACATCAAAGCAAGCCTCGATAATCTTTTCCAGTTGCAGATAGGGCTTCAGTTCGGCTTCAGAGAAATTGAATTTCTTGGTGCGTAATTTTTCGGCGTAGTGACGCCAGTCCCATGGCAGGACCTCGTGATTTTTGCCCTCTTCAGTAATAAGCGATGCAAGCTCAGCCTCCTCTTCGCCAGCCCGCGCAACCGCCTTTTCCCATACCTGCCCGAGAAGCGCGTTCACGGCCTCGGGCGTCTTCGCCATGGTGTCGTCCAGCTTGTAAGCTGCAAAGCTTTGATATCCTAGAAGCCTGGCTTTCTCTTCGCGAAGCGCAAGCGTCCGCTTCACTGTCTCGCGATTATCCGTTTCACCGCCATTCTCACCACGTGCCACCCATGCCCTGAACGCCTGTTCGCGCAGGTCACGCCGCTCGGAAAATGTCAGGAACGGCTCGATGATGGAGCGCGACAGGGTAACGGCGAACTTACCGTCTTCGCCATGCTCCTTTGCCGCACCGGCCATCGCGTCGCGCAGAAAGCCGGGAATCCCGTCCAGCTCGCCGTCACCCGAAAGCAGGAGCTTCCAGTTCTTCTCGTCCGCCAGAACATTTTGCCCGAATTTTGCACCAAGACCGGCAAGCTCTTCATTGATGGCTGCCAGACGCTCCTGCTGATCCTTCGGCAGTTTCGCACCGGAGCGAACAAACCCTTTCCAGTGCCGCTCCAAGACGCGCTTTTCCTCACCAGTCAAGCCCAACGCGTCGCGTTGCTGCCAAAGCGCATCAATGCGCTTGAACAGAGCTTCATTCATTCCGATCTTCGAATAATGCCGCGACATCTTCGGCGCGATTTCCCGTTCCAGCGACTGAATGGCTGGGTTGGTATGCGCGCCTGCCTTGTTCCAGAACAGCGCTGAAACGCGAGACAGCTCATCGCCAGCGATTTCAAGCGAGACAATGGTGTTGGCAAAGGTTGGCGCATCCGTACTCTTGGCAATCGCGTCGATTTCCGCATCGTGCACGGCGAGGGCAGCGTCGAAAGCGCCAGCAAAATCCTCGTCGCGCACCGCTTCGAAACGGGGAAGCCCGTTCTTTCCGTCCCACTTGGTCAAGGCGGAATATTGCGCGATCGTGGATGTCATGTCTCGTCCCTCATGAAAATGCGTACTTGGCCATATGGGCATGGCACCGTTGTCGTTTCAATATCGCTAGAGGGCTTTTTGGTTTTGGATGCCCATGGATCTCCGAGGGCTAATCACACAGGAACGACGGCTTGCCAGACGGAGTGGAAGTTTTTAATAAGGCAGCCTTACAAATCGGGCATTTCCCATGACAATCCCGCCGGAAAAAGAATCGCTGGCCTTCCTGATCAACAGCAGCGCCAGATTTCTCAATAGCGCATTCGAGCGCCGCATCAGCGATGCGGGTCTGGGACTGACACCGGGAGAGGCCCGTGCTCTTCTCACTGTCGCCGCCATCGACGGTAGCAAGCAGGCCGATATCGCCACCCGGATAGGCCTGGAGCCGATGACTGTCTGCACCTATCTCGACAAGCTGGAATCGCTCGGTCTGGTGGAACGTCGCCCCAATCCGGACGACCGCCGTTCCAAATGCATCTATCTGACGCAATCCTCTTCCGATCTTCTCATCGCAGTCCGTGCAGAAGTCGACCAATTGATCAGTCAGGCAACCCATGGCTTCACCGGGGAAGACATCGGCAGGTTTCATGTGCTGCTGACGGTGTTGCAGAAAAATCTTCAGGCTGCCGTCAGCACAAGAAATTCGCAAACAACCGAATGAACCATTCAGCCCCCACAATGTCCGTTAGGCGCACCGCAATGCTTGGCGCGATGCTGACCGCGCTTGGACCGATTTCGATGGCGATCTACACGCCTGCCATGCCGGAACTGGTGCGGGCCTTCGCCACCACCCAAGCTGCCGTCAAAATGAGCCTGACGCTTTATTTCGGCGGGTTCGCCGTGGCGCAACTGCTGGCGGGCGCAATATCTGACGGATTTGGACGTCGAAAGGCAACTATTCTCTTCCTGCTGATCTATCTGATCGGTGGCGGGCTGGCGACCTTTGCGCCGAACATAGAGACTTTGCTGGCCGCACGTCTCATCCAGGGCATTGGCGCTTCCGTTGGCGTGACTGTTGCCCGCGCGGTGGTTCGCGATCAGTTTACCGGGCCTCAAGCCTCAGGCATCCTCAATCTCATCGGCATCATGTTGGCGGTTGGTCCGGCAGCGGGGCCAACGATTGGAGGGCTCTCGCTGTTGGCCTTCGGCTGGCAATCCGTCTTCGTACTGATGTTGGGGTTTGGGCTGGCAAGCCTCACAGCCGTGATCCTGCTGCTGCGCGAAACCACCATCGCGGATCCGACACGTCTTCTGCCATCACGGTTGCTCAGCGCCTATCGCGAGCTTCTGTCCTCGCTGCGCTTCCTGCTATCCGCCTTCGTCCTTGCCGGCACCGTGGGGGCGCTTTTCGCGCAATCCACGATGCTGCCCTTCATCCTTATCAATGAGGTTGGCCTAACACCCACCGCCTTCGGCGTGGGAATGCTGATGCAATCCGGCTTCTACTTCCTCGGCTCCATTGCCTTGCGACTGATCGTAAAACGGATAGGAGAGCGCCATGTTACGCTGCTCGGTCTTTTCCTCTGCGCCGCCGGTGCCATTTTGATCTTCCTTTCGGTCCACGTCGTCGCGCCCACATTCCTGTCGATAATGGGTCCTGTCGCGGTGGCAACTTTCGGACTGGCACTGATCACGCCATACATCATCACCATTGGCATGGCGCCCTTCCCGCATATTGCAGGCTCGGCATCGGCCATGATGGGCTTCATTCAGATGAGCGCGGGTTTCGCAGGCGGTGTCGCCGCATCGCTCATTGGCTCGCCATTGACGGGTTTCGGCATCGTCATTCCGGCAATGGAGCTTGCTGCTGTGCTCAGCTACTTCATTCTCGCCATGCTCTCGCGCAGGCAGACGTAAAAAAGCCCCGACAAGCGGGGCTTTAAAATCTTATCTCAGAGAAGCTTACTTGCCGAGATTGCGCTTGGCGAGCGTGCGCAGACGCAGAGCGTTGAGCTTGATGAAGCCAGCCGCATCCTTCTGGTCGTAAGCGCCCTGATCGTCTTCGAATGTCACCAACTTGTCGGAATAGAGCGACTTTTCGCTTTCACGGCCTGTCACCATCACATTGCCCTTGTAGAGCTTCAGCGTCACTTCGCCTTCGACATACTCCTGGCTCTTGTCGATCAGAGCCTGCAGCATTTCACGCTCCGGCGAGAACCAGAAGCCATAATAGATCAGCTCGGCGTAACGCGGCATGATCTCATCCTTGAGGTGCGCCGCACCGCGGTCGAGCGTGATGGACTCGATCGCACGGTGGGCTGCAAGCAGGATCGTGCCCCCGGGGGTCTCATAGACGCCGCGGCTCTTCATGCCGACGAACCGGTTTTCGACCAGATCGAGACGACCGATGCCGTTATCACGACCATAATCGTTCAACGTGGCAAGGATCGTGGCAGGCGACATTTCGACGCCGTTGATGGAGACGGCATCACCCTTGCGGAAGCCGACCTTGATGACGGTTGCCTTATCGGGAGCCGCCTCCGGGGAAATGGTGCGCATGTGCACATATTCCGGGGCTTCCAGCGCAGGATCTTCCAGAACCTTGCCTTCGGAGGAGGAGTGCAGCAGGTTGGCATCGACGGAGAACGGTGCTTCGCCCTTCTTGTCCTTGGCAACCGGAATCTGGTGCTGTTCAGCGAAGTTCAGCAGATCGGTGCGGCTCTTGAAAGTCCAGTCACGCCACGGCGCGATGATCTTGATGTCTGGGTTCAGGGCGTAAGCGGAAAGCTCGAAGCGAACCTGATCGTTGCCCTTGCCGGTCGCACCGTGAGCAATCGCATCGGCGCCGGTCTTCTTTGCGATTTCGATCAAGTGCTTGGAAATCAGCGGGCGGGCAATGGATGTGCCGAGCAGGTAAACGCCTTCGTAAACGGCATTGGCGCGGAACATCGGGAAGACGAAATCGCGAACGAATTCCTCGCGCACATCCTCGATGAAGATTTCCTTGATGCCGAGCATCTCCGCCTTCTTGCGCGCAGGCTCAAGCTCTTCACCCTGACCGAGATCGGCGGTGAAGGTCACGACTTCTGCGTTCAGCTCGGTCTGGAGCCACTTCAGGATGATCGAGGTATCGAGACCGCCGGAATAGGCGAGAACGACTTTCTTAACGTCTTTCGGGAGTGCCATCAGAGAAATCCATGTTACGTGCCGGCGATCAAAAACGCTCGCCTTTCCTTGAGATTTCGGCACTTTTAGCGAGTTTATCGGCTCACGCAAGAGAAATGAAAACGCGCCGACGTAGGGAACGCTTTCGTTGTCATGTGACTTGGAAGCTGAAAAACGCTAAAGTTTCGAGCGCGTCTGAAAGCGCATGGTTCCATGGGACGTCGCTGCCGTTTTGAGAAACGGTCGCGGAAAGGAGAAACCAATGACGACTATTCACCCCGCATTGAGCCCCGACAATGTCGCCGTCATCACCGGTGCCGCCTCCGGCATCGGTCTGGCCGCCGCACGGAAATTCGCGAAGCTCGGCATGAGCGTCGCGCTGGTCGACCTCGACGGTGAAAAGCTGCGAGCCGCCCAAGTCGAAATCTCAGCAGAAGCCAAGGATGGCGAAGCGCAGGTCGTTTCAATCCCCACTGACGTTTCCAAGCTCGATGAGCTGGAGGCGCTCGAAAGAACAGTCATTCAGCGTTTCGGTCGCGTCCATGTTCTGATGAACAATGCAGGCGTCCAGCCCGGCAGCGCGATCTTCGGCCCGCAGCCAAACTGGGAAAAGGTTCTCGGCGTCAATCTCATGGGCGTGGTCAATGGCAGCCGCGTCTTCGGCATGGGCATGATCGCGCACGGCGAACCCGGCCTCATCATCAACACCGGCTCGAAACAGGGCATCACCACGCCGCCCGGCGACCCTGCCTACAACGTGTCAAAGGCAGGCGTGAAGGCATTCACCGAAGCGCTTCAGCACGAGCTGCGCAACATGCAGAATGGCAATATTTCCGCTCACCTGCTTATCCCCGGCTTCGTCTTCACCGGCCTGACCGCCAATGGCCGCACCGAAAAGCCATCGGGCGCATGGACGCCGGAGCAGACAGTGGATTTCATGGTCGAAGGCATCGGCAAGGGCGATTTCTACATTCTTTGCCCGGACGGCGAAGTGGACCGACAGTTGGACGAAAAGCGCATCCTGTGGGCGGCAAATGATATCGTCCAGAACCGCCCGCCGCTGTCACGCTGGCACAAGGATTATGCCGATGATTTCCGGTCGTTTCTGAAGGTCTGACATGCGGGGTAATCTTGAGTGAAGAGGAATTGGCAGGCTCTCAAAACGGCGTTATGAGTAGACGCTTGAACCCTTGATAATGGTGCCGCCGTGGACTTCATACCGAGCCTGCCAACTCTCATTGCCTTCACCGTCGCCATCTTGCTGCTGGCCGTTACGCCCGGCCCTGATATGACGCTCTGGATCAGCCGCTCCCTTAGGGAAGGTCGCACATCCGGCTTCATGACGCTGGTGGGTACCAATCTAGGGATTACAGTGCATACGATGCTTGTTGCATTCGGTGTAGCGGCATTGATCGTTGCCTCTCCCACAGCCTTCCTCGTGCTGAAGACAGGCGGAGCCGCCTATCTCGTGTGGCTCGCAATCCAGGCGATCCGCAAAGGCTCCAATTTCGTCATGGAGCGTCCAAAGGAGCAAAAGACTGAAGCTTCGTTGATGTCGGCATTGCTCAATGGGCTCTGGGTCAACCTGCTCAACCCCAAGATCATCATCTTCTTCATGACTTTCCTGCCGCAATTCGTCAGCGCCACGGACCCTCATGTCACCGGCAAGCTGATCTTCCTCGGCCTCTGGTCGATCATCGTCGCCCTGCCCATCGGCATCGGCATCGTGGTCGCCGCCGACTCGTTGTCCGGCTGGCTGCAAAGAAATCGCAAGGTCCTGCGCGGGCTGGATTATACGATCGCTGGTGTCTTTTCGCTGTTCGCGGTCAAGATTTTCCTGACGCAAGCGAAGTAACAAAAAGGCGCCTTACCGGCGCCTTTTCCTTATCCAATCAGCAACTCGTCATCATCGAGCTTCTGTCCGCGTATCTTGCGGAACATTTCGATCAGGTCTTCAACCTGAAGACCCTTGCGGCTTTCACCCGACACATCCAGTACGATTTCACCGGCATGGAGCATGATGGTGCGGTCGCCGTAATCGAGCGCCTGACGCATGGAATGCGTGACCATCAGTGTGGTGAGCTTGCGTTCTTCCACCACCTTGCGGGTCAGCTCCATGACGAATTCGGCCATGCCCGGATCAAGCGCTGCGGTATGTTCATCGAGCAGCAGAACGTCCGAACCAGCAAGCGTCGACATGACGAGCGAGACTGCCTGACGCTGACCACCGGAGAGGAGGTCCATACGGTCCTTCAAGCGGTTTTCCAAACCAAGACCCAATGACGCGATCCGCTCCCTGAAGAACTCGCGGCGACCGCCGCCAAGCGCTGGCATCAGACCACGGATTTTACCACGGGCTGCCGCCAGCGCGAGGTTTTCCTCGATTGTCAGCGCGCCACAGCTACCCGCCAGCGGATCCTGAAACACGCGGGCCACCTGTCCTGCCCGGCTGGCAGTCGGCTTGCGCGTGACGTCCGCGCCGCCAATCGTAACCTTACCAGCGGTGGGCAGAACATCACCTGCCAATACGCCGAGTAGTGTCGATTTGCCCGCGCCATTGGAACCGATAACGGTGACGAAAGAGCCATCCTCGATGGTGAGATCGATCTTCGCCAACGCCTGCTTTTGCAGCGGCGTGCCTTTGCCGAAAATGACCTGAATATCGGAAAGCGAAATCATGATGCGGCTCCCCCACGGCGCAGGCGCGGCAGGATAAGCGCAACGGCAACCAGCACGGCGGTAACGAAATTGAGGTCGGAAGCCTTCAGGCCCAGCGAATCGCTGGATAGCGCAAGCTGGATCGCCAGACGATAGGCGATCGACCCGAAGACGCAGCCGATCAGCGCAATCAGGATGCCGCGGGAACCGAACAGCGTTTCACCGATGATGACGGCAGCAAGGCCGACGACGATGGTGCCCACACCGGAGGTCACATCAGCAAAACCATTGGTCTGGGCAAACAGTGCGCCACCGAGAGCCACAAGCGCATTGGAAATCGCCATGCCGAGATAAATCTGGTTGCCCGTTTTGATGCCCTGAGCGCGCGACATGCGGGCGTTTGCACCGGTTGCGCGCATGGCAAGGCCCGCGTCGCTTTCCAGAAAGCGCCAGACGAGGATGACGGCAATGATGACCAACGCACCGACAAATAGCGGACGCACCAGATATTCAGAAACGCCTAGCCCGTAAAACGGCTCAATCACCGTTTCCTGATTGAGTAGCGCGACGTTCGGCTTGCCCATGACGCGCAGGTTCACCGAGAACAGCGCGATCATGGTCAGGATCGAGGCCAGGAGATTGAGGATCTTGAAGCGGACATTCAGCACCGCCGTCACGATACCGGCACCAGCACCGGCGATCATCGCCACACCTGTCGCGAGCCAGGGGTTGAGCCCCGCAATGATCAGCACCGCCGCCACGGCAGCGCCGAGCGGAAAGGAACCGTCCACGGTCAGATCGGGAAAATCGAGCACGCGGAAAGCGAGATAAACGCCGATAGCGACGAAGGCAAACACCAGCCCCAGTTCGACGGCACCCCAGAAGGCGATTTGGCTCACAGCAGAAAGTCCTTGGTTTTTCGCCCGCAGAGGCGGGCGATTATCTTACAGTCGTTAGACCGTTATTCGAAGCGCCACTTCTGTCATCATGCACGGGCCTGTCCCGAGCATCTACAACGTCGCAAATATTTCGACCTAAGTAGATCCTCGGGACAAGCCCGAGGATGACGGAGATAACGTGGCGGCGTCTCTATTTATTCGATCACCTTGGTCGCACGCTTCGTCACGCTCTCCGGGAAAGTCACACCAACCTTTTCGGCAGCTTTTTTGTTCAGAACGAGATCGGTACCAACGGCAACGGTCGCAGGAATGTCGCCTGGCTTTTCACCCTTGAGGATGCGAACGACGACGGCGCCCGTCTGCTTGCCAACATCGAAGTAGTTGAAGCCGAGAGCGGCGACTGCACCACGCGCTACGGAATCCGTATCGGCGGCAAAGAGCGGGATCTTCGCCTCGGCAGCAACACCGGCAGCAGCTTCGAAAGCAGAGACTATGGTGTTGTCGGTCGGAACGTAGATAACATCTGCCTTGCCAACCAGCGCGCGCGCAGCACCCTGAACTTCGGCAGACTTGGTGGCAACGGATTCGACGACCGTCAGGCCAGCCTTCTCGGCTTCAGCCTTCAAAAGCTCCAGCGTTGAGACCGAGTTAGCTTCAGCAGAATTATAGATGTAGCCAACAGTCTTTGCGTTCGGCGCGATTTCCTTGATCAGCGCCAGATGCTCGTTGACAGGTAACGCATCGGAAAGGCCGGTGACGTTGCGACCCGGCTTTTCCATCGACTTGATCAGCTGTGCGCCGATTGGATCAGAAACTGCTGTGAAGACGACAGGAATGTCGCGGGTCGCAGCGGCAACAGCCTGAGCGGATGGCGTGGAGATCGGCACGATGACGTTCGGCGCATCGCCGACGAACTGGCGGGCGATCTGCGCTGCGGTGGCTGTATTACCCTGCGCGGACTGGTAGACGAATTTCAGATTTTCGCCTTCCTTGTAACCAGCTTCCGCAAGTGCAGCCTTGACGCCGTCGCGGGCAGCGTCGAGTGCCGGATGCTCCACAATTGCGGTAACCGCTACAGTTACGTTTTCCGCTTTGGCGGGCATTGCGAGTGCAGTGGCCGCTGCCATTGCCAGAATAAGTGCGCGCATGGGTATCCTCCGATTGTTTTCATTCCTGCTTCCTTTAGAAAAGCGTCGGAACGAAATCAATCGCGCAAGACTGATCGAATTGATCAATTCTTCTGCTATTTAGTCGTCGGCACCGTGATTGGCGATCATCATGGCCTCGAAAGCCAGACGCTCGGTCTTGCGCATGCGCTCCGATTCCGACTTCAGCTGACCACAGGCCGCGAGAATATCTCGCCCGCGCGGCGTTCTGATCGGAGATGCATAACCCGCCTGATTGATGAAGTCCGCGAACTTCTCGATCTGCGCCCAGTCGGAACACTGATAGTTCGTGCCCGGCCATGGGTTGAACGGGATGAGATTGATCTTCGCAGGCACGCCTTTCAGAAGCTGCGTCAGCATCTTGGCGTCTTCCAGACTGTCATTGACGTCCTTCAGCATCACATATTCAAAGGTGATGCGGCGCGCATTGGAAAGACCCGGATAGTTGCGGCAGGCTTCGATCAGCTCTTTTAGCGGATACTTCTTGTTGATCGGTACCAGCATGTCGCGCAGCTCATCGCGCACGGCATGCAGCGAAATTGCCAGCATCACGCCAATCTCATCTCCCGTGCGGAAGATTTCCGGCACGACACCCGAGGTCGAAAGCGTGACGCGGCGCTTGGAGAGCGACAGGCCATCGCCATCGGTCGCTATCAGCAATGCCGTCTTCACATGCTCAAAATTATAGAGCGGCTCGCCCATACCCATCATGACGATGTTGGACACCTTGCGGCCTTCGGCAGGCATGATCGTTCCCTGTGGCGCTTCGCGATCCGGGAAATCGCCCAGCCGGTCACGCGCCACGAGAAGCTGGGACAGAATTTCCTCTGCCGTCAGGTTACGCACCAGCCGTTGCGTTCCGGTGTGACAGAAGGAGCAGGTCAGCGAGCAGCCGACCTGACTGGAGATGCAGAGCGTGCCGCGACCTTCTTCGGGGATATAAACCGTCTCGATTTCCACCGGGCGCCCTGCACCACGGGGCGGAAAGCGCATCAGCCATTTGCGCGTACCGTCGTTGGAAACCTGCTCCTCAACGATTTCTGGCCGGGCGATGGTGAAATGGTTCTTAAGCTTTTCGCGCAGTTCCTTCGCCACATTGGTCATGTGGTCAAAGTCGGATACGCCCCGCACATAAAGCCAATTCCACAGCTGGCTGACGCGCATCTTGGTCTGCTTCTGCGGCACACCGATGTCCATCAGCGCATCCGCCATTTCCTCGCGCGTCATGCCAATCAGCGTCGGCTTGCCGGACATCAGGTCGGCATTGGCAACCAAGGGGTTTTTGATCGCCAGGCCAGCAGTCGTTTCAAGTGCGGACATCGTCCTATCCCATCATCCAATGCAACGAGATACCGGCCTGTCGAAACGGCGGAAGGTCGTCTGCATGTTGAGAAAATGACGAGCGACACGATTGTTTGCGCAGGCACTCGTCTGTGTTGGGCGGGCATCTACCATCAAATCGGTAAAAACGCAAATGGCCGGTCAAAGACCAGCCATTCGGAAAACGCGATGATACGCTTGCTTACTTGCAGCTTTCAATCTGTTTGAATGCAGCGGAGATGCCAGAAAGCGAATAGGAATAGGATGTTGCGGTTCCGCGACCCGACGTCGCCTTGACCGTCATCGTCTTTCCGCCCTTCATGGCGGCAACGAGCGCGGGTTCTTCCGCAGCGTTCTCGACCCAGGCAGCCTTGTCCTTGGTAAACATGACGAAGTTTTTGTTGTCGATCGTCACATTAACCTTGGAGCCTTCCTTGAGAGGATAGCCAACCATGGCCTGCGGCTCGTAGGAAATGTTCTGACCCGGGCGCTGCGAGACGATGAAGAAGATATCGCCATGGTCCACGCTTGCGGGCTCCTTGGCGGTTGGGATCGAAAGAACATAGCAAACGGTGCTGTTACCCGACTTGTACGAATAGGCACCCCAAGCATTGAACTGCTGGATGCGCGTGGGCGACTGTGCAGAGGCAATGCTGACACTTGTCAGCAAAATGGCGGCTGCGGTTGCTACACTTCTTACAAACATTGAATTTCCTGCCGGGTTATAGTCTTGCAGTTGGCCGAACGGCATTGGCCGGGCCGGTGCTAGGTGAAGTCCGTCATCACTGATATTGGCCAAAGACGGTTACCAAACCGTCAACACCAACACTAAAAGTCGTAGAATGAATGGGGCAGAACGTCCCAGCACCTTCTCTGAGCAAACGCAAAAAGCGCCTGCCCCCAAGGTATGACACAAGAATTCAGGCAAGAATTTGTCAGGATTTAGAGCGGTTCCGAACGGGACATCACAGACCCGTTACTCATCCTTCAACCGCTCAAGGGCAGCATCCGCAGCATCGTAATGCTCCATTTTGATATGGGCGCGGATCATGGCCAGTGCCGCCGTCAACACGGCAATGTCATCGGTGAAGCCGATAACCGCAAATACGTCAGGTACAACATCCATCGGCATGATGAAGTAGCCGAGTGCTGCCAGCAGAATGCCCTTGGCACGAAATGGCGTATTGCTGTCCGTCGCACAATAATAGGCCGCTGCCGCATCGCGGGCGAACGGCACCTTCGTCACCACTCGCTTGAGCTTGGGCCAGAACTTGGCACGCACGTCCTGTTCGCGTTCCTCTTGCTGGTCCGGTTCGCCGGGCAAGAGAATTTCACCGATCTTTACGTCGTCCATGATAGTCGGTCCTCTGGTCATGGAGAATGATATAATGTGCGTTAGTGTCCATTCAATCGCTGCGGCCTGAAGCGGCGTTCTGCATCGCAGTCGCAAGCAGTATGTCACGTTCAGTCACGCCTTGAGAATCATGGGTGGTGAGGCAGACCTTGACGCGGGAATAGACGTTCGACCATTCCGGGTGATGGTTCAGCTTCTCCGCAACAAGCGCGCACTGTGCCATAAACCCGAATGCTTCAGCGAAATTGGCAAACTTGAACGCACGGACGATGGCAAGCCCGTCCTCGCGCAATGACCATCCTTCAAGTTTGGCAAGCTCGCTTTCAATGGCATCTTTCTCTAATCTCGGATATTGCATCTACCTCACCTCATCTAAGACCGTGGCATTCATGAAACGCACGAGCATCCTTTTTGTTTGCATGGGAAACATCTGTCGCTCACCTTTGGCAGAAGGGATTTTCTCGCATTTGGTCAAGGAGGCTAGTCTGGGCGAAAACTTCGTGATTGCTTCCGCAGGAACGGGAGGATGGCACGCTGGGAACCCTCCTGATCCGCGCTCCATTGCCATCGCTTATCAGCACGGCATCGATATTTCACAACAGCGAGCGCGTCAGGTTCGCCCTGCCGATTTCGAAAATTACGATCTGATCCTCGCTATGGATGAGGACAATCTCTCAAACCTTCGATCGGTCTGCCCGCAGCGACATCATCAAAAGCTGCGTCTCTTCAGCCAATACACTTCGGGTCAAAACAAGAACGTGCCTGACCCGTATTATGGCGGAGAAGACGGCTTTTTGACCGTCTACACCATGCTTTTGGCCGGATGCACATCCCTGCTCGAGAAGGCGACCGAAGATCGCGCCTCGTGCAGCGGAAACGCTTCCTCCACGATGTAGGGCCCGCCGCCGACCGATTCCTTGGAAGACATCAGCACAAACCGCCCGACGGTAAAGGGCGAAGTGCGAAAATCGCCGCGACCGGAGAGATAGTGCACGACATCGTCCAGTCGAGAATTACGCAGCCGCGCAAGTGTAACATGCGGGGTAAACTTGCGCGGGTCGGGCGCAAGCCCAAGACGCTGGCAGATGCGCTCGATTTCGCCTTGCAACGCATTCATCTCCGGGGAAGGCGTTACACCAGCCCAGATGGAGTGCGGTTTTTTCGAGCCGAAGGACCCTATACCAGTAAGATTGATCTGGAATTCCGGGCGTTCGATCCGGTCCAGCCTGTCCACCACCTCATCGGCGGTACGTCCGTCGATGTCTCCGATGAATCGAAGGGTGATGTGATAATTCTCCACGTCAATCCACCGGGCACCCGGCAGACCACCGCGCAACAATGAGAGGCTCATGGCCGCATTGCGCGGAATTTCGAGGGCGGTAAATAGTCTCGGCATGGCGAGCTCCCCGAATCTTTGCAGAACAACTGTAGCGAATCATGCAACGCCTGCTGGCGCAAGCGCTTATTTCTTTTGCGCACCGATAGTATTAACGAAGGCCTCCACAGTCGGCAGCGATTTCTCGACCATCACGGCAATCCCTTTCGTGTTGGGATGCATTCGGTCCTCCAGCTGCAGGGTTTCATTCGTCACCACGCCATCCAGGAAAAAAGGATAGTGCGGCAGTTTATATTTATCAGCCAATCGTTGATAAATCGGGTTGAACTGCTTGGCGTAGTCATCGCCCATATTCGGCGGCGCCATGATACCGATCAGCAAAACAGGGATGTTGCGCTTTTGAAAACCGGCAATGATCGTGTCGAGATTTTTCTCGGTTTCCGCAGGCGATATGCCGCGAAGCGCGTCATTTGCACCGAGCTCCAGGATAACTCCACCGGTGCCATCGGGCACAGACCAATCCGCGCGCGCCAGTCCGCCTGAACTCGTGTCACCGGAAACACCGGCATTGGCAACACTCACATTCATGCCCTTCGCCTTTAGCGCCGTTTCTAGCTGCGCTGTATAGCTGTCGGTCGGTGGGAGCTGATATCCCGCCATCAAACTGTCACCTAAACCAACGAGTTGTACGGAGGTTTCCTGCGCATGAGCAGAAATACCGGAGAAGAACGCGCAACCAATGACGATGAAGTGAGCGGCAACGGCTTTAAAATTCATGGCGGCCTTCCTAATTTGTCAGGCTAATCAAACTTTCCGATTGCCTCTTTCCGTATATAGGAACGCATAACGTGACGAAAAGCATCATCGAGCTGAAAAAGGCCGACCTGACCCTTGGCAATGCCGCCGCTTCCGTTCACGTTCTCAAGCATATGGACTTGAGCATAGATGAAGGCGAAGCCGTTGGGATCGTGGGTCCATCGGGCTCTGGCAAGTCTACGCTTCTGATGGTTCTGGCAGGCCTGGAGCGGCTCGATAGCGGCCAGATCACGATTGCGGGAACAGGACTTCACAATCTCGGAGAAGATGCGCTAGCTGATTTTCGCGGCAAGAACATCGGCATCGTCTTCCAGTCTTTTCACCTCATTGCCAATATGACGGCGCTGGAAAATGTCGCGGTCCCGCTTGAACTCGCTAACGTTCCGAAACCCTTCGAAATCGCCGAACGGGAACTGAAGGCGGTTGGACTTGGGGAACGCCTCCATCACTATCCCGGCCAACTGTCCGGTGGCGAGCAACAGCGCGTCGCCATCGCCCGCGCACTCGCCCCTTCACCGGCAGTCCTGATCGCAGACGAGCCGACCGGCAATCTTGACACGGACACCGGCAAGCAGATCGCAGACCTTCTGTTTTCCAAGCAGGCCGAGCGCGGCATGACGATGATCCTCGTCACTCATGACCCGTCGCTCGCCGCCCGCTGCTCGCGACAGATCAAGGTTCGCTCCGGCGAAATCGAAGGTGACAGCACAAAGACGCTAGCCAAACAGACGGTTTCAGCATGATCCCTTCAATGAAGAACATTCGGAACGCCTTCCGCCTTGCCCGCCGCGAAATTCGCGGCGGTTTTCGTGGTTTCTACATCTTCCTTGCCTGTATCGCGCTTGGGACTGGTGCCATCGCCGCCGTGAATTCCGTTTCCCGCGCTGTCACCAGCGCCATTGCGACCGAGGGCCAGTCAATTCTGGCTGGTGACGTGCGCTTCGAACTGCGCAACCGCGAAGTCACGGAAAAAGAGCGCGCCTATATCGACGGTCTGGGCGACGTCTCCGAATCGAGCGGTCTGCGCTCAATGGCTCGTTTGGAAGACGGATTACAACAGACCCTTGCCGAAGTGAAAGCTGTAGATGGCGCGTATCCTTTGTACGGCACATTCGAAGCGAGCCCACAGGCGCCATTGCCGGAACTCATCGCGAAACAAGGTGATAGCTTCGGGGCGGTTGCAGCGCCTCTTCTGCTTGAACGTCTCGGTATAAAAGTCGGCGACGAACTGTTACTCGGCAATACCCGTCTGAAACTGACGGGTACGGTTGTCACCGAGCCGGACGCCCTATCAGATGGATTTGGCTTTGCTCCGCGCCTGCTGCTCAGCCGCGATGCGCTTGTTGCGTCAGGCCTGATCCAGACCGGTAGTCTGGTCGAACATGCCTACAAGGTTCGCCTCAATGACGCGGCGAAGCGTGCGACGATTATCGATGATACAAACCGCGAGTTCCCCAATGCCGGATGGTCGATCCGCACAAGCGACCGTGCCGCTCCATCGCTCACGGACAACGTCAATCGCTTCTCGCAGTTTTTAACGCTGGTCGGCCTCACTGCACTCATCGTCGGCGGCGTCGGCGTGGCGAACGCCGTTCGCGCCTTCCTCGATTCCAAGCGCACGACCATAGCCTCGCTGAAATGCCTCGGCGCGCCGGCGAGCGTCGTAACGATGACCTACCTGTTCCAGATTGCCTTTATCGCCTTCATCGGCATTGCAATCGGCCTGACATTCGGAGCGATTACACCGCTCGTCGCCATGCGCTTTCTGGAAGGTGTCTTGCCGGTTCCGAATGAGCTGGCCTTCTATCCTGGCGCACTGATCCTCGCCGCCGTTTTCGGCCTGCTGACGACGCTCGCCTTCGCAATTCTTCCGCTTGGTCAGGCCCGTGAAGTTCCCGCAACCGCGCTGTTTCGCGAGCAGGGGTTCGAGGAGAGTCGACTGCCATCCTGGCCATATATCGCCGCCATGGGTATCTTGCTGGCGGTTCTTGCAAGCCTCGCCATCTTTTCCGCCGAAGATCGCTTCATCGCTTCGGTTTTCCTTGGCGCAATTGCCTTTGCCTTCGTCGTTCTTCGTCTTGTTGCGTGGGGCATTCGGGCAATTGCGCGCCGCAGTCCGCGTGTCCATTCCGCCGCACTGCGCCTTGCCATCGGTAATATCCACCGCCCCGGCGCTCTCACGCCGTCCGTCGTGCTCTCACTTGGTCTTGGCCTTACGCTGCTGGTCACCCTGACGCTCATCGATGGCAATCTGCGCCGAGAATTGACTGCCAGCCTGCCGGAGCGTGCTCCTAACTTTTTCTTCGTCGATATTCAGGGAACGGAGCGAGATGGCTTTCGCGATCTCGTGAAAAAGCAAGCGCCGGAAGGCACCCTTACCGAAGTTCCGATGCTGCGCGGACGCATCCTTGCGCTCAATGGGCAGGATGTCACAAAGATCGAGGTGCCGGCGTCCGGTCGCTGGGTGCTGCGCGGTGATCGCGGCATCACCTACTCGAAAGATTTACCCGAAAACGCCACGCTTGCCGAAGGGACCTGGTGGGAAAAAGATTACAGCGGCGAACCTCTCGTCTCATTTGCAGCCGAGGAGGCGGGTGAACTCGGCCTGAAGATCGGCGATACCGTTACCGTCAATGTGCTGGGCCGCAGCATCACCGCGAAGATCGCCAATCTGCGCAATGTCGAATGGCAGTCGCTGTCTATCAACTTCGTCATGGTGTTCTCGCCCAACACGTTCCGCGGCGCACCGCATGCATGGCTGGCCACCTTGGCAGATCCGTCCGCAACACCGGCACAGGAAGGCGAAATCCTGCGGGCCGTGACCAATACCTATCCCACCATAACGACGGTTCGGGTGAAGGATGCGCTCGATGTGGTGGATCGTCTCGTGGGCCAGTTGGCCACAGCGATCCGGGCTGCCGCAGCCGTGGCCCTCATTGCTTCCGTACTCGTGCTTGCCGGTGCGCTTGCCGCCGGAAACCGTGCACGCACGCACGATGCGGTAATCCTGAAGACGCTTGGCGGTACACGCGCCATGCTGATCCGTGCTTTCTCCTACGAATACATGATCCTCGGTCTGGCAACTGCTATTTTTGCGCTGTTTGCCGGTGGTGTCTCGGCGTGGTTCGTCATTGCCCGGATAATGAAGTTGCCGTCCAGTTTCTTACCGGATGTTGCGATTGGGACGATTATCGTTGCTCTTGTCATGACGGTCGGTATCGGACTGCTTGGCACGTGGCGCGTTCTGGGGCAGAAAGCGGCACCGGTTCTAAGGCAAACAGGCGAATGAGAGTAAAAGTTGTGCGCTACTTAACTTTTACGATTAATTGGCCGTTTTCATCGCCAAAACGTTATCGCTTTTCGCGCATGTGGTGTTTTTTCGGCTTTTTGGGCTCTTGTAAGTCAAATGAGATACCATCATATTCTTCGATAGGCTTGCTGTAGCTCCGCAGCGGCGCCTGGGATATGATCGCAAGACGGTCATCGTCCCGACACCGTAGGGATTTCGGAGCTCAAAAGAGGAAACAATGGCTAACTTCAACAATTACCAGAACCGTGTGGCTCAAGGCCGTGCGCAGTCTGGTGCGGCGATCGATGAAGGTCTTCGCACCTATATGGTCAAGGTTTATAACCTGATGGCCGTAGGTCTGGCTATCACCGGCTTTGCAGCTTTCCTGACTGCAATGCTGGCGACGACGAATGATCCTTCCGCGGCTGTCGCCACGCTCGGCAACGGCAAGATGCTGACCGGCCTGGGTGCAGCGCTTTACAGCTCGCCTTTGCGCTGGGTTGTCATGCTCGCCCCGTTGGGTCTCGTATTCTTCCTTAGCTTCCGCATTCAGAAGATGAGCGTTCCGGCCGCGCAGGCGACATTCTGGGGCTACGCTGCCCTGATGGGTCTGTCCCTGTCATCGATCTTTCTGGTCTACACCGGTGAGAGCATTGTTCAGACGTTCTTCGTGACGGCTGCCTCCTTCGGCGCACTGTCGCTTTACGGCTACACCACGAAGAAGGACCTGTCCGGCATGGGCTCGTTCCTGATCATGGGTCTGTTCGGCCTGATCATTGCATCGATCGTCAACATCTTCCTGCAGTCGTCCGCCATGGGCTTCGCGATCTCCGCCATCGGCGTGTTGATCTTCGCTGGCCTGACCGCTTACGACACGCAGAAGATCAAGGAGATGTATTTCGAGGGTGACGACACCGCTTCGATGGGCCGCAAGGCTATCATGGGTGCGTTGACGCTCTACCTCGACTTCATCAACCTCTTCACATTCCTTCTGCAGTTCCTCGGAAATCGCGACGAATAAGCAGAGAGAGATGAAACGAAAAAGGCGGCAACCAGCCGCCTTTTTTTTATGCGTATCACTTTGGATTTTTTCTCTTCGAGATCAAGCAATCCGGGACTTGCGTTACTCAATGAGTTTCAGGGCTTTGTCGAACACCTTCAAAACCTGTGGGAGCTCATGCCCGCGCTTCAATATACGGCCGTCCGTGTTGACGACACTATAGGCGCCCTGCTTGGCTGCAAGCTTGGGGTTCTTTTCGATCCGGTATAGCGGCATCTCGCCGGAACGTTTGAAGACGGAAAAGACTGCTTTGTCTTTCATATGGTCGATTGCGTAGTCCCGCCATTCGCCTTCACCAACCATTCGCCCGTAGATGCGCAGGATCGCATCCAACTCGCGGCGGTGAAACGTGATGGGTAGAGGGTCCTTGCTTTGCCGATATTCCCGAAGATCGATAACGGTCGAATTTTCCGACGACGAGCCTCTTCGTTGCAAATCCGGCTGATCCGCCATCAGTCAACCTCGCTAGACTGCTTCATTACACAGAGATGACAGTCTGACGCTGCCATTATGAAATTGCAAGCCTTGGTTCAAACCGGTGTTTTGCTGGCTGGTTTTGATTATAAGCAGAAAAACGTGCTGAAATGCGAGACGTCAGCGCTCGGCAAATGCCCTCACTGTCAAGCCTGCGGACCATACTCCAAAGACCCGCTCAGTCGTCGGTAATAATTTAGGCATTCTGAGGGAGGCAAATTGCCCCATTTCGGTCAAACCATGGCCTGAATTGAATGGAATATTGCTATTGTCAATTGATGCCTAGGCACCAAGATGACCCGGTCCGGTGCATTGACCCTTTACCCCCAGCCCCCAATGCCCGGACCGGATCTCCCATCGGTTTCCCGATGAAGTCAATCCGATGACAAGATGACGTTCGCTCCCACGATAGCAGATGGATTTCCAGACGCATCGGTCGTCTGAAGCAGGATAGCGCAACCACCTTTTTTTGCTTTCTGCATCACGCTCGCCGGAAGTTTTACCGTCATCGCATTTCCTTCCCACATTCCCACCGTCTGTACGTCGTAGACGCTGTGCCAGTAGGAAATTTGCTTCCCCTGGTTTTCGCCTTTTTGCACGTCAACGACTTGTTCTCTTGTGAAATAAGCCACGATGACATCGGCTTTGCCTGTCCCGGAGCCAATGTCGATCTCTATCTCATCGGCAACACGTTGCGCTTTGACGGGGACATTCAGCCCCTCCCCCGCACGACTGAACGTATCAAGCCTATTGTAGATGGTCTGAATGTCCGCGCCCTTTACATGGTCGCGACCGTTTACCACGGCTTGAGGCGTATAGACGTTGTTGCGCCCCAGTGCGCGGGCATAACCGTACTGCCGCTCCGTGTTTTCCTTAGATGCCAGAGAATCCGCCCAGCCGAGATAATTCCAGTAATCCACGTGGTAGGAGAGCCCAACCACATCGCCATTCTGTATGAGTTTACGCAAAGTTGCATCAGCCGGCGGGCATGACGCACATCCCTGCGACGTAAAGAGTTCCACGACGCCTTTCAGCTTTTCCTGCGCAAATGCGGGTTGACCGACAAAGGCACCGAGCAGGCAAAGCGAAACAGCAAATCTCATAGGTCCGTTTTTTCGAGACCCGGTTGTCAGCGGCATTACAAGAACCCTTGTCTGGAAGACTATCCAGACAATTGATGCAATCAATATATGTCAGGATGCAAGACGGAAAATAGCGCCTAAGGGCATTCAAGAGAAAGTCACGATGGGGTGAGGACGGCCAAAAAAGCCGTCATCAACCTCAAGTACTGCGATGGTAAACCCATCATTCGGTTTCGCGTGCCGCCCCTTATCGCATCTTCAGCGCGGAATCCCAATGCTCGTCAGCCTTGCCATCCACAAACCGCCAGGTATCGAACCAGGTAGTCGTGTACGTCTTGTTGGGATCCTTTGGGTCCGGTGCCTCGTGTACGAAACCAACCGTTACCAGATCTCCCTCGGCAGTGACGAAAGCTACAGGTGATTTGATCTTTTCGGGGATCGGCTTGGGTTGTACTTTCAGAACTTCCGTAAAGAATTTCACCACGCCATCACGCCCGGACGCGGCATTGGGATTGTGCTGAATATAGCGCTCCGTCAGATATTGGTCGGCCATGTCCCAGCGTCCGGCCTCCAGAAGATCACGAATGATCTTGTAAGCGACCTGCTTGTTGGCGTGTAGTTTTGGATCGGGGCTGGTGAACAGAGCCTCTGCGTCAGGCGCCCTCACGACTGCTTCCTGCGCATGCAAAGACTGCACACCGCTCAAGGGTAGCGCAGCGAAGCTGGCGAGGGTCAGAATGGTTATCTTTGCAATGAAGCCGGTCATGGTCGTCTCCTGAATATTGCCATCGCAACGATATTCATAAGGCGACTAAACCGGCTTCAAAAGAAGGCACATTTTCGACCTCTGGTTACCAAATGGGAACCAGAGGTCTAGTTGTCATGCTGTGCTTGAAGACTGAGTCTTCGTCTGCGATGCGATCATCCGACCAGCAATAATGACGAGAACGCCAGCGACCGCCAGGCATGCGGCAAGGAAGAACATGGGCGCAATCGTGCTTCCTGTCTGATCCTTGATCCACGGAACGACGTTCTGCGCAATGAAGCCACCGAGATTGCCGACCGAGTTGATTGCGGCAAGACCCGCTGCGGCGCCCGCGCCCTTCAGGAAACGTCCAGGCAGGCTCCAGAACACCGGCTGACCGGCGAAGATGCCACCGGCAGCGATGCAAAGAAACGCGAACTGCAGCACCGGCTGGGAAACGAGCGCCGACATCAGCAGGCAGAACGCGCCGGTAAAGGCGGGACCCACGATATAGATGGTCTTCTTTTCGGAACGGTCAGCGGCATTGGGAATGACGTAAAGCGCGACGGCCACGACGATCCATGGAATGATGTTGATGAAGCCGTTTGCCGTGTTGGAAACGCCGAAGCTCTTCACGATGGTCGGCAGCCAGTAGCTGAGCCCGTAGGCCGCCAAGGGGAAGCCGATGTAGCACAACGACATAAACAAGACGCGCGGATTGATGAGCGCGCGAAAGCCGTCTTCTGCATGCTCTTCCATGCCGGAATTTTCAGAGGCGATGCGCTGCTTCAGCCAGTCCTTTTCAGGCTGGGTCAGGAACTTTGCCTTCTCCGGCGTATCATCCAGATAAAAAATCGTTACGATACCGGCGATAACAGCCGGAATGCCGGTGGCAAGGAAGACCCATTCCCAGCCCGCATAACCGAAAAGGCCGTCCAAATCCAACAGCATGCCGCCGAGCGGCGCACCGATGGCATTGGCCAGCGCGCTGAAAATCATAAACAGGCCGACCATGCGTGCGCGATAATCACGTGGGAACCAGATGGTGAGGAGATAGAGAACGCCGGGGAAGAAACCTGCCTCACACACGCCGAGTAGAAAACGAAGGATGTAAAACATCGTAGGGCTGCTGGTGTAGGCCAAAGCGATGGTCACCATTCCCCAGGAAATGATGATGCGGGCAAACCAGCGGCTGGCACCGAAACGGGTGAGGAGCAGGTTGCTGGGAACCTCGAATATGAAGTAGCCGATGAAGAAAAGCGAAGCGCCCAGACCATAGGCATATTCGCTCAGGCCAAGGTCGCCAACCATCTGCAACTTGGCATAGCTGACATTCTGCCGGTCAATATAGGCTATCAGATAAAGAATGCCGAGAAACGGCATGAGCCGCCATGTAATTTTGGAAATAAGTTCTTTTTCAGATACCATAGACGTATCCTCCCTGTCGGTTGCGAAAACCGCGAACCCACGAGGCCACGGCTGTAGACGGCGCACCACCACCAAAAACTGCGGCAATTTTTGTCGCAACGCAGCAATTTGAAGGCGCTGTATTTTGCAATGCACAAAAAAACGGCGAGTTAAAGGTAGTCCGGAAGTAAATTTGCTGTGGGCGAGCAATATTGCTGTTGATAAGCCGATCTGCTATGAACGGCTTATGGGATCGAAATTCAGATGTCTCTCGTCAAATATTTTCGTGCTGCAGGATCACAAGCGTCTGCCGGCACGGTTTTTCGCGCGCATCGCCGGGGCGCTCAACAGCCGACTTACGTTCGCCTGATGGCCCGATAAGGCTGTCAGCCTTTATTCCACGACCCAATTCCTGTTTTCAAAAAATCGAATGGATAAAGCCATGAGCGCACCGCGTACTCTGTATGATAAAATCTGGGACGATCACGTCGTCAACCGTGATCCTGATGGCACCTGTCTTCTCTACATCGACCGTCACCTGGTACATGAGGTGACGTCGCCGCAGGCCTTCGAAGGCTTGCGTATGGCCGGTCGCCCCGTCCATTCGCCCACCCGCACACTGGCCGTGGTGGACCATAATGTTCCAACGACTGCCGACCGTCTGGAAGGCATCAAGAACGAAGAGAGCCGCATTCAGGTCGAAGCGCTAGCGCAAAACGCTGCCGAGTTCGGTGTCGAATATTATTCCGAGCGCGACAAGCGCCAGGGGATCGTCCATATCGTCGGGCCTGAGCAGGGCTTCACGCTGCCGGGCATGACAATCGTCTGTGGCGATAGTCATACTTCAACCCACGGCGCTTTCGGCGCTCTTGCCCATGGTATCGGTACGTCTGAGGTTGAGCATGTTCTGGCGACGCAGACGCTGATCCAGAAGAAAGCCAAGAACATGCTGGTGCGTGTGGATGGCAAAGTGCCGGAAGGTGTGACGGCAAAGGACATCATCCTTGCCATCATCGGTGAAATCGGTACCGCTGGCGGCACGGGCCACGTAATTGAATTCGCAGGCGAAGCGATCCGCTCGCTCTCCATGGAAGGCCGCATGACGGTCTGCAACATGACGATCGAGGGCGGCGCGCGCGCTGGTCTGATCGCGCCGGATGAAACAACCTTCGACTACATCAAGGATAAGCCGCGTGCGCCGAAGGGCGAAGCGCTAGATCAGGCCATTGCCTATTGGAAAACGCTGAAGTCCGACGAAGGCGCGCATTACGACAAAGTTGTTGTTCTGGATGCAGCCAACCTGCCGCCCATCGTTTCCTGGGGTTCTTCGCCGGAAGATGTCGTTTCGGTTCAGGGCATCGTTCCCAACCCGGATGACATCAGCGAAGAGAACAAGCGCAACTCCAAATGGCGCGCGCTGGACTATATGGGCCTGAAGCCCGGTACGAAGATGACGGATATCGCCATCGACCGCGTCTTCATCGGTTCCTGCACCAATGGGCGCATCGAGGATCTGCGTGCCGCCGCCAAGGTTGTGGAAGGCCGCAAGGTTGCGCCAACCGTGTCAGCGATGATCGTTCCGGGCTCCGGCCTTGTGAAGGAGCAGGCGGAAAAGGAAGGTCTGGACAAGGTTTTCCTCGATGCCGGTTTCGAGTGGCGTGAGCCTGGCTGTTCCATGTGCCTTGCCATGAATGACGACCGTCTGGCACCTGGCGAACGTTGCGCCTCGACCTCAAACCGTAACTTCGAGGGCCGTCAGGGTTACAAGAGCCGCACGCATCTGGTCTCGCCGGCAATGGCGGCTGCCGCTGCCATTGCCGGTCATTTCGTCGATGTGCGTGAGTGGCAGTAAAAGCGATTTCGCTTGAGAAACTTTGCACCCTCGGATCGCTCCGGGGGTGTTTTGTTTAGGGCTGGCGGCTGGTAATTCTTCCGCAGTTCCGCCATATAGAGGCAAAATGCGCGAGAGATGCCGCGCCAATCTCGAACAGGTTCATATCATGACGCAGACGGTCGAATTCGCAAAGATGAACGGGCTTGGCAACAAGATCCTCGTTGTCGATATGCGTGGCCGAAAAGACATGGTGACCCCGCAGGCCGCCATTGCCTTGAATGCGGATGCCGACACGGCCTTTGATCAGATCATGGCGATCCACGATCCGCGCGTGGACGGCACGGATGCCTATATCGATATCTTGAATTGCGATGGCACCAAGGCTCAGGCCTGTGGCAACGGCACGCGTTGCGTCGTGCAGGCTTTGGCGTCCGAGACCGGCAAAAAGGCTTTCACCTTTCAGACTGTGGCGGGCATTCTGAATGCCACCGAGCATGCGGACGGCATGATTTCGGTCGACATGGGAATGCCACGTTTCCGCTGGAGCGACATTCCGTTGGCCGAAGAGTTTCACGATACCAGTCGCATCGAATTGCAGATCGGGCCAATCGACAATCCGCTGCTGCACTCCCCTGCCGCTATGTCCATGGGCAATCCACATGCCGTCTTCTGGGTGGATCACGATCCCATGGAATTCGATCTAGAGCGGATCGGGCCGCTGCTCGAAAGCCATCCGATGTTTCCGGAAAAGGCCAATATCACTCTGGCGCAGGTCATGTCCGATAGCGCGCTGCGTACGCGCACATTCGAGCGTGGGGCGGGTCTGACGCTTGCCTGCGGTTCCGCCGCTTGCGCCGCTGCCGTCTCTGCTGCGAGGACCGGTCGTACGGGTCGCACGGTTGAGATCGATGTTGCTTCGAGCCCGGTGCGTATTCCGCTAACTATCGAATGGCGTGAGGACAATCACGTCATCATGACCGGCCCTGCCGAATGGGAATGGGCCGGACGGGTCGATCCGGTGACTGGCAACTGGGCGCGGGATATTGAGGCTCGGCAGGAGGCATTATGAGCGGTGTCGAGGTCATAACCTTCGGCTGCCGCCTCAATACCTATGAATCGGAAGTGATGCGGGCCGAGGCCGAGAAGGCAGGGCTCAACAATGCGGTACTGGTCAACACCTGTGCGGTGACGGGTGAAGCCGTGCGTCAGGCGCGCCAGGCCATTCGTCGTGCGCGGCGAGATAATCCGCATGCGCGCATCATCGTCACGGGCTGCGCGGCGCAAACAGAAAAGCAGACCTTCGCGGACATGCCGGAAGTGGATGCGGTGCTGGGCAATGAGGAAAAGCTAAAAAGCACCTCCTATCGTGCGCTGCCGGATTTTGGCGTCTCTGCGGAAGAAAAGCTTCGCGTCAACGACATCATGAGCGTGAAGGCCACTGCGCCGCAGATGGTGAAGCACATCGATGGGCATGTGCGGGCCTTCATTCAGGTGCAGAATGGCTGTGACCATCGCTGCACCTTCTGCATCATCCCCTATGGTCGCGGCAATTCCCGCTCGGTTCCCATGGGTGCTGTCGTGGAGCAAGCGCGCAAGCTTACCGAAAGCGGCTATCGCGAAATCGTGCTGACCGGCGTCGATGCTACCAGCTACGGCGCAGATCTTCCCGGCGAGCCGTCGCTTGGTTATCTCGCAAAAACGCTGCTGAAACAGGTCCCGGATATTCTGCGGCTTCGGCTGTCGTCCATCGATAGTATCGAGGCGGACAGGCATCTGATGGATTTGATTGCGGATGAAGAGCGCTTCATGCCACATCTGCATCTGTCGCTCCAGCATGGCGATGACATGATCCTGAAACGCATGAAGCGTCGCCATTTGCGTGACGATGCCGTTCGTTTCTGTCGTGACGTCCGGGCTCTGCGTCCCGACATCGCCTTCGGTGCGGATATGATTGCGGGGTTCCCGACCGAAACCGAGGAGATGGCTGAGAATGCGGCAACGCTTGCTGAAGAATGCGGCATTTCCAACCTTCACGTCTTCCCCTACAGCCCGCGCCCCGGAACACCTGCTGCCCGCATGCCGCAACTGGACCGAGCCTTGATCAAGGAGCGTGCCGCAAAATTACGTGAACGTGGCGAATTATTGCGGTACGCGCATCTAGACGGCATGGTTGGTAGTGAGCAGACTATTCTCGTTGAGAACAATGGGTTTGCACATACGGACAACTTTACGCTCGTTTCTGCCCCTGATCTTCTGCCCCGCACACTTGCGCGGGTGATCATTACCGGTCACAACGGTAAGCACTTGAATATACAATATCTGGCGGCGGAAGCGGCCTGAAGAATTAAGAGACGGAACAGTCATGGCCCTCGGCTTCATCAAAAAAGTCTTTTCGTTCGGCAAGGACAAGACTGAAACGGATAAGCCAGAGGGCGAAGACGCCGTTCAGCAGCAGGATGACAACCTCTCTTTTGAAGAGGTTTTGACGGAAGCCGAAGCCCACGCAGTTCTGGCCAACGACCCGGTTTCCGATCTGGAGATGGAAACGGCTGGCGGGCCAGCCTCAGATGCGGTCGAGCCAGAACAGACAATCGAGCCCGTATCTGCCGAAGAGGACGAAGAGCCACCTCTCCTTCCCGGCACCGAGCAGGTCGGTGATATCGGCATGGTGCCGTTGTCGCTGCTCGAAGCCGAAGCGGCAGCGAGCGAGACTGTTGATAGCGCAACAACGGTCGAGATTTCGCCAGACGCCCCGCTCGATGAAACGGCGATGGACGATCTGCTCGATGAGGCAGAAGCTGCCAACACAGAGTTGGACGTCTCGGCCACCTCTACCGTTCCCGCTACTCTGCCGAAGGGCTTCTCCTCTGCTGCTGATCGGGTAGAGCCTGTCGAGGTCGCTCCTCAAGCAAAGCTGACATGGTTCCAGCGCCTGCGCGCCGGTCTTGCCCGCACCTCTTCGCAGCTCACGAGCCAGATCTCAGCGCTGTTTACAAAGCGCAAGCTGGATGACGATACGCTGGACGAGCTGGAAGATCTACTGATCCAGTCTGATCTGGGTGTCGAGACAGCCATGCGTATTACCGGTGCGCTGTCTTCCGAGCGCTACGGCAAGGATGTGAGCGGCGAAGACGTTGCCAAGATAATGGCGGCAGAGATCACCAAGGTTCTGACGCCGGTCGCTAAGCCATTGGAGCTCGATCTTTCGCATAAGCCGCATGTCATTCTCGTTGTTGGCGTCAACGGCACTGGCAAAACCACGACCATCGGCAAGCTCGCGGCCAAGCTGTCAGGCTCCGGTCTCAAGGTCATGCTGGCGGCTGGAGATACATTCCGTGCGGCCGCCATCGAGCAGCTGAAAATCTGGGCGGATCGCACCGGCTCCGAATTTATCGGCACCAAGCTTGGTGCGGATGCGGCGGGGCTTGCTTACGACGCCTATGAGCAGGCAAGGGCGAAGAAAAGCGATGTGTTGATCATCGATACGGCCGGTCGCCTCCAGAACAAGACGGAGTTGATGGCTGAGCTGGAGAAGATCGTGCGCGTGCTCTCCAAACTCGATCCTGAAGCACCGCACACCGTGCTTCAGACGCTGGATGCGACGACAGGACAGAACGCGATGAACCAGGTGGAGATTTTCCGCAATGTTGCGGGCGTCTCGGGCCTGATTATGACAAAATTGGATGGCACGGCGCGCGGCGGTATCCTCGTTGCCATCGCTGCCAAGCATAAGCTGCCGGTCTATTTCATCGGCGTTGGCGAAGGCGTGGACGATCTGGAGCCTTTCGAAGCCGACGATTTCGCCAATGCGATTGCAGGAGTTTGAGTATGGACGTGGAAAGCAATCAGCGTGAAAGTGAAAAGATGGTGCGGGAAATCAGCCCGCTCCTGAAGTTTGCGCTGGAACTTGGTCCGCTTCTGATTTTCTTCTTTGCCAATTCCCGCGGCGATTGGCTGGCGGAAAAGCTCCCTGTTCTGCATGAATTCGGTGGCCCAATCTTCATCGCCACCGGTCTTTTCATGATCGCGACGGCGGTGGCGCTTACCGTGTCCTGGGTTCTGACCAGAACACTGCCGATGATGCCGCTGATTTCCGGTATCGTCGTCCTCGTATTCGGTGCGCTGACGCTCTATTTGCAGAACGACACCTTCATTAAAATGAAGCCGACCATCGTCAACAGCCTGTTTGGCGTTATCCTTCTCGGCGGCCTCCTGTTTGGCCAGTCCCTGCTCGGTTATGTTTTTAATTCCGCCTTCAAGTTGACGGACGAGGGCTGGCGTAAGCTGACTCTGCGCTGGGGTATCTTCTTCCTGTTTCTCGCGGTGTTGAACGAAGTCGTCTGGCGCAATTTCACCACCGACCAATGGGTCGCCTTCAAGGTGTGGGGCACCATGCCGATAACCATCATCTTCACCATGGCCCAGATGCCGCTGGTCATGCGCCACTCGCTTGAGCCTTTGATGAAAGACAAGGAATGAGTTCTACCAACCCCGCTGCCGCTCGCCCTTCGCATCATCTCTGGTTTGGCGTTGCGGCTGCGCTGCTGCTGGCGTAGGTTCTCATTCTCCATTTCATGGGCCGCATTCCGATCTGTGAATGCGGTTACGTAAAGCTGTTCGAGCCGGGTGTGAATACGCCGGGCAATTCCCAGCACATTGCAGACTGGTACACTCCGTCTCACATCATTCACGGCTTCCTGTTCTACTGGTTTGCATGGCTGCTGTTTCGCAAAAAGCCGCTCTCCTTCAGGCTATCCGCCGCCGTGCTCGTGGAAGCGACATGGGAAATCCTGGAAAATTCACCGATCATCATCGACCGCTACCGAACCGCCACAATGGCGCTTGGCTATAGCGGTGACAGCATTCTGAATTCAGCGATGGATACAGTGTTTATGGCGCTTGGCTTCCTTTTCGCCGCCCGCGTACCGGTCTGGCTCACCGTCATCGTCGCCATCTTCTTCGAGCTTTTTACCGGATGGTTGATCCGCGACAACCTAACCCTGAACGTACTGATGCTGATCTCGCCAATCGATGCGATCCGTGAATGGCAGAATGCGCTTCCCGCCGCGTAGCTCGTCATCGCCGGCCGGTAAGGCGGATGCTTTATTAAGAAAAACCGGTTACTTGGTTGCGCAGTAAATGTACCCTTTTGCGTAAAGACCGAGCTCGTGCAGGATAATTTCGCCTATCTGCTGCCTTTTATCATGATCACCTTTGGCGTGATGTTTCTTGGTCTGCAAGCAATCGGTTTTCGCCCGGGTCGCTACTGGGGGCTGGGCTATCTGTCGGCAGCAAGCGGCTTTGCACTGCCAATGGTGCTGACCGACAATTTTCTTCTGGTACAGGCCGTTCTCTCCAACATACTTTTCTTCTCAGCCTTCTTTTTTTACGGTCATGCGCTTCTCGTGCAGTTCGAGGTAAAAACGCATGTAAGGGCCAGGATTGGCTTCGCTATCGCTGGCTTCCTTGCCGTCAGTTTCTTTATCTTCGTTCAACCGAACCTGAGAAATGGACTCGCCACGAGCGATATCATGATCGCGCTTCTTCTTGCTCCGTCCGTATGGCTCGTCCGGCACAAAGTGCGGAACGTTATGGACAGAATTCTGCTAGCGTCAGTGGCACTGGTGGTGTTGGAAACCGTGACACGCGTGACCTTGTTGCTTTTGATGACGAGTAGCACGTCGATGGAAAGCCTCGACACCTATCTTTCATCAGAATACGCTTATCTTGTGCAATTCGCCGCCAGTATCTTCGGCTTCTTAATGGCGGTGTCAGTTCTTGGAAGCGCTGTGGCAAAGGTTTTGGAACAGCATCGTTTTGCTGCGGAACACGACCCTTTGACCGGCCTCTTCAATCGCCGAGGCTTTGATCTCGCCGCGCCAGACTTCAGGTCACCAGAACCACCGAAAGGCGTGGCCCTCATGTGCGATATCGACCACTTCAAAACAGTCAATGATCGCTTCGGCCATGCCACGGGCGATCTCGTGATTATCGCTCTGGCGGAACTGCTGAAGGAACGACTGCCACCAAACGCCAAAATCGCGCGGTTCGGCGGTGAGGAATTCGTTGCCTTCGTTCCTGATTTACACGCTTCCGAAGTCGCCGTTCTGGCAAATATGGTTCGCAGCGCCTTCTCATCCCGCGACTGGTCTGGAAGCAATGTGCTTGGGCAGATTACATCCAGTTTCGGCATCTCGTCACTCGCGCGCGGGGATCATTCGATCCACGATGCTATTTCCCGGGCAGATGGATTTTTATACAAGGCCAAGGAAAACGGACGAAATCAGGTCGTGCAGGAAGGTATACCTCTTCTTTACGGCTCGAATTCGGGCATCAAGCTTAAAGCGATCAAGATGCCTGGCTCCTGACCGGGCCAATCTCAGCTTCCCGCCAGAGCGTTCTCGATTGCCGGAATCAAGTCCCGCTCGTAGGTCACAGTATCGATGGGGCCGACCTTCTTGTAAATAATGGTACCGTCCGCACCGACAAGATAGGTTTCCGGAATG
The DNA here is from genome assembly GCF_013322225.1 of Agrobacterium larrymoorei. GTDB lineage: Bacteria > Pseudomonadota > Alphaproteobacteria > Rhizobiales > Rhizobiaceae > Agrobacterium > Agrobacterium larrymoorei_A. Next base: position 80,507 of record NZ_JAAMFB010000019.1, read on the forward strand.
CCGTAAACGCCCCAGTCGATCGCCGATTTGCCGTTGGGATCGATACCGATCGCATCGTAGGGATTTCCGAGTTCGCCAAGGAAACGAAGGGCGTTATCTTGTTTGTCCTTATAGTTGATGCCAACAATGTTGAGGCGCTCATCCTTTGCCAGCTCTTTCAGCATCGGATGCTCCTGCCTGCATGGCACGCACCACGAAGCAAAGACATTGACGATGGTCAGCTTGCCCTTGATTGCGGCGTCCGTCAGCGCGGGCACATTCGAACCTTCGAGCGGCGGCAAGGAGAGTGATGGTGCTTTCGTGCCGATCAGCGCCGATGGAATGGCGCTGACGTCCAGACCGTTGACGTCCTGCTCATACAGCATCTTGGCCGCAACCACCGCAAAGCCCGAAAAGGCAAGTAGCGGCAGGAGAGCGAGCGCAAAACGCGATTTGCTGCGGGCTTTGCCAGGCGTGCTTTCGTTCGTCATGCTTCAGGCGTCTCCGCTGCTGCTGATCTGGAACGGCGGCGAATACCGGACGCCTCCAGCTCTGCCAGTTCCTTGCGACGTGCAGCACCATCGAACCAGACCCAGGCGATCAGGCCGAAGCTGATAAGTCCGGTCATGGCGTAAGACATGGTGATGTAAAATATATGGGTCACTGCTTTACCTCGCCCTGCTGGCAGCCCGTGCTGCCAAACGCCGTAACACGGCAACCCGCCTTCGCAGGATTTCATTTCGAATGGCGGCAATGTGCAGCGTAAAGAACAGAAGCGTGAATCCGACGGCCATGGTCAGCAAAGGCCAGAGAAACTCGGGATCGACGGCGGGGCCATCCATTCGGATGATGCTGGCCGGCTGGTGCAGTGTATTCCACCACTCAACCGAAAACTTGATGATTGGGATATTGACGGAACCCGCAAGGATGAGAACGGCGCTGACGCGCGCTGCCTTGGATGGATCATCCATCGCCCTGTTGAAGGCTATGAGGCCAAGATACATCAAGAAGAGAATGAAGACTGACGTCAGTCTGGCATCCCACACCCACCATGTTCCCCACATGGGCTTTCCCCAAAGGGAACCGGTGATGAGCGCTATCAGCGTGAAGGCAGCGCCGATGGGTGCCGCGGCCTTGTGGCTGACATCTGCCAGTGGATGACGCCAGACCAGCGTTCCAATGGCAGAAAGCGCCATCACGGTGTAGCACATCATTGCCAGCCAAGCAGCGGGAACGTGGACATACATGATGCGCACGGTGTCGCCTTGCTGATAATCTCCTTCGGTGGTGAAGGCCATATAAAGACCGAAGATGAGACAGAGCGCCGACAGCACTGCAAGCCACGGGAGAATGCGCGAAGCCAGCGCCAGAAACCGGGTCGGGTTGGCGAGATCGCTGAGTTTGGTAATAGCAAGACTTGTATCGTTCATGGCGTTCTCTGATGCGCAGCCTGGCCCGTTCTACATTGACGAAAGAGACGCTGCAATTGATCCTTGTCAATCCGAAGAAGCGCGAAGCGCCAAAACCGCGAACAACGGGCCGATGACCGATGAAAAGAGCGTGATCGCGATAAGAATAAGAAAAGGTGGCATGAAGGGCGCAGGGTCCTGAACGGCAGCATAGGATGCGCTGACACCGAATATGAGCACGGGTATGGCGAGCGGCAGGACAAGAATGGAAACGAGCAGTCCGCCGCGTGGAAGAGCGACGGCGACTGCCGCTCCCACGGCACCAATAAATGTTAGCGCAGGCGAGCCGACAAACAGGGTCAACATGACCGCGCCGATAGCGACTTCGCTCATATTCATAAAGAGACCGAGAAGCGGCGAGGCAATGACCAGTGGCAGGCTCGTTGCCGTCCAGTGCGCGAGGCATTTGACAAAGACAGTTAAAACCAGCGGGTTTTCATGCATGAGAATGAGGTCGAGAGAACCGTCATCGCGCTCGGCCTGAAACAGTCTATCGAGACCGAGTAGAGCCGCCAGCAACGCACCGATCCACACAATGGCAGGACCGATGCGAGACAGAAGATTGAGGTCTGGTCCGACACCGAAAGGAATGACGGCAACAACCGTCATGAAAAAGAGGACACCGATCAACGCGCCGCCGCCAGCCCGGATCGAGAGCTTGAGATCGCGGAGGAAAAGAGCAATCATCCCCAGGCCTCTACGCCAGCGAAGCTCGTCATCCGCAGTTCCTTCGCGTTTTCAAGTCCAAGAGGTTGGTGGGTAGCCGCGATCACGATGCCGCCTTTGGCAAGGTGAGCTTTCACGAGCCCGGTGAACATAATATCTGCACTTGTATCGAGCGCTGCGGTCGGTTCGTCCAGTATCCAGATTGGTCGCCAGGCGACGAGCAATTTTGCCATGGCGAATCGCCGTTGCTGACCGGCGGAAAGATAGCCGAAGGGAAGATGCGTTATACCCGACAATCCGACTGTTTCTGCCGCCTCCTCTATGGAGAGTGATGAGCCGCCGTTGAAATCGCCAAGAAATTTCTTCCAGAATGACAGGTTTTCAGAAACCGTCAGCTCCTGTTTCATGGCATTGCGGTGACCGAGGTAATGGCTCGCTTCGCAAGCGCGAGCGCCCTCTTCAAGTCCTTCGCCGGCTATCTTTACCACACCTAATTCGGCCTGAAGAAGCCCCGCAACAACCCTCAAAAGCGTGGATTTGCCGGAGCCGTTCGGCCCCGTCAGGACCAGAGCATCGCCATCCGTTAATTTGAGGGAAACGTTCATGAATATGAAATCTTCGCCCCGTTTGGCGCAGAGATTTTCCGCTATCAGATGCACCGCTTCGCCTCGTTTAAGATTTTAATCATCGCAATCGAAAAAAATATCGATTTAGGTCGTTTGTTGGTCTGGCACGTTTCGGCGAAATTATCTATATGGGTCTCAACCACGCCAGCGGTCGGCGTGATCATCATATAGCGCCGGACCTGCAGGTTGTCACAAGCAGCCTCTCGTGCGGACAGCGGAAATGACCGTACCCGCATCCTGATGTGCATGATAGTGCATAGGTGTCCGCACGCGCGTGTTGGCTATCAGAGGAAGCGGGGTTTTTAACCGTGGCCAAATCTATTGACAGTTTCAATTGTCGCTCCGTTCTTACCGTGGACGGTAAGGACTATGTTTATTACAGCCTGCCAAAGGCAGAGGCGAACGGCCTGAAGGGCGTTGCAAACCTTCCATATTCGATGAAGGTTCTGCTCGAAAACCTGCTGCGCAACGAAGACGGCCGTTCCGTTACCAAGGCAGATATCGAAGCCGTTGCCGCATGGCTGGAAAACAAGGGCCTCAAGGAAGCTGAAATCGCTTACCGCCCTGCCCGCGTTCTGATGCAGGACTTCACCGGCGTTCCTGCCGTGGTTGACCTCGCAGCCATGCGCGACGGCATCAAGAACCTCGGTGGCGACCCTGAGAAGATCAACCCGCTCGTGCCTGTCGATCTGGTCATCGACCACTCCGTCATCGTCGACGAATTCGGCACGCCGAATGCTTTCGCACGTAACGTTGAGCTGGAATATCAGCGTAACGGCGAGCGTTACCGCTTCCTAAAGTGGGGCCAGCAGGCGTTCAAGAACTTCCGCGTCGTTCCTCCGGGCACCGGCATCTGTCACCAGGTGAACTTCGAATATCTCGGCCAGACCGTCTGGACCAAGGAAGAAGATGGCGACACCATCGCTTATCCGGACACATGCGTCGGCACCGACAGCCACACGACCATGATCAATGGTCTGGGCGTTCTGGGTTGGGGCGTTGGCGGTATCGAAGCTGAAGCGGCCATGCTCGGCCAGCCGGTTTCCATGCTTCTGCCAGAAGTCATCGGCTTCAAGCTGACCGGCACGCTCAAGGAAGGCGTCACCGCGACCGACCTCGTTCTGACCGTCGTTCAGATGCTGCGCAAGAAGGGCGTTGTTTCCAAGTTCGTGGAATTCTTCGGCCCCGGCCTCGACACTCTGCCAGTTGCAGACCGCGCAACCATCGGCAACATGGGCCCGGAATACGGCGCGACCTGCGGTTTCTTCCCGGTCGACAACGCCACCGTCGGTTACCTCGACGTTTCCGGTCGCACCAAGGACCGTATCGCCCTGGTCGAAGCCTATTCGAAGGCTCAAGGCATGTGGCGCGACAATGACGGTTCGCAGCTCGTCTTCACCGACACGCTGGAACTCGACCTGAACGACGTCGTGCCTTCCATGGCTGGCCCGAAGCGTCCAGAAGGCCGCCTGCCGCTCGAAACCATTGCGCCTAACTTCGCAACGGCTCTTGAAAACGACTACAAGAAGCCCGGCCAGCTCTCCAACCGCTTCGCAGTGGAAGGCGAAAGCTTTGACCTTGGTCACGGCGATGTGGCGATTGCCGCCATCACCTCCTGCACCAACACGTCGAACCCATCTGTGCTGATCGCTGCTGGTCTTCTTGCTCGCAACGCGGTTGCCAAGGGTCTGAAGTCCAAGCCATGGGTGAAGACTTCGCTGGCACCGGGATCTCAGGTCGTTGGCGAATATCTCGAGAAGTCCGGTCTCCAGAAGGAGCTTGACGCACTCGGCTTCAACCTCGTCGGCTTTGGCTGCACGACCTGCATCGGCAACTCCGGTCCCCTGCCTGCGCCGATCTCCAAGACCATCAACGACAAGGGTCTGATCACGGCTGGCGTTCTTTCCGGCAACCGTAACTTCGAAGGCCGTATTTCTACTGACGTTCAGGCAAACTACCTCGCTTCTCCGCCTCTGGTCGTCGCTTACGCGCTCGCCGGTACGGTTCAAAAGGACCTGACCAAAGAGCCGCTCGGTGAAGACCGTGATGGCAACCCGGTTTACCTCAAGGACATCTGGCCAACCTCTGCCGAAGTGCAGGAGTTCATCCAGAAGTATGTCACCCGCGAACTGTTCGAAAGCAAGTATGCTGACGTATTCAAGGGCGACGAAAACTGGCAGGCGGTTCAGGTTCCAGACGGTCAGACTTACGCATGGGACGACCATTCGACCTATGTCCAGAACCCGCCATACTTCGTCGGCATGGGCAAGACCGGCTCCGGTCTCAAGGACATCAAGGGCGCGCGCGTTCTTGGCCTGTTCGGCGACAAGATCACCACCGACCACATTTCCCCGGCCGGTTCGATCAAGGCGGCTTCGCCAGCCGGTGCTTATCTCACGGACAATGGCGTCGCTGTTGCGGACTTTAACCAGTACGGAACGCGCCGTGGCAACCATGAAGTCATGATGCGCGGCACCTTCGCCAACATTCGCATCCGCAACCACATGCTCGGACCAAATGGCAAGGAAGGTGGTTACACCATCCACTATCCATCCAAGGAAGAGCTGTCGATCTACGATGCGGCAATGGCTTATAAGGAAGAGGGCGTTCCGCTGGTTATCTTTGCGGGCGTGGAATACGGCAACGGTTCTTCGCGTGACTGGGCTGCAAAGGGCACCAACCTGCTCGGCGTAAAGGCAGTCGTCGCACAGTCCTTCGAGCGTATTCACCGCTCCAACCTGGTCGGCATGGGCATTGTTCCATTCACCTTCCAGGACGGCACGACATGGGCAAGCCTCGGTCTCAAGGGTGATGAAATCGTCACCATTGAAGGGCTGGAAGGCGAGATCAAGCCGCGCGAAACGAAGATCGCCAAGATCACCTACTCCGACGGCACAGTGAAGGACGTTCCTCTGCTTTGCCGCATCGATACGCTCGATGAGGTGACCTACATGAACAACGGCGGCATTCTTCAGACCGTTCTGCGAGATCTGGCTGCCTAATCCAGCAATATATGAACGAAAAAACGCCGGGCTAGTCCCGGCGTTTTGCGTTTGATACTTCGTGAGGTGCTGCTTGGCCTATCTTCAGGCGTCTATGCGCCTCATTGCCTTCTCTATTCGTCTTAGTATGAGTGAAAGGCCCAATGTAAGAATGAGGTAGATATAGGCGACGATGGAGTAGGTTTCGAAGAAGCGGAACGAACCCGCGGCATAGACCTTACCGAGCTGGGTGATATCCATCACGCCGAGGACCGAGACCAGCGAACTGTCCTTGATCATCGATACGAAATCGTTGGAGAGCGGCGGGAACACAGTGCGCATCGCCTGCGGAAAGATGATCAGGCGAAACCGTTGCATCCGGTTCAGGCCCAGCGCCTTTGCCGCTTCAACCTGCCCCTCTGCCACCGCCTCGATACCCGCACGGAAGATTTCAGCGATGAAGGCACCATAACAGATCGTCAATGCCAGAATGGCGCGCCATGTCAGCGAGAATTCGCGGACCAGCATCTCCTCCATCCAGCCCGCTTGAATAACAGGCGAGGCGATCCAGTTGATGAGGTCCACGACGGCAGGCGCACCGACGAAGGCGATGTAGAACAGGACGACGAGGATAGGGATGCCGCGCACCGCCTCGATATAGAAGCGCGAGAGTTGTCGCAGTACGATATTATCGGCCATGCCGAGCAGGGCGATAACCAACCCCCAACCGCACGCCAGCGCAAAGGCAACGAGTGTGACGAAGATCGTCATTCCGATGCCATTTGCGACAGTCGTGAAGACCTGTGCGTAGATGCCGTTGATGGCTATCACGATGGTGAGAACAAGCCCAATGGCGACGAGCGCCACCAGCCACCACGGAAAATCCTCTATGGAAGATTTGCTGCGAATGCCGCTCACGCGCGACGCTCTCTAGTATTCGGAAGCATCGGTCTATTCACCGAGTTTGTAGTCGAGAAACCACTTTTTATCGAGGGCTGTGAAGGTGCCGTCCGCTTTCAACGCAGCAATGGCCGCATTGATCGGGCCAACGAGATCGGACCCCTTCTTGAAGATAAAGCCGAAATCGTCGCCACCCAAGGGACCACCGATAAGTTTCAGCGCTCCATTCGAGGCATCGACATAGCCCTTGCCAGCAACGCCATCGGTCAGGACTAGATCGACATCACCCGAACGAAGCGCCTGAACTGTCGCGCCGAAAGTCTCCATCAGCTTGATGCGTGGGTTCTGCTCGTTGCCATCGAGAATGTCGTAGACTGCGGTGTAAAAGGGCGTGGTGCCCGCCTGCGCGCCTACCAGCCCCTTTTCGAAAGCGGCAAAGCTTTTAGCGTCGGTGAAGCGATCTTCATCTGCGCGCACCAACATGAACATTTCCGAGCGCATATAGGGATTGGAGAAATCCACCTTGGCCTTACGATCGTCCTTGATGCTGATACCGGTCATGCCAATATCGTACTGCCCCTCGGACACCGCCGGAATCATCGCATCCCATGAAGAGTTCTGGTACTCGACCTTGGCATTCAACCGTTTGGCAATCTCATTCATCGCATCATACTCCCAGCCGATCGCCTCGCCGGTTTTCGGATCGACGAACTGCAAGGGTGGGTAGGCATTTTCCGTCACCACGACGATTTCACGGCCTTTCAGGTCCGGCAGCTCGGTGGAAAAGGCGATGACTGGCGAAAACAATGCTGCGGCAATGGCGATGAAAAACGAGCGTCTGAACAATTTGATCTCTCCGGCTGGCAGGGCTGGAAAATGGCATAGGTGAAGGGTGCGGAGCAAGGGATATGCACCCAAAGTAGGTGACAACAAGAGAATGTCGAAGGCCTCCTTATCCTGTAACGTCATCCTCGGGCTCGTCCCGAGGATCTGCCAACTTAGCAAAATATGAGACGTAGCAGATGCTCGGGACAGGCCCGAGCATGAAGTCGAGGGGGGCGGGCCAACGCCCAAATCCCAAAAAACAAAAAAGGCGGCCCGAAGACCGCCCTTTCAAAATCCCAATGAGGGAAAGCTTATTCAGCTGCACCTTCAGCAGCCTTCGCGGCTGCGGCTTCTTCAGCTGCCTTGGCTTCAGCCGCTTCCGCTGCTGCCTTTTCGGCGGCCAGAGCCTGTGCTGCTGCAACCTTTTCAGCTTCGATGCGTGCCTTTTCTTCAGCAGCGGCCTGACGCTCTGCATCGTTGAGCTTGCGAGCGCGAACGCCGGTGTCTTCAACGATACGTGCGGACTTACCGCGACGGTCACGCAGGTAGTAGAGTTTCGCGCGGCGAACCTTACCGCGGCGAACGATCTCAACGCCTTCAACCAGCGGAGAATAAACCGGGAATACGCGCTCTACGCCTTCGCCGTAGGAAATCTTGCGAACGGTGAAGCTCTCGTTGAGGCCGCCGCCAGAACGGGCGATGACAACGCCTTCATAGGCCTGAATACGGGTACGGTTACCTTCGGTAACGCGAACGTTGACGCGAACGGTGTCGCCCGGGGAAAATTCAGGAAGCTTGCGCTTTGCTTCGATCTTGGCGGCCTGTTCGGCTTCCAGCTGTGCGATAATATTGGTCATGTTAACCTCTGATTTCTTCTGAAACAGCCAGAGCGCTCAACGATCATTCCTTGGGTCAATGCCTTGGAATTATGCCTTTCGGCAGAAGCGGGTTCGCCATTCTTTGCTTTCGGTCTATGGGGTAAACCCCAATTCCACGCGGGGCATACAGGAAGACACGGCCTTTGTCACCACTTTCGTGACAATAATTTGTCGATTGGAGCATTTCCGCTTTTCAAAGCAATCATCCAGACGCAAAACCGCTTCGCGCATATGTTGGAAATACTTCAGCACCTGATTGCCGGAAATTTTCGGACCGGATATGCAAATGGACAACTCGGGAGGGGTCATGTCCATCGCTATCATTCTGCTGCTCTTCGCAAGCGGCTTTTTGTCCGGTGCGGTCAACGCGATTGCTGGCGGAGGAACATTTCTCACCTTCGGCGCTATGACGGTTGCAGGCATCGCACCAATCTCTGCCAACGCCACCTCATCCATCGTGCAGTTTCCAGGCTATGTTACCTCGGTCATCGCCTACTGGCCGGAAATACGTGCACATTGGAAAGGTGCGATCTTTCTTTCTATCCTGTCCATTCTCGGTTCGACAGCCGGAGCGCTGCTTCTGCTCTCCCTCGACAACCCGTCCTTCCGCCAGATGGTGCCATGGCTGTTGCTGGCGGCCACAGCGCTCTTTGCTGCAGGGCCTTGGTTACGCCCCCGTTCAGCTCAGGAACATCCAACCAGCAATGCAGCCAGCCTGATTGGCCAGTTCTTCACCTCGATCTACGGCGGATTTTTTGGTGCTGGCATGGGCATCATGATGCTGGCTGTGCTGGGCCTTACCGCAGGCGGAACCTATCACCATCTCAATGCGCTGAAAAACCTGCTGGCCGTCGTTATCGCGGCTGTTGCCATCGTCGTTTTCGTCGGTGGCGGCGTGGTTGCCTGGCATGCGGCACTGATCATGATACCCGCCTCCGCACTTGGTGGTTATTGCGGGGTCTATGTCGCCCGCCGCGTTCCTCAATGGATCATCCGCGCTCTGGTCATCACGGTCGGCCTGCTGCTGACGGGCTACTACTTTTTCACGTCCTGAGCCTCTGCCAGCAAATCCGGGCGGCGTTCTTTCGTCAAAGCCAACGCCTGCTCGTGCCGCCATTTCTCGATCAGCTTGTGATTGCCTGAGGTGAGAACCGCTGGAATATCGCGCTCTTCCCAGACTTGCGGACGCGTAAAGTGAGGATGCTCCAGCAAACCGCCTTCGAAGCTCTCATGCACGCCCGAGAGATCATTGCCCATCACGCCGGGGAGAATACGCACCACCGCATCCAGCAGCGTCAGCGCCGCCGGTTCACCACCGGACAGGATATAATCGCCGATGCAGACCTCTTCGAGATTACGCGCATCGATAACCCGCTGATCCACACCCTCGAAGCGCCCACAGACGATGATGACCCCATCGCCCGCAGCAAGTTCACGCACGCGCTCTTGGCGCAACGGCTTACCGCGTGGGCTCATCAGCAGCCGCGGACGCGTATCGCCTTCCGACACGGCATCGATTGCCGCCGCCAGCACGTCGGGCTTCAGCACCATGCCAGCACCGCCGCCCGCAGGTGTATCGTCCACGCTGCGATGTTTGTCGGTGGCGAAATCGCGAATCTGCACCGGTTCCATGTGCCATTGGCCGCGCTCCAGCGCCTTGCCCGCCAGCGAATAGGAGAGATGGCCCGGAAACATTTCCGGGTAGAGCGTCAGCACGGTTGCTTTAAAGCTCATCGGCTTATTTCTTTTGTCTGCCGAAGATCGGATGATCGGGATCGTCCTTACCATCTTCCGGGTTGTCCACCAGCCCTGCTGCAAATGGATCAATCAGTATCTTCCCACCTTCCAGATCGATTTCCAGAACAGAGGCTTCGGAAAACGGGATAAGCGCCGGGCGGCGGCCCGCGCCCTTCAACTCCAGCAGATCACCTGCTCCGAAATCATAAACGGCGCTGACTGCACCGTAGCTCTTTCCTTCGGCATCGACCACGTTGAGGCCTTCGAGATCGGTGTAGAAAAACTCATCCTCATCCAGGTCGTCATCCGGCAGATTGTCCCGGTCGATGAAGAGTTCGATACCGTTCAGCGCCTCTGCGGCAGTGCGGTCGTTGACACCTCGGAAACGTACGATGACGACGGTCTTGGCTTCACGAATTTCCAGAATTTCAAACACGCGGCCATCGGCGGCAACCAGATTGCCGTAATCGCCAAGTGCCGTCGGATCATCCGTATAAGAGCTGACCCGCACTTCGCCACGCAGCCCTTGCGCTGCGCCGATCTTGGCCATGAGAATGGGGTTTTCCAGCTTTGCCATCGGACCGTCCGTTGTTCTCGCGTTTCTGCCTAAAGCCTTTTCTAAGCTTAAGCACACGCAATTAAAACATGAAAACGGGTGGCGCGGAAACCGCACCACCCGTCTTTGAATTCAGCCTGTCGATTACTCGGCAGCAGATGCTTCAGCGGCAGCAGCAGCGGCGTCTTCAGCCTTCTGCTTCTTCTCGGCAACGCGCTCGAGAGCCTTCTTACCTGGCTTTGCCTTTTCAGGGTTGTTGCGGGCGTCGCGCGTCGTGATGCCAGCTTCTGCGAGGAAGCGCAGAACGCGGTCGGTTGGCTGAGCGCCCTTTACAAGCCACTCCTTGACCAGATCAGCATTGATCTGGATGCGGTCAGCATTGTCCTTGGCGAGCATTGGGTTCCAGGAACCGACCTTCTCGAGGAAGCGGCCGTCGCGTGGCGAACGGGCGTCAGCAACAACGATCTGGTAGTACGGGCGCTTCTTGGAACCACCGCGTGCGAGACGAATTTTAAGTGCCATGTGAGTTCTCCTTATAATGGCTTGCCCGCCGGTCAGGCGGTCTTGTCGAGGCCGCTGTGTTCAGCGGCGATTGCTTCATGATGCCGGATGACTTCCTTGATGATGAAGTTCAAGAACTTCTCGGCGAAATCCGGATCCAGATTGGCGTCCTTGGCCAGACGGCGAAGGCGTTCGATCTGGTATTCTTCGCGCGCCGGGTCCGCCGGCGGCAATTCGTAAGTGGCTTTTAAAACGCCCACAGCCTTGGTGCGCTGAAACCGTTCGGCCAACATATGAACCAATGCAGCATCGATGTTATCGATGGACTGGCGGTATTCAGAGAGCTGCGCCTTCACTTCGGTGTTTGTCATGATCGCTTACTTCTTCTTGCCAAAACCGGGAAGGCCGGGTAGCCCGCCGAGACCGGGAAGCTTTGGCCCACCAAGTCCTGGAAGACCGGGCATGCCGCCCAGACCCGGTGGCAGTCCGCCACCCTTGCCGAGACCGGCGGCTTCCGCCTGCTTCTGAAGCGCTTCCAGCTGCTTGGGGTCCATGGCGGCGAGATCAGGCATGCCGCCCATTCCACCGCCAAGACCCATCTTGCCCGCAAGTCCGCCCATCATCTGTTTCATGATGCCGCCCTTGCCCTTGCCGCCCATGGCTTTCATCATGTCGGCCATGCCGCGATGCATCTTGAGCAGCTTGTTGATTTCGGCAGCATCCGTGCCGGAACCGGCAGCGATACGCTTCTTGCGGCTGTGTTTCAGAATATCCGGGTTGGCGCGCTCGGCCTTTGTCATCGAGGAGATGATGGCAATCTGACGGTCGAACATCTTGTCGTTCATACCGGACGCGGCCATTTTGTCCTTCATGCCAGCCATGCCGGGCATCAGACCCATGATGCCGCCCATACCGCCCATCTTCTTCATCTGACCAAGCTGCTCGGCCAGATCGTTCAGATCGAACTTGCCGGACTGCAACTTCTTGGCCATCGCAGCGGCTTTTTCCGCATCGATGTTTTCGGCAGCCTTTTCGACCAAGGACACGATATCGCCCATGCCGAGGATACGGTCTGCGATACGGCGTGGATGAAACTCATCCAGCTCGTTCATGCGCTCGCCGATACCGATCAGCTTGATCGGCTTGCCGGTCACGGCCCGCATCGAAAGCGCCGCACCGCCACGGCCATCGCCGTCCATACGGGTTAGCACAAGACCGGTAATGCCGACGCGCTCATCAAAGTTGCGCGCCAGATTGACCGCGTCCTGACCGGTGAGCGAATCCGCCACCAGCAGGATTTCGTGCGGCTTGGAATTCTTTTTGATGTCGGCCATTTCCAACATCAACGGTTCGTCGATGTGGGTACGACCGGCGGTATCGAGGATCACGACATCATGACCGCCGAGCTTGGCCGCCTGCACGGCCCGCGAAGCGATATCGGTCGGCGACTGGCCCGCGATGACAGGCAGCGTATCGACACCGGTCTGAACGCCGAGCTGGCGCAACTGCTCCTGCGCTGCCGGACGTCGCGTGTCGAGAGATGCCATCAGCACCTTCTTCTTGTCGCGATCCGTCAGGCGCTTGGCGATCTTGCCAGTGGTGGTGGTCTTACCCGAACCCTGCAGACCCACCATCATGATGACGACGGGAGCTGCCGCATGAAGATCGATGGAAACGCCTTCGGAGCCCAGCATCTCGACAAGCTCGTCATGAACGATCTTGACGACCATCTGGCCGGGCTTGATGGATTTCAGAACCGAGGCACCGACGGCCTTTTCACGCACCTTGTCGGTAAAGGAGCGAACGACTTCCAGCGCCACGTCCGCTTCCAGAAGCGCACGGCGAACCTCACGCAACGCTGCGGAAACATCGACTTCCGAAAGCGAGCCACGGCCGGTCAGTCCATTCAGAATGGAGCCAAGGCGGTCCTGGAGGTTTTCAAACATCGTTTCATCCTTCTTCGTTCCGGGGTTCCCGAAACGTCGGTGCTTTTGCTGTCAAAAACAAGACGCCCTAGAACGAGCATAGCCAAAAAGCACCCGAGGGCGCATCGCGCTGTCGGATGTTTGCCTCCGGGATCTCTTTACACCTTTGCGGGTCCCGGTCGGCGGCTTGGAGTCTTGAAACTGCCAGCTGATCGGGCAGATAAACAGGAAAAGCCCACAGAAGTCAAGGCGTCCGGGGATTTTTAGAGACCACGACAGGAATTGACGTCACCGTAAAATCACGGTGATCAAGCTCAACCTCCTTGAAGGCCTTCGTCGCCGCGCATATAGATTTACAATGAAAAGAAGAAGCTTGTTTAAACTTTCTGTATTGGCTGCCGCTCTCGCTGGCGGCGGTCTCTATGCGCGCCAGTCGAAAGCCGCTTATTATTCCGGACCAATTTCGGACCATTTCGATGGTACGCGCTTCTTCAATCCCAACGGTGAGCAACCGAACGGTCTCGGCGATCTTTTGAAGTGGCGCTTCAATGGCGAACGGGCGAAATGGCCGGAAAGCTACCCCAGCCCCTATCCCTTCGTGAAACCCGACGAGCGCGTAAACGGCACCGATCTGCGCGTTACTTTCATCGGCCACGCATCCTTCCTCATTCAGACCGCAGGCCTCAATATCCTTGTAGACCCCGTCTGGTCAGAGCGCACCAGTCCTTTCAGCTTCGCAGGGCCAAAGCGCGTCAATCCACCGGGTATCCGCTTTGAAGACCTCCCGCCGATAGATCTCGTGCTGGTTACACATAATCACTACGACCATCTCGATCTGGAAACGCTGCATCAGCTGCACGTTGCTCACAAGCCGCATTTCATCACGCCACTCGGCAACGACACGATTATCCGCACTAAGGTCGAGGCGGCAAAGATTTCGGTGGGAGACTGGGGCGATGCACTGGCGGTATCGCCTGACGTAAAAATCCACTTCGAGCCTTGCCATCACTGGTCGGCGCGCGGCCTCAATGATCGTCGTATGGCGCTGTGGGCTGCATTCGTCCTCGAAACGCCTGGCGGCAAGATCTATCACATCGGTGACACAGGCTTTCATAGCGGGCTTAATTACCACGCGGCAGCGAAGAAGTACGGCGGCTTTCGCCTCACCAACCTCCCCTTCGGTGCCTATGAGCCTCGCTGGTTCATGAAGGGCCAGCACCAAAATCCGGCTGAAGCGGTTGAAGGTATGAAGATTTGCGGCGCAACCTACGCCTGCGGGCATCACTGGGGCACCGTTCAGCTTACCGATGAAGCCATCGATGCGCCGCTCATCGCGTTAAAAGCTGCACTTACGCAACACGGCGTTTCAGAAGACCGGTTCCACCCAATGCGACCCGGTGAAGTATTCGACGTGCCGCTGGCGGAAGGCTGAATTATTCCGAGACGATCTTGACGCGTTGACCGGGGTCGACGGTCGCCGTGGCGCTGAGCGCGTTTATGGTTCTGAAAAGATCGATCTTACGCTCGGTGCCCATCATGCGCGCGGATAGGGACGCGACCGTATCGCCGGGCCTGACGGTCACGACGCGGACGCGCAAAGGCTTCAGAGAAGCAATTTCCGACGGTGTCATCTTGCGGAAGCTGGAACGCAGACCATTTGCAACCGTATCAAGCTGAGGGCTTCCCTTCGGAACCGCCGTCAGGAACCGGAATATCTGGTCGCCGACGCGGATCACGGTCACGTCGAAATCCCACTTGTCGGCACTGGCGCGGGCGGTTGCAGCGGGCAAACCGTTGACCTGCGTCTCACGTACGGTTTCGGGCAGCAAACCGGCAACCCATCCACTGGTCAGATAATTGGAAAGCGCCGTCTGCTTTGGATCGGCCACGCCATCGAAACGGATGGCCATATCACCGGGGCCGGTCGCCAGAACGGCTTCGACCTTGTTGTCTATCTGAAAACCTTCCGGCACATCGAAACGAATGCCCAGAGTTCCGTGCAGGAATGTGTTGCCGCGAACATAGCCCTCCTGCGGGCTATCGCCGTATAGCAAACCATCGATGCCGTTTAAGAACCAGTCACGACCCTTGTCACCCACTTGCCCTTCTTGCCCAAAGGCGCGGGCATGGCGCTTGGCAAGCTCGATGCGCTGCGGCGTATTCGGGTGGCTGGAAAGGAAGTCGAGGCTCTGGTCGCTGTCTGGGTCAGCCGACGTGAAGCGCGCATAGGCCGCCATCGAATCGAGGAAGCGAGGCGAGGCGTAAGGATCATACCCCGCCTCCCCCAACATGCGCACGCCGATAACATCCGCCTGCAATTCCTGCTGGCGGGAGAAGGCGGCGAGCCGCAATTTCCCGCGTGCAAGCGCCTGCTTGCCCGCAAGATCGCTGGACAGGACTTCCGCCACGACACGGCTGGCGATGACTTCCGCCTCTTCACGCCGCTGGCGCTCGATGCCGTGATTGGCGGTGACGTGACCCATTTCGTGCGAAAGGACCGCCGCGACTTCAGACGCATCATTGGCAAGCGCAAGAAGACCACGTGTCACATAAAGATAGCCACCGGGCAGCGCGAAAGCATTGATAGCCGGCGAATTAAGAATGGTAATGCGATAGGATTGCTGCGGGTTTTCCGAAACCGCCGTCAGCGCACCCGCAATGCGCGCCACCAGGCGCTCGGTCTTATCGTCGTGATATTCGCCGCCGTAGCTGGCGACGATGCGGGGATGCTCGCGCGCACCCATCTGCGCTCGCGGATCGTTCTTCTGGACCTGTTCGACCGTCTGCGGATTATCGGAAGGCTTGAGGCTGGACTGATAGGAAGGCGAAAACAGCGACTGACAGGAAGACAACATGAGACACGCTGCGACAAGGGCTGCGATGCCTTTTGCCGGTTGCCCATAAGCTTTCGTCTTGTGACCGGAGGTGCGGCCCTCGAGGGCCTTCACACGCGTCATCATTCTGCCAGTCTGCTCCTAACGTTCCTGATCATCCGTTAAGACCAGAATACCAGATTTACACCTATGGGCACGCAAATGCTTAAACAGCGAGAACGATCCACGGCTTGGAAATATTCCAACGAAAGAAAACTATGCATGTTTCTCAAGCAGTAAAGACAGATTCGCAAGTGCAAAATTAGAGCATCGCCATTGTGTATTTGCAGGGTTGACACCGCGCCGCGTCCAAATTGTGGCGTGGGTAAAAGTCAAACATCAAGAAAAGTACCGATTGCGTGTATGTCGGTCGCCGCGAAGAATGCGTCTGTCTGCCCCTCAAAAACGATCCGCCCATCCACCAGAAAGACCACGGAATCTGCAAGACGGCGAATGTCATCAGGATGGTGCGTCACCAGCAGAACAGTGTTTTGGCTTTCGTTTTGAAGCTCCTTCACCAGAACTGCCATGCCAGACCGCAAACCGGGATCAAGCGCGGCAAAGGGCTCGTCCAGCAGCATCAGAGACTTCTTTCGCACCAGCGCCCTTGCCAGTGCAGCCCGTTGCCGCTCACCGCCGGACATCGAGCCGGGCAGACGCTTTTCGAAGCCCGAAAGACCCACGCGATAGAGAGCGCTCGATATTTCAGATTTTTCTACAGAAGATAGCCGGAGAGACGGGTCGATGCCAAGACCGACATTGGTGAAGATGTCGAGATGCGCGAACAGATTATTGTCCTGAAAAATCAGGGAAACCGGACGCACCGATGGATCGAGGGTCGTTACGTCCCGACCGTCGATCATCACTCGTCCGGCATCAGGTGCTTCGAAACCAGCCACGAGATTGAGCAGCGTCGACTTGCCGGAGCCGGAAGGCCCGACGACCGCTGTGACCTTTCCCCGCTTGAATGCACAATCGAAGACAAAATCCTGTTTACCGAGCGTCAGCCTGACATTATCGAGCTTTGCCCCGGCTTCCTCAATGCTCATGAAATCGCTTTCGCTGGATTGGACGGGCGCGACACGCCCCCTGCTGCAAGGACAAGGCATATCACGCCGAGAATAAAGGCATAGCCCGCCGCATCATTGGTACGATAGCTGCCCATATTGCTGTAAATCAGCCATGGGAGGGTCACGAAGCTTTCCGAGCCGAATAATGCGACCGCGCCAAGGTCACCCAATGACAGCGCCATGGCGAAGGAACAAGCCATGGCAAAGGGCTGCCTAAGAACAGGCCAGTCAATGAAGCGGAAACGCGAGAAGCCGGAAAGACCAAGACTGGCAGACAGGCGACCGTTCCGGGCCTGATGCGTTGCAAATGCAGGTTCCAGAACACGCATGACGAAGGGTAGCGCCATCAGCATGTTTATGACAGAGACCAGCACTGGTGCAAAGGCGGCAACATCGCCATAATTCCGCAACAGCAGAAGCCAGCCACTTCCCAACACCACCGGCGGCACAAGAAGTACGAGCGAAGAGCTCGCACCGAGTGCTACCGAAAGCATTTTTAACGGTGCGCCTGCTCGCCGTCTATCGGCAATGGCCTGACTTGCGCGAATGAGGGCGATCGAAAGACATAGCGCAAGCGTCGCCGAAACAACGGCTATCGAAAGGCTTGTCACGGCAGCCCTTCGGAAAGCCTCTGCCGTTACCAAGCGCAAGAGGTCGGTTGAGAAACCCGAGGCCGCGACGGCGACAAGCGGTAAGCCGACCAGCATAACCGCAAGAAGGATAACGACGACATCCCAAATGCGCTGGGCCGCTGCCCTGCCATCGAAGCGTCGAACTATCCGCCCCTGCGTCTGCCCTTTCGCGTCGGCAGAGGGTAAAAGCGCAAGCAGGAGAAGGAGCAGTCCCGTCATGGCGATCTGTATTAGCGACAGGCCAATGGCACGCGGTGGATCGAAGTCAAAGCGAAGCGCCTGATAGATGGCCACCTCGATTGTGGTTGCTGCTGGTCCGCCGCCAAGCAGCAGGACAAGGGTGAAGCTGGTGGCGCACAGCATGAAGATCAGCCCCGCCACACCGGGAATAAGTCTCGCGGCCACCGGCCATTCGATAAAGCGAAAGGTGGAAAAGGATCCGAGCCCCAGGCTTGCGCTCATGCGCCAATATTCGCCTGGAATGCGCTCCAGCCCGGCGAGAAAGAAACGAACGGCAAGCGGCAAATTGAAGAACACATGCGCGATCAAAATGCCCGAAAGACCGTAAATACTGAAAGGCTGATCCATCCCTGCGGCCAACAGCAGCGTGTTAAACACTCCCTGCCGCCCCCAGATCGTGATGATGCCGAGTGCCCCAACGACGACCGGCAGCCCCATGGGGACTGCCATAAGCCGAATGATCCATATGCGACCGGGAAAACCGTGTTGCCGAGCAAGCGCAAGCGCCACCGGCAAACCGAGCAACACGGAAAGAAGCGTCGAAAGCGTGGCTTGCCAGAGCGTAAACCGAAGAATTCGCAACGTATAGCCATTCAGAAGCGCCCCTGACGGTGCCTGCCCATCGAACGAAAGGAGTGACGAGACAGCGAGCCCGATGAATGAAAGCAGGGCAGCAAAAGCCACCGTGCCGCCCACCAGAAACCGGCGTCTATCGCGGCGCTCGATCATTGCTCGACAACGCCCGAAATCACTTCACGCTCATGGCCGTCAACCATTCGTCGATCCATGCCTTGCGGTTCTTCGCAACCTCTTCGGGCGACATCAGGAACGTTTTTGTCGGCTGCACGAGTTTGGAAAATGCATCGGGCAACGGAGAAGACGTGTCTGCAACCGGCATCATCCAGTTGTTTTCGGGGATGGCGTCCTGAAAGCCGGAACTGAGCACGAAGGCGAGAAACTGCTTAGCGAGATCCTTCTCCGGCGCATTCTTCAACGTGCCCGCGACCTCGATCTGAATATAATGACCTTCCTCGAATGCGGCCGCCTGATAACGCTCGCTATGTTCTGCCACCATGTGATAGGCGGGCGAGGTGGTGTAGGACAACACCATGGGCACTTCGCCCTTTGTGAAGAGGCCATAGGATTCCGACCAACCGGGGGTTACGGTCAGAACACGGCTCTTGAGCTTTGCCCAAGCTTCCGGCGCCTTGTCGCCATAGACGGACTTCACCCACAACAGCAAACCGAGACCCGGCGTCGAGGTGCGTGGGTCCTGGATGGCGATCTTCTGGGAAGGATCGCCATCCACCAATTCTTTCATGCTTTTCGGCGGGTTCTTCAG
Organism: Agrobacterium larrymoorei; assembly: GCF_013322225.1. Taxonomy (GTDB): domain Bacteria; phylum Pseudomonadota; class Alphaproteobacteria; order Rhizobiales; family Rhizobiaceae; genus Agrobacterium; species Agrobacterium larrymoorei_A. Next base: position 99,707 of record NZ_JAAMFB010000019.1, read on the forward strand.
CGTTTGCGTGTCATAGACGACGGCAAAATGTCCGTAATCGTAAGGCACAAAAACATCGTCCTTGAAACCACCCGGCACCTTCGCGGCAGACGTATCGATATTGGACGTTTCGAACAGCCCCGTCTGCTTGGCCTCGGCAATCAGATTGGTATCGAGGCCGACGACAACGTCAGCCTTGGAGCCAGAACCTTCGAGCTTCAGCCGGTTAAGAAGGGCCACGCCATCGGCTACACCGACGAAATTGACCACGCAATTACACGTCTTTTCGAAAGCCGCCTTGACCTTGGGGCCGGGACCCCATTCGGACACGAAGCTCTCATAGGTATAGACCGTTAGCACCTTCTTGTCCTGCGCAACGGCAAAGCTCGGCAATAGGAAAGACGCAGCAACAAGACTGTTCAGGAAAATACGACGATACATCAGACACCTCCTCGAATGGGCAAACGGGAATAGGCGTCTGGATGGAAGCCGTCTAATCCCTCCGCCGGTGTTAACCGGATCAGGTTCTTCGGGTTGGCGCAGCCTCTCAGCCCTTCCTATAAAGGAAGAGCACCCCGTTAGATCTAGCCGAGATGTAATCGCGAAGCGCCTGCTTGGCAAGAGATCAAGCTTGCTCTGCCTGTTCGGTCATATGCACCAGTTCCCAGACATGGCCATCTGGATCCTGAAAGCTGCCGCCATACATGAAGCCGTGGTCCTGAACCGGCTTCCATTCGCTACCGCCCGAGGCAAAAGCGGTGGCAAGCATCGTGTCTATCTCTTCGCGGCTGGACGCAGACAGACAGGTCAGCACTTCAGTGCTGCTCTTGGCATCGGAAATATCGCCATTGATGAAGTCGCGAAAGCGCTCCTCCTGGAGCAACATGACGAAGATATTTTTCTCCACGATCATGCAGAGCGTGCGGTCATCGGAATATTCGGGATTGAAGCTGAAGCCGAGCGCGGTGAAGAAGACCTTGGACGTTTCGATATTCTTGACCGGCAGGTTGACGAAGATCATGCGCATTGTTTTGACTCCTCCGTTTCAGGTCAGCAAAGCGCAAATTGGATGCTGAGTCAAAGATGGAAGAACGTAAGCCTCCGCGCCTTTACATCGTACTTTGTACTGGCGTTTAGCCGCTTTGCGTTTGCGAGACGAAAGCTTCCCACTTCGCCGACGCCGTATACCGAGTACGCGCATTATCACGCACGGCACGGAGCGGAGGAGTAAATGCCAGGCACGGAGGCATATACAGTATCAACTCTCCAGCTCTTCCCGCAGCATTTCCAGCTCTAGCCACTCTTCTTCCATTGCCTCCAGCTTCTCACGCAGCTTTGCCATTTCACCGGCCAGCGTGTTGAAAGCACCCGGGTCTTTGGTGAAAAGCTGTGGGTCGGCCATACGCTCTTCCCGCTTGGCGATTTCGCTTTGCGCTTTCTCCATTTCCTTTGGCAGGTTTTCGAGTGCGAATTTCTGCTTGAAGGAAAGTTTGCCCTTAGCTTTTCCAGCATCGCTTATGGAAGCGGCAGAAGAAGCAGATTTCGCTTTTTCCTGCTTCTCCGCCTTCCGCTTGTCGTCCGCAGCACCCTTGCGCTGCGCCATCATGTCCGAATAACCGCCGGCATATTCGATCCAGCGGCCATCCGGCGCATCCGGGTTCGCGGGCGCGATGGTGGAGGTGACGGTGCGATCGAGAAAGTCACGGTCGTGGCTGACGAGGATGACTGTTCCTGAAAAGCCTGCGACGATTTCCTGCAGGAGATCGAGCGTTTCGATATCGAGATCGTTCGTGGGTTCGTCGAGGATCAGCAGGTTAGTGGGCCTGGCAAGAATGCGCGCGAGAATGAGGCGCGCGCGTTCGCCGCCCGAAAGCTTGCGGATCGGCGTGCGGGCCTGTTCCGGCTGAAACAGGAAATCCTTCATGTAGCCAGTGACGTGCTTGACCTCGCCATTGACGAGCAGATTCTCGCCGCGCCCATCTGTCAGGTAATGGGCAAGCGTATCCTCTAGATTCAAATCCTCACGCTTTTGATCGAGCGTTACAATTTCAAGCTTGGTGCCAAGTTTCACCGTGCCACTATCAGGCTCTAGCTGGCCCGTCAGCATCTTCAGAAGCGTCGTCTTGCCAGCACCATTGGGGCCGACGAATCCGATGCAATCGCCGCGATTGACGCGCAGGGAGAACGGCGCAACGATGGTGCGATCCCCGTAAGACTTGGTGATGGTATCCGCTTCGATCACCAGCTTGCCGGACTCTCGTCCCTCGGTGACCGTTGCCTGCACGGAACCAACCGGGCCGTTATGTCCCCGATAGGCGGCGCGCATTTCACGAAGCTCACCGACACGGCGCATGTTGCGCTTGCGGCGTGCGGTCACACCGTAGCGCATCCAGTGCTCTTCACGCTCGATAGCCTTGCCGAGCTTGTGCTGCTCCAACTCTTCCTCTTCCAGCACCTTGTCACGCCATTCCTCGAAATGGGCAAAACCACGGCTGAGACGGCGGGACTGGCCGCGATCCAGCCAGACGGTCGCGGTCGAAACCTTTTCGAGGAAGCGGCGGTCGTGCGAAATAAGCACAAGCGCGCTGCGCGTCTGCTGCAATTCGCCTTCCAGCCATTCGATTGTCGGCAGATCGAGATGGTTGGTCGGCTCATCCAGCATTAGTATATCGGGCTCAGGTGCCAGAACGCGGGCCAGAGCCGCACGTCGCGCTTCACCACCGGAAAGGCTGGCCGGATTTTCCTGTCCCGTCAGCCCAAGATGTTCGAGAAGATAAGTAACGCGGTAGGCGTCATCGCCTGGACCAAGACCGGATTCGGCATAGGCCTGAACCGTGTCATAACCATCGAAATCGGGCGCCTGCTCCAGATAGCGGATGGTCGCGGAGGGATGGCGGAAAACCTCGCCGGACTGCGCTTCGACCAGACCGGCGGCGATCTTCATCAGCGTAGACTTGCCTGAACCATTGCGCCCGACAAGGCAAATGCGGTCGCCGGGCTCCACTTGCAGGTTCGCGCCGTCCAGCAAAGGGGTCACGCCGAAGGTAAGCTTGATATCGTCGAGTTTCAGAATGGGTGGTGCCAAGGCATCAGGCTCCGGTCAGATCACAGGGACGGGCAAGAACAATGGCCTTACCGTTTTTCAGGCGAAGGCGCAAAAGCCCTTCCGCCACGTTGGAAATAGTGCGCGATGAGCCGAAGGCAAGCGCAAAATCGTTCAAGGGATATCGCGCATTCTCGATATCCAGACCCTCCAGCGCAGTGAAACCGGCAATGGAAAACAGCGATCCAGCGGGTAGATCCAGCGTTCGTTCGGCACTCAGCAAAGGATAGGCCTCTTCCGTGCCAGAGGTCAGCATCACGTCGATGCCCCGCTCGGCAAGCGAAACGGCATAAAGCAAATGAAACAGGGCATGATCCGAACGCTCGCCCGCAAGCGCGCCGACCAGGGTCAATTTCGATGCGCGCCGTGCCAACGCCTCGGAAACGGCAATCTCACCATCCGTCTCGCCCTTGGCGGCCGGAAATGGCTGCCTGGTCACATCCGGCCATCGGCTGACGAGGTCGGCATCGGAAGAATCGAAATCACCCACCCACAATTCGGGGGTCAAGCCCAGGACTTCCGCATGACGCATGCCGCTGTCTGCCGCAATTACGCGCGTTCCCGCCACGGCATCGCGCAGGCGATCCGTCACCGTGATGTCGCCACCGAGCAGAATGGTGAAGTGGGTCGAAGTCATGTCCTGCCATAGCCCGGAATGGTGCGGCAAGGAAAGGCGGAAACGGCGCTTGCACCGACGATATTGATTTTTCGCACGGACAGGATTATGACAGCCGCCAGTGGTGATTTGCCGACCGGCTTGCAGCCACTTTAAAGAAGTCGCTAAAGGGTCGAGGAAACAGGCAATTTCCGAGGACCGGTTGCGATTTCGCTGCCGGTTTTTTTGTTTTCACGGCTTTGAGTGGCCTGGAAGTGAGAGTTCGAGATGCCCATCAAGATTCCCGATACGCTGCCCGCCTTTGAAACCCTCGTCAATGAGGGGGTGCGGGTCATGACCGAAACGGCCGCTATCCGTCAGGATATCCGTCCGCTGCAGATCGGGCTTCTCAACCTTATGCCGAACAAGATCAAGACAGAAGTCCAGATGGCACGCCTCGTCGGCGCCTCGCCGCTTCAGGTGGAGTTGTCGCTGATCCGAATTGGCGGTCACCGCGCCAAGAATACGCCGGAAGAGCACCTGCTTTCCTTCTACGAAACATGGGAAGAGGTGCGCCACCGCAAGTTCGACGGCTTCATTATCACTGGCGCACCAGTGGAAACACTGTCCTACGAAGACGTGACCTACTGGGACGAGATGAGGAAGATCTTCGACTGGACGGAAACCAACGTCCACTCGACACTCAATGTCTGCTGGGGCGCGATGGCCGGCATCTACCATTTCCATGGGGTGCCGAAGCACGAATTGAGGGAAAAGGCGTTCGGCGTCTACCGTCATCGCAATCTTTGCCCCGCCTCGATCTATCTCAATGGCTTTTCGGACGATTTTCAGGTTCCGGTCTCTCGTTGGACGGAGGTACGCCGCGCCGATATCGAAAAACATCCGGATCTGGAAATCCTGATGGAATCCGAGGAAATGGGCGTGTGTCTGGTGCATGAAAAGCGCGGCAAGCGGCTCTACATGTTCAACCATGTGGAATACGATTCCACATCACTTTCGGATGAATATTTCCGTGATGCGAATGCCGGGGTTCCCATAAAATTGCCGCACGACTACTTCCCGCACAACGACCCTTCGCTGACGCCGCTCAACCGCTGGCGCAGCCATGCACACCTGTTCTTTGGCAACTGGATCAACGAGATTTACCAGACAACGCCATACGAGCTGGAAGAGATCGGAAAGCAAGCCGGTTGATGTTCGCCCCATTCCAGCGTTGCGTTGAATGACAAAATAACGCAACGTCCGGCCCGATGTATCGATTGGGAGAAACGGAATGAGCGAAGCAGGCGCACGGGAAAATTTTGGCTTTACGCCAACGGGTGAAAAGGTCGAGCGCGTGACCATTTCTGCGGGCGGCTTGACGGCGAAAGTCATCACCTGGGGCGCTGTTATCCAGGATTTGCGGTTAGAAGGCCACCAACCTCCACTCGTCCTCGGCTTCGATAATTTTGATGATTACCCGAAATACTCCTCCTATTTCGGAGCGACACCCGGCAGAAATGCCAACCGCATCGATAGTGGAAAATTCTCTATCGAGGGCAAGAGCTATCAGCTCGAACTCAATGAAAAAGGCGTGACCCATATACATGGCGGCAGCGATGGTATCGGAAAGCGCAACTGGATGATCATGGAGCACGGCTCCGACCATGTGGTGCTACAGATCATCGATCCAGACGGACGTGCTGGCTACCCCGGCAACTGCACCATAACTGCCACCTACACCGTTCGCGAAGGTGGCGTGCTGTCGGTTGTCTATGAGACGACCACCGACCAGCCGACCATTGCCAATATTTGCCAGCATTCCTATTTCAACCTGGATGGCGCAGAAACCGCACTCGCCCACGACATCGAAATCGCAGCTGACCATTATCTTCCGACCGATGAGCGCCAAATTCCGACCGGAGAAATCCGTCCAGTCGACGGAACGGGATTCGACTTGCGTCAACCGGGGGCCATGAAGCGCATGGAGAATGGCGAACAGGTTCTTTATGACCACAATTTCTGCCTCTCCGCCGAACGCGTGACAAAACGGAAAGTCGCGCACGCCCACGCATCCGCTTCGGGCGTATCGCTCGAGGTGCATACGACCGAGCCGGGCGTGCACTTCTATTCCGGCTTCAAGCTGAACACTGCCGTTCCCGGCCTGGACGGTCGCCATTACGGCCCGTTTGCCGGTTTCTGCCTCGAAACGCAAATCTGGCCGGATGCCGTCAATCACAAAGGTTTTCCGAACGGAGTATTGCGCCCAGGCGAAACGCTACGGCAGGAAACGGACTACGTTTTCACAAAAAGCTGAGAAGCTTAATCCAGCACACAGCCGACATAGGCACCAGATCCGCGGGCTCGTCTTTCGATGAGCCCTGCCAGCCGCTGCATACCGCGCCCCGGTTTGCTCGCGACCCGGTCGATCGGGTTGGGTAGCGCCACAGCCAGAAGCGCTGCCTGCCGGGAACTGAGTTTCGAGGCGGGCACCTTGAAGTGATGCTGTGCAGCGGCCTCGATACCGTAAATTCCGGGCCCCCACTCGGCGATATTGAGATAAATCTCCATCATCCGTTTTTTGGACCAGATGAAATCAGAGACGACTGCGAGCGGAAGTTCCAGCCCCTTGCGGATAAACGAACGGCCGTTCCATAGAAACAGGTTTTTGGATGCCTGCATGGGAATAGTGCTGGCACCACGGGTCGCTTCGCCTTCTAGCGCGCTGTTGACGACAGTCTGCATCTGGTTCCAGTCAACACCGCCATGCGAACAGAACTGCCCGTCCTCCGACATCATCACCGATTGTACAAGGCGGGGAGAAATATCTTCGAGCGGCACCCAACGGCGATCATAGCCCTGAAAGGTGATCAGATCGGCCAACATCAGCGTGGAAACAGGACGAATGAAGGGTATCGCATAGACCGGGATCAGCAGATAAGGCAGGATGAGCAGGGCAAGCACAAAGACCACGACGCGTTTGACGAGGCTTCGAACATCCACCTTGCGCCTGCTCCCTTCTTCCGGAAGCGTCTCGTATTCCGTATCGCTATCCGGCGTGCTGCTCAAATCCCGTCCCCGCTTGCTTAGTCGGAACCTGTCATATTCCGCGTGAGCCATCAAGGCTACTCACGATATGGAAGTTCCACACTGGTTACACAAAACAATTGCCAGTCATTTTTCCCCATGCCAAAGAGCCTCCACAGCGAGGAAACCTTCACGATGACATTCGAGATGCGGCTGCGCGAAAACGCGGCGAAGACAGAAGCCCTGCTTGCCCAATGGTTGACGAACGAGGTCGGTGAAGACGAAATTGCCCGCCCTGCAAACCTTCTGGAAGCCATGCGTCATGGCGTTCTGAACGGTGGCAAGCGTCTCCGTCCTTTCCTTGTCATCGAAACGGCCAAGCTTCTTGGTGGTAACGAGGACGCTGCACTTCGTGTTGGTGCCGCGCTTGAATGCCTGCATTGCTATTCGCTTGTACATGACGATCTTCCCGCCATGGACAATGACGATCTGCGCCGCGGTCAGCCGACCGTTCACAGGAAATTCGATGAAGCGACGGCCATTTTGGCAGGCGATAGCCTTTTAACATTGGCCTTCGACATTATTGCCTCGCCCGAAACTCTGCTGCCGGAAGATCGCAAAGCCGCACTCGTGCTCGCCTTGGCTCGCGCCGCTGGCATCGGCGGCATGGCAGGCGGGCAGGCGCTGGACCTGGCTGCGGAAAAAAACACCCCCGATGAGGCTGGCATCGTTACATTGCAGGCTATGAAAACCGGTGCGCTGCTGCGCTTTGCCTGCGAGGCGGGCGCGATCATCGCCGGCAACGATCCTTCAAATCGTCAAAGGCTGCGCAATTTCGGCGAAAAAATCGGCCTCGCCTTTCAGCTTGCCGACGATCTTCTAGACCTTACCTCCGACGCTACCACCATGGGCAAGGCAACGGGCAAGGACGCCGCCCGTGGCAAGGGAACGCTGGTCGCACTGCGAGGAGAAGAATGGGCGCGCGCGAAACTGCGGGGATTGGTGGTAGAGGCTGCGGAATTGCTGAGGCCTTATGGCGATAAGGCCGACACACTTGTAGAGGCGGCGCAGTTTATTGCGGAACGGAAGAGTTAGGCGCAGAAGACGTTCGTTCAACCAGCGATCTATCTTTCGTCCGACATCACCGCCAACTCGACGTCATCCTAGGCCTTGAGCCCAGGATCCATTCACGTCGCAAAATCCGAAACGTTGGCAGATGCTCGGGACAAGCCCGAGCATGACGTGTCAAAGATCATCGACGGCGAAAATCAGGAAGCCGGGACTGACTCGATCGCCCCGGGACCATAAATCGCTATCAACCATTCTGCGTCAGCGGCGAAATCAGCACTTCCACACGGCGGTTCTGGGCACGGCCATCTGCCGTAGCATTGGACGCCACCGGCTGGGACGGACCATATCCCATTGTGGAAATACGACGCTGGTCGACACCGCCACGTTCACCGAGATAGTTCGCAACGGACGCCGCACGGCGTTCCGATAGACCCTGGTTATGCGAAAGGCTGCCGGTAGAATCGGTATGACCGTTAATATCGATGTATGTTTTGTTGAACTTGTTGAGAACGATCGCCACAGAGTTCAGCGTTGGGTAGAACGGCGGGATCACCTGATCCTGGTCAGTGGCGAAAGTGACGTTCGATGGCATGTTGAGAACGATGCTGTCGCCGCGGCGGGTCACCGATACGCCAGTACCCTGCAATTGCGCGCGAAGTTCCGCTTCCTGATTATCCATGTAGCTACCGATCGCACCGCCAGCCAGCGCGCCGATACCAGCACCGATCAGGGCGTTGCGGCCTTTGTTGCCGCCGCCGATGGCCAAACCGCCGACAGCGCCTGCAAGCGCGCCCAAACCGGCACCGCCAGCCATGTTGGAAACCTTCTGCTCGCCCGTATAGGGATCAGTCGTGGTGCAGGCGGAAAGAAAGGTTGCCGCAAGCGCGACAATAGCAAGTTTCTTGATCATGAATTCCAGTGCTCCGTGAAGTTCAGGAGTTAAGACAGACAGATTTCGGCATTTTCGCGGTCGATACTCACTCCGCCGCATCCTTTCGGCCGAAACGCTTTTCGATATAGTCGACCACCAGCGCCTCGAAATCCTGAGCGATATTAGGGCCGCGCAAGGTCAGCGCCTTCTCACCGTCGATAAAGACAGGTGCTGCGGGGTTCTCACCCGTGCCGGGCAGCGAAATGCCGATATCGGCATGTTTGCTTTCGCCGGGACCGTTTACGATGCAGCCCATGACGGCGACATTGAGCGCTTCGACGCCCGGATATTTATCGCGCCAGACCGGCATATTCTTGCGCAAGTCGTTCTGGATATTCTGCGCCAGTTCCTGAAACACGGTGGACGTCGTGCGCCCGCAGCCGGGACAGGCTGCCACAACCGGAATGAATTGGCGAAAACCCATGACCTGAAGGATTTCCTGTGCGACCTGCACCTCGCGGGTGCGGTCGCCATTCGGCTCCGGCGTCAGGGAAACGCGAATCGTATCGCCGATGCCATGCTGAAGCACATAGCCCATGGCAGCAGATGAAGCGACGATGCCCTTCGATCCCATGCCCGCTTCGGTGAGGCCCAGATGCAGCGCATGGTCGGAACGCTCCGAGAGCATGGAATAGACCGCGATCAAGTCCTGCACCTGGCTGACCTTGGCAGACAGGATTATGCGGTTGCGGGGAAGGCCGATCTCTTCCGCAAGCTCAGCGGAGATCAGCGCGGACTGGACGATAGCTTCACGCGTGACCTGACGGGCGGAAAGCGGAAAACCGTTCTCCTTGTTTTTGTCCATCAATGTGGTCAACAGTTCCTGATCGAGCGAGCCCCAATTGACACCGATCCGCACCGGCTTGTCGTAGCGGATGGCCATTTCGATAATGTCACCGAACTGTTTGTCCTTCTTGTCCTTGAAACCGACATTACCGGGATTGATGCGATATTTCGCGAGCGCTTCCGCACAGGCGGGATGATCGGCAAGAAGCTTGTGGCCGATATAATGGAAGTCACCTACCAGTGGAACGTCCATGCCAAGACGAAGCAGCCGGTCGCGGATTTTCGGAACGGCAGCGGCACTCTCATCTCGGTCCACCGTAATACGCACGATTTCAGAGCCTGCGCGAAACAATGCTGCAACCTGCTCGACGGTGGCGTCGATATCCGCCGTATCCGTATTCGTCATCGACTGCACCACGACCGGCGCACCACCGCCGACGATAACTCCACCAACATCGACGGCAACAGAGGCACGGCGCGGCTTGGGATCGAAATCAGCGTGTGAGGTCATGGTTTTCTCGGCTACGTGCAGCAAAATATGATCTTTCAGGTGGAACAAGGCGCGCGCCTTGTCAACATCGAAGCAATCAACTCCTACTTTACCGCAATCATGGCGAAATTCGAGACTTCACGATTCTAGTATCGTACTTTCGCGAAATCCGTTCCCATTCCGGGATTTATACTCAGTGGCCGCTTGCCCCATCCGCATGGCGAGCCAGTCTGGAAAGCAACAGCACCACCACATGCAGAAGCGGCAATCCGATGAAGACGCTCGCCAGTCCAGTATGCTCGGCAATGAAGCCGATGGCCGAAGGAGCGACCAGAATGCCGGAATAGCCCATGGTCGTGACAACCGAAAGACCGATGCCTGGCGCAAGTCCGGGCATGTTACCCGCCGCTGAAAACGCAATCGGCACCATGTTGGAGATGCCGACGCCAGCCACAGCAAAACCTGCAATCGCGATGATTGAGTTTGGAGCGGCCCCGGCAATCAACAGGCCGGTGATGGAAATGGCCGAGCATACCTGCAGCGTGCGCACTGCGCCGAAACGATCACGAACCAGATCTCCTGCAAAACGCATGATTGCCATCGTCAGGGAAAAAGCGGCGAAGGCAAAGCCTGAAAGCGCAACGGAAGCACCGAGTTCATTGCGAAGATAAAGCGCACCCCAATCGAGAATGGCACCTTCGGGAATCATCGAAAAAAGTGCCATGACACCGATGATCCATGGCAAGGGCGTCAGAGGCAGGCCACCCTTGGCACGCTCTTCTTCAGGATGTGGACGATCAGCAAGAACGCGTGGCCAGGCGATGGCAAGCAATGCAGCGGCGATAGCCGTTAACACGACGGCGTGGCCGTAAATGCCTATCTTGGTGATCAGGACACCGCCAAGAGCAGCCCCGATCAATCCACCGAGGCTCCAGAAAGCATGACAGGACGACATGATTGCGCGGCGCATACCGCGTTCCACGGCAACAGCATTGGCATTCATGGCGACATCCATCGCCCCGGTCAGGCCACCAAACAGAAAGACTGTGAGAACCCCTGCCCAAATGCTGGTCGAAAATGTAATCAGGAGCAGTGTCGGTACGAAAACAAATGCGATGGAAAGTGTTACCGTTCGAGACCCAAAGCGGGCGATCTGCGAACCGGCGATGGGCATGCAGGCAAGCGACCCCAGCCCGAATACCAGAATGACAAGACCGAGTGCGCTTTCACTCAAGGACAGCCGCTTGGCGAATTCCGGTATCATGGGTGCCCATGAGCCCATCATAAAACCGTTCATAAGAAAAAGCAGCGAAACGCCGAGTCGCGTTCGTGTCATATATGGCGCGCGGGTTTTGACAGCCGTATCGGCCAATTGGTCACCCATGGTTCAGGTCCTTTCGAATCAGAGATCCGCTCCGATGATTTCAATCTGGTTGGTAGACTTCGACACGGTTTGCTGTGAAACGGTCGATGAAATGCGGCTCGGCATCACTTTCGAGAACCAGCGATAATGGCGCTTTGAGGGGATGAACGTGGAAAGCCGCCCTGTGGCCAAGTTTCTCAGTCGTGACTGCTGCCAATGTGCGCAGGCTTGCAGCACAGGCGAGCCGCTTGAATACGGCATCCTCGAATACATCCGCCGTCAGCCCATTTTCAAGCGTCAGACCGCACGCGCCCAGTATGCAGAGATCGGGCCGTACCGCTTCGAGCTGCCGCAAGGCGGTGGTGTCGATTGCAGCGCCGACCGCCGGATCGATCCTGCCGCCGATGACGACCAACTCAATATCTGCGCGGCCTGAAAGTTCGGCAGCGATTGTGGGTGTATTGGTCACGACAGTCAGCCGCACATTGGTGGGAATACAACGGGCAATCGCGAGATTGGTAGAACCTGCATCGATGAACACGACCATGCCATCCAAAAAGAACCGGCTGGCGACACGTCCGAGAGCAGTCTTGCGGTCCATCGATTCCTCGAGGCGATTCTTCAGCGGACTGGTGGTCCCACCCGCCAATAGAGCACCGCCATAGACGCGCTCGCATTCACCGCGCGCCGCCATCTCTCGGAGGTCACGGCGAACGGTATCTCCAGAGACCGCAAAACTTTCCGCCAGTTGGTGCGCAAAGACGCGACCGTTTCGCTGGAGTTCTGCGAGGATTTGCGCCTGGCGCTCACTGACGAATTGATCGATCTTTGACATTTTTACTCAACAGGAATAATCGTGCACAAACGTGCATAAAACGGAATTCGATTTTTCGCAAGCAAAAATGCCCGCTGGAGAGCGGGCATTTTTGCTGGCCGTAGTTTGGTGGGGAGCTATTCGCCGTATGCGATCAGCAAATCCTTGGCGTCGATCTGATCGCTTGGCTTGACGAGAACCTCAGCTATCTTTCCATCACGTTCCGCATGCAGCGCGGTTTCCATCTTCATGGCTTCGATGGAGAGCAGCACATCTCCTGCCTTAACGTCCTGCCCCGGATTGACGAAGACGCGGGAGATGACACCCGGCATCGGTGCGCCAACATGGGCAGAATTACCAGGTTCGGCCTTGCGGCGCACGGCAGAACCTGTCGCGCCATGGGCGCGGTTTGGCACCTTGATACGGCGCGGCTGACCGTTGATCTCGAAGAAAACGGTGACCATGCCCTTGTCATCCGTACCGGAAGAGGCCTGATTGACGATGACCAGCGTCTTGCCGCGCTCGATATCGGCAAACAGTTCCTCGCCATCTTCCATACCGTAGAAATAGGCGGGCGTAGGAAGGACAGACACCGGACCATAGGTTTCGGATGCCAGCGCGAAGTCGGTAAAGACCTTCGGGTACATCAGATAGGACGCGAACTCGAAATCATCGACCGAGCGCTCCAGCTTGGTTTCGATCTCCTTGCGCTCCGCATCGAGGTCGGCATCCGTCAGCAGCGAGCCGGGACGAACCGTGTAGGGCTGTTCGCCCTTCAGTGCTTTCTTCTGCAACGCCTGCGGCCAGCCGCCTGGCGACTGACCGAGATCACCCTTCAGCATGGAGACGACCGAATCCGGGAAAGACACTTCTTTCTCAGGATTTTCTACATCGGCAACCGTCAGATCCTGAGAGACCATCATCAGCGCCATGTCACCGACGACCTTGGACGACGGCGTGACCTTTACAATGTCGCCGAACATCTGGTTGGCGTCGGCATAAGCCTGCGCTACCTCATGCCAACGGCTTTCGAGACCGAGCGAGCGGGCCTGCTCCTTGAGATTGGTGAACTGGCCGCCCGGCATTTCATGGAGATAGACTTCGGATGCCGGACCCTTGAGGTCGCTTTCGAAGGCGGCATATTGATTGCGCACGGCTTCCCAGTAGAAGGAAATCTTGCGAATCCATTCCGCATCGAGGCCTGTGTCGCGTTCGGAACCGGCAAGCGCTTCAACGATGGAGCCAAGGCATGGCTGCGACGTGTTGCCGGAAAAGGCATCCATGGCGGCATCCACGGCATCCACACCCGCATCGACCGCCGCGAGAACCGTAGCGGCCGAGATGCCGGACGTATCATGGGTGTGGAAATGGATCGGCAGGCTAGTTGCTTCGCGCAACGCCTTGAACAGAACCCTGGCAGCCGCAGGCTTCAACAGACCCGCCATGTCCTTTACGGCAATGATATGCGCCCCCGCCTTTTCCAATTCGGCAGCAAGGTTCGTGTAGTATTTGAGATCGTATTTCGGGCGCGCCGAATTCAGCAGGTCGCCCGTATAGCAGATGGTGGCTTCGCAGAGCTTGTTCTCTTCCGCGATTGCGTCCATCGAAACGCGCATGTTTTCCACCCAGTTCAGGCAGTCGAACACGCGGAACAGATCGACTCCGCCTCTCGCGGCTTGGCGCACGAAGTATTTGACGACGTTGTCCGGATAGTTCTTGTAGCCGACGCCGTTTGCGCCACGCAGCAGCATCTGCAACAACAGGTTCGGGGCACCTTCGCGGATCAGGGACAAACGCTCCCATGGGTCTTCCGTCAGGAAGCGCATGGAAACATCGAAGGTTGCGCCACCCCAGCATTCCAGTGAAAGCAGTTGCGGCAAGGCCTTGGCGTAGACATTGGCCACGCGGGCGATATCGTGGGTGCGGACACGGGTGGCCAGCAGCGACTGGTGACCGTCGCGCATGGTGGTGTCCGTTACCAGAACGCGCTTTTCATTGCGCATCCAGTCAGCAAAACCCTTTGGACCCAGTCTGTCCAGCAACTGCTTGGTCCCATCCGGCGTCGGTGCGTCGATATAGGGAACGACCGGCTTTGCCGATTTTTCCGACGGCTTTGCGCGACCCTTGGTTTCGGGGTGCCCATTAACGGTCACGTCGGCCAGATAGGTCAGCAGTTTGGTTGCGCGGTCTTGACGCTTGACCTGCGCAAACAGTTCCGGCGTCGAATCGATGAAGCGCGTAGTATAAGTATTGTTGCGAAATTTCTCGTGACCGATGATGGCCTCGAGGAAGGTAAGGTTGGTCGCGACACCTCGGATACGGAATTCGCGAAGTGCACGGTCCATACGGTTGATCGCCTCATCCGGGCGCGGCGCCCAGGCCGTGACCTTGACCAGCAGCGGATCGTAATATCGGGTGATCACAGCACCGGTATAAGACGTGCCCCCATCCAGACGGATGCCGAAACCCGATGCGGAACGATAGGCGGTGATGCGACCATAGTCGGGAATGAAGTTGTGCTCCGGGTCTTCCGTGGTGATGCGGCATTGAAGCGCATGGCCATTGAGACGGATATCGCTTTGGGCAGGCACGCCCGATTCCGGTGTGCCAATGGCGGCACCTTCCAGAATATGAATCTGTGCCTTGACGATATCGATGCCGGTCACGACTTCGGTGACGGTGTGTTCCACCTGAATACGCGGGTTCACTTCGATGAAGTAGAATTTGCCGGTATCCGCATCCATCAGATATTCGACGGTGCCTGCGCCAATATAGTTCGTAGCGCCTGCGATTTTCAGCGAATAATTGGCGAGTTCCTCCCGCTGCTCTTCGGAAAGATAGGGCGCGGGCGCACGCTCGACCACCTTCTGGTTACGTCGCTGGATCGAACAATCGCGCTCAAACAGATGCACGACATTGCCGTGGGTATCGCCGAGAATCTGACTTTCGACGTGACGCGCACGTTCTACCAGCTTCTCAAGATAAACTTCATCCTTGCCGAACGCCGCTTTCGCCTCACGCTTGGCTTCCGTCACCTCGCGGGCAAGATCTTCCTTTTTGCGGATGGCGCGCATCCCTCGACCGCCGCCGCCCCAGGAGGCCTTGAGCATCACCGGATAACCGATCTCCTCGGCCATGCGCTCGACTTCCGACAGATCGTCTGGCAGCGGTTCGGTTGCGGGCACGACTGGTACATTGACCGAAATCGCCAGATTGCGGGCAGCAACCTTGTTGCCGAGCTGACGCATGGTCTCTGGCGTCGGTCCGATGAACACGATACCCGCTGCCTTGCAGGCTTCTACGAACTCGGGGCTCTCGGACAGAAGGCCGTAACCGGGGTGGATTGCGTCGGCACCGGAAAGCTTGGCGACACGGATCACCTCCTCGATCGAGAGATAACTTTCGATGGGTCCCATATCCTTGGCAAGATGCGGGCCTCGACCGACCTGATAGCTCTCGTCCGCCTTGAAACGGTGCAGGGAGAGTTTGTCCTCCTCCGCCCAGATCGCCACCGTTTTTATGCCAAGCTCGTTGGCCGCGCGAAAGACGCGGATTGCGATCTCGGAACGATTGGCGACGAGAATTTTTGATATTTTCAAGACGGCCTCCCACAAACCTTAGCAAGCAAGATCAGATGCTGCACCGCGAAATTAAGCAGCAAATGTTACACTTGGAAAGGGCGAATATGGCGTTGGCCGTACGCAGCCCGGTTAAGCGATAACGCCATACCTGAACGCGAGCGCGACAACGTGCTGGCGGTTCCTGGCATTGAGCTTGCGCTGAATGCCATTGATGTACCAGTCCACGGTATGGTTGGAAATCGACAGGCTTTTGCCGATTTCCGGCGAAGTGAGGCCCTGGGCAAGCAGGGTCAGCACTTCGAGTTCCCGTTTTGTTATCTGCGCTACCGACAAATCCGGAACCGTAAGAACGTCCTTCAACTGGCCGGAAAGGTCCAGCATCTTCCAGAATGCAGCCCGCATGGCCGCCTCGAATAGCTGGAGTTCGGGGGGCGTGAAGTAGCATCCCTGCCCGCTGACAAAAACGCCGCCAATAAGCCCGTTTCGACCATGGATAGGAAATGCATAGCCTTCCCGCATTCCCATTCTGGCGGCATCCTGAAAAAGTTTGGCGGCTCTTTTGCGGTGGCTGGCTTGAGGAAGAAGACCTATGACATCCCGCCACCGAAACGGCCTCTGCAACAGGCCCAGAGTTCGCTTCACAGGATCGACGGCGTCGTATTTCTTTGCAGCGTAGATTTCGTGCCAGCCAGAAGGCAGCTTTTCGACCAGCACGGCGCCGTTCAATATCACATCCGCATCTGAGCGACGCGACATCCTGTAATATTCAAACCCGTAATGACGAATTAGCTCAGAAAATGCGGCTAGGAAGCGTTCACGGCTTGCGCCCTCGTCACACACAGACAAGAATTGTAAGACGTTATGCATCTATAGAAGACCCTGAAAAAACGAGACAACATTGACGCTTTCGAGGGAAGTCTTCCTCCTGGGCACTTCATGCGGCCCGGATCATCGCCAGTCCAAACATTTACGTCATAAAGTTATCATTGGTTAAAACCATTCCGCGAAATCTTGCAGTTTGGCAGCCAAAGCCAAATTCGTCATGATAGTGGATGATTTTTTGAGTTACCACCCCGACACAGACATCCGTTAAGCGGCCATTCATGTGGAAAATGCGATAAAACAACAGCTTGCATTACCGGAAGACGCTTCTGCACATGCATGGGAGGGGCTGTGCGAAGAAGCCCACTCCAAAACTGGTATGAAGACGGGATTTGGGAATTGACACTGTTTCAGGTTTACATGCGCGCCATGCGCTATCTGGCCACCAACAAGTGGCGGGTCGCAGTCGTCGTTGTTGCGAACGTCATCCTCGCGGCCATCACCATCGCTGAACCCATCTTGTTCGGACGCATTATCGATGCGATTTCCTCCGGATCGAATGTCACGAACATCCTGATCCTTTGGGCGGCGTTCGGCGTTTTCAACACTGTTGCATACGTCGCAGTCGCGCGTGAAGCGGACCGTCTGGCGCATGGTAGACGCGCATCCCTTCTTACGGAAGCCTTTGGCCGCATTATCTCCATGCCGCTTTCCTGGCATCACCAGCGCGGTACGTCGAACGCGCTGCATACGCTGCTGCGCGCAAGCGAAACATTGTTCGGGCTATGGCTCGAATTCATGCGCACCCATCTGGCGACATTCGTGGCGCTTGCCTTCCTTATTCCTACAGCCATCGCGATGGACGTTCGCCTTAGTATCGTGCTGATCGCGCTTGGAACTGTTTATTGGTTCATCGGCAAATGGGTGATGAACAGAACGAAGGAAGGTCAGGCTTCCGTCGAGGAGCATTACCACTCCGTATTTGCCCATGTGAGCGATTCCATCAGCAACGTATCAGTGCTCCACAGCTACAACCGTATCGAAGCGGAAACCAAGGCGCTGAAATCCTTCACCGAGCGTCTGCTGAGCGCCCAATATCCAGTGCTCGATTGGTGGGCATTGGCAAGCGCGCTGAACCGTACCGCCTCCACCCTTTCGATGATGATCATTCTGATTATCGGTACGATTCTCGTACAGAAAGGCGAGTTGCGCGTAGGTGACGTTATTGCCTTCATCGGCTTCGCGAACCTGCTGATTGGCCGTCTTGACCAGATGCGGGCCTTTGCCACGCAAATTTTCGAGGCTCGTGCCAAGCTTGAGGATTTCTTCAAACTCGAAGATTCCGTTCAGGAGAGGGAAGAGCCGAAAGGCGCCAAGGAACTTGGTCACGTCGAAGGAACAGTCGAGTTTCGCGATGTCAATTTCGGCTTCGCCAACACGAAGCAGGGCGTCCATGACGTCTCGTTCGTGGCCCACGCCGGCCAGACGGTCGCCATCGTCGGACCGACCGGCGCGGGAAAGACTACGCTGATCAATCTTCTCCAGCGCGTCTATGATCCGAGCTCGGGTCAGATTCTCGTTGACGGCATCGACATTTCAACCGTCACACGCCAGTCGCTTCGTCATTCCATCGCCACCGTGTTCCAGGATGCCGGCTTGCTAAACCGATCCATCCGCGACAACATACGTCTCGGTCGTGATACGGCAACGGACGACGAAGTTGCGCAGGCAGCGGCCGCAGCGGCAGCGACAGACTTTATCGATAGTCGCCTCAATGGCTATATGACGCAGGTTGGCGAACGCGGAAACCGGCTGTCCGGCGGCGAGCGCCAGCGTATTGCCATCGCCCGTGCCGTCCTGAAGAATGCGCCAATCCTCGTTCTCGATGAAGCGACCAGTGCGCTCGACGTGGAGACCGAAGCACGCGTCAAGGACGCTGTCGATGCTCTGCGCAAGGATCGCACGACATTCATCATCGCCCACCGTCTTTCGACGGTACGCGACGCCGACCTCGTGCTGTTCATGGACAATGGCCGCGTTATCGAGAAGGGCACATTCGATGAACTGAGCCTGCGCGGCGGTCGCTTTACGTCACTGTTGAGGGCAAGCGGACTCGTCGGTAACGACGAGAAATCCAGCGCTCCGAACGTCGTGCCACTGAGACAGGCCGATCACGCCTGATTGCACACCTCCCGACATCACCGAGAGGCGATGCCGGGAGAGGTACGCAAAGAGCGATACAGGGGCAACAATTCCTAAGAAGAGTTCTGGCCCTGATGGCGCGAACGTCTTCATTTCCCGGTGATAAAGCGGCTATGCAACTCCCAAAAAGCTGGCCCGGTGCTGTTGATCGAATATTCCGATTTGAGCACCCTATTTGGAATTTGCTCCGTTGGCGTGTGGCTTCGACGCCTATACCTCTCGAACGCTAGGTTTATTGGCTTCGGTATAAAGAGGGCTCAAGGTGTCAAAAAAAGATTTTTATCGTTCACTGAAATATTCTGTAATCATAGGTGGGCTCTCCCCACTTCTCTTTGCATCGAACGTGTTTGCATCGGGATGCGGGAACACCTTTGAGGCGGGGCGCAGCAGCTTCGAGCTCACCTCCGGCGGGCAAACCCGCACCGTCGTCTACTTTGTTCCCTCCAATTATAGCGGCCATCAAAAAGTGCCCGCTGTGCTGGATTTTCATGGCAGCACCAGCACCGCAGATGAGCAGATGGACCGAAGCGAGTGGGAGCGGGTTGCAGAGCGCGAAGGCTTTATCGCAGTGGCGCTCCAAGGTGCAATACCGAGCACCAAGCCCGGCACGTTTAGCTGGAACATACCAGGTGTAACGAAGGGCGATGGACCAGATGACATCCGCTTCATCAACGATGCAATCACCGCGCTTTCGGAGCGATTTTGTATAGACGAGACGAAGGTCTATGGCACCGGCTATTCCGGTGGCGCACGTTTGCTTTCTCAATATATTTGCAATGGAGAAACAGGCTTTGCCGCTGCCGGTTTCGTGGCAGGACTGCGGGCGGGTTATCCAAAAGATGACAACGGAAAATGGCACCCCGACGCGGCAACTTGCACACCGAAAGCTACCCTCTCCTTTATTGCCTTTGCGGGGGCGAAAGACGCGATCAATCCCTATGATGGCGGTGGCCGCCCCTATTGGCAATACGGCGCACAAGCGGCACTTGATCGCTGGGTGCAGTTAAATGGTTGCACCGCAAAGCCGACCATTGAAAACAAAGGTCAGCTGACACTGTCGCAATATGACGATTGCAAAGAAGGCGCTCGGATAGCTTCTTACGTCATAGCGGATGCAGGCCATACCTGGCCTTCGAGCACCGCGATGCTGCGTATCCAGAACATTGTGGGGAAGGTTTCTCACGAAGTGAATGCGACCGACGAGATATGGTCATTCTTCAAAGCAACGGAAAACTGACATTTTCGGTACAGCGAGGATAGAACGTCAACCACTGTGACAGCAGGCACCTGCGTCTAGGCGCACGGTTATTGAAGAACTGCTGAAATATTTTCCGCCGTAAACGCATTGGAGCGTTTCCTTGTTAAAGAGAAACGCTCCGCAAATCATGCGACGATCAATACTGATCGTCTTCCTCTTCATCCGTGCGGGTCGACTTGAGCGACGAAAGCTTGGCGAAAACGGCGTTGGCGTCGATTTCCTTTTCTTCCTCGCGATCGTAGTCGAAGCCGAGCTTTTCGGTGGTGCTTGCAGGCTGCAATGTCGCGTCCAGCTCTTCCTGTGTAGGGAGCGGACGACCACGCGATGCGCGTTCGACTTCCAGGTCAAGGTCGATCTGGCTGCAGAGGCCAAGCGTCACCGGGTCCATCGGCGTCAGGTTGGCCGAGTTCCAGTGGGTGCGGTCACGGATCTGTTCGATGGTGGACTTGGTGGTACCGACGAGGCGCGAGATTTGCGCGTCCTTCAGCTCGGCATGGTTACGCACCAGCCACAGAATGGCGTTCGGGCGGTCCTGACGCTTGGAAACCGGTGTATAACGAGGGCCGCGACGCTTGGACTCAGGAACGCGAACCTTCGGCTCGGACAGCTTGATCTTGTGGTTTGGATTGGCTTCGGCGCGCGCGATTTCGTCACGGGAAAGCTGTCCGGTCGCAATCGGGTCGAGGCCCTTGATGCCCTGTGCGGCTTCGCCATCGGCGATTGCCTTGACCTCGAGCGGGTGAAGCTTGCAGAACGTCGCGATCTGATCGAACGACAGCGCCGTGTTGTCCACGAGCCAGACGGCGGTCGCCTTCGGCATAAGCAGTGTTTGAGCCATAGATACAGTCCTTCTGTCCGTCCGCTCCGGGGTGCGGGACGTGGATATTAAACCACTAATTTCCGGGATATGTCCGCTCTATAACCGGATTGCATCAGAATTGCAATTGTTTGAGCGACAAATGACCTTTGTCTAATTGCCGGATGCAATCCACCTGCTATGAATTGTGTACATGCCTGGAGATGAGGAGTTTCCAGCGCCACTAAAAGACATTCTGCAAGGAGGAGTTCATGTCTGCAAAGGTCTATCCGGTCCTCAAATCCGCCAAAGCTGGCACGCTGATCGACAACGACCGATACCTGAAATGGTATCAGGACAGCGTGGAGGATCCGGAGAAGTTCTGGGGCAAGCACGGAAAGCGGATCGACTGGTTCAAACCATATACCAAGGTCAAGAACACCTCATTCAAAGGCAAGGTACCGATCAAATGGTTCGAAGACGGGCTGACGAATGTCTCCTATAACTGCATTGATCGTCATCTAAAAACCCACGGCGAGCGTACGGCAATCATCTGGGAGGGCGATAACCCATATATCGACAAGAGGATAACCTATAACCAGCTTTACGACGCCGTCTGCCGCCTGGCCAACGTGCTGAAGAAGCAGGGTGTTAAAAAGGGTGATCGCGTCACCATCTACATGCCGATGATCCCGGAAGCGACCTATGCGATGCTGGCCTGCGCCCGTATCGGTGCGATCCATTCCGTCGTCTTCGGTGGTTTTTCACCAGAAGCGCTGGCGGGGCGTATTGTCGACTGCCAGTCCACCTTCGTCATTACCTGCGATGAGGGCGTGCGCGGCGGCAAGCCCATTCCACTCAAGGAAAATACCGACAAGGCGATCCACATCGCCGCCCGCCAGCATGTTATCGTCAACAAGGTGCTGGTCGTGCGCCGTACCGGCGGCAAGACCAACTGGGCGCCGGGCCGCGATCTTTGGTATCATCAGGAAGTGGCAACCGTGAAGCCACATTGCGAGCCTGCGAAGATGAAAGCGGAAGACCCGCTGTTCATCCTCTATACGTCAGGCTCCACCGGTAAGCCCAAGGGCGTTCTGCACACCACCGGCGGCTATCTCGTCTATGCCTCTATGACCCATGAATATGTGTTCGATTACAAGGACGGCGATATCTATTGGTGCACCGCCGATGTCGGCTGGGTCACCGGGCACTCCTATATCGTCTATGGACCGCTGGCGAACGGCGCGACAACGCTGATGTTCGAAGGCGTTCCGAACTTTCCTGATCAAGGTCGATTCTGGGAAGTCATCGACAAGCACAAGGTCAATATTTTCTACACCGCGCCAACTGCTTTGCGTTCGCTGATGGGTGCAGGCGACGACTTCGTCAAGCGCTCTTCGCGCTCCAGCATCCGCCTTCTCGGTACCGTGGGCGAGCCGATCAACCCGGAAGCCTGGGAATGGTATTACCATGTCGTCGGCGACGACAAGAGCCCAATCGTCGATACATGGTGGCAGACGGAAACGGGCGGCATCCTGATTTCACCGCTTCCAGGCGCGACCGACCTCAAGCCCGGCTCCGCGACGCGCCCGTTCTTCGGCGTCCAGCCGCAACTGGTCGATGCCGAAGGCAAGGTGCTGGAAGGTGCAGCGGACGGAAATCTTTGCATCACCGATAGCTGGCCGGGACAGGCCCGCACGGTCTATGGCGACCACCAGCGTTTCATCGACACCTATTTCTCGACCTATAAGGGGAAATATTTCACTGGCGACGGCTGCCGCCGCGACGAGGATGGCTACTACTGGATCACCGGGCGCGTCGATGACGTGCTGAACGTTTCCGGCCACCGCCTTGGCACGGCAGAAGTGGAGTCGGCGCTTGTGTCGCACAACCTCGTCTCCGAGGCTGCGGTTGTCGGTTATCCGCATAACATCAAGGGACAGGGCATCTACTGCTATGTAACGCTGATGGCCGGACAAAGTGGCGACGACGCGCTGCGTGCGGAACTCGTCAAGCATGTGCGTGAGGAGATCGGTCCGGTCGCAACACCGGACAAGATCCAGTTCGCCCCCGGCCTTCCCAAGACACGCTCCGGCAAGATCATGCGCCGCATCCTGCGCAAGATCGCCGAAGACGATTACGGCTCGCTGGGTGACACCTCGACTCTGGCCGATCCAGCTGTCGTGGACGACCTGATCGAAAACAGGCAAAACAAGCCGGTCGCGGCCTGACGGACAAAAATAAAAACCCGGTGACGCAAATCACCGGGTTTCTTCATTGCTGCAAAAAGTTGAACTCTTACTGAGCACGAACCTTCTTCAACTCAGCCTGAATGGCATCGACCACTTCCGGCCCGATCTGCGCCTTGTGCTTTTCATAGACGACTGCTGATTTCTCGCGGATGCGGTTCTGCTCTTCAGGAGACAGAGTGTTGACCGTAAGACCAGCAGCCTTGATCTTGTCAAGCGACTTCTGGTTCAGTTCACGAATGACCTTGCGCTCTTCGTCGCGGCCAACAACGGCGCATTCACGCAGTGCGGCTTGCTCTTCCGGCGTATAGCTGTCGAAGATCGGCTTGGAGAAGAGGAACAGGAACGGCGTGTAGGCGTGGTTCGTCTCGGTTACGAACTTCTGCACTTCGTAGAACTTCGACGTGTCGATCGTCACATATGGGTTTTCCTGCGCGTCGATGGCGTTGGTTTCGAGCGCCGAGAAGACTTCACCGAAAGCCATCGGCGTTGCGTTTGCACCAAGGTTCTGGAAGGTGTCTAGGAAGATGTTGTTCTGCATCACGCGGACCTTGAGGTCGGAGAAATCCTCCCACTTGTTGACCGCATGCTTGGAGTTGGAGAGGTTACGGAAACCGTTTTCCCAGTAGGCAAGGTTAACGAGACCCTGCTCTTCCAGCTTCTTGTTCATCATCTCACCGAACTCGCCATCGAGAACGGCGTCCACTTCCTTTTCATTGGCAAACAGGAATGGCAGATCGAATACGCCGAGCGCCGGGATGAGGCCGACCAACGGCGAAGAAGACGTGACCACGGCCTCCTGAACACCGGAACGCAATGCCTGCGTCGCCTGAAGGTCGCCACCCAGAGCGCCGCCCCAGAATGCCGTGATCTTCAGCTTCTCGCCGGTCTTTTCATCGAGGCAGGCCTGCATGGCCTTGATGCCGTTACCGACCGGATGATCCTGGTTGATGCCGTTCGATACGCGGATCGTGCGGCTGTTAAATTCCGCAAATGCCGGGGCTGCGGCACTGGCTGCAAATGCGATGGCCGTGGTGACCAGAAGTAGCTTTCTCATAGTTTCCTCCCTTTGAGCTTCAAGAAATCAGCGAAGATATTCCAGTGGTACCATGACGATCTGCGGGAAGATGACCAGCAGCGCCAGGACGATGGTTTCGGCAACAAGGAACGGCCAGACGCCGACCGTGACCTTGCCGAGCGGAATGCGCCCGACACCCGAAACCACATTGAGCACGACACCGACAGGTGGCGTGATGAGACCAATGGCGTTGTTCATGATGAACAGCACGCCAAAATAGACCGGATCGATACCCGCCTGCTTGACGATCGGCATCAGAACCGGCGTCAGGATCAAGATGGTCGGCGTCAGGTCGAGTGCGGTACCGACGATGAAGACGAGAACCATCATTGCGACCATCAACAGCATCGGACGGTCGATCAGAGGTTCGATGTAGCCAGCGACTTCATTCGGAATGTTTGCCGCCGTGATCAGCCATGCGGACACGAGAGCTGCCGCCACAAGGAACATGATGATCGACGTGCTTTTCGCCGCGCGCAGGAAGACATGCGCAAGGTCGGACGGCTTCAGTTCGCGGTAGATGACCATGCCGACGAAGAGAGCGTAAACAGCAGCCACGACCGCAGCCTCGGTCGGCGTCATGATACCGGCCTTGATGCCACCGAGAATGATGACGGGCATGCCGAGCGCCCATCCCGCACGGGCGGTCGCCATGAGACGTTCCTTGGCCGAAGCCTTTGGCAGCGGCTTGATATCGTCCTTACGGACAACGATCAGCCAGGCGATGATGAGCGAAGCGCCCATCAGGATGCCCGGTACTATACCGGCAAGGAAAAGCTGGGTGATCGAGACATTTGCCGCAACACCGAAGACGATGAAGGCCATGGATGGCGGAATGACCGGGGCAATGATGCCGCCTGCGGCGATCAGACCACCGGAACGCGGAATATTGTAACCGGCCTTCGCCATCATCGGGATCAGGATCGCCGCAAGAGCCGCCGTGTCGGCAGCAGCTGAACCGGAAATACTGGCCATGATGATGGCAGCCACGATGGCAACGATTCCAAGACCGCCGCGAATGTGACCGACCAGTGCAATGGCGAAATCGATGATTCGGCGCGACAGGCCGCCGGCATTCATCAGTTCGCCCGCCAGAATGAAGAATGGAATGGCAAGCAGCGTAAAGGTGTCAGCGCCGGAAATCATGTTCTGGGCGATGATCGCCGTGTTGAACATACCCATGTACCACATCAGCACGACGCCGCAGAACATCAGCGCGAATGCAACGGGTACGCCGATGGCCATGGCGCCCAGAAGAGAGCCGATAAAAACCAGAAGTGTCATGTATCAGCGCTCCGAAAGCTGTTCGATGGTGAGGTTTTCGCCTGCAAAGGCGGCGATTTCCTCTTCCTTCACCTTGCCGGTCAAAAGCCGGTAGAGCCGTTCAAGCGCGATGATGAACATGATGCCGCCAGTGAACATGCCGATACCGTAGACCCAGATCATCGAGAGACCGGTAACCGGTGCATGCATGCTGGCATTGATACCGGACTGCTTCCAGGTGCCCCAGAAGAAGATAGCGGAACAGATGAGAATGATGATGTTCGACAGGATCATGCAGACGATGCGCATGCGCCGCGACAGGAACATGACGAGCGTTTCGATGCCCATATGGCTATTTTCGCGGAAGGTCACGACGGCACCGATGAAGGTGATCCACACGAAGAAATAGCGCGCCATTTCCTCGGACACGTTGATGCCGGAGTTCATGGTGTAGCGCATGACGACATTCACGAAGACCATGATCGCCATACCCGCGAGCAGTGCGATCAGAATGATTTCCAGAATGCGATAAAAGATATTGATTGTTTTCTGCATCGTCCCCTCCCGAGAATGACTTAGAGTAGACCTCGTTTTGCGAGGTTGCGCATGAGCGCCGAAGTCCCAAACGTCCATTGCGGGCATTCGGAGGTACTGGCCACCCAATTGATCAGTCGCCCAAGTTTCGGCGTTGAGATTTCCACACGGTCTCCCTTTGCGTGCGTAAATCCAAGGCCTGGTCCATGCCTGTCCTTCACCGGCGCAAACATGGTGCCGAGGAAGAATATCGCGCCGTCGGGATACTGGTGATCGCGGTTGAGAAGCTGCGAAACCAGATTTTCCGGGCTGCGGCTGATGGCCTCCATCGGGCTGACACCCGTCATGGTGAAGCCGTCTTCTCCTTCGACCAGAAGCGAGATTTGCGCCTTCTTCACATCGTCCAACGTGAAGTCTTCGTCGAACAGGCGAATGAACGGACCGATGGCGCAGGAGGCGTTATTGTCTTTTGCCTTGCTGAGCAGGAGTGCGGAACGACCTTCGAAATCCCGGAGGTTCACGTCGTTGCCGAGCGCAGCACCGACGATACGGCCATTGGAGGTGACGGCGAGCACGACTTCAGGCTCAGGATTATTCCATTGCGATTTCGGATGAATCCCGATCAACGCACCGCATCCCACCGATGACATGGGCTGCGCCTTGGAGAAGATTTCAGCGTCAGGGCCAATGCCGACTTCCAGATACTGAGACCAAAGCCCCATCTCCTGAAGAAGCTTTTTGACTTCGGCGGCTTTCTCCGAGCCCGCCTCCAGACCCTTGAGGCTATCGCCAAGAACCGGCGCCAGTCGCGAGCGGATTTCCTGCGCACGCAGCGGGTCGCCCTTGGCCTGCTCTTCTATGACACGCTCAAGCATGCTGTCGGCAAAAGTCACGCCCGCCGCCTTCACCGCCTGGATGTCGTTCGGCGCGAGAAGCTCGCCCGCAGATTCATCCAGAAACGCATCCAAGGTACCAAGCGCGACGAAGCTCGAGACGGAGGCCAGGCGCTCAACGAGATCCTGCTGTTCGAGAATTTCGGAGACAGTAGGCGCAAGTTTTGAGAGATCGTAGAGAACGCCGTCCTTGAGGATGACAGGACATGGGCCGTCTTCCGACTTTGACCAGACACGACCGATCAAGAGTGCATCTTGATGATCATCAGGCAAAATCGATGATGCGTCGACGGTTCTGGCAGCAGCCATGTCTTACTCCTCCTCCTGGCACTCTCCCGACAATCGCCACCTCCGCAATTGCCATATTGTCTGAATATCAGACAACCTGAGTATGTTCATCTCATAATCTGCGTCGCTGGAATAGTCCAGTCTTACCCTTTGATTTCAATGGGGACGGCTGCAACCCATAATCAAGCTTCGGTGAAGATGAAGTCTGATTTACTCATAGGTTTCAACTTCAAGATTAACTCTTCGCGCTGCGCCCAACAAATGTGCGCGCATGGCTTGGCGCGCGGCTACAGCATCGCCCTTTGCAACGGCTTCGTATATCGCCACATGTTCGGCGATGGTAACATCCAGAATTTCCCCAAACACTGCGCGGGAGAAAGCGATATTGATCGCCGAGCTTATCCGCTCTGCGATGAAACCGAGGAACATCAGAAAGTAGTCGTTCTGCGTGGCTTCAGCCAATGTGCGATGAAAATCGAGATCAGCGGCAACGCCATCCTTTTCCCATTCCGGCGTGTTTCGCATACGCTCCAGTGCCGCTTGCAGCTTTTTCAACTGGGCGGGTGAGCGATGAACCGCGGCAAGGCCCGCAGCCTCGATTTCAAGCGGCATGCGGAGTTGGAACAGATTACGGAAGTTATCGGGATCGTTGAGCTTGGAACGCTCGACCCGGATAGAAACGCGCTGGCGCGGATCAGTTACGAAAGCACCCACGCCCTGCCGCGTTTCCACGACACCCTCGTTTCGCAGTTGCGCGATTGCCTCGCGAATGACCGAGCGGCTGACACCGAAAGTCTTGGACAGGACATGTTCCGTCGGCAGCTTGTCACCGGGCGCAAGCTTGGCGTCATGAATTTCACGCGCAATCTCAGCCGCAATCCTTCCCGGCAGATGATCGTTACGATGTATCTGGTTGAATTCCAGCGTCATGATGCCCCCAATGATAGAGATGCGCCTGATCGCCCGCATCTCTACTTGATCTAGCTAACGGTTTGCACACTGATCTGGCAACCGGGATTCATCCTAAGCCCCGGGTCGAAAGCCTTTTTCAATCCGAGAATCATCTGCCTTTGAACGTCCGTCAGACGTGCTTCGAAATCGTCGCGCTTGAGGCGACCAATACCGTGTTCGGCGCTGATGCTTCCGGCGTAGCGGTCCAGCACGTCGTTCACGATTACCTTCGATTTGTAGATATAGGCGTCGCGCTGTTCACGCGTGCCGCCGTTCGGCGGCAGGACGTTCAGATGCACATTGCCATCTCCGACGTGGCCGTAGGAAACGGCCAGACATTCCGGTAGCCTGGATGCGAGTTCGGCTTCGGCTTCGGCAACAAATTCGGCAAGCTTGGAAAGCGGTACGGAAATATCCGTGCGCATATGCGAACCACGCAACGCCTGCCCCTCATTCATGCCTTCGCGAAAAAGCCAAAGCGACCGGGCTTGAGCCTGGGACGAAGCAATAACGCCATCCAGCACCAACCCCTCCTCCATCACGCCTTCGAGGAAACGCCCCATGAGATCGGCAGTATCGACCAGACCGGAGCCCGAAATCTCCATCAGCACATAGGCGGGATAGTCCGCTGCAATCGGCATTTTCAGATCGGCAATAGCTTCCATGGCAAGGGTAAAGGCAACGGGGGGCATGAACTCGAAGGCCGACATCAGGTCGCAGCAGTCGCGGCGCGCGCGCCGGTAGAGCTTGATCGCATCATCCAGCGAATTCAAACCGAGCAGCGCCGTTTCGACATGCTCGGGGTTCGGGTAGAGCTTGACCGATACCGCCGTGATGATGCCGAGCGTGCCTTCCGCGCCGATAAAAAGCTGCTTCAGATCGATGCCCCGATTGTCCTTGCGCAATGTTGAAAGACCATTCCAGATCGTCCCATCCGGCAGAACGACTTCAAGCCCCAGCACCAGTTCGCGCGTCATGCCGTAGCGCAAAACATTGATGCCTCCTGCATTGGTAGACACATTACCGCCGATACGGCAGGAACCCTGAGCGCCGAGCGATAGCGGGAAGAACATGCCCTGTTCCTGCACCTTGTCCTTGAACTCGGAAAGAACACAGCCCGCTTCCACGACGGCGGAAAAATCATCCGCATCGATTGCCCGCACTGCGTTCATACGCTCGAGGCTGATAATGACCTGCCTTGTCGGAGCATCAGGGATGCCGCCCAGGACGAGGCCGGTATTTCCTCCTTGCGGGATGATCGAAAGCTTCAGCTCAGCGCAAGCCCGCACGGCAGCGGACACTTCTACGACCGAGCGAGGACGAAGAACCGCAACCGCCGTGGTGACAACATCACCATGCCAGTCGCGGCAGTAGCGCACCATATCTTCGTCATCGGTCATCACCATTGCAGCACCGAGATATTTTCTCAGCGAAAGCCGCAGACCTTCCAATAAACTCTCCGCCACGTCAGGCATGCCGCCCCTCTCTACTCTGAAGCGAACTTCATCATCTCTTTTGAAAAAACTGTTTCAACGGAGACGATATAAGGTTATCAGACAACCCTACAAGATAAAACTTGATCCGAGCGTTTTTGGCGGTCCAGTTTTCCTACCATCACGGAAGCGGAGGAATACGCATGCATATCGCAATCATCGGCGCAGCTGGCATGGTTGGGCGCAAATTGACCCAAAAGCTTGTGAAAGATGGCGGTCTTAATGGGCTCAGCATTGAAAAATTCACGCTGATCGACATTTTTGAGCCGGAACGTCCCGAAGGCTTTTCAGGTACGGTCGATGCACGCGCTGCTGATCTTTCGGCCCCCGGTGAAGCGGAAAAGCTGGTAAGCGGACGCCCGGATGTCATTTTTCATCTGGCCGCTATCGTCTCTGGAGAAGCGGAGCTGGATTTCGACAAGGGATATCGCATCAATCTGGATGGTACCCGCTATCTCTTTGATGCGATTCGTCTGGCGCATGATCAGGATGGCTATACGCCCCGCGTGGTCTTTACCTCGTCGATCGCCGTGTTCGGCGCACCGCTGCCTTACCCTATCCCGGACGAATTCCATACCACGCCGCTCACCAGTTATGGCACGCAGAAGGCGATCTGCGAATTGCTGCTGTCAGATTACAGCCGCCGCGGTTTCTTCGGAGGCATCGGCATTCGCCTGCCCACCATCTGTATTCGCCCCGGCAAGCCAAATGCCGCAGCGTCCGGCTTTTTCTCCAATATTCTGCGCGAACCGCTGGTCGGCCAGGAAGCAGTCTTGCCAGTGCCAGAAAGCATTCGCCACTGGCATACCTCGCCGCGTTCCGCGGTTGGCTTCCTTTTGCACGGCGCGACGATCGACATGGAAAAAGTCGGCCCGCGTCGCAATCTTTCCATGCCTGGCCTGAGCGCAACCGTTGGCGAGCAGATCGAAGCTCTTCGCAAAGTCGCTGGAGACAAGGCAGTGTCGCTGATCCGCCGCGAGCCGAACGAAATGATCATGCGCATGTGCGAAGGCTGGGCTCCGGGCTTTGAAGCCAAACGCGCCCGAGACCTCGGCTTTACATCGGAAAGCTCATTCGAAGATATTATCAAGGTTCATATCGAGGATGAATTGGGAGGTTCGCTGAAATGACCGGATCCGCATCTAAATGGACCATCGCCTTCATTGGAACCGGCCTGATGGGCGGGCCGATGGCGCGTAATCTTCTAAAGGCCGGCTTTGCCGTGCGGGTCTGGAACCGAAGCACCGAGAAGGCGCAGGCGCTTGTTGCCGATGGAGCGGTGCTCGCCAATTCTCCGGCAGAGGCCGCCCAGGGCGCAGATGTCGTCATCACCATGTTGAGCAACGGCAAGGCAGTGGGGGAAGTTTTGTTCGAAATGGGCGTGGCGGCAGCGCTCGGCAAGGGCGCCGTCGTCATCGATAGCAGCTCTATCGCTCCACCGATTGCACGCGACCACTCGGCAAAACTTGGAGCGCTCGGCGTCCATCACCTGGATGCTCCGGTGTCAGGTGGCGTGCCGGGTGCAACGGCCGGAACACTGGCGATCATGGCGGGCGGCGACGAGGCTATCGTCAACAGCCTTGCGGATATTTTCTCCGCGATGGGCAGACTGACCTATGTCGGCCCTTCCGGTGCGGGGCAACTCTGCAAACTCGCCAACCAGCAGATCGTCGCGATCACAATCGGGGCCGTGGCTGAAGCCATGATGCTGGTCGAAGCAGGAGGGGCATCGCGGGAAGGTTTCCGCAACGCCATCCGCGGCGGCTTTGCCGAAAGCCGCATTCTCGAATTGCATGGCGAACGCATGGTCAAGCGCGACTTCGTACCGGGCGGCCCATCGAAATTCCAACTGAAAGACCTGAATGGCGTATTGGCAACGGCGGAAGATCTGGCACTGACGCTGCCACTCACGCAGCAGGTAACTCGCGAGTTCGACGACTTCGTCAGCGATGGTGGTGCGGACGTGGATCACAGCGGTATTCTGCTGTATCTCGAGAAGCTGAACAACCGCCAGAAACCGGCATAAAAGATTCTGCCAAACTCGTCGTATGGTGACTTTCGCCAAGACATAATATGACATATGGTCGCCCCGGCTTTGCTGCGCACATTCTCTGCGCAGCGTCATAATTCCATGACCGAAAGGTCTTTTCATAAGAAGCGGGGCGGCGCATAGACGTTTGCCTCAGCATCAAAGGGAGCATGTCCATGACCATCCATCAGAACCTCATCGGCGGCGAGTGGATCGGAGCCGAAACTTCGAAGAACATCAATCCGTCCGACACAAACGAGGTCGTTGGCCTTTACGCACAGGCCTCTGCTGACGACGCCAAGCAGGCGATTGCCGCTGCCAAGGCTGCCTTTCCCGCATGGTCGCGCTCCGGCATTCTGGAACGCCACGCGATCCTGAAAAAGACCGCCGACGAAATCCTTGCCCGCAAGGAAGAACTCGGCGCTCTTCTGGCCCGTGAAGAAGGCAAGGTTCTGGCCGAGGGTATTGGCGAAACCATCCGCGCCGCCCAGATTTTCGATTTCTTCGCTGGCGAAGCGCTTCGTCTGGCAGGCGAAGTCATTCCGTCTGCACGCCCCAATATCGGCGTTGAAATCACCCGCGAGCCGCTCGGCGTCATCGGCATCATCACGCCGTGGAACTTCCCAATTGCTATTCCGGCATGGAAGATTGCGCCTGCTCTTTGCTACGGAAACACTGTCGTCTTCAAGCCTGCCGATCTGGTTCCGGGCTGCTCCTGGGCCATCGTCGATATCCTGCATCGCGCGGGTCTGCCGAAAGGCGTGCTGAACCTCGTCATGGGTCGCGGCTCGGTCGTTGGTCAGGCCATGCTCGACAGCAAGGATCTCGCTGGCATCACCTTCACCGGCTCCACCGGCACCGGCCAGCGCGTTGCTGCATCGTCCCTGCCGTTCAACCGCAAATTCCAGCTGGAAATGGGTGGCAAGAACCCCTTCGTCGTTCTGGATGACGCCGATCTCGGTG
Source organism: Agrobacterium larrymoorei (assembly GCF_013322225.1). Lineage (GTDB taxonomy): Bacteria > Pseudomonadota > Alphaproteobacteria > Rhizobiales > Rhizobiaceae > Agrobacterium > Agrobacterium larrymoorei_A. The sequence goes on from NZ_JAAMFB010000019.1 coordinate 132,266, forward strand.
TTGCCGTTGAAGCCGCCGCCAATTCCGGCTTCTACTCCACCGGCCAGCGCTGCACGGCATCCTCGCGTATCATCGTCACAGAGGGCATCCACGACAAGTTCGTTGCGGCATTGTCCGAACGTCTTGCCAAGATCAATGTCGGCCACGCGCTGGACAAGGAAACCCATGTCGGTCCAGTCGTTGATGAAAAGCAGCTGAAGCAGGACACCGACTACATCGAGATCGGCAAGAAGGAAGGCGCAAAGCTTGCCTTTGGCGGCGAAGTTCTGGAGCGCGGCACCCCCGGCTTCTTCCTTCAGCCGACGCTGTTTACCGAAGCAACCAATGACATGCGCATCTCGCAGGAAGAAATCTTCGGACCTGTTGCCGCTGTCATCCGCGTGAAGGATTATGATGAGGCTCTGGCCGTTGCCAACGACACGCCATTCGGCCTGTCCTCCGGCATCGCCACCACCAGCCTCAAGCATGCGACCCACTTCAAGCGCAATGCCGAAGCTGGCATGGTCATGGTCAACCTGCCGACCGCTGGCGTGGATTTCCACGTACCGTTCGGCGGACGCAAGGCTTCTTCTTTTGGCCCGCGCGAACAGGGCAAATATGCCAACGAGTTCTTCACCACGGTCAAGACCGCTTACACGCTGGCCTGATGACCAACAGAAACGAAAATCCCCGGCATGGTCCGGGGATTTTTTTGTAATCAGCATGGATAGCGTCCAGCTATCCCGAATGATTGGCTGTCCAGCGGAACTGTCGGCTTGAAAGTAAACGGGGATTACTGACCGCGACCTGCCTGAAGCGTGGTCGCCAGAAGCGTCAGCAGGGCAACGCTTTCTTCCAGACTTTGCCGCTGGCGGCTTTGCAGAATTGCGGCCTGCAAGCGGTTCATTTCTCTTGCTATCGCCGCTGGCTGCCATGTGCGTAACGCACGTTCGATCACCGGCTTGCGGCGGAAATGAATGCCGCGTCCGAGTGTCTGCATGACCTGACCGGCCTGCAACTTCTTCTCATCCATTTCGGCGCGCATCTGGTCCAGCAACTGAAACTGGCGCAAACACCCCTGAAGCACCAGAAAGATCGGCGTCTTGGAGGAGATGATCTTTTGCGTGGCATGAAAGAATGCGTTGCGGTCGCCTTTCAGAATGGCGTCCACGGCATCATCCGCCGAAACCGCGCTGGCGTCGCCAATGATTGCCATCACATCGTCTTCTTCGATCACATCGCGGCCGCGGCAATAGAGCGCCAGCTTTCTGACCTCGTTGCGCGACGCGATCCGGTCGCCGCCAAGCGATTCGATCAGCCGCGTGCGAGCGGCTGGGGCGATGCGAAGACTTTCCTCTGCCAGTTCGTGATCGATCAAGGCGTTGAGCGCACGAGCGTCATCGGCATAACAGGGGATGGCGGCAACGGCCCGTGATGGTTCGGCGATCTTGCGAAGACCCGTGCCTTTCTTGATATCCCCCGCCTCGATGATGAGGAAGCTCGATTCCGGCGGATTTTCGGAGAGTATCTGCAGCGCATCCACCAATGCTTTTTCATTGGCAGCGCCCTTCACCCAAACCAGCTTTTCGCCACCGAAAAGGCCAATGGCGTTCACTTCATCCAGCAAACGACCGGGATCGCCCTGCAAATCGGAAACGGTGAGTTTGAGGCTGGCAAAGGCGTCGTTCGGATCGATCCCAGTCCTGGAGGCAATGATTGCCGCCCGTTCCGACACAAGCCCACGGTCGGGACCGTAAAGAACGAAAATACGAAAACGCTCCGCCGGTCTTTCGGCGAAGCGTTCGAACTCGTGGGATTTGATTTCCGTCATGACAACAGCTTAGCGGCTGAGCGTGGCGGCAATATCCGTGCGGATGATCTCGGCCAACTCACGGGCGGCACGGTTTTCGCCATCGCGCACGGCACGAATCTTCGCAAATTCCTGCTGCGGAAGATCGAGCATCGCCGTGACGACGCGGGTGGCTGAACGCAGCACCTGACCGTCGGAAATGCGCGTCAGTACATATTTGCCAGTCATCGTCACGCGACCCGGATAAGGGCCGTCATAGTTGCTTCTGCCGACAGACAGATTGGTATCGTTGGTGACTTCCGTGGTCGTCGCGCTGGAGGTGACAACCAGCTTGACTTCGTAATCCTTCCTGAGCGGCGCACCTTCCCCGCCATAAGCCAGGAATACCAAGTGGTTGCGCACTTCCTGCGTGATGCGATCATTGGCCGTCGAGAAGTTGACGGAGGCAAGCTTCTCACGGGTACCCGAGGCAACGCCGTAAAGCGGGCGCACCTGACAACCAGCAAGAATACCTGCGAACAGAACGACTGAAATTGTGGCTGCTATGCGGCCCCATCTGGAATTGGCGTCAGACAACAATGTTCACAATCCTTTGTGGAACCACGATGATTTTCTTCGGCTGGGAGCCGGCCAACGCCGCTTTCACGGCGTCCAGTTCCAGCACTGCGGCGCGGACGGCATTTTGATCCGCATCGCGCGCGATTGTCAATTCGCCACGCTTCTTACCGTTGATCTGGATAGGGAGCACGACATCGTTCTCCTCGCAAAGCGCGGGTACGAAGTTCGGCCATGCGCTTTTTGCAACCAGACCCGTGTTGCCCAGAACCTTCCAGCATTCTTCTGCCAAATGCGGTGTCATCGGCGCTATCAGGCGGATGAGGATTTCCACCGCTTCGCGAGAAGCCGCCTTCACATCGTCTGTCTTTCCACCATTGGCGATTTCCGCCAGAGGTCCAGCAATCGTGTTGACGAATTCGTAGATGCGGGCAATCGCCTTGTTGAAGGCCAGCTTGTCCAGATCGTCCTGAACGGCCTTCAGCGTCTTGTGCGCGGCCTTGGAAACGGCAAGACCTTCGCCTTCCGTTGCCGCAGCAGCTTTGACACTCTTCAGCTCTTCGGCAGCTTCGCCGATGATGCGCCAGACACGCTGGACGAAGCGATGAGCACCTTCGACACCCGCTTCCGACCAGATGACATCCCGATCTGGCGGGCTGTCGGAGAGCACAAAGAAGCGGGCTGTATCGGCACCGTAAGACGCGATGATATCGTCTGGATCGACAACGTTCTTCTTCGACTTCGACATCTTCTCGATGGAGCCAATGGCGACTTCCTCGCCGCCCTCCAGCATGAAGGCGCGGCGCTTGCCATCCACTTCCTCGATGCGGATTTCAGCAGGCACAACCCACTGGCCGTTCTGGCCTTCGCCGAGGCGGTAGGTTTCGTGAACCACCATGCCCTGCGTAAACAGGCCCTTGAAGGGCTCCTTCACGTCCACATGGCCGGTTTCCTTCATCGCGCGGGTGAAGAAACGGGAATAGAGCAGATGCAGGATCGCATGTTCGATACCGCCAATATACTGGTCGACAGGCAGCCAGCGATTGGCGACCTTCGGGTCGGTCGGCTGATCTTCCCATGGCGCGGTAAAGCGGGCGAAATACCAGCTGGAATCCACGAACGTATCCATGGTGTCAGTTTCGCGACGTGCATCGTGCCCACATTGCGGGCAAGCGACATGACGCCAGGTCGCGTGGCGATCCAGCGGGTTACCGGGTACGTCGAAGGTGACGTCATCCGGCAGCTTGACCGGCAGATCCTTCTTCGGAACCGGCACCACACCGCAGACTTCGCAATGGATGACCGGTATCGGGCAGCCCCAATAGCGCTGGCGCGAAATACCCCAGTCGCGCAGACGGAAATTGACCTTACGCTCGGCCTGCGGTTCGCTGCCCAGCGTCTGAGCGGACAGCTTGGTGACGACGGCTTCGAAAGCATCCGTCGTCTTCATGCCGTTCAGGAACTGCGAATTGATCATGATGCCGTCATCGACATAGGCGGTATCGCCCACAGCGAAGGTCTCCGCATCGCCATCTTCCGGCATGACGACCGGCACGACCGGCAGGCCGTATTTACGGGCGAAATCCAGATCGCGCTGGTCGCCGGACGGGCAACCGAAGATTGCGCCGGTGCCGTAATCCATCAAGACGAAGTTGGCGATATAGACCGGCAGCTCCCAGGATGAATCGAGCGGATGCTTGACCTTGACGCCGGTGTCCAGCCCCTTTTTCTCAGCCGTTTCCAGCGCAGCGAGAGACGTACCCTGACGACGGCATTCGTCGCAGAACTCGGCAATTCCTGCATTCTTATCTGACAGAGCCTTTGCCAACGGATGGTCAGCGGCAATGGCGAGGAAAGATGCGCCGAAAAGCGTGTCCGGGCGTGTCGTGTAGACGGTGATATCGTCGAAACCGGCAGGTGCCGTTGCGGCAACCGTCTGCCAGCGCAAAGACAGTCCTTCGGACTTGCCGATCCAGTTCTTCTGCATCAGGCGGACTTTTTCCGGCCACTGGTCCAGCTCATCCAGCGAATCCAGCAAATCCTGGCTGAAATCGGTGATGCGGAAGAACCATTGCGTCAGTTCACGCTGTTCGACCAGCGCACCGGAGCGCCAGCCGCGACCGTCGATAACCTGTTCGTTTGCCAGAACCGTGTGATCGACCGGATCCCAGTTTACCTTGGACTGCTTGCGGTAAACCAGACCTTTTTCCATGAAGTCGATGAACAGCGACTGCTGGCGGTGGTAATAATCCACATCGCAGGTCGCGAATTCGCGCGTCCAGTCCAGAGACAAGCCCATGGACTTCAGCTGATTGCGCATTGTGGCGATGTTCTGGTAGGTCCAGTCCTTGGGGTGGACCTTGTTCTGCATCGCGGCGTTTTCTGCGGGCATACCGAAGGCATCCCAGCCCATGGGGTGCAGAACATTATAGCCGCGTGCGCGCTTATAACGAGCGACGACATCGCCCATGGCATAGTTGCGCACATGACCCATATGGATGCGGCCCGAAGGATACGGGAACATCTCTAGAACGTAATATTTCTCACGGGCGTCGCTGTTGTCCGTCACGAAGACCTTGTCTTCGTTCCATTGCTGCTGCCAGCGCGGCTCGGCGTCGCGAGGATTATAACGTTCGATGGCCATACTTCTGAAATCCGGGTATCGAGGGGTAAATTTGCGCTGACCTTCACCATGAAACGACCCATGCGTCAAGTTTGGGCGGGGTTTCGCGGCGTAATCTTCACGCTACCGCGCTCAAATGGTGACAATCGCGCTTGGCATCAAGGCGAAGCGTGTTTAGGTAGCCTCCTATCGCATTCAAACGAAGGTCTTTCCCATGGAAATCGAAGCACGTCTTGAAGAGGTCAGACAACGGATCGCAATGACGGCTGAGAAGGCGGGTCGTGAACCTGCGGATGTCAATCTGGTCGCCGTATCGAAAACATTTGAGATGGATGCCATCCAGCCGGTGATCGATTGTGGCCAACGTGTCTTCGGTGAGAACCGCGTACAGGAAGCACAGGGCAAATGGCCAACCTTGAAAAAGAAGACGCCAGATATCGAACTTCACCTGATCGGACCTCTGCAATCCAACAAGGCGGCGGATGCGGTGGCGCTGTTTGATGTCATCGAGACTGTCGATCGCGAAAAAATTGCCCGGGCGCTAGCAGAGGAATGCGCAAAGCAGGCGAGAAGTTTGCGTTTCTATGTTCAGGTCAATACAGGGCTGGAGCCGCAAAAGGCTGGGATCGATCCTCGTGAAACGGCGGCGTTTGTAGGGATGTGCCGCGAAGAACTGAAGCTCGATGTCGAGGGACTGATGTGCATTCCGCCCGCGGACGAGAACCCCGGCCCGCATTTTGCTCTTCTGGCGAAGCTCGCAAAGGAATGCGGCGTTAAAAAACTCTCCATGGGCATGTCCGGCGATTTCGAAACTGCTATCGAGTTTGGCGCAACGAGCGTGCGCGTCGGGTCGGCGATTTTCGGCACGCGCTGAACCGAAGAAATCTGGAAAAGAAAAAGCCACGGAGTCTTTCGGCTCCGTGGCTTTTTTTATTTGCGTTGAAGGGCAGCGGACCGCCCGTTCTCATCAATCAAACGGAATGGCGCGATCCGTACCGGTGAGCGGCTTACCATCTAGGGTTACGGCGATATCCGGCGTGCCGGCTGTACGCTTGACGACGACCTCACGCGGCTTGCCTTCGAGCGTAATTGTGGCCGAGAAGCCATCCCAGTCTTGCGGCAGCGACGGCGCAATGTGCAGCTTGCCGTCGATGCGGGTGATGCCGAGAATACCTTCAACCGCCGCACGGTAGAGCCAGCCAGCAGAGCCTGTGTACCAGCTCCAGCCACCACGGCCCGCATAGGCATTTTCGCCATAGACGTCAGCCGTCACGACGTAAGGCTCTACACGGTAGATCTCGGAAGACTGGCGATCCAAGGCGTGGTTGACCGGGTTCAGCAGGGAGAAGCATTTCCATGCATCTTCGCTGCGGCCCAGCTTGGCCAGCGCCAGAACGACCCATGTCGCTGCGTGAGTGTACTGGCCACCATTCTCACGGACGCCCGGCGGATAGCCCTTGATGTAGCCCGGATCATGCGGGGCCTTGCTGAACGGCGGCGTGAAGAGACGGATGATACCGGTCTTCTCGTCTACCAGATCCTTCATGACCGCGTTCATGGCCTGCTGCGAGCGATCTTCCTCGCCTTCGCCGGAAAGCACGCTCCAGCTCTGACCGAGCGAATCGATGCGGCATTCCTCACTGGTGATGGAGCCCAGCGGCGTACCATCATCGAAGTAGCCACGGCGATAATAGTCACCATCCCAACCAGCGGTTTCCAGTGCTGCGCGCAGCTTGTCGCGGTGCGTCTTCCACTTTTCAACACGGTTGAGATCGCGGCGTTCTTCTGCAATGGCGATGAAGTCGCGCAGCGTGCCGGACAGGAGCCAGCCGAGCCAGACGCTCGTGCCCTTGCCCGCAACGCCAACGCGGTTCATGCCGTCGTTCCAGTCTCCGCCGAGGATCAGCGGCAGGCCGTTTTCGCCGGTGCGATGGATGGCGAGATCGAGTGCCAGTGCCGCATGCTCATAAAGGCTGACGGACCTGTCGCTCGTTTCCGGCTGGAAGAAGGCGTCGTGCTGACCGGGCATCAATGCGGCGCCCTTGAGGAACGGGATTTCTTCATCGAGGATCGCTTTGTCGCCTGTGGCGGCGACGTACTGATGCGCCGCATAGGCGAGCCACACCACGTCATCGGAGATGGTGGTGCGAACACCAGCACCCGTTAGCGGCAACCACCAGTGCTGCACATCGCCCTCAGGGAACTGACGGCCAGCCGCACGAATGATCTGCTTGCGGGCAAGCTCCGGCTGGTAAAGCAGGAACGCCAGCGTATCTTGCAACTGGTCGCGGAAGCCGAAGGCGCCGCTCGACTGATAGAAGGCCGTGCGCGCAAGAATACGGCATGCAAGCGCCTGATATGGCAGCCAGCCATTGACCATGTGGTTGAAACCGGCATCGGGCGTTGAAACCTGAAGCTGGCCGGTGAAGCCAGTCCAGTAATCCTTGTTGGCCTGAAGCACGGTGTCGAAATCCACGGCGCGAATGTCTTTCACCAGCGCGCGGGCTTCTTCCGCCGTATCGCAGTCCCCGAGATAGAACAGCACATGCCGTTCTTCACCCGGTTTCAGATGGATTTCCTGCATCAATGCCGCACAGGGTCCGCCATCGAGTTCGGTCGTCCCCGAGAGAGCCGTGCCGGAAACCACCGCCTGCGGCGCGTGAACCGAGCCGTAGCGACCGATGAATTCCCGTTTGCTGGTAGTGAAACCGGTCGCGGGCGCGTCGAGGGAGAGGAATGAAGCTCTCTGATTATAGTCGATGCTGTAGGGGTTGGATGCAAACAGCGCACCCGTTTCCTCATCATGCGTGCTGAGGATGAACGGTGCAGATTTCTGCGGATTGTTGCCCAGAACCCATTCTACATAACCGTAGGCCTTGAGGCGGCGGTTCTGATTACCAATGTTACGGATCGTCAGGCGTGAAAGCTTGACGGGCTTTTCGCGATCCACGGTCTGCGTGACTTCGATATCGAGACCATCATCTACGCTTCTAAAAGTAGAGTAGCCTAGACCATGACGGGTTTCGAATGCAGCTTCAGGATGCCTGCCGATTGCTGCAAAGGGCGAGTGAATCTTGCCACTTTCAGCATCGGCAACATAGATCGCCTCACCCGGACGATTGGTGACCGGGTCGTTGCTCCATGGCGTCAACTGATAGTCGCGAGAGTTCCGGCTCCATGTGAAGCCCGCACCTTCCGCTGAGATATGGAAGCCGAAGTTTTCGTTGGAGATGACGTTGATCCATGGGTGCGGCGTGGACTGGCCACGGTTGAGACGCACCACATATTCACGACCATCCTTCGTGAAGCCGCCGAAGCCGTTCCAGAAATCGAGATCGTTTGCATCTTCGACAGGATCCGCAACCGGATAGGCAGGTGCCGGGATACGAGCCTGCGAGACGTTGTTGCTATCCGGCCCACGATGGGCGGCGAACAGGGACACCGCACGGTTGACCTGATCGACAATCTTGCCGTTGCGCACGTGAAGAACGACACGTGAGGCAGCAAGCAGCGCAGCCCATGTTTCCTCATCCATCAAGTCACGACGGACGGAAAAGACATGCGGTCTGCCGCCATCTGCCGGGTTGATGCGGCGCTGGCCTTCAGAGATGTGATCCAGGGCGTGCTGCATGTCCTGCGCGTAGGATGCCGCGCGTTCGTTAACGATGACGAGATCGAAGATCACGCCGCGAGAGCGTAGATATTCGTGGGCACTCAGCGCTTCGCGCGCAATGTCCATATCCATGTCGTCGTTGATGCGCAGCGCGAAGATCGGGAAGTCGCCCGAGATCGCCAGCGGCCAAAGGGAGCGCTGGGAGGCCAGGCCGGTCTTCAGCGTATCCGCGTCGGCACGCAGGTGCATGTCCGGATAGACCAGATAGCGGGCCAGATGCTGGAAGGCGGCGGCCTGCTGCGAGGTAACGCCGACATGGCGCATCTGCACCTGTGTGCGGGTCCATGCATGAACCAGCTCATGCGCGAAGGCGTCAGGGTGGCGATAGCGATCAATCGCCTTGTCGACGTCTTCGCGGTTGGGAGCAGCAATCGTCCAGAAGATGACGCTGACCTTTTTGCCCGCCGGAACGCGCACGACGCGACGCAGTGACAGGATCGGATCGAGCGTGAAGCCGTCCGCACTCGAGAGCGTAGCGCCTGGGTCGAAAGCAGCAGCTTCGGCAAGCGAACGCCCCCGTCCAATGAACTTCGCACGGTCGGTTTCATACTCGGTGGAGCGTGAGGAACCAGCGTTGTCAGCGGCCAGATGAGCGATGACGGTGCCGGGTTCGCTCGGGGAACGCTTGTTGCGCCAGGCGCGGATCACATCGCCGCGCTTGCCGATTTCCGTCTGAACGAACATGCGCGAGAATAGCGGATGCGCATTGTCATCGTCTTCGTTAGCGATGACCGGCTCCATATAGGAGGTGACTTCGATATAGCGGTCTTCCGTGCCGACATTGAGAAGCGTCACGCGACGGCCTTCAGCATCGTGTTCAGTGGCGACGATGCATTCGACCACACTTTGCAGGTCACCGACGGTCTTGTGGAACTCCGCACGGTCATCCATGAAGACGGTCTTGGTTTTCTCGCCCTCGGCGACGCGCGGTTCAGCGGTGGCGCTCCACCACTGCCCTGTCGCAGTGTCACGCAGGAACAAGAAGGTGCCCCAGCGGTCTTCAGTTGCATCGGCTTTCCAGCGGGAAATGGACTGCCCATTCCACTTCGAATAGCCCGCGCCCGTCGCAGTCAGCATGGTCGAGTAATGACCATTGGACAGGAAAACGACATCGCGGTCGCGGATCATCGGATCGGTCACGGTACGGATTTCCGCACGCAGCAGATCAGCCTGCTCCTTGCCAGGGGTCTCTGGTTCGTACTTGGCGCTCATAACCGGCACTTCGCGAGGTGCCTTTTCCTGCAACAGCAGTTCGGCAGCTTCGATCACCGGATCAGCATGGAAGAGTTCACGCAGGAAGCCATCGAAGGCGACGTTGGCGACAGCGGCAATCGACATGCCATGATGGTGGGCATAGTAGTTGTAGACCACCGCGCAGACCTTGCCATCCGGTACGCGGGTCGGCGTGAAGTCGACGGCATCATGGAAGCCGTAGCGACCAAGAGCGCCGAGCTTGCGCAGCTTCTCAAGGTTTTCCAGAGCTGCATCGGGATCATACTGCGCCGCCAGAATGGAAGCGTAGGGTGCGATGACGGCGTTCTGGCCAAGGCCTCGCTTGAGGCCGAGCGTCGGTACACCGAAGTTGGTGTACTGGTAGTTCATGTTATGATCGCGGGCGTTGAAAGCCGCTTCGGAAATGCCCCATGGTGTGCCGAGGCGACGGCCGTGGTTCATCTGTTCCTTGACGATCAGATTGTTGGTCTGGTTCAGGATACCGCCCTGACGCTCCTGCATGACGAGCGGAGGCATCAGATATTCGAACATCGAGCCGGACCAGGACACCAAGGCGCCTTGCGCGCCGACTGGCACGACCTGACGGCCGAGGCGATACCAATGCTCAGTCGGCAGATCGCCCTTGGCAATGGCAAAAAGCGATGTCAGGCGGCATTCGGAGGCGAGAAGGTCGTAGCAGGCTTCGTCCAACTCCTGACTTTCGACGCGATAACCGATCGAAAGCAGACGACGGTCCTTACGGTAAAGGAAGCCGAAATCCATCGAGAATGCGAGATTGCGGCTACGGTCGCGCAGCGAGGCGAGCCTTCCGCGCAACTGATCGATGGTGGCATGATCGAATGCGCTGTCGGAAATATGCGCTTCACAGCAATCCACCAGCATCTGCGCCCAGCGGGTGACTTCCGCGCTCTGCTCGGACTTCACTTCCACATCGAGGTTGGAGGCGAGTTTCTGGATATCGCGGGCAAGAACCGCAAGGTTGATGACGCGGATCGAAGCAAACTCATGCTCGCGCTTGACCGATGCCAATGCGTTCGAGAAACCAAGGATACGCTCTTCCAGACGACGGTGCAGCGGACGAAGATTCTTGCGGTCGTCCGGCAGTTCCTTGAGGCTCTCACGCAGCACGCCTGCGACATCGCCGATGCCTTCGAGATTACCCTGAAGGTGGGCCGATGGCGCTTCCGCCCACTGGCGGCAGGCAGACGAAATCGCGATCAGGTGGCCAGCAAGGTTACCACTATCCACGGCGGAGACGTATCGGGGGCCAAGCGTCTGGAGCGTATCTGTGTGGTACCAGTTATAGAGGTGACCACGATACTTCTCCATCTTCTCCACGGTCTCGATTGTCTTTTCCAGACGCTCAACTGTGTCGGAGAAGCTGATCCAGCCAAACTGGCGGGCCGAGATGGTGGACAGCAGGTACACACCGATATTGGTCGGGGAAGTGCGGCTGGCGACGATAGGCTCAGGCGTTTCCTGGAAGTTATCCGGTGGTAGGTAATGTTCGTCCTTGGTGACGAAGGTTTCGTAGTAACGCCACGTACGACGGGCGATCTTGCGCAACTCGCTGGACACATGCTCGGACACGAACATGCGATCTTCTGTTTCTGCCGACTGGCTGACATACCACGCAACGAGCGGGGAAAAGACCCACAATAGCGCAAAGGGAAGACCAACGAGGAACGCGTTATCACCCGGCAGCGAGGCAAACAGAAGCGCAAGAAGTGCGACGACCGGAGCATGCCACATCTGGCGGTAATAATCGAATATGCTGCCCTGCGCGCTGGACTGGATGGAGGCGGCGGTACGCCATTCCAGCATCAGTTTGCGGCTGACGAACAGGCGGTAGAGCGAACGTCCGATAGCATCGGCCATCATGCAGGCACCATCTGCGATAAAGACGATGCGAAGCGCAACCTGCGCATTGGTGGCGCGGATTTCCGACCAGATAGTGTGGAAATGCGCCTGCGGCACGATATCGGTAGAGCGCGGAACGATGCCTGCCATCAGCGAAATGGTTGGAGCGACAAACAGTGTGAAAATCAGTAGAATCTGCCAGATCAGCGCGCCGAACGGGTCCATGAAATACCAGCCGAGCACCGATGCCACGAACCAGGCGATAGGTGTCAGCGAACGACGCAGGTTATCGACCATCTTCCAGCGGCCAAGCGCGGTAACGCCACGTGCCGGATCGAGAATATAAGGAAGAAGCTGCCAGTCACCACGCGCCCAGCGGTGCTGACGCGAAACTTCCACCTCGTAGCGGGTCGGGAAGTCTTCAACCAGCTCGACATCCGTCACGAGGGCGCAGCGGGCAAATGAGCCTTCGAGAAGATCGTGGGAAAGAACGGCGTTCTCTTCGATCCGGCCCTTCAAAGCCGTTTCGAAAGCGTCGACATCATACAGACCCTTACCGGTAAACGTGCCTTCGGACGTCAGATCCTGATACACATCAGACACGGTGAAGACGTAAGGGTCGATGCCGCGATTAATGGAGAAGACGCGCTGGAAGACGGATGCGTCCTTGCCGGTCGTCAGCGAAGGCGTCACGCGCGGCTGTAGCAGCCCGTAACCGCTGATGACGCGACCTGTCTTGGGGTCGTGCACAGGACGGTTGATCGGGTGGTGCATCTTGCCGACGAGCTTGGTGACGGCATCGCGCATCAGGCGCGTATCGGCATCCAGCGTCATGACGTATTTGACGTTCTCAGGCACCATATTGGCACCGTTAAGGAACGTCGTGTCCTTGTCGCCACGCAGCAGCATGTTCAGTTCGTGCAGCTTGCCGCGCTTGCGCTCCCAACCCATCCAGGCTTCTTCGGAAGGATTATAGATGCGGCGGCGGTGCAGGAGGAAAAACCTCGTCTTGCCATCGAAGGCGTAACGGGCCGACAGTGTTGCGATTTCACGCTTGGCGTATTCAAGTATCTCGATATCTTCCGGCGTCTGTTCCAGCTGTGCGTCGCGCCAGTCGGAAATGAGCGAGAAGTAAATTTCGCCATGCGGATTGGCGAGATAGTGGACTTCGAGATTGCGGATCATCTCGTCCACGCTGTCGCGGCTGGTGAGCATGCAGGGCACGGCAACCAGAGTACGCGCGTCTTCCGGTATACCGGTTTTGAACTCGTAGCCGACAAGGCGGAACGGTTTGACGAAGAATGTGACGAGTGTGTTGAAGAGGCCGGTAGCGCCTTCCGAAGCAGGCAGCGCAAACATCAGCAGAAATGCCGCCACGACATACCAGGGCATGCCCGCATCGGCCAGGAACCAGCCAACCGCCAGCATGACGATTGCCGTCAATGCCAGAACGGGCGCCGCAACCGACAGCCAGCTGAAGCGGCGCATGAAGCGCACGACATGTTGTGAAGGCAGCGGCTTGTAGCCAATCCGCTCTTCCAGCTCATCTCGGCGCTCGCCGGCGAGGAATGCGCCGACATTCGGCTGGTGAGGATAGCTCTCGCTCGAAGCAGCGGTTTCGGCCACCATGTCGACGGCCGTCTGGGCAACCTCGACTTCGGTCTTCGGAGAACGGCGTGCGAGCAGCTCCACCATGTTGCGATAATTGTTACGTGAACCGAAATCGAGCGTCTCGTAATCGGTCTGTTCGCGAAGAACCTTGTCGATATGGCTCACGTCCTCGAACCACACGGACCATTCAGTATCGTCGATTTCGCGCAGGCTCTTAACGATGTTGCCCATCGTCACATTGCCGGAGGCGAGCCGGTTATGCTCCGCCATCATCACGTTTTCAGCGTCCGTGCCCACACTGTGAAGACGCTCTTCCAGCCAGTTCAGTGCGAAGTTGGATGTCTGGGAACCGTTTCTCAGGCGATAGAGGAACTGTGTCGCAAAGGTCGGGTCATCGACCAGAGGATCGATCTGTTTTAAAAACTCGGCAGATGGTTCTGCTTCGTTGAGACGGATGATCTCGTCAACCACCTCGTTTGCCTTTTGGCGCATGCGGCGCGAACGCTCAACGCGAATGGAGATACGGCGCAGGTTTTCGATCAGGACAAAGCGGGTGATGGAGGGCAAAGCCCATATTTCACCGATCTGGAGCGTCTTGGATGTCTGGAAACCCTCGACCAATGCCGTCAGGCTTTCGCGTGACACGGTGCTGTGCGTGTGGGCGACATAGAGCCATGCCAGCGCCACCACGCGCGGGATTTCGACATTGCCGATCTTCATCGTTGGAAGCTGGCGGTAGAATTTACGCGGGAAGTCGCGGCGGACTTCCTGTATCGCTTCTTCGATAACGTAGTGGTTGTCGAGCAACCATTCGGCAGCGGGCGTAATCGTCGCGCCGTTTTCGGCATCGACAGCCGTTGTCCGGTAAACCCGGAGGATCTCTTTTTCGTTCTCGCGGTGGCGCGCGAAGAAATCGAATTCCATAAAGCCTGGCAGCGTATCCGCGCCGGATTTGGAAAGCTCTGCTCCGCAAGCTCTCAGCTCGTCCATATTGAAATAGACGGAACGGATCGAATCGTTGTGATCGATCTGCTTGGCTTCTGAATCACGGGCGGCGGCGGTCGGGGTAATATGAAATGACATCGGCTCGTATTCTGGACCTTGAATGGAGATGCTTTTGCGTGTCTTAACCGGTACTTGTTTCGAATTGCTTGTCGCAATCCAAATAACTTGGCAGCTTTATTTTGCTGATTCTGAACCTTGGCTGAACCAACGCGAACCAGCATACGGAAGTTCTGTCTAAACCTGATTGACGGACATCATGGCATTTTTGGGCGCGAGCGAAGTCACGCTATAATAATCAATAGTTTATGGGTAACGATGTGAAGCGCATAGACGGCTTCTTTGAATTGCTTCGATATTTCGCGCACTCCCCCAGCGAAAATCTGCACGCCCTTCCCTCTCATTCCCCTGATCGATCTTCAAGCATCCGTTTGCATTAAACAACGGCACCCGAAGACTGGGAATGTTTCAAGGCGTTTTCAGTTCCATGCCATCTGTTTTGCCCCTGCGCAAGCGCGTAAATACTGGCCCGTCAGGCGCGCCCTTACCAGCAACCGTCAATGCTGCTATTTCTCTCTACTCATAGAGCATGCTCGGACGCTGCGCGCCGAAGAAAAACCCGGAATTACAACGATGACAATACAGACCAGAACCCTTGCCGCCTCGACCAACATCATCCCAGAGGTAGTGGAAATCCGTCATCACCTGCACCGCTTTCCGGAAATCGGCCTTTCAGAGTTCAACACATCCGACTTCATCGCTTCGCGGCTGGAAGCGATGGGATACGAGGTGACACGCGGGCTGGCGGGCACGGGCGTGGTTGCAACGCTGCGCAATGGCACAGGCGACCGAAGCATTGGAATTCGCGCGGACATCGATGCCTTGCCGATCCATGAGGAAACAGGCGCAGAATACGCCAGCTTAAACCCCGGCGTCATGCATGCCTGCGGTCATGACGGACACACGGCCATGCTTTTGGGCGCAGCAAAGATCATTGCGGAGCGCCGCAATTTCGACGGCACGGTAAATCTCATCTTCCAACCCGCCGAAGAAAATTTCGGCGGCGCACGGATGATGATCGAAGACGGCTTGTTCGAGCGCTTCCCTTGCGATGCGGTTTTTGCGCTTCATAACGATCCGGGTCTTCCTTTCGGCCAGTTCGCGTTGCGCGAGGGACCGATCATGGCAGCCGTCGACGAATGCAAGATCACGGTCAACGGTTATGGCGGTCATGGTGCGGAACCGCAGAGCGCACTTGATCCGATCGTCGCCGGGGCGAGCATCATTATGGCGCTCCAGACCATCGTTTCGCGCAACATCCATCCATTGACGCCAACGGTGGTTACGGTCGGTGCATTTCATGCTGGCATTGCCAGTAACGTGATCCCCGAAACGGCAGAGATGTTGCTGACGATCCGCTCATTCGACCCGGATGCCCGCAATGAGCTTGAAAAGCGTATCCGGTTGATCGCGGAAGGGCAGGCAGAAAGCTATGGTATGAGCGTAACTCTGGACTATGAGCGGGGTTACAGCCCGACGATCAATCACAAGACTGAGACGGATTACATCTTCGGTCTGGCAAGGCGCTTTGCCGGTGCAGATAATGTTGCCGAGATGCCGCGCGCCTCGATGGGAGCGGAGGACTTCGCCTACATGCTGGAAAAGCGTCCGGGTGCTTACTTTTTCCTAGGCACGCAGCGGACGAAAAATGATCCGCCACTACACCATCCGAAATTCGACTTCAACGACGACATTCTTCCCGTCGGTACGGCTTTCTGGGTTGAGCTGACAGAAGATTACCTGAAGGCGTAAAAGGAGTTTGGTACGAAAAAGGCCACCGCATGGGTGGCCGTTCGAAAAGTCCAGGGTGGAGAGATCAGGGCACCAGGCCGAATATTACCGCAGCGACGAAAGCAAAGCAGATACCGACGAGTGCCGTGTGAAGTGTCGATTGCCAGCCACCGCGATGCGGTGCGGATGACGGCGTAAAATCTTTAGCTTTTCCAACCTTGGAATAAGACATTGCACCCTCCCTTGTTGACGATGATCGGCAACCGATCTCTTAACCACTGTGAGCTGGAGAATATCGCTATTCCCTATTGTTTCAGTAGAGATAAAATTCCATTTGATGCCGCCTTCGGGGAAAATCCTGATCGTGTACTGCCTCCCAACAGACATCGATCTACCCGAAGAATGTGAATCAACGCCGGAGACCCGTTTGAGTTCACAGTGACTATTCTCGGGTATAAACTTCCCCAGAGCGCCTCTTTGTTAATTGGAAACAGCTCTGTTGGTTCAAACGGGATCGACTGATGCGCGGGCAGCGGGCCGTAGCCAAAGCATCCAGCCATGGCTCAACGTCTCATTTAACAAGAAAGCGCTCTCAGGGCGGCGGTTACGCGAAGCGCGATAGCGCGGAGACCATGACATCCGTATCAACGTTGCCACCTGACGCCACGACGACGACTGTCTCCGACTGAAGCTTCGCGCCGTGGAAAAGCGCGGCTGCCAATGCGACGGCTCCGCCGGGCTCCACGACAATCTTGAGCAACTGAAAAGCTAGGACCATTGCCTTCAAAGCTTCGTCTTCTGTCACGACGACGCCCTCGCCGCATAGGTTCGCCATGATAGGGAAGGGAATGTCGCCAGGCTGCGGCGTGATGATTGCGTCGCACAGAGACCCAGAAAGAAGGACGTTTCGCTCTATCTTACCTGAGATCAACGAACGGGCCACATCATCGAATTTTTCCGGCTCGCAGGTGCGAACCGTAAGTCCCGGCGCTTTGGCTTCCAGCGCCAGAGCGATGCCAGACGTCAAGCCGCCACCGCCGCAAGGAACGAGAACCTCGGCTTCCGCTATGTCTAGCTCTTTGGCTTGTTCGGCAATTTCCAGCCCGACTGTGCCCTGGCCGGCAATGACCAGTGGCTCATCGAAGGGGCGGATCAAGGTGAGGCCACGCTCGGCAGAGAGCTTTTCACCGATAGCATCACGGTCTTCCGTTGCACGGTCGAACAGCACGACTTCCGCGCCATAGGCTCGCGTGTTTTCAATTTTGATCTTTGGCGCGTCATTCGGCATGATGATGACGGCTGGGACCCCGTGCAATTTTGCGGCCAGCGCCACCCCTTGCGCATGATTACCGGACGAGAACGCAATCACGCCCTTGTTGCGCACCTCCCGATTCAAGCCCGAAACCGCCGACCAGCCTCCGCGAAACTTGAATGAGCCAGTCCGTTGCAGACACTCGGCCTTTACGAAAACCTTGCGTCCTGCGATGGCGTCGAGAAATGGTGACGATAATAACGGGGTTCGCACGGCCTCGTTTCTAATACGCTGGCGTGCGGCTTCGATCATTGCAGTGCTGGTCATGCTGTTCCCGGCTCGTGAATCATGTTGTCACGATACCATAAGGCGAATTTGCCCCAGGAACAGCCGTTATGGGAAATCTCTTCGAATTCATCGCGGACGTTACAGGCGTTCGGCAAGACGATGAAAACCACTGGCATGGTCAACCTCAATCCCAGTCAACTCAAAACTCCCAGTCGAAACAACGGATAGGATGCAGGCAAAAATCCCTAGATGAGAAGGATCAGTCGCCCTTGCCCGGTTCCGCAGAGAAATAAAGCTCCAGCTTTCCTTCTACGCCATCCATCTCTTTGGCTTCCGGCATTGCATCGCGCTTGACGGTAATGTTCGGCCAGATCGCCGCATATTCAGCATTGAGGGTCAGCCATTTGTCGAGGCCTGGCTCCGTATCCGGCTTGATAGCCTCGGCGGGACATTCCGGCTCACATACACCACAGTCAATGCACTCATCGGGATTGATGGCGAGAAAGTTTTCGCCCTCATAGAAGCAGTCTACCGGGCAGACTTCGACACAGTCAGTATATTTGCAGCGAATGCAATTATCGGTCACGACATACGTCATGAAGGACTCCAGAATATGCAGGCCGGGTTTGCTGGGCTTTAAGGTGCAAAGCCGTCGCCCGGAATTCAGACAGGGCATTTTCGCAAGTGACGTAATGCCTTTGAACCAATATAGCAAGGATAAACAATCCTGAAAAATCGGCCCAATTTAGTCGATTATTCTAATCGTTACCGACTTCACTATCCGAGATGAATCTGTCGAGCGCACGGCGCTCTTTCTTGGTCGGACGTCCAGTGCCGGGTATGCGTACGGCCTGCTCCAGAAGCGTCAGCCTCTCACGCGGTTCGCGCGGCGGCGTCTGGTCGTCATAGAGAAGCTTGGCTTCCTCGAAAGGCCCGCGGCGCTCCCCAGGTGCTTTTACCAGCAGAACCCGGTCCATCCGCTCAAAACTCAGTTCGAGCTTGTCTCCCGCCTTGACCAAATGGCTGGACTGGCGGATCGCCAATCCATTCACCCTGACGTTGCCCGACTGGATGTAGTTCTGGGCAATGGAACGGGACTTTGCCATACGGGCAAAGAACAGCCACTTGTCGAGGCGCTGACGCCCTGCTTCCTGTGGCTGTTCCTTGTTGCCCATAAGCTTATTTCTTCAACTGCTCCTTGAGAGCGGCGAGCTTCGCAAAAGGCGAATCCGGATCCATCGGCTTTTCCTTGCGCGGTGGCTTGGATTCGAAACGCTGCTGACCCTGTGGCTTTCCACCACGGTCATTGCGCTCTGGCCGATCCTTGCGCTCGCCACGGTCATGGCGCTCATTGCGGTTGTTATTGTTGTTGCGATCAGGGCGTCCGCCCTCACGCTTGCGATCACTATCACGACTGAAATTCGGACGGCCACCCTGACGGCCCTCGCCAGCTTCGCCACGACGCTCGCCTTCGCCGCGATTGTTCGGCGCGCGGTTGCTCGGACGACGGTTGTCGCTGCGCTGGTTGTCGTTACGGCCACCCGGACGCCAGAGGAGAACAGGCTTCGGCTCCGTGTTTTCGGCGGCAGCTTCTTCTGTCTTCGGTTCCTCCGCCCTCACTTCGGCAGGTTCTTCCGCAGGCGCCTCATTGGAGGCGTCAGCCTCGGCGTTCTCCGCAGCATCCGCTTCGTCGTTGGCGGATTCCTCGGCAGGAGCCGCCTCAGCGGTTTCCACCTTAGCAGCATCACCGCTCTGGCTGGCGAGGAAGGCAGTCGCCTCTTCCGCCGTTACCTGATCAGCACGGTATCCGAGGCCCTTGAGGATTTCTTCCATGTCGTCCAGCGTCGCGCCGAGAATCGAAAGCATTGCTGTCGTCGTGGTAAAGCGGCGGCCGTCATAAGCGCCTTCGGGGCGCGGCTGTGTGCCGGGCTTCCACTGCAAAAGCGGACGGATGAGGTCGGCCAGACGCTCCAGAATGTCGATACGCACAGCGCGCTTTCCGAGGAAGCGGAAACCGGCAAGCTTGTAGAACATGCGTTCAAAGCTCGGGTCGGTTACAACCGAGGTGCGGCCAGCGGCCAGAACCGGAATGAGGTCGCCATAGCCGGGTTTGCCTAGACCATCGTTCTTCAGCGCCCAAAGCAGGGTAACCAGTTCCGCAGGAGCGGGCTTCAACAGCGCGGGCAGGAAGACGTGGTACGCGCCGAAACGGATGCCATAGCGGCGCATGGAAGCGCGCGCATCCTGATCAAGCGTCTTTACTTCTTCCGAAACATCGCGGCGGAAAAGAATGCCGAGGTTTTCGACCAGCTGGAAAGCCAGACCCTTTGCCAGGCCCTGAAGGTCTTCGGCGCGGGAAATATCGTCCAGAGGCTTCAGAACGGTCGCGATCTGGTGATTGACGAAGCGCTCGATGCGGGCAATCGCATGATCACGCGCATTGCCGCTCAGCTGGTCATCCGCAAGAATGATGACACGTGGCTTCATGATATTGTCGCCAGCAGCAAGGCGGGCCACCGGTTCGCCCATCCAGCGCACCAGCCCTTCCGAGCTCAAGACGAGATCGCCATTACCGCTCGCATGAAGACGCGCGGCGCGAGCCTCATACTCCAGCGCAAGCGCCTTCTGTGCTGCGCCTTGCACGGCCTTGGCATCTGGCCCTTCGGCACCCGCAACCGGCGTAAACCGGAAACCGGCCAATTGACCGACATGATGTCCTTCTACGAAGACATCACCATTCACACTGATTTCAGCTTCAAGCATCGCATTCTCTCTTAGGCGCCTCATGAGCACAGATGTCCTGCGATCAACAAAGCGTTTCGTCAACCTTTCATGTAGAGCATCGGACAATCGATCTTCGATTTCCCGCGTCTTTTCTTGCCAGTGTGTCGGATCGGCAAGCCATCCTGGGCGGTTCGATACATACGTCCATGTTCTGATCTGCGCAATCCTTGCAGAAAGCGTATCGATCTCGCCATCCGTCCGGTCGGCGCGGCGCACCTGTTCGGCCATGAAATCTTCATTGACCGTGCCGCGTTTGACGAGATCGAAATAGAGCGTCGAAATCAGATCGGCATGTTGTGCAGGCGCGATGCGGCGATAATCCGGCAAGGCGCAAGCTTCCCACAACCTTTCCACGCGCGCGGCCGAGTTTGTGACGTCGATGATCTCGGGGTAACGCGACAGATATTCCAGCGCCTGCTGGTCGATGGCGGGCAGTGCACGCGACAGGCCCTGGACCGTTGGCGCAGCATCGAGGCTCGCCTGAAGATTTCGGATAGACGAAAAATCGAAGTTCTTGGTGCGCCACTGCAGGACTTTTACCGGGTCGAACTCATGCGATTCGATGCGTTCGACAAGCTCGTCATCGAGGGGATCGACGCGACCGGTTACGCCGAATGTACCGTCTCTGAGATGGCGACCGGCGCGACCAGCAATCTGACCCATTTCCGCAGGGTTCAGATTACGGAACTGATAGCCAT
This sequence comes from Agrobacterium larrymoorei, assembly GCF_013322225.1. GTDB lineage: Bacteria > Pseudomonadota > Alphaproteobacteria > Rhizobiales > Rhizobiaceae > Agrobacterium > Agrobacterium larrymoorei_A. The sequence goes on from NZ_JAAMFB010000019.1 coordinate 153,425, forward strand.
CGAACTTGCGGTCCTGCGCAAAGGCGACATGATCGACATCCAGATTGAGACCCATGCCGATGGCGTCTGTAGCCACCAGATATTCCACGTCGCCCGATTGATAGAGACCGACCTGCGCATTTCGCGTGCGTGGTGACAATGCACCGAGCACGACTGCCGCCCCACCCCGTTGCCTGCGAACCAGTTCGGCAATGGCATAGACCTCGTCGGCGGAAAACGCGACGATAGCCGTGCGCTGCGGCAACCGGGTAATCTTCTTGGAACCGGCATAAAACAGCTGCGAAAGACGCGGGCGCTCCACCATAACGATGCCCGGCAGCAGTCGTTCGAGAATGGGGCGCATGGTGCCAGCGCCAAGAAGCAGCGTTTCTTCCCGTCCGCGAAGGTGCAGGATACGGTCGGTGAAGATGTGCCCACGCTCGAGATCGCCTGCGAGCTGCACTTCATCGATGGCAACGAAGGCGGCGTTCGTCTCACGCGGCATTGCTTCGACGGTACAAACGGAATATTTGGCTTTTGGGGGAGATATCTTCTCTTCACCGGTAATCAGCGCCACATTGGCCGCTCCGACCTTCTCGACAAGGCGGGTGTAGACCTCGCGGGCGAGAAGGCGCAACGGCAGACCGATTACAGCGCTTCCATGCGCCACCATGCGTTCGATGGCGTAATGGGTCTTGCCGGTATTGGTCGGTCCTAGAACGGCCGTCACACCGCGGCCGCTCAAGATCATGGGGCGAAAATTCAACCTACTATCCGCGAAATCGAAGAAACTCTCACTTTAAGGAGCGCCAGCATTGTTGCCACCACCCCTCTCCTTTCTCACACATGGCGATCGGCGAGCACAAAGGCAAGGCGCAAAGCAGGAAAGCCGTGCTTGGCGCGCAGATTTCCTCTACCAGAACGTCAGAACACCGATCAATGGCGCCAGCGGAACAGGGTGAGAACGAAACGGAGACGAATCACTGACTCTCAATGATTCAGGATTTGTTCACGGCCATATCTGGGCGTCCCAATCTGCGTAACTACCAGATAGTGAATCGTAATTTCGCGATTTAAAGCGGCTGACCGGCTAACAGTCTTGGTCCGTTTGGATCGCTGGTCCCCGCCGCCTGACCTATGAAATAATTTTTGAGGCCGGGGATTCGGTCGACTATTCCAAGGCCGAAGTCGCGCGCCACTCGGATGGGGCCAACATCGTTGGAAAACAGCCGGTTCAGCACATCCGTCGTTATACCCATCCGCACCGTATCGAACCGCCGCCAGGACTGGTAGCGCTCCAGCACGTTCATTGACCCTATGTCGAGGCCTAGGCGATCCGCTTCGACGATCGTTTCTGCCAAGGCTGCGACGTCCTTGAATCCGAGATTAAGCCCTTGTCCAGAAATTGGATGAATACCATGGGCCGCGTCGCCCGCCAGCGCCAGACGTGGAGCAACGAAAGCGCGTGCGAGCGTAAGGCCAAGCGGGAAAGCGCGGCGCGGCCCGACCGGACGCACAGCACCGAGTTTATGGCCGAAACGACGCTCCAGTTCTTCCTCGAACACCAGATCGTCCGACGCCACCAATCTGTCGGCGTCTGCCGTACGCTCCGTCCACACCAGCGATGACCGATTGCCCTTGAGCGGCAGTATCGCGAAGGGACCGGACGGCAGGAAATGCTCTTCCGCGCAGCCATTATGCGGACGGTCGTGCTCCACGGTCGTGACGATCCCGGACTGATCATATGCCCAATGCACCGTCTTAATGCCCGCCATATCCCGCAATGCGGATTTCACGCCATCACAGGCGACGAGCAGCCGGGTCTCAAAGGCAGAACCATCGGAGAGTGTTACGACACTGCTCTGGGCACCGGAGACGAAACCGGTCACGCTCAAACCATGGCGGATGCTCACGCCGATCCGCTCGCACACGCCGCGCAGCGCTCCCACCATGGCGACGTTGGGGATCATATGCGCAAAAGGCTGACCTTCCGCGACATCGCCGTCGAAGGTCAGGAAGACCGGACGCACCGGATCGGACGTCTTCGAATCGGTGACGATCATCTTGTGAATGGGCTGCGCTTCCGGTTCAAGCTCGGACCAGATGCCGAAAACCTCAAGCATTTTTGTCGCCGCAGCGATAATCGCCGAGGCCCGGACATCCTTCTTCCAGACGTCCTCGGGTGCAACTTCGATCACCTGCACTTCAAGATGCGGCGCGGCCTGCTTGACGGCGACAGCGACGCTCAGGCCTACATATCCACCACCGGCGATCACGACATCAAGCATAGCGTCCTCTTTTGCATTCTTGTGAATATACACGTGGCACTATAGACCAACCTTTTAGGTCTTCATACCGCCGGAGCATGCCGAAATGTCGCGCCCATCTGATTTGTCAGACCCCATGGAAAATCTCGTTTCCACGCTCGATCTTGAAAAGCTTGAGGAAAACCTGTTTCGCGGCACGAGCCCACAGGTCGGTGGGCAGCGCGTTTTCGGCGGACAGGTTATCGCTCAGGCACTGGTCGCAGCGCAGCGATCGGTTAAAGACGATCGCTACGTTCATTCTCTCCATGCCTATTTCATGCGGCCCGGCGATCCACGCGTGCCAATCATCTATCAGGTAGATAGAATCCGTGATGGTTCAAGCTTCGCCACACGCCGTATCGTCGCGATCCAGCATGGACACGCGATTTTCTCCATGTCAGCATCTTTCCAGATCGGCGAAGATGGATTCGATCATCAGGTCTCAATCCCGGCCGTTCCTCAGCCAGAACAGTTGATGAGCGAAGACCAGATGCGGGAGGCATTCCTTGCCAAGGCACCAACGGCGGTCCGCAAATATTGGGAGAACAAGCGACCCATCGAGATCCGTCCGGTTTCGCTTACCCACTATTTCTCCAAGGAAAAGCTGGAGCCCCATCAGGATATCTGGGTGCGGGCTGTTGGCTCAGTGCCGGACGATAGGCATTATCAGACGGCAATCCTTGCCTATCTTTCCGACATGACCCTCCTCGACGCATCGCTGTATGCCCACGGAACGACCATATTCGATCCGACGATACAGGTTGCAAGCCTTGATCATGCGATGTGGTTTCACCGTCCCTGCCGCTTGGACGATTGGCTGCTCTATTCACAGGATAGTCCAAGTGCTTCCGGTGCCCGCGGATTGACCAGAGGTAGCCTCTATACCCGCGATGGTATCCTGATTGCGTCAGTGGCGCAGGAAGGCCTGATCCGCAAAAGAGCAAATGATTAAATAATCATCATTTTTTAAAAAACGCTCAATCTTTGAGCGCCTACCGCGCAGCCAACTGCACGATTTTCCGTCGAATCATTTATTGTCTTTATTTTTCAATAACTTGTATTTTGTGGCGAAAAACTGGCACGCCCTTTGAATGTATGCTCTCAGTCGCTGGTGTTGATCTATCGGCGTCGAGGAGAGCTGGCTTGCGCCGGACAAACAAAGGATGGGAAACCAGATGAAAATTGTGATGGCCATTATCAAGCCGTTCAAGCTGGATGAGGTGCGCGAAGCCCTGACCGCCGTCGGCATTCAAGGCCTGACCGTGACTGAAGTTAAAGGTTACGGACGCCAGAAGGGGCATACCGAAATTTATCGCGGCACGGAATATGCCGTCAGTTTCCTTCCAAAGCTCAAAATCGAAATCGCGGTGGCTTCCGATCTCGTCGAAAAGGCTGTCGAGGCAATTGCTTCTTCAGCCAAGACCGGCCAGATCGGTGACGGCAAGATTTTCGTCTACTCGATTGAACAGGCCGTGCGCATCCGTACCGGCGAAACGAACACAGAAGCGCTTTAAGCACGCCTGACAGGGGAGTTTTCAAACAATGCTATCCAAGACAATTTCCAAATTCAGCGCGCTTGGCGCCGGTACAGCCGCCCTTCTGGCTCCGGTCATCGCTTTTGCGCAGGAAGCGGCAGCACCGACGGCTGAAGCTGCGGCTGCGGCACCTGTTCCAGATAAAGCCGACACCGCTTTCATGTACCTCGCAACGATCCTCGTTCTATTGATGATCGTTCCGGGCCTCGCCCTGTTTTACGGTGGCCTCGTGCGCGCCAAGAACATGCTGTCCGTGCTGATGCAGTGCACCGTCGTCGGCGCAGTCATGATGCTCGTCTGGGTAATCTATGGTTATTCCTTCGCGTTCGGCGGCAGCACCAGCGCCTATTTCGGCGGCTTCGGCAAGCTTTTCCTTTCCGGCGTTACGCTTGACAGCACATCGGCAACCTTCTCCGAAGGTGTGGTGATCTACGAATACACCTTCATCGTCTTCCAGATGACCTTCGCGGCCATCACCCCGGCGCTGATCATCGGTGCATTCGCAGAGCGCATCAAGTTCTCCGCCGTTATTCTCTTCACCATCCTGTGGGCGACGTTCGTCTACTTCCCGATCGCACACATGGTCTGGGACGCGAACGGCCTGATCTTCGGCATGGGCGCTCTCGACTTCGCTGGCGGCACCGTCGTTCACATCAATGCCGGTGTGGCAGGTCTTATCGGCGCGATCATGGTCGGCAAGCGTACCGGCTATGGCAAGGACATGATGGCCCCGCACTCCATGACACTGACGCTCGTTGGCGCAGCCATGCTGTGGGTCGGCTGGTTCGGCTTTAACGCAGGCTCCAACCTCGAAGCTTCCGGCGGCGCGGTTCTCGCCACAATCAACACCTTCCTCGCAACGGCAGCCGCCATTGTGGCATGGTCGCTGGTTGAAAGCTTCACGCGTGGCAAGGCTTCGATGCTCGGCGCTGCATCCGGCATGATCGCCGGTCTGGTTGCTGTCACGCCTGCCGCTGGTTCCGTTGGCCCAATGGGCGCAATCGTCCTCGGCCTGATCGTTTCTCCGATCTGCTACTTCTTCGTCTCAGTGGTGAAGAACAAATTCGGTTACGACGACACCGCTGACGTCTTTGGCGTTCACGGCGTGGGTGGCATCATCGGCGCGCTCGGCACCGGTATCTTCACATCGCCGCTCCTCGGCGGCACTGGCAAGGCCGACTTCTCCATTGCTTCGCAGGTCTGGACACAGTTCGTTGCCGTTGCGATCACCATCGTATGGTGTGCAGTTGTATCGATCATCCTCTACAAGATCGTTGACGTGATCGTCGGCCTGCGTGTGCCAGTGGAAGCAGAGCGCGAAGGTCTCGACCTCGCATCCCACGGCGAAGCGGCTTACCACTCGTAAGCTCGACAAGCTGCCCGTCTTCGGCAGACAGGATAACAAACGAAAGCCCGGCGTCATCGTCGAGCTTTTTCTTTTCCCTTTCGAAAAATGAAAGTTCTTAACGAGTTCCGATGTGGTTAATGCCGCATTAACCACCGTGCGGCTATTTTGCCCTGTCATCCTTGCTTCAGCATCGAAGCTCCGGAAAAACAAAGAACGACGGGTTCAACATATGGCCAGAGTGAATTCCCCGGCATTCGAAGACCGAGATAACCGCTTCGTACTGACGGCATTTGTCATGCGACAAGTTATGGCACTGTGCGGCTTTGCTGTTTTAGCAGCGTTAGCCTTAGGTGTGACTGCGCTGGCTACATGGAACGTCGCAGATCCCAGTTTATCCTATGCTACGGCCAACCAGCCCACCAACTTGCTTGGGCATGGCGGCGCGGTGTTTGCCGATATCATGATGCAGTTTTTGGGGCTGTCTGCCCTGATCGCCATGCTGCCTGTCCTTTCCTGGGCATTCGTTCTTATTTCCGGTCGCAAGTTTCATCGCATTCCAGCCCGTCTTGTGGCTTGGCTGAGCGGAGCCTTCATCGCTTCCGCCTCGCTCGGTTGCTTTCCGGCACCAGCGACATGGCCCCTGCCCAACGGCATCGGCGGGGTTATCGGCGACATGATCCTGCGCTTCCCGGCCCTCTTCATCGGCGCTTACCCAACCGGCACCGCAGCGACTATCCTTGGCGGCATCCTTGCCCTCCCCGCTGCCTGGCTGATGCTCTTTGCATCAGGCCTGCTCGGCGCGGCAGATGACGATGATGACGAAGTTGCACTTCAAGCAGCGACCAACAGCCGAGCACGCAAGGTCGAGGAACTTGATGGCGACGAAGACGAGGGAGATGGCTTCTTTGGCAGCCTGCTCGCTTTCGGCGCGGTCACACATTACTGGTATATCACGCAGGCGCGTCTGCGCCGCATCTTCGGTTTCAAGCCGAAATCGCTGAACAATGAGTTCGAACAGCCTTACGACTTCAACGATTACGAATTCGGTACGCTGAACGAACCTTCGCGTCTCAAGACAGCGATCAATCGGCTGGATCAACGTTCCGAGCCTTCGTTTGAAGAGCGCACGGAAGCCCGCGCGCGCCGACAGATGTCTCCACCACCGATATCGATGGGCGATGAACCGGATTTCGACGACGAAGACGCCCTGCCGGATGGCGTCCTGTCGGGCGACGCGAAGTTCACGCCTCGCCCGCCAGCAGGCAGCCCCACCCGCATTACGGCACCTCCAGCCAGGCCGAAGCCGAGCGAACGCGGAGTGCGCGAAGCACAGACTTCCTTTATCGCGCCCAGTGGCTTCCAGTTGCCGTCGATCCACCTTCTTGCTGAGCCGAAGAATGTGGTGCGCGATAATACGCTGAACGAAGATGTTCTGGAGCAGAACGCCCGCAGACTGGAAGGCGTGCTTGAAGATTTCGGCGTCAAGGGTGAGATCATCCACGTACGTCCCGGCCCTGTCGTCACGCTTTACGAACTGGAGCCTGCGCCCGGCATCAAATCCTCCCGAGTCATCGGTCTTGCGGATGACATCGCCCGCTCGATGAGCGCCGTTGCCGCCCGCGTGGCCGTGGTGCCGGGCCGTAACGCCATCGGCATCGAATTGCCCAACCGCTCGCGCGAAACCGTCTACCTGCGCGAATTGATTGGCTCACGGGATTTCGAGAACACGAAGGCTAAACTGCCGATGTCTCTGGGCAAGACCATCGGCGGCGAGGCCGTCATCGCCGATCTGGCCAAGATGCCGCATCTGCTGGTTGCCGGCACCACCGGCTCCGGTAAGTCGGTGGCGATCAACACCATGATCCTCTCGCTGTTGTACCACATGACGCCAGAGCAGTGCCGCCTGATCATGATCGATCCCAAGATGCTGGAACTGTCGATCTATGACGGCATTCCGCATCTGCTCTCCCCCGTCGTTACCGATCCGAAGAAGGCCGTCGTTGCGCTGAAATGGACGGTGCGCGAAATGGAAGAGCGCTACAAGAAGATGTCGAAGATCGGTGTGCGCAACATCGATGGCTTTAACACTCGGGTTCAACAGGCGCTCGACAAGGGCGAAGTACTGACCCGAACCGTGCAGACGGGCTTTGATCGCCAGACCGGCGAGGCGATGTACGAGACGGAAGAATTCGATCTGAAGCCCCTGCCCTACATCGTCGTGATCATCGACGAAATGGCCGACCTGATGATGGTTGCGGGCAAGGATATCGAAGGCGCGGTTCAGCGTCTCGCTCAGATGGCGCGTGCCGCAGGTATCCACGTCATCATGGCAACCCAGCGTCCTTCTGTCGACGTCATCACGGGTACGATCAAGGCCAACTTCCCGACCCGCATCTCTTTCCAGGTCACGTCCAAGATCGACAGCCGCACGATCCTTGGCGAGCAAGGTGCGGAGCAGCTACTCGGTATGGGCGACATGCTCTATATGGCCGGTGGCGGCCGTATTCAGCGTGTCCACGGCCCGTTCGTATCCGATAACGAGGTCGAAGAGATTGTCTCTTACCTCAAAAGTCAGGGCTCTCCGGATTATCTCGAAGCCATCACCGAAGAGGATGAGGACGAGGATGGCGGCGGCCCGGCAGGCACCGGCAACATGGCCGAATCCGACGATCCTTACGATCAGGCTGTCGCAGTCGTCCTGCGTGACGGCAAGGCCTCGACCTCCTACGTTCAGCGCCGCCTCGGTATCGGTTATAACCGTGCCGCGTCCCTGATCGAACGTATGGAACAGGAAGGCATCATCGGCCCCGCAAATCATGCTGGGAAGCGTGAAATCCTCGTTCCAACCGAGAGCGATTGACGTTGACGATCGGCAAGCACAAGGGCCGTTATCTTTTTGAAAATGCGCTTCAACTTCAACCGAACATCAGCAACCAAGCCAAGAATTCGGCGTTATAGCATACGCTCATGTCATGAAGCCGCCGCGTTTTTTCGGCACATGAAATGCGATGAAGGAGAAAAGAATGAAGAATACCCCATCGGTCGTTTCAGCGCAGATTCCGGGCCTTGAAGGCAATGTAACCCGTCGCGGTGTGATGACCCTGTTTTCTGCTGCGGCTGCGTTCACCGCGCTTCAGCCGTTTTCCGCGCTGGCCCAGGGCGCAAGCGAAGGCGCTACCGCGCAGAAGATCGCGAACCATTTCTCGTCGGTAAAGACAATGATGGGCGAGTTCGTTCAGTTCGGACCGAGAGGCGAGCAGACGGGTGGAAAGTTTTATATCGCCCGCCCTGGCAAGTTGCGTTTCAACTATGAAGACCCGTCCCCCATGCGCGTTATTTCCGACGGAAAAAATGTCGTCATTGGCAATATGAAGCTCAAGACGTGGGACCTCTATCCCCTTTCCAAAACCCCGCTTAGCCTGCTGCTGTCCGACAAGATCGACCTGGGTAACCAGAAGGTCCGTGATGTGAAGGAAGAGTCCGATCTGATCACCATCGTATTGGGTGATAAGAGCATTCTTGGCGACTCGACGATCACCCTGATGTTCGACCCGAAAACCTTCGATCTTCGCCAGTGGACGACGAGGGATGCGCAGAACAAGGACACGACAGTCATGATCTTCAACGTGCAGACGGGCGTTAGCCTTGATGACCGCGTCTTTGCGATCAACTATGAAGAAGTCCGTAATCGCGGTTAATCTGACGGTGATAAAAAGATTCCCGTTTTCTGCATGATGCTATAAGCCTGCCTCCACCGTCCCCAAGGTCAACGGAGCGCAGGCATGACATTCTCTATAACCACCTGGAACATCAACTCCGTGCGGCTCCGCATGCCGCTCGTCGAGCAGTTTCTTGTGCGTTACAAGCCCGACGTCCTTTGCCTTCAGGAAACCAAATGCCCCAATGGCGAGTTTCCGATGAAGCCGCTGAAGGCCTTGGGTTACGAGCACGTTATCATCCATGGACAAAAGGGCTATCACGGCGTTGCCATAGCCTCGAAACTGCCGCTCACGGAAGATCATCGACAGGACTTTTGCGGCATTGGCGACGCGCGCCATATCTCCGCTATCGTACAGGTCGGCACCCGCAAAATCCGCCTGCATAACTTTTATGTACCTGCTGGCGGTGACGAGCCGGATCGCTCCATCAATCCGAAGTTCGGCCATAAGCTCGACTTTGTGGAGGAGATGAAGGCATTGAGCGCCGATAGCGTGCCCGGTACATCTTCCATTCTCGTTGGTGATCTCAACATCGCACCGCTGGAAAACGATGTCTGGTCTCACAAACAGCTCCTGAAAATCGTCAGTCACACACCCGTCGAAACTGAAGGGCTGCTTGACGTGATGAAACGGGGCAACTGGCTCGACCTGATGCGGCTGAACGTTCCCGAGAGCGAAAAGATTTACACCTGGTGGAGCTACCGCGCCAAGGACTGGGAAGCCGCCGACCGTGGTCGCCGTCTGGACCACATCTGGTCCTCAAACGACCTCGGTCCATCGCTGGACCGCATCGATATCCTGAAAGAAGCACGCGGCTGGAACCGGCCTTCAGACCACGTACCCGTGACAGCCCATTTCAAATTTTGAGGGCCAACCGGCCTTATGCAAATCGCCCTTGAAGGGCTGTGGCGCCTGACGCAAGGGCGGCGATGTTACCGCGTATCCGCTCGAAAACCACCTCGGCAACCTCAGGAAACTCTTCCACCATTCGGTGAAAGAGGATGCGGGTGATGCGAATGACTTCGGAATCTTCGGTCGCGATCGCCGTATATTTCCGCTCACACAACGTAAAAAGCGCGAGCTCTGAGAGAAGCGTCCCATTCCCGACCGTTGCCTGGACGGCGGCCTTGCCATTCCTGTCGCCACTCCACAAATCGAAGTTGCCGCGTGCGACGACGAAGGCACATTCTGCTGGAGAGTGTTCGCGAAACAGCATCTGCCCTTCGGCAATTTTTCTCTTCTCGGCCCCGAAAGCGATAAGACGCAACTGGTCGTCGCTAAACCCCTGGAACAGAGGAACCTTCGCAAGAAGCTGAATATCGTCTGTTAAAGCCATGCTCGCAGCCCCTGAAATTCACATTTCAAGGTTTTCGACCAAGCATGGACCGAAGACAATACCCGCCGCCTGAAAACATTCCTCAAGGTACGATCTTATAGCCGCCATTTTCGGTTACGAGAATCTCTGCGTTTGACGGATCGCGTTCGATCTTCTGCCGCAGCCGGTAAACGTGGGTTTCCAGCGTGTGGGTCGTGACACCGGAGTTGTAACCCCAGACTTCTTCAAGAAGCACATCTCGCGTTACCACCGCACTTCCAGCGCGATAAAGATAGCGAATGATCGCCGCTTCTTTTTCTGTCAGACGGATTTTCTTACCGTCTTCCGTGGTCAGCAGCTTTTGACTCGGCTTGAACTGGTAAGGACCTACCGTGAAGACTGCATCCTCGCTCTGCTCATACTGACGAAGCTGCGCGCGAACGCGTGCGAGAAGCACGGCGAAGCGGAAAGGTTTGGTGACATAGTCGTTTGCACCGGCTTCCAGTCCGAGGATGGTATCTGAATCCGTATCGTGGCCAGTGAGCATTATGATCGGCGCCTTGAAGCCGTTCTTGCGCATCAGCTTCACGGCCTCGCGTCCGTCCATGTCGGGCAGACCGACATCCATGATAAGGAGATCGACTTGGGTAGACTTTGTCGTCTGGATGGCTGCATTCGCGTTTGCGCCGGTCAGCAGCGAGAACTCCTCATAAGGGGAAAGCTGCTCGGCAAGCGTTTCGCGCAGGTCGTCGTCGTCGTCTACCAAAAGCAGTGTGCGGGCCGTCATGAGGTATCTCAACCTTTCTTTTTAACTTAATAAATCAATTCAGCGATTTGACACGCATACGTCAACCCTTTTTGCGGCAATTGCGAGGTGCTATGAATTCACGTCGAGCGATCTACAAAGCACAATCCCGTGAGAACAGAGTGATGGTCAAGAACAGTAAATCGCCAAAACCGACAATTTCATTGATCGTACGACCCGCTCCGCGCCTGAAAAGCCGCGCTATCGTGCAATTTGGCCAATTAACGTTTCAGGCCGCTATTGGTCGCAATGGCCGCACGGTACTGAAGCGAGAAGGTGACGGAAAAACCCCGATTGCCAACATGAAGCTGCTATACGGCTTCCACAGGGGCGACCGCATCGCCTCACTCAGAACATCGCTTACGATGCATCGCACTCAAGACAAGATGCTGTGGTGCGACGCGCCAGCCGACCCAAACTATAATCGGCTGGTCAAGGCACCCTTCAAACCAAGTCATGAGGAATTGCTGAGACAAGATGGGCTATACGATGCCTGTCTTGTCCTTGACTGGAATGTCAGGTCAAGGCGCCGAAATCTCGGTTCTGCGATCTTTCTGCACATGATCCGACCCGGTTATGAACCGACTGCGGGTTGCGTCGCGCTTCATCCCCGAGACATGAAGCGGATATTACCTTATCTCTCCTATGGGCGAAAAGTCCGTGTGCTTTGAATAGTTTAGGACATTGCCTGCAGGAATGCGAAGCGGTTCTGCGTCTTGAGGCCACGCAAGACAGTGATCAAGGCATTATGCGTTTCAACGAAAAGCGGACATGCAGGTTAAACACATAACCGCCATTTTTACCGCCGAAACAAAAAACCCGCCTCGAAGCGGGCGGGTTTTTTGACATTGATGGACAGGAAAACTTATGCAGCTTCTTCTTCCGGTGCATCGTCTTCTTCGAGCGCCTTGCCGCGCTTTGGGCCCTTGTTGAGATTAACTTCAACAAGGCGAACGGCTTCCGTTTCGGACATCTTGTTGACGGCAGCGATTTCACGAGCCATGCGATCAAGCGCCGCTTCGTAGAGCTGACGTTCGGAATAGGACTGTTCAGGCTGATTTTCGGCGCGATAGAGATCGCGAACCACTTCAGCGATAGCGATCAGATCGCCGGAATTGATCTTGGCATCATATTCCTGCGCACGGCGCGACCACATGGTGCGCTTCACGCGAGCCTTGCCCTGAACAACCTTCAACGCGCGTTCGACGAAATCCCCTTCGGACAGCTTACGCATACCGATGCTGACTGCTTTGGCGACTGGCACCTTGAGGCGCATCTTGTCTTTTTCGAAATCGATCACGAAGAGTTCGAGCTTCATGCCCGCGACTTCCTGTTCCTCGATGGCCGAAATAGTGCCGACGCCGTGAGCGGGATAAACGATCGCTTCACCGGTCTTGAAACCGTGACGCGCTGGAGATTTTTTCTGCTGGGTCGTCATTCGTTCTAAAAACTCCCTGTTACATACACCCGGAGGTCGCCGGGGTCGGGTCGGTCAGGCCCGGATGAGACGGGGGAAAGCCGTCAGGTGACTCCACACTGGTCCAACCGAGCACACAAAGACAAACCATCTCGCAATATGGTATTCGACAACACAAACGTTGGATATGTCACGGAAACCGCGTGCAATTTGATGACTTGCTTTCGTGGTGTTTTTGGGCACACAAATGCCGCGCTGTGGATCAGTTTTTCTGGTGTACCACAAAAATACGTGGAAATCAATAATTTGCTTCAACCGTGACTATGGAGTCACAATATCGTCTCGGGAACTCCCAGATTCGCACTTTCATATTTTCGAAAGTATTTGGTACCCAAAGAAGTTGTTTTTTAAATCGAATAAAATTTAATGACCCAATTGAAAGTGTTGATTGCCACTTAAACTATTCATAATTACGCGCCAATATCCGAATCGAATTTGACGGAAATTTTGAAGTTTTCGATGTTTCCCTCATCATCCCGCATCCTTTTAGAGGAAAAAAGGCACAATGGGCTACCGGAACAATCCAAAACGCGACAAACAGCTCGAAAAAGCAAAGAAACTGGCGAGCCAAACCGGAAAGCCCCATATCGACCCGGCCATACTATTTGGCCGCGCCAGCGGGGACGATATCGAGTATTACACACCGGAAATGCTTTCTGCGTTATCTCAGTATACGGTTAATGAACTTTCTGGCTGGAAAAGAGATATTCCTTATATTTCTGTTTCACAGATCGATGGTGTTTCGCCGCGCGATATACCGGTTTCGATCCTGACGATCGTCGGCAGGAATATGCCGTTCCTGTACGATTCCGTCATGGGGGAAGTGACAAGCAGCTATCGCAGCCTCTATCTCGCTGTTCACCCCATCATGATCGCGGATGCAGGTGCGCACGGTGGATACAGGCTGGCAGATCCTGAAATCGATGCGCCCGAAGACAATATCAGTCTTATTCAGCTTCACATTGCCCCTCTCACTGAACAAGCAGTAGAGGCGCTCACCGAACGGCTTCGTTTCGTTTTATCGCAGGTCCAGTCCGCCTATAGCGACTGGAGACCGATGCTGGCAAAGCTGGATGAAGCGCTGGGCGAACTGAAAGAGCGCGGTTCAAGCCGCCGCAAGACAGAACGCACGGAAGCGGCAGAGTTTCTGGACTGGCTGCGCAACGACAATTTCACCTTCCTCGGCATGCGCGATTACAGCTATTCCGGCAAGGGCAGCAATGCAAAGGTAGAGCGCGGCGATGGCGTCGGCCTCGGGATTCTAAGCGACCCGGACGTGCGCGTGCTGCGTCTCGGAAAGGACGCGGTTACCACTACGCCGGAAATTCTGGCGTTTCTCGACGGCCCGGATTTCCTCATCGTTACCAAGGCCAACGTCAAATCCATCATTCACCGCCGCGCATACATGGATTATATCGGCATAAAGCGCTTCGATAAGGAAGGAAATGTCGTCGGGGAGCTGCGCATCGTCGGACTTTTCACGGCAACGGCCTACACGCGCTCGGTAAAACAGATCCCGCTACTTCGTGCCAAGGTGGCCGAAATCGAAGATTACTTCGGCTTCGACCCGAACAGCCATTCTGGCCGCAACCTGCAAAACACGCTGGAAGCCTATCCGCGTGACGATCTGTTCCAGATCGAGAAGGATTTGCTGGTCCGGTTCGTAGAGCAGATCATGGAACTCGCAGATCGTCCGCGTGTGCGCGTTCTTGCCCGTATCGACCGTTTCGACCGCTTTGTGTCCGTGATCATCTATGTTCCGCGTGAAGAGTACAACTCTTATGTTCGCGAGAAGATCGGCGATTATCTTGCTCACGTCTATGACGGTCACATCTCCGCCTACTACCCCGCCTTCCCCGAAGGCGCTCTTGCACGCGTGCACTTCATTGTCGGACGCGTAGACGGTAAGACACCGCGGGTTGCGCAGGACAGACTGGAAGATGCCGTAAGCGACATCGCCGCCCGCTGGATCGACCATTTCGCCTCGCTCTCGGAGCCGGGTGCTCCGGTTCTCGATGTCGATCAGGCCTATCAGGAAGCTTTTACGCCTGAAGAAGCCATTGGCGATATGCCGGACATCGTTGCCACTGCCGCCGGAGAGCCGGTGCGGATCGAGTTTTATCGCAGCGCCGATCAGGCAGAAGGCGTGCTCTCGCTCAAGATTTTCCACCGCGATGGTCATCTGCCGCTGTCGCGCCGTGTACCGCTTCTGGAAAATCTCGGCTTCAGCGTCATCAGCGAACGGACCTTCGATATCGGCGTCGTTTCCGCCAACGACGCACAGACAATCGTTCTGCATGATATGGAATTGAAGGTTCAGCAGGGGATAAAGCTGGATCTTGCGACCTATGGCCCACGCCTGGAAGATGCGTTTCTCGCAGCCTTCAATGGCACGGTGGACAACGACAACTTCAACCGTCTGATTGTGGCCGCAGGCCTGACAGTGCGCGAAGTTTCCGTTCTACGCGCGTATGCCCGCTATCTGCGCCAGACCGGCATCGTCTACTCGCAGGAGCACATTTCCGAAACGCTGTTCAAATATCCAGCCATCGCGCGGCGCATTTTCGAACTCTTCGCCCATGGGTTCGATCCGAAGCTTGGTGAAAAGCCGCGGTTGCGGAAACTTTCGGACCTTCACAAAGCTATCGAAGCCGATCTTTCCGGCGTTCCCAATCTCGATGAGGACCGCACACTGCGTCGTTACGTGAATGCAGTTGATTCCACGCTTCGCACCAATTACTTCCAGCGCAATGAAGACGGTTCGCCGAAAGCGATGCTGGCCTTCAAGTTTGATCCGAAGCTTCTGGACGGATTACCCGATCCCCGCCCGTTCCGCGAAATCTTCGTCTACGGTACGGAAGTCGAAGGCGTGCACCTGCGTTTCGGCAAGGTCGCCCGCGGGGGTCTGCGCTGGTCTGATCGCGGTCAGGATTACCGCACCGAAGTTCTCGGTCTTGTCAAGGCTCAACAGGTGAAGAACGCGGTGATCGTTCCGGTCGGTGCAAAGGGCGGCTTCTTCCCGAAGAGCCTGCCAGTCGGCGCCAATCGCGATGAAATCTTCAATGCGGGCAAAGAGGCCTACAAAACCTATATTCGCACGCTACTCTCGATAACCGATAATATCGTCGGTGACGATATTATCGCGCCTGCCGATACGCTGCGTCTGGATGGTGACGACCCATACTTCGTTGTCGCGGCCGACAAGGGCACGGCAACGTTCTCCGACACGGCCAATGGCCTGGCCCGGGAAGCAGGTTTCTGGCTGGATGACGCCTTTGCGTCGGGCGGCTCCGCCGGTTACGACCACAAGAAAATGGGCATTACCGCTCGCGGCGCTTGGGAGACGGTAAAGCGGCATTTCCGTGAAATGGACACCGATATCCAGACAACACCTTTCAAGGTCGTTGGCGTCGGCGATATGTCGGGCGACGTTTTCGGCAACGGCATGCTTCTGTCCGAGAAGATCGAACTGATCGCCGCCTTCGACCACCGCGATATCTTCATCGATCCGACGCCGGATACGGACGTATCTTTTGAAGAGCGCAAGCGCCTGTTCGACTTGCCGCGATCCAGTTGGCAGGATTACAATCGCTCCGCCCTCTCACCCGGCGCGATGATCATCTCGCGCGCGGAAAAATCCGTGACACTGACGCCGGAAGCGGTCGTCGCCATCGGCATCGATAAGTCGGTCGCAACACCGTTCGAAATCATGACGGCGATCCTGAAGGCACCGGCCGATCTTCTATGGTTCGGTGGCATCGGCACCTATGTAAAGGCAGCCGTGGAAACCAATGCCGAAGTGGGTGACCGCGCTAACGACCCGATCCGCATCAATGCGACGGAAGTGGGCGCGAAGGTCATCGGCGAAGGCGCCAATCTCGGCATCACCCAGAAGGGCCGCATCGCCTATGCGCTTTCAGGCGGTCGCTGCAACTCGGATGCCATCGACAATTCGGCAGGCGTCAATTCCTCCGACGTCGAAGTGAACATCAAGATCGCGCTGGCCTCCCCAGTCAATGACGGGCGTCTGACCCTGCCAAAGCGCAACCAGCTGCTCTCTTCCATGACGTCGGAAGTGGCGCAACTCGTACTGCGAAACAACTATCTCCAGTCGCTGGCGATTTCGCTCACCGAGCGCAAAGGAACCGGCAACAGGGAGGAACTCGGTCGACTGATGGGCGCGCTGGAATCGGCGGGCCAGCTGAACCGCAAGGTCGAGACGCTGCCCAATGACGCGGAGTTCGGCGAGCGCTACGCTGCGGACAAGCAGCTGACACGCCCGGAGATCGGTGTCCTGCTTTCCTATGCAAAGCTGACCTTGTTCGATACGATTGTCGCAAGCGCCCTGCCCGACGAGCCCTATCTCCAGCATTTGTTGACGGATTACTTCCCGAGCAAGATGCAGAAGACCTATTCCGCCGACATCACCTCGCACCGTCTACACCGAGAGATCGTAGCGACGGCGCTTGCCAATCAGGTCGTTAATCGGGGAGGCCCGGGCTTTGTTCAAAAGCTTGTCGATGCCAGCGGTTTGCTTGCGCCTGCGGTGGTAAAGGCGGCAATGATCGTGGAGGACGGCTTTGGTCTGAAGCGCCTGTGGAGCGAAATCGATACGCTGGATGGAAAGATTCCGGGCGCAGTCCAAAACGACCTCTACGCCAAGGTCATGCGCATCTTCACGGACGCAACCCGGCTTTATCTGCAGACCGCCGGCACAATAACCGGTTCGATGCAGGACGAGATCGAGCGTTTGAAAAGTGCGATAAAGACGTTGTCCCCAGGTGCTGCGAAGTACCAGGATGAAATCGGAATAGTCGAGATTGAAGGTGTACCGCTGCCTCTCGTCAGGGAGCTGGAGGTTCTCGGTCTGTTGATCTACGTGCCTGAAATCATGCTAATTGCGGATCAGGCAGGCACCACGCTTGCCCGTGCGGCGGAAAGCTACGCTGCCGTTTCCTCTACATTCCGCGTGGGACGACTGCTGGAAGCAAGTCAGCGCGTTACGCCATCGGATCACTACGAGAGCCTTGCCCTGCTGCGCAGTCAGGACCAGATCGCCTCCTCACGCCGCCGGATCGTGATTTCGGCACTGACGGAATATGCGAAGGACAAAGCACCCGTTCAGGCCTGGTATGGGGCCGATCGCGTTCGCGTCAATCGGATCGTTTCCGAACTCGCGGCGCTCAGCGACAGTGGCGAGACGAACCTTGCACGGCTCACCGTGGCTGCGGGTCTGCTTTCGGATATAGTGCAGACCCGAAACCTATGATAGTCAGATATACGCCGCCCAGCGATAACCCGCCGGGCGGCGTGTAGTGTTCGTCATGTTCGGGGAAGTTGCGAGCATCTGCTGCCGTTTCGATCTTCGTGATGTGATTGGTTTCGCGGCAAGAGACCGAGGACAGCCCGCATCTAGGACCAGCCGAAAAGGTTGACGAATGGATCACCCCTCCCCGATGACCACAGCCGTCGTGACCAAGCGTGGCATTTGGGGCTGGATGCTGTTCGACTGGGCAGCCCAACCATTCTTCACAGTCGTTACCACGTTCATTTTCGGCCCCTACTTCGTAGCACGGCTGACTGAAGACCCTATTTCTGCGCAAACGACATGGAGCAACATCGCGACGGTTTCGTCCCTGATCATCGCTATTTGCTCACCGATCCTCGGCTCAATTGCCGATCAGTCCGGTTCGCGCAAACCCTGGATAGGCTTCTTCGCCACGATCAAGATTGCAAGCCTTTCGATGCTCTGGTTCGCCGCTCCCGGCTCTCCCGTCATCTGGCCCGCAGTCTTCATGATCCTGGCATCGATTGCTGCCGAATTTTCCATCGTCTTCAACGATTCCATGATGCCGCGCCTGACAACACCGCAAAACGTAGGAAGGATTTCCAACACAGCCTGGGGCCTTGGATACCTTGGCGGCATTGTGGTTCTTATCTTTGTCGTGCTGTGTCTGGCAGCCAGCCCCACAACCGGCGTCACTTTGATCGGTATCCAGCCCCTCTTCGGGCTTGATCCAGCAAGCGGCGAGGATGCGCGCATCACGGGACCGATCTCAGCCCTATGGTATCTCGTTTTCATCCTGCCGATGTTTTTCTTCACCCCGGACGCCGAAAAAGGACTTCCGCTCCGCAGGGCCGTCACCTCTGGTCTAAAGGAACTGAAGGAGACGCTGAAAGAACTAAAGCACCGTCCGGTACTGACGCGGTTTCTCATCGCCCGGATGCTCTATCAGGACGGCGTCAACGGCGTTCTCATTCTTGGTGGAGCATTTGCAGCGGGTATGTTCGGTTGGGCCACGATGGAAATCGGCATTTACGGCATCATCCTCAACATCGTCGCGATTGGCGGCTGCCTTGTGGCCGGTGCTGTCGACCAAAGGTTGGGATCTCGGACAACCGTACTGATCAGCCTTTCGCTATTGCTGGTCGCGACGCTCGGCATCGTGTCCACACAGGTGGATTCGACCCTTTTCGGGTTAATCCAGCTGCCGATCGACACGACCGAGGGGCTGTTCTCCACTGGGGCGGAGAAAGCCTATCTCATATACGGCATTCTGATCGGTCTCGCCTTTGGTCCAGTACAGGCCTCGTCCCGATCCTATCTGGCGCGAAATATCACCGTAGAAGAAGCTGGTCGTTACTTCGGCATCTATGCGCTATCCGGCCGCGCCACGAGCTTTCTGGCCACGATGTCGTTTTCGGCGGCAACATATGCTACAGGCTCCGCCCATGTCGGCATGGCTATGCTGATCCTGTTTTTAGGCGCAGGATTCATTTTGCTAATCCGCGTTCCCGAGAGGGCGTGATTAAAGCTGGTCGAGTTTGGTTTGGAGCGTGCGTAGCTGCGCTTTCAACTCATCGATTTCCGAAGCATCGGGCTTGCGCTGCTCCTTGGGCGATTGCGGCACGGGAAACGGCGTGAACATCTGCATCGCCTGCCGGAAAAGCTCCGTATTCCGCTTTACCTGCTCCTCCATCACCTGGAACGGCGCAGAAAAATTCTTCGCCAGCGACGCGTCACCGAATGCCTTTGACATATGTTCCTGCATCTGCGCCTGCTGTTCGGAAAACGTCTTCATCGAATGTTCGAGGAAGGTTGGAACGACCATCTGCATCTGATCGCCGTAATAGGAAATGAGCTGTCGCAGAAACGCGGTCGGCAGCAGAGTGTTGCCGGTTTTCGCCTCCTGCTCCACGATGATCTGCGTCAGGACCGCGTGAGTGATATCTTCGGAGGTCTTGGCATCCTGAACCTTGAAATCTTCGCCACGTTTGACCATTTTCGCCAGATCTTCCAGCGTCACATAGGTACTCGTTCCAGTATTATAGAGCCGCCGGTTGGCGTATTTCTTGATGATGGTCTCGCCGCTATGCTTTGCCATGCTCGCCTCCTCGCGATGATGGTATTTTCTTTTTCTTATCAGTTTTTGCTCTTCCCACTTTTGAGAATATGCTCGAATGAAGCGACCTGACAAATGTTTTGTGCAATGCGATAGTCAATTTATTGCGCAGCATTTATAACGATCAGGCACCAGATCATCCCTTCGGCATAAAAGCCTCAAGGTGCGGTTCGGCTAAGATCGATAGCGCACGCACTACATCTCAGGCATGACGTGTGCGTTGAAGCGCCCTATGAAGCCGCATCATCGAAAAGCCATCTTGAAATTCTTGTTTTCGCAACCCGTCACCGCAAAATCGCTACGCAATGTTGTGACATGCGCTAAAGCATCGGGTTACGAAATGAACATCGCATTGAGGATCGTTGGATGAGCCGAGTAGCATTGGTAACGGGTGGGACAAGCGGCATTGGCGCAGCAATTGCAAAGGCGTTTCACGCCGCAGGCTATAAGGTCGCCGTCAACTATGCTTTCAAGGAGGACCGCGCGACGGCGTTTCGCGATAAGACCGGCATACCGGCGCTGCAATGGGATGTCCGTGACTACGACGCCTGCGTAGCGGGTGTCGCAGAAATTGAAGAAATGCTCGGCCCTGTAGACATTCTCGTGAACAATGCGGGCATTACGCGTGATGCCATGTTCCACAAGATGACCCCGCAGCAGTGGCGCGACGTGGTAGACACCAATCTCACAGGAGTCTTCAACATGACGCATCCAGTTTGGCCCGGCATGCGGGAGCGCGGCTTCGGACGCATCATTACCATATCTTCGATAAACGGCCAGAAAGGACAGGCGGGACAAGTCAATTACTCTGCTGCAAAAGCGGGAGATATCGGCTTCACCAAGGCGCTGGCGCAGGAAGGAGCCTCCCGCAACATCACTGTCAACGCCATCTGCCCTGGCTACATTGGAACAGAGATGGTGCGGGCAATTCCCCAGAGCGTTCTCGACGAACGCATCCTGCCGCAAATCCCTGTTGGCCGTTTGGGAGAGCCGCAGGAAATCGCCCGTTGCGCGCTGTTTCTGGCGTCTGACGATGCCGGCTTCATTACCGGTTCGACACTCACCGCAAACGGCGGCCAGTATTTTGCATAGGCGACGAGATATGTCGCCAGTCTTCTTCCCGTAAACTTTTTGTGATCGACGTGTAGCGGTTTTGCCACGAGCACAAAAACTTGATCCTGATTGTCATGGTCAACCTAGCTCCTAACATAATGAAAATACGAGTAAATTCGTTTAGTTTAGAACGAGTCTAATATATAAGAATGCTCAATATTAGAGGTTTTTCTTGACAAAGAATGTCCTATTTTGGTTTAAGAACGAAAACAAAGTGTTGCGTGATACAGGCAATGAACCATGCTCGTTTGCAGCTGCAATTACATCACTGATAACGACATCAAAGATGTCATCAATGAGCTTCTCGATGAAGACTGTTGGCAGCTCATCGTGCCTGCCAAGGTGTATCACGCCATGGAAAAACGAGGCCGCTGCTGTGGCTGTTTTCCAACCGTCGTTGACCTGATTATTAAGACCACCGAAGAATATCATGCCCGTCGCCACTCGACGCAGGCCGATGTTTTTGATTTTATGTCCCGCCTGAGACAATTGCATGAAGACAACAGGAGAGCGGACATTGAAAGGCGACAAAAAAGTCATCGAGCAGCTTAACGAGGCATTGTTCCTCGAACTCGGTGCGGTCAACCAGTACTGGCTTCATTACCGGCTTTTGAACGACTGGGGCTATACGAAACTCGCCAAGAAAGAGCGCGCTGAATCCATCGAGGAAATGCAGCACGCCGACAAGATCATCGACCGCATTATCTTTCTTGAGGGCCACCCTAACCTTCAGACCGTCGCACCTCTGCGCATCGGCCAGAACGTGAAGGAAGTGCTGGAAGCGGATCTGGCGGGTGAGTACGACGCTCGTACCGCTTACAAGAAGTCCCGCGATATCTGTCATGATGCGGGTGATTATGTTTCAATGAAGCTGTTTGAAACGCTGCTCATCGATGAGGAAGGCCATATCGACTTCCTCGAGACGCAGCTCGACCTGCTTAACAAGATCGGTGAAGCCAAGTACGGCCAGCTCAACGCTGATTCCGCAGACGCTGCCGAATCCGAGTGATAGGCTGAGACATCATTAAAAAAGGCGGCAAATTGCCGCCTTTTTTAGTTTAAGACCTCTCCCAGCGACTGACGTCAAAGGCAAAGCTGTATCCGCCTGCACCGTGCGCACAGGGAGAGCCAGCTCGGAAAGTTGCGCCTGAGCGTCGCCAGCCATCTGACGATGGCCGGATAATGGCTGTTTACAGGGCCTTGAATTCCGCTAGAACTGCGTCACCCATTTCAGATGTGCTGACCTGACGCGAGCCTTCCGCCATGATGTCGGCAGTGCGGATGCCCTTTTCGAGGACATTAGCGATTGCCGCCTCAAGCTTCGTCGCATCTTCGACCATGTTGAAGGAATAGCGCAGGCACATGGCAAAGGAGGCGATCATCGCGATGGGGTTGGCAATCCCCTTGCCTGCGATATCGGGTGCGGAGCCATGAACAGGCTCATACATTGCCTTGCGCTTGCCGGTCTTGGCATCGGGTGCGCCGAGAGACGCGGATGGCAACATGCCGAGTGAGCCGGTCAGCATCGCCGCTACGTCGGACAGCATGTCGCCAAACAAGTTATCGGTGACGATAACGTCGAACCGCTTGGGCTTGCGTACCAGTTGCATGCCACCGGCATCGGCCAGCATATGCTCCAGCTGCACATCCTTGTATTTCGCCGCTTGTGTTTCGGTCACAACCTGGTTCCAGAGCACACCGGATTTCATGACGTTGCGCTTTTCCATGGAGCAGACGCGGTTGTCGCGCGTGCGGGCAAGTTCGAAGGCGACGCTCGCAATGCGCTCGATCTCAAATGTGTCATAGATTTGTGTATCGATGCCGCGCTTCTGGCCGTTGCCGAGGTCGATGATCTGCTTCGGCTCACCGAAATAAACGCCACCCGTCAGCTCGCGAACGATGAGGATATCAAGTCCTTCGACAAGCTCGTGCTTCAGCGACGAAGCAGAAGCAAGGGCCGGATAGCAGATGGCGGGACGCAGATTGGCGAACAGTTCCAGATCCTTGCGCAGACGCAGCAGGCCCGCTTCCGGGCGTACTTCATAAGGAACGCCATCCCACTTCGGTCCACCTACGGCGCCAAACAGGATGGCATCGGCAGCAAGAGCCTTTTCCATGTCCGCATCGGAAATTGCAACGCCGTGCGCATCGTAGGCGCAACCGCCGACGAGACCTTCCTCGACGGTAAAGCCTGCGTTCTTATCGCTGTTCATGTAATCGATCAGCTTGCGGACTTCGGCCATGGCCTCCGGGCCAATGCCATCTCCGGGCAGCAGGAAGAGCGAACGCACCGTCATGAAAATCCTCCTTGGCGCGCTGAAGGACTGGAGCCGTTCAGGACGCGCACGTCAAAAATCCGTGTGTCGCAACATAGCGCTGCGAGATGTTGGCTTCTTAACGCTGGAACTAGTGCATTTCAAGCAAAGCAAAAGCCGATTTGGTACGGGTCACGCACCAAACCGACCTCTCACGTTTTCAAATTATATCAAGCCCAGGGACGGGCGGAGGCGTTGGTCTTTTCGAAGTTGTCGATAGCGCCTGCATGCTCAAGCGTAAGCCCGATGTCATCGAGGCCGTTCAGCAGACAATGACGCTTGAAGGCATCGATCTCGAAATTGATCCGTCCGCCGTCCGGGCCGCTGATTTCCTGATTTTCCAGATCGACCGTCACGACTGCGTTGGAACCGCGCGAGGCATCGTCCAGCAGCTTTTCCAAATTTTCCGGGCTAACGACGATCGGCAGAATGCCGTTCTTGAAACAGTTATTGTAAAAAATGTCCGCAAAGCTGGTGGAAATCACGCAGCGAATACCGAAATCCAGAAGAGCCCACGGCGCATGCTCACGGGAGGAACCGCAGCCGAAATTGTCACCGGCAACGAGTATCTGAGCGTTCTGATAGGCTGGCTTGTTCAGCACGAAATCCGGGTTCGGCGAGCCGTCTTCAAGGTAACGCGACTCGGCAAAGAGACCTTTGCCAAGGCCGGTGCGCTTGATCGTCTTAAGGTAATCCTTGGGAATGATCATGTCCGTATCGATATTGACGACCGGCATGGGGGCGGCGACACCCGTCAGCTTGGTGAACTTATCCATCTCTCACTCCGATGTTTTGTAGAACGCCTTTTGGCCCTGTTTTTCAGGCCAATAATGCAAAAAGGCGCGCTTTTGAAGAGCAAAGCACGCCATTGCGGTACGCCGCGGATGATATCGCGTTAAAGCGTCGAATTTTTAAAGATCGATGATCGTGCCGCGACCGTCGTTCCACACGCGCATATTCTGGTCGCGACGCGTGTCGGTCTTTACGCGGATGGGAGCCGGTTTGAGGCGGGCAGAAAACATCTTGGCGATGCTGAGAACCGCAAGCGTTCCGACGAATGCAATCGTCAGAGATGCGGTGAAAAGCGCGGCCAGAGCCAGAACTGCGATGCTGGAGGCGGCGATGAAGAATGTACGAATGCCCTGCATGTTCCAAACCTTTCTGTCCAGACGAATGTGGGCCTTCTTCATGCGGCTTGCAAGAGGTTTCACATCGCCTATCGGCTTGCGAATGTCACAAAAGGTTGACACAAGTGCGGCATGGCCGAATTTTATTTGAAAGAGACTGTACGCCCGCGCCGTTCGCTCTTGTCCGTACCGGCAGTAAACCTGCGGGCGCTCGCGAAACTACACTCGCTGGAGTGTGACGGCGCTATTTTCGATCTGGAGGATTCGGTTGCGCCGGACAAGAAGGACGAGGCCCGCGCCAATCTCGTCTCCTTCTTTCAAGATACTCCAGTCACGGAGCGCGAATGTATCATCCGCATCAACCCCCTGTCCACGCCTGCGGGTCGTAAAGATATTGAAGCGGCGCTTACCTGCAAACCGGATGCCGTGCTGCTGCCCAAGGTGGAACAGCCTTCGGACATTCACGATGTCGCCGATCTTCTCGCCGAGGCTGACGCGCCGGAGACCACGAAAATCTGGGCGATGATCGAAACGCCACGCGGCATCCTGAATGTCGCGGCAATCGCGGAAGCCGCGCATACAAAAGGTGGGCGGCTGGGCGGCTTCGTGGTCGGCCTCAATGATTTGCGCAAGGAAACGCGCGTTCCCGCAAGACGTGGGCGAACCTACCTCGTCCCCTGGCTGATGCAGGTCGTGCTAGCTGCGCGCGCCTATAACCTCGACGTTATCGACAGCGTTTCGAATGATTTCCGGGATCTGGATGCCTTCGCTGAGGAATGCGAACAGGGCCGCGATATGGGCTTCGACGGAAAGATGCTGATCCATCCAGCCCAGATCGAAGCCGCAAATACCGCCTTTGCGCCGGATGAGGTGGCGCTCGCAGAAGCACGCGAAACAATCGCAGCTTTCGCAAAACCGGAATCTGTGGGATTGAACGTCATCAACTCCAATGGGCGGATGATCGAGCGGCTGCATGTCGCGCAAGCCGAACGGCTTGTCGCAATGGCCGATATCATCGCCGCGAGAAAGGCAAAGAAATTATGAAAGTCTACCGTTTCATTACCGGCCCCGACGACGCCAAGTTTTGTCACCGCGTTACCGAAGCCTTGAACAAGGGCTGGGAACTCGCAGGTTCCCCGAGCTACGCCTTCAACGCCGCAGCCGGCATCATGCACTGCGGCCAGGCGGTCACGAAGACGGTCGAAGGTAAGGAATACGATCCTGAGATGAAGTTGGGCGAGCAGTAACATCTGCTCGGTAATCATCCTCGGGCCTGACCCGAGGATGATTACCGATCTGCCGCAGCCTCGTCCGCACTTTCCTCGATCCGCTCCATATCATCATCCGATAGCCCGAAGTGATGACCGATTTCGTGGATGAGGACATGGGTGATGATATCGCCAAGCGTCTCTTCGTTCTCGGCCCAGTAATCCAGGATAGGGCGGCGGTAGAGGGTGATGCGGTTCACCATCTCGCCGGTTTCCATCGTGAAACGTTCCGAAATGCCGCGGCCTTCGAAGATGCCCAGCAAGTCGAATGGCGTTTCCAGCGCCATGTCTTCGAAGACGTCATCGGTCGGGAAATCTGCGATCTCGATGATAAGGTCTTTGGTCAGGGCGCGAAATTCTTCCGGCAGGTGGCCATATGCCTCGATGGCAAGCGATTCAAACGCTGAAATTGTCGGCGCGTGGCGATCCCGCCAATCGTCGGTCTTGTCTATGCGGGCCATTTCTGCTCCTTGTTGTGGGGCTGATATAAACCCTTGTGACAAAAAATTCGAGACCTGTTTGCCACAACGATGAAAATCAATGCGATTCCTTGTTTTACGGTTACTTTTACCGCCTTCCTGCGCTTGACAGAAAACCTCTCCTCGCGTATCCCGCACCCAAATTGATGGCGTATTGCGCCTTCCGTTTACTCCGCTTTTCATAAAGCGGTTCACCGGCAGAGTTTTCAAGAGGCATAGACCTCAAGAAATTTCTGCTACTCCGACTGATAAAAAGACGGCCAGACCGCATTTGCGGGCAGAGCCGGAACGAACATGAAAGGATAAAAAATGTTCGCAGTCATCAAGACCGGCGGTAAGCAGTACCGCGTTGCGGCCAACGACGTTCTGACCATCGAAAAGCTGGAAGCAGACGCAGGCGCAACTGTAGAATTCACCGAAGTTCTCGTGATCGGCGTTGGCGCTGACGCAACGTTCGGCGCGCCTTTCGTTGCAGGCGCAACGGTCAAGGCTGAAGTTGTTGAACACAATCGCGGCAAGAAGGTCATCGCCTTCAAGAAGCGTCGTCGTCAGAACTCCAAGCGTACGCGCGGCCATCGTCAGCATCACACTGTCGTCCGCATCACGGACATCGTTGCTGCCTAATCGGCGCGACACGGGAAACTAGGTTTAAAGGAGCAATCCAATGGCACACAAAAAAGCTGGCGGTTCTTCGCGTAACGGTCGCGATTCCAACTCCAAGCGCCTTGGCGTGAAGAAGTTCGGCGGCGAAGCCGTCATTCCAGGCAACATTATTCTTCGTCAGCGCGGCACGCAGTGGCATCCCGACGCCAATGTCGGCATGGGCAAAGACCATACGCTTTTTGCACTGACGGCAGGCAACGTGAATTTCCGTACGAAGGCTAATGGCCGCGTATACGTGTCCGTAGCACCGAAAGCGGAAGCCGCAGAATAAAGCCGGTAAGCGTCATATGCAGCCGGTGTCCCAATGACCCGGCTGAGACGTAACAGGTTCAGTCATAAAAAAGGGGAGTTGGGGCACCACCCAACTCCCCTTTTTCTTTAACTCCATGGAGGACTGAACCATGCAAGCTGAATTATTGAGGGTTGACCAATCACGGTCACCCGAAGAACGGATAAGACCTGAACGGTCAAGGAGCGATTGCCCCGTCCTTTTGTCGCAAAGATTGGTTTTGCGCAGACCCCACGACGAAGACATCGACGCCCTTGCCCATCTTGCCAACAACGCCAATGTCGCGACCATGGTGTCGCGCATGCCGCACCCTTACACGGCGAAAGACGCCGCGGATTTCGTGCGACGTGCAAAAGCAGGCGAGATCGGCAAGTGCGTCTATGCGATTACCCGCATGGACAATGGCGAGTTTATGGGTTGCTGCGGACTGGAGCCGCAGGAGGACGAAAAGACGCTCGAAATGGGCTATTGGCTGGGCGAACCCCATTGGAACAAGGGGTACACCACCGAAGCAGCGCACGCCCTGATCGACATGGCCTTCCGCACCCGCGAGATCGACCACATCGATGCCAGATGCCGTGTCACCAACATCGCCTCGCGGCGCGTCATACAAAAGTGCGGTTTCCAGCTTCAGGGTTCCGGCATGGTCGGATCGCTGGCGCTTGGCGGCATGGTTCCGGTCGAATGGTACAGGCTGGATCGCAAGACATGGGTATCATTGAGAAGCTGGGGGGATATGCGATGAGTACGGCGCAGTTGATACGCTCGCGCAGCGTCGAAACCAGCCCACCCCCCGGCCCGGTTCCCGGCCCCTGCCCGACGATTGAAACCAGCCGTCTGGTGCTGCGGCCCCAGCGTTTGGCGGATGCGGGCAGCATCGCGGAATCGCTCAGCGATTTCCAGGTGACCCGTATGCTGGCACGCGTTCCCGCACCCTATTACAGGCAGGATGCGCTGGAATGGCTGATCTTGCGCACTTCAGGCACGCTGCCCGATTGGGATTTCGCCATCACCACCGGCGATGACACCCTGATCGGTGTCGTCTCGGTAGAGCGCCGCCATGGCGAATGGCATCTCGGTTACTGGCTGAACCGCTTCTACTGGGGCAAGGGCTATATGACCGAGGCTGTCGCGGCGGTGGTCGAGCGCTTCTTCCGGCGTATGCCGGGGGAAACCCTGCATTCCGGCGTCTTTGCGGACAATCCGGCATCGCTTCGGGTTCAGCAGAAGCTTGGCTTCCACATCACCGGATGCCGTGAGACCTATGCGGTTGCCCGCTCGAGCATGGTCGCCCATATCGATACGGAGCTGAAGGCGGAAGACTTCGCTATCCCGCG
This sequence comes from Agrobacterium larrymoorei, assembly GCF_013322225.1. Taxonomy (GTDB): domain Bacteria; phylum Pseudomonadota; class Alphaproteobacteria; order Rhizobiales; family Rhizobiaceae; genus Agrobacterium; species Agrobacterium larrymoorei_A. The sequence continues at coordinate 181,903 of NZ_JAAMFB010000019.1, forward strand.
ACCGTAACCAGAGAAAACAAGACCGGTTTTGTCGCGAACCGGTCTTGTTGCAAGGTCGCTTGCCCATGATAATCTTTGACGTGCGGGACAAGCGCCTATATTCCAAGCGGCAGAACCTTTTTTGATGCAACGTGGCTTTGCCACAACTGCGAATGAGCTGACAGAACGGCAATCCGATGAAATTTCTCGATGAAGCAAAAGTCTATATCAAGTCCGGCGATGGTGGCGCAGGCGCCGTATCGTTCCGGCGCGAAAAATTCATCGAGTTCGGTGGCCCGGATGGCGGCGATGGTGGACGCGGCGGTGACGTGTGGGTCGAGGTCGTCAACGGCCTCAACACGCTGATCGACTTCCGCTTCCAGCAGCATTTCAAGGCCTCTATCGGCCAGCACGGCATGGGCAAGACCCGCACGGGTGCGAAAGGCTCGGATGTGGTGTTGAGGGTGCCTGTCGGCACGCAGATTTTCGAAGAAGACAATGAGACGCTGATCGTCGACCTGACCAAGGAAGGCCAGCGTTTCCGCATTGCCACCGGGGGCAATGGCGGCTTCGGCAATGCCTATTTCAAGTCCTCGACGAACCAGGCTCCTACGCACGCCAACCCCGGCCTGGCAGGAGAAGAAAAAACGATCTGGCTTCGGCTGAAGCTGATTGCCGATGCCGGCCTCGTCGGTCTGCCAAATGCAGGAAAGTCTACATTCCTTGCGACGGTAACGCGCGCGCGCCCGAAGATCGCCAACTATCCCTTCACCACGCTTCACCCGAACCTTGGTGTCGCCACCATCGACGGGCGCGAATTCATTCTGGCCGACATCCCCGGCCTGATCGAAGGCGCACATGAAGGCGTCGGCATCGGCGACCGTTTCCTCGGTCACGTCGAGCGCACCCGTGTTCTGCTGCACCTTGTCTCGGCACAGGAAGAAAATGTCGGCAAGGCCTACAAGACCGTCAAGAAAGAGCTTGATGCCTATGGCGGTGGGCTGACGGACAAGCCGGAAATCGTGGCTCTCTCGCAGATCGATGTTCTGGATGAGAAGGAGCTGAAGAAGAAGGCCAAGGAGCTGGAAAAAGCCTGCGGTCGTCCTCCTCTTCTTCTGTCTGCGGCAGCGCATATAGGCATGCTTGAGACGCTTCGTGAGCTTCGCGATATCATCGTTTCTGCAAGCAGAGGCGGCGATACAGCCATGCCAGATCGTTCCATGCCTGTTGAGGAGGAGCTTGAGGACGGAGATGACCGTCTATGAGCGAAACCTCCGCATCGGCGCGAAAGCCGCTAGGCAGTCACCATCGCATCGTCATCAAGATCGGTTCTTCGCTTCTGGTTGATCGAAAGACCGGGCTGAAGAAAGATTGGCTCGATGCCATCTGCGATGACATTGCAGAACTGAAGAAGAATGGCGCGGACGTCCAGGTCGTCTCCTCTGGCGCCATCGCGCTTGGCCGCACGGTCCTCGATCTGCCCTCCGGCGCCTTGAAGCTTGAAGAGAGCCAGGCGGCGGCGGCCGTTGGCCAGATTGCGCTTGCGCGCGCCTGGTCGGAAAGCCTGTCCAAGCACGACATTGTCGCAGGTCAGATCCTACTGACGCTTTCGGACACGGAAGAACGCCGCCGCTACCTCAATGCCCGTGCGACGATCAACCAATTGCTGAAGATAGGCGCGACGCCAATCATCAATGAGAACGATACTGTCGCCACCACGGAAATTCGCTACGGCGACAACGATCGTCTGGCGGCGCGTGTCGCGACGATGACGGGTGCTGATCTCTTGATCCTGCTGTCGGATATTGACGGTCTCTACACTGCCCCTCCGCATCTCGATCCGGGAGCAAAATTTCTGGAGACGATTGCCGAAATCACGCCTGACATCGAAGCTATGGCGGGCGGGGCGGCATCGGAACTGTCGCGCGGCGGCATGCGCACCAAGATCGATGCGGGCAAGATTGCTACGGCTGCGGGTTGCGGCATGATCATCGCATCCGGCAAGACGCTGAACCCGTTGAAGGCCATCGAAAACGGTGCACGTTCCTCTTGGTTCGCGCCTTCGGGAACGCCTGTCACGGCGCGCAAGACATGGATTGCCGGGCAGCTTCAGCCTGCAGGCGAGCTGCATGTGGATGCGGGTGCAGAAAAGGCGCTTTATCAGGGCAAGAGCTTGCTGCCAGCCGGTGTTCGGCTGGTGAAGGGCAATTTCGGTCGTGGCGATGCGGTCGCCATCATAGGCTCTGAAGGCCGTGAGATTGCGCGTGGGCTTGCCGGTTACGATGCCGACGAGGCGCGCCAGATCAATGGCCACAAGTCCAATGAGATAGAGGCGATCCTTGGCTATGTCGGCCGTGCCGCGATGATCCATCGCGACGACCTGGTGATGACGGGCACATCCGTCAAAGTGAAAAATGAGAAGAAGGACGAAGTCGATGCCTGAACAGGCCGTAAAGCAGAGCCAGAATATTGATGCGCTGATGATGGACATCGGCGCTCAGGCGAAAGCTGCTTCGCGACCGTTGTCAATCGCTTCTGCCGACCAGAAGAACCGAGCTCTGCTCGCAATGGCTTCCGCTATTGATGCTTCGGTCGATAAGATATTGGAGGCAAACGTCAAGGATGTCGACGCTGCGGAAAAGGCAGGGATTACCGGCTCCTTTATAGACCGCCTCAAACTCGACCCCTCACGGATTGCTGCTATGTCTGCTGGCATTCGCGCCATCGCAGCGCTTGCCGATCCTGTCGGCGAAGTCATGTCCGCCTGGGATCGCCCCAATGGCCTGAAGATCGAACGCGTCCGCACGCCGCTTGGCGTGATTGGCGTGATCTATGAAAGCCGCCCGAATGTGACGGCTGACGCAGGCGCTCTTTGCCTTAAGGCTGGCAACGCCGTCATTTTGCGTGGCGGCTCGGATTCGCAATATTCATCGCGCGCTATCCATACATGTTTGTTAGAAGGTCTGAAGATTGCCGGTCTTCCAGAGCATGCGATCCAACTCGTTCCGGTGACAGACCGTGCTGCCGTCGGTGCCTTGCTCGGCGGCCTTGGCGGGACGGTGGATGTGATCGTTCCCCGTGGCGGCAAGAGCCTCGTCGCACGTGTGCAGTCCGAAGCCCGCGTGCCGGTTTTCGCGCATCTGGAAGGTATCTGCCACATCTATATCGATAAATCCGCCGATCTGGAGATGGCGAAGAAAATCGTGCTGAACGCCAAGATGCGCCGCACCGGCATTTGCGGATCTGCCGAAACGCTGCTGGTTGATACAGCTGTGGCCTCAACGCATCTTGAGCCACTGGTGAAGACCTTGCTTGAAGCAGGATGCGAAGTGCGCGGCTCCGCACAGGTCCAGAGAGCAATCGCAGGCGTTAAAGCCGCGACCGAGGAAGACTGGCGTACCGAATACCTCGACGCGATCATTTCTGTCACCCTCGTGGACGGTATCTCCGGCGCAATCGAACATATCGGCACCTACTCCTCAAACCACACCGAAGCGGTGGTGGCCGAGGAGCCGGAAGTCGTTGCGCGCTTCTTCAACGAGATCGATTCCGCCATCCTTCTGCACAACGCCTCGACACAATTTGCCGATGGCGGCGAGTTCGGCATGGGTGGAGAAATCGGCATCGCTACCGGCAAGATGCATGCACGCGGACCTGTCGGCGTCGAGCAGCTGACATCCTTCAAGTACCGGGTGCATGGCACCGGCCAGACGCGGACCTGATATTTGGCCGCTGAAATAGCTCCAGACCAGCGCTACCTTACCATGCCGCACACAGAGCGCGGCATGGTTGTTGGCCTTTTCGGCGGCTCGTTCAACCCGCCGCATGCAGGCCATGCGCTGGTAGCGGAGATCGCGCTGCGGCGTCTTGGCCTCGATCAGCTCTGGTGGATGGTCACGCCGGGTAATCCCTTGAAGAGCAAGGCGGAACTTGCACCTCTTGCAGAACGGATTGCGGCCTGCGAACATTTTGTGACGGACCCACGCATCAAGATCACCGCCTTCGAGCAGAAGCTCGGCATGAGCTACACCGCCGATACACTGGCAAAGGTCAAGGCGTTGAACCCGCATGTGCGCTTCATCTGGGTTATGGGCGCGGATAATTTGCGAACCTTCCACCACTGGCAGAAGTGGCGCGAGATTGCGCAGACTTTCCCGATCGCGGTGATCGACCGGCCGGGCGCGACACTCGCCTACCTCTCATCCACCATGGCGCATGCCTTCAGCCATGCCCGTGTGGATGAGGACGACGCCGGTGTGCTTTGGAAGAAGAACGCGCCCGCCTGGGTCTTCATTCACGGGCCGCGCTCAACCCTTAGCTCGACTGCCCTTCGCAATGGTGGCAAGTAGTTGGTGCCGAACGGTCAAGAAACGAACCCTTGTATGGTGCGTATAGTCATCCGCCCACATCTTGAAAATTTAAGACATTGATGCCACCTTTATTGTGTGTCGTTGACGAATCGACACCCAGTATCTGTTTTGTCATTTCGGAAAGGAAAACCTCTGACAACAGTACACACCAAGGGAAGAGCTTTCAGCGCTGTCCCGAAGGGCCAGGAGAGCGGCGTCGATGCCGCCCGCCGTGCTCTTGAAACCGTTCTCGCGAGTGTCGAGGACTCTAAGGCAGAAGATATCGTTTCCTTGAACATAGCCGGGAAGTCGGCGCTGGCAGACTACATGGTAGTCGTGTCCGGGCGATCGAGCAGGCATGTCACGGCGATCTGCGAACATCTCATTACCGATATGAAGGATGAGGGTTTCGGCGGTCCTCGTGTTGAAGGCCTTGAGGCTGGAGACTGGGTGCTCATCGACGCAGGCGATGTCATTATCCACGTGTTTCGTCCAGAAATCCGCGAGTTCTACAACATCGAAAAGATGTGGGCTCCTGACGTTGAGGAAGAAACGCTGCATTGATGCGGGGTTCAGGCCGGGTGAAAAATCCGGCCGCATAGGAATCCGTCTCCGGCTCTGTTATGAGCGCAACCGGATAAGGTTGCGGACAGGCGGATTTGTGAATGCGGATTTCGATTTTTGCGGTGGGACGACTTAAATCCGGCCCTGAGAAAGAGCTTGCGTCTCGCTATCTCGATCGTTTTGCAAAGGCCGGTCCGGCCATCGGGCTGGAATTCGCCAAGATGATCGAGATACAGGAAAGTCGTGCGTCCAACGCCGATACCCGCAAGCGCGAAGAGGCTGCCATGCTGGAGAAGCATCTGGCAGATGGTGCTACACTGATTCTTCTCGATGAGCGCGGCAAGGCGCTCGATAGCCCTGCCTTCGCTGACCTCTTCGGCAACATGCGGGATAATGGCAAGCGCGACGTGGTAATCGCAATCGGCGGCGCGGATGGTCTTGATCCCGCGCTTTATGAAAAAGCGACCGCCACCCTCTGCCTTGGCAAACTGACGTGGCCGCACCAACTCGTGCGTATCCTGATCGCCGAGCAGCTATATCGCGCTGTGACCATTCTCTCCGGCCATCCATATCACCGGGTTTAGTCGAGCGCCCGCCCCGTTTTTGTCGCAAACACAGTCTTGTGTTGCTCGACATCGAGTCTCTATTGGCGCGAAGCGGCGAAGCAGCGTATGGTCGCCAATCTTTTCAGGTTTGAAGAACATCTCATGAAACAAGCGTGCGGCACATTACGGCATGCGCTCCTTGCGGGCGTGGCCCTCGTCGTGTGTTTTGGCGCGGTCTCCTTCCAACTGGCCATGGCGCAGGAGGACGCGCCGCCGCCTGCCTCTGCGGGTGTGGAACAGCCTTCGGCACCCGATGAGTTGCAGGAACTCGAAAAGCGCCGCGACCAAAACCGGCAGGATTTGCAGGAGCTCGTCGACAGCATCGGTCTTTCTGAGGACAAGGCACGCCAGATGGAAGAGAGCGTCGCCGCTCTCAGTCAGGATACGGCGCGCATCAAGGACGAGCTGATCGCTTCTGCCCAGCGCCGCAAGGATCTGGAGGCAAAGATCAGTGACGGTGAGGATCGTCTTGCCAAGCTCAGCGTCCGTGATGATGAGGTCAAGGCGTCGCTGCGCGAACGACGGGGCGTATTGGCAGAAGTGTTGGCCGCCTTGCAGCGTATGGGCCGTAATCCGCCGCCAGCCCTGCTGGTATCACCGGAAGATGCGCTTGCTTCCGTGCGAAGCGCCATTCTGCTCGGTGCCGTCGTTCCCGGCATTCGTGCCGAGACGGACAAGCTGGTCGCTGCTCTCAAAGAATTGACCGATTTGCGTCAAGCCATTGCTGGTGAGCGTGAACAGTTGACCGGCATGATGACGGCAAGCCTCGAAGAGGAAAAGCGGCTCGATCTGCTGCGGGCGGAAAACGAAAAGAAAAGCAATCAGACGACGGCGGAGCTGGAGGCAGAACGCAAGCGATCTGAAGAGCTTGCGAGCCAGGCGACAAGCTTGGAAGGCCTCGTATCCTCGCTTGAAAACGAGATTTCCTCGGTGCGTGACGCCAAGGAAAAAGCACGTCTTGAAGAGGAGCGGATTGCCCGTCTTCCCGATGCCGAAAGGGACAAGTTGCAGGCCCAGACCGAGGCAGGAATGCCCGATAAAAACCGCATTGCGCCCGCATATCCATTTTCGAGTCTGAAGGGCAAATTAGCCATGCCGGTCTCTGGAGAAGTGCTGCGACGCTATGGCGATCCCGATGGAACCGGGCATACCTCCAGAGGTATCGTGGTTGCAAGCGGACCAGAAGCGCTGGTGACTGCGCCTGCCGACGGTTTTGTCGTTTTTGCAGGAGAGTTTCGCAGTTATGGCCGTATGATTATTCTCAATGCGGGTGACGGATATCATCTCGTACTGACAGGAATGGACAATGTGAGAACGAGACAGGGTATGTTTGTTTTCTCGGGAGAACCCATTGCCTCCATGGGCGCAAAAAGAGTGGCGAGTGCAGCTGCTTTGGCGCTGGAAACTGACAGGCCAACACTCTACATTGAATTTAGAAAAGACGGAGTGCCGGTTGATTCCCAACCGTGGTGGACCGCAAAAAATACCGGAAGGGCGCGCAATGATTCGTAAGGCTTCACTTCTTCTCATCGGCGGACTCATGGGCGCCACAGCGATGAGCGTTGTCTACTCGGCTGTTATCCCGGCGCAGGCCGCCGGTCCTTCGACCTACAAGGAACTGTCGGTTTTTGGTGACGTCTTCGAACGTGTTCGCGCGCAGTACGTGACGCCGCCGGATGACAAGAAGCTTGTCGAAAACGCCATCAATGGCATGCTGAGCTCGCTCGACCCGCATTCCAGCTTCCTGAATGCCCAGGATGCCAACGACATGCGCTCTCAAACCAAGGGCGAATTCGGCGGTCTCGGCATCGAAGTGACCATGGAAAACGAACTGGTGAAAGTCATTTCGCCCATGGACGATACACCGGCTGCAAAGGCCGGTATTCTGGCAGGCGACTTCATTTCCGAGATCGATGGCCAGCCGGTTCGCGGCCTGAAACTGGAAGAAGCCGTCGAGAAGATGCGCGGCGCAGTTAAAACGCCGATTAAGCTGACCATCATTCGCGAAGGGGCCGACAAGCCGCTTGAAATCAGCGTCATGCGCGAAATCATCGCTGTCCGTGCGGTAAAGTCGCGCGTCGAAGGCGGTGACGTCGGTTATCTGCGCGTCATATCCTTTACCGAAAAGACATATGACGATCTCGAAAAGGCGATCAAGAAGATCAAGGAAGATGTCCCTGCCGACAAGCTGAAGGGCTATGTCCTCGACCTTCGCCTCAATCCGGGCGGCTTGCTCGATCAGGCCATCAACGTATCTGACGCTTTCCTTGAGCGGGGCGAAGTCGTTTCCACTCGTGGCCGTAACCCGGATGAAACCCGCCGCTTCAACGCAACGGCTGGCGATCTGACAGATGGCAAGCCGGTTATCGTGCTCGTTAACGGCGGTTCTGCTTCCGCGTCTGAAATCGTCGCGGGCGCGTTGCAGGATTTGCGTCGTGCTACCGTTGTCGGCACGCGCTCCTTCGGCAAGGGCTCCGTCCAGACGATCATTCCGCTCGGTGAGACCGGTGCGCTGCGTCTGACCACCGCGCTCTATTACACGCCATCCGGCAAGTCGATCCAGGGTACGGGCATCACGCCAGATATCAAGGTCGAACAGCCACTTCCGGAAGAACTTCAGGGCCGCGTCCGTTCGGAAGGTGAATCCAGCCTTCGTGGTCACATTCAGGGCCAGAGCGAGACGGAAGAAGGTTCGGGCTCTGCAGCTTACGTTCCTCCGGAAGCGAAGGACGATATCCAGCTGAACTACGCGCTGGATCTCCTGCACGGTACCAAAACCGATGCGTCTTTCCCGCCGAATCCTGAAAAGGCAGTCGTCAACAAGCAGTAAGAATGGAAAGCACCGGTCAGCCGGTGCTTTATTTCATCTGGCCGCTGTCATATCACGGATAGAACATTGTCGTCAGACCTGCGTAAACCGCTCATGGGTCGGAAACGTAAACAGAGCGCCGGATTGTTCCGGCGCTTTTCTGCGCTTTCGGTTCTCGCAGTCGTCGGTGCGGCGGGCATCGGCGGTCTTTCCGTTTATACGGCACTCTCACCCGGTAATCTGGAGAGAAACTCGACCGCGCCTGACGTGGCATTAAGTGGATTACCCGGATCTGGAGAACAGGGCACTTCAACTCCCGAAAATGCCGGTAAAAACGATCCTCTCGCTCTGCAAAGCGGGCGCTCTGGCGGGAATGTTCAGAGAAACATCATGTCAGACGGAAACGTGGTTTCGGTGTTTTCGCCGAAGGATCGCGCCGCCGATGGTCCCGTATTGATGTCAGGCCAGACTTATGGGCAGGATCCGCGTGTCGCCATGCGGCCTAACGATGAACTTCTGGAAGACAGCGCTTTTGGCAAGCTTCCGGTTGCCAGCGCCGATGGCCTGCGTCCAATGGAGCAATATGCCCGGCCTTGGTCCGGCGCGCGTGGCACCCGCATTGCTATCATTGTTGGCGGTCTAGGTCTCAGCCAGACAGGCACGCAGAAGGCACTCCGTGATCTTCCTCCTGAAGTGACGCTTGGCTTTGCCGCCAGTGGCAATAGCTTGCAACGCTGGATGCAGGAGGGAAGACGCGAGGGGCACGAAATCCTGCTTCAAATTCCTCTCGAACCGTTTGGCTATCCTGGCACAAACCCTGGGCCTGATACGCTGCTGGTCTCCGATCCTGCCAAGCTCAATCTTGAGCGCCTGCATCGTTCCATGGCAAAAATCACCAACTATACCGGCGTCATGAACTATCTGGGCGCGCGTTTCATGGCGGATGACAAGGCTCTGGAGCCGGTGATGCGCGATATCGGCCAGCGTGGCCTGCTGTTTCTCGACGACGGGTCGTCATCCCAGTCGAGAACCGCAACAGTCGCCAAAGCCGTTTCCGCCCCGACTGGCTTTGCAGACCTGCAACTGGACGATCAGGTCAATGAGACCGCGATCTTGCGAAAACTGGACGATCTGGAGCGGATTGCGCGTCGCAACGGCTCTGCAATAGGCGTCGCTTCTGCTTTCGATGAGAGTGTTGCGGCAATTTCCAAATGGACGGTAGAAGCGGCGGCGCGGGGAATAGAGATCGTCGGCGTTTCGGCGCTTGTTTCACAGGCGGACGGGCAGTAAACCTCTCTGCAACCTCAACATTCGGATTTTGACGATGACGATCAAAGCAGAAGACCTGCCTTACCGCCCGTGTGCAGGCATCATGGTGCTGAATGCACAGGGGCTCGTCTGGGCTGGGAGGCGCATTTCTCAAGGCAATTCCGAATTCGACGGTTCTCCGCAGCTGTGGCAAATGCCGCAAGGCGGTATCGATGAGGGCGAAAAGCCTCTCACTGCCGCCATCCGCGAGCTTTACGAAGAAACCGGTATGAAGACGGTGACGCTTCTTGCGGAAGCGAGCGACTGGATTCATTACGACCTACCGCCGCAACTGATCGGCATCGGGCTTCGCGGCAAATATCGCGGGCAGGCCCAGCGCTGGTTCGCCTTCCGCTTCGATGGTGATGAGAGCGAAATCCAGATCAATCCGCAACCGGGCAGCCACGAGCCCGAATTTGACGCATGGGGCTGGAAGTCAATGGAAAGCCTGCCTGAGCTGATCGTCCCGTTCAAGCGGGCTGTCTATGAGCAGGTCGTCGCGGAATTTCGGCATCTCGTAAAATAGGACACGGATTTTCGGAATTTAGAGGTGCGGACGAGAATGCTGGTCTTCAAACTCACTTGCCAGCATTCTCAGGTGCTACCGAAATAGAATGGACTGTTAACTGCTCCGTTCCTTCACCGATATTTTCGTCCTTCGACAAGAGCGGCTCGTACCTCCGGTCCGTCAACGTCTTCAGAAAAGCGACGATGGCATCTACGCGCTTGTCATCCAGTGCCGGAGCCGACGTCAATTCCGTCATGGCGATATTCTCAGGGACTTCCGGTGCATCCCACGCCTTCCCTGTTTCCGGGTTGATTTGACGGCTCGGTTTCTTGCTTTTGTACTTCACATAGAAAAGCACGACCGTCCGCAGATCCTTGAATACACCGTTATGCATATACGGCCCGGTGACGGCAATGTTGCGCAACGATGGTACCTTGAATTTCCCCCGTTGAGCCGGATCGCCACTCACCGCAGGATTTTGCGCCAAGCCGAGATCGACGGCATCCGGTTTCGAGCCATTGACGGTTCGTACATCCCGATTGGCCGGGACGCCTATATTGAAATATTTATGGTTGGTGAAAACGCCATCGGACAGGCCGTGCGTTCCTTGAATGGTGTGGCAGGTGTTGCAGTTGGTGAACTGGGAGGAAGACATCAGCACGCGCCCAAGCTCTTCCTGATCCGTAAGCTTTTCCTCGCCGCGCAGGAAGCGATCATATTTCGAATCAAAGGTCGAAAGCGCGTCTGAACGCTCGAAAGCCGCCAGCGCCTTGCCCATGGCAGCAAACGCGGTCTCGTCGTTCTGAAAGACATCTGCACCGAATTGCGTACCGAAAGCGCTCGCATAATCCGGATTTTCCTTCAGCCGCTTCACCACGCTTGCCTTGTCCGACATCCCCATTTCAGCGGGGTTAAGCGGCGGCCCTCCAGCCTGATCTTCAAGTGTCGAAGCACGACCGTCCCAAAACTGACCGCCGACATATTCTCCCAGTTCATTCTTCCCGAAGGGAGGGGAAAATTTGGCGTATGCGGTCGTCGGGGCGTTGCGGTCCCCAAGCGAGGTTCCGTCATCGCCTAGAGAGACGGCGTGACCGATCTTTTCCGACTCGCGGATATCGGTGAAACCATTTGCCTGTGTGTGACATGTGGAGCAGGCCATCGTTCTGTTCATCGAGAAATTGGTATCGTGGAACAATGCCTCCCCTAGCTTTTCGAGTGTCAGGTAATTCGCACCGCTATGGGCAACACTACCGCCGCGAAAGGCGGACAGAAGCAGAAGCATAGAGAACGCAGCAAAAGTGAGAAGAAAATACCTGACCATGTCAGAGACGCCGGAAAGTGGAACCGGCACGCTCTATAACATCTTCCTGCAGCAAAGCACAGAAACTTTCTTGCCGCGCTCCACTTTGCGGCAAGGCGTTTGTTTCGCCTCAAATCTCGAAGTAATTTTCGAAGGATTCCGGGAAGCTTTGGCGCGCTATGCGCTCATCGATGATCAGCATCGCTTCATATGAAAGCGGATCGAAATTCTTCTCAGCAGCCAATACCTCGCGCCCGAACAACAGATTGAGGCGAGCGGCATCCAGATTGCCTCGCTCAAAAGGCTCCGCGCCGAAATGATGCCAGAGTGCGTGCAGGAAGGCAGCGTCTACCTTATGCTCTGGCGTGCCAGGGCGGGCTTTGCGGGGCAGTTGCTTTATCGGGGTGACGCCGCGCGGGTTGGCGCGGCGGATGGTGAATTGAATACCCGTGCCCGGCATGCCAGATGGAAAGCCACGGTGTTTCGTCATGTCGGGCAGGTTTGCCATTCGTCTATCCTTCAGCTCTTGCCGATTTTGTCCTGCGTCTTCGTCTCGAAGTCGGACGCGTCATGACGTTCATGTAGCTGTTCCGAAGGATCACCGGAAGCCTTGTTGACCATACGTCCACGCTTGACGGCAGGACGTTCGGCAATTTCATCGGCCCAACGCTTCACATTTTTGTAGCTGGCAGCATCCAGGAACACTTCCGCATTCGGATAGGACTGGCCGCGCGCAAGGTTTCCGTACCAAGGCCAGATGGCGATATCAGCGATGGAATATTCATCACCAGCCATATAGCGATTATTCGCCAGATGGCGATCCAGCACGTCGAGCTGACGCTTTGATTCCATGGCAAAACGGTCGATGGCGTATTTGATGTGGATCGGCGCATAGGCATAAAAATGACCAAAACCGCCGCCGAGGAAGGGGGCGGACCCCATCTGCCAGAACAGCCAGTTCAGGGCTTCCGTCCGGCCCTTATGATCCTTTGGCAGGAAAGCGCCAAACTTCTCTGCAAGATAGAGCAGGATTGCGCCACTTTCGAAGACGCGGGTCGGCTCCGGTGTAGAGTGGTCGAACAATGCGGGTATCTTCGAGTTCGGATTTGCCTCGACGAAGCCAGAGCCAAACTGGTCACCATCACCGATCTTGATCAGCCATGCATCATATTCTGCGCCGGAATGACCCGCAGCCAGAAGCTCTTCCAAGAGAATGCCTACCTTCTGACCGTTTGGTGTCGCCAACGAATAAAGCTGAAGCGGATGCTTGCCAACCGGCAGTTCCTTCTCATGGGTGGAACCTGCAATGGGACGGTTGATATTGGCGAAGGCACCGCCATTGCCCTTGTCCCACTGCCAGACCTCAGGCGGCTGGTAGCCAGCGGGGAAGTTGTTTTCGGGAGACTTGTCGGCCATGAAAATCCGTCCTTGTTTCAGGTGGGTTCGGTGTCCCGGCAATATAGGAAGGTCGAACCGTTTCCTCCACTCCTACGGAACCAGAAACACGACAACTTGGCAACGAAGCAACTAACCCTTTGCGATTGCGTGGAAAAATGTACCGGAAACGTGATCTCGGCGTCCGCCCGATGGACCTAGCGGCCGGCCTTGGCCATCGGCAATTTCGGCAAAGGGTAAATCATCGCCGGGTTCGATAACGCGAGCATAATGGAACTCATGGCCGCGAAGAACATCACCGGCTTTGCCCAGCGGGCCATCGGCAGCAATTTTCGCCTGACGATAACCAAGATTCATCTTGCGCTTGGCAAAGCTGGTTGCGTGCGAAAGCAGCCCTGTCATGGGGTGCGTCACACCTTCGGCATCTTCCAGCGCTGTGCCCAGCACCATGTATCCACCGCATTCGCCGTGAACCGGTTTACTCAGGCCAAAGCGGGACAGTTCAGCCTTGAAGCGTACGGCTGAGGCCAACTGACCTGCATATAGCTCGGGATACCCACCCGGCAGCCAGCAAATGTCGCAGGACGGATCAGGGCCTTCATCAGCCAGTGGCGAGAAGGACACGATCTCAGCACCAGCCTCGCGCCACTGGCGCTTGAGATGCGGATAGAGGAAGGTAAAGGCCGCATCGTCTGCAAGCGCAATGCGCTGACCGGGTGGCGAGATGCCTGCATCGGGCGACGTCTCGGAGATAGTGATGGGCTTTGCTAAGGAAAGCAGAGCCTCGAGATCGATCGCCTGCTCCATCGTATCGGCAAGCCGCTCGATATGCGCGTCGAGTTCGGGATGCTCGCTGGCTTGCACTAGACCGAGATGCCGCTCCGGCAGAACCAACAATGGATTGCGCATCACACAACCTGCAACGGGAAGGCCGATCTTTTCGATGGCCTCGGTGCAGAGCGTGCGATGGCGCTCGCTGCCAGCACGGTTAAGGACGACGGCGGCCATCTTCACGGCGGGGTCGTAATGGGCAAAGCCATGGGCCATGGCGGCAGCGGTTTGGGATTGGCCGGAGACATCCAGCACCAGCAGAACGGGAATACCGAAAAGGCGGGAAAGATCGGCGGCCGAGCCGGTGCGATTGTCTGCAACGGAAATACCATCGAACAGGCCCATTGCGCTTTCGATCAACAGCAGTTCGGCACCATCGGCCTGCTGGGCGAGGAGATGGTGCAGCAAATCCGGCTGCATGGCCCAGCTGTCCAGATTGAGGCCGGGCGTGCCAGTGGCGAAAGCGTGAAAGCCCGGATCGATATAGTCCGGTCCCGTCTTGATGCCACGCACCTTCACGCCACGACGGGCAAAAGCGCGCAGAAGACCGATGGTGACGCTGGTCTTGCCGGAGCCGGAGCGCGGCGCGCCTATGATGATGGCTTTCGCAGTCATTGCAGAATTCTCGCTTCAAGGCATTTTCGACTTTGCTTGCGTCTGTTGTTTACCGATGACGGCCAGACCCGCAAGGTCTATAGGATAATCATGGAAAGTGATGGAAAAAACCTCCGCCGTGGCTGGACCACGGGCACCTGCGCTGCCGCTGCGACGAAAGCCGCGTGCCAAGCGCTTGTTTCCGGGGAGTTTCCTCATCTTGTCGAGATCGAACTTCCAAGCGGCGCCAGAACTGCCTTTGCTTTGGCAACGGAGGCGAGAGGCGTTGATTTCGCTCGCGCAGGGATCATCAAGGACGCCGGTGACGATCCCGACGTGACCCATGGTGCGTTGATCGAAAGCACGGTTCGTAAGGCTGTCAAAGGAAATGGCATCAGCTTCAAGGCTGGCAGAGGTGTGGGGACGGTCACGCGGCCCGGTCTGCCGTTGTCGGTGGGAGAACCAGCTATCAACCCCGTTCCACGAAAGATGATTGCGGCAGCGATCCAAGAGGTCGTTGGAAAGGATGCAGATTTCGAAGTCGAAATTTCCGTTCGTGACGGCGAAAAGCTGGCCGAGAAAACCCTGAATGGCAGGCTCGGGATTCTTGGTGGAATATCCATTCTCGGCACGACCGGCGTGGTCATTCCGTTTTCCTGCTCCGCATGGATCCACTCGATCTGGCGCGGGATCGACGTTGCGCGCGCCGAAGGGCTGACTCATCTTCTTGGCGCAACCGGCAACGCCTCGGAAAAGGCGGGGCAGGCGTTATACGGTCTGCCGGAAACCGCCCTGATCGACATGGGCGATTTTATTGGCGGGATGCTGAAATATCTACGCAGCCATCCCGTGGAGAAGGTAACGGTAGCCGGTGGCGTCGCGAAAATGACCAAGCTCGCTCAGGGCATGCTGGATGTTCACTCCAAGCGTGGCTTGGCCGATCTCGACGCCTTGGCCGCACTGGCAATCGAGGCTGGCGCGAATGAGGCGCTGGCGGCTGATATACGTCAGGCCAACATGGTTGCGCACGCCTTCGCTATAACAGAGGAAGCGGGTATCGATCTGGGTGCCATCGTTGCGCAAAAGGCCTGGGTCACGGCAGCGTCTGCGCTGAAAACTTCGGAAATATCGCTCGATATTCTCGTCTTCGACCGGGACGGCCAACTGAAGGGCCGCACCGGCTCAACACCGTCGGATTATCCTTCCGCGCTTGCCTTCGGTGAGCGAAATCGTCTGACATAATCCGTGCTGTAGAGTGCGCTTTCGCGGAAATCCGTAGAGCCCAGTCCTCGGCCAACAAAAATCATCGCTGTCCGCTCGACCGGCTCTTCCGCCAGCTTCGTTTCGATATCTGCAAGTGTTCCGCGAATGACCCGTTCTTCCGGCCAAGAAGCGTGCACGACAATCGCAACAGGACAGTCGGCACCATACAGCGGCGTTAGGTCTTCCACGACCTGCCCAATCGCATGAATAGCGAGATGGATCGCAAGCGTTGCACCTGTTGCGCCGAATGCTTTCAGATTTTCGCTTTCAGGCATTTTGGACGCACGCCCGGAAACACGTGTGAGTACGAGGCTCTGCGCCACTTCCGGCACGGTGAGCTCACGCTTTAACGTCGAAGCAGCGGCGGCGAAGGAGGGGACGCCGGGGGTGACAGTATAATCGAGGCCGAGACGCTCCAGACGGCGGATCTGCTCGCCCATTGCGCTCCAGACCGAAAGATCTCCAGAATGAAGGCGAGCAACATCTTTGCCATCGCGGGCAGCCGCAGCGAATTCCGCTTCGATCTCATCCAGTGACAAGGCAGCCGTGTCGACAATGCGTGCGCCTGGCGGGCAGTAATCGAGAAGCGCCTTCGGCACCAGAGAACCCGCATAAAGGCAGACCGGGCAGGCAGCGATGAGATCGCGCCCGCGAACCGTAATAAGATCTGCGGCACCGGGGCCAGCGCCAATGAAGTGAACCGTCATTTCGTATCTCCAGAAGTGGCAAAGGCCACTGTAATATCGCCAATCACCATACGCGGAGCGATGAGCTTCGAGCCTTCACCCAAGGCTGCGAGCGCGGAAGCCTCGCTGACGCTTGGTGAAGCAGCATGTGCCAAACTCACCGTTGAGCAGGTCGATGTGCGCCTACCCGCCGCATCGAAATCCGCCTGCGCAACGACGACAAAGGCCATGTTGAGCTTTGTCGCCGCTTCCAGCAAACCCGACTCATCCGCCTTGATTGGAGCCGTTGCTATGAATTCGAAGCTTAACCCATGCGTCTCGGACGCCTGTTTCAACGCAGCAATGACAGCCTCCGCGCCGACACCCCGGCGACAACCAATCCCGGCAACGATCACGGCATATCCTTCGGCTTTGCCCAGGCCCATTGCGTTAGCGGCATGGCGGGACGCCAGCCCTGCATCTGCCCGACTGGCGACGCCCGCGAGACCTCAAGCCTGATCAGCGAACCACCTAGACGCGCTTGCGCAGATAGCAGCACCGCTTCCATTTCCAGCGTCACGGCATTGGCGACGAGCCGTCCTCCCGGCTTCAAGGCGCTTATCGCCCCATCCAGGACCCCATCTTCGCTTCCACCGCCACCGATGAAGATTGCATCCGGCAAGGGCAGCCCTTCGAAAGCATTAGGCGCCGCTCCGATGACGACTTCCAGCCCAGGCACGCCGAACATTTCGGCATTGCGCGTGGCGCGTTCCGCTCGCTCGATGTTTTGCTCGATGGCAATGGTTCGCAGCGAAGGATGAGCCAGCATCCATTCGATACCAATGGAACCGGAGCCCGCCCCGATATCCCACAGCAACTCACCATGCCGCGGCGAGAGCGAGGACAAGGTTACCGCCCGGATTTCCCGCTTGGTCATCTGCCCGTCGTGTTCGAAGAGGCCATCCTCCAACCCGCTGGCAAACGGCAATATCCGCGCCCTTTCATCAGCCACAACGTCAATCGCGATGACATTGAGCGGATCGACAGCGGACAACGAAAAGTCCGAGGCTTTGACCTGCCGCACCTTCTCACGTTCGCCCCCCAGGGCTTCAAGCAGAAAAAAAGTCGAGCGTCCAAACCCCGTTTCCTTGAGCAGTCTAGCAATAAGAGCAGGCGCATTCGCATCCGAAGTCAGGGCGATGATCCTCGCACCCGGATGAAGATGCGGACGAATGAGATCAATCGAGCGACCGTGCAATGAGACGCATGCCGTCGTCTGTAACGCCCAGCCAAGGCGCGACGCCGCCAGAGAAAACGCGGAGGGGGCCGGATATGTCACGACCTCGGCGGCATCGATTTGCCTCAGCAGCGTGACGCCCACGCCGTAAAAGAACGGATCGCCGGACGCGAGGACGCAGACCTTTTTTCCCGAAAGTGCAACCACATCCGTCATGCTGGAATCGAACGGCACCGGCCAGACACGCGCCTCGCCCCTGATCGCCGCTGAGGCTAGCTTAATATGACGCTCTCCACCGAAGACAACGTCTGCTTTCTCGATTGCCCGACGCGCATCGTCTCCCAACCCGCCGAGGCCATCTTCTCCGATCCCAATAACAGACAACCATCGCGAACGCTTTTCAGTGGCGGAGCCTGTTGTTCCGGCATATTCAGAAGCCATGACACGCTCCATACTCATTCTCGGTGGCACGGCGGATGCCCGCCTTCTTGCTGGAAAACTCAGTGATGAAGCGGACTACAGGCTTTTGCTTTCCATGGCTGGTCGTACTAGAGATCCGGTAAAGCAGCCCGTACCTGTCCGCATTGGCGGCTTCGGCGGTGCGGAAGGACTTGCGTCCTTTATCCGCTCGGAAGGTTTTGATCTGTTGGTGGATGCCACCCATCCCTATGCCGCCCGCATTTCCGCCAACGCGGTTCAGGCGGCAAAATTTGCGAATGTGCCACTGGTAACGCTGGCCCGCGCGGCCTGGATGCCTATGGAGGGCGATCGCTGGGTGAATGTGCCAGACGTCGGACAGGCCGTTGTCGCTCTCGGAAGCGACGCCAAAACGGCTTTCCTCGCCCTTGGGCGGAAGGAACTTCTGCCCTTCGAAACGGCACCCCAGCACAGCTACCTTATTCGTAGTGTCGACCCCGTCGAACCGCCGCTTTCGCTGCCATATGCGCAATACATCACCGCACGCGGACCTTTCGCACTGAGAGACGAAATCGCCATGCTGAAGGACCACGGCATCAAGATGATCGTTTCGAAAAACTCGGGCGGAATGGCGGCTTACGGAAAAATCGAGGCTGCGCGTGCGCTTCGGATTCCGGTCATCATGATCGACCGGCCACCTTGTGGAGAGGGAGACTCGGTTCCGGATATCGAGACTGCGCTGACCGCCATCCGCCATCAGCTTTCCCTTTTGGAAAATCGCGGTGAGTAAACAATAGGCTCTTTGTTCTGCCGCTCGATGATGCGGGTCTCGGTGGACCCGACGATGATGCAGGTCGACATATCCGCCATATCGCTCGATGCCTGCGAAAGCGGAACGACGCGAATGCGTTCATCGACCCGGCCCGCTGCGCGACCGAAAATGACGGGCACCGAGCCAGGCAGGTGGGCACGCAGCACATCGAAAGCCGTCGTCAACTGATGTGGGCGGGCTTTACTGACCGGATTATAAAAGGCCATGACGAAACCGGCATCTGCCGCCGCCGCCAACCGTTTTTCGATAAGCGACCAAGGCTTCAGATTATCGGACAGCGAAATGGCGCAGAAATCATGCCCAAGCGGCGCGCCGGCTTTTGCCGCCACCGCCAGCATTGCCGTTACACCGGGAACGACCGAGAAATCGATATCGCGCCACTCTGCCGGACCGCTTTCAATCGCCTCACACACCGCTGCCGCCATGGCGAACACACCGGGATCACCGCCCGAGACCATGCAGACCTTGCCGCCAGCGGCGGCTATCGTCAATGCTGCCTCGGCTCGGGAAATCTCCTCGCGATTATCCGATGCGTGGCGGCGTTGGTCGGCACGGAGCGAAAGCCTGTCGAGATAGGGAATATAGCCGAAGAAATCTTCTGCTTCCTCCACTGCAGCCAAAGCTTCGGGCGTGATCTGAGCGATATTCCCGGGGCCCAAACCAACAACAGTGAGACGACCGCTCAAGATACATCTCCAGCCGGGCGATCTTTCCAGCCGGGCACGAGAACCAGCGAGAAATAGGGCGCTGGCGAAGAGTCACGCTCGACAAGCCGTATCGCATGGCCGTTTGCCATCGTACCGCGCTCCACATAAAGCGCGCCTTCCAGCTTGCCTGCTTTTTCCAGCGCACGACGGATCTTTGGCAGGTTGCGGCCCACCTTCATGATAACCGCGCCATCCGTGCCGGAAAGCCGATGAAACAGCGTGTCTTCATCCAGTGTACCCGGCAGAACGCTCAATATGTCATCACCCTGCACCAGCGGCAGTCCCGTCATGGACCAGCAACCGGACATCGCCGTGATGCCTGCAACGACCTCCGCCGGATAATTCGGCGCCAATCGAAGATGCAGATGCATGTAGGAGCCGTAAAACAGCGGGTCTCCCTCCGATAGCACAGCGACGGTACGACCAGCATCCAGATGAACGGCAATTTCGCGCGCAGACTGGTCGAAAAACGCAGCAATAGCGCCGCGATAATCATCGCCATTCTTGTCGCTCTCGACCGTGACAGGATAGACCAGCGGCATCTCCAGCGTACCCGGGCGGATAAAGCTTTCGACAATGCCTCGCCCGTTACCTTTACTACCTCTCTTGCAGAAAAAGGCGATGACATCTGCATTCTCGATGGCGCGAACGGCTTTCAGGGTCAGAAGATCGGGATCACCGGGGCCGGTACCCACGCCGATAACCCTGCCCTTTAGAGCCTTCTCTGGCGTCGGATCGAAAAGTGCGGCACTCATAGGCCAGCCCTCGCGATGGCATTGATTGCTGCGGCCGTCATGGCGGAGCCGCCCATGCGGCCTTTGACGATGGCATAGGGAATGCCGAGCGTGCTTTCCTCCAGCGCATCCTTGGATTCCATGGCGCCCACGAAACCGACCGGCATGCCGATGATAGCGGCGGGGCGGGGAGCGCCTCTTTCGAGCATTTCAAGCAGATAGAACAGCGCAGTCGGTGCGTTCCCGATAGCGACAAGCGCGCCGTCTAGCTGATCGGCCCAGAGATCAAGGGCGGCAGCAGAGCGCGTGTTGCCAACGGCTTTCGCCAAATCCGGCGTGCGCGGATCGCGCAAGGTGCAGATCACTTCGTTTTTGGCCGGCAGACGTGCATGCGTTACGCCATGTGCCACCATATTGGCATCGCAAAGAATTGGCTTACCCTCAGCCAGAGCGCCGCGCGCGGCGGAAACGAAGTCAGGAGAGAACCGAAAATGCTGCGCCGCCTCCACCTGTCCGCAGGCATGGATCATGCGAATGGCAATATCCGCCTGTTCAGGCGTGAAGGCACTTAGATCTGCCTCCTCACGAATGATGGCAAAGGAGCGCTCGTAAATCGCATCGCCATTACGGATATAGTCGTAAGTCGTCATCTCTCATCCTGTCGGAGCGCCTCGACAACCCGTGCTTTACCCAAGCGGGAAAGCAGAGCGCGGGCATTTTCTCCGGGCTTATGTTCTTTTTCGTAAAGGCGGGCAAGCCGCGAAAGCGCGGCCTTTTGTTCTGAGAAGGGCAAAACGCTATCCGCTGCGGCAGAAACCTTGGTGGAATATCCAAACGCCAGTCCATCCGCAGTGCCGGAAAAGGACAGGAGCGCCGCCGAAGGATGGGCGCAACCTTTGCCACAACCGGAAAGATGCAGTGTGAACGATCCGTCCAGTATTTGCGCACATTCGGTTGCCGCAAACTCCGCCAGCTCACGGACGGGCGCGAATGCGGATGCGCAGGCGGGCGAGCCGGGGCAGACGGCAATGGCAGAACGCGGATCATTATCTTTGAAGATGAAACCGGCTTCTTCGGCATAGTCGAGTAGGGTGGCGCAAGCCTCTTTCATTCCAACGAAATAGAGAGCGTGCATGGGTCCGGGTCGAACCGACTTAACGTTCAGTTCTGACGCTCTCTGGCATAGCGCGGACAGCGCCTGGGCTGGAAGTTGCCCGAATGCGGGCGTGATGACGGCGGCGGAGAGATCGGATTTCAGGGATTGAATTCGAGCTTGGTGGGGTTGGTCTGCCCCCCTCTGTCCTATATCCAGAAACCATCTTCCACAAAGCCGCCGTACCGTCTCAATATCTAGCTCGCGCCCACGCGCAGTTGACCCCAACTCAGCAAGGTGAGACAGAAGTTCGACGACGCAATCAGCAGCATTTTCCGTTTGCACGACACCCGCAAACAGAGCATTCGCTTCATTCCCACCCAGCATCAATTGCCAAACGACACCGCCCTCAAGCTTGATGGCCTTCAACCGGATATCTGCAAGCAGGTCTCGCATCGGAGCCAGCCCGCCACCATCAACGATGACCGACATCTTGGCCGCCAGCTTCTCATCAAGACCCATCACCATGGCTCTGTGAGATATGCTATGAACGATAAGGCTTGGATCGGCGATCTCACTGCCATCCACGCTAGCAAGGGGCGACGTCTCCACCGCCAGCCCCTGTCTCAGCGGAAAGCCAAGCGCCATAACATCATGCTCAAGTGCAATGGCACTTTCCGCCGTCAGACCACGAAACTGAAAGCTGCCCCGCGTAGTGATATCCACCAGCCCGTTACCGTGATGAACGGCAAGATCGCAAAGCCTTGCCAAGTCATTTGGAGAAAGATCGGCGGTAAAAGCGACGCGCGACAAAAGCCCGTCGCCCGTCTGCATTGGCGCGGAAAGAGCGGGGCAGGTGCCTCTGCGAGAGAAGGGCTGGATACCAGGGAGGGCGCTCACACTGAGACCCTTTCGGTTTTCGATGCAATCAGCATTTCCAGTTCCGCATCCACTGCGTTGCGGCGGCTGTGCCAGAGATTGCGGCGGCGGGCGGAAAGGAAGCGTCGCGCCATGACTTCCGCCGCTTTGGGGTTCTCCCTCAGAATAAAATCGCGCACCTCTTCATTGCCGAAATAGGCATCGTAAAGCGCCTCGATCAAAGAGGAGGAAACGGCATGCGTCGTTTCGGCAAAACCAATCAGCCGGTCAACGGTTTCAGCAAATTCGGCAGCACCGCGTGGGCCATGCCGCATCTGTCCGGCGATAAAGCGCGGATTGACCGCACGGGCCCGCACCACACGGGTAATGGCTTGCGCAATGGAACGCGCACGCGGACGTGCCGGATCGGTGGTGTCCAACGCCACGACATCTGCCGACTGCCCAAGCCTCGCCTTGGCGGCTGCGAATCCGCCTATAAAGGCAACGTCCGATGAACCATCCAGCAGATCTCGACCCGGATCGTCACCGGAATGGACGAGAAGTTCAGCCTTCTCGACCTGCGTGACGAAGCCCGGGTCGAAGAAGATACCTAGGCCATCGGCACCGCCAAAGGCGTGGCTTGCCGTGTCCAGATAGGTCTGTCCCAATTCCTCCCGTTCGTCCCATTCCCCGCTCGCCAGCTTCTCCTCGATGCCTGCGCCGTACGTGCCTGGAGCGGAGCCGAAAATTCGGGCCGGAATCCGGCCAAGAGAGGCGGTTTCTTCTGCTAAAGGATTATCTCCGGGTGCTTCCTCGCGCGCGGCAATGGTTTTCGCTGCTGCATCAAGGAGCGCAATCAGCGCAGGGAACATGTCGCGAAACAGGCCGGAAATGCGGAAAGTAACATCCACACGCGGACGTCCGAGTGCAGCGGGCGGCAGAACTTCGATACCATTTACGCGGCCGGTCGCCTGATCGTAGATGGGTCTTGCGCCCATGAGATGAAGCGCCTGCCCCACATCTTCTCCGCCATTGCGGAGCGATGCAGAACCCCAGAGATCGAAGACCATATGCCTCGGCCAGTCGCCATGGCTCTGGAGGTAATGGCGTAACACCTCTTCTCCCGCCATGCGGCCCAGCTCGAATGCCGTTGGTGTGGGCATGGTCCGTGGATCGGCAGCATAAAGATTACGTCCCGTCGGCAGCACATCCAGCCGACCGCGCGCTGGCGCGCCGGAGGGTCCGGACGGAATATGTATTCCGTTGAGCGCGGCAAGGAGTGATGCCTTTTCCTGCGTAGCGCTTTCCCTGCGGAGAGGATCGGCCTCTTCCGGCGCGCACCGACCGAAGACATGCTGCCCATCCTTGATGGCGAAATCCTTGAGATCGCAAAGAAATGCATCGATGCGCGTCAAGGCGGAGTCCGCATCGTCCTGCGTTCCGATCCCAGCATCCGCGGCAAGACCCGTCTCGAACGCTTTCTCGACGATCAACTTTGCAAGCCGATCCCGGCGGCGGCGGTCGAGGCCATCGGCTTGAGCATACTCATCGACCAACTGTTCCAAAGTGGCCTGGTCCGGCGAAAGACCCGCCTCGACCAACACTGGCGGAACATGCCCGATCGTCACCGCAGAAATGCGGCGCTTGGCAACGGCGGCTTCACCGGGATTGGAGACGATGAAAGGGTAGATGACTGGCAACGATCCGGTAACGATCTCAGGGAAACAGTTCTCCGACAAAGCCACGGTTTTTCCGGGCAGCCACTCCAGCGTTCCATGCGCGCCGACATGGATAACGGCATGAGCATCGAAATCTTCTCGCATCCATGCGCCGAAGGCTACGAGCGCATGCCTCGGTGGCAAGGCGGGGTCATGGTAATCCACGCGCCGATCCAATTGGCGCCCGCGATCCGGCGCGAGTGCTACGGCGACGGAACCGAATCGGGCAGCGCGGAAGTGAAATTCTTCGCCGAAAATCGCTTCATCTTCGCCTGCGTCGCCCCACGTGCCATCCAGTGCGGCACGTGATTCGGTTGGCAACCTATTGAAAAAATCGCGGTAGCGCTGCACTTCAAGCGTTGCGGTTTCGCCCTCGATCCGATCAAGCAACTCCCGGGAACTTGCCGGAATATCCTCTACCGCATAGCCCGCATCCTGAAGATCGCGCAGCATTTCCAATACACTTTGTGGCACGTCCAGACCGACGGCATAGCCCGTGCGACCCGGAGCAGCGCCCGGATAATCCGGCATCAGGACGACGATACGCCTTTCAGCCGCGGTCGCGCTTTTGAGACGCAGGAATGCGGCAATGCGGCTCGCGACCTGCGAGACACGATCTGGCTCGGGCGCATTGATGAGCCCCTGCCGTCCATCGAGATTGGCTTGCTTGAAGGAAATTGCCCCGGCCAGAATTCGACCGTCCAGTTCCGGCAGAACCACGTGCATGGCCAGATCGGAGGGGTTGAGCCCTCTGCTGTTTTCCGCCCAGCCATCGCGACGTGTCGTTGCCATGATGATTTGGAAAACAGGAACACCCAGCCGGTCGAACAGGGTGTGGCCGTCGTCATCCGTCTGGCTGGCAAAGGCCGTGGCGGTGATGATCGCGTCCGGCTTCAACGGTGAGAGCGTGCCCTCCAGAAAGTGGATAGCATCACCATCTTTCAGACCGCTTACGAAAATTGGCAACGGTGCGAAGCCGCGTGACCGTAGTTCCTCAAAAAGGGCGTCGATCGGCGCAACATCCGCAGCCAGCAACGTGGAGCGATAGAAGAGGATCGGTAATATAGCGGCGTTCGGCGCATGCGCTTGAAGCGCGTCCTTCATATCCACAACACCTTGACCGGGAAGGTAAATGCCGGATTTTGGCAGCGGTTCGGGCGAGAGGTTCGGCCAGACGCCATTTTTGACGAAAGCCGCGAGACCTTCCGAAAGAAGCCGCATGTTGTGCGAACCGCCTTCACGGAAGAATGAGAGGATAGCCATCAACGTTCGATGATCGACGGTGGAGGCTATCTCAAGCTTCTCGTCCCTCTCACTGCACTCGCCAGGCAAAAGCACCAGCTTGATGCCTCGCCTGCGCGCCATCCGCTCAAGCTGATCGACACCGTAGCGCCAGCGCTCGGCACCACCGAGAATCCGGATAAGGATCAGCTTTGCATGTTCCGCCGTCTTCTCGATCCAGAGATCGACGGACATTGGGTGGCGAAGTTCAGAAAGGTTTGCCGAACTCAGCGATACCGCCCCCTCCGCTGGCCAAGCTCTCTGCATACCCGCAAGGTCGCTGGAGGAAAAGGACAGCAACACCACATCTGCCTTCGGCTGGTTAAGATCAACCGGCTCGATCAGGTCGTCCAGAGACGAGGATGTGGTGGCAAGAATGTGCATGATCTATCAGGCAGCCAGCATCTTTTCGATTTTTTCGCGGTTGATACCCTTCTCGCCGATGACGACCAGAGCCGAACGGCGAACCTCACCCACAGCCCAAGGGCGGTCGAAGTAATGGTTGACGCGGGAACCGACGGCCTGAACCTGCAAGCGCATCGGCTTTGCCGAAACTTCAACGAAGCCCTTGATGCGCAGAACATTTTCAGCAGCAGCCGTTTCCGCGATGCGTGCGGCCAGCGCTTCCGGATCGGACACGGCACCGAGCTCGACGACGAAGCTGTCGAACTCGTCGTGATCGTGATCTTCTTCGTCATCGTGATGCGTGTGGCGGTTCTCGATGTCGTTTTCGACAGCGAGGCCTAGCCCGATCAGGACAGCCGGGTCGATGGCACCATTGGAGGCAACGACGATCTTCGCCGCCTTCGGAAGATGCTCGCCAATATGCGCCTTGGCGCGTTCAAGACCATCGGCATCCAGAAGATCGCCCTTGGTGAGCACGATGAGATCGGCGCAGGCGATCTGGTCTTCGAAGACTTCCTCGACCGGATCGTCATGATCGAGCGCCTCATCATTCGCACGCTGGGCGGCAAGCGCCTCCAGATCATGGGACACCATTCCCTCGGCAAGGGCGGCACCATCCGCTACGGCGACCACGGCATCCACTGTGACGCGGCTCTTGATTGCGGGCCATTGAAAGGCCTGCACCAGAGGCTTCGGCAAAGCGAGACCGGACGTCTCGATCAGGATGTGCTCGACCTTCGGCTGGCGGCTCAGGATCTGTTCGATGGCAGGCTGGAAATCATCTGCAACGGTGCAGCAAATGCAGCCATTGGCCAGTTCCACGATGTTTTCTTCCGGGCAGCTTTCGATGCCGCAGCCTTTGAGGATTTCACCATCGATGCCGACATCGCCAAACTCGTTGACGATGATCGCCAGGCGCTTGCCGTCAAGCTTCTCAAGAAGGCCGCGCAGCAGGGTGGTCTTTCCCGCGCCTAAAAAGCCGGTAACGATGGTGCAGGGAACGCGGTCTAGCGTCGTCATGATCTCTCCTCGGTAAAATTCAATGGGGGTATGCGCGCGACCATGCCGCGCTTCAAACTATCTGGACGGCCACGCCATGGCATGAGGCCGTCGGCGGAACCTGCGAGCAGCTTTGCACCGGAAATCAGATCTTCGGCATTGTCGGGCGCCAACCCGCCGAACACGTAAGACCAGCCATCGGCGCTGCGCATTGCGGCACTGCCACCTCGCTTGCAATTGGCAAGGCAATTGACGCTGCGGACTTCAACATGGCTTTGTGCACCGAGATGAACTGCCGCTTCGGCCAGCAGCGCACCCGGACGCGGTTCGGCATTCGGATTGGCCTCATCACGGCAACTGCGGCACACGTAAACGACCACGCCGGAAGCGGTGCCTGCGTCTGCTGGTTCAGTCTTTTGAGAAGATGTCGCTGTAATATCCAAACCTAAGTCCGCGCCTTAAAAACCAAACAGGGGTGCGGATGCCGAAAACGGTGCGCGCAACAACGCAAACCGACATTCGGCCGAACCGGCTTACCGGAGCACCCCGCCCGGCAGTCGTTTTTCCTGAAACGGCAGGTCTCCTGGCTCGCGGCTTGAAATGAGCGCCCTGGCACCGCCTTCCCGGATCATCATCCAGTGGCTTAACAGTGTGGGCTCGCCGCTTACAGTTGCGGGGGCAGCCACGGATTGACCCCGATGGGCGGAACCGTGTTCCCTATTAGCTTTTCCCGTTGCCGGAAAAAGACCGTCAGTGCCTTACCCTTACGGCGAAGCGGCTTTTGGGTCAATGCCAAGTCGAGCGTCGTGCAGCATTGCCGAGAGGGGCGATTTGACTATAGTCGCCGCTTCGAAAAGCATCTGGCCCGAGAGGAAGCGACATCATGACACGCGACATAAGCGACAGCGAAGCCGCCCGCCACCGCGAAAAAATGGTGAACCGCAAAACGGTGCAGGATGCGGAAGTCGCTGAAAAGACCATCGAAAAAGGTCTGCTGATGATCAACACCGGTCCCGGCAAGGGCAAGTCTACGGCGGCTTTCGGCCTTGCGCTGCGCATGCTCGGCACCGGCAGACGGGTTGGCATCGTGCAGTTCATCAAGGGCGCGTGGTCCACTGGCGAGCAGCAGGCGCTGACGCTCTTCGGCGACAAAGTGGAATGGCGCACCATGGGCGAAGGTTTCACGTGGGACACTCAGGACCTCAAGCGCGATGTCGCCGCTGCGGGCAAAGCCTGGGAGGAGGCGAAGACTTTGATGGCGGATGAAAGCATCGGCCTTCTCGTTCTGGACGAACTGAACATCGCCCTGCGCTACGATTATCTTTCCCTGGATGATGTTATCGTAACGCTCTCCGCCCGTCGCCCCGATCTCCACGTCATCGTCACCGGGCGCAACGCCAAGCAGCCCTTGATCGATGCTGCGGATATGGTGACGGAAATGACGCTGGTAAAGCACCATTTCAAGGCGGGCGTCAAAGCGCAATCCGGCATCGAGTTCTGATCCATGGTCGCCAAATCCATCATGTTTCAGGGAACCGGCTCGGATGTCGGCAAGTCACTGATGGTGGCGGGTCTGGCGCGTGCCTTTACCAAGCGTGGGCTTTCGGTGTTGCCCTTCAAGCCGCAGAACATGTCCAACAATGCTGCCGTTACCTCCGATGGCGGAGAAATTGGCCGGGCGCAGGCATTGCAGGCGCGCGCAGCTGGCGTTCCGCTTTCCGTGCACATGAACCCAGTGCTGCTGAAGCCGCAAAGCGAGACAGGCGCGCAGGTGGTGGTGCAGGGCAAGGTGCTCGGTAACGCCAAGGCGGTTGATTACCAGCATATGAAGGCCGGGCTGATGCCCCGCGTACTGGAAAGTTTCGAGCATCTCAAAGCCAATGCCGACCTCGTTCTGATTGAGGGCGCGGGCAGTGCGTCCGAGGTCAATCTGCGCGCCAACGACATCGCCAATATGGGCTTTGCCCGCGCTGCGAACGCGCCCGTCATCCTGATTGGCGACATCGACCGGGGAGGGGTGATCGCCAGTCTCGTCGGCACGAAAACAGTTGTCGATGCCGCCGATGCTGAGATGATCCAGGGCTTCATCGTCAACCGCTTTCGTGGCGATCCGGCCTTGTTCGATCAAGGCATGAAAATCATTGCTGACCATACCGGCTGGCAGTCCATCGGTCTGCTGCCGCATTTTGCCGAGGCATCGCAGCTGCCCGCAGAAGACGCTCTGGGACTGGCGTCATCAAATCAGGCAAAACCGGATGCGAAAATCCGCGTAGCGGTGCCGATCCTGCCGCACATCTCCAATTTCGATGACCTCGACCCACTGGATATGGAGCCGGATATCGAGCTCATCCGTGTGCGTCCGGGCCAAGCCATTCCCGGTAATTGTGCGCTGGTGCTGCTTTGCGGGTCCAAAGCAACGATTGCGGATTTGGCGGTCCTCAGACAGGCTGGTTTCGACATCGATATAAAGGCGCATATGCGGCGTGGTGGCTATGTTCTTGGCCTATGTGGCGGGTATCAGATGCTTGGGAAAACAATCTCGGACCCGCAAGGCATAGAGGGTGCACCGACCAGCGTAGACGGTCTCGGCCTTCTCGATATCGATACCATTCTGACTGGAGACAAAAGGCTCGTATCGGTAACGGGCCGCAGCTTCGATGGGCACGTCTTCTCCGGCTATGAGATGCATGTCGGCGTGACACAAGGCACAGACTGCCAACATCCCTTTGCGACCATCGGCAATCATGTCGATGGTGCCGTCTCACAGGATGGGCGCGTTCTCGGCACCTATGTCCATGGCCTGTTTTCCGATGACCTTCAACGCAGCGCCTGGCTCAAAAGACTCGGCGCACAAGCCTCGACGCTGAACTACGAAGCACAGGTCGACGTGGTTCTGGATCGGTTGGCCGAACACATGGAGCGCCATCTGGATCTCGACGCGCTTCTTGCTATAGCAAGATAATCAACGCGAGTGCGCCGAACAGGCCAATTAGCAGACCATTGGCAACTCGCGCCAGCTTCAGCGCCTGTCGAATATCGGTAGCAGTTAGATTCCGCCTTCCACCCTCCCCCATGAAACGCGCCTCGATCATCTGCCCGCCATAGGAGCGGGGCCCGGCAAGCGCAAAACCCAGCGCACCGGCCAATGCCGCTTCTGGCCAACCGGCGTTGGGTGAACGGTGGTGACCCGCGTCTTGAGAAATCGCTCGTATGGCATTTTCTGGAGAGGCGCCTTCTACGAAGAAAGCCGCTGAAACGAATAGCAGGCCACTCAATCGAGAAGCGGGCAGGTTCACCAGATCGTCCAGCCGGGCAGAAGCCCAGCCGAAGGCTTCATGCCGCGCCGTGCGGTGTCCGATCATGCTGTCTGCGGTATTGATGGCCTTGTAACCGGCACCACCCGGTAGACCCAGAAGGCCGAGCCAGAGTGACGGCGCAACGATGCCGTCCGAGAAATTTTCAGCCAGACTCTCGATAGCCGCTCTGCAAACCGCCGCTTCATCAAGCTGATCCGGGTCCCGACCGACGATCATGGAAACCGCCTTGCGCCCACCCTGAAGCCCTTCGGTCTCCAAAGCCGTTGCAACCGCTGCAACATGCTGCTCAAGGCTTTTTTGTGCCGGAAGCGACGCACCAATGACAGCAACGAAGAACAAGCCTATCGGCAGAAGCAGAAGTGCGCCCTGCATAAGAATGGAAAGCAGCACCGTCAGGCCGAGAAAAACCAGCAGCGCCAGTGCACCCTTCTTTTTCCGCTTTGAAAAGGCCTCATCTTCCCGGTTCCATTTTCTGTCCAACAGCGCGATAAGCGAACCGATCCACGTAACCGGATGGCCGATAAGGCGGAACAGCCAGTCCGGATAGCCGACGAGACGTTCGATCAGGAGCGACAGGAAAGCGAAAGCGAAGAACATGAGCGAGATCTTACCGGATAAGGCGCAGGAACCGATCCGCCACGGTGGCGATCTTGGCCGGGCGCGCGCGCTTTATCCGCATGCGCCAGAACCCTGGATCGACCTTTCGACGGGTATCAATCCGCATTCCTATCCGCATTCGCCCATCCCCGCCAGCGCATTCGCGCGCCTGCCGGAACCATCCGCCTTGGCGAGGTTGAAGGAAACAGCGGCGAAAGCCTTCGGCGCTCCATCAGCTGCACATGTGACCGCAGCGCCGGGAACGCAGATGATGATGCCGCTTCTTGCTCAAATCGCGTTGACGCATGGCGCAAAGACGGCGGCTGTATTGACACCGGCCTATGCAGAACATGCAAGGACCGCCCGCATGGCTGGCTTGACCGTGACGGAAGTTGCGAATTTTTCCGATTTATACGCATTCGATTACGCCGTCGTCATCAACCCCAACAACCCCGATGGCCGGGTTATCTACCATGCCAATCTCCTTGACCTCGCCACACATATGAGCACCAAGGGCGGCATGCTCGTCGTCGACGAGGCCTTCATCGAAACCGGCTACGCCGAGAGCGTGGCGGACGCCAACACTATCGATGGGCTTGTCGTGCTGCGTTCCTTCGGCAAGTTCTACGGCATGGCTGGCCTGCGCCTCGGCTTTGCAATCGCACATCCCGCCATTGCCGCCACGCTGGAGGCGCGTCTGGGCCCGTGGGCGGTATCCGGGCCTGCCCTGCATGTCGCGATGGAAGCGCTTGCGGATGAGGATTGGCGCGATGAAATGAGAATCCGGCTAAGGCGGGAGGCTGAACGGCTCGACGTCATGCTCAATGAGGCGGGGCTTTATGTTGCGGGCGGAACAAGCCTTTTCCGGCTGGTGCATGATGTGCGCGCATCGTCGGTTGCCAAACACCTTGCCGAACAGGGAATTATCATCCGTGTTTTCGAAGAGCGCCCGGACGACATGCGCTTTGGGCTTCCCGGAACGGAGCTGGAGTGGCAGCGGTTGAAAGCTGCCTTGGCGGCTTTGTAGTG
The DNA here is from genome assembly GCF_013322225.1 of Agrobacterium larrymoorei. Classification (GTDB taxonomy): domain Bacteria; phylum Pseudomonadota; class Alphaproteobacteria; order Rhizobiales; family Rhizobiaceae; genus Agrobacterium; species Agrobacterium larrymoorei_A. The sequence continues at coordinate 213,297 of NZ_JAAMFB010000019.1, forward strand.
TTGTTTCCATCACATGCTCGGTTTCATCCGGGCATGTGATAGATACAGAGCTTTGTCACCCTTCAAACGTATAAGTCTCAATCGACTCCGGCTTCATTTCAATCGAAAAGCCCGGCATCTTTGGCGGCATGTAAGCGGCATCGCGGATATCGCAGCGCTCGATGAAGTGCTCGTGTAGATGGTCCACATATTCGATGACGCGGCCTTCTTTGGTACCGGATACGACGAGATAGTCGATCATCGACAGATGCTGCACATATTCGCAAAGCCCGACGCCACCCGCATGTGGCCAGACGGGTAGATTGTATTTTGCAGCAATCAGCAGCACGGCCAGAACTTCATTCAACCCGCCCATACGGCAGCTATCGATCTGCACAACATCGATTGCGCCCTCTGCGATGAACTGTTTGAACATAATGCGGTTTTGGCACATTTCGCCGGTCGCCACTTTAACCGGCCCGATAGCCTGGCGGATTTTTCTGTGACCGGCAACGTCATCCGGGCTTGTCGGCTCCTCGATGAAGAACGGTTTGCAGAAAGCCAGCTGCTTGACCCAGTCGATAGCCTGATCCACTTCCCAGACCTGATTGGCGTCGATCATGAGATAACGGTCAGGCCCGATGACTTCGCGGGCAATGGTGAGGCGGCGAATATCGTCTTCGAGGTCGCGACCCACCTTCATCTTCACATGGTTGAATCCGGCATCGATGGCTTCCTGGCAGAGACGGCGCAGCTTTTCGTCGTCATAGCCAAGCCAGCCAGCGGAGGTCGTATAGCAGGCATAACCCTCACTCTTTAGGATATCGATGCGCTCGTTTTTGCCAGCCTCTGCTTTTTTCAGGATTGCCAAGGCCTCATCGCGCGTCAACACGTCGGTCAGATAGCGGTAATCGACGATATCGGCGATTTCTTCGGCACTCATATCCGCAACCAGCTGCCAGACCGGCTTGCCCACCTGCTTCGCCAGCAAATCCCATACCGCGTTGACGACGGCACCGGTGGCGAGATGCATGGCGCCCTTATCCGGTCCGATCCAGCGAAGCTGGCTATCGCTCGTAAGATGCCGCCAATATTGGCCGGGATTTTCGAGAACCTTAGCGAGATCGGTTCCCACAACCAGATGCCGCATTGCCTCGATTGCCATGCAGCAGATATCGTTGCCGCGCCCGATGGTGAAGGTGAGGCCGTGTCCTTTCAGGCTTGGCTCATCGGTATCGAGAATGACATAGGCAGCCGAGTAATCGGGGTCGGGGTTCATGGCATCGGAGCCGTCGAGGCTCTGGGAGGTCGGGAAGCGCAGGTCGAAAACGCGCAGGTCAGTGATCTTGGTCATGGCCGTTTACTCGCGGTCAGAGGTCATTGAATTCATGTATCGTGAATGTCGTGCTCAGGCGACTTCCACCATTCCCTTGATGACGCCCGCTTTGGGGTTCGTCAGATCGGCAAATCGAGACGGTACGTCCGAGAGCGTCATGCGATGGGTGATGAGCGCTTCCGGCACCTTGCCTGCCCGCAGCGCCTCAAGCACCCGCTCGAAATCCTCCGGCGTGGCGTTGCGGCTGCCGAGAAGGGTTGTCTCGCGCTTGTGAAATTCCGGATCGTTGAAGCCGATATCGCTCGCAACGATGGAGACGAGAACATAGGAGCCGCCATGTCCTACGAAGGAAAAGCCGCGCTCCATGGCTTTCGGATTTCCAGTTGCATCGAATACGACATCGAAGAAATCACCACCAGTGATCTCGCTCAGTTGGTCCTTGTCGCCTTCGCCGAGGAGAACGATGTTTGAGACGCCAAGCTGATCCCGGCAGAAGGATAGCCGGTCTTCACGGCTGTCGATCATCGTGACCCTGCCGCCATTCAAAACAGCAAAGACAGCAACCGCCATGCCGATGGGACCCGCGCCGACGATCAGGACATGCTGATCCTTTTCGACGGCACCGCGACGCACCGCATGAGCGCCGATTGCCAGAAACTCGGTCATTGCCGCCTGATCGAGGCTGAGGCCTTCCGCCTTCAGAACGAATTGTCGCGGAACGCTCAAATATTCCACCATGCCGCCATCGCGGTGAACGCCAAGCACACCGATATTGCGGCAGCAATTGCTCTTGCCCTTCAGGCAGGCGCTGCAATGGCCGCAGGAGATATAGGGAATGATGGTGACGATATCCCCGGCTGAAAGAGTGCTTCCATCCGGCGCTTCCTCCACCGTGCCTGCAAGTTCATGACCCATGACCCGTGGATAGGAGAGGTAGGGCTGATTGCCGGTGAAGATGTGCAAATCCGTGCCGCAGACGCCAATGCGACGAATGCGCACCAGAACCTCGTCCGTCTTGCGAGCGGGCTTTGGCAACTCCTTCGCGATGAGTTGACCGGGTTTGTCGCAAAAAATCGCCAGCATGGATCACCTGTCTGAAAGAGAATAAAAACGAGTGGCATTCCCACCGAAGATAGCGGCGTGATGCTCCTCCGGTACGATATCCCGGCAGAAATCGAGCCAGCCCTGATAGTCTCCCGCGAGCCGCAGCACTGGCCAGTCGCTGCCAAAAATCACGCGCTCCGCGCCGAAGAGTTCGAGGATGGTTTCCGCATAGGGGCGCACGGCTTCCGGCTTCTGCTCACCACGTTCGGTCAAAAGGCCGGAAAGCTTGCAGTGAAGATTGGGAAGGGTGGCGAGGGCGGCCATGTCCTTGCGCCACGCGCCGTAACGGCCTGTCGCTATCAAGGGCTTCGCGCCATGGTCGATGACGATGGGCAGGCCGGAATACTCCGTGGCAAAGCGCAGCAGATAGGGAAGATGCAGCGGCAGCACGAGAGCATCAAAAACAAGGCCATGCTCGATAAGCGCGTTCACGGCAGGCTCAAGAGTCCCATCATGAATCCAGCTAACATCTGCAATATCCTGCAACATAGGCCGCACGCCCTTGAAGGCAGGATGCGCCGCACGTCGCACTATTTCCGAGGCGGCATTGTCAGCCTTCATATCCACCCAGCCGACGACGCCCTTGATGAAGGCGTTGTCATCGGCCAGCGCAAGCATGAAGTCCGTATCGGCAGCGCTTTCCATCGTCTGCACCAGCACCGTGCCGGAGATGCCCGCTTGCTGCATCAGAGGCCTGAGATCAGCGGGCAGAAAGTCATGGTAAATCGCCCCGAGCGACGGCGGCGGCCATTGGCCCCGTCGGTCTTTCAGCAGCCAGAAATGCTGATGCGCATCGATCAGCATCGGCTCAGCCCTCATTGCCCGGTACTGGCGCGCCGTCTGAAATCAGTCCGCGCCTTTGTAATTCGCTCCAGAACTCAGCCGGAATCTGCTGCTCGAACCAGTCGATATTGGAGGACAGCTGCTCTCCATTGCGCGCGCCGGAGACGACCGTAACCGAAGCCGGATGCGCAAGCGGAAACTGCAACGCCGCCGCTTGCAGGGAAACGCCGAGCTCTTCACAGACATCGTGCAGCGCATCGATCCGCGCCAGCATTTCGGCAGGGGCATCGGCATAATTGAACTTTCGATTACCCGCCAGGATGCCTGAATTGAACGCGCCAGCCACGACGATGCCGACACCCTTTTCGGCGCAGGCATTCATGAAATCGAGGCTCTGCTGCTCCAGCAGCGTGTAACGGCCTGCAAGCATGGCGACATCGATATCGAATTCATCCATCGCGTCGCGCACGACTTCCCACTCGTTGACGCCAAGGCCCACGGCTTTGGTGGAACCCTCGGACCGCAGCCTGTCCAGCGCCTTGAAGCCGCCGCCCGATGTAAGCTGCTCCCAGTAATGCTGGTGCTTTTCGCCATGGGTGAAGGGGCCGATATCGTGGATATAGAGAATGTCGGGGTTGAGGATACCAAGCCGCTGCTGGCTCGCCTCGAAAGAGCGCATGATGCCATCATGCGAATAATCGTAGTGTGGGCGGAAGGGTAGGGGCGCGACGTAGGCGTCTTCCTCAGGTCCAACCGTCTCATCCGGCACCATGACGCGCCCGACTTTGGTGCTGATCGTATATTCGCCGCGATCATGCTCCGTCACCATCGTACCAAGCCGACGCTCCGAGCGCGTATAGCCGTAGAAAGGCGCGGTGTCGAAATAGCGCATGCCGTTGGCCCATGCCGTATCGAAGGCACCTCTGGATTCCTCATAAGGCGTAAGACGATAGAGATTGCCCATCTGGGCACAGCCGAGACCCATCACAGTCACTTCGACATCGCGGCGTGGCAGTTTGCGTTTCTCGGAGACTTTCATGGCAATCGCTTTCAGAATTTGCAGATGGGTTGGTTGCGGTTCTCTCTGTCATCCTCGGGCTTGTCCCGAGGATGACGGAGGCAATGGGTACAACTCAGTACAGAACGTTCTTCGCTTCGGGCTTGTCGATATTGTCCTTGGTCACGACCACGACGCCGGTATCGACGAACTTCTCGACCTTTTCCTTCTTGATGAGCTTGGTGACGGTTTCGACGCCCTTCTCACCCATCTGGTAGGAGCCCTGAACGACGATGCCGGCAAGCGTGCCGTCCTTGACGAAGTTCTGGAGATCCTGGTTGCCATCGAAGCCGATGGCGACGACCTTGCCAGCCTTGCCGGATTGAGCAAGCGCACGGCCAACACCGATAGCCGTCGGCTCATTGGCGCCGAAGATGCCCTTTAGGTCGGAATTGGCGGCCAGAACGTCGGTGGTCTGGTTCAGCGCGGTCGCCATCTGCGACTGCGAATAGAACGGGCCAACGATCTGAAGCTTCGAATTCGCCTTGATGTAATCGGTAAAGCCGCCGACGCGACCGATTTCCGAACCGGCACCGGCCACGTAAGACATGACCGCGATCTTGCCTTCCTTACCGACCTTGTCGATCAGCGCCTGAGCGGCAAGCTCACCGGCCTTCTTGTTGTCGGTAGCCAGGAAGGACTGGTAATATTGCTCGGCACCCTTGGCGAGCTGCGAGTCCACGATCACCACCGGGATACGGGCTTCCCAGGCCTTTTTCACGGCAGGCACAAGCGCATCCGGGTCGGACGGCGCAAGAACAATACCGGCGACCTTACGGTTGACCGCGTTCTCCACCATGTTGACCTGATCGGCGATGGCCGATTCAGAGGCCGGGCCCTGGAAGGTCATGGTATTGCCGGACGAATTCTTCATCGCCGCATCCGCGCCCTTCTGGACGTTCTGCCAGAAGGTCGAGTTGACGGTTTTCACGATGACGGCGATTTCGCCAGCCTGAACCGTGGAAACGCTCCACAGTGCAATGGCGGAGGTCAAAAGGGCAGTCGCAAGTTTCTTCATGTCTTCCTCCAATGTACCGCCACTGCGAGAGCTCCTCTTCTCAGTGCCGGTTATCCCGCGGATAGGGTCCGCACCCTCACTTTAAAACTGAAAGCACTCAGCGCCTGTTACGCAGTTGGTCGATCCACACCGTGCCCAGAATGACGAGGCCGATGATGATCTGCTGAGTGAAGGCGGAGACGCCGTTCATGTTGAGGCCATTGCGTAAGATTCCGATCACGAAGGCACCGATGAATGTGCCGGAGATCGTACCCACACCGCCGATCAGCGACGTTCCGCCGATGACGGCACTGGCAATGGCATCGAGTTCATACATCATGCCCTCATTCGGCTGGGCGGTAACAAGGCGAGACATCAGCACGCAGCCAGTCAGGCCAGCTAGAGTGCCAGACAGAATGTAGGTGAAATTCGTGACGCCTGCGACGTTGACGCCGGAAAGGCGCGCAGCTTCCGCATTGGAACCCACCGCATAGATATGGCGGCCCAGAACCGAGCGGTTCAGCATGAAGGACACGGCAACCGCGATGACGATCATCAGAATGACAGGGTAGGGGATGCCCGGAAAAGCAACATTCGGAAAGCCGTCATCGCCAATCGTGACGACCTTGAACAGCGCACCGTTACCCAGCTCACCAAAGGATTCTCCAAGCCCGGATACTGCGCGCGCACCGGTGATCTGAAGTGCAACGCCGCGTGCAATCAGCATCATTCCAAGCGTGGCGATGAAGGGCGGCAGCTTGAAACGGGTGACCAGTAGGCCGTTGATGAGACCACAGAGCGAGCCGGTGAAAATGCCGAGCAGCATGCCGACAGGCACCGGCATTCCAAGTTCTTTCACGGCAAGCGCCGCCACTACACCGGACAGCGCCAGCACGGAACCCACGGAAAGATCGATACCGCCGGTGATGATGACGCAGGTAGCACCGATGCCGAGAAGAGCAATCGAGGTCACCTGAAGCGCAATCGTCATGGCATTGTTGACCGTGAAGAAGGCGCTGCTGGTAGCGGAAAACACCATCGTCAGCACCACAAGGCTGCCGAGCGCGGCAAACTTCTGGATGATGTCCTTCTGCCGGTCGTTGAACTTAAAGCTTTTCGACGTTTCTGCGATATTCGCCATGTCTCACCTCATTGCGCCTTGCGGCTATAGCCGGAGGCATAGCGCATGATTTCTTCCTGATTGGTCTTGGCCGTCTCGACCACGCCGGTAATCGTTCCCTCGTGGAAGACGGCGATACGATCCGTCAGCCCCAGCACTTCGGGCAGTTCCGAACTGATGAGAATGACGCCGATGCCGCGTGCGGCCAGTTCGTCCATGATCTTGTAGATCGCGAATTTCGCACCGACATCGATGCCGCGCGTCGGCTCATCGAAGAACAGCACGCGCGACTGCCGGAACAGCCATTTGCCGATAATGATTTTCTGCTGGTTTCCACCGGAAAGCAGCCGAACCGTCTGCTTGATCGACGGCGTGCGGATATTGAGAAGATCGACATAGCGCTTGGCCACATCGTCGTGCTTCTTAAAATCGATCAGGCCGAAACGGTTGGAAACCTCGTCCATATTGGCAAGCGATGTATTCGCAGCCACCGACATCTTGATCGCAAGGCCGTCGCTCTTTCTATCTTCGGAAAGATAGGCGATGCCCTGTTCGATGGCATCCTGCGGCGACTTGATCGAAAGCTCGCGGCCTTCGAACGTGATGGTGCCTGCATCGAAGGCATCCGCGCCGAAAATAGCGCGGGCGACTTCCGTTCGCCCGGCGCCCATAAGGCCTGCAAAGCCCAGGATCTCGCCACGGCGCAGCTCGAAGCTCACGTCATTGAACACGCCGGTCCGCGTCAGTCCCTTTACCGAGAAGATCACCTCATCACTCGGCACGGACGTCCGCTCCGGAAACTTTTCTTCCAGCGACCGACCGACCATCCGGGTTACGATATCGTCCACCGTAATTGCGCTGAAATCGTCCGTCGAAATATAGCGCCCGTCGCGCAGCACGGTCACGCGATCGACAATTTCCGCCATCTCATCCAGGCGGTGCGAGATATAGACGACGCCGACGCCGGATGCCTTCAGATCGCGAATGACCTTGAACAGCAGTCGCGTCTCCTGCTCGGTCAGCGAAGATGTCGGCTCATCCATGATGAGAACTTCGGCATCGAGAGACAGCGCCTTGGCGATTTCCACCATCTGGCACTGCGCGACCGAAAGCCCGCGCACCATGCGGTCGGGATCGAGATCGATGCCGAGACGGTCGAGACAGCGCTTCGCATCGGCGCGCAGCTTCTTGCGGTCGACCAGAAAACCTTTTCTCGGCTCGCGCGCCAGATAGATATTCTCGGCAACGCTCAAATGCGGGACGAGGTTGAGTTCCTGATGGATGATCGCGATGCCAGCCGCTTCCGATTCCAGCGGCGAGGCATATTGAACCTGCTGACCTTTGTGGAGGATCGTACCGCTGGTGGGCTGGTAGACGCCGCTGACGATCTTCATCAGCGTGGACTTACCGGCACCGTTTTCACCGCAGACGGCGTGAACTTCACCGGCGCGCAGATCGAAATGCACATCGCTCAGCGCTTTGACGCCGGGAAATTCCTTGCTGATATTGTCCAGCCTAAGAAGCACCCGCGATTGCTCGCGCGGCTCCCGGCGGACGCCATCATGGCTCGAACTGGTCGATGCGCCTTGCACCATCCGCTCCTCCCAAAACGCGCTCCGTCTCCTCCCAGAGCGCTGCGAATGGCGAAATGGTTAGGCCGCATTTCTATCTTGGTCAAGCCAATTCAAGATTTTTGATGTAGGATCTTCCATAACGGGCTAAAAAAGCTTTGGTAAAAATTGAAATTAATATAGTTTTTTCAATGATCTATAATATTGCTTTGCCAAGGTGTCTGCTTGACGATACGGTAAGGCCAAATCCGCAACTCGAACAGGCTGTCGTGCATAATCCATGAATGGTCAGGCCAAAATCATCGAACCCCGCAGACTTTATCAGCAGGTCGCCGATCAAATCCGCGAGCTTATAGAAGGCGGTGAGTTTCAGCCCGGGACACGACTGCCCGCCGAGCGCGAACTGGCGCAGAAACTTGGTGTTTCACGACCGTCGTTGCGTGAAGCGCTCATCGCGCTTGAAATCGATGGCAGCGTCGAAATCCGCATGGGTTCCGGCGTCTATGTTCTTCCGGAACAGGCATGGCAACCAACGCGCACCAAATCGCTCGGCGAAAGCCCATCGGAGCTGATGCAGGCGCGCTCGACGCTAGAAGGCGCGACTATACTGCTTGCGGCAAGCCGCATCGATGCCGCGGCCCTTTCCGCGCTCCGCTCCAATCTGGACGAGATGCGCGGCGATATCGAAGCCGGTCGCAAGCCGCTGGATCAGGACCGGAAGTTTCACACCATCATCGCCGAACAATCCGGCAACAGCGTGCTGGCCCGGCTTGTGGCCAATCTCTTCGATGAGCGCCACAGCCCCATCTCGGCGCAATTGCGCGTGAAGTTCGAGGACAAGGACACATGGGTCTTCGCCCTTCAGGAGCATGAAGCCATCCTGGCCGCACTCGAAACCAAAGACCCGCTGTTGGCGCAGGCTGCCATGCACATTCATCTGGAAAGCTCTAGGCGACGCTGGATAGACAAATAATTGAAAATATTTCGGCAGGCATGTCGGGAGGAGGACATTTGTGACTAAGAATACCGAAGCAACCATTCTGCTGAATGCCAATGACAACGTCGCCGTTGCGCGCCGCTCGATACAAGCCGGTAGCGAGACAGGGCGGGGAGACCTCAAAGCGCTCGACTTGATTGGCCGTGGCCACAAGGTTGCGCTGAAGCCGATCAAGTCAGGCGAAGAAGTGCTGAAATATGGCCAGGTCATCGGCATTGCCACGCAGGACATAGAGCCCGGCCGCCATGTGCACCTGCACAACCTCGCGATGGTGCCGTCGGAACATGCGCATCAGTTCAGCACCGACATCGAAGAAAGAGGTATGCTGCCGGAAGCAGAACGCCGAACTTTTATGGGCTTTGATCGCGGAGCAGGGGGCGTGGGTACGCGCAACTATATCGGTGTCATCGCTTCGGTAAACTGTTCCGCCACCGTCTCCCGCTACATTGCCGATTACTTCAACAAGGAAGGCGGGCTGGACGGTTTCGAAAATGTGGATGGCGTCGTGGCGCTGACCCATGGCGGCGGTTGCGCTTTGAACACCAAGTCGGAAGGCTATCGACTGCTGATCCGCACCATTCAGGGCTATGCACGGCATCCCAATTTCGGCGGCATTCTGCTGATCGGCCTTGGCTGCGAAACGAACCAGATCGCGCCCATCCTCGAACATTACAGACTAGAAGAGGGTGATCGCCTTCGCACCATGACGATCCAGCAGCATGGGGGCACGCGCAAGACCATCGAAGCGGCCATCGCCAACATCAAGGAGATGCTGCCCGCCGTCAACGCAGCGGAGCGGACCGAGCAGCCCCTATCGAAGCTGAAAATCGCGCTGGAATGCGGCGGCTCTGATGGTTATTCGGGCATCTCCGCCAACCCCGCGCTCGGCTATGCCTCGGACCTCATCGTCCGTAACGGCGGAACGTCCGTTCTTTCGGAAACGCCTGAAATCTATGGTGCGGAGCATCTTCTGACGAAGCGCGCCGTTACCCCAGCCGTCGCTGAAAAGCTGTTGCAACGCATCGACTGGTGGCGCGATTATACCGCGCGAAACGGTGACGAGCTGAACAATAACCCCTCGCATGGCAACAAGCTTGGGGGCCTCACCACCATTTTGGAGAAGTCTCTGGGCGCAGTCGCCAAGGGCGGCTCGATGCCGTTAAAGGCTGTCTATGAATTCGCGGATACCGTCACCGAATCCGGCTTCGTATTCATGGATACTCCTGGCTACGATCCCGTTGCCGTGACGGGGCAGGTTGCAGGAGGCTGCAATGTCATCTGTTTCACCACTGGTCGCGGCTCCGTCTCAGGCTTCAAGCCTGCACCTTGCATCAAGATCGCCACCAACTCTGAAATGTACGAACACATGAAGGAGGATATGGATATCAACTGCGGGGAGATCGTTACCGGTGCCGAGACAATCGAAGAATCCGGCAAACGGATTTTTGAACATATCATCGCGGTTGCGTCTGGCGACAAGACCGTCAGCGAAATATATGATTACGGTGACAATGAGTTCGTGCCGTGGCAGGTCGGCGCGGTGACGTAATCTCTGTCTCACGTGAAACATTCTGATCCATGGTCGGAAATGCCTCCCGTTTCAAATGCATGGAAATTGCGATAGGTGTGCGTTCAGACAGGCTGCACAGGTCGAATTTCCATGATCAGTTTCCGGGAGCGGATTGCTCTCTACGCATTGCTCACCTCCCTGACGTCGCTCAGCATCGATGCTCTCTTGCCGGGATTACGGCAGATCGGCGAGGAGGTGACGCAATCGCCGTTGCTGTCTACCCGGCACATTATTTCCATCTTCATTTTCGGAATGGCCTTCGGTGAACTGATCATTGGGCCGATTTCCGATGCTATGGGCAGAAAGAAAGCACTCCTGCTGGGCCTCGGCATTTATATTTTCGGGACGATCATCGCGATGCTGGCAAACTCGCTGGAAATGATCGTCTTTGGTCGCTTTCTGCAGGGTGTCGGCGTTTCCGGCCCAAAGATCGCGACCCGCGCGATGATTAGGGATCAATTTGAGGGCAACGCGATGGCGCGTGTCATGTCCCTTATGTTCACGCTTTTCATTCTCGTTCCCATGATCGCACCCGCACTGGCGCAAGGGCTGATCGCTGTCGCCGGATGGCGCAGCGTATTCGTTGCCTATCTGTTGATTGCCACCAGCCTCGGTCTATGGATGATCCTGCGTCAGCCTGAAACGCTTGATATCACTGCGCGCATTCCATTTCGCCCCCGTCACCTTATTCGCAACAGCTGGCGGATCCTCTTGAAAGCAAACGTTACGCTCCTCATCATCGCCACAGGCATCGTATTTGGCGCACAACTCGTCTACCTCAGCATTGCTGCTGATCTCTTCTTCGACGCCTATGGAATAGACGAAGCCTTCCCGCTGCTATTCGCAATGCTGGCAACCGGAGTTGGCCTTGCATCCTTCACGAGCGCCCGATTGGTCCAGCGTTTCGGCATGAATACCATGGCGCGCGCCGGGTTCATCACCCTTGCCTCGACAGGCTGCCTGATGCTCTTGGCATATTTGACGTTGAACAATCATCTGCCCCTGCCAGCGCTAATGATATTTCTCTTCACCGCATTCTTCGCCATCGGCATCCTGTTCGGAAACCTCAATGCCCTGGCCATGCGCTCGCTAGGCGAAGTCGCAGGCCTTGGCGCTTCGTTCATCGCATCGGGGTCAAGCTTCGTCGCCACGCTCTTTGCCGTCAGCATAGGGAGCCTCTATGACGGCACCGCATTTGCTCTCGCCATCGGCTTCTGCTTAGCTGGTATCGCCGCACTCTTTCTTTCCGAATTGGCGATGCGTGCAGATTCGTCGCCGGTTCAGGCAGTTCGTTAAACTACCGAAATAAAATGGCCCGGAAGAACACTCTTCCGGGCCACCTCATGCGTGTGGTGATAGCACGACTTCAGTGTCTGAAATGGCGCATTCCGGTAAATACCATAGTCACATCATGCTCATTGGCGGCATCGATCACTTCCTGATCGCGCATGGAGCCGCCCGGCTGGATCACAGCGGTCGCACCGGCGGCAATGGCAGCAAGAAGACCATCTGCGAAGGGATAGAAGGCTTCCGAGGCAACGGCAGAACCCTTCGTCAACGGCTCAGCAAGACCCATGGCCTTTGCTGCATCTTCCGCCTTTTGGGCTGCAATGCGGGCAGAATCGACACGGCTCATTTGACCGGCACCAATGCCCGCCGTCTGACCGTCCTTGGCATAGATCACCGCATTGGATTTCACATGCTTGGCGATCTTGAAGGCAAACTTCATGTCTTCAAGCTCCTGCGGGCTCGGAGCGCGCTTGGTGACGACCTTAAGATCGAGGTCTTCAACCATGCCATTGTCACGACTCTGGACCAGAAGGCCGCCTGAGACGGTCTTTGCGGTAATGCCCGCTGCACGGGGATCGGGAAGACCGCCGGCGGAGAGCAGGCGCAAGTTCGGCTTGCGCGCAACGATCGCCTTGGCTTCATCGGTCACGTCAGGCGCGATGATGACTTCGATAAACAGCTGGATGATTTCCTCGGCTGTCTCCGCGTCAAGCGTCTGGTTGAGCGCGATGACGCCGCCAAATGCCGAAACCGGATCGCAGGCCAGAGCGCGCTTGTAAGCCTCCAGCAAAGTCGTTCCAGTCGCAACGCCGCAAGGGTTAGCGTGCTTGATGATGGCAACGGCAGGTGCGTTTTCCGGCAGGAACTCGGCAACGAGTTCGTAAGCCGCATCCGTATCGTTGATGTTGTTGTAGGAAAGCTGCTTGCCTTGAACAAGGGTCGCTGTCGACACACCCGGGCGCTTGTCGCCGGTCAGGTAGAAACCTGCGCTCTGATGCGGGTTTTCTCCATAGCGCATCTTCTCCTTCAGAACGCCACCAATGGCACGGTAATGCGGTGCTTCGATGGAAAGAGCTTCGGCAAACCAGTTGGAAATCACGGCGTCATAAGCGGCAGTGCGGGCATAGGCTTTGGCAGCAAACTTCTGGCGCAGCGCGTAGGTCGTCTGCCCGTCGTCGGACTGTAAAGCTTCCAGCAGTTCCGGGTAATCGGTCGGATCTGTGACAACGGTCACATAGGCATGATTTTTGGCAGATGCGCGGATCATCGCAGGACCGCCGATGTCGATATTCTCGACGGTGGTCGGGTAATCTCCGCCCTTTGCGCGAACCTCTTCGAACGGATAGAGATTGATGATCGAGAGGTCGATGCCTTCGATACCATGGGCGCGCATCGCCTCGACGTGATCCGCATCGTCCCGGATTGCCAGCAAGCCGCCATGAACATTTGGATGCAGCGTCTTCACACGGCCATCCATGATCTCCGGAAATTTGGTTACATCGGAAACATCGGTCACCGGCAGGCCAGCATCCGAAATCGCCTTTGAGGTACCGCCAGTCGACAACAGTTTCACGCCAAGTTTCACAAGGGCACCAGCGAGCTCGACAATATCCTTTTTGTCGGAAACGGATAGAAGCGCAGTACGGATTTTTACTTTATCGGGGGCAGGGATTTTCTTGGAAACGACAGCCATGGGGACTACTCCGTGAAACGTGGAGGAAGGGCCGGAAACTGAAGCAGCCCGGCAGTTGCCGCCGCGTTAGCACAGCTTTGCGGAATAATAAACAGAAGCGCCGATCATTCCCCTACCAAGATCGCTTCCTTACTGAGTAGCAATGTTGCGTCAAAGGCGCATTTCAGAAGCGGGTTGTGCCCTTCGAAACGTGCAAATTCATCAAAGTCTTCGTTCCAGCAGCCAGCGGATCTCTGATGTCTCAGGCAGGCTGAACGCGATTTCCATCTGTCGAGACGGCCTGATACCGGAAGCATCGGCCATGAACACGTCTTCCTCGATGGAAACCTTACGACCGGGAACGGTGAATGCCCAAGTGGTAGCATCAGGCGCGCGCAGGATAACTGTTTCTTCGTTCTCCTGAAAAAGTTCGATCAGCGGGTGGATATGAAACCGCGATATTGCATCAACCTGCCGCAGCGTGGTATTTTTCCCACCTGCAGTCAGCCAGTCTCGCCCCCGGATTTTCGAACCGCTGGCATTCAATTCCAATTCCCTGTGATGCAGATAACCGAACCTGTCCAGATAACCAGCGTGACATGCGGAAATTACATCTGCACCTTTCTGATCCGTATGCCGCTCGACCTGAGTTATACGCGCAGCGGAGATGCAAATCGGCCCCATAAGCCGAGACTTGGAAATGCGGGAGGACGATCTGTCACCGACCGTCACAGTAGAATGCGCAGCGGTCGATCGGCTTGCGGCCTTGAAATCGGCAGTCGCATATTGAGGAAATCCGGAATTGACGATGAAACGATATCGTCCCGACGAGAGTTCAAAGGAAAGGCAACCGCAATGCGCTGTCCGCGACAGCTCTATCGACTGAGGCGCACCGGTATCGATGATGATGACGGTGTCGTTCACCGAAAGCCGATGATAGGCAATATCCGGCAGTCCCCTGGATGGCCTTCCGGCCGTCTCATCATAACGCAGGACAGAGGCCAATTCATTGGCAAGTGTAGCGGTGGCCCCGTTGAACAAGGCCAAATCCCCGTCCTGATGACGAAAGAAACGGATTGCAGGAAACATCCGATCAATAGCTGGTACGAGACCAGGCGGAACATCATGCCCTAAATTGATATAGCTCTGCCGGAGAGGCAACAGGTCCAGCAGGAGTTCCAGAATGACTCTTGGATTACGCGAAACATGGCCACCATCAGGGAAAATTTGGCGCTCCACCTCCCGATCCAGCTGAGCGCCACAACGGCTGATCTTCGAGGCACGGTTCGGCATAGAAATGGAGGCCATGGCCAGTGCAATCCTGACTTTCAGGCGCACCTCTCCATCAGGCGCATATTTAGCGACAAGCCTCAAATAGCGGACATGCAGATTTATGCATCTAAGGAAGCGTCGATAAAATCCTGAATCCGCTTTTTGCAGAACCACGGGTGAATGCGAAAGCCATGAGATAAGCCTCTGCGCAGCGGTGTCGGGAAGCCAGGCCAGCCCCTTCGGGGTTCGCCCATAAAGGCCTATCCAATCGTTTACCAGCATCCGGGCGACGTTATAGGCATCGTCAGACCTGCTCGCCCGGACATGGCGTAACCAGCCGAAAACATGAAGCCTTTCCTCAAAGGCACTCGAAGGCATCTCCATCTTGAACGGGGAGAGACCGCCCGTCTCAAGCACTCTGCCAGCAAGCGCTATTCTTCCAAGGACAAGCTCCTGCGCAACATAGGGATCAACGGCGCGCAAATCCGTGGGCGCTGCGACCAACCCCGACGGCACACGGTTCGACAGGCCGGACAGACGCAGGCGCAGAGGGATCGCCATAATCATGGCGCGGCTCCACATCGTCCGGATGAAAAAACCCGCGACACTGAAACGATTGTTCAGAGAACTCGCCAAACCGTGTTTCCTGCCCATTGGGCGTTTTTTGTTTTCTAGCGGATGCGCATGCACAAACCCAAGTCGAATAGGTCATTCAACATTTCACGAAAAACTTCATATTCTGTAAACGAATTGTGCTTCCGTTACGGCGCTAAATGGTGGGAAAACCGAAACTAGATGGCTTCACGCTTCTGTAATATAGCAGCATAGAAACCGTCTACACCGCCAAACATATCAGGCGTAGTTCGTAAATCTCCACTCTGATTGATGGCGCTCTCCATGCCTGGAAGTATTTCAGGCCTTACAGCCACCCGCTCAAGTGACGCGTCTGTTTCAAGCACACGAGCGACCATGTCCTCACCCTCCGACGGATCGAGAGAACAGTTGGAAAACACCAAAAGGCCACCAGCCTTCACCAGGGTCGCGGCATGCCGCAGCATTTGTTCCTGAAGAGAAGCAAGCTTTTTAATATCGCCTTCATCCTTTGTCCAAACGACGTCGGGATGCTTGCGCAAGGTGCCGGTTGAAGAGCAGGGCGCATCCAACAGCACCGCATCGAATAATTCATCAGGTTGGAACTTCATCATATTGCATTCGATCGTCTGCGCATAAAACCGAAGCCTGCCGAGGTTTTCCCGCAAGCGCTTCAGGCGATTGCCCGATTGATCGAGCGCGGTCACATCCGCCCCTGCCAACACCAACTGCGCGGTCTTTCCACCGGGTGCGGCACAAAGGTCCGCAACCCGTTTGCCCTTAATGTCACCCATAAGTTTGACGGGCATGCTTGCGGAAAAATCCTGTACCCACCACTCCCCATCATCGAATCCTTCAAGCGAAGATACGGCACCATCGAAGGCCCCCAGCCGTACGCTGCCATTCGGCATCACAACACCATTCAGCTTGCTCGCCCAGCCGTCTGCGTCCGACTTTACGGTGATATCGATGGAAGACGGGATAAGCTGCGCTTCAGCCATCTGCATAGCCGCCGCTTCGCCATAGGTGTCCTTCAGGCGCTGGAAGAACCACTCGGGGATGACCGGTACGTTCGAAATGCTATCGATCACACCGTCTTTTTCGCGTCCGAGGCGTCTCAAGACGGCATTGACCAGTTTGACAAACCGCCGATTTCGCGGGTCGCGATGAGCCTGTTCCACGGCTAGGTCAACGGCGGAATGATCAGGCACATCGAGGTGAAGCATCTGCGCTACGGCGACCACAAGAACGTGATGCAAAGAACGCGCGCCCTGGGGGAGGGGATCATCCAGCAGGATTGAAAGAGCCGCCTCAATCCGCGGCAGATGTCTAAGCGCACTGTTGACGATAGCCCGAACAAGGGCACGGTCAGCATGACTGAGGGCACGATAAGCAGGATTACCGTGTTCGGAATCCATCATACCGTCCAGCGAGGTTTTCTTATCGAGGACGGCTGCAAGGATTTTCGCCGCAGCCAGTCGCGCCGCCAAGCCGGGTTTGAACTCACGCTGATCTGCGTCACGTGATCCGCCTTCTCCACCCTGTCGCTTTTTGTTTCGGTGTGTCGGCTTGGCGGATGTCTGTGATGTCAAGACCAGGGTCCCTTGCGCTCATTATCGGAATTGCGAGTTGTGCCTATGTTTGGAACCGATCGCGATTTGTGGGCCGGCTTAGCACTTGTTTCGCGGTAGGTCGATGGCTGTGCAAATTCGTGAGCCATGGCATGCAAGGCAGCAATACGGTTTTCCGTGTTTGGATGTGTCGAAAACAGATTATCCATTCTTTCACCAGAAAGAGGATTGATAATGAACATATGCGCAGTCGCAGGGTTACGCTCGGCGTCGTCGTTATGAATCTGTTGCGCGGCACCGGATATCTTCTGCAAAGCGGACGCGAGCCAGACCGGATTTCCACAAATCTCGGCACCACGTCTGTCAGCCGAGTATTCGCGGGTTCTGCTGATAGCCATTTGGACAAGCATCGCCGCGAGTGGCGCGACGATCATTGCAACCAGGACGCCGATGAAGCCGAGAGGATTATTGTTTTCACGGTTGCCGCCGAAGAAGAAAGCAAAATTACCAAGCATGGAGATCGCACCGGCAAGCGTCGCAGTAATCGTCATCGTTAACGTGTCACGTTTCTGAATATGTGCGAGTTCGTGCGCCATGACGCCGGCTACTTCCTGTGGCGTCAATCGCTCCATCAAACCGGTCGAAGCAGCAACCGCTGCATTTTCAGGATTTCGCCCCGTTGCAAATGCATTCGGCTGGGGGCTCTCGTAGACATAGACTTTTGGCATCGGCAAACCGGCATTGTGTGACAAATCCCGAATCATTGAAAAGAACTCAGGCGCATTGCGTTCATCGACTTCCTGAGCATGATAGGCCTGTAGTACCATCTTGTCTGAATTCCAGTAGGAAAACAGATTCATGCCTGCCGCGATCATGAGAGCGATGAACATGCCGCTCTGGCCGCCGATCAGGAAGCCGACACCCATGAACAATGCTGTCATGAACGCCAGCAGCATGGCAGTACGCATCAGGTTCATTCAAAAATCTCCATTTGAAACGCCAGATCCTTCGTCCAGACTTACCAAGTCCCGATAGTTCCTATAATCTGGTCGCAATCAATGGAATTTCAATATCCCGTCACAAGGGCTTGATAACATGCAGAACGCGGACAACGACAACGCCGGTGCTGGCGTCAGAACGATTTCCCCCGCAGCTCAGAGAGCGCTTCAAGAGGCCGAACAGCGCCGCAAAGCGAGCGGGGAGTTGCAACTTCCGCCCGAAACCGGAGGTCGCGATGGGCCTGAACCGGTTAGATATGGAGACTACGAAATCAAAGGCCGTGCGATCGATTTTTGATCGGCACATCCTATCCTTTGCAATGACTTATCCGATCCAGATTGCTTTCCGGCGGCAAGCTGATGATGAAGCTGGGCTTCGTAAACCCTGCAGCCGCAGCAACTAAAACGCGCTTCCTGAGAAATAAGGTTATAATTACAATTAGTTAGCTCACGCGATGACAGTGACTTCCTGAGGAATCCGTTGTCGCGAACGCCTATTTTTGCTCAAGCAAGCGACAAATCGCTTCCAATTGCTCCAGTGTCCGGTAGCTGATTTTCATGGAACCACCGGCACCCTTGTGATTGATTTTTACATCCAGCCCCAAGGCGTCAGATAGGGTGCGCTCCAAAGCGACTGTGTCGGAATCCTTTTGATTATCGGGTTTTCGCGTATGAGCGGGATCGAGTTGAGCGCGAATGTCACTTTGTGCGAGGCGTTCAGCGTCTCTTACTGACATACCCTTGGACACGATCATGCGGGCAAGATGAACCGGATCAGAAGTAGGTACCAAAGCGCGAGCGTGACCGGCCGACAGTGTGCCCTCGGACAACATGTTCCTGACAGGATCGGGTAGTTTCAGGAGGCGCAGGCTGTTTGCGACATGACTTCGGCTTTTACCTATGATCTCTCCAAGATCATTCTGTGTGTAACCATGCTCAGCGATGAGCTGATCATACCCCAGCGCTTCTTCGAGTGGGTTGAGGTCGGACCTTTGGACGTTTTCGACGATAGCCAACTCTAAGGCCGTTCGGTCGTCAACATCGCGCACTATCACCGGGATTTCAGTAAACCCCGCCAGCTGCGCAGCACGCCAGCGGCGTTCTCCTGCGATAATCTCAAAACGGTTTTGCTCTACTGTCCGGACCACTACCGGCTGAACAATCCCATGTTGCCGAATGGAGGCAGCGAGATCTTGCAATTCACTCTCATCGAAGTGTCGGCGGGGATTGCGGGCACTGCGTGAAATAAACTCAATCGGTACCATCCGATCAGGGCTGATCGCGCGCACAGGCTCTCCGACCGGCACAGGTTGATCCATTTCGCCGATCAATGCAGCTAGACCACGGCCCAATCTACGTTTTGAAAGATCGTCACTCATACCGAATTTACTCCAAAATCTTTAGACCGCAGTGCTCAGGCAGCCTTACGCAAACGCTCGCGTTGAATGACCTCAGAAGCCAACTGCAAATATGCCTGACTACCAGCACATTTCAGGTCATATAGAATGGCAGGCTTACCATAGGATGGTGCTTCAGACACACGAACATTCCGCGGGATCAGCGTGTGATACACCTTCTCTCCCAGATGAGTACGAACATCGCTCACAACCTGTTGCGCGAGATTGTTGCGGGAATCAAACATCGTGAGGACAATTCCTTGGATGTCCAAACCTGGATTAACCGTTCCACGGATTTGATTGACCGTATCGAGGAGCTGGCTCAATCCTTCCAAGGCAAAGAATTCGCACTGCAAAGGCACAAGAACAGAGTGGGCTGCGGCCATTGCGTTCATGGTCAGCAAATTGAATGAGGGAGGGCAGTCCAGCAATATGTAGGAATAATTCAGCGCGTCAGGCGTTTGTAGCGCTTTTTTCAAGAGGAAAACACGATTCGCAGCATTTGCGACCTCCATCTCGAAGCCTAGCAGATCCATGGTAGACGCCACGATATCGAGATTAGGAACCGCTGTCGGGACAGCAACTTCGTCGACTGAGTTTTCACCTATCAGAAGATCATAGGAAGATAATCGACGGGCTCTTCGATCAATTCCAAGCCCTGTACTAGCGTTTCCTTGCGGGTCCAAATCCACAACGAGAACGCGTTCACCGATCGCAGCGAGAGCAGTTGCGAGGTTGATAGCCGTCGTGGTTTTGCCGACGCCGCCTTTTTGGTTCGCGATAGTGATAATTCTGTTTTTTTCAAACATCATGCCGCACCTAGCTGGTCAAACGTTCTTTGACGCAAGATTGCTGATTTCGAGCACGACTGAACTTGGCTCCACAGCACTTTGATGTTCTATCAAATCGAAGTTCCAACGACCACGGGCTTTTTCTATCTCTGACTGGTAATCCCGGCCTTTATTAAGGTAGGCGCGAAGTTGCGCGTTCTGTATCGACCAAGGATGGATAAAGTCAAACAGTAGGTCAAGATCTGCCAAAGCTCGCGCAGAGATAGCTCCAACATTGCTTATCTGCCGATGAGCCGCTTCGATTCTTATCGGGTGAATCGTACCTCTTGCGTCTGTTTCTTTCAGCGCAGTACGCAGGAAAGCAGCCTTTTTATTATTGCTTTCAACGAGATCGACCCATCCGTCATTATGCTCTGCGAGAAAAATAGCAGTTATGACGCCTGGAAACCCACCGCCGCTTCCCAGATCTATCCATTTTTTTGGTAATGGAGAAAGCTGGAAAATCTGCGCGCTATCAGCGATATGACGCGTCCAAATTTCATTGAGAGTGGAAGGCGCGACTAGATTTGTAGTAGCGTTCCACTTTTTAAACAGCTCGATAAAATGCTCAAGCCGTTGCTGTGTTTCACGTGAAACACTTTGGCCGTTTATCTTCATGGTGAGACTCGTTATGGCTGTGCATGCAACTTTTCCTCCGATCTATAGGGTGCCTTACGGATCAAAGCAAGGATCAGCGATGCCGCCGCAGGCGTCATACCATCAATGCGAAGTGCCTGAGCAATATTGGTCGGACGAGCGGTTTGTAGCTTTTGTTTGAGCTCATTGGACAGTCCGGACAAATCCATAAAATTAAAATCGTCGGGAATTGCTCGGCTTTCATCCTTCTGAATGTCTATAATATCGGCGCTCTGCCGACGCATATAGACAGCGTATCCTGCCTCTATTTCCAATACTTCAGAGACTGGTGCCGCTATGTCCTTGAGATGCGGCCATTGATCGAAAAGGGCCGACATCGATATCTCAGGATATGCCAGGAGTTCATAGGCGGTTCGCCTTTGCCCATCCTGATTTAGCTTTAGACCACGTTTAGATGCTTCAGTTGGAGTCACTGAACAACTCTTCAGCACTTCACGGCAACGATCCAGCTCTTCCTTGAACTTAGCAAATTTTTCCGCACGCGCTGATTGGACTATTCCATTTTCGAATCCTATCGGCGTAAGCCGAAGATCTGCATTGTCCACACGAAGAGACAAACGGTATTCAGCGCGTGACGTAAACATCCGGTAAGGTTCGCTGACCCCCTTAGACGTGAGGTCGTCAATCATGACTCCGATATATGATTCAGTCCGACTGAAGTGAAGTGGCTGCTTGTCGCCCGCATTACGGGCAGCATTGATGCCTGCCACGAGGCCTTGAGCGGCTGCTTCTTCGTAACCCGTCGTTCCATTTATTTGACCAGCCAAAAATAGTCCCGAGAGTTTTTTACATTCCAGTGACGGTTTCAGCTCGCGTGGATCAATATAATCATATTCGATGGCATATCCTGGCTGGAGAATTTTTACCTGCTCCAGACCCGGGATGGTCTTTATAAATTGTTCTTGAACCGCAGCTGGCAGAGAAGTGGAAATACCATTTGGGTAGATGGTGTCGTCGTCCAACCCCTCTGGCTCCAGAAAAATCTGGTGTCCGTCACGCTCTCCGAAGCGTACTATCTTGTCTTCAATTGAGGGACAATAACGAGGACCCACGCCCTCGATCTGGCCGGAATACATCGCAGAGAGATGTATGTTCTCCTGAATGACCTTATGGCCCTCAGGCGTGGTCCGCGTAACTCCACAATCAATTTGGGGATTTCGGATTGCGTCTGTCATGAAGGAAAATGGTACAGGATCATCGTCAGGGCCTTGACGATCGACACTATCCCAGTCGATGGTTTTCCCGTCAAGACGCGCGGGGGTTCCGGTTTTTAACCTGCCCATTCGCAAACCAATGCGCTGAAGCGTATTTGACAAACCGACACTTGGCTGTTCGCCCATTCGTCCTGCAGGAAGCTTTTCGGAGCCAATATGAATCAAGCCGCGTAGAAATGTGCCGCTTGTTAAGACAACGGCTCCGCACGCGATTTCCCGACCATCCGACATAATGACGCCGGTCACTTGATCGTCTGTCACCTTAAGATCGTGGGCATCGCCTTCGATAACCATGAGATTATCAATAGACGCGATTTCTCCTTGCATCGCTTCGCGGTAAAGTCGGCGATCAGCTTGTGTGCGGGGACCGCGGACGGCGGGGCCTTTTTTCCTGTTCAGCATTCTGAACTGGATGCCGCCTGAATCAGCCACACGCCCCATTAGGCCGTCAAGCGCATCGATCTCGCGCACCAGATGGCCTTTTCCTAATCCGCCAATCGCAGGATTGCACGACATAACACCTATCGTTCTAGCGTTATGCGTGACCAGAGCGGTCCTGGCGCCATATCTGGCAGAGACGGCAGCTGCTTCACTCCCCGCGTGACCACCACCTATTACGACGACATCAAACTTCATCATGACATATCCCGTTGCTCAGGAGCAATTCAGTGTTTCACGTGAATCATTTACCGATGCAAAACTCGGAGAAAATAACACCTAACAACTCCTCGACGTCGACACGACCGGTAATGCGCCCAAGGGACGTAGCTGCTAGACGTAGGTACTCGGATCTGACTGCCAGATCGCGTCCTTCAAAGTTAAGCGCTTCAGTAACATAGTTCAGCGTCTCTTCAAGGCGTTTCTTATGTCGCTCTCTCGCAGGGATGAGCGTCGATGACGCACCAACTTTCTTCTCGATTGCTTTTTTTATTTGAGATTGCAATTCTGCAATTCCATCACCGGTTTTTGATGAAATCGCGATATGATCTGCTTCGCTGTGCTTTTTAGAAAGATCTGACTTTGTAAATACCTGGACCACCCCATCTGTCGTGGGGAGTTGTTCCGGAGGCGAATCAATGTCGCTGAGATTTAGTACAAGATCGGCGGCACGCGCGATATTGCGAGCTCTTCTCACGCCTTCCTGTTCTATTACATCACTGGTCTCTCTAAGACCGGCTGTATCGAGCAGTGTAACGAGATAGCCATCAATATTAAGATCGACGCTAAGCACGTCTCTCGTCGTGCCGGCAACATCCGTGACAATAGCTATATCTCGACCCGCCAGGACATTCATAAGGCTGGATTTACCGACGTTGGGTGGGCCAATCAATGCGACCTTGAAGCCATCGCGAATGATTTCAGAGGCATTACTATGGCCTATGTGCGCTACCAGTTCGTTTTTCAACGCGTGAACATTCTTCCAGACCTGCGAAGCAACTGAATCGGGTACGTCATCCTCGTCAGAGAAATCGAGTTCCGCCTCTATAAAAGCACGGCATTTTGTTAGCTGCGTTGCCCAATCGTCGTAAAGCTGAGAAAGTCGACCGCTCGTTTGCTCGACCGCTAGGCGTCGTTGCATCTCAGTTTCTGCTTTAAGCAGATCAGCAAGACCTTCGATTTCAAGGAGATCCATCTTTCCATTGTTAAAAGCCCTTTGGGAAAACTCCCCAGCTTCAGCAGGTCGGAAAGCCGGTATCCTTTCGAGGATGCCAAATATGGCATTAACGACGGCACGACCGCCGTGGACATGGATTTCCAGGCAATCCTCGCCTGTAAACGAGTTCGGTGCAGGAAAGCTGATTAAGAGCGATTGGTCAATCGGTTCGCCATCCGTGCTACGGATTGTCCTTAACGTCGCAACGCGAGGCGTGAGGCTTGCTAGGCCCGACAAAGTCCGCAGCGCATCGAAAGCCCCAGCGCCGCTTATACGGATTACTGCCACTCCTGCTGGGAGAGAACCGCTGGAAAGAGCGTATATGGTATCCGATGACGCAGACAAGTAATTCTCCTAAACCATGTAGCGTAATCACGCAGCCGCGTCGCTAAACGACAAAGGCAAGACACAAGCATTTTCCAGATTGCATCCAATTCCTCGCTTTAAACGACAAACCGCGCCTGTGAACAGACGCGGCCATCAACCTTCAACGATGAATCCGGCTAAACGTTAGGTGTTCATCGAATCGAAGAAGTCACCATTGTTTTTGGTCTGCTTCAACTTATCGATAAGGAACTCGATTGCATCCGTGGTCCCCATCGGGGCGAGAATACGCCGCAGAACGAAGATTTTCTGCAAATCTTGCCGCGGTACGAGCAAATCTTCCTTACGGGTGCCGGACTTGAGGATATCCATGGCTGGGAAGATACGCTTGTCCGCAACCTTGCGGTCCAGAACAATTTCGGAGTTACCGGTACCCTTGAACTCTTCAAAGATAACTTCATCCATACGGCTGCCCGTATCGATCAACGCAGTCGCGATAATCGTCAGCGAGCCGCCTTCTTCGATGTTACGCGCAGCACCGAAGAAACGCTTAGGGCGCTGCAGAGCATTAGCGTCAACACCACCGGTCAGAACCTTACCAGAAGATGGAACCACGGTGTTGTAGGCGCGGCCAAGACGGGTGATCGAGTCAAGCAGAATGACGACATCGCGACCATGTTCAACAAGGCGCTTGGCTTTTTCAATAACCATTTCCGCGACCTGCACATGGCGAACGGCTGGTTCATCGAAGGTTGAAGACACGACTTCGCCCTTCACGGAACGCTGCATATCGGTCACTTCTTCCGGACGCTCGTCGATCAGAAGAACGATCAGGTAACATTCTGGATGATTTGCAGTGATCGAATGCGCAATGTTCTGCAACAGAACGGTCTTACCGGTCCGGGGTGGAGCAACGATCAGACCGCGTTGACCCTTGCCGAGCGGCGCGACCAGATCGATCACACGAGAGGACAAGTCCTTGGATGTTGGAACATCCAGTTCCATCTTGAAGCGCTCGTTCGGATAGAGCGGCGTCAGGTTATCGAAATGAACCTTATGACGGATCTTTTCCGGATCGTCGAAATTGATCGTGTTGACCTTTAAGAGCGCAAAGTAGCGTTCGCCTTCTTTCGGTCCACGGATCGGGCCTTCGACCGTGTCTCCGGTTTTCAACGAAAAACGCCGAATTTGAGAAGGCGAGATATAGATATCGTCCGGGCCTGGGAGATAATTCGCATTGGCGGAGCGCAGGAAGCCAAAGCCATCCTGAAGAACTTCGACCACGCCTTCGCCGATTATCTCGATGTCCTGGCTGGCCAGCATCTTGAGAATAGCGAACATGAGCTCCTGCTTACGCATGGTGCTCGCGTTTTCAACTTCCAGGGATTCGGCAAAAGTTAGCAAATCGGTTGGTGATTTGCTCTTGAGTTCCTGAAGCTTCATTTCAGCCATGAAGAGAAAGACCGTTTTAAAAATGTTTGGGGAGGGGCGTGCTCGCGAATCAGGTACTGTGGATGGCCCGCAGACGTCTGAATAATTCACATGCCATGGAGATGAGTGCGCTGAAAATAGCGGCTCCATCCTAATCCTGCAAGAGGGAAGCACCAATTCCGGGAAATTTATCGTGAACGTCCGTTATCAAAACGGTTTAACAACCACAAGTATGACTATAGCGATCATCAGCACGGTCGGAATTTCATTCATCAACCGCCAGTGACGGGCCGGCCGGGTGTTTTCGTCGCGCGCAAATTTCTTGGCACTTCTGCTGAAATAGACATGCGCCGCCGTCAGTAGGAACACCAGACTGATTTTTGTGTGCAACCATCCGCCGGAAAAGCCGTAGACCGACCACGCCAGATATAGGCCCAGCATCCAACTGATCATCATAGCCGGGTTCATGATAAAGCGAATAAGCCGCTTTTCCATGACCTTGAAGGTTTCCGACTGCTGTGAGCCCTTTGGTGCATCGGTGTGATAGATGAACAGCCGCGGCAGGTACAGCAGTCCAGCCATCCAAGAAATGACGGCGATGATATGTAGAGCCTTGATCCAGAGATAGGCCGCCGCCGGATCCACATGCAAGACGAGCGCAATCAAGCCAATGAAGACGGTAAGCGCCATTCCTGCTCGCAAGCGCGCCTGGCGTCCTGATCGGACTGATGTCGTTTCCCGGTTCTCGCTCATTTCGCTGCACCAAAACGACGCACGCGCGAAACAAGCCGCGTGACATTTTCAGGATCAGCTTGCGGTGTGATCCCATGGCCCAGATTAAATATCAAAGGGCCATTGCCCAGATAGTCCAGAACGGCGTCGATGCCATCCTGAAGCGGCTTTCCACCAGCGATCATCAGCATAGGATCAAGATTACCCTGGACTGGACCTTCCTTCTGCAAATCACGAGCGAAGGACAGAGGCACGCTCCAATCGAGGCCTATGGCATCTGCCTTTGTTTTCTGGCGGTAGTCCTTGAGCAGAATTCCCACGCCCTTTGCGAATGCAATAATCTTCGCATTCGGTCTACGCGAACGGACGGATTCGATGATCCTCGCCACCGGCTTGACTGCGTATTCCTCGAACTCTCTCTCACCGAGAACACCCGCCCAAGAGTCGAATATCTGAACCGCATCCGCACCCGCGTCCAGTTGAGCGACGAGATAATCTGCAGAAACCTCCGCCAAAACTGCGAGAAGCTTTTTGAACGCTTCCGGTTCCTGATAGCCAAACAACCGGGCAGGGGCCTGGTCAGGCGTACCATGACCCGCAATCATATAAGTCGCGACCGTCCACGGAGCGCCACAGAAACCCAACAGCGTGGTCTTTGACGGCAGCTCTTCGCGAAGTTTTGATACGGTTTCAAATACAGGTTTCAGGTGAGCAAGAACGCCTTTAGCCTTAAGCGTGTGAATGGTGGCAGCATCGATAGGATCCATTTGAGGACCCTTGCCTTCGGAGAAACTGACGTTGCGGTCCAGCGCATCTGGAATGACAAGAATATCGGAAAAAAGAATTGCAGCATCGAGGTCGAAACGGCGGATCGGCTGAAGCGTCACTTCCGTTGCAAGCTCGGGATTGTAACAGAGGTCCAGGAAACTTCCGGCCTGCTTGCGCGTTTCCCGGTACTCGGGAAGATATCTGCCCGCCTGCCTCATAAGCCAAATAGGAGGGGGGCTGAGCGTCTCCCCATCAAGAACCTTCAAAACATCGCGTTCAATCATCGTACCCAGCTCTTCCTAAAAATAAAATCAAAGAGATTTAAAAGATTTTCTATTTCTTAGAGTCGGTGAGTAGCAAGGATTAAAAATTATCCGGCGGATATGCCGCACGCTTCATCTCACCCCTTGTCTTGAGCATCGAAAATCGCAGGTACTCGCGAACATTGTGCGTTATCAGAAAATAGCGATTTTAATCAATTACTTAGTTAAATAGTGAAACTGCCGGACGCTGTGGATAAGTGACGGATAATTTTTAAACCGCTGTCTTCGTCCACATAATTCACAAGCCGGCATTTGCTTGCTACACCACTTTCCGAATTGTGGAAAAACCGACAGTTTTCCAACGCCCCGATCGCGGACGGTGGGACGCCGGAGGGTTGTCCAGCCTTATCAACAGGGAGATGAAAATAGCGTGGAGATCAAAAAAAGCTTCTTCCATCTTCACCTGATTTCTGACTCGACCGGGGAGACTCTGATGTCGGCGGGCAGGGCAGTCTCCGCGCAGTTTCAGACCTCTCTGCCGATAGAGCACGTCTATCCGATGGTCCGAAATCAGAAACAGTTGCAGGCCGTGTTACAGGCTATAGACCAGAAACCGGGCATCGTTCTTTATACGATTGTTGATCAGCAGCTTGCAGCGTTTCTGGATTTGCAGTGCCACGCTCTTGGCGTTCCATGCGTGAACATTCTTGAGCCGATCAACGATATTTTTCAGACCTATCTCGGTACGACATCGCGACGGCGGTCCGGCGCACAGCATGCTATGAATGCCGAATATTTTGCGCGGATCGAGGCCCTCAACTTTGCCATGGATCATGACGACGGGCAGATGCCCGAAAGCTATGACGAGGCCGATGTGGTGATTATCGGGATCAGCCGAACCTCAAAGACCCCAACAAGCATTTACCTCGCAAATCGCGGCGTGAAGACGGCAAATATTCCCGTTGTCCCAAATGTACCGCTTCCTGACAGCCTCTATAAGACGAGCAAGCCGTTGATCGTCGGGCTTGTTGCTACATCAGATCGAATTTCTCAGGTTCGTGAAAACCGCGAATTGGGTTCGACGGGCGGTTTTGATAGAGGGCGATACATTGATCGTGCCACGATCATGGAAGAACTGAAATATGCGAGGGCGCTCTGTTCGCGCAACAACTGGCCACTCATCGATGTGACAAGGCGCTCCATTGAAGAGACCGCGGCAGCAATCCTTGCCCTTAGGCAACGGACGCGTTAATCCGACGTTATTCCATCGGAGACGATATTCATGACATCCGGGCTTGTTCTCGCATCCTCTAGTGCTTCACGGCAGCTTCTGTTGCGAAATGCGGGGCTAACATTCTCTGCTCAACCGGCCGATGTCGATGAGCGAGCTATAGATGCGACGCTCAAACGTAACGGGGCATCGCCAGAGGCAATTGCTCTCGAACTTGCAAAAGCCAAGGCACTTGCCGTCAGTACCTTGAAACCGGACGCGTTTGTTATCGGTTGCGATCAGACAATGTCGCTAGGAACGCGGATTTATCACAAGCCTAAGGATATGGGAGAGGCTCACGCCAGCCTGCAATCTCTTTCGGGCAAAACCCACCGGTTGAACTGCGGGGCAGCCATAGCAAAGGGCGGGCGAATAATTTGGGAGATCGTTAGCTTTGCGGATATGACGGTTCGCGAACTGGATGAAGAGTTTCTAGCGAGACATCTCAAACGTGTCGGACCATCGGTTCTCTCCAGTGTTGGAGCATATCAGTTGGAGGGCGAAGGAATTCAGTTATTCTCTGCCATCGAAGGTGATTATTTCACCATACTCGGGCTGCCACTTTTGCCTCTTTTAACAGAACTAAGACGATTGGGGCTCATCGATGGTTGATTCACGTGAAACATTAACCAGAAAAGCTTTCGTTGCCGGCTATCCAATCAGGCACTCTCGTTCACCCTTGATACACGGTTACTGGCTGAAAAATTTCGCAATCGACGGTTCCTACCAGACTGTCGAGGTTGCACCTGAAAACTTCGAGCAATTCATTGCTGAATTGAGAACTGGAAAAGGCGCTGGCTATATTGGCGGGAACGTGACGATTCCCCATAAAGAATCCGCCTATCTATTTGCTGACAGACCTGATGAGCTCGCAGAGGAACTGGGCGCGGCGAATACGATCTGGCGCGAGGGTGACTTGATTCACGCGACGAACACCGATGGCTACGGCTTCCTATCTAATCTGGATGCGCAACAGCCGAACTGGGACAAAACCGATAGGGCAGTGGTTCTTGGAGCGGGCGGCGCAAGTCGAGCTATCATTCAGGCATTGCGAAATCGGGGTTTTTCCGAGATCCACGTGGTGAACAGGACTGTAGAACGGGCACAGGAACTGGCGGATCGTTTCGGAGAAAAGGTCCATGCTCACGCCATGGGCGATCTCACCGAAGTTTCACGCGGATGCGGCCTGTTCGTCAATACGACGTCATTGGGAATGGACGGTAGCCCAGTGCCAGTGATTGACTTTTCGGTGTTGAGCAGCAATGCGGTTGTTTCCGATGTCATCTATATTCCGCTGAAAACGCCCTTCTTGGAAGCGGCCGAAAAACAGGGCTTTGCGACGGTTGATGGCTTGGGAATGCTGCTTCATCAGGCGAAACCTGGTTTCGAGAAACTTTTTGGAGTGAAGCCTGAGGTTGATGAGACATTAAGATCGATCATCATTGCCGACATGGAAAAGCATGCATGATCGTTATAGGGCTTACCGGATCTATCGGCATGGGGAAGTCGACCACGACTCACCTGTTTGCCGACGAAGGCGTAGCCATCTGTGATTCCGACGCTATTGTGCATTCACTTTATGAAAATGAAGCGGTACGTCTGATCGAGAGCGCTTTCTCGGGCACGACATTAAATGGCAGCGTTGACCGATCGGCCTTAAGTGACAGGCTTAGAGAGAATCCGGCTAATTTTTCGATATTGGAAAAAATCGTTCATCCGCTCGTCTTGAAAAAGCAGCAGCAGTTTCTGGACGAAGAGCGACAGGCTAAGCGGGAATTTGCTCTGCTCGATATTCCCCTGCTGTTTGAGACCGGCGCAGAGAGCCGGGTTGACGTCGTGGTAGTCGTCAGTTGCGATGAGGATATTCAAAGGCGGAGGGTTTTGTCCCGCCCAGGCATGACGGAGGAAAAATTCGCTATGATCCTTACCCGCCAGATGCCGGATATTGAAAAGAGAAAAAAAGCGGATTTCGTGATCGATACGGGTCATGGTATCGAAGAAGCGCGCTTACAGGTTCGTGACGTGCTTACGAAACTGAGGACTGGCAATAAGGGAATGCACTTCGATGCGTGAGATCATATTCGATACGGAAACGACTGGTCTGGAATCGAAATTTGACCGCATCATCGAAATCGGCGGTGTGGAGTTGATCAACCATTTTCCCACCGGTCGGACTATCCACCTTTACATCAACCCGGAAGATCGAAAGGTTCACCCGGATGCGCTCGCCGTCCACGGAATTACCGACGAGTCGCTTCAGGACAAACCGAAATTCGCAGAAGTCGTTGATCAGATTCGTGAGTTTTTTGAAGGTGCGCGATGGGTTGCCCACAATGCCACTTTCGATATGGGTTTTATCAACGCGGAGTTCGCCAGGCTCGGTATAGAACCGGTATCGCCGGAATGGGTGACGGATACTCTTTCGCTTGCAAGGCGCAAGCATCCGATGGGCCCGAATTCGTTGGATGCACTTTGCCGGCGTTACGGCATCGATAACTCGCACCGAACAAAGCACGGCGCGCTGCTCGACTCCGAACTTCTTGCTGAAGTCTATATTGAAATGATCGGTGGTCGTCAGACCGCGTTGGGGTTTGGATCGACTGCGCGAAACGAAGTCATCGTCATCGAGGATGAAGGTCCGCTCACGCCGTTGCAAAGGTCCAACCCACTTCCACCGCGGCTGGATGTAGAGGCAATCGCCGCACACGAAAAGCTTGTCGAGTCCATGGGCGATAAGGCGATCTGGAACAAGTACCGCCAGTAATCATCGAATGGGGGCAATAAAAAACCCGGGCGCAAACCCGGGTTTTGATTTGGTATCGCTTGATGCGATCAGTTCGGAACGGCTTGAACCTGAGCGCGAGCCTGCTCTTCGGCAACGCGCTGTGCGAACATCTGCGCGAAATCGATAGGATCGATCATCAGCGGCGGGAAGCCACCGTTGCGGGTTACGTCAGCAATGATCTGGCGTGCAAATGGGAAGAGAAGCCGCGGGCACTCGATGAAGAGAACCGGAAGCATGTGTTCCTGTGGGAAACCGGTGATGCGGAATACGCCGCCATAGGTTAGTTCGGCAACGAACAGAACCTTGTCGCCATCCTTTGCTTCCGCATTCAGCGTCAGAACAACGTCGAAGTCGGAACCGGAAATTGGGTTCGCATTGACGTTCACATTGATGTTGATGGCGGGCGCGCCCTCACGGGCCTGCAATGAGCGAGGAGCACCGGGATTTTCAAAGGAGAGATCCTTCGTATACTGGGTCAGAATATTCAGAGACGGGCTTGCGCCGTTCTGCGCACCGTTTTCAGTGGTCATGGTTAAGTCCTCGCGGAGTGAATGCCTTAGATGCCGTCTATCACCTAGGTCGGGGGGTTACAACCCTTCGATCTTTTTGGTGCGCCTACTACTTCGGCAAATCCCGATCATCCTCGTCTCTCGACCACGGAGAGTTTCTGGGGCCATCGCGACGAAAGTCGTCTTCATCCAAATCGACCACTTTTGAGGAGGGGCTCTCATAAGGAGTTCCGCGAAAACCCTTATTTCTGAAATCTCCTGCCACCACGATGCGCGGGCTGAAGGCTTTCCAGAAGAATGTGCGCGCTGCGGGCACAAGAAGGAGAAGGCCGATGATGTCGGTGA
This sequence comes from Agrobacterium larrymoorei, assembly GCF_013322225.1. GTDB lineage: Bacteria > Pseudomonadota > Alphaproteobacteria > Rhizobiales > Rhizobiaceae > Agrobacterium > Agrobacterium larrymoorei_A. The sequence continues at coordinate 245,384 of NZ_JAAMFB010000019.1, forward strand.
TAAATCCGGGCACGAAAAGAAGAATGCCCGCAATGACCCGCATGCCACCGTTAAGGATCGCCTGCGTTGGTTCACCGCCCTTTCGGCCCGCATCCTGAAGATTGCGCACCATTCCAAGCCCACCATTGCGCAGAACGATCAGCCCCAACATTGAGGTCAGAATTATCAGCGCCAGCGTCAACCACAAACCAATCGCTTTTCCGACGACGATGAAGCCGGCGATTTCCAGAATGGGCATCAGAAGACCGATGACCGGGAGGAAGGAGAAGCGCATAATTCTAGCCTTGCGTGTTGTTGCGTCGCGCAAATTCCCATCGGCGATCACCGCCGATTGAATCTGCATGTTTGAAGATTGAGCAGATGCAGACTATATGATGGTAAGATCAATAGATTTAAATGGTGGTTTCGGTAAAAGATGGGCTCAAGCGACTTCATAACATTGTTTTTCCTTGTGGCGGCAGTGCTGATCTTCCTCCAGCTGCGTAGTGTTCTCGGCCGCCGCACCGGTAATGAGAAGCCGCCTTTCGACCCTTACAGCGCACGCGATACGGCGCGGGTACCATCTCAGGACGATAACAAGGTCGTTACCTTGCCCAAGCGCGAGGAAGACGAAGAAAACCGTTTTGCAGCTGTCGATGCGGTCGCACCTGCGGGAACGCAGATTAACGACTCGCTCCGGGAACTTGTAAAGAAGGATGCGTCCTTCCAGCCGAAGGAGTTCCTCAACGGCGCTCGCATGGCTTACGAAATGATCGTTGTGGCCTTCGCCGATGGCGACAGGCAGACACTCAAGAACCTTTTGTCGAAAGAAGTTTACGACGGTTTCGATGCGGCGATTTCTGAGCGTGAAAGCCGTGGTGAGGTGGTAAAGTCTACCTTTGTCGGCATCGAAAAAATCGACATCACCCAAGCCGCCATTCGCGGCTCGGAAGAGCAGATTACGCTTCGTATCATCAGCCAGCTGATTTCCGCTACCTATGACAAGGACGGCAAGCTGGTGGATGGGGATGCCGAAAATGTCTCCGAGGTTGATGACATCTGGACATTCTCGCGTGACGTTCGCTCACGTGATCCGAACTGGAAGCTGATTGCGACTGAATCCGAACAATGAGCGCGACGGACGAGTTTTATCTAAAGGAAACGTCTTTCGATGATCTGCCAGGCTGGCGGGATGATGACCCGTCAGCTCTTTTTGCTGGTATGAAGCAAATTCTGGGACATCTGCAGAAGGGCAAGCCTTATCGCACCGGCGCTCTTGGACTAAAGGTAGATGATCTCGCTCTGCTATTGCAAAAGGCGGAAGCTGAACAGTTTGATGGCGCATCAGACGCTAGGTCCTTTTTCGAAACGCACTGCCTGCCTTTTAAAATTTTGCTACCGGAAGAAAAGCGTGGCTTTGTTACGGCTTTCTACGAACCAGAGCTATACGTTTCGGCAGCGCCGGATAATGTCTGGAAATATCCGATCTATAGACGCCCCGCTGATCTCGTCGATCTGGACGACAGCAACAGACCCACTGACATCGATCCGTATTACGCTTTCGGCCTCAAGCAAGGCCAGACTATTTCGATCTATCCGGATCGTCGACAGATCGATGAGGGTTATCTTGATGGCCAGGGCCTGGAGATCGCATGGGCGAAATCAAAGATCGATTTGTTTTTCGTTCATGTGCAGGGCGCAGCGAGGCTGCGCTTTCCAGATGGATCGGTGAAACGGATTACCTATGCCGCAAAAGCCGGACATCGCTTTTCTCCGATCGGGCGTTTGCTGCTGGATCGCGGAGAGCTAGATCCAAAGACCATTTCCATGCAGACGATCCGGGCGTGGCTGGCAGACCATCCCGAACGGGTCGATGAGGTGCTGTGGCACAATCGCTCCTACATCTTCTTCCGCGAAGCGGAGGTAGAGGGGCTGGAACTCGGGCCGATTGCAGCAGCGAAGGTTCCGCTGATCGCTGGGCGCTCGCTTGCCGTCGACCGCTTGATCCACACTTTTGGATTTCCGTTTTTTATCAGCGCGCCTAGCCTGAAGCATCTGGATAATGGCAAGCCGTTCGCGAGACTGATGCTGGCGCTGGACACCGGCTCTGCTATCGTTGGTCCGGCACGAGGCGATATTTTCACGGGTTCCGGTTATGACGCGGGAGAGCTGGCAGGTACCGTGCGCAACGATGCGGACTTCCATATACTGATACCTCGTGAGGCGGCGGAAAGGTATCGGTAATGAAGGGCGGCCGTAAACTCGGTAACGACGAGCGCATTTTATGGGGCAAGGTAGCCCGCACGGCGCGCCCGATATCTGGACGGCTGCAAGAACTGCTTGGTTTTGACGGCGTAGAAGCGGAAGCTGAAGCGAAGGTGGAGGCGACAGCATCCGAGCAGAAAAAGGCGATACCGCCATTCCCGCAAATGATCATCGAAACCGTGTCCGCGGCCCAAACGGCTGGTTCGACGAAGGACCGTGTCCACTACCCGATGGAAAAGCCAGTTAAGCGTAAGTTGACACGTGGCAGACTGGCGCTTGAGGCGCGTATCGATCTGCACGGTATGTTTCAGAGCGAAGCCCACGCGGTACTGTTGGACTTTCTGATTAGGGCGCACGAACGTGGATTACGCCATGTGCTGGTCATCACCGGCAAGGGGCGGTCGATGGGTAGCGACGGAGCCTTGAAACGGGCGGTACCGATGTGGTTTTCCAAACCGGAATACCGCCATCTGATTTCGTCCTATGAAGATGCTTCGATGAACCACGGCGGAGAGGGCGCGCTGTATGTGAGGCTCGCGCGCAGACGGAGCGATAAATCATGACGCCCTTTGCCGAAGCGGTGCGGGTTCTTCGGGAGAAAAAGGGTGTCACGCAGAAGGACATGGCGCTGGCAATTGGGGTCTCGCCTGCCTATCTATCAGCCTTGGAGCATGGAAAACGGGGCACGCCAAGCTTCAATTTGCTTCAGCGGATCGCTGGCTATTTCAATATTATCTGGGACGAGGCGGAAGAACTGTTTCATCTCGCAGGGACGTCTGATCCACGCGTGACTATCGATACCGCTGGTCTCCCTCAGCAATACACCGCTCTAGCCAATGAGCTTGCGAGAGATATTCGCAAGCTGCCGCCAACTGTGATAGATGAATTAACAGCCGTGCTACAAAAAAGCCGTATCTGCGATTGAAACCCGCGCTATCCCCTGATTTGTACGGGGTTTGAGCCTGTGCGGACTTTGGATATCGGAGCGGAATTCCTATAGTCGGACGACTGGATTAAAAGTGATTCGCTGGCATTGCCGCCATCATAAGGCGCGCATTGGCAGAACGATTTGGAAAGAGTGCTTATGACTGAAACATCGTCGAGCGAAAACAGCGTGAATACGGAATATGGAGCCGATTCGATCAAGGTTCTCAAGGGCCTTGATGCTGTGCGCAAGCGTCCCGGCATGTATATCGGTGATACCGACGATGGTTCGGGTCTGCACCACATGGTCTATGAGGTGGTGGATAACGCCATCGACGAAGCGCTGGCCGGTCACGCCGACCTTGTGACGGTGACATTGAACGCCGATGGCTCGGTAAGCGTAACCGATAACGGTCGTGGCATTCCGACTGACATTCATACTGGCGAAGGCGTATCCGCTGCCGAAGTCATCATGACCCAGCTGCATGCGGGCGGCAAGTTCGACCAGAACTCCTACAAGGTCTCTGGCGGTCTGCACGGTGTAGGCGTCTCTGTTGTGAACGCGCTCTCGGTCTGGCTGAAGCTTCGCATTCGTCGAAATGGCAAGGTTCACGAAATCGGCTTCACGCATGGCGTGGCGGATAAGCCGCTGGAAGTGATCGGAGAATATGAAGGTCGTTCAGGTACGGAAGTCACCTTCCTTGCCAGCTCCGACACCTTCACCATGACGGAATATAATTATGCGACGCTCGAGCATCGTCTTCGCGAGCTCGCGTTTCTGAATTCGGGCGTTCGCATCCTGCTGACCGACAAGCGGCATTCCGACATCAAGCAGGAAGAGATGGTCTATGATGGGGGCCTCGAAGCCTTCGTGCGTTATCTCGACCGCGCCAAGAAGCCACTTGTCGACAAGCCTGTCGCTATCCGTGGTGAAAAGGACGGTATCACCGTCGAAGTGGCCATGTGGTGGAATGACAGCTACCACGAAAACGTACTCTGCTTCACCAACAACATCCCGCAGCGCGATGGCGGCACGCACATGGCTGGCTTCCGCGGCGCACTGACGCGTCAGGTCACGTCCTATGCCGATAGCTCCGGCATTACAAAGAAGGAAAAGGTCTCCCTTCAAGGCGAAGATTGCCGGGAAGGTTTGACCGCTGTTCTCTCCGTAAAGGTCCCCGACCCAAAGTTCTCGTCGCAGACGAAGGACAAACTGGTCTCGTCCGAAGTGCGTCCCGTCGTTGAAAATCTCGTCAACGAAGCGCTCAGCACATGGTTCGAAGAACACCCGACGGAAGCCAAGATCCTCGTCGGCAAGGTGGTCGAGGCAGCCGTTGCGCGTGAAGCGGCCCGCAAGGCGCGTGAACTCACACGCCGCAAGGGCGCACTCGATATCGCGTCTCTGCCCGGCAAGTTGGCCGACTGCTCGGAGCGCGATCCATCCAAATCCGAATTGTTCCTCGTGGAGGGTGACTCCGCTGGCGGTTCCGCCAAGCAGGGCCGCTCGCGCGAAACGCAGGCCATTCTGCCCCTACGCGGTAAAATCCTCAATGTAGAACGCGCTCGCTTCGACAAGATGTTGTCCAGCCAGGAAATCGGCACTTTGATTACCGCGCTTGGCACGTCCATCGGTAAGGATGAGTTCAACGCCGACAAGTTGCGCTACCACAAGATCATCATCATGACGGATGCTGACGTGGATGGCGCACATATTCGCACCCTGCTGCTCACTTTCTTCTTCCGCCAGATGCCGGAACTAATCGAACGCGGTCATCTCTACATCGCCCAGCCGCCGCTTTATAAGGTGACACGCGGAAAATCGATCCAGTACCTCAAGGATGAGAAAGCACTGGAAGACTATCTCATCTCCATGGGTATCGAGGAAGCATCGCTGACACTCGGTTCTGGTGAAGTTCGCGTCGGTGAAGATTTACGCGAAGTGATCGGCGATGCGGTTCGCATGCGTTCGCTGATCGATGGACTGCATTCCCGTTACAATCGCTCTGTCGTGGAGCAGGCAGCAATTGCAGGCACGCTAAACCCGGAACTGTCTGCCGATCCAGATAAGGCAGAAGGTGCCGTCGCCGAGGTTGCGCGCCGTCTGGATATGATTGCTGAAGAAACCGAACGTGGCTGGTCCGGCGAAGTGCTGCCCGATGGTGGTCTGCGCTTCCAACGTATGGTGCGCGGCGTAAAGGAAATCTCCACCATCGATATGGGGCTGCTCGGTTCCGCCGATGCGCGCCACATCGACCAGCTCGCTGCTCGCACGCGCGATGTCTATGCCACCGCTCCCGTTCTTCAGCGAAAGGACGGAAGCCTGCAGATCGCTGGTCCACGCGCACTTCTGGAGGCTATCTTTGCAGCCGGTCGTAAGGGTCTTTCCATGCAGCGCTACAAGGGTCTTGGCGAAATGAACGCCGAGCAGCTCTGGGAAACGACGCTCGACGCCAATGTTCGCTCGCTGCTTCAGGTCAAGGTCAATGATGCAACGGATGCCGATGGCCTCTTTGCCCGTCTGATGGGTGATGAAGTCGAGCCGCGCCGCGACTTTATCCAGGAAAACGCACTGAGCGTTGCCAACCTCGATATCTGATTTGTGTGGATCGTCCTCGGGCGGGATTCACGTGAAACAATTTGTTAATAAAAGCCCAGCAGGCGATGCTGGGCTTTTTCGTATCTACAAAACGTTCGATCCCGCGCGCCTCAATCGGCCTTACCGGAGAAGCTTCCCTCAAACGCAACATCCGCAAGCGGCAATCTCTTGCTCGGCACTTCACGTTCCGAAAGATCATCGGGCAAGGTACCCTTGTGGGCTATAGTACCGATGGCAACAGCCGCCTCGACCACGTATCCCTCCGGCACCTTCAGGTGTTCGATGATCTTGTCTTTAAAAATCCCGGCCATACCGTGAGCATGATAGCCCAACATCTGGGCCTGCGTCGCCAGCGAAAACCACGCTGCACCGGCATCGAAGGAATGAGTCGGTGCCGGTTTCTTTTCTCCGTCGCGAAGGTTATAGCTGCGTGAAAGAATGAAGAGCAGGGCGGATGCATTTTTCGCCCAGCGCTGGTTGCCTTCCATCAAAAGGCCCACGAACATGTCCCATTCTACTGATCGATTCAGCGCAAAGACAAACCGCCACGGCTGCTGGTTGGACGCCGAAGGAGCCCAATGTGCAGCGTCGAGGATCGTGAGGAGATGATCCTTCGGCATCGGCTTGCCATCGAAAGCGCGCGGCGACCAGCGATCAAGAAACAGAGGATCGACCGGATATTCGGACTGACGGGAATTGCTGGTCGTCATGATGTCTCCTTGAAAGGGCATTGGCAGCTAATTGGCGGATCGTATTTTTCCAGCGTTCGGATGGTCAAGGGGTGACAGGGATAAATAGTTCGTTCATATATGCATCATCTTGTCTGACAACTGGGAGAGTTCCATGAAACTGATGCGCGTCGGTCAACCCGGCCACGAAAAGCCAGCCATTGTTGATAGCGAAGGGAAAATTCGCGATCTCTCCGGCCACGTGAAAGATATTGGCGGCGAAGCGATCTCGCCTGAAGGCCTGAAAAAGATTGCGGCGCTCGATCTCTCGACCCTGCGGGTCATCCACGAGGATCGTATCGGGGCATGCGTGGCAGGAACCGGAAAGTTCATCTGCATTGGCCTTAACTTCTCGGATCACGCGGCAGAAACGGGTGCCAAGGTTCCACCAGAACCCGTTATCTTCATGAAGGCGACCTCTGCCATTGTCGGTCCGAATGACAACGTGATCATTCCACGCGGCTCAGAAAAGACCGACTGGGAAGTTGAGCTCGGCGTGGTCATCGGCAAGACGGCGAAATACGTCTCCGAAGCAGAGGCGCTTGATTACGTCGTCGGCTACTGCGTCTCGCATGACGTGTCCGAGCGCGCCTTTCAGGCAGAGCGTCAGGGCCAGTGGACCAAGGGCAAATCCTGCGACACCTTTGGCCCGATTGGACCATGGCTCGTGACAAAGGATGAGGTTTCCGATCCGCAGAACCTTGGCATGTGGCTGAAGGTGAATGGTGAAACGATGCAGAACGGCTCCAGCCAGACGATGGTTTATGGCGTTGCGCATGTTGTGTCTTACCTCAGCCAGTTCATGTCGCTTCACCCCGGCGACGTCATCTCCACCGGCACTCCTCCTGGAGTGGGTCTCGGCATGAAGCCGCCGCGCTTCCTGAAGGTCGGAGATGTTGTGGAGCTTGGCATTGAGGGACTTGGCTCGCAGAAGCAGACATTTGTTGCTGACAACTAAGCATCGTCCACATCGGTTTTTGAGAGCGCTGGCGGGAAATCGCTGGCGCTTCTTATTTTGTGCAACTGCGAAAAGATGCTACTATCGCGAAAAGAAGACGATGACGACGGGAGGCGTTTTTTCGTGTTTTACCAAATTTATGAAATGAACCACGCTGCAATGGCACCATTGCGCGCAAGCGCTGACCTGATGCGACAGGCGTGCAACAACCCTCTCAACCCAATTTCCAACACCGCGTTCGGACGCAGTCTCGATGCAGGCTTTGAAGTTTTCGAGCGCCTGACGCGACGGTATTGCAAGCCGGAATTCGGGCTTACACAGACGGAGATCGATGGCGCAGCTGTCAACGTTGCTGAGGAAGCCGTCTGGTCAAAGCCTTTCTGCAAGCTGATTCATTTCAAGCGGGATCTACCGGCGGAACGTGCCGACGATCCCAAGGTTCTTCTTGTCGCACCCATGTCCGGTCATTACGCTACTCTGCTCAGGGGCACGGTCGAAGCGTTGCTTCCTCATGCTGACATCTACATCACTGACTGGATCGATGCCCGCACGGTTTCACTAAGCGAGGGCGGTTTCGATCTGGACGATTACATTTCCTACATTATCGCGATGCTGCATCATGTTGGAAAAGGAGCGCACATAGTTGCCGTGTGCCAACCGTCTGTGCCGGTTTTGGCAGCCGTTTCGATCATGGAGGCCGATAATGATGAGTTTGCACCTGCGTCCATGACGCTAATGGGCGGGCCTATCGACACTCGGGTTAATCCCACCGCTGTCAATCAACTTGCAACGGCAAAACCCATTGAGTGGTTTCGAGACAACGTAGTGATGCAGGTGCCGTGGCCGCAGGCTGGTGTCGGGCGCTCGGTATACCCCGGCTTCCTGCAGCTTTCCGGCTTCATGTCGATGAACCTCGACCGTCACATGACTGCACATAAGGATTTCTATTTGAACCTCGTCAAGAACGATGGAGACTCCGCAGAAAAGCATCGGGAATTCTACGACGAATATCTCGCCGTGATGGATTTGACCTCAGAATTCTATCTTCAAACCGTCGAGACTGTTTTCATCGAACATGCTCTGCCTAGGGGTAAAATGACGCATCGGGGTAGGACAGTTGAACCTGCTGCTATCCGCAATGTGGCGCTTTTTACGGTCGAGGGTGAAAACGACGACATTTCAGGCGTGGGGCAAACCAAGGCGGCACATGATCTCTGCTCCAACCTGCCGCAAGAAATGCGCAGGCACTATATGCAGCCCGACGTCGGCCATTACGGTGTCTTCAATGGCTCGCGTTTCCGCCGCGATATCGTTCCGCAGATGGTGGCATTCTTTCATGCACATGGCAGCCAGGCATAAGGATCGATAGCTTTTTGAACTGCGAATCGCTATGAAAGGGCCATGTTTTCGCTGCTCCGAAAGTCCCTGAAATCTACGTCTTCTCGTAAACCGGCGCTCACGCAGCGCACGGTCGAAGTCAGCGGTCGCAACGTGCCGATCACCATCAAGGAAAACCAGCGGGCAACGCGCATCACCTTGCGTATCGAACCCGGTGGAAATGCCTTGAAGCTGACGATCCCTTATGGCCTGCATCATGCGCAGGTGGACGAATTTCTCGATCGGCATCAGGGCTGGCTGGAAGCCAAGCTTTCGAAGTTTTCGACGCAAGACGGAATGACTGACGGCGCGACCATCAATATCCGCGGCATTCCTCACCGTATTCTGCACACGGCTTCGCTTCGCGGAGTGACCCGTATCGCCAAAGATGCGGACGGCGAAGCTGTCCTTCAGGTTAGTGGGCTGCCGGAGCACACGGGAAGACGCGTCGCAACGTTCCTGAAAAAAGAAGCGAGGGCCGATCTTGAAAGGTTGGTCGCCGCGCATGCTAAGTCGGTTGGAAGACCTGTCCGCTCCATTGCTTTGAAAGATACGCGCAGTCGCTGGGGCTCGTGTTCGCATGAGGGAAATCTCAGCTTCTCCTGGCGGATCGTCATGGCGCCGGAAAGCGTCATCGACTATTTGGCGGCGCATGAAGTGGCCCATCTGAGAGAGATGAATCACGGTCCAAAATTCTGGGCTCTTTGCAAAAAGCTATGTCCCGAGATGGACGCTGCTAAAGCATGGCTCAAGCAAAACGGCTCTCAACTCCATGCAATCAACTTTGATTAGATCATTTCAGATTTTCAACAGAGCGCGGAATTGTTTAACGCTGCAATCACAGGTTTGGATTCACGTGAAACATTTTCCTGAGCCTCTGAACCGTTCGCGATTTGGCTCGACTCAAGGCCCATTTCGTGGCACCTCCACCTTATGAAACCTGATATCAAGATTTGCGGATTGAAGACGCCGGAGGCGGTGGGACGTGCCGTCAGGCGTGGAGCAAGCCACATCGGCTTCATCTTCTTTGAAAAGAGCCCACGCAATATCGAGCCAGACCTTGCTGGCAAGCTGGCAGATGCCGTCCGGGGCAGCGTCAAGATCGTGGCGGTCACGGTCAATGCGGATAATGATGAGCTGGACGAAATCGTTGATCTGCTGAAACCGGATGTTCTTCAACTGCATGGCAGTGAAACCCCGGAGCGTGTGTTGAGCGTGAAGACGCTTTATGGATTGCCTGTCATAAAAGCATTTTCCATCCGCGATACCGATGATCTTGCCAAAATTGATCCCTATATCGGTATCGCCGACAGTTTCCTGTTCGATGCGAAAGCGCCAGCCGGATCGCAATTGCCCGGCGGAAACGGCGTGTCCTTCGACTGGACGCTGCTCCGCTCTATTGACGAAGGCGTGAGTTACATGCTTTCCGGTGGGCTAAACAAGGATAACGTTGTCGAAGCTCTGGCAGAAACCGGGGCGAGGGGACTGGATGTATCGTCAGGCGTGGAAAGCGCGCCGGGTGTGAAGGATTTGGCCAAGATCGATGCATTCTTCGATGCTGTCAGGTCTTCAAGGTCGCAGGGAGTTTGAAAGTGAACGAAACGCTGAAACCCAACTCGTTCCGCGCCGGTCCCGATGAGGACGGCCGCTTCGGTATCTACGGAGGCCGCTTCGTTGCCGAAACGCTGATGCCGCTGATCCTCGATCTGCAGGCCGAGTGGGACAAGGCGAAGGACGATCCGGAATTTCAGGCGGAGCTGAAGAACCTCGGCACGCATTATATCGGACGCCCGAGCCCGCTTTATTTCGCCGAACGCCTGACTGCCGAACTTGGTGGCGCGAAGATCTACTTCAAGCGCGAAGAGTTGAACCACACCGGTTCACACAAGATCAACAACTGCATTGGCCAGATTCTTCTGGCAAAGCGCATGGGCAAGACCCGCATCATTGCCGAAACCGGTGCCGGACAGCACGGCGTGGCTTCGGCGACGGTCGCTGCCCGCTTCGGCTTCCCTTGCGTCGTCTACATGGGCGCGACCGACGTCGCCCGTCAGGCTCCGAACGTGTTTCGCATGAAGCTTCTCGGTGCTGAGGTAAAGCCAGTCACGGCTGGTCACGGTACGCTGAAAGATGCAATGAACGAAGCGCTTCGCGACTGGGTCACCAATGTCGAAGACACCTATTACCTGATCGGCACTGCTGCCGGTCCTCATCCCTATCCGGAAATGGTGCGTGATTTCCAGGCCGTGATCGGTACGGAAGCCAAGGCGCAGATGCTGGAAGCGGAAGGCCGTCTGCCGGATCTCGTCATTGCTGCCGTCGGCGGTGGCTCCAATGCCATCGGAATCTTCCATCCGTTCCTTGACGATGCTGGCGTGAAAATCGTCGGCGTCGAAGCCGGCGGTCGTGGCCTTCAGGGCGAAGAACATTGCGCGTCGATCACCGCCGGTTCACCCGGCGTGCTGCACGGCAACCGTACCTACCTGCTGCAGGACAAGGACGGCCAGATCAAGGAAGGTCACTCGATCTCCGCCGGTCTCGATTACCCCGGTATCGGGCCTGAGCATTCCTGGCTGAACGATACGGGCCGCGTGGAATATGTGCCGATCATGGACCATGAAGCACTGGAAGCATTCCAGATGCTGACCCGCCTCGAGGGCATCATCCCGGCGCTCGAGCCAAGCCACGCTCTGGCCGAGGTCATCAAGCGCGCGCCGAAAATGGGCAAGGACGAAATCATCCTGATGAACCTCTCCGGTCGCGGCGACAAGGATGTCCACACCGTCAGCCAACATCTTGGAATGGATCTGTAAGAACATGACTGCACGTATGGACAAGCGCTTTGCCGATCTGCGCGCGCAAAATCGCCCGGCTTTGATCACCTATTTCATGGGCGGCGACCCGGATTTCGAGACCTCGCTCGGTATCATGAAGGCGTTGCCGGAAGCCGGTGCCGATGTTATCGAGCTTGGCATGCCGTTTTCCGATCCGATGGCAGATGGTCCAGCTATTCAGCTCGCAGGCCAGCGTGCCCTAAAGGGCGGTCAGACGCTGGAAACGACGCTCGATCTGGCGCGGGAATTCCGCAAGCAGGATGATGCGACGCCGATCGTTTTGATGGGCTATTACAATCCGATCTATATTTACGGCGTCGAAAAGTTTCTTGAGACAGCACTTGCCGCTGGTATCGATGGCCTGATCGTCGTCGATCTGCCTCCGGAAATGGATGACGAGCTTTGCATCCCGGCGCTCAAGCACGGTATCAACTTCATTCGTCTCGCAACGCCGACGACCGATGAAAAGCGCCTGCCGACCGTCCTTAAAAATACCTCAGGTTTCGTTTATTACGTTTCCATGAATGGCATCACGGGCTCTGCTTTGCCTGATCCTTCGCAGTTTGCGGGCGCGGTCGGACGCATCAAATCGCATACGGACCTTCCGGTCTGCGTCGGATTTGGCGTCAAGACGGCAGATCATGCGAAGGCGATCGGTGCCGTGGCAGATGGCGTTGTGGTCGGAACCGCAATCGTCAACCAGATAGCCTTGAGCCTCACCAAGGATGGCAAGGCGACGAATGACACTGTTCCAGCGGTAACAACGCTGGTAAAGGGACTTTCAACGGGCGTGCTTGCATCGCGCCTTGCTGCTGCCGAATAAGCTCGGGTTAGCGCAGACAGTCAGGAGTATTAGACGTGAACTGGATCACCAATTACGTACGCCCGCGGATCAATTCCATGCTGGGCCGCCGTGACACGCCGGAAAACCTCTGGATAAAGTGCCCGGAAACGGGCGAAATGGTCTTCCATAAGGATCTGGAAGAAAACAAGTGGGTCATCCCCGCTTCTGGCTTCCACATGAAAATGCCTGCAAAGGCACGCATGGCCGATCTATTTGACGATGGCATTTACGAAGCGTTGCCGCAGCCGAAGGTGGCTCAGGATCCGCTAAAATTCCGCGATTCCAAGAAGTATTCAGATCGACTGCGTGATAGCCGCACCAAGACAGAGCAGGAAGATACGATCCTTGCGGGCGTTGGAAAGCTCAAGGGTCTGAAGATCGTTGCAGTCGTTCACGAATTCCAGTTTATGGGCGGTTCACTTGGCATTGCTGCGGGCGAAGCCATCGTAAAGGCTTTCGAGCGCGCCATTTCCGAGCGTTGCCCGCTGGTCATGTTCCCGGCCTCCGGCGGCGCGCGCATGCAGGAAGGCATTCTTTCGCTGATGCAGCTGCCGCGCACAACCGTTGCCGTCAACATGCTCAAGGAAGCTGGCATGCCGTACATCGTCGTTCTCACCAACCCGACGACGGGCGGTGTAACGGCCTCTTACGCAATGCTGGGCGATGTTCATATTGCCGAGCCGGGCGCGGAAATCTGCTTTGCCGGTAAGCGCGTTATCGAGCAGACCATTCGCGAAAAGCTGCCGGAAGGCTTCCAGACCTCGGAATACCTGTTGGATCACGGCATGGTGGATATGGTTATCGACCGCCACGAGATTCCCGACACGCTGGCCAATCTTTTGAAGATCATGACGAAGGCGCCTGCCAATACGTCCGTAAAGGACGTCGCGCCTCTGGCTGCCACGGCCTGAACAGGGCGACGAAATGCTCCGGAGGAGCAGATGACGGATAGGACGAAGCCCGAAATGACCGAGGCAGAACGCATCATCGAAAGATTGATGCAGCTGCATCCCAAGGGCTTCGATCTGTCGCTCGACAGGATCACACGGCTTCTCGAAAAGCTCGGCAATCCGCACAAGCGGCTGCCGCCGGTGATCCATGTCGCAGGTACCAATGGCAAGGGTTCTGTTACGGCGTTCAGCCGCGCGCTTATGGAAGCGGCAGGCCTTGCCGTCCATGTCCACACATCGCCGCACCTGGTCAACTGGAACGAACGGTACCGCATCGGTGTGCCGGGCGGGCAGGGGCATCTCGTAGAAGATGCGATGTTTGCCGATGCGCTGGCGCGGGTCGAGGCAGCCAATAACGGGCAGCATATCACCGTTTTCGAAATCCTGACCGCGGTTACCTTCGTGCTTTTCGCCGAACAGCCAGCGGATGTCGTTATTCTGGAAGTTGGTCTCGGCGGGCGTTTCGATGCGACGAACGTCATTGCCAATCCCGCCGTCTCCATCATCATGCCGATCTCGCTCGACCATCAGGCCTATCTCGGAGACCGGGTCGAACTGATTGCGGCGGAGAAGGCCGGTATCATGAAGAGCGGCTCGCCTGTCGTCATTGGCCATCAGGAATATGATGCGGCGCTTGACGTTTTGATCGCGACCGCCGAGCGCCTGAAATGTCCGACAGCGGTCTATGGACAGGATTTCTCGGCCCATGAAGAATATGGGCGGCTTGTCTATCAAGATGAATTCAGCTTAGTCGATGCGCCACTGCCGCGCCTTCCGGGTCGCCATCAGTTAGCGAACGCAGCAGCTGCAATCCGGGCAATCAAAGCCGCTGGCTTCGAAGTCACCGAGCGCATGATCGACAAGGCCATGACATCGGTCGAGTGGCCCGGCCGCCTCCAGCGTATTACCGAAGGCCGCATCTTCGATCTTGCGCCTAAAGGAAGTGAAATCTGGGTCGATGGCGGCCACAATCCTGGCGCTGGCGAAGTCATTGCCGAAGCCATGGCTGGTTTCGAGGAAAAGCGCGGACGTCCCTTGTTCCTGATCGCAGGTATGATAAACACCAAGGATCAGGTTGGATATTTCAAGGCTTTTGCCGACATAGCGGAATATGTCTTCACAGTGCCGATCCATGGATCTGATGCAGCAATCGATCCGGTCGTCTTGGCGCATGCCGTGTTCGACGCTGGCCTGACGGCAGCGCCAACATCTTCCATCGAAGAGGCGTTGGAAGAACTCTCCAAGCGGCTTGATCCTGATAAACCGCCACCGCGTATTTTGATTGGCGGATCGCTTTATCTGGCCGGGAACGCGCTGGCGCTAAACGGCACCCCGCCGAAGTAACTCCAGCCTCTTTTCAAATGACGAACGAAGAAAAAGCCCGGCACGACCGGGCTTTTCGCATTCTTATTCGCTGATCGAAAAATCAGGCCGCACTGGAAATCCAGGCGGAAAGTGCTGTCTTGGGAGCAGCGCCAACCTTGATGTCAGCAACTTCGCCGCCCTTGAACATGGCGAGCGTGGGAATGGAACGGACGCCGAACTGGGCTGCAAGTTCCGGGTTCTCATCGATGTTGAGCTTAACGACCTTGACCTTGCCAGCAAGCTCGGACGAGATTTCTTCAAGGCTCGGAGCGATCATCTTGCAAGGGCCGCACCACTCAGCCCAGAAATCGACGACGACGGGTTCGGCGGACTCGAGAACTTCGGACTGGAAGTTGGAGGTATCTACTTTCACGGTAGCCATAAGTGGCTCTCCTTTCAGTGAATCTGTTCGGCATTTATGTGATGCGGGGAACGCGCATTTTCAATGTCCGGTATCTCACTTTGTCGAGATTGCGGCAAGAGCTTGTGACAGGGCTTCCTCACCGAGCGTCATGAAGGACGCATTTTCCGTATAAACCAGCGCGCAGACAAACGTCTTATCCGGATAGAGCGGTTTGAGGATTTCCCTGTAGATGGCAAGCTGCGCCGTATGGGCAAAAGGAATGCGCCGCTCGTCTTCTGGCGGCACGCGATTGGTCTTATAGTCCACCAGAATGACCCGATCACCCTCGACCGCAAGCCTGTCGATGCGCCCGGACACGGCGAATTCCTGACGACCGAGACGAAGCGTCCCGATGATCGAAACTTCAGCCCTGCTATTTGCGGAGAATGCAGGTTGGATAGCGGGTTCGTAGAGAACGGCGAGCGTTGAGTGGATCAGGCTTTGGCGTTCCTTCTCCGGCCAGAACTTCGCCGCGCGCTCGGCATAGCGATGAGCCGCCGCTTCGCGTTCGTTTTCGGGATAATCCGGCAGAGTTTGCAGCATGCGGTGGACGAGACGCCCGCGCTGAAGCGCAAGACCGGATGACGTTTCCGGCTTCGCAAAGAGCGGTGATGTGACCAGTAAATCCTCGGCACCGTCATCGATAATCGTGCCAGCACCGGAAGGGCTCAAAGGTCGCGGAAGGGCGGGCGCTGGCGGCAGCGGTTGCATGAGAGACGCGGGTAGGGGAGCGGGAGCCGATTGATGCGCTTGCTCCGTCTTTTCGATCAGCCGTGAGGAACGGGTGCTGGAATGCCAGAGCAAGCCGTCCCATTCCTCGCCGCCTGCCGTAAATTGGTGGGCGCTGCTGCGGTTCTCATCGGCTCCAAGTGAGCGCCTAATCATCGCGTGCCAGGAATCCGGGTTTTCCCGCGGACCTCGATAACCGCAGACGATCAGGTGGTCGGCTGCACGTGTCATGGCAACATAGAGCAGACGACGATACTCCTGCTCGGCAGAGTCTTTCAGCCGCCTGTCATCGCGGTCGATCAGCGCGTTGTCAAAGCTCTTGCCCGGAAGCCAGATCGGGAAGGACGTTGCGGAAGCCTCGAGAAAACGAAGCTTCGACACGTGACTTGGTATGAAGGCTTTAGAGCCGCCATCGACCAGAAAAACCACGGGCGCTTCAAGACCCTTGGAGGCGTGAACCGTCATGATGCGGACTTCGCCGCGCTCCTTGTCCTGCTCACGCTTGATCTCAGGCGCATCGGTTTCCAGCACTGAAATGAAGGATTGCAGGCCGGGAAGGCCGGTCTTTTCATGATCGAGTGCGAAGGAGAGAAACTCGTCCAGAACGTCGCTGGCTTCATTGCCGAGCCGACCGAGGAACTTCTTGCGGCCCTCGTGGATGGTCAGGACGGCGGCATAGAAATCATGGATCGTTGCGGTTTTCGAAAGCGCGATGAGGGTGGAGAGCAGCCTGTGGGTATGTGCAAAACGGCTGCCATCTTCGCGGCCAAGATGCTGCAAGTACTCCCAGACGCTGGTCTCCTCCGGGCGCTTCGCGGCAAGGTCGAAAATATCGTCTTCATCGTGATTGAACAGCGGGCTTTTCAGCAGCGCGCAAAGCGATAGATCATCCTGCGGCAAGAGCACGAATCGGCCAAGCGCGAGCAAATCCTGAATGGCGATGTGGTCCGTCAAGCGAAGACGGTCGGCACCGGCAACGGGAATATTCTTGCGCTGCTTCAGTTCGCGGGTCAGCGCATTGACGAAAGCGTGGCGCTTGCGCACCAGAACCAGAATATCGCCGGGCTCGATAAAGCGCTCCACGCCTTTCTCGACCACGGTCTCCTTGCCGATCATCTCCGCGATGCGGGCCGCAATCCGCCGAGCGACGATGGCAGGCGGCGCGCTTTCACGCAGAGCATCGAAGGGTGCCGTCCAATCCTCTTCGTCTTCCACCGGCTCGGCGGCAACCATGCCCCAGACTTCCACCGTGCCTGCGTGGCCAAGGCGGTTGGAGCGATGCTCGACGGGTTCGTTCTGGGCGCTCAGTCCCTCGGCATTTTCCGGCGTTGAGAAGACCTGATCCACCGCCGCGAGAACATCTGCCGTGGAGCGAAAAGACAGTGGCAGTCGCACGGGATGAAACACCTGCTCGACAGCAGTCACGCGCCGCGCCGTTTCCTCGCGCTCCTGCGAAAAACGCTCCGGTCGCGCTCCCTGAAAGGAGTAGATCGACTGCTTTTCATCGCCCACGGCAAAGATGGTGCGCAGGCCAAGGCGGGCCGTTTCCCCATGGAAGAAATCGGCGGCCAGCGACTGAATGATCGACCACTGCACCGGGCTGGTATCCTGCGCCTCATCGACCAGAATGTGATCGATACCCTGATCCAGCTTGTAGTGAACCCACGCGCCTGCCGTGTCCCTGTTGAGCAGCGTTGCCGCGCGCTCGATCAGATCCTCGAAATCCAGCTGGCTTCTCTGTTTCTTCAGGTCTTCGAAATCGCCAATCAGGCGATCAGCCAAGGTCAGCGCATGCTTCGTCGCTTCGAGCATCCGCAGGCTGCGATAACGATCACGGCAGGCAACGACATGGTCTCGGGCCAGCGTCAGATCATCCAGCAGACCCGGTGCCGCGCCCTGCATCGCCTTGTTGATGACGTATGCGTCGGACTTTTTCTCGCCCTTGGCTGTCAGAAGCGCTGCTTCGATGAAGTCGATGCGCTTGAAGATATCGCGTTCGCGGGCTGCTTCGCGCAATGCGTAGGATACATCGTGGGTGCGTGAACCGCCGATTTCGTCCGACAGCGTAAGATAGGTATCCAGCGAAAGGCCGGATAGGCCGGGCAGGGGCCAGAAGGCAGCCGCCGCCGTTTCCTGCGTTTCCTCCGGGCCGATGTCAGCACGTTTTCGCAGGGTAGCGTCTATTCCGCCTGTGCGCGATGCCGCTTCAAGGAAGCCGCGTAGCAAATTGCGGTTGGCAATGATGGCGCTCAGCAGCGCTTCCAAACCCGTCTCATCAGCAAGATCGAGTACATAGGCGAGCGCGTGTGCCAGTGGTGTATCATGTTCCAGCGAAACGGCTGTCAGCAGGCTGCGGCGCGCTTCGGCCAGAAGGCTGCTTGCGGCGCGGTCGTCCAGAACGGAGAAATGGCCTGCGACATTCGCTTCCAGCGGAAACTGATGCAGCAGCGCTTCGCAAAAAGCGTGAATGGTCTGGATTTTCAGGCCACCAGGCGTTTCCAGCGCTTTGGCGAAGAGACGGCGCGCTTCCTTCAGCTTGATGGCATCCGGCACACGCCCTTCGATGGCGGTGATGCGATCCCTCAGATCGGCGTCGGTCAAGGTCGCCCAGTCGGCCAGCCTGTCGAAGACGCGGCTCGACATTTCGGACGCTGCCGCCTTTGTATAGGTGAGGCAGAGAATGGCCGAAGGGCGACAACCGGCAAGCAGCAGCCGGATAACGCGTTGCGTCAGCACATGCGTCTTGCCGGAACCGGCATTGGCCGACACCCATGCGGAACTTTTGGGGTCCGAAGCGCGGGTCTGCTGCCGTGTCGTCCAGTCTATCCAGTTTTTCGGATCGTCGATTTCGGGGCCGTGGTCGTCCACGGGGTGCATTGGCTCATTCCACATCGCCATCTCCCGGTTCTGCCGTGGACCATTCGGAAACGCGGGCGAGGTGGTCATATTCCCCGCCATAGCTCTGCTGTTCCTCGGGTATCAGGCGGGAAACGAAACCGTTCTTTCCTTCGCGTAGCGAAATGATGAACTTGCTCAACTGGTCGATGGAGTCGGTCGCGAGTTCTACAGCGCTCTTCGGTACCGTTTTTGCGGTGGCTTTGGCGTTCTCGTTATTGACGGTATCAGACCCGAAGCGTTCACCGGGCCGTAGTCGCACATAGATCAGGTCTTCGGGCGTTGGCGATCCCGTATCACGAAACGCGCCGCGCATCAGCGCTGCGGCCTCAAGAGCCAGCTGTGGATCGAGCAGCGAACGCGCCTGTTTGACGGATGGGGAGAGGCCGGTCTTGTAGTCGATAATATCCGCCTTGCCTGAGGTTTTGATATCGATCCGGTCTGCAACGCCGGTGAGCCGGACGCCCGCTTCCGGTATCTCCTGACCTGCCCGCACTTCGATATGGCTGCGGCGAACGATCTGTCGACGGTCCTTTTCCCAATTCAGGAAGGCGCGCGCCACGGCAACGAAGCGCGGTCGCCAAACGACATCAATATGGCTGGGCAGCTTTTCAGCATCGAAACAGTCGTTCAGCACACGCATAATCGCTTCTTCTGCGGCAGGCGTTCCGGCAACATTCTCCTCACGGGAATATTGCTCCATGATGCGGTGATAAAGCGTACCGCGGTCGGCCGCACCCGGATCGCGGTTGAATTCATCCAGCGGATCGAGTTTCAGAATGCGTCGGGCGTAGATCGAATAGGGATCGCGGCGCAGGCGGCTTACTTCGCTGAAAGAATAGCTTTTCGGCTGAAGCTCGGCAGGCGGTGTCGGGGCAGGGCGTTTGGCCGCATCCTGTATCTCGCCGTCGTCCAGCATATTCGCCCAATGCCGATAGCTTTCGCCACGGAGTTTTAGCGTTTCCGCGAAATCTTCGCCGCCGAGCGCCAGAAGGCGTTGCAGCCAACGGGACGCTACAGCGGGTGTCGAGCCCTGGCGCAGCGCGCGGCTGTAAAAAATGTGCCGGATACCGTTTGCCATCTCAAAATCATGCGCAAGCTGCCCGACCCGCCGTTCAGGCGGCTCGAGGCCGATTGCCGTCTTCATGTTTCGGGAGAGAAAAGGGTTGTTTGCGGTTTGGCCGGGCCAGATACCTTCATTCAAACCACCGATGATAACGGTATCCACGCTCTGAAGACGGGCTTCCAGCGCACCGAAGATGAAGACGCGCGGATGACGCATGGCGCGTGGCTTGATCGATTCTCCAGATACGAAAGCCGCGATGATATCGACCCACTGCGGACCGTCTGCCTCCAGCACCTGTCCGCAATCCATCAGTTCCGCAAGGAGGCTCGAGAGCTTTTCGCCCGCTTCGCCTGACCAGAGGCTGGTGAGATCATTCGCCTCATCCATGCAGATAGCTTCGATAACGCGGCCCGTGCGTTCGGCCCAGTCTGCCAGCGTCAAACGTGAGGTGAGGCGGCCTTTGATCGGATCGCGATGGATGAAGGCTGATTCCAGTGGTTCGATGGCAAGCTTGATACGCGCGGCGAGATCGGCGGCAGCGACAGGCGCCTCTTCAGGAAGTGCGATGCGCCATTTCGGTGGATGCCGGTCGTCGGCGTACAGTGTCAGTTGATGTGAAAGAAGTTCACCCAGAGTACCAAGCGTCGTCTCTTCCCGTCCGCCGCGCAAAGCCAGAAGTTCCAACGCGGCAACGGCGTTTCCAATCTCCTCTTCAGAAAGACCGAAGCGGCTGAGCGGATGTTTCAGGAAGGATATGATCGCTACCGGATCACCCGGGCGGAGGATGGCTTCGAGCGCAAGCTGCAGCAGCCCTGCCTGCGGTGTTACGGAAAGCGGGGTACCAGCGGAATGATCGGCCTCGATGCCGAAGCGTGCCAGTTCCGTGGCGACGCGACGTCCGAGGCCGCGGTCCGGTGTGATCAGCGCGGCTTGCGAAGGGCCATTCTGGCCCGGCTCTTCAAGCGCAAGGCGTAGTGCGATGGCGATCGCGGTCGCTTCCTCACGCTCATTTGCTGCTTCGATTATGGCAGCGGCGGAGAAGGCGCCTTCAAAAAACGCGGACTGCTTTTCAGCGCGCCATGCATTCCACTCCGCCGTGGCTTTGGCGGGAGCGAGCGCTGTCGAGAAAATCTCCGCGCGGTTCTGGAGGTCGGAATCAAGTTCGCCGATGCGTTCGACATCGTCGCGCAGCACGCCGAGCTTCTGCAACAGAACGAAAAGACCGTATTGCGAATGCGTGCGGCTGGATGCGTCATCCGGCGCTTCATTGATCGCCTGCCAGTGCTCTTCCGGCATGTCGAGATCGAGGCCCGGAAGTACGACAGTGCCCTGACTGAGCGAGGCGACGGCTGCAATGAGATCGGCGGCAGCGGGAATGGAGCCAGTAGAACCGGCAACGATGATCGGGTCAGTCGAGCCGATCCGCATCAAACGCTCAGCCTCGGCGCGCAGGACCGCATTGCGGTGCCGCCCAGCCGAGGATTTGTTGAGTTCGGCAAGGCGGGCTGGCCAGAAGACGCTGGCGATCTTGAGAAAATCCGCCGTCAGCTGCCACCATTGAGCATGGTCGGCTGTATCCAGGTCTGCCAAAGCCTCCCAATCCTTGTCCTCGGTGTCCATCGCATCGATGACCTCGGCCAGCGCACGCGCAAGCCAGATGGCGTCGGCGGGGCTGGCAGGAGCGACAAGCGGCGAGTCCGAATGAACAGCGCGGATTGCATCGGGGAGGCTGTTTCGCCAGGCGAGGATCAGCCGTGCCAATTCCACCAATCGGGCCGTATTGGAAATCGGCGGTGCGAGATCGATTGTTGTGGGCGTCTCGATATCGAAATAACCACTGTCATCATCCGTTTCGCCAAGCGGACGGATGACCGGCAGAATGGCGGAGCGACCGCCCAGAATATCGACGAATTCCGAGCGAAGCACACGTGCGGAGCGCCGTGTCGGCACATAGATCGTAACCTTGGCGAGCGACAGCGGATCGGCGGGATCATAGGCGTAACCACGCGCAAGCGAGCCGTCGCACAGGCTCTTTGCCAAAGTTTTTAGAAACGGGGTTCCCGGCGCGATGGTCAGGATGCGTTTGGCATGCGCCAATGGCTCGACTTTCTTGCTGCTTTCAGATGGAAGCGATTGTTTGCTCCGCATCCTCTATAGCATCCGGCGTGCCGACCGTAATCCACTGACCATCCAGTGAAACGCCAAAAAGCCGATTTTTCGCAATGGCACGGTCGAAATAGATGTTGAGATTGAAGGCGTCGGTGGGCGCGTCATCCAGCAGTCGCGTGTCCATCGCTATAGCACCGGCATAGACAACCGGGTGTGGCCCACCCTGTTGATAGCGGGCGAGAAGACCATCATCCGCGAGGTTGAAATCCTTCTTGCCATTATGGCCAGTGGTTCGGTCCATGTCGACGCAGAGCAGCGCCATGTCCATGCGGTTGGGCTCGAAAAATTGTGCAAGCTTTTGAAGATTGGAGCGCTGCCCCGGCTCTTCACCAGCCCAGAAGAGATCGGCATTCATTACCAGTACCGGTCCGGGTGGCAGCAGCTTCAATCCCTTGGCGAGGCCGCCGCCGGAATTCATGAGTTCCGCGCGCTCGTCCGAAATCAAAATCTCGACGTCCTTGCGGTGGCTCAGATGCGAAACCATCTGGTCCGCATGATGATGAACATTTATGGCAACGGTTTCGACACCTGCCGCGACCAGAAG
Organism: Agrobacterium larrymoorei; assembly: GCF_013322225.1. GTDB lineage: Bacteria > Pseudomonadota > Alphaproteobacteria > Rhizobiales > Rhizobiaceae > Agrobacterium > Agrobacterium larrymoorei_A. The sequence goes on from NZ_JAAMFB010000019.1 coordinate 268,010, forward strand.
ATCGAGCACGTAGTCGATCATCGGCTTGCCAGCGATTTTCACCAGCGGCTTGGGTATCGTGTCGGTGATCGGACGCATCCTCGTACCAAGACCCGCTGCCAGAACCATCGCTTGTTTGATCGTCATATCGAGCGCTTCATTGGGAGTTGAGGTCTATGCCCGCATGACTGAACCAGTCACTCAAGGACCTGAGTTCCGGGTGGGCGAGGGCTTCGCGCAGATAGGTAAATGTGCGCGGCATATGCTTCATATAACCCGGCTTACCGTCGCGCTTCATCAACCGAACCCAGATGCCGACAAGCTTACAATTGCGCTGCGCCGACATAATAGAGAAGGCCTTGAGAAAAGCCTCTTCGTTGAAAGACGGTTTATTTCGACGGATATCAAGATAGCACTGCATCATCTTCCCCTGCAAATCAGGCGGGATCGTCACGCGTGCGTCCTGTACCAGCGATGCAAGATCATAGGCCGTTGGGCCGATCATCGCATCTTGAAAGTCTATGATGCCAACCTGTTTAATGCCTGATTTATCGTGTTGCCAGATGATGTTAGGCGAGTGGAAATCACGTAGCAGAAGTCCGGTCTCGACATCGGAAAGCTTAGCGATCAGTTCGTCCCACACGGCAAAGAAGCTCTGCTTTTCACTGTCATCCAGTTGATGACCATGAATATGCGGAAGATACCAGTCGAGGAGCAGCGAGGTCTCGATCTTCATGGCGTCAGGATCAAAACTCGCGATATGGTAGGTCGCGCCGTTTGATAACACTAGTTCATCTGGAGCTTCAAGCTCGTGCAAAGCGGCAAGACAGGCCGCACTTTGCAAATAGCGCTCTTCGATGGGATCACCGTTAGGGTCCAGAACACCGTCGCGGCCAAGATCGTCCAAAAGCAAAATGCCCTGGTCGAGATCCTGCCCCAGAATGGTTGGAACGGTAAAACCGCTTGCTGCGAGAAAGCCGTCAATCGCGACGAAGGGCGTTACGTCGCGGGCGAGGTGCACTATTTCCGCATAGGTCTTGCCGTCCTTGAGGATCGGTCCTCGTGGTGGTGGCTGCCAATCCATCAACAGATATTGGCTGTTTTCATCGCTGATCAACTCGTAGGTACGATAAGCTGCGTCACCGCTAAAGTAACGACGGGAAGCATTTCCTTTGCCGCTTTTTTCCAAAAATTTCCGGATTGCCAGAACGCGTTGCAATCTCGACATATGGCGTGGTGGTGCTTCGATTGTCACGAGACGACCGTCGCCTCGATGAGTGAGGCGTAGAACGATCGTGGAGTCCTTTGGAAGGACATCCGCCGCCATCTCGGGCCATTCGATGAGGCAAACACCATCCGACAGCATTTCATCGATACCGAGCTCATCCAGTTCAGAGACGTCGGAAAGACGGTAGAGATCGAGATGCGCTACAGGGAATCGCAGAGCGTAGGACTGGACGATGGTGAAGGTCGGACTTGGAACTTCAAGCTCCGAATGATCGGCAATGGCGCGGATCAGGGCGCGGGCCAGCGTGGACTTCCCCGCACCGAGATCACCAACCAGCGCGATTGCATTACCGGGCTTGACGACAAGCGCCAGTTCTTCACCTAAACGGGTCGTTTCTGCCTCGTCGGCGAGGAAGATGGAAAGAGGCGTGCTGTCTTCACTCATTCGGCGGCAATGGACTGCGGACAGGTGCCGGATGGGATGCGGCAGCTGACGATAGTGCCTTCACCGGGGCGGCTTTCTATGGTGACATTACCGTTATGCAGGCTGACAAAGCTTTCCACGATGGAAAGGCCAAGGCCTGCACCGGTGCGTCTGCCACCATTGCCATGGGTCGAGAAGCGGTCAAATACGCTTTTCAGCATGTCCTCGGGAATGCCCGGGCCTTTGTCGGCAACGGAAAAGACGAAGTCTCCTTCGCTGCGCTGGCAGGTCAGCTGGATAGCCGAGCCTTCCGGTGCGAAATTCGCAGCATTCGTCAAAAGCTTGAGCAGGATTTGCTTGAGGCGCTGATGATCGGCAACGATGCTGCCAAGATGCGCGGGCGCGACGATCTCCAGCGCAACACTGCTTTCCTGCAAACGGTCGGTGATCTGAACCGAAACATCGTCCAGAAGCTCGTTCAGATCGTTCTCCGTGTAATTGAGATGCATGATACCGGCATCAACCGTCGCCAGATCGAGGATATCGTTGACGATGGTCAGCAATACGGAAGAGGAGGTCGAGATATGGTCGAGATATTCCGCCTGCCGCTCGCTGAGGTCGCCCATCCCAGGCGTTTTCAAAAGATCGGTAAAGCCGATGATATTGGTCAGCGGCGAGCGAAGTTCGTAAGAAACGTGCTGAACAAAGTCGTTCTTCAACTCGTCGGCCTTGCGCAGCGCCTCGTTCTTTTCCTTCAGCGCGCGCTCGGCGCGGACGCTGTCGGTCATGTTGACGAAGGTCAGCATAGTCTGGGCGTCGGGTAGCGGGATGACTGCGTAATCCAGCACAAGACCAGAAAGAAGTTCCAGAGTGCCCTGCTTGGAAAGCCGCTCATCATCGAAGCTGGTGATGAACTGGCTGAATGCCCGCCAGCCATCCGGCCCATCATAGGATTGCGTGCAGGCCGCTTCGATGGAGCGGATATGCTTGCCAGCCTCGGCATCGTCTGCGGTGATTGCCCATAGCGCACGGAAAGCGGGATTGGACAGACGTATGCGTCCATCCGCGCCAAACACCGCTACGCCTTCGGCCAGATGGTCGATGGTTTCGCCCTGCACCTTGACCAGCATGTTGTAGCGGGTTTGCAAATCGACCTGTTCGGTCAGATTTTCGAACACCCAAGTCGCTCCGCCCTGCGGGTGTGCCGTGGCAATGACGCGCAACGTTTGCCCGTTCGGCAAGTGCCAAAGGTCGGTTTTCGTGTCCAGTGAGCGGTAAACGGAAAGGGCGGTTTCTTTCCAGCTTTTCCAGCTCAACTGCTCCGGCAGCTTGCCTGCGGAGCGAAGGCGATCCAGCAGTTCGGAATTGTCTGGCTTGGACTCCAGAAGAACGAGATCCAGCCCCCACAGGCTGACAAAAGCCTGGTTGTAGAACTGCAAACGCTGCTGCCCGTCGAAGATCGCAACCGGAGTTCCCAGGTGATCCAGCGTCTCGGCATGGCTCTTAAGTGTTCGCTTCAATTCTTCACTGATGGTCTCCGCATCCGAAGCATCGATGGCAATTCCAGCAGACCCGCTCGGCGTCTTGATATCGACCACGTCGAAGAACGTTCTGTTGCCTGAAACGACCGTCGAAATACGATCATGGTATGGCGATTCAGGCGTAGCCGTAGCGCGGATTTTTTGTCGTGTGACAGTGTTGAGCAGTTCTCGCTGTTCTTCAATCGTCTGCTGTGGCGTCGAGGCATCGACGGCCTGCGCATAGGCATAATTGACCCAGATCAGCTCTCCGTCACCATTCCTGCGCCAGACCGGCTGCTCGATGGAATCGAGAAGTTCCTGAAATGTGGACATGGAGGAAAGCAGGCGCTCCCGCTCGACCTTGAGCTCTGCGAGTTCAGCGCGAACGTTATTAAGCGCGATGAAGCGGGCAAAAGCTTTCCCCCCGGAAACGCGACCCTGAACCTCGATAACTTCGCCGCGCTGTGTCTCAATCGTCAGGTCGAAGCTCTGCGCGTGGCTTCGCAGTTTCTCGATTGCCTTTTCGAGTGGGGAAGCAGATGCCGGACGAAGCCAGCGACCGAAGGCCAGAAAATCGGCGTCCAACGCAGGTACGCCGGTTTCAGGCGGAAGCTGACCTATGAATTCTGGGCGTTCGCCGGAGCTGTCCCACACCACGATGCGGCGAGATTTATCGGAAATCAGCGCTTCGTACTTGGAAATCTTGCTGTTGGCTTCGGAAAGAGCCGCCCGATATTCATTGGCTTCGGCCTCGATATTTCCACGCTGCCGCACCAACCAGACAACGGAAAACAGCGTTGCCGACACTAGGCCGATCACCAGTGAATAGGCGATGGTTTCGCTGGAGGAAAACAGTCGCTCGCCCGTCTGAAATACGACCGTTTGCTGAGCTTGTGCGTATGCGGAAAATCCGCTCAGTGCAGTGCCAGCCGTAAGAGCCGAAAAAGAGCAGGCCTTGCGACCCAAGCCGCGTACCGCATTGGCAAGCGTCAGCCGCATTCGCTCTCGAACGGGCGCCGCGTCGCTGCCTGCTTCCACGTGTTTTCGGACTCGCTGACGCGAGTTTGTTTTCGTTACCGACATCCCCGGTATGTCTCCGTCCTATATGTGCCGCATCTTCGACAAGACATCCCATTCCGCATGCTTTTCTCGCATACGAATCAAGTCCTGTGACAATACCGCCTTCAGAAATTTCCGGGAAGGGCAGCGCCCAAAAAGAAATCGCGGACTTTGTCAAGTCCGCGATGCCTATATCTAGTGCTTTAAGTGTGGATATTAACTATAATATCAATATCTGTAGTGTTCAGCCTTGAACGGACCCTGCTTGTCGACGCCGATATAATCTGCCTGAACATCGGAAAGTTCTGTCAGCTTCACGCCGAGTTTCTCAAGGTGGAGGCGTGCAACCTTCTCGTCGAGGTGTTTCGGCAGTACGTAAACGTCGTTCTTGTACTCGCCCTGCTTGGTGTAAAGCTCGATCTGGCCGAGAACCTGGTTGGTGAAGGAGGCTGACATCACGAAGGATGGGTGACCGGTGGCGTTGCCGAGGTTGAGCAGGCGGCCTTCAGACAACAGGATCATGCGGTTGCCCTTGGCAAACTCGATCATGTCGACCTGTGGCTTGATGTTGGTCCACTTGAGGTTCTTCAGCGCAGCGACCTGAATTTCGTTATCGAAATGGCCGATGTTGCCGACGATCGCCATGTCCTTCATCTCGCGCATATGCTCGATGCGGATGACGTCTTTATTGCCGGTGGTGGTGATGAAGATGTCGGCGGACGCGACGACATCTTCCAGACGAACGACTTCAAAACCATCCATGGCAGCCTGAAGCGCGCAGATCGGGTCGATTTCGGTAACCTTGACGCGTGCGCCAGCACCCTGAAGCGAAGCTGCAGAACCCTTGCCCACATCGCCATAACCGCAGACGACGGCAACCTTGCCAGCCATCATCACGTCGGTGGCGCGACGGATACCGTCGACCAGCGATTCCTTGCAGCCATATTTGTTGTCGAACTTCGACTTGGTGACGCTGTCGTTGACGTTGATGGCCGGGAAGGGGAGAAGACCCTTCTTGCTGAGGTCGTAGAGGCGATGAACGCCTGTGGTGGTTTCTTCGGTAACGCCCTTGATGGCATCGCGCTGCTTTGTGAACCAGCCGGGGGAAGCAGCAAGGCGCTTCTTGATCTGCGCGACGAGGATTTCTTCTTCTTCCGAGCCGGGGTTGGAGAGAACGTCTTCACCGGCTTCAGCGCGTGCGCCAAGCAGGATGTACATGGTCGCATCGCCGCCATCGTCGAGGATCATGTTGGAGACGCCGCCGTCGGTCCACTGAAAGATCTTGTCGGTATATTCCCAATATTCCGTCAGGCTCTCACCCTTAACCGCGAAGACAGGGATACCGGCCGCAGCGATAGCGGCAGCGGCGTGGTCCTGCGTAGAGAAGATGTTGCAAGATGCCCAGCGAATGTCGGCGCCGAGTTCTTTGAGGGTTTCGATCAGAACAGCGGTCTGGATCGTCATATGAAGCGAACCGGAGATGCGTGCACCCTTGAGCGGCTTGCTTGTGCCGAATTCGGAGCGGCAGGACATAAGGCCCGGCATTTCAGTTTCGGCGATGTCGAGTTCCTTGCGGCCATAGGCAGCAAGGTTGATGTCGGCGACGACGTAGTCTTTCTCAACGCTCATAAATAGCTCCTGCTTTGATAAGGCAGGGCGCACCGCTGCCTGAAAATTCAGGTTGCGGTTTAGCAGGATGAGGGCAATCTGGCAATAATGATATAAAGAAGTCTTTATGTCTTTATATGATCGTTATTAATGTTCTTCGCCGAAGCGGTCCGCAACGAGCGCTTCCAACGCGGACAATGCTTCTTCAGCCTGATTGCCGCTCGCCTCCACCAGAACGGTGCAGCCGGGACTTGCCGCCAGCATCATCAGCCCCATGATAGAGGTGCCACCGACGGTCATGCCATCTTTGGAGACGGAGATAGAGGCATCGAAGCCTTCAACCATTTGCACGAATTTTGCGGAGGCACGGGCATGGAGGCCGCGTTTGTTGACGATCAGCAGTTCCCGCGAAAGAGGCGACATCGGATGGTCTTCTTTTTATTTGCCGCTAAGAACGCGGCTGGCGACGTTGATATATTTCCTGCCAGCATCCGAGGCCTCCTGCAAGGCCTTCTCCATGTTATCTTCGGTGCGGATGCCCGCAAGTTTGATCAGCATCGGTAGATTAACGCCAGCGATAACTTCTACGCTGCCGGAACTCATGACGGAGATTGCCAAATTGGATGGCGTTCCACCGAACATATCGGTCAGAATAATCACGCCGTTTCCGTCATTGGCACGCGTTACGGCGTCGAGAATGTCCTGTCGGCGCTGATCCATGTCATCTTCGGGACCGATACAAACCGTCTCGATCAATTTCTGGGGGCCGACAACATGCTCTACCGCATGTTTAAACTCCTCAGCCAGCTTGCCATGGGTGACAAGCACCAGTCCGATCATGAAATGCTCCCTTGCACACGCATAATGATTGCCGACTATCGCAACGCCGCAATCCTGTCTATCGGTGGGGTCGCATCTTGATGAGGAAAAGACGAAGCGCAAGCCCCAAAATGCCGTAATTTCGTTCACATTTCCTTTGCTCGAAAGAGATTTTTCGCAAGTGCAGCAAATTTTCCATAGGGTGTGATGCTGGAAAGCGGGATTCTTATCAATGGCAGTCTCTGGCCAAACGGTAGCTCCAGCCATTCCTCATCCGGTGGGAGACGCGGGCTGCTCGCATGAAGTGTTGGCGTAATCGCATAATGAAGAATAGCCGATGGAACACTTTTCATGGACACGATGCCGCTTCCTCTAAGCTCGATCATCCCTGAAATAGAATCTGGTCTCTCAGCAAGGATTTTTTCATCAAGCAGTGAAATGAAAACCTGGTCGTCGGCAATGAGGGCCGATCGTAGACCGCAACGTTCACCTTCCGTTAGAAAGCTGAAAGCGAGTTCGCTCTTGCCGCTACCGGAAGGGCCAACGAACAAAAGACCCGTTTCGCCAATGATGATCGCTGTGCCGTGGAAGTTGACGCGATCAGCGCTCATGCGCGTGTGCTGCCGGAAGCGATAGGGTGAACCGGGCACCGGAAATCACGCCATACTTGTCGATTAGGTTTTCTGCCCTAAGCGTTCCACCATGGGCTTCCGCGATCTGTCGGCTGATCGACAGACCAAGGCCAGAGTTCTGGCCAAAGCCTTCGCTGGCCGGGCGGTCTGTGTAGAAGCGTTCGAAAATACGGTCGATGTCTTCAGCCTGAATGCCTGGACCGTTGTCTTCGACACGAACGAGGCAGCGATCTTTCTGACGCAGAAGATGAACGAAGATGCGTCCACCGTCCTGCGATACGAAAGAACGAGCGTTTTCGATGAGATTGGTCACAATCTGGCCAAGGCGAAGATCGTGACCTGTCACGACATAGCTGGTCTTGGCGCCGGGCTTTTGGTCAGCAACATAGTCGATCGTAACGCTTTTCTTCTTCGCACCGATCTGGCGGGAAATCTCGACGAGACCGCTAAGGAGCATTTCGAGGTCTACCGGTGAAGAATCTGCGCGGGCAAGTTCCGCATCCAGACGCGACGCATCCGAAATATCACTAATCAAACGATCAAGACGGCGCACATCGTGGAAAATGATCTCCGTCAGACGCTGCTTGGATTCCTCTGTTTTTGCTCGAGGTAGTGTCTCGACGGCGCTACGCAGTGAGGTCAGCGGGTTCTTGAGTTCATGGCTTACATCCGCTGCGAAGCTCTCGATGGCATCGATGCGGTCATAAAGCGCGTTGGTCATCTCGCGCAATGCGATTGAAAGGTTGCCGATCTCGTCCTGGCGGGCGGAAAAATCAGGGATTTCCTCTCGCGCTTTCGCACCCCGACGGACACGTATGGCCGCGGCCGAGAGGCGACGCAAAGGTGTCGCGATGGTGGAGGACAGGAGCAGCGATAGCACGATATTGACGAGTGTCGCGATGCCGAACACGCGCATGATGGCAAGGCGTTCGGCGTGAACGATCTTGTCGATATCACCTGCCTGCGTTGAAAGAAGAAGAACGCCAAGCACAGCGCGGAAACGTTGCACCGGCACGGCAACGGAGACGATCAGCTCGCCCTTTTCAGTCACACGCACGACTGCGCCCCGCACGCCGGTCAGCGCGTTCATCACCTCGGGATAGATGGAGCCATCGCCCCCTGGTGTCTCTTTATAAAGTGGGAGGCTGCTGGGTTGCAGCATGCGGTTGAACACGCTCGCGACCCATTCGCCCCATGTCTGCGTTTCAGGCGTGACAGGTGGCAGGTCGTACCGGAGCACCTGACCGCGCGAATAGAGGTGGCGTGAGTCCAGCAGCATATTCGCATCGGCATCGAACAAGCGGGCGCGGGTGCGTGTAGGCGAAATCAAGCGTCTTAGAACCGGAGCCACCCGCTCTGGATTGATCGGAAAGCTCAGGTCCTCATCGTTCGGCAGAGGGGTGATGCTTTGCCCGGCCTGAAGTTCAAGCAGCTTTTCCGGGTTGATGGTGATCGAGTTGGTATCAACCGACGCCGAGGCAGAGATCGCACCGGCGATGATTTCGCCCTGGGTAAGCAGACTCTCGACTCGAGCGTCGATCAGGCCTTCGCGGAACTGGTTGAGGTAGAGAATACCGCCCACGAGAACGACGGTGGCCGCCACGTTGAAGAACAGGATGCGCCGCGTGAGACTGGAAAACACCGCATTACCGAAGATGCGCCGGATGATCGTCAAGGGATGAATCCGGTGCCGCCGCCCGCTTTCACGTTCGTCGGCATCGGAAGTATCCGATACGCTATCCTGCGCCTTGTTCAACAATTGCGTTCCTCAGCGCCACGTTTTGCGGCGTCACTGATTTGGCTTACGCCGCTTCGCGGAAGCGATAACCCACACCATAGAGCGTTTCAATCATGTCGAAGTCATTATCGACCAGTTTGAACTTTTTGCGAAGACGTTTGATGTGGCTGTCGATAGTGCGGTCGTCCACGTAGACCTGCTCATCGTAAGCGGCATCCATCAGCGCATCACGGCTTTTGACGACACCCGGACGCTGAGCAAGCGAGTGCAGGATGAGGAATTCCGTGACCGTCAGAGTTACCGGCTCGCCCTTCCATGTGCAGGTATGACGCTCCTGATCCATGGCCAACTGACCGCGTTCGAGCGTGCGCGCCTGCTGATCCGCAGAAGGTTTCAGAGGGCTTGCACCTGGAACGGCTGCATCGCGGCTGCTGGCACGGCGAAGGATGGCTTTCACGCGTTCGACCAGCAGTCTTTGGGAAAAAGGCTTTGTTATGAAGTCGTCCGCGCCCATCTTAAGGCCGAACAGTTCGTCGATTTCCTCATCCTTGGAGGTGAGAAAGATCACGGGAAGATCCGATTTCTGGCGAAGACGGCGCAGCAGTTCCATCCCGTCCATTCGGGGCATCTTGATATCGAAGATCGCAAGCTGTGGCGGGCGCGCGATCAATCCATCGAGCGCGGAAGCTCCATCGGTGTACGTTTCGACCTTGTAGCCTTCCGCTTCGAGCGCGATCGATACCGAAGTCAAAATATTTCGGTCATCGTCCACTAGCGCAATTGTCTGCATGAAATTGGTCTCCATCGTCATTATATTTTTTACTCCCGACATCCACCCCAGCCAAGGTCGTGCGCCGTGAGCCTTTCTCATGAGTATAAAGCTGGAACAAATTGTGGCAAAGGCCAAGTGGCAATTCGCACATGGACTTTGGGAGTATTTTCTCCGCGTGGAGCGGAACCATGTGCGCCAAGGGGAACTAAACCGATTTAAAATGGAATAAAATCTTTTAAATCGATTAATATATTGAAATTATTGAATTATTTAGTTTTGCGCCTTGCTATTTTTTAAACGACCGCTTAGCTTCCTTGAAAATTTCAACGGCTTTGTCTTTAGAAAAGGGAGCGCGCCATGAAGGAACTCGGAGTACACAATCCTGAAAATGGAGTGTCTGAACTCGGTCTGGGCGAGGCAGCTTTTGTGCATTACAACCTCATCGAGGCTGAGTTGTACGAAGCAGCGATCCGCAACGGCGAAGCAGATGTGACGGTGGATGGTGCACTTCGCGCAGTCACTGGCCAGCACACGGGCCGTTCGCCCAAGGACAAGTTCGTCGTTCGCGATGGCAACACCGAAGACAAGATCTGGTGGGACAATAACAAGCCGCTTTCGCCCGAGCATTTCGAAATCCTGCACAAGGACATGCTGGCGCACGCAGCCGGCAAGACGCTGTACGTTCAGGATTTGATCGGCGGCGCGGACGAAGAGAACGCTCTTCCGACCCGTGTTGTGACTGAGCTTGCCTGGCACGGCCTGTTCATTCGCAACCTTCTGATCCGCCCGGCGCGCGAGACGCTTACCAACTTCAGCCAGAAGCTGACGATCATCAATCTGCCAAGCTTCAAGGCCGATCCGGCCCGCCACGGCTGCCGTACGGAAACCGTGATTGCCTGCGACCTGACCAAGGGTCTCGTCCTGATCGGCGGCACATCTTACGCCGGTGAAAACAAGAAGTCCGTCTTCACCGTTCTGAACTACCTGCTGCCTGCCAAGGGCGTGATGCCGATGCACTGCTCGGCCAATGTTGGCCCGGCTGGCGATGCGGCTGTCTTCTTCGGCCTCTCCGGCACTGGCAAGACCACGCTTTCGGCGGATCCTGCCCGCACGCTGATCGGCGATGACGAGCATGGCTGGGGCGAAGACGGTATCTTCAACTTCGAAGGCGGCTGCTACGCGAAGGCAATCAAGCTTTCGGCGGAAGCTGAGCCTGAGATTTATGCCGCGACCCGTCGTTTCGGCACGGTTCTGGAAAACGTCGTTCTCGATGAAAATCGCGTGCCGGATTTCAACGACAACTCGCTGACGGAAAATACGCGCAGCGCCTATCCACTGCACTTCATTCCGAATGCATCGGAAACCGGCATTGCCGGTCATCCGAAGACCATCATCATGCTGACGGCTGATGCTTTCGGCGTCCTGCCTCCGATCGCCCGTCTGACGCCTGAACAGGCCATGTACCACTTCCTCTCCGGTTACACGGCAAAGGTTGCCGGCACCGAAAAGGGCGTGACCGAGCCGGAAGCAACCTTCTCCACCTGCTTCGGCGCACCCTTCATGCCGCGCCACCCCACGGAATACGGCAATTTGCTGCGGGACCTGATCGCCAAGCACAATGTCGATTGCTGGCTGGTCAACACCGGCTGGACGGGCGGTGCATACGGCATCGGCAAGCGCATGCCGATCAAGGCGACCCGCGCTTTGCTGACAGCGGCTCTGACCGGCGAACTCAAGAATGCCGATTTCCGCACCGATGCCAACTTCGGTTTCGCGGTTCCGACATCACTTGACGGTATCGACAACAGCATCCTCGACCCGCGTTCGACCTGGGCCGATGGCGCAGCCTACGACGCGCAGGCGAAAAAGCTGGTTTCCATGTTCGTTACGAACTTCACCAAGTTCGAAGATCATGTCGACAGCACCGTGCGCGATGCGGCCCCAGGCCTGCTGGCCGCTGCCGAATAAGAGAACTCCAATATTGGATTTACGTGAAACCCGGCTTCGTGCCGGGTTTTTCATTTGAAGGGGCGGTTTTCATTTGGCGCATGATGTGGCATCACGCCTGCCGGAGAACGACATGGCCAGCGCCCCTCTTTATATCAGCAGCAGAATTACGATTGCCGGATGGGAACTGACGGAGCAATTCGTGCTGGCTGGCGGGCCGGGTGGGCAGAATGTCAACAAGGTTTCGACGGCGGTGCAGCTGTTCTTCAGCGTGATGGACTCTCCAGCCCTATCGGATCGCATCAAGACCAATCTTATCAAACTCGGCGGCAGGCGCGTCTCGAAAGAGGGTGTTCTGATGATCGAGGCCAATCAGTTTCGCACGCAGGAGCGAAACCGCGAAGACGCGCGGGAGAGACTGAAAGAGCTGATCCTGAAAGCAGCCGAGCCACCACCGCCGCCGCGTAAAGCGACGAAGCCGACGAAGGGTTCGGTTGAGAGGCGGCTTAAAGCAAAATCCGGTCGCTCCGACATCAAGAAGATGCGCGGCAAGCCCGGTTCCGATTAGCCATCTTGGGCTCAGACAAGCCCACGTAACGCCTACAGCTTTCTCAGCGCCACCATGTCGATCAGATGGTTTTCGCCCTTGCGGAGAATGAGGTCCGCGCGTGGCCTTGTCGGCACGATGTTTTCACGCAGGTTCTTCAGGTTGATGTTTTCCCAAAGTCCTTCTGCAATAGCCAGCGCAGCCGCTTCTGAAATCGACGCATAACGATTGAAGTAGGAGGAGGGGTCGCGGAACGCAGTGTTCCGCAGGTTCATGAAGCGGTTCACATACCAGTTGTGAATGATCTTCTCGTCAGCATCGATATAGATGGAGAAGTCAAAGAAATCCGACACGATTGGCACGATCCGCCCCCCGGCTGGCAGATTACGCGCCTGAAGTACATTGATGCCTTCGAAGATTAGAATATCGGGCCTGTCGATGGTGGTGAATTCGCTCGGTAGCACGTCATAAACGAGGTGCGAGTAACGCGGCGCCTGAACATCCGGCTGTCCGGCCTTGATGGCGGAGAGGAAGCGTAGCAAGGCACCGATATCGTAGCTTTCGGGAAAGCCCTTGCGATCCATCAGGTTCTCGCGCCGCAGAACATCGTTCGGGTAGAGAAAACCGTCCGTGGTGATGAGATCGACCTTGGGGCTCGAGGGCCAGCGCGCCAGAAGCTCTTTCAGAATACGCGCCGTGGTGGATTTCCCGACGGCGACCGAACCGGCAATGCCGATGACGAAGGGAGTCTTGTTCACGTCTGCCATGTTGAGGAAGCGGTTGCGCTGGTTGAACAACAGCTGTGAGGCTTCCACGTGGGAGGAGAGCAGGCGTGAGAGTGAGAGATAAATCCGCCGGACCTCATCGAGATCGATTGGGTCGTCCAGCGAACGAAGGCGTTTGACCTCGTCGGATGAGAGTGTCAGCGGCGTATCGGCGCGAAACTTCGACCATTCCTCAGAACTAAAGAAGTGGTAGGGCGAATATTCATCTGGCCGGAAATGATCGAGCGTACTTGGCATGCCTTGTCCCCCCGTGCGTGCCATTGTCGTCATGTCTGGGGCCTTGATGCTTTTTCCTGAATTCCTGACTGGCCCGTGCGGCGCTCCAGTTCGGCAAAAACCTCGGTCAGGGGAATGTCGGCGATCTTGAGAACCACGAGGAGATGGTACAGCAGGTCCGCCGCCTCATCGGTCAGGTTTTTGCGGTCATTGGTAACAGCCGCGATGACGGTTTCAACGGCCTCTTCGCCAAGCTTCTTGGCTGCCTTGCTTTGGCCCGCGGCAAAAAGCTTGGCAGTCCAGGAGTTGTCAGGCGAGGCGCTGGCGCGTTCGGCGACGATGCGTTCGAGATCGGAAAGGGAAAACCCGCTCATGGTCTTTATCCTTTAATCGAGCCGCATGGGAATGCCGTGACCGGCCATATAGGCCTTGGCTTCGCCGATGGAATAGGTGCCGAAGTGGAAGATGGAGGCGGCAAGAACGGCTGTCGCATGACCGTCCTTCACGCCCGCCACCAGATCATCCAGCGTGCCGACACCGCCGGAGGCGATGACGGGAACGCGAACCTGATCGGCGATGGTGCGGGTCAGGGCGATATCGTAACCGCTCTTGGTGCCATCCCGATCCATCGAGGTGATGAGCAGTTCGCCCGCCCCACGCTCGACCATCTTCACGGCGAATTCCACCGCATCGATGCCAGTGGACTGACGACCGCCATGGGTGAAGATTTCCCAGCGATCCGCTTCGCCCGCACCGGACACCTTCTTTGCATCGATGGAAACGACGATGCACTGGTTGCCGAACTTGTCAGCAGCCTGCGCCACGAAATCCGGGTCTTTCACAGCTGCCGAATTGATCGAAACCTTGTCGGCACCACAAAGCAGCAGCTTACGGATATCGGAAACGGCACGCACGCCACCACCAACCGTCACCGGCATGAAGCAGTGATCAGCTGTGCGGGCAACCACATCGAAAATCGTGTCACGATTGTCGGAAGACGCGGTGATATCGAGAAAGCAAAGCTCATCGGCACCGGCAGCGTCATAGGCTTTGGCCGCCTCAACGGGATCGCCTGCATCGATCAGGTCAACGAAATTCACGCCCTTGACGACGCGACCGTCTTTCACATCAAGGCAAGGGATGATTCGGGCTTTCAGCGTCATGCGCGCGCTCCCTTGATCAGTGCCAGTGCCTCAGCCGGATCGATCCGGCCATCATAGAGCGCGCGACCGGAAATCGCGCCTTCCAGCTTGGCCGCATCCGGTTCCAGCATGCGCTTGATGTCATCAATGGAGGCAAGGCCACCGGAGGCGATGACGGGGATCGAAACCGCTTCGGCAAGCTCGAGCGTGGACGACCAGTTGATACCGGCCAGAATGCCGTCGCGGTCGATATCCGTGTAGATGATCGCGGCAACGCCTGCACCTTCGAAGCGCTTGGCCAACTCGATAACGCCGAGTTCGGACGCCTCCGCCCAGCCTTCCACCGCAACCTTGCCACCCTTGGCATCGATGCCGACGGCGACCTGTCCGGGGAAGCGCTTGCACGCTTCCAGAACCAGAACCGGATCACGCACGGCAACGGTGCCGAGAATAACGCGGGCAAGACCACGGCTCAGCCACGCTTCGATGTGATCCAGCGTGCGAATGCCGCCACCCAATTGCACCGGGTTCTTGGTGGATTTCAAAATGGCACCGACTGCGTCGCCATTGACCGTCTGGCCTGCGAAGGCACCGTTCAGATCCACCACATGCAGCCACTCGAAACCCTGATCTTCAAAGGCTTTGGCCTGCGCGCCGGGATCGGTGTTGTAGACGGTGGGCTGGTCCATATCGCCAAGTTTCAGGCGAACGCACTGGCCCTCTTTGAGGTCGATTGCGGGAAAAAGAATCATGTCAGGGCTTCCAGCGCAGGAAATTCGAAATGAGGGCGAGGCCGAGCGTCTGGCTCTTTTCCGGGTGGAACTGAGCGCCAGCCTTGTTGTCGCGACCGACGAAAGCCGTCATCGCGCCGCCATAACTGGTGGTGGCGATGACGTCTTGAGCGTGCTTTGCCGCCAGATGATAGGAATGGACGAAATAGGCGTGCAGGCCGTCGGCACCGGTCTTGATGCCATCGAAGAGCGGGTGAGGGTGGCGCAGCTCCAGCGTATTCCAGCCGATCTGCGGAATTTTGAGGGCAGGGTCGGAAGGCGTCATCTCAACGACATCGCCTTCGATCCAGCCGAGGCCTTCGCTAGTGGTCTTTTCAAGCCCGCGCGACGACATCAGCTGCATGCCGACGCAGATGCCGAGGAAAGGATGAGCCCTATTTTCCACCACATCCAGCAGCGCCTCATGCATGCCATCGACGGCGCTGAGACCGGCGCGGCAATCGGCATAAGCGCCGACACCCGGCAGAACGATGCGGTCTGCGGAGGCAACGCGCTCGGGCTTGTCGGTTAAATCGATCGTCGCATCGATACCGGCTTCACGTGCCGCACGCTCGAACGCCTTGGTGGCGGAGCGCAGGTTGCCGGAGCCATAGTCGATAATTGCCACACGCATGTCAGCGCCTTCCATTCAAATCGAATTGGAACGAGCCAGCCGGATCGTTCGTCATGAAACCACCCGTGGTGGCCCGCGTCTTCCACTCGGGCTGAGGGACCAGAGTATTCGGCTGTTCGCTTGTCGAGAGGTTGGAGAAATACATCTCTTCCGCTGCCGATAAGCTGGGCGCGACGACCACGTCCTTCAAGGTCCAGCCTTTGGCCGTCAGGCTTTTCTGCAAAATATTGCGCCCTTCGAATCCGGCTATCAGTCCAATCGCGACTGCCATGAGCAAACCCGTAACGCCAAAGCCTTCCAGCCGGGACACCTGCCCGGCAGCGACCTGCAGAACGACGATTGCGATTGCTACCCACCAGACTCGATGGATTGCGAACCAGAGCCAGGGAAAAAACAGCGCCAGGCAGGAAAACCTGTCCGGAATGAACCGCGTGGTGCGGTGATCCCTGTCAGGGCCGCCCGGTGCTTCAAAAACCAGATAAGATATCATTGGCGTTCCTGACGACATCAGGAGCAGGGCAGGAGATTTAACATCCCCCTTGCTCCAACTATTGCATCCAGATCAGGCCAGCATGCCCTTCGTCGAAGGAATGCGGCCTGCCTGCCGGGGGTCGATTTCGGTGGCGCTGCGCAGCACGCGGGCAACCGCCTTGAAGCATGTCTCGGCGATATGATGGTTGTTCGCGCCATAATGGTTGAGAATATGCAGGGTAATGCCTGCATTCTGCGCCAGCGCCTGAAAGAATTCACGCACCAGTTCGGTATCGAAGGTGCCGATCTTTGGCGCGGAGAAATTGACGTTCCAGACGAGGAACGGACGACCGGAGATATCGACGGCAGCCTTCGTCATCGTCTCGTCCATGGCAAGATCGAGCGAGGCGTAACGGGTAATGCCCTTGCGGTCGCCAAGAGCCTTGGCGATGGCCTGGCCGATGGCAATGCCGGTGTCCTCGACGGTGTGGTGATCATCGATATGAAGGTCGCCCTTCACATCGATCTCCATGTCGATGAGGGAATGGCGGCTCAGCTGGTCCAGCATATGGTCGAAGAAACCGACACCCGTCGAGATCTTTGCCGTACCCGTTCCGTCGATATTCACGCGCACCGAGACGGAGGTCTCGTTGGTCTTGCGGGAAATCTCGGCTGTGCGCTCTGCCATTGCGGCTGCTCCTTGGAAAATATCGCCGTTCCTTATCAGCACCCCTTACAAATATCCAGTCATTCCATCACCTTGCCATCGTCTTGAATGTGACCCGTGGTGGCGTCGGGCCGATGAGATTGCAATCGCCAAAACCGGACTTACATAGATTGCGAAGAGAGCAGCACTTGAGGCTCGCAAGACAATCATATGGAAGGCCCGACAGGGCAGACAGGTGTTTGATGACAACCATTATTACTGTGCGTAAGGGCGGAAAGGTCGTCGTGGCTGGCGACGGACAGGTCAGCCTCGGCCAGACCGTGATGAAGGGCAATGCCCGCAAGGTTCGCCGCATCGGCAAAGGCGAGGTGATCGCTGGATTTGCAGGCGCGACCGCCGATGCCTTCACCCTTCTCGACCGTCTCGAAAAAAAGCTTGAGCAATATCCCGGTCAGCTGATGCGCGCCGCCGTCGAGCTTGCCAAGGATTGGCGCACTGACAAATATCTGCGCAATCTCGAAGCCATGATGCTGGTGGCCGACAAGTCCATCACGCTGGCGATTACCGGCAATGGCGATGTTCTGGAGCCTGAGCATGGCGCAATCGCCATCGGTTCCGGCGGCAATTACGCCTTCGCTGCTGCCCGTGCACTGATGGATTCGGAAAAGTCTGCGGAAGAAGTCGCCCGCCAAGCGCTCGATATCGCCGCCGACATCTGCGTCTATACCAACCATAATCTCGTGATCGAAACGCTGGACGCTGAATAATCCAGCTGTGCAGAACAATGGTTCCTGCGGGCCAGGCCTGCGAAGGCTGGCCGCAACAGGAAGCCGAAAGGATCGAAATGACCACTTTTTCTCCCCGGGAAATCGTCTCGGAACTCGACCGTTACATTATCGGTCAGCATGATGCGAAACGCGCGGTCGCTATTGCCCTTCGTAACCGCTGGCGTCGTCAGCAGCTGGACGAGAGCCTGCGTGACGAGGTGATGCCGAAGAACATTCTGATGATCGGCCCGACCGGTGTCGGTAAAACCGAGATATCCCGCCGCCTGGCAAAGCTCGCTGGTGCACCGTTCATCAAGGTGGAAGCCACGAAATTTACCGAAGTCGGTTATGTCGGTCGCGATGTCGAACAGATCATCCGCGACCTCGTGGAAATCGGTATCGGCCTCGTGCGTGAAAAGATGCGCGCCGATGTTCAGGCAAAGGCCCACGCCAGCGCCGAAGAGCGCGTTCTGGATGCACTGGTGGGCCAAACGTCTTCGCCTGCTACCCGTGAAAACTTCCGCAAGAAGCTGCGGGACGGTGAGTTGGACAAGAAGGAAATCGATATCGAAGTTGCCGATACAGGCTCCGGCATGCCGGGCTTCGAAATTCCGGGCATGCCCGGCGCCAATATCGGCGTTCTGAACCTGTCGGAAATGTTCGGCAAGGCCATGGGCGGGCGCACCAAAAAGGTCCGCACGACCGTCGAGAAATCCTACGCCGATCTCATCCGCGATGAATCAGACAAGCTGCTGGACAATGAGCTGATCCAGCGCGAAGCGGTGAAGTCGGTCGAAAATGACGGCATCGTCTTCCTTGACGAGATCGACAAGATCGCCGCCCGTGATGGCGGCATGGGTGCGGGTGTTTCCCGTGAAGGCGTGCAGCGCGACTTGCTGCCGCTGGTGGAAGGCACGACGGTTTCGACCAAGTATGGCCCGGTAAAGACGGACCATATCCTGTTCATCGCCTCCGGCGCGTTCCATGTCGCCAAGCCATCTGATCTGCTGCCGGAACTTCAGGGTCGTCTGCCGATCCGCGTCGAGCTGAAGCCGCTGACCAAGGAAGACTTCCGCCGCATTCTGACCGAAACGGAAGCGAGCCTCATTCGCCAGTATATCGCCCTTATGGCGACGGAAGAACTGAACCTCGAATTCACCGATGACGCCATCGATGCGCTGGCGGATGTTGCGGTTCACCTGAACTCGTCGGTCGAAAACATCGGCGCGCGTCGTTTGCAGACGGTGATGGAGCGAGTTCTGGACGAGATTTCGTTCCATGCGCCGGATCGTGGCGGCTCCTCTGTCAAGATCGATCAGGATTATGTTCGCGAACATGTGGGCGATATCGCTGCCGACACGGACCTGTCGCGTTACATTCTCTAAAAATAATGTCGAGTGCGGCAAATCTTGCCGCACTCTTATTTTACTTGCCTTGTCTCGACATCTGCCACCGCTTTTCGTTAAGGAAGTGCTGAAAGTCGATCCTGTGGATTATTCCGGTCTGAACCGGCAAGGAAAAGGCATCCGCTCGTGCGTAAAACTCTTCTGGCATTGGCCGCTGTTCTGGCCTTTGGCACCGTCTCGCAATCCTTTGCGGAGGCAGCAACCGTCGTTCCACCCGGAAACCGGAATGCGGAGCAACCCGGCGTACCGGGCGCATCGGCCCGTCGCACGAAGGGTTCCAACTCCACATTCGAGCGGAAGTACCAGAAGGTCTATGATCTTCTTTCCAGCGACAAGCAGCTGATCGCGAAAATCAAGTCCACGGCTGGGCGCTATGGCATCGATCCCATTCACATGATCGGCGCCATCGTCGGTGAGCATACTTACAATGTCGATGCTTATGACCGGCTGCAATCCTACTACGTTAAGGCCGCATCCTATGCTGGAAACAGCTTCCGCTTCGGCTACAAGGACGAATCTATTGCGCAGTTTCTAACCCATTCGCAATTCGCCAAATGCCAATCCAGGAGTGATTCTTACAGCCTGTGGAATTGCCGGGAAGATGTCTGGGACGCGAGCTTCCGGGGTAAAAAGGTTGATGGCGTCAGCTATCCCGACAATCGCTTCAGCGCAGTTTTCTTCCAGCCATTCTATGCGGGCCAGACCTTCGGGCTCGGCCAGATCAATCCGCTGACGGCCCTAATGCTGTCGGACACAGTGTCACGCGTTTCCGGCTATGAGAAGCTGGATGAAAACGATGCCGCCGGCGTTTATAATTCGATCATGGACCCGGATCGCTCGCTCGCCTTCATGGCCGCTGCCATCCGCAAGTCGATCGATGACTACAAGTCGATTGCCGCTATGGATATTTCGAAAAATCCAGGCCTGACCTCTACGCTCTATAATCTTGGTGGTTCCGGTCAACGCGCTGCAGCTCTTGCACAGAAAAACCGCCAGAGTGGCGGCAATGTCTTGCCGGAAGAAAACTACTATGGCTGGTGGGTGAACGAGAAGCTGCCGGAGTTGCAGAAGCTTCTTTAATCGGAACAGGTCTGTATCGATTATTTCCATTATGGAAAAAATCTTTGATGCGCCTCTGCGGTTGACGAAGGGGCCGTTCACTGGTCACTCTATGCAAACACCCATAGGGAGACATCAGGTGAGCCGCATCGAGAACCACGGACTTTCGTTTGACGACGCGCTTTTTCATTTTCTGAAGGACGAGGTTCTGCCGGAGACCGGGCTGAATGCGGACGCCTTCTTCAGCGGCTTTTCCCAAATCGTTCACGATCTCGCACCCAAGAACAAGCAGTTACTGGAAAAGCGCGATGCTTTTCAGGAAAAGCTCGATAGCTGGTACCGCGAAAATGGCGCACCATCAGACCTTGCGGCCTACGAGACCTTCCTTCGTGACATCGGCTATATCGTGCCCGAAGGTGCCGCTTTCCGGGTCAACACGCAGAATGTCGACCCCGAGATTGCCGAGCTTGCAGGCCCGCAGCTCGTCGTTCCCGTCATGAATGCCCGCTACGCCCTCAACGCCGCCAATGCGCGCTGGGGTTCGCTCTATGATGCGCTTTATGGCACCGATGCCGTTTCCGAAGAGGACGGTGCAGAAAAGGGCAGGGAGTACAATCCTAAGCGCGGCGAGAAGGTTATCGCCTGGGCTCGCTCGTTCCTCGATGGATCTGCGACGCTTTTCAAAGGAAGCTGGTCTGACGTTCGCGGCATCAAGGTCGTTGACGGTGTCTTGCAGCTGGATGTCGATGGCGGCGCTGTTGGCTTGAATGATGCGGGTCAGTTCGCAGGCTTTAACGGTGAGGCTTCTGAGCCATCCGCTATTCTTCTGAAGAAAAATGGCATTCATATCGAGGTTGTCATCGACCCAACGACCGCCATCGGCAAGAGCGATGCAGCTGGCATTTCCGATGTCATCCTCGAATCAGCTCTGACAACGATCATGGATTGCGAAGATTCGGTCGCAGCGGTCGATGCGGAAGACAAGATCGTCGTCTATCGCAACTGGCTTGGCCTCATGCGGGGCGATTTGACGGAAGAGGTGTCCAAGGGCGGAAAAAGCTTTACCCGTAGCCTGAACCCTGATCGTAATTACGCGGCGCCCGATGGTTCGGCGCTGACGCTTCCCGGTCGCTCGCTGATGCTGGTGCGCAATGTCGGCCACCTCATGACGAATCCGGCTATTCTGGATCGTGATGGCGCGGAAGTCCCCGAAGGCATCATGGATGCGATCATCACCGGCTCGATCGCGCTTTACGATGTCGGCCCGAATGGCCGCCATCAGAATTCGCGCGCAGGCTCCATGTATGTGGTCAAGCCGAAGATGCATGGCCCGGAAGAGGTGGCCTTTGCTGCCGAGATCTTCACGCGCGTCGAAGCGCTGGTCGGAATGCAGCCCAACACCATGAAAATGGGCATCATGGATGAGGAGCGCCGCACGACGGTCAATCTGAAGGAATGCATCCGCGCCGCCAAGGACCGCGTCGTCTTCATCAACACCGGCTTCCTCGACCGCACCGGCGACGAGATCCATACGTCGATGGAAGCGGGTCCGATGATCCGCAAGGGTGACATGAAGCAGGCCGCTTGGATTGCGGCATACGAAAACTGGAACGTCGATATCGGTCTGGAATGTGGTCTTTCCGGCCACGCGCAGATCGGAAAGGGCATGTGGGCCATGCCGGATCTGATGGCGGCGATGCTGGACCAGAAGATCGCGCATCCGAAGGCTGGTGCAAACACGGCTTGGGTGCCATCGCCAACGGCGGCAACTTTGCACGCCACGCATTACCACAAGGTGGACGTGTCCCATGTTCAGGAAGGCCTCAAAAGCCGTGGACGCGCCAAGCTTGCCGATATCCTCTCGGTTCCGGTTGCCGTGCGCCCGAACTGGTCGGCGGAAGACATCCAGCGGGAACTCGATAACAATGCCCAAGGCATTCTCGGTTACGTCGTTCGCTGGGTCGATCAGGGCGTCGGTTGCTCCAAGGTTCCTGACATCAACAATATCGGCCTGATGGAAGACCGCGCTACCTTGCGCATTTCCGCCCAGCACATGGCCAACTGGCTGCGCCACGGCGTGGTGTCCGAGGAGCAGATCGTCGAAACCATGAAACGCATGGCCGCAGTCGTGGATCAGCAGAATGCCGGAGATGCCGCCTATATGCCGATGGCAGGCCACTTCGAGGATTCGGTTGCTTTCCAAGCCGCCGTCGAGTTGGTCCTGAAGGGGAGGGAGCAGCCGAATGGTTACACCGAGCCAGTCCTCCATCGCCGCCGCCTTGAACTGAAGGCGAAGCAGGCAGCTTGATGACATTTAGGCCGTCATCTCCGGCCTTTAGCCTAAAGCCATCAGCCCGAGACATTGGGTTGGTGGCTTTCCTCGTCGCGCAGACGCGCTTCAGATGGGCGAGGCAAAAGTCAAAGAGAAAAGTTCTGCCCTTCAAAGAAAAAAGCCGCCGGGAAATCCACGGCGGCTTTTTTATGTGCTGTGTGCGAGACCTTACTGGATCACGATAACCTTGGAGCTGCGGCCCGGACGAATGCGGCTGTAGAGATCGATCACGTCCTGATTGATCATGCGGATGCAGCCGGAAGAGGCGGCGGTGCCGATGGAGTTCCACTCGGGCGAGCCGTGAATACGGAACAGTGTGTCCTGACCCTTTTCGTTGAAGAGGTACATGGCGCGAGCACCGAGCGGGTTGGTAAGGCCAGGGCCCATACCAGCCTCGACATATTTGGAGATTTCTGGCTTGCGAACGGCCATTTCCTTCGGCGGATGCCACATCGGCCATTCCTGCTTCCATGCCACATAGGCT
This sequence comes from Agrobacterium larrymoorei, assembly GCF_013322225.1. GTDB lineage: Bacteria > Pseudomonadota > Alphaproteobacteria > Rhizobiales > Rhizobiaceae > Agrobacterium > Agrobacterium larrymoorei_A. Next base: position 291,015 of record NZ_JAAMFB010000019.1, read on the forward strand.
TCACCAGCCCATGCAAAGCCCTGCTTGCCGACGCCGATACCGTAACGCACGGCCTTGCCGCCTGGCAGTATGTAATAGAGGAAACGCTCACGGGTGTTGACGATCACCGTGCCCGCCCGTTCCTGCGTCTCGAAGTTCACGATCTGGCGATGAAACTTCTTGTCCACGCGATTGATCGGAATGGCGGGCAGGGCATAACCTGCGTCCGACGTTGCGCCGTAAACTTCGTCACCGAAGATCTGGGTCGTTTCAACCACGACCGGCGCAGACGCAAGCGTGGGGCCTGCAGAAGCGGTTTCTTTGGTCGTGGACGCGCAACCCGTCAGCGCAAGTAGGGACGACAGGCCGAGGGCAGTCAATGAAGTGCGAATGCGCATAGTGTTCTCGCGGAAAAATCGCTTATATAAGCGACGCATGAATCTATATTGAATAATCGGGTTATTTTCGATTAATCTCGGCTTGGCAAGCCATCGCACCGCAGCAAGACCCATACGCACGCGAAATTGCGGCCTCATGGTCTTTTTGCAACAATTCTCCTTCAGATTTGCACAGCGTTATCCATGACTATTCTTTCCATCACCAACAACAATCCGTTAATCGACGGACGGCAGTCCGAAAAAGCGATGCTGGTGCGCCGGGGCGTTCAGGTTTTGCTCAACGAGATGCGCCATTCGGTTTTGCCGGAACTGCCGCTTTCAAGCGGCAGGCGCGCCGATCTGATCAGCCTGTCGGTAAAGGGTGAAATCTGGATAATCGAAATCAAATCCTCCATCGAGGATTTCCGGGTGGATCGCAAATGGCCTGATTACAGGATGCATTGCGACCGTCTGTTTTTCGCGACCCACGCCGGGGTGCCACTCGATATCTTCCCGGAAGAATGCGGTCTGTTCGTTTCGGATGGTTATGGCGCACATCTGCTGCGCGAAGCGCCGGAACATCGCCTGCCGCCGCCCGCGCGCAAGTCGCTGATGCTCGATTTTTCAAGAACCGCTGCCCGCCGCCTGATGATGGCTGAATGGTCGACAGGCACCAGCGATTCGGATTGACTGGTTAGCTCTATCTACTTGGGTGCGCGCTTTGCGAGGATGCGCTGCAAGGTACGGCGATGCATGTTGAGCCGCCTCGCAGTTTCAGAAACATTGCGCTCGCACATTTCATAGACGCGCTGAATGTGTTCCCACCGCACGCGGTCAGCGGACATTGGGTTCTCCGGCAAATCCATCCGGTCGCCCTCGCGCTGGGTTAGCGCGTTGAACACATCATCCGCATCGGCTGGTTTGGCAAGATAGTCGAGTGCACCGAGTTTCACCGCCGTTACCGCTGTGGCGATATTGCCATAGCCCGTCAGGACAACGATCTGCGTGTCGTCACGATGCTGGCGGATGGCTTCGATAACCTCTAGCCCGTTTCCATCGCCCAACCGCAGATCGACCACGGCATATTTCGGCGGGGCTATTCTGGATTTTGCAATGCCTTCACTGACCGATTCGGCGGTATCGACAGAGAAGCCACGCGTCTCCATGGCACGTGCGAGCCTGCGCAGGAACGGGCCATCATCATCCACGATCAACAGAGACTTGTCCGGACCGATGAAATCGACGTTTCCCGCCGTGGTGTCATTTGCCTTTTGGCTGTGATCGTCGTCACTCATTTTTGAGCCTCCAGCATGCAAGTTTTGAAGTGACCTTATCCCTTGCGCACGGCATGGGTAAAGTCAGTGGCCTCTATTATCGTCCATAATGAAGCGTGGCCAGATGACCGTGACCCTCGCCCCTGCGACATGTGGTCCACGGTTTTCGAAATTCAGTGTCGCTCCAGAACGTTCCAGCAGCGTCTTGGCGATGAACAGACCGAGCCCAAGACCACCGGCCCGGTCTTCGTTCTGACGCTTGGTGACATAGGGGTCGCCTATTCTTGCCAGAATATCCGGCGCGTAGCCTTCCCCGTCATCTTCGATAATGACCTTCACCTGTTGCTGATCGTGTTCCACCGTCACCGTCACCATCTCGGTCGCATAATCGACGGCGTTTTCGATCAGGTTTCCGAGGCCGTAGAGAATGCCTGCGTTTCTGGCGCCGATCGGCTCGTTTGCCCGACCGCTTTTCTCCACCACGTGCATCTTGATGCCGAATTCGCGATGTGGCGCCATCACCTCTTCGATCAATGAGGAAAGGGGAAGCCTTCGCAGGTGCTCCTCTCCCTCTGCGGAGAGCGACGTCAAACGGCGCAGAATATCGCGGCATCTTTCGCTCTGGCTTCGCAGCAGCGCGACGTCTTCACCGAAACGCTCGTCCTTTGCGAGTTCCCGCTCCATTTCCTTGGCAACGACGCTGATGGTGGCAAGCGGAGTACCAAGCTCATGCGCCGCCGCTGCCGCCAGACCGTCGAGTTGAGAAAGGTGCTTTTCTCGCTCCAGAACAAGTTCCGTTGCAGCAAGCGCATCGGCGAGCTGATTGGCCTCGTGTGAAATCCGGTAAGCATAGAAAGCGGCAAACAGCATGGTCGCCACGATGGAACACCAGATGCCGATATGGATGATGAACTGTATCGGCAGTTCCTCGCCGGGATACCACGGAACGGGGAAGGGAGAAAAAGCAATCGCCGAAACGCAGAACACTGCAAACACCAGAAGAATAAGCGAGTGCTTCAGTGGTTGTGAGGCAAAGGCAATGATGACCTGAACGCATATTAGTGGCGCGAAGGGATTGGAAAGCCCGCCGGTGATATAGATGAGGGCCGTCAATTGCAGAAGATCGAAGGCGAGGAGCAGTGTCGCTTCCCACGACTCCAAACGGTAGGTGGCGGGAAAACGCGCCGAGAGAAAAATATTGGCGACCGCAAGCGCACCGATCAGCACCGCGCAGGTGAGTAGTGGCAGAGGGAACTCTAGCCCAAACGCGACAATCAGGATCGTGACACTCTGCCCGACCACCGCCAGCCAGCGTAACCATACGATTGTTTGCAATCGAATCTGGCGGCTGGCGCGACCGAATCTCACGTTTTCTTCGGGCTGGACTGCCATGCCCTATCTCCATTCATGTTCCGCGTGGCTTGGCGCGGTTCGTCGGTAAAGCGGTCGCGGGCTCTTCCGGCCATGGATGACGTGGGTAGCGCCCGCGCATATCCGCCCGCACATCCTTCCATGAACCGGCCCAGAAGCCCGGTAAATCCCTCGTGGTCTGTATCGGCCTGTGGGCGGGCGAGGTCAATTCCAGAAGCAGTGGCAATTTGCCGCCCGCCACACTTGGATGTTCTTTAAGGCCGAATAGCTCCTGCACTCGAATGGTCAATGTCGGCTCATCGCCATCATAACCAATCGGATGGTTCTGGCCTGTAGGAGCCAAAAAATGCGTGGGAACAAGCCGCGACAATTCTCTATGATCCGAATGAGGTATCAGCGACAGAAGACCGTCCATTAGGCTTCCTGCCTTAATATCCTGCAGCGTTTTTACATCATGCTGAAAGGGGACGAACCACTCATCCAGCCGATCCAGCAGAGCCGCGTCGCTCGTATCTGGCCATGGCGCGCCGAGCATTCGATGCAGAAAGCCAAGACGATGGCGAAGTTGACGTGCTTCCTTCGAGAAAGGCAGGAGTGCGAGACCGTAGTCACGCAACCCGTTTGCCAATGCCTGTGCCGCCTTTTCTCCGGTTGGTTTTGCCAGCGGGGTCTCTTCGAGAATGATAGCGCCGATTCGTGTCACTCTGCGCGCTCGAACCTGACCGCTCCCTTTGTCGAATAAGAGCTGCTCTTCCTTGGTTATCGCTTCTGGAAAATAGGCTTCCACATCGTCGCGCCGCATAGAAGCGGCAGCGAGAATACGCGGCTTTTCGGCCCGCCCGGTAATATCGGCGACCACAAGCATTTTTTCAGCCGCCAGCCTTTCGGTTTCGGCAAGTTCCGCGCCGCGCCCGTTCGCCATTACGTAGCGACCACGTCCGCCGCGCTGGAAAGCAATTCGATCGGGGTAGGCGTGCAGCAGCAATTGACCAGCGGTTGCTACTTCATTTCCTTGGCTGGTTGAAGCAACGGCCAATGCGATTCGCTTGGCCAAGCCTCTTGCCGCATCGGCACGTTCGCTCCGCTCACTATTAAATCGTCTCAACCGCTCGTCCAGATCGATGTCGTTTCCACCCAGACCCTGTTCAGTTAAAACCACGGCCAGCCGCGCCGCCTGCTCGCAATCGAATCCACCCTCCTGGGCCGCAATTACCATAGCCGAAAGCCGAGGGGGAAGAGCGAGTGACCGCATCTGCCTTCCGCGGGGTGTGATGCCTCCCGCTGCATCCAATGCGCCGAGACTTGTCAGAAGCGCCCGTGCCTCATCCAGTGCCGCCTTTGGTGGTTGATCGACGAATGCAAGCGAAGAAGTGTCGGCTACCCCCCAATGGGCAAGATCAAGCGCAAGACCTGAAAGGTCGCTTGCCAAAATCTGCGGCGGCGTAAAGGCGGGCAGCGCGGCCGTCTGTCCCGCATGCCACAGCCGGATCGCTACGCCTGGTTCCGTCCTGCCCGCACGTCCTGCGCGCTGATCGGCAGAGGCTCGAGACACTTTAACAGTCTCAAGCCGGGTAATGCCAGTGGAGGGCTCGAATACCGGAAGGCGTTGTAGTCCGCTATCGATAACGACGCGAACGCCATCGATGGTGATCGAGGTTTCGGCGATGGACGTGGCCAGCACGATCTTGCGAGTGCCGGGTTCGGCGGGCTTGATCGCGGCATCCTGCTCTTTCTGGGAAAGATTGCCATAAAGCGGAATGACCCTCGTCTCTAGCCCGAAACGACCCTCCAGCCGCTCCATCGTCCGTGTGATCTCGCCCTGACCGGGCAGAAAGGCCAGAATGGATCCTGTTTCGGAAGCGTGTGCTTCGATAATGGCGCGGGCAACCTTATCCTCCAAGCGCTCTTGCCCGCCTCTTTCGTCATACCGTACATCGATGGGGAAACTGCGGCCCAGACTGCGGACCGCTGGCGCACCATCGAGCAATGCGGTGATTCGCTCCATATCCAGGGTCGCCGACATAACCAGAAGTCGCAAATCGTCGCGAAGCGCGGCCTGTACATCCAGCGCCAGCGCAAGGCCGAAATCCCCGTCCAGCGAACGTTCATGAAACTCATCGAAGATGACGGTCGAGATACCGGTTAGCTCGGGATCATCCAGAACCATCCGGGCGAAAACGCCCTCTGTCACCACTTCGATACGCGTTCTAGACGATATCCGATTGTCCAGACGCATCCGATAACCAACCGTCTGTCCAACTGCTTCGCCCAGCAAAGAGGCCATGCGGCTGGCAGCTGCGCGCGCTGCGAGACGCCGGGGCTCGAGCAGAATGATCTTCCCATCGCCACGCCATGGCTGATCCAGCAAATAGAGAGGAACAAGGGTGGTTTTGCCTGCGCCGGGCGGTGCGGAGAGAACGGCGTTACCCACGTTCGCCAACGCCTTACCGATGTCGGCAAGCACGTCGCTTACTGGAAGCTTCGGCAGGGAATTTCCGTTTATCGCGGGCATCTCACACTCGGTTTTATTTGGCAGTTGCGCTTTCATAGGCCTGAATAGCGCCTGCGAGGTCTTCCAAGGCAGCACCAACAGACTTGAAGAGCGTTATCTGCTTGTCGTCACTGCGCCCCACATGACGTTTCGTGACCAAATCCGCAAGCTCTGCCACTATATCGCGTCTGACGATGGCGCCCGATTCAAGCGGCTGGACAATGTCACCTCCCTCTTTTAGTGCGCCATCGAAGGTATCGACAAAGATGGTAGCCCGCTTTGCCGCTTCATCATCGCACTCGCGCATCGTTGGCTTGAAAGCGCCCACGAGGTCGAGATGCGCACCCTGTTTCAGCCATTCTCCCTTGATCAGTGGATCATTGGAGAGCGTCGCACAGGAAATGATGTCGGCGTTTCGCGCAGCATCTTCCAGATTGATTGCTGCGTGGGCGTTAAGCCCAAGCGCCCGCGCCTCCTCCACCGTCGTCGCTGTCGATGAAGGATTTCTGCCCCAGACGTGAAAATGAGTAATGGGTCGAACCTGGGCATGCGCTTGCATGAGGTTTAATGAAAGACGACCGGTTCCAACCACCAACAAACTGGAGGCGTCCTGTCGCGCAAGATATTTTGCAGCGAGCGCCGAAGCGGCCGCGGTTCGGCGCGCAGTAAGCTCCCCGCCATCTATTACCGCCAGCATTTCTCCGGTCTTTGCCGAGGATAGCAGATAGGTGCCGAAAATCGCAGGCAGAGAACGCTTGCTGTTGTCCGGAAAAACCGAGACCATCTTCACGCCCATATACGAGCCCGGCACCCATGCGGGCATGAGCAATAACGTAGCGTCGTTCTCGCCCGGTACTTGTAGGTCATGGTGATGCCGTACCGGCATTACGCAACCGCTCTTGAACATCGACTCCAACGCTTCGATCAACAAAGGCCAAGCAAGCGCCTTACGCGTATCTTCCATATTCAGCACGAGCATTCCGATGTTCCCTTTAACTGTTTCTGAGGGAGACTATCAATATCGAACGCTCTGTAGAAGACTGAGGCAAGAGAACTCGGCTTGGCGGTGAGAGTTCATACCTCAATCCACGGCAATTCCGTCAAAAACCGAAATTATCCCATAAAATCAAACACTTCCGATTTTTCTGTAATTTCTGTTGTTGTTGGTGTTGACTATGTCCAAGGCCTTCCCTTATAAGTCCGCTCACTGACGAGGGCGGCGGCGCTGCTGGCGACGAAGTTCCTCGTTCTAAAGAAATCACGATA
>NZ_JAAMFB010000038.1 GCF_013322225.1 Agrobacterium larrymoorei
TGTCGGCCGTCCTTATCGAGCGGATTCTATCTCGCTGATTCCAAAGAACAAGGCATTCACCCAATTCGCCGGACTCACCCTAATTGGGCGGACTCAGGAGCAGCACGAGCCTGCCTGTTGTTTTGGACCACAGCAAGCTGAGGCCTTCTGGTTTTCTTCTGCGAGCCAGCGATCGCGCGGCTTGCAGCTCGCCGGCCGCGGTACCAGGTCGACATGAACTGCGCCGCTATGCACGGCAGGGGTCGCTGCACAGTAAAGCTGCATCGGCCGGACGCCGTCACTAACTTCAAAAGTCAGCTTTGCTAATCCATCCAGCCGCAAATGCTCTGACACCTTGCGGATGATTGCCGCGAACTTTCGAGCCGGCATATGCGTGCGGTCGTCCTCGTCGATGTCCCACAGCTGTACGAAGATTTCGGACCATTCCTCGTGCTCAGCGCCACAGTCGAGCGCTGCGAACTGTCCCGCCTTCACCTCGGTCACGTGATAGCCACCTTTCACCGGGCGGCCGTCGTAAGAGAAGATCAACGGCAGATCCCGGACGCCGTCGATTGTGTCGAGCAGGTGGCCAAGGCTGATATCCGTTTCGAGAAAGGGCTTGTCGAGTGCGTTCATTTCGGCTACTCCTGTTTCAATAATTCAAGGATTGTAGAAATATGGAAGAACGTCAAGCCCTGATGTCATTTGCGGCACTGTCGCAGGAAACAAGGCTCCATATCGTCCGCATGCTGGTGGTGGCCGGTCCGGACGGAATGGCTGCCGGTGCTATCGCCGAAAAGGCCGAGGTCTCGCCCTCCAACGTGTCGTTCCATCTGAAGGAACTGGAGCGCGCTGGCCTTATCAACCAGCAGCGGGAGTCCCGATCGATCATCTACACCGCCAACTACGACGGTCTGGGCGCGCTGGTTCGCTTCCTGATGGAAGACTGCTGCGCCGGTCACCCGGAGATATGCGCACCGGCCACCGAGGTCTGCGCTTGCTGCGCGCCAACCGCAAAGGAGAACCTGCAATGACCGCTGATCGCGTTTACAACGTCCTGTTTCTTTGCACCGGCAATTCGGCCCGATCGATCCTTGCCGAGTCCATTTTGAATGGGGAAGGCAAGGGCCGATTCCGCGCGTTTTCCGCTGGTAGCCAGCCCAAGGGCGAGGTCCACCCACTGGCTTTGGATACGCTACGCGGCCTCGGATACGAATCGGCGGGGTTCAGCTCAAAAAGCTGGGACGTCTTCGCGCAGCCCGGCGCGCCGCAAATGGATTTCATCTTCACGGTCTGCGACAATGCCGCTGGCGAAGCCTGCCCGGTCTGGATCGGCCACCCGATGACTGCCCACTGGGGCGTTGAAGATCCGGCAGCCGTCGACGGTTCGCTGGTTGAAAAGGGCCAGGCCTTCTCCCAAGCCGCCCGCTACCTCAAGAACCGCATTACCGCGTTTGTGAACCTGCCGCTCGCGTCGATCGACAAGCTGGCGCTGGAAACTCAACTCCGCACGATCGGGACGATGGAAGGCAGCACCAGCCGCAAGGGCGACGTCGCGTGAGCTACGTTTTGGATCAGCAGCCGGCGAGCGGGCGCGATCAGGATCTCCAGGCAGCACTGCAGGCGGCGGGGCTTCCGATCGACGATCTGGAGCAAGGTGGGCGCACCTTCTTCCGCTTTACGGACCAGGGCCAGATCGTTGGCTTTGGCGGATTGGAACCCTATGGCGACTGTGCGCTATTGCGCTCCGTGGTCGTGCTTTCCGACAAGCGCGGGCGTGGTTATGGCGAAGCCATCTCACGCCAGATGCTTGACCAGGCAGCGCGCGATGGTGCCCGCACCGTTTACCTGCTGACAGAAACGGCCACTGCATTCTTTGAGTATTTAGGCTTCGTGAAGGTCGATCGCGCGACCGCGCCGGCCGCAATCTTGCAAACACGCCAGGCGGCAAGCCTTTGCCCGGCCTCGGCCGGCCTGTTGGCCAAGACTATCCGAGGGTAAAATCATGTCCACGTTTGAACGCTATTTGACGGTGTGGGTATTCGCCTGCATCGTCGTCGGGGTGACGCTCGGCCACCTTATGCCCGGGGCCTTCCAGACGATCGGCGCGGCCGAAGTCGCGAAGGTCAACCTGCCAGTGGCAGTGCTGATCTGGCTGATGATCATCCCAATGCTGCTCAAGATCGATTTCGCGTCCCTCGGGCAGGTCGGCCGCCATTGGCGAGGGATCGGCGTCACCCTGTTCATCAACTGGGCAGTAAAGCCGTTTTCGATGGCCCTGCTTGGCTGGCTGTTCATCGGCTATCTGTTCCGGCCCTACCTGCCGGCAGGGCAGATCGATTCCTATATCGCGGGCCTGATCATCCTTGCGGCCGCGCCCTGCACCGCCATGGTGTTCGTCTGGTCGAACCTGACCAAAGGCGAGCCGCATTTCACGCTGAGCCAGGTCGCGCTGAACGACACAATCATGGTGGTGGCCTTCGCCCCGATCGTCGGGCTGCTCCTTGGCCTCTCGGCCATCACGGCCCCATGGGATACTCTGATTCTGTCGGTCGTGCTCTACATCGTGCTGCCGGTGATTGCAGCGCAGATCCTGCGTCGGCTGACCGACGTAAACCGCCTAGGTGCCAGGCTGCAGCCGGTATCCCTCGTCGCTCTACTGGCGACCCTGGTGCTACTGTTCGGCTTTCAAGGCGAACAGATTCTCGCTCAACCGGGCGTGATCGCCCTGCTGGCCGTGCCGATCCTAATTCAGGTTTATTTCAATTCCGGCCTGGCCTACGTCCTCAACCGCGTCAGCGGTGAGGAACATTGCGTCGCCGGCCCGTCGGCCCTGATCGGCGCATCCAACTTCTTCGAGCTGGCGGTGGCAGCCGCGATTAGCCTGTTCGGCTTCAATTCCGGAGCGGCGTTGGCAACCGTCGTAGGCGTGCTGATCGAAGTGCCCGTGATGCTGTCAGTGGTCTGGATCGTTAACCGCAGCAAGGGCTGGTACGAGCGCGGCGCCGCCGTCCGCTCCTCCGCTTCCACCATCAAAAGGGCCTGAAACCATGGACGTCACAATCTATCACAACCCCGCCTGCGGAACGTCACGCAACACGCTGGAAATGATCCGTAACGCCGGCATCGAGCCCACAGTGATCGAATACTTGAAAACCCCACCGACGCGAGCACAGCTGGTGCAGATGATCGCTGATGCCGGCCTGACGGTGCGCGGCGCCATCCGTGAAAAGGGCACGCCTTATGCGGAGCTGGGCCTCGATAACCCTGACCTGACTGACGATCAGCTGCTCGACGCCATGCTCAAGAATCCGATCCTGATCAACCGGCCGTTCGTCATCACACCCATAGGCACGCGCCTGTCGCGGCCGTCGGAAGTGGTCCTGGATATCCTTCCGGACACCCACAAGGGCGCGTTCACCAAGGAAGACGGCGAACGTGTCCTCAATGCGGAAGGAAAGCGCATTGTCTGATTTGCCTGCCGCATCCCTTGCGCACCTGCAGCTTCCCGATCTGCAGGCGTTGCGTCCGTCCTTTTCCACCCACAAGCCGAGGATCCTGATCCTCTATGGCTCCCTGCGTCCGGTGTCCTATAGCCGGCTGCTTGCGCAAGAGACGGCGCGCCTGCTCGAACATTTTGGCTGCGAGGTTCAGATCTTCGATCCGGCGGGCCTGCCGCTTCCCGACGCGGAGCCGGTGAGTCATCCGAAGGTGCAGGAGCTGCGTGAGCTTTCTGCCTGGTCGGAAGGCCAGGTCTGGATCAGTCCCGAACGCCACGGCTCCATGACCGGTATCATGAAGGCGCAGATCGACTGGATCCCGCTTTCGGTGGGTTCGGTGCGGCCGACGCAGGGCAAGACACTAGCCGTTATGCAGGTCTCCGGCGGCTCGCAGTCTTTCAATGCCGTCAACCAGCTTCGTGTGCTCGGCCGCTGGATGCGGATGATCACCATCCCGAACCAGTCGTCGGTCGCCAAGGCTTTCCAGGAATTCGACCCTGACGGCCACATGAAGCCGTCGTCCTATTATGATCGCGTCGTCGACGTCTGTGAGGAGTTGGTCAAGTTCACGCTGCTGACCCGTGACGCCTCTGCATATCTCACTGATCGCTACAGCGAGCGAAAAGAAGAAGCCGAAAAGCTGGAGCAGCGCGTGAGCCTGAATTCCATATGAGCGAACGAGTCCCTGTTGCCGCTATCCTTGCCTTGGGCGTCACCCAGAACATCGGCTATGGCACACTCTATTACAGCTTCAGCATCCTAGCGCCCGACATGGCCGCGCATTTTGCGTGGTCGACCGAATGGATCTTTGGCGCGCTTTCGATCGCGCTGCTGATCGGCGGACTAACCGCGCCCTGGCTCGGCGGCCTTTTCGACCGCCTCGGTCCAGGGCGGGTGATGACGGTCGGCTCGGCGATCGCCGCCGTGGCTCTCGCAGCCTGCGCCTATGCGCCGGGCAAGGCGGCATACGTTGTGGCCTTGATTGCGATCCAGGTGGCGGCCAACCTGGTCCAATACGGCGCGGCGTTCGCGCTCCTTGTCCAGATCAGGCCGCACGTGGCGTCGCGCAGCATTACTTATCTGACGCTGCTCGCCGGCTTCGCTTCCACGATGTTCTGGCCGATCACGACAGCCCTACATGCGCAGATGTCCTGGCAGAATGTTTATCTGATCTATGCCGGCCTGAACCTGTTCCTATGCCTGCCGATCCACGTTTGGCTTTCGCACGGCGCCACCGCGCGCCGGTCCGCGACCAAATCGGCCCCGCAGCGAGTCGAAGGGATACTGCCGCCCGAGCAACGTCGCCTCGGCTTCGCGTTGATGGTCACGGCGTTTTCGCTGCTGTCGCTCTCCAGCTCGGCCGTGCTGGTACATATGGTGCCGCTGCTGTCCGGTCTCGGCCTCGGGACCTCCGCGGCGCTGATCGGTACACTGTTCGGCCCGTCACAAGTAGCGAGCCGTCTGATCAATATGGTGTTCGGCAAAAACCTGCCGGCACTGCAGTTGGCGATCGTTGCGGCAATCCTTATCCCCGGAGGCGTATTGATCCTGCAGTTCACGGCGCCTTCCATCTCAGGCTCAATGGTCTTCGCCGTTGTCTTTGGGATGGGCAACGGCCTGCTCAGCATTGTTGCCGGCACCCTACCTCTCTACCTGTTCGGCAGTGACGGCTATGGTAAGCTGCAGGGGAAGACGATGGCCTCCAAGTTGGTCCTCTCGGCTTTGGCGCCTTTTGTCATGGCATTCGCGATGGCAAACATCGGCATTTTTCTATCGCTCACGGTCGCCGCAATGCTTGGTGCGCTCGCGATCATCACGTTCGGGCTCATCGTCACGATGCAACGCGCATATCGTCCTTCACCGATCTCAGGATGAAGTTCCGCAGGTACTGTCTTGGATCTGTAACAGTCCGTCGTCATCGTTGCGGCTGAGGTAATCGGCGCAGAGTTTCACTCGAACCGTAACGGGACGAGGAGATCTTCGATGACAAAGAAACCCGACAAGATAGCGGCAACTGAGGCCGCATGGACAAAAGCGATCGCCCGCGAGGCGCTTATCCGTCCGCTTGCTTCGGCCACGCGGATTCCAGCCGCTCGTTTTGTAGGCGTTTGTCGGGATCTTGGTCTGAAGCGGACCCGTCTGTACGAACTTATCGCTCTCTATCGCGCCGCGCCGGTCGCCAGCTCGCTCCTCGACCAGCTCCCGGGACCGGAAAAGGGTAGCCGCCGTCTGTCTGCTGAGGTTGAGCACATCATCGACGCTGCGATGCGCGACACCTATCGAAGCCGGGAGAGGCCGACGGTGAAGGCACTTCACCATCGGGTTCGCCAGCTGTGTCACGAGGCTGGCGTTCGCGCGCCCTCTTGGAAGGCAGTCGCATTACGCGTCCAGCAGGCGGACCAGAAGGCCATTTATCGCGATAGAGAAGGGGCGAAAGCCGCGCGACAAAGGTTTGCGCCCGTCGTCCAGGAATACAAGTCAGACTACGCGTTTCAGATCGTGCAGATCGACCACACCTTGGTGGACCTGTTCATCGTCGACACTCTCCACCGTCGCCCGCTGCAAAGACCGTGGCTAACGCTGGCTATCGATGTCGCGAGCCGCATGGTGGCGGGGTTCTATCTTAGCTTGGAAAGCCCTTCATCGACTTCCGTTGCCCTGGTGGTCCAACAGTTGGTCTTGCCGAAAGAACCATGGCTCGAGGAAAAAGGTATTGCGGCTGAATGGCCAGCCCATGGCCTGCCAGACATTATTCACCTCGACAACGGGCGGGAGTTTCATGGCAAGGCCCTGGTTCGAGGGGCCGCTGAACACGGGATTTCCCTCGTTCACCGGCCTGTCCAACGCCCGCATTACGGTGCCCATATCGAGCGGTTGATCGGCACCATGATGGGCGCGGTGCACATGCTGCCGGGCTCGACATCAAGCAATGTTGCGGACCGCGGCGCCTACGATCCCGAAAAGCACGCCGCGATGACCCTTGATGAGCTTGAAAAGTGGATCGCGTTCGAAATCACGGGCCGCTATCATGCCGAAATCCACAGAGGCTTGGGCGTGCCGCCAAGGCTAGCCTGGGATGACAGCCTCGTGGATCGACCGTATCCGCTAAGGCTTCCCCACGATCCAGAGCAATTTCTGAAGGACTTCCTGCCGTTTGAAGAACGGTTCGTCCGCAGAGACGGCATCCATCTGTTTGGGCTTCGGTATTGGGACGACGTTTTGAGCCCATGGGCTGGCAGAGGCCAGAGGGTGCGCGTCAGATATGATCCCCGTGACCTATCGCGTGTTCAGGTCGAAGGGGCAGAACACTTCGTCGAGACGGTGCATTTCGCGGATCTTCGGCGCCCTCGCATCACGCTTGGCGAACACCGGCTGGCTTTGGCTGCGTTGCGGGCGAGAGGCATCAAGGCCGTCAACGAAGACCTGATCTTCTCGACCATCGCCGAGCAGCGACGCCTCTTGGCGAATGCCGCTGAGAAGACCCGAACCGTTCGGCGGACTGCCGAGCGGAATGAACGGGCATTGTCGGCAGGGCGCGATCGCATCGCGATCCCCGAGTACGAGCAGGCCCAGGAAGTCTTCGACGATCTGCCGCCATTATCCGTGGAGGAATGGTCATGACCGCCTACGAGCACTTGCAGCCCGCTTATCGCCAGTACGCCGCTCTAGACACCGACGAGCGGATCGCGTGGCTGCGCGCTGATCGATGGTTCGAGACGTCGCAGGCAACGTCGGTGATGAGGCGGCTGGAGGATCTTCTGTCCTACCCCGCGCGTGATCGGATGCCATGCCTTCTCCTTTACGGCGATACCGGGATCGGTAAGACAAAGATCATTCGGAAGTTCCTGCGGGATCACCCGCCTCGGTTCGACCGCGGCACTGGCATTACGACCATGCCTGTCGTTGCCATGCAGATGCCGGCCGAACCTGTCGAGCGCGATGTCTACGGCGAGTTGCTGAGCGCGCTTGGAGCGCCAGGGCCGCAATACGAAGCGGCCTGGCGCTTGAAAGCTGTCTGCCGGAGCCTGATGAGGGACATGGGCGTACGCATGCTGATCATCGACGAGATCCATGCCGTCCTGACCGGCACTTTCCGACAGCAGCGGATATTCCTCAATGTCATCCGGTTTCTGGCAAATGATCTGAAGGTACCGCTGATCTGTGCGGGAACCGATCTCGCCCGGCAGGCCCTACTCACAGACCAGCAACTTGCCGAACGGTTCGAGGCCTTCCATCTCAAACGTTGGTCCAACGACAAATATCTGGCCCAACTGCTATCGAGCCTGGCCGGCATTCTGCCGCTCCGCGAGCCATCTGACATCGGGACGGCTGCGGTCCGTCAACGTGTGTTGGAGCTGACCGATGGCGTGACCGTCCGGATCTTCCGTCTGATCGAGACTGCCGCAGTCGAGGCGATCCGCAGCGGCAGTGAGCGCATCACGCTCGAGAGCTTCACTGCCGGTGAACTGGTTCTGCCGCTGATTTCGATGACGCGGTATTCCGAGCGTCAGCTACAAAGACGGATTGCGCGGTGAAGCCCATTCCGCTCCTCCCTCTGGCACCGCGGCCCTGCGAGGATGAGCTGATCTCGTCCTGGCAGAGCAGGGTCGCAGCTCGCTATTCTCTGGGGATTGATGACATCGATACCTGGCTGCACCTCGACCGCTCAGTGTCCGAGGACCGCGATTTCAATCCTGCATTGGAAAATCTACGACGATGGGTCCGCGCCTGCAGGGTCCGCAGCGACATCGTCGAAAAGCTTGCACTCCGCCGCCATGCTGCACCCCTAGGCTACGTGCTTCGTTCCCAATCGTGCGGCATTTGCCCGGCTTGCCTTGAGGACGATCGGCGAAATGATCGTGATCAGTATCTCCGCCGAACCTGGTCGCGCGCCGAGACCGTCGCGTGCACCATCCACCGACTCCGTTTGCGATATTTTTGCCCAGCATGCTTCGCAGGTCGCGGTTTCCGATTTGAATATCGGGATGGCTTGGCCGAGCTAATCTGCTCCAGCTGTCTGGCCGCCGTTTCCCGCGCACCGCCGGCGCCTTCCGAGCGACGCCATGCCGAATTGCTGATCGCAACGATGAAGGCGATCAATGACGCCGAGGAGGGGAGGGGGCAAACGACACTCGCTAGGTTCAAAGAAGCGATCCGCTTTCTTTGGACTGCCTCTGCGAACGCCGGGCGGCCTGAAATCGACTTGTTCGGTATAGAGTGCCCTTTCGGTCGAACTTCCATACCAGTGACCGAAGATGAGCCAATGACCGGTTTGTCCGTGACTTGGCGGTGTTCCACTCTTTTGACGATCGCGCAGATGTTGGACATTGGCAATGCGCGATCCGATCTCGGTCCTCCTAACGAATGGCTGATCTGGGCGTTCAAGAGATTTGGGAACA
This sequence comes from Agrobacterium larrymoorei, assembly GCF_013322225.1. Lineage (GTDB taxonomy): Bacteria > Pseudomonadota > Alphaproteobacteria > Rhizobiales > Rhizobiaceae > Agrobacterium > Agrobacterium larrymoorei_A. The sequence goes on from NZ_JAAMFB010000038.1 coordinate 8,879, forward strand.
GAGACGCTCCCCATCGGATCCCACCCGAGCGTCCCAAGGCGGAACCGCGGGAAAAGCGACCGCCACGTCGATCGGACGCCGACTATCTTCGACTGGCCACCGCGGCGATCAAAGATCCGCGCTGGAACAAGCTCTCGACGCTGGCACCGCGGAACCGCTCTAAAGCGATCTCGCGGTTAGCACGCGAGCTGCTCAGTCCCTCAGAAGCCCAAACCGAAACGCCTCATCCATGAGAGCTTTGACGGATGAGGGCTGCCATTTCCGGCCGCCGCGAACCGGACGCTCTCCCATCTGGTCCAACTGACCTGCGATATCCCGCAGCGTCAAAGTCGGATCTGCGATCGCGATCGCCGCGACAAGCTTCATATGGCGATCGTCTACCGGTCTGCGGGGAGAGCGGGCCAACAGTTCGGAGTCCGCGAGCTTCTCTCTCACCAAACGATGGACGGCGCGGCGCAGGCGCTCGACAGTCCAGTCGTGGCCCTTTCGATTGAGGATCCGCACAACGTTGTCCCAGCTATGCTGCGGCCGAAGCTGCTTTACCGTCGGAAGCCAGGTTTGGGCAGACGTAATTAGTTCGTCGAGGTAGACCCGGTTCTTGGCGGCTGCGGCAGCACGGATCGCTTCTGGTCGTCGCTCACGAAGACCTGGATTGCCTGCTAGGCGACCACGTGCCTTGGCCGCCCTCATCCCCGACTTCGTGCGCTCGGCGATCAGTGCTCGCTCGAGCTGGGCGACAGCACCAAGGACCTGGAGTGAGAACATGCCCTGTGGCGTCGAAGTGTCGATCGGATCGCGCAGCGATCGGAAATGGACGCCTCGTTCCTCGAGGTTCTCGATGACATCGAGCAGATGACTGACCGAACGTGCCAGCCGGTCCAGCCGCACGACGACGAGGACGTCGCCGGCAGACAGCTCCTTCAGCACCCTGGCGAGAACCGGCCGGGCACGAGAGGCGCCAGAACCATGCTCCTGGTGAATACGGTCACAGCCGGCGGCCCGGAGTTCGTCGATCTGCGCATCGTGAATCTGGTCGTCGGTAGAAACGCGTGCATAGCCGATAAGCCGACGGGGCAAAGCAGGGGCAATGTTCTTCGCAGATTTTGCCATAGATTTTCCCCGATTCTGCTGCGTTTGTTCAGATAAGGAACGCACAGGCAATGGTTCCTTTGCAAGCGTGTTTTACGTGCTAAATGAGAGTCCGTACAGCGTGTTTTCCGATCCGGCGCGCATCTTTGCCCTCCACTGCGGCGATCGCGCGCTATCGGCGCTCTGAGGCGGAAATGCCGGCAAATAAGCCTTCAGACGGCATCAGCTTCCATGATCATGCAAGGAATACAGAAGGACGCCGCAACTCCCTCGTGAAATGTGGGGGCGCTTGCTTCGGCCGCGAAGGAGGGGATCGCTACGTCGCAGCGCTCTGTCCACCGAATTGGGGCGAAAAACCCCTGAAAATCGCCGGAAATGTGGGGAATCCGCCGAATTCGGACGGCCGACAT
>NZ_JAAMFB010000046.1 GCF_013322225.1 Agrobacterium larrymoorei
ACTTCAACGCGCTGACGCCAATGATGGTGGCGGCATAATCGAGGCGGAAATCCACTTAGCGAAACGCCCGAAACTGTTCAAACAAACTGAGCCACCTCTATCTGGTGAAAACCGTGACGGCCCTCACGGATCGTGGTGTCGGATTGAAGGTGTTGACGGGGCAAGGCGCGCAGATCGACACGACAACCGCAGCCGGGCGGCTCTCCTTCGGCATCTTTGCCGCGCTCGCTGAGTTCGAAAGTGAGCTCATCCGGGAGCGAACCATGGCCGGCCTTCAGGCCGCGCGCGCCAGAGGGCGTCGAGGAGGTCGAAAATTTTCACTCACAAAGGCACAAATCAGACTGGCTCAGGCTGCCATGGCAAACCGCGACACCAGTGTTGCCGAGCTCTGTAAGGAATTGGGCGTCAAGCCCGTCACCCTGTACCGATACGTCGACCCCAACGGTAATCTGCGCGACCATGGACGCCGCGTTCTCTTAGCGTAGGATTTCACACTCTTCCGGAACCGACCCCTAGTGACCAGCCACTGAGAATTTCGCCCAGAGTGGGTTAGTGTCCGGCCGACGCTAATTGACACATTTTGGAAGATTTTTATGCAAGCCTTATGAAGATACGTTAGTCCAACTGAAAACAATAGCAGAATGGTCTGAATTCTTCGGACCGCTTTCGCCTGCAGGTGACCATTCATCACCTTCTATCTCCATCGTAGACTGTGGATTAAACGCGGTCACGTTCGGCCAAAAAAAGCTCTCTGGATCGTATATGGCCCAATCCAGTTGTGAGCCCTTCACATGAGTTGCCATTCTGGGAGCAGCAGCTCTAAACTCAGCAAATGGCGACTTTAGGTAAGAGCCAAAGGTAACCATCTGAAGATTATCATCAAAGTTTACATTTAAATCTCCAACGACGGCCGCAATCTTGTCGTATGGCCAGTTCGACCAATTCTTTTGAGCTTCGTTTATAACATGGGCTTGGTATGCACCGTGGTTTGAGGATACTCCCTCTGATTTAATGAATTTCTTGGATGGCGCGTGAATAAACATAATCCATCGACCATCTATCTCAATGGCTACAGCGGGGCGGGTAAACCCTGTCTTCAAAACCCTAACAGGTATTGGAAAGTGTTTCTCTGCTACATATAGGCAATAACGAAGGGCGGTACTCTTATCGTAACCGTACACTATATCCACTAATTTATAACCGGGAGGTGTCCAACCCTTAAGCACCCTCCCGTCAACATTCAATATTTCGCATAAGAAAATGACCTCAGGTTGGTGGTATTTGTAATCCTTGGATCGGTTGTAAAGGTTAGAGATTGTCTCCCGCGACTTACTAGGAATAGCAGCTAAACTCCCGTTCAGATCCTCTCCGCCATAGCCAGATCCAGCGTGGCAAACATTCCAACTCACCACGCTCCATACTTTCGTCATAGTTTTCTACCTCATTTAATGCTTGATTCAAATTTCAAAGACCTAATGAAACCGATCGTGTTACAGTTTCGAAATTGTCCGCAAAAACGCTAAGTCACCAATGTAGTTTTTGGTTGGGAAGACGTTTGAGATTGGAGCCTCTTCAACTGTGACACCCCAAGCCAATCCATGTGGTTGATTAAATTGGGTAGAGTGTACGAAGAACTTGTTGGTTAGTAGAAACGGTTTGGGTGTTTCGATTGCAGAAGGGGGGTCGAATGATGTTGATAGACTGATGTATGTGAAAATATTGCCGTCATGGGCGAAGAAAGTCGCATTGTCGCTCGGCAATAATTGGTTCCAAATAGAGAAGTCAGCTTCAAGCTTTCCCTGTTGAGATATCGCGCCTTCTACACCTTGAACACCGTAGTGTATTTTCTCGCCTAGTTTGTATTTAGGAGCCAAATTTATTGACGTAACGTCTGTGTTATTAGGTAAAGGGAATTTGGTGCGGCTTTCGAGAGTTTTATTTTCATGTAATATTGCGCCTAGCGCTGCGGTTTTAGCATTATATCTTTCAATCTTTGTCTCGTAAATATTCTGAATCAATGCCTTTTGCTTCTCGAACCGCTGCTTTAGTGGGGCACTAAAGAAGTTCCATATCGGAAGGAGATCATCGTATTCGATGACTACTAACTTCGCGGGATCATCAAGCGATTTAATCCATTTATTTGGATCGCCGACCAATGTTGCGTCGCCACCGTTTGCTTCATGAGAATAGTCGCTCTGCTCGCTCTTTGTTTCACGGTCAGTCCGGCTAATTGCGTCTGTTGATGTTTTTGTTGCGATGGAAATACTCACGGGTCCCTTGCCAGCATTTAAATCACCCTCGGCATTGTCTGCGGCCTTGACCTCGTTGGCTTGGGTGTTGTGACTACTTTCCGTCATACCCAGCATTTTCAATTGTCCGCCTAGAGTGTAGACCAGTGGGACCATCGCACCATATGTAAGGAAGCAACGATCTAAACTGCGCTCCTTCGCCTCTAGGCCAACATCGTTGCTTTCTAAAACATTTGCGAGTTCTTCAAACCTGACTTCCACTTCTTTAACTATGGAAATGCACGTCTCTGGGATGCGGACGGTTAATCTGGGTTGGTGCTCGACAGACGAAACATAGGCAATTCTTTTTTTCGAACTTCTCGCGGAGGCGTTTGAGCTTTCGAAATCCGCTTTCGCGCTGAGCGCGACCTCGAAAGCTTTAAGGGCACCGTCGAGCTCGCCTGACAGCGCCAATTGACTGGCGATGGAACTATGAAGCGTGGCTAGTTCCTGCCTCTCGAATTCTCGTTCGTACCGCTTCCCATTTGTCTCCTTAGTCAGTGTAAATTGCGAGAGTAAGGAGGCTATAGAATTGGCGTCGCTGTTTTTTAGTTTCTGATCAACATCTGTTCCGAATCTCACAGATGTCGAGATAATATTCATCCTTTGATCAAGACTTACGGCTAGGGGAATTTGCCCGCCGGAAATCGCGGCCTTTGCTAATTCTATGGAGGAAATCGAAGTGAGGCCGGCACCCGTCTGTCATTTTTGTGCAGATCTTTTGCTTTGCCTTTAAGTTTTGGCTTCGCTTGCAGTGGCTGAGCCGTCGCCGTTGGCGACCGCGATGCGGACCTTTCTTTTGGTTTCGTTGGCGACACTTCGGGCGGATTACCCTGGTGTTGGTTCAAATCGTCTGGACCACTAGCCTCAGTTTTTTTTGGGCGATCGGCGCTGAGGTCTTCAGATCTTTATATAAGGTCATAACTTCTCCTGGGGATCTGATTGTCTGCTAACTGGAATGGAAGACTAATAGCTCTTGATAACATTAGGACGCACTTCAACCGCCCGTTTCGCGTCGGAAGACGTGGTATGCAGGACTAATTATATGCAGATTATTTAAGCGCCGCTGGTCTCCCAAATTCAGATCGCGATCGTTGACGTGCAAATCTACTCAACACTCAACTATCAAAACCTTCGACTTATCCTCGTTTTCGCACCAACGGATTTATCACCTTCACCCTCCACATTGAGGAGGAGCGAGAAGTCCAGGTTCCATTCGTCGACAGTTTTCACGGACATGCCGGCTGCAAGATTTCCAAATGCTCCGGAGCCATCAATACCTGCAAAGCCACCGGTAAAAGCCACTTTGGGCGTCAAAATCGTTTCGTTCTCCAAGATAAACTGCTTTGCCACTTCCGCTCCCAAGCTGACTCTGAACTGCTCGGCCGAGAATCCGTTGAGCGTTAGTTCGTCGCCGAGATCATTTGTTACGGTGTACGTGTCCACAATTTCAGAGAAATACAGCGTCCTAAACCGCGGAGTGAACGTCGTTGACTCGTCAATGGACCATTGACCTTTGATCGATGTGTCGACCATCCATCTCGTGGTATCGAAAGAGCCATCCCAGAATGCAGTGTCGATGTCATTTGCAGAACCGCCATAGAGCAGACTTGTGTCCCAGAACACACCCTTGCCAACTTCAAACGAGCTGTATGGTCCAATAAACCAACCGTTTCCTGTTAACTCGGCATCTTCGTCGGTTGGATCCTTCATCCTGTCGAAGTGTGCAGAAAGACCAACCAGCGCTCTTTCTGATAACAGGTAATCGGCTCCAACTGAGACGATACCGAAACTACCCCATTGTTCGTCGTTTTGGCTGCGATTGTGCATAAGGAAGGTGCTATCGATCCATATGTTGAACGGCGAGGCATAGGCTCCTGATGTTCCATCCGCGCTGTCACGTGCGGATTCCAATTGCGCAAGACTCGTCGAAAGCCCCAGAGCCATCCCTCGCTCTGATGGTGTCATGCGAGCGGTCACGGGCCCAGTCGCGTTTGTCATGCGACGTCTTTCCAGCAGGCCAGGCGTTTTTATGCTGGACGCAATCATGTTTTGGCGAGACGTTACGAAGCCATCCACGAGATCATGAATATCTGTTGCCACCTCCGCCGGATTATATCCCAGGCTATAGGTTATAGTTCCTGTGCTGCTTACAAGCCCGCTTGATAAGGTGAACGTAATCACCACCGTGCCGGAATAACCCGGGGAAGGTGTAAATTTAAGATACCAGCCAACGGGTGAGACTGGCCCAGACTGCGCATAATCACCCATGGTTATGGTTGCAGTGCCGGCATTCGCGGGCTGAACGGACACGAGGCTGGCGCTGTCGAACGGCCCACCGGTTGCATTCCTATCTAAACGTGCGTCGGGGGGAGAAGACCCGGGTTCGACGGCGATTGTCTGATCTTTTACAGTGACACTTCGCGGTTTCACTTGCAGAGTGTAGCTAGCAGTTTGTGTGTCGCTCATTTTGATACCGAAACTGTAGGTGCGTTCGGTAGCGCCAGCCAGAGTGCCTGAGAGCTCGCCGCTTGCACTTAAAGAAAGCCCATCTGGTAACGTTCCAGTCAGGATAAAGGAGGGCGTACCGTTTCCTCCCGCAGCAGTGAAGGTCTGACTGTAGGGTTCCCCTGCCATTGCATCCGGAAGGGCACCTTGCGGCGGTGTAAGAACGAATTCGGTTGAGGCGGCTACTTCTCGCTCTACCTCGATTGTATAAGTCTGCGTCGTGGTACCGTCCTGTGCGGTGACGACTACGGCGAGCGTGTTCGATCCGACGCTCAGAGTGATGGAGCCCGATGGACTGCCCGATGTGACCGCGTTGCCGTCGACGGTAACGGTTGCGTTGCTGTCAGTCGCGGATGGCGTGACGGTGATTGAGGACGTGCTGCTGGCAACGGTTGTGCTGTAACTCGTCGTGCCAGACGCAAAGGTCGGTGACAGCGTTCCCGATGACACCGAAAGGCTGCTGAGAGTTGCGACAGTCGCTGCGGGAGCCTCGCGCTCGACTGTAATGGTGTAGGTTTCTGTCGTGATGCCATCCTGTGCGGTGACGATGACAGTGATCGTGTTCAGTCCGACGCCCAGAGTGATGGATCCTGAAGCGCTGCCCGATGCGACCGAGCTTCCGTTGACGGTAACGGTGGCATTGCTGTCAGTCACCGATGGTGTGACCGTCATCGAGGAGGTACCGCTAGCGACAACCGCGGTATAAGTATTGGTGTTAGATTCGAACGTCGGGGATAGTGCACCGTTACTTAGCGTCAATGTCGACAGGCTGGCCACTGTCGAGACCGGTGGTACAAAGGTGAAACCGTTATAGAGTGTGCCGGTTCCTCCGGCTGTCTCGACCGCGAGATCAACAGTACCAACCATGTGAGCGGGAGCGACTGCTGTGATCGAGCTCGCAGAGTTGATTGTAAAACTCGTTGCTGCGATCCCGCCGAAAGAGACGCCGCTCGCGCCGAGAAAATTAGTTCCAGTGATTACGGTAGACGTGCCACCTGCTATCGAACCAGAAGCGGGGCTAATAGACGTAATCGTTGGCTGCGATGCTGGCGCAGAACAAGTGATGCTCACCGCACTTAGGTAGCCTCTTGTGTTGCCTATCCTAATAAAAAGCCCAGATGAGCTTAGTGTTGCGATTGTTCCTTCATGTGGACCGGCAGATCCACTAGAGCTAGAATATGCGTAGACTAAGGCCGAGGCATTTGTTGACAGCCGGACCTGAGCAGAATTGGTTGGATTATCTTTGGGATCTGTACCGTTGTCAGAAAAAGATACGGCAAGGGTTTCACCAATTTCGAATGCTGCCGCGTTAAAGCGACCGGTGTAGTCTGTGGTGCCGCTCATGCTATTCAGGGTGACGCACGCTGCAGATAGTGCATACGCTGGTGTGTAGGCACTACCCCATAAAACCACGAGCGCGATTACAAAAACTGCAAAAAAAGCGCTCGCAAAATTGCTTTCCTTGCGCTGGCTTATTTTGGCAAGAAATGAAATCGGTGTGGAAGTAAACACTTCAATTCTAGTCTCTCATTGATCCCCTTGGTTGCATTAACACACCTGTCGTTACGTGATGCACGAAATTATCTGCAAACAATGTAATATTGAGAGGCGTTGTGGAAAAGCCACGCGTAGACCAGCAATTGAATCTTTCGCTTACTGTGAGGCGCGCGCGCGACATGCACTGGTCTACCTTATAGGTGTCGCAGAGCGCGACCGCTTCACCGGATAGCATTGTTAGCTCGCTAACTGCTGGATTCAGCGACGCTTGGGTACTTCCATAGCCTCTGGCAATGGAAGTGTCGCGTAACGACCTCTCTATCCGGAAAAGCTGAGCCTTGATTAGGTTTTCTATTTCGCTGCTACCCAACCCCCTATTTCGCGGTCAAAGCATATTTGCGGCCCTTCCGCTACGCCGAGTCGCACTGTTGTAATAGCTTGAAGCCTGCTGCACGGAGCGATGGCGTGACTGCTCCATAGCCTCGGGGAGGGGAATCCCACGGTTGGCCGCTTCGGTGAGGTATCCCGAGCGCAGGCCATGAGCGGAAAACTCCCCACTGTCCAACCCCGCCATCTCCGCCCGCAGCTTAAGGATCGCATTGATCGACTGCGGATCAAGCGCCCGTTTGGAGACGGTACCCCATCGTCCGATCCCCCTGAAGACACAACCCTTGTCGATCTTTGCCGCTGCCAGCCAGGCGTTAAGCGCTTCCACAGGTCGCCCGGCGAGATAGACGACGTCGTCTTGCTCGCCTGATGTCGTCTTGGTCCGGCCAAGATGAATAGCGAGAGAGGGGAGGGGAGGGCCGTCGGGCATCTCGATCGGGGCTTCCACGGTTAACTGTTCCACGCGAAGGCCTGCGATCTCGCTACGTCGGCGACCGCCCGACGCAAAGGCGACCATCAATATCGCCGTATCTCTGACATCGCGAAGCTTGTCGCTGGTACACGTGGCAAGAAGCTTTGCCAGGACATCACCGGTGACAGCCTTGGCGCTCTTTCGGCTTCGTTTCCGAGGAACGGCACGGACAGCCAAACGGATCGCCTGTTTTATGGAAGGGGAGGCGAAGGCACCATCAAGGCCACGCCATTTCGTGAGGGTGGACCAACTCGCCAGTCGGCGGCGCACCGTATCGGGTGCATGTGGGCCGGTGGATTTCAGAAAGCCCTGACCTCGTAACAATTGATCAATGTTAGCGGGCATTCCGTGATCTGGTTCAAGGGCTCGCTTCTCCGGATCCCACAGATGATGTGCAACGAATTTCAACAGCAGCGCTTCGGGCGCCGGCCATGGGAGCGAGTTCCCGGTCGCGGCCAATCCCCAGGCTTCGAGATAGGCCAGATCCGACGTCAGCGCCCGAAGCGTGTTGGCCCCCATACCGGCATTCACCAGATGGCGTAGCGTTTCGATGTCGTGGTCGGTGAGTAGCTCGGCAAGCTCGTCCCGACGCTCAAGTGGCAGAACGGACGCAATGGTGTCGAGTTCTTCTGCGCGTCGCTCGACGGCAGTCAGAGATGTCTTTGCTTTGGCCACGAGCGCTCCAAGTCGCAGGTTTCAGCGGCCTCAAGGACCGTAGTTCGCACCGATTCTTTCTTGTCGATCGGCTTGATTGGGCGTGATCACTTTCACTGTATAGATTGGCCGTTTAGTTTTCCATGATCGCCGGAATCTTCCTGAATGACTGGAAAGTGCCATTGCGGTCCCTTAATGCAACTAAACCCGAATTCGACGGGCGTAGCACAAGCCTTTAGTCGTCATTTGAAGTGCTCATCCGTAATGCCCGGGTTCCGAGCTGCGCGCCTGTCACGGCATCTATTCCGATCGGCTCGATCTCGACGCCTGTTTCGACATCGACATAGCGGGCGAGGTCGCCGCCGCAATGCCGGTGCGCCCACGCCCCGATCATCATCAGCACCGGCAAGAAATCCCGGCCTGCATCCGTAAGGATGTATTCGTCGCGCGGGGGTTTTTCCGAATAGAGCCGTTTTTCAAGCAAGCCATCCTCCGTCAGCGCTTTGAGCCGTTTCGTTAGCATGGTCGGTACGATGCCGAGGCTTTTCCGGAACTGGTCGAAACGGGTTAGGCCTGCATGGGCGTCCCTGAGTACAAGAATGCTCCATGCGTCGCCGACAGAATCGAGGCCGCGGGCAACGGGGCATTGTGGAATCGAACTATTTTTCATTTAGTATCTTTTCGATAGTGACACGATATCGAAAAGATAGTAACACGGATCCAGACGATGATCCACACCGAATGAAAGCTGACGACATGACTAACAGAAACAACGGCGTTGCCCTGGTGACCGGCGCCTCCTCCGGTATAGGGCTTGTAACGGCCAAATCCTTGGTCCAGGCCGGCTATCGTGTGTTCGGCACCAGCCGCAAGCCGATGGCCAATCCGCAGGGCATCACAATGCTCATCTGCGACGTGACGGACGAAGCCTCGGTACAGGCCCTGATTGCCGAGATCATCAAACTGGCCGGCCGCATCGACCTTGTCGTCAACAATGCAGGGGTAGGCCTGCTCGGCGGCGCGGAAGAGTCCTCCATCACTCAGGCTCAGCGTCTGTTCGACGTTAACGTCTTCGGCGTCGCCCGTGTCGTCAACGCAGTGCTGCCAGTTATGCGCAAGCAGAAAAGCGGGCGCATCGTCAACATGAGCTCGATCCTTGGGCTTATCCCATCACCGTACAACGCCTTCTACGCCTCGACCAAGCACGCAATCGAAGGCTATTCGGAATCGCTTGATCATGAGGTGCGCAGCTTCGGCATCCGTGTCGTGCTCGTGCAGCCTGGCGTGACACGCACCTCGTTCGAAGAAAATCTGACACGCGCAGATCAGCCGCTTCCTGTCTATCAGTCCGAGCGGATCCGTAGCGAAAACTTGATGCGCACGTGGGTTGAAAAAGGTGATGATCCCCAAGTCGTCGCCGACACGGTCGTAAAGGCTGCCACGGCGAAGAAGCCGAAGTTGCGTTATTCCGCTGGCAAGCAATCCGGCCAGGTACGCGCCCTTCGCCGTTACCTTCCAGAACGGGTGATCGACGGCATCCTACGCAGGTTCAACGGCTTCGCCTCTTAGGCTCAAGACGAGAACCCCGCCTCAATCACCCCCGAACCAGGCCCGCAACCCGGCGCTTGTGCCTATGCGCACGCCTATTGTCCAAAGAGAAGCCCCATGAACGTTATTTCCGCCATTGAAACTCGCCGGTCGTTCCGCCAGTTCGATCCAAACCATGAAATCACTGAGGCGGAGATCGAGCGATTGATCTCGCTCGCCATGCTGTCGCCAACGCCCGGCAACACCCAGCCCTGGCGCTTCGTCGTCGTTCGCGACAAGGATCTGCTCAGCCAAATCCGGGCAGCGTCCTACGATCAAGCGCAGGTCACGGATGCATCCCTGCTCGTGATCATGACAGCGGATCTTTCGGCGTGGAAAACCGAGCCGACCCGCTATGCCCGCTCTGCCGGACCGGAGATGGCGGAGAAGCTGGCAAATTCGATGATGCAGTTCTACATCGGTCGTGAATGGCTCCAACGTGACGACGCCATGAAATCCTCAGGTCTTGCCGCCATGACGCTGATGCTGGCCGCGCAAGAACTGGGCTATAGTTCCTGCCCGATGGGAGGCATCGATCTTGATGCCGTCGGCAAGCTCATCAACCTGCCTGACGATCATGCCATCTCAATGTTCGTGGCCATTGGAAAGCCTGTTGCCGAAGCTTGGCCACGGGGTGGACAATTGCCTATCGAGGAAGTGCTTGTGAGAGACAGTTTCCAGCGGAAAGCCTTGGGCTAATGCATTTCGATTTATGCGGCTTACAAATGCGCGGTAAGAGGTGGCTCAGTTTGTTTGAACAGTTTCGGGCGTTTCGCTAAGTGGATTTCCGCCTCGATTATGCCGCCACCATCATTGGCGTCAGCGCGTTGAAGT
>NZ_JAAMFB010000047.1 GCF_013322225.1 Agrobacterium larrymoorei
AAGCCGGGCTATGGTTCCGGCGCGGTCGTCTCGTCATGGTATCTCCTGTTCTCAGCATTTAAGCTGAAGTCAGGCAGAAATTCCACTTATCCTAGCTGTGCAGATTTTCCGAGCCACCTCTGATTGACAGACCCTTGAGATCAAATGCCGCCTTTTCCAGCTGCTGCAGGGATTGCTTCGGCGCGATGCCGCAACAGATGTGCAGAAGCTCCGCCAGCATCTCATGATCGAAACCAGCAGTCTCGAGCACAAGGTCGGCCGTCATCGAGACGAAGGGCGGAAGGGCGGTCTCTGTCTCATCGGCAAGAACTACCGGGGCCGAGCGTTCGAGAAGGACATCAACGAGAGACTTGCTCAACGACCGTTCAACCGCCTTTTGGACGTCCGTCCCTACAAGTTTCTTAATCGTCTTGCGTGGCCTCTTTCGACGGCGATCACTATGGCCGTCCCAAACGGAATTGCTGCGATAAACGTCTTCGAGCTTTGTCCAGCACGGTAGGATCAATCCATCTTCAAGCATAAAAACAAATCGCCGCTCAAACCGTCCGACCGGTGCTTTGATCAGGACGAAAGCTCCTGGGTTTCGGAGGACCGCCGACAGCAACGACAGATCGGGAATGCTTGAACCAACGGCACGCGCCACCAGTAAAGCGATAGCAACATGGGCTACGCTCGGCGGCGCAATATGCTTGCGAAGCTGTGCCAGGAACTCATGGCGACACGCAGGGACGGACGCTTCGCGCGTGGCTGTTGCCGATGTATATTGCTTGCTTCTTCGCTTCGTTGCCGAGCGAACCTTTCCAACGGCCGGTTCAGCAAAGTCTTGTCCGTGAACATCAAAGGTCGGTGTTTTGTAAGGTTCTCTGCGAAGACGCCGTCCTAACTCAGCGTGAAGCTTCACCGGTTCGGAACGGAGGAGATGCAGAGAATGCTTTGGCACACGCCAAACCGTGCCGGACTGTTCATCCCCTTCGATGATGAAAGCCTGCTCCAGAAGTCCCACGCCCGCTGCACGCTCATAGAGATCAAGGACTGCAAGCCGGTGAACACGAGCCATAAGATAGCGGGTAATACGATCGGTCAGGGTTTCCATCACGCGCCCTCCCCGATTTCATGAGGCATGAACTGTCGATTGCCCCTGAGCCAGCCGCGCAGCATCAAAGCCGTTGGATCGCCCGCTTCACACAACGCAAGCAACTGCTGTCGGAAGGTTTGGGGAATGCTGGTCATGGCAATGCCCTTGCGTCGAGCAAAGCCGATGACGACCTGGGCAACGACAGCTGGATCAGGCGGAGTAGTAGAATTCGCGGAACACCTTGCAAAGGCTTTGGGGATGACCTGCGACCGAGAGGTCGCATTCTGTTTGGCGGCGGTCTTAAATTTCTCCAATCTCTTCGACCGGTCGTTTGTGACCGATGTAAAATCTCGGTCTTCTCTGTGGGGACCCGGGAATGGGATAATATTTGAGGTAGGTCGGCGCATGGCGAACGTCTCCTGTCGCCGAACATAGGTTCGGCGTGAATGATGAGGAAAATATCGGAATAGACGTTTCGCTGGCCGGTCACCCCGTACCCGTTCGAGGGCTACGGGCAAAACCAACACGGATGTGGCCGTAATCGACCTTACATTCATTCGGCCTGACTTCTATCGGCCCCGACAACCCATCCTTCGGGGCGTCAGCGGCATTATCGTCAATGCGGGGCAGTTCCGCTTGTCGGGTGTAACCGCCCCTTGCCATTCTCCAGTTGTCGTCGATCCGGCCATGGAAGTGCTCGCGCAACATTCCGATTGCCTTGCCTGCATCGGCGACCTCGAGGAGATGATCGAGATCGCGCAGTGGCCAGACGCCGCCGTCAATGTCGGAGCGTTGGTTCTCCGCATTCAGGATCACGACACGGACCTCCTCCACCACCAGCCGACGATGCTCTCGGTAGAGAAGATCGGGTACGACGAGGGCGGCGGCCAACATTCGGCTCTTCAGCTCGTTGATGCGGGAGACTTCGTAAGAGCCGAGGCTGCGCTTGACGTCGATGACGTGGGCGATCTTCGTTTTCCTGTTCAACAGGATCAGGTCCGGCGTGTAGGTCTTACGCCCACCGGTATCGGCGTCGAGGGTTAGAGACCGGAAATGCTTTGGATCGTTTTTCTCGACGAGTTCAAGGGCGGTCTTTGTAACCGGTAGCCGCAGATTATGCGCCAGAACAACAAGGTCAGGATTGAGGCCCGCGATGATGCCAATCCCGCGCTCAAGCAGCCTGCCCTCCTGAATAGGGATGGCGCGCAGGATTGCCGCAGCTTCATTGACCCCGCCAGCAAGCGCGTTGGATAGTGCGCTGGCGGAAAAAGGCTGAGTAGACAGTTCGTCAATGAGGATGTCGAAGCGCGGCTGTAATGCATCGAGATCGACGGCATACGAATAGGCTGGCGCGCCAGACGCGCCTGAGGGAATGGTCGTCATGTTAGTGCTCCTGCTGACAGTAGCGACCAACCCGCAAACTTCGAACCCACGGCATCCGACCCGGAAATCATTTCCGCATCCGGCAGCCAGCCAGCTTCAAACGAAGCCGGGTCCGAGAAAAGGGATGATCGGTTGAGTGGATCAGTTGATTGATGGTGCGCAGGCACGTCGAAAACGACGGGACAAATAGCTGCTCCGTGGCAACAGGCGGCCATCGACAGGATCGGGGGACAGAGGAGCTTCCAGTTCGGAAGCAAAGCAGGTAAGGGTCAACATAGCCCAATGCCTTTCGTAAGAAGGTTGCGGGTCAGGCCCCCGTGAGGTGTTGGTAGCACCAACGGGGGCCGCTAAGTGTCTGCAGGTACTCATTTTCTGCTGACACTGTCGACATAGCCCGGAGTTTCACGCCCGGCAAGCCGGTTGGAACACACCCGGAACAAAGAGCACCGGTATGGTTAACGGGGTACGCGGCGACCACCGGTCAAAAAAAGCCCCGCGCGCACGGCCAGCCACTAACGAAAATGTGGAATCCATACCGAGGTCCCGAGACCCCAACCTTATGATAGGGGCAAGGTATGCATGCCATGGTGTTGAAGATATCTCCGCAGGCATGGTTACGCACAATCCTTGTCAATCGCGCCTGATTCACATATATATGTGAAGAAACGGAGGGTTGCTGCATGTTGAAGAACACGACCATGAATTTGCCAGATGAACTGGTTGCGAAGGTTAGAGCATATGCCGCGCAAAATCGGACAACTATGACTGCGATCGTGCGCGAGCATTTTGAGGCGATCACCGAACCGGAGAGAGAAATTTCGGATGAAGACCCGCTTCTGGCGTACTCAAAAGGGATGCTCTCGAGACGGGAGGCAGTTCGTCGCCTTGGTCTGAGGGACTACGCCGACCTGCTCGTCGCGCTCGGCGATGCCGATCTTCCCATGCCTCTTCCCCCGGCACACGAAATCGAGAATCAGGCTGCCACCTTCGCAAAGCTTTGGAGGATGGGATGAAGCGGTGCACGATCATCCTGCCCGACGCCGGTCCGATCAATAGTCTGTGGGTGGCTGATCGGCTTGATCTTCTACTCGAACTGGATATGCGGATTGTTGTCGTTGACGCTGTCTACGACGAACTAACCAGCGATTTTTCCTACCTCAAAGATGCCGAAGTTAAAGACTTCATCGATGGCAACTCTCCACCTTTCGTGATTGAGCGCACAGACATAGGTGAAACCGAACGGCAAAAGCGTCGACTTGGACAAAAGCTGAAAAAGAACGCCGGAGAACTCGCCATGGTCGATTTCATCTCCGATGAAGGAGGCCTTGAACGCTATCTTAGGGCCAGCGATCCTGTCGCGATCTTGTTTGAGGACGCGGGCTTGAGGGTGTTCAACCGACCACCAAATCTGCACCTGATCTCAACCGTCGGATTGCTCCGGGGATTGGAGGATGTGGGTGTGATAGCATCGGCAGACCAGGTGATAGATGAAATGCTTCATCCCACCAAACCTGGCAGAAGACCCGAGGACGCCAGAAAGTTCACCGATCTCCCTGGCGGAGTCGATGAACCCGCAGCCATTGGAAGCACCTGGAAGCCCTGAAAGATAGGCAGTCGGTCTCCGTGTTTTGCCGCTTAGTCGTGATTCCACATTTTCGTTAGTGGCTGGACGCGCGCGGGGCCATGGTACGGCTTTCTCGACGTTACGCCGGGACGGCTGCTCCAGAAGTGATTTTCCGCCTCGCCTTGGCTGTCCGTTTCGGCGCGCTCATGCCATTGAACAATCTGTTGATCTTGGTCAGCGCCACCTCAGGCCCCTTTCGCTCCCGCACGCTCAGGCCTGCCGGTGCCGGCTGCGCAAGGTCACGCGTGTCAACGACCGCCACGTCATCTTCAGTAGAGGCCAACGCCTCCCCGTGGACTACAAAACGCAGCAGCGGCACGACCTCGCCTTGAAGCCAGCCAACGAAATCGGTGCGATCGGGCCAACCGTCAACCCCGCCCATACGATGCAGCAAAGCCTGAACCTTGCGCCATGCACTACCCTCTGGAAGACGTGCAGGCCGCCAATTCACACTTGCGACCATTTCCGCTTTCATCGGTGCCGCTATGCTGTTGAGAAGGTCGTGGGCATGCCGGCAATCGTAAACGATCGCGTCCTGGAGCTCCCCCTTCTTCACCGCTCGCCCTTTGGCGATTGGCTCCATGGCCTTTTCGACCTGCTTGAGGACTGCCGACATAAGACCGTGAAACTGCGCGACGTCCTGCGTCGTCTTCAACTCGGCAGCTTTCCGCAACCCGGCAAGACCACCGACATTAAGATCGTCGTCACTATGGGCACTTGTGCGCTTGGTCTGGATACCGATCATGACCTTTATCTGAGTCACGGTCAGGGTTTCGCCGTTCTCGATCGCCGTGATGACGCGATCAATGTCCGACCGTTTGGCTGAGGCCAGCACAAACAGGACCGTGGGGGCGACAGCCATCGACACCAACCGCTCCTTATAATCTATCAGGTTGTTATGGACGGCCATATAGTTTCGGCCGGTCTTAGGCGTGAACTTGCACACCGCCTTAACCCATGCGCCGAGAGCCTTCTCAGGGAGAATGGATTTTGCGCGCGAGAGGTAATCGCCGATGTCATAGGCCTGTTCCGTCGTGCGACGCCCGAGCGACCGAAAGGCGTCTCGGAGCCGTTTCAGTTCGTCCTGCTGCGCCGGGCTGAGGGTGGAGCCTGGATTGGCCTCATCGACCGAATCCTTCTTCCTATGGGTGTATTTTGACATAAGTCTCCTGTCTCCGTTTTCGACCGATCTTCATAAGCGACCGTGAGATAATGATGACATGAGTTTGGGAAAAGTGTTACAACCGCTTTTGTCAACTCCATGTTTTTAATGGTTTTTTAGCAGAAAAGGGGCCGTTACGGCGGAATCGCACACCAAATTCCCCAATAGATTCAGCGAGACAAAATTTTTTAATCTGCATTGTAATTACGCATTTTCTAACTCAATCAAGGGTTTACATCAGTCATCCCCAAGAGGTTTGTTATGGCGGAAATAGTCTGCAGGCCGGCACTTCCTATATGGGTCGGCTTGGTCTAGCTGGTAATCAGCCTAAGATACCTAGCAGGTCTCAAAGAGCCCACCTACGTCAGGGTTCCTGCTTCTGCAGACTACCCGCAAGGTCAACCGCTGAGAACTTTTCTTTAACCAAGCCACGAGATGACCGCAGTCGCTCCACCGTCTCGCTTGCCATTTTCACCAGATCGATTATTTGAACAGTCACGACAGTGTCGTCCCAAGCGGTTGTGAGCGTGAGGGAGAGCCGATCCTGCGTCAAGAGCTCTCGACGGTAAATACCGGCTCACACGGTTCCGTCATCGTTTTTTCCGACATACCGAAGAACAACGATGCGCGACGCGCAGGGAGATCATCATGACTGATACCTTCAACCTTAATCACATTGAAACAACGTCCGATCCCTACCTCGAACAACTCCTTACGTTCATCCAGATGAACGCCGAGATGGAGCGAGGCTTTGGACCGGCAACCGCCTTGCTGCAACACGCAAGAACCTTCGAACCGACGGACACAAATCCCGACTGGTTCACCCGCGGTCCTGGGAAGCAAGCCTTCGATAACGCCACGCAGGTTCTTGTCTCACGAGTGGCTGCGGGAGATACCGGCATCCGGTACGCTGAAGGTTATGCGATGGACGCCGAACTGCCGATTCCGGTGCAACACGCCTGGCTCGTTGACGCCGATAACAAGGTCATCGATCCGACTTGGCGCGACACGACTGACAATCTGTATTTCGGGATCGTATTCGAAACGAATTTCGTACTGAACCTGCTGCAGATCAAGCAAAGTGCCGGCATTCTCGCGGATGCGGTCGGTATGCGCCGACACTACGGAACGCCAGAGCTTTTCGAGCAAGGCATTTATCGTACCGCGGCTATTTGATCTGCCAACCACAGCCCAGCCGGCACGCCAAAAATTTCGCGCGCCGGCTTGGAACGGCAAAATTTCCGTTAGGTATTATTCACTTATGAGCTTCGCAGAGCCATCATGACCAAGAACGTCCTATTCTACGCCCGCTATTCGACTGATCGCCAGGATGAACAATCCATTGAGACGCAGGTAGCGCTCGGCAGGGAGTTCGCTCGCGAGCGCGGCTGGACGATTACCGAGACCATCGAAGATCGAGCGATCAGTGGGACGAAACTGAAGTCACGGCCCGGCATCCAAAACGTCCTGCGCCGTATCAAGCGCGGCGATATCCACGTTCTTCTTTGCGTTTCGGTCGACCGCATCTCCCGAGACATGGAACACAGCTCCGGCATTCTCAAACAGCTTCGACACCATGGTGTTGAGCTCTGGACAGTCCAGAACAGCTCCGCAGTTAATGACATGGAGCTCGGTCTTCGTTCGATCATCAGTCACGACATGATCGAACAAACCCGTTACCGTACGCGGGAGGGGATGAAGACCTCCGTCAAGAAAGGGCGGGCAGCTGGAGGGATTGCCTACGGCTACAGGGCAAAGCTCGTCTATGACGTCAAAGGCGATCGTATTCCAGGTGAACGGGAGATTGACGAGGAGCAGGCCGAGATCGTCAGATGGCTATTCGAACAATACGTGCTCGGAAGGTCACCGAAAGAATTGGCTGTCGAACTCAATGGACGTTTGCCCCCCGTACCAGGCCCTCGCGGGCTTAAATGGCGTGACACGGCCATCCGCGGTCATCGAGATCGTGGTGCCGGGATTCTCAACAACGAGACCTATATTGGTCGCCTCGTATTCAACCGGCGCAATTTCCGAAAGAACCCCGAGACGGAGAATCGTGAAGCGCGGATGAATGATAAAAGCGAGTGGGTGGTCGGCGAGGTACCTGAGCTGCGTATCGTGTCCGACGAGCTGTGGGCGAAGGTTAAGAAACGCCAGATGGAAGTCGAGGCGAGTTTCAGCCATACGACAACCAACCGGTTAAACCGTACTCATCGACCCTCCTATCTTCTCAGTGGATTGCTTGAGTGCAGCCATTGCAGCGGTCCCTACGCGATCATGGCAAAGGACCGGTACGGCTGCACCAATCGCCAGAAGAAGCTCCCCATCGAACATCTGGGTGGCGTCGTTTGCCCCAACTCCAAAACCATCAGCCGACACGAGTTGGAAAGGCGAGTTCTCCACGCCATTCCCGCCCGCCTGCTCTCGGTCGACAGCACGGCTTCCATCCAGGATGAGATCAACAAGCAGCTGTTAGCTGCGGGAGCGAACCGTGAGCGCAACGAAGGAAAGCTGCGCGCTAGCTTACGGGATATTTCACACAGGCAAGAGGTGGTCGCAGAGCAAATCACCCAGCGTATTATGAACGGACAGCCGCAGATCGAGGCATTCGATAAGATGCTCGATGAGCTACAGAAGCAGCGTGATGAGATTGAAGCCAATCTCGCAATGACCACCAGAAAGACAAAAGGTCCCGCAAAGACGTTCATCATCAATCCGGCAATGTACAACGCTGTCATCGGCGCGCTCACCGCAGTTGTGCGTACCGGTGCTAGCCAAGATGAAACAGTTCAGCGACATTTCAGCTTCCTGAGGCAGCTTGTTCAGAAGGTCGTCATCTCGCCCAGCTCCGATGGCAAGTCGACGGAGCTCACAATTTACGGTCAACTTGCTGCAATCCGTGCTTCGATGCAGGCGTTCCAGGAATACAGTGCCGGTCTCACAGAGCGGCATAGAAACGAGTTCGCCCGCCGGATCAGGGCGGGTGAGTTTAAGAATCAATCTGAGAAGCTGGCATATCTTGAACGCTTCCGTGCCGTATTCGCCGAGGCGGAGGCTGAATGGAAGCTGTTACAAGTGTCGGTGGTTGCGGGGGCAGGATTTGAACCTGCGGCCTTCAGGTTATGAGCCTGACGAGCTACCGGGCTGCTCCACCCCGCGTTATATTTGAGCTGACGTTGGG
>NZ_JAAMFB010000048.1:2600-5100 GCF_013322225.1 Agrobacterium larrymoorei
GGTGGATGCCTTGGCATGCACAGGCGAAGAAGGACGTGATACGCTGCGAAAAGCCGTGGGGAGCTGCGAATAAGCTTTGATCCATGGATATCCGAATGGGGCAACCCACCTCAGATTTCTAGAAAATCATTCCTGTTGGAATGATTTGTCTAGCATTTGTTTGATCTCACGTGCCGTATCGCACTTCCTTTGGAAGTGCTGGCACTGCGAAGGCGCGGCAAACGATTGCCGACGGCCGCTGGCCTGTATGGGTGCCCTGCTCAAGGTTGAGTATGGCAGCGATACAGCGCGAGACGCGCGTCGCCGGTCGTCCGGCGCACCGTCTGTAGCGAAGCGGCCTTGGCCGCGACAGCGTGAAGACAAAACAAATACCCGGCGCGTCCGGGTAGGACATAGCAACCGGAATGGTTTCTAGAAATCGTTAATGAGGTATCTACACCTGAATACATAGGGTGTTAGAAGCGAACTCAGGGAACTGAAACATCTAAGTACCTGAAGGAAAGGACATCAACCGAGACTCCGTAAGTAGTGGCGAGCGAACGCGGACCAGGCCAGTGGCGATGATGAATAAAGCGGAACGATCTGGAAAGGTCGGCCATAGCGGGTGATAGCCCCGTACGCGTAGAACAGTCATTGTCCTTGAGTAGGGCGGGACACGTGAAATCCTGTCTGAACATGGGGAGACCACTCTCCAAGCCTAAGTACTCGTGCATGACCGATAGCGAACAAGTACCGTGAGGGAAAGGTGAAAAGCACCCCGACGAGGGGAGTGAAATAGAACCTGAAACCGGATGCCTACAAGCAGTCGGAGCTCGAAAGAGTGACGGCGTACCTTTTGTATAATGGGTCAACGACTTAGTGTAACGAGCAAGCTTAAGCCGGTAGGTGTAGGCGTAGCGAAAGCGAGTCTGAACAGGGCGTTCAGTTCGTTGCATTAGACCCGAAACCGAGTGATCTAGCCATGAGCAGGCTGAAGGTTGGGTAACACCAACTGGAGGGCCGAACCCATATCTGTTGCAATAGATTGGGATGACTTGTGGCTAGGGGTGAAAGGCCAATCAAACTCGGAAATAGCTGGTTCTCCGCGAAATCTATTTAGGTAGAGCGTCGACCGAATACCCTCGGGGGTAGAGCACTGGATGGGCTATGGGGACTCACCGTCTTACTGATCCTAACCAAACTCCGAATACCGAGGAGTACTAGTCGGCAGACACACGGCGGGTGCTAACGTCCGTCGTGAAGAGGGCAACAACCCTGACCTCCAGCTAAGGTCCCCAAGTCATGGCTAAGTGGGAAAGGATGTGAGGATCCCAAAACAACCAGGATGTTGGCTTAGAAGCAGCCATCATTTAAAGAAAGCGTAACAGCTCACTGGTCTAAATAAGGGTCTTTGCGCCGAAAATGTAACGGGGCTAAAGCCATGCACCGAAGCTGAGGATACATCGTAAGATGTGTGGTAGCGGAGCGTTCCGTAAGTCTGTGAAGGAGTATTCGTGAGAAACTCTGGAGATATCGGAAGTGCGAATGTTGACATGAGTAACGATAAAGGGAGTGAGAGACTCCCTCGCCGAAAGACCAAGGGTTCCTGCTTAAAGTTAATCTGAGCAGGGTTAGCCGGCCCCTAAGACGAGGCGGACACGCGTAGTCGATGGGAACCACGTTAATATTCGTGGGCCTGGTGGTAGTGACGGATCTCGTGTGTTGTACATTCTTATTGGATTGAGTGTGCGGCGAAGAGGTTCCAGGAAATAGCTCCACCGTATAGACCGTACCCGAAACCGACACAGGTGGTCAGGTAGAGTATACCAAGGCGCTTGAGAGAACTATGTTGAAGGAACTCGGCAAATTGCACGCGTAACTTCGGAAGAAGCGTGACCCCAATTGAGGCAACTCTATTGGGGTGGCACAGACCAGGGGGTAGCGACTGTTTATCAAAAACACAGGGCTCTGCGAAGTAGCAATACGACGTATAGGGTCTGACGCCTGCCCGGTGCTGGAAGGTTAAAGGGAGAGGTGCAAGCTTTGAACTGAAGCCCCAGTAAACGGCGGCCGTAACTATAACGGTCCTAAGGTAGCGAAATTCCTTGTCGGGTAAGTTCCGACCTGCACGAATGGCGTAACGACTTCCCCGCTGTCTCCAACATAGACTCAGTGAAATTGAATTCCCCGTGAAGATGCGGGGTTCCTGCGGTCAGACGGAAAGACCCCGTGCACCTTTACTATAGCTTTACACTGGCATTCGCCAAGGCATGTGTAGGATAGGTGGTAGGCTTTGAAGCGTGGACGCCAGTTCGCGTGGAGCCATCCTTGAAATACCACCCTTATCTTCGTGGATGTCTAACCGCGGTCCGTTATCCGGATCCGGGACAGTGTATGGTGGGTAGTTTGACTGGGGCGGTCGCCTCCGAAAGAGTAACGGAGGCGCGCGATGGTTAGCTCAGACCGGTCGGAAATCGGTCGTCGAGTGCAATGGCATAAGCTAGCCTGACTGCGAGACTGA